>NZ_JBTLRI010000002.1:114799-174637 GCF_054482675.1 Maricaulis sp. CAU 1757
GGAGGTGGCGCCACCTCCGCCGTCGGCGAGGCGATCGACAACGGCGGGTTCGAGACCGAAGCGTTGGGCCAGGGGTGTTCCGGGTCGGACACTGTTCATCTGCGGGCGGATCGACAGCATGCTGCCATCGGCGTTGGCGAGGGCGACGACGCGGTCGCTGCCCCAGTCGGGCAGGACCTGTTCGCTGTCCAGTCGCGCCACAAAGGCGCCGACCGTGCCGTCGCGCAGCTGCACCGGGACAGCGAGCACAAGACCGGGGGCACCGTCCTCGGTGATGGATGCAGCCAGACCGGATGGCGCGTCGAGTGCCAGACCGCCGAGCGGCCGCAGATCGGCGCTGCTGCCGGTGTTCGGCAGCGTGCGGCCATCCGGCAGGAGCAGGGCGATGGCACTGACCAGATCCGACTGCGCGATCGCCTCGAGGCGGGTGAGGGCGACTTCCTCGATCCGGTCGACCGGGGCGTCGGCCAAGTCGGCGCTGGCGAAGGACAGGGCGTAGCGCGCCTCGGCGATGCGCGCGCTGACGCGTTCGGCGAGGTAGCCCGCGGCATTGGCCTGGGAGCGTTCCGCCTCGGTCACCAGGGTGGCCCGTTCCTGCTGGATCTTGACCAGGAGGATGCCGCCATAGGCGATGGTGAACAGGATGACGGCCAGGATGATCCAGATGGCGCCGGACTGACGCATGCGGCCCGGTGAACGCGGTTTCGCCTCGGTACTCCCGTAGGGAGCCCGCGAGGCAGAGCCGGACGTCGGGCGCGTATCGAAGCGCATCTGATTCATGGCGCTAAACTACGGTGTGTCGTCTGGTCATGTCGACCAGCGATCATGGTTGCCGGGCCGCATCAGGCGACATCGGCGTCGCCGTCGCTCTCGGCGGCTGCCGCGGCGGCTTTCTGACGGCTTTTGCGGCGCTCCGGACCCTTGTAGGTCGCGGTTTCCGGGTCGGCGCGGCGCCGGTCGGGGCCGAAATAGGACTTGTTGCGGATAAACGGTCGCGGCTCATTGATCACCGCGGCGATCTTGGCGAACATTTCCTTGGCGGTGATGGGCTTGCAGCAGAACTCTGTGACCCCGGCATCGCGCGCCTGCATAACCTTGGACTTCTCCGAATAGGCGCTGAGCATGATGATCGGCACCAGCGGATTGGGACTGTCATCGGCGGTGCGGACCAGACGGACGAAATCGAGCCCGTCGAGGATATCCATCTGGAAGTCGGTGATGATGATGTCGACAGCGTCCGAACGGACCATGTCGAACGCGTCGGCCGGATCCTTGGATTCGAAGATTTGCTTGATACCAAAGCCGTGCAGGATCGTTCTCAAGATCGTCAGCATGTAGCCATTGTCGTCGACAATGAGCAGCTTTACTCGGCTGAGGTCTACCGCCATGGGTCGTTTACCTTGGGCTTACGCGGCTCGATTCGCGCTGAATTTCGGATCGGCGAGCATTTTAAGCGGAACAGGCTTACCGAAATAGTAACCCTGACCATAGGTGATCCCCATAGAGGCCATCAGCTTGGCCTGTTGCTCGGTTTCGATCATCTCGGCGACCGTCTCGGCGCCCAGCTTCTTGCACAGATCTATCATACCTGTCAGCAGGATAGTGTCACGTTCCGAACGCTTCACATTGCGCACATAGGCACCGTCGATCTTGACGATGTCGGCGGGGAAATCGCGCAGATAGTGGAAGCCCGCGGCGCCGGCACCGAAGTCGTCGAGGCAGACCTTGTGGCCGCGCTCGCGGATCTTGTCGAGAATCTTGTTCGCTGCGGTGGTGTTCTTGACCGAGGCCGTTTCGGTCAGCTCGAAGCTAAGGCGCTTGCGGTCGATCTTGAGGTCGGCCAGCAGCTTCAGGAAGCGCTTGCCCCAGTTGATATTGGTCAGCGAGCGCCCGGACAGGTTCACGGCCAGAGCGGGACGGTCATAGTCCTCGCGCAGGAAGGCGGCCGCGATCTCGGTCATCGCATAGTCGATCTCGTAGATGATGCCCGTGCTTTCTGCGAAACCGACGCTCTCCTCGACCGGTTTGCCGCCGGGCAGGCGAAGCAGCAATTCGTAATGGTGCACCTTGCCGGTCTTCAGATCGATGATGGGCTGGGCATAGGGCTCGATCACGCGGCCGGCGATGGTGGTGCGCAATTCCTGCATGCGGCGCTGGGTCTCGGCCATCAGCCGGTCGGCCACTTCGTGCAGGCTGGCAATGTCGAGCACGGCTTCGCTGTCGGCGGCCTCGTTGACGGCATGGATGAAGGCCTGGACGGCGGTGGCCGGGTCGAGGTCGGGGCTGTCCGCGACCGATTCGATGCGGGCCCGGCCCGGGTCGATACTGAAGTCGGCCAAGGTCTGGTCGACCTCCTTGGCCAGCTTGGCCAGATCACACTTGCGGTCGTGGATGAGGGCGGTGCGGCGGCCATCGATCTGGCGGGCCACGCCGGTGGAACCGACGGCATTGGCGCATGAAGCGGCGATGGACTGGAACAGGCGCTCCGCCTGCTCTTCGCCGATCAGGCGCTCGATCTCGTCGTCGCACTCGATACGCATCACCGACATCGCCATCTTGACGCCGGCTTCGCGTGCCTCCGCGATCGATTTCTCGGCGGCCCGTTCGAAGGCCTGGGGATCGAGTTCCTCTGGCTGGTGGGCGCTGTCGAAGGAGAGGGACCAGCACACCTGCTCGTCGTTGCCGAGCGTCCATCCGGACAGCTTGGCGGCCCGCCCGTTGACGGTCACGCGGGACGGGCCGAGGCGGCGGCCCGGGCGCACGCGCTTGCACAGGGCCATGAAGACCGGGCGTGAGGTCCGGTCCAGACGCTGCGCCAGATCCTCGCCCTTGCCCTCCAGCTCGGGCGTTCCCAGTGTCGCAACTGCGCCGGCGGCATAGGAGACCTTGCCATCGCGGTCGGTCTCGATGAGCACATCGGACGACGCAAAGGCGAAGGAAAGGAAGCGGTTGCGCTGTTCAGTCAGGGACATCAGGGTCGCCCAGAAAGCTTCTAGATACTTTGGCTAGCAATGCGCTCTAATCGTTAGGAGCGCTTTAAGAGGATTTTTGAGCCGGTCTGGCTCTCGGATTGCGATCAAGCCGCGTCGCGGGCTTTGCCGGCGCCGGCCGGACCAGGCTGGAGTTCGACCTCGCGCAACACGTCCTTGGCCTGGCGAACCAGCTGGTTCAGGGCTTCCGGCAGGTCGCCTTCCTGTTCGGCAAAATCGCGCAAGCGTTCGGCAAAGCCGAGAAGGCGCACGCTGTTCGCGATAAGACGGGCTTGAGTTTCAATGCGTTGCGGGTCGCGATCGTATTCCGCGGCCGGCACGCGCCAGCCGCCCCAGTCCATCGATTCGGTGACCACAACGGGAAAGGTTCCCGGGTGAGGGTGGTGCGCGCACTCGTCTGCCGATTGCCATTTGTTGCGGGCCCGGAGCACGCGCCATTCGCCGCCCTCGACGGCCGATGCCTGCTCGGCCGACAGCTCGTCGGCGACGAAGTCGCGGCCCAGACCGCAGTCATAATATATTCGTACGGGTTCCTCGACGTCCTTCACCCAGTGCGGCTTGACCTGCTCGATCAGGGCCCATGTTCCCACCGGCCGCACGTAGACGCGCTGGTGCTTGTGAAAAATTGCCTTTGCCATCGGGGTCTCCCTCTTCATCCGACAGTCAATCACGACAGGATTGAAAGTCGGTGAACGGGGTAGTGGCATTTTGAAACGGGTCGGCGGCGCCGGATCAGGCCTTGCCTGAGCCCGGTGGGATCGACGCTTTCACGGGCCGCAGGGTGTCGGCGCGGGCGGCGATGAACATGCCGGCCAGCATCAGGGGTACGAAGACCAGCGTGCCCGGAGCGGCCATCGGCAGCGCGGTCAGGGCCGGGCCGGGGCAGAAGCCGGCCAGCCCCCAGCCGAGGCCGAACAGGGCGGCGCCGGAGATCAGGCGGGCATCCAGGTCCTTGCGGGTCGGCCACTGGAACGTGTTGGCAAACAGGGGGCGGCGGGCCGAACGGCGCAACAGGAAGAAGCCGGGTGCGGTGACCGCGATGGCGCCACCCATGACGAAGGCGAGGCTGGGGTCCCACGTGCCGAAGATGTCCAGGAAGTTGAGGACCTTGGCGGGATTGGCCATGCCGGAAATGATGAGGCCGAAACCGAAGAGCAGGCCGGCGGCCAGAACGAGAAGGTGTTTCATCAAAGCACTCCTAGGCGCTGATCAGGTGTCGTTGCACGAGGACGGTGAGGATGGCGGTGAGCATGAAGACGGCGGTGGCGACCAGCGAACGAGCTGAGCCGCGCGAGATACCGCACACGCCATGGCCGGAGGTGCAGCCATTACCGAACACCGAGCCGAAGCCGACCAGCAGGCCGGCCACGGCCATCAGGGGCAGGTTGTCGGACACGGTCTGCTGCGGCCACTGGCCGGTCACCAGCAGGCCGATCGGGGCGGCGAGGAGAAGGCCGACCAGGAAGGTCAGGGACAGGCTGCGGTCGCTGGGTCCGCAATCGCTCTTGAGGAGGCGCGAGGTCAGGCCGCTGATCCCCGCGATACGGCCGGTGCCGGCCATCAGCAGGACAGCGCTGAGGCCGATCATCAGGCCGCCTATGAGCGACAGGAAGGGCGTGAATTCGGTGGGCATACTGGTTCTCCGGTCCGGCATCGCACCGGAGACCCGGGCGATTCTGCGTTTCCCCTAATATGTGCATATATGCATAAATATCAATATACGAAACACGGCGGGTGCGAACGGGCGAATTGGCAGATCGGGCCGGGCACGCTATGTGGCGCCCATGACTGCACCCGAGACCCCCGACCGCCGCCTCTCAGTGGCTCCGATGATGGACTGGACCGACCGGCATTGCCGGGCCTTCCATCGTGTGCTGACGCGGCGGGCCCTGTTGTACACCGAAATGGCCGTTGACCAGGCGGTGATCCATGGCGAACGCGAGCGCCTGATCGGGTTTCGCGCCGAGGAGCATCCGGTGGCCATCCAGCTTGGCGGGTCGGACCCGGCGGACCTGGCCAAGGCGGCCGGCATTGCCGAGGCGTTCGGCTATTGCGAGGTCAATCTCAATGTGGGCTGCCCCTCCGACCGGGTCCAGTCAGGCCGTTTCGGGGCCTGCCTGATGCGCGAGCCGGAGCTGGTTGCCGATTGCGTCAAGGCGATGCAGAACGCGGTCGAGGTCCCGGTGACGGTGAAGTGCCGGATCGGTGTCGATGACCAGGACCCAAAGGCGGCGCTGTTCGGTTTCGTCGAGATGGTGGCGGAGGCCGGTGTGACGAGTTTCGCCGTGCATGCGCGCAAGGCCTGGCTCAAGGGGCTGAGCCCGAAGGAAAACCGCACCATTCCACCTCTCGATTACGCCCTCGTGCACCAGCTCAAGACAGAGCGCCCCGAGCTCGAGATCATTCTCAATGGGGGCCTAGAGGACATCGCGCACGGGCTGGAGGCGAGCGCCGGTCTGGACGGCATGATGATCGGCCGCGCGGCTTACCACACGCCCTGGATCCTGGCCGAGGCGGACAGCCGGGTGTTCGGCGGCGAAGACCCGGTGGCCAGCCGCCTCGACGCCATCGACGCCTTCCGACCCTACATCTCCGACCAGCTGGCTCGCGGTGCCCGCCTGCACGACATCACGCGCCACATGTTGGGTCTGTTTGCCGGCCAGCCGGGCGCCCGCCACTGGCGCCGGGTGCTGTCCGAACGCGCCCCCCGCAAGGGGGCCGGGCTGGAGGTCGTCGACGCGGCCCTCGACGAAGTCGTCAGCCGCGGCGAGGCGGCCTGATGGCCGATATTGCTGTCCTGGTTCTGGCCATGGCGGCGACCGGGGCGCTGGCCGGCCTGATCGCCGGCCTGTTCGGCATTGGCGGCGGCGTCGTCATGGTGCCGGCCATGTATTACGCCTTCACCTCACTGGGCTATGAGGGCGACCGCATCATGCATGTCGCGGTCGGAACCTCGCTGGCCGTCATTGTGGCCACCTCGCTGCGCTCGGTCAGCGCGCACGCCAAGCATGACGCGGTGGATTTCGCCGTCCTGCGGGCCTGGGTGCCGTGGATCGTCACCGGCACGCTGATCGGCTCGGTGGTGGCGCACCTGGTGCCGGGCCGCGTGCTGACCGGCCTGTTCGGCGGCATGGCGCTGGTCCTGTCGCTGCAATTCTTCTTCGGCCGTCCCGACTGGCGCTTGCGCGACGAGCTGCCGGGCGGGCTGGCGCGCGTCGGCCTGGGCAATTTGATCGGCCTGCTGTCGGCGCTGATGGGGATTGGCGGCGGCGTCTTCGGGGTGACGCTGATGACCCTGTGCGGCAAGACCATCCACCGCGCCGTGGCCACGGCGGCCGTGTTCGGTGTCGCCATCGGCGTGCCGGGCGCGCTCGGCTTCATCGCCAATGGCTGGGGCCAGCAGGACGTGCCCTGGTCGCTGGGCTATGTGAACGGGCCGGGCTTTGCCCTGCTGGCCGGCAGCGCCTTCTTCGTCGCCCCGGTCGGCGCCCGGCTGGCCCACCGCCTGCCCGAGCGCAAGCTCAAGCGCTTCTTTGCCGTCGGCCTGATCGTCGTCGGCGTAATGCTGATCCGCGAGGCGTGGTTGGGCGGCCAGGCCTAGGAGCGAAGGATCAGCTGGTCACGGCGAATCTCGATCGATTCGAAGCGTTCCAGAACACTCATTCCGAGCAGGGACTGGTCACCGCCGGTGAGCACGTGGGCGGGGACATTGTCGAAGCGCCGGCCGGCCAGGTTGAGCGAGCGTATGGTGACCGGGGCGGCGCGCGACAGCCCGGCTGCGGTCCGCGTCTGCAGCGAATAGTCCAGCCGGTCGGTGCGGATGCCGGCCTGGCGCGCATCCTCCAGGCTGAGGGCGACGCCAGTGGCACCGGTGTCGACCAGGAAGGTGATGACGGCGCCGTTGATGTCGGCGTCGATGTAGAAGTGGCCGTCGAACTTCCGGTCCAGCACGATGGACCCGTCGCTGAGACGCGTGGCATCGCCGAAAGTGAATGTGGCCGCCGACAGGTCGGGCGCGGCGCCCCAGACCTGCTGGTAGCGCCAGTCCGCATGGTCCTTGTCGAGAATGATGACACCGCCGATCGAGGCCGCCACGGCCCCCCAGGCGACGAGATTGCGGTGGGGGGTGCGGTCCGGAGCCAAGGCGGCGGCAACCAGGGCCAGGCCCAGCAGGGCCAGGACCAGACCGATGAAGGTCAGACGGGTGACCGGTGGCAGGGTGGTCCACCAGGCGTCGGTTATGAAGCGCAGGCCGAGCCCGAGCAGGGCCAGGATCAGCAGCGGCAGGGCGGCCCGGCCGAGAATCGCTCTCATGTCGGTTTCCCCCCGGTCTTGCGGCTGGCCTGGAAGGCCGCCTCGCGGGACGGCAGCTCGGCCATGATGGTGTCGCGCTCGGCGTCGCTGTAATGCGTCCAGCGCCCCAGCTCGGTCATGGTGCGAAAGCAGCCGACGCAGATTTGCGCTTTCGGATCAACGAAGCAAACCTGGACACAGGGCGTTTTGACGGGTGTTCGAACCATGCGGTCCAGCATTCCGGCTGCTGCGCGTTGTGGCAAGCGCTTGCCGCCGCGGGGGGCGGCGGAATATGGTCCCGCCTTTCCGGTGCCGGGGGACGAAATGGACGACATCCTGCTGCAGCTGCGCAGCTTTGTGGGCCTGTTTGCCCTGGCCGGCCTGGCCTGGCTGCTGGGACCGCGCAAATCGGTGCCGGTCAAGTTGCTACTGGGCGCCATCGGCCTGCAATTGCTGATCGCCTGGCTGCTCTACACCCTGGCCCCGTTCCGCGCCTTCCTGGAATCGCTGACCGGCGTGGTCGCGGTGCTGCAGGAAGTGACCAATGAAGGCGCGCAGTTCGTGTTCGGCTATCTGGCCGGCTCGCCAGCGCCCTTCGAGATCAATCCGGACACCGCCGGCGGCCTGTTCATCTTCGCCTTCCAGGCCCTGCCCATGGTCATCGTCCTGTCGGCCCTGTCGGCCCTGCTGTGGCGCTGGCGTATCCTGGAATTCCTCGTGCGCGGCTTTGCCGCTGCCTTCCGCCGCCTGCTCAACCTGTCCGGCTCGGCCAGCCTCGGTGCGGCCGCCAACATCTTCCTCGGCATGACGGAAAGTCCGGTGCTGATCCGGCCGCGCCTGCCGGACATGACGCGGGCCGACCTGTTCCTGATCATGACGGTCGGATTCTCGACCGTCGCCGGCTCGGTGATGGCGCTGTATGTCAGCCAGCTCTCCGGCGTCATCGACGGCGCCGCCGGGCATATCTTCACCGCCTCGCTGATCTCGGTGCCGGCCGCGGTGCTGCTGTCGCGCCTGATGATGCCGGCCGAGCCGGTGCCCGAGGCCGAGCTGGCCAAGGAGAAGGTGACGCAGAACATCTATCACTCGTCCATGGACGCGCTGACCACCGGTGTCTCGGACGGCATGCGCCTCTATTTCAACATCATTTTCATGCTGCTCGTGTTCACCGCCCTGGTGGCGCTGGTCAACGTGCTGCTGGGCACGCTGCCGGAGATGTTCGGGGCGCCGCTTTCGGTGGACCGCATCCTCGGCTGGCTGTTCGCGCCGATCGTCTGGCTGGCCGGCATCCCGTGGGGCGAGGCGACCCAGGCGGGCTCGCTGATGGGTCTGAAGACGGCGCTCAACGAGGTCTATGCCTATGACCGTCTGGCCCAGGTCGGCGACGAGCTGAGCCCGCGCACCGGCCTGATCATGACCTATGCGCTGTGCGGCTTCGCCAATTTCTCCTCCGTCGGCATCCTCACCGGCGGCCTGGTGGCGATCGCCCCGACGCGGCGGGCGGACATTCTGGAGCTGGCGCCCAAGGCGCTGATCTCCGGTACGCTTGCCACCCTGATGACCGGCGCGGCCGTGGGCGCGCTTCCGGGCGGGGTGTTCGGGCTCTAGGGGCCGACAACTGCAGAGCGCTCACGCACGGGCTTCGAAATCGCTCCGTCCTGACCTAATCTCCCCTGCAACGGTGTCCCGAGGGAGAGGACACCCCCGCTGATTGGGGAGTTTCATGAGATATCTAATCGCAACCGGCGCCGCGCTGGCGGTGACGCTGCCGGCCTGGGCCCAGGACGAGCGTCCGCTGGAAATCGCCGACCTGTTCGAACTGCAATCGGTGAGCTCGGCCGAAATCTCGCCGGACGGCGCGCGTGTCGCCTACACCGTCTCCACGCCACGCAATGTGGTTGAGGGCGAAGATGACGGCACTTCGATGCGTGAGCTGTTCATTGCCGGGGCTGCCAATGAGGGCACCCGTTTCATCGGCAGTGAGCATTCCATCGGCAGCGTGGGCTGGCATCCGGCCGGCCATGCCGTGACCTTCCTGAGCCGGCGCGGCGATGACGACCACACCGCGCTCTACGAGATCGGCCTGGGCGGCGGCGAGGCGCGTCGCGTGTTCGAACACGATGCCGGCATTTCCAGCTATGCCTTCGCCGCTGACGGCACGCTCTACATCCTCGCCCAGGAAGAGGCCGACCCGATGGTCGAGGAGCTCGCAGATCGCGGCTTCCGGGCCCGGGTCTACGAGGAAGACGAGGAATTCACCCATGTCTGGCGGGTCGGCCTGCACAGCGAGGGCGGCGAGGCCACGCGGCTCGACCTGCCGGGTCATGCCAGCGACATGGCGATTGCGCCGAACGGCCGCATGTTGGCCGTCACCCTGGCGCCAACGGCGCTGGTCGACGACGCCATGATGAGCCAGCGCTGGCACATCGTCGATGCCGGTGACGGCTCGGTCGAGGCGGTGATCGAGACGCCGGGCAAGACCGGCGGCGGTGTTTTCTCGCCGGACGGGGAGAGCTTTGCCTTCCTGGCCGCGGTCGACCGGGCCGACTCGATTGCCGGCACGCTGCACATCGCCGACGTCGACAGTGGCGACTTCACGATCATTGCCGGCGATGCCGAGCAGCACGTGCAGGCCTTCGACTGGACGGCGGACGGAAACCTGGTCGCCCTGGTGCACGCCAGCACGGCCAGCGGCATCGTCACCTATGCGCCGGACGGCAGCGAGATCAGCCGCGACATGCATGATGGCATCGTCGCGCACTCCCTGTCCTACAGCGCCGACTCGGGCCGCATGGCCATGGTCGCGGACGCGGCCGAGCATCCGAACGAGCTCTACGTGGCCGAGGCCGGCGGTGCGGCGCAGCGCTGGACCACGCACAATGAGTGGCTCGACGACATCGCCTTCGGCGAACAGCGGGTGATCCGCTATGCCGCGCGGGACGGGGTCGAGATTGAGGGCGTGCTGATCACGCCGCGCGGCCGCGCCCCGGAGGGCGGCTGGCCGCTGATCATGACCGTGCACGGTGGTCCGGAAGGCAATGACACCAATGGCTGGATGACCGGCTACAGCCGGCCGGGCCACATCGCCGCCGGACGCGGCATGGCCGTGCTCTACCCGAACTACCGGGGCTCGACGGGTCGCGGGGCTGACTTCATCCGCCTCGACCATGCCGACGCGCCGGGTGACGAGTTCCACGATTTGCTCGACGGCATCGACTACCTCGTCGAGGAAGGCCTGGTGAACCGCGACAAGGTGGGCATTACCGGCGGCTCCTATGGCGGCTTCGCCTCGGCCTGGGGCGCCACCATCGCCTCCGAGCATTTCGCGGCCTCGGTGCCCTTCGTGGCGCTGACGGACCTGATCTCCTTTCACGGGACGACGGAAATCCCCGTGGAGATGGTCGACGTTCACTTCGTGACCAACCCGTGGGATGACTGGCAGATGTACCTGGAGAAAAGCCCCAGCTACAACGCCGCCGGCTCGACCACGCCGACCCTGATCATGCACGGCGAGGCGGACACGCGGGTCGACCCGTCGCAATCCTTCATCCTGTACCGCTACCTCAAGCAGACCGGCGACGCGCCGGTGCGCCTGGTGCTGTATCCGGGCGAGGGCCATGGCAACCGCATGGCGGCGGCCCAGTTCGACTATGCCCACCGCCAGCTCAACTGGCTGGAGCATTACCTGACCGGCCCGGGCGGCGAACCGCCGGCGGCCGATCTGGATTGGGAGACGCTGCTCGATCTGGAAGACTGATTGAAGCGGTGAAGCGGATCAGGGCCGTCCCGATGGGGCGGCCCTTTTTCGTGGGTGTGTCTGGAGAGGGTTTTTGTGCTGCGGGCGCTATCCTGAGAGGGCGGTGTCTTCCCCCTCATCCGGCCCTTCGGGCCACCTTCTCCCCGGGGAGAAGGGGTTTGCTCCGCGCTGACCGGTTGTTTTGCTTGTCTCACCATCGTCATCCCGCGGTCGCCGCGTAGTGGCGGTCCGGGGGACCTCACCCAACAGGCCAGCCGCGATCACCTCGCTCTTTCCGTCGCCTTGTTAGCTGAGGTCCCCCGGATGCCGCTTTGCGGCACCGTGGGATGACGGAAAGTGGGGAGCTGGATTCGCTTTGCATCGGAGCAATAAAAGCGGGCCGTGTCGCGCCCGCACCACCCCATTCAACGCCTGACTGAGGCCCGCTGGCTGGCATGCGATTGTTGTTTCTCCGCTGGGCGCGATGCCTGAAGGCGATCTGGTTGGTTATTTGTCACCACCTATTGCCTTCGTAACACGGAGTAGGTCCCGGTTACTCAATGATTGTCCGAGCCTCAGTTCTCACTAGTACGCGGCTGGTCCCGTCTCGACCAAGTATCAAGATTGACATTAGTGCCCCATCGACAAAGCCATAAAGTACAGACGTGTCGGACCGGCAACCGACACATTCCAAGGTGTAGTTTGCAGGTGAGACCGCGTGCGTCACGTAATAGACCCCCACCCCTTCGATTTGCATTCCGCATCTTTCGGTCCGCTCAATGCAGCTTCTGTCTAGATATGTACTGACTAATAGATCAATATCAAATGGGATGTAGATCGGAATCAAAGTATTGAAACAGATTTCAAGTTGGTCGGAGGGGCATGGATTGTATGGAAATGACCGGTCTTCCTCAAGAAGGCTTATTTCCCCGTACTGAAACAGAAGGCCGCCATTGGCAACATCTCGGAACCAAAGCCTATCATCTTTGGGGGGGCAACCCGACAAAATTAATGCCAATAGAATAATTGCAGGTGCGAGTTTAAATGATCGGGTATATTTCATTGAAAGTTACCATTGTCCCGTGGTTAAGTCGGTATTAGTTCACTACTTGTCGTTTTCCTCTTCTAATCCCCCCGCCGCGGGAACAGCCGCGATCTCAACCAGCCCAACGTCGAATTCCGCGCCAGCTGATCGCGATACGCCTGGTCGAAGAAGCGCTCCAATGCCGGCGTCCCGTCGAACAGGTCGAGGCGGGTTTTCATGGGGGTTCCGGGGTCGAGGCGTTTGATTTCGCGGGCGGGGTTGCCGGCCATGACGGCGTGGGCGGGGACGTCGCGGGTAATGACGGCGCGGGCGCCGATGACGGCGTGGTGGCCGATGGTGACGCCCTTGCCGATGAAGGCGCCATCACCAATCCAGACATTCTTGCCGATGCGCACGGGCTTGAAGGGCGGGGCCGGGTCGACGCGGTTGTAGAGGCCGTGCCAGTCGCAATCGCTGATGACCACGCCATGGGCGATCAGGGCGGCGTCGCCGATGGTGATCTCGCCAGCGGCGAGGAGGCGGGTGCCGCCGGACAGGAAGACGGCGTCGCCGAGGGTGATCGTGCCGGGGCGTTCCTGCGGCGACCACACGGTCAGGCGGACAGGGGTGGCACGGTTGGCGACGACGTGCAGGTGGTGGCCGGCGGTGATGTTGGGGCCGAACACCTCGACATGCCAGGGCTGGACGATCTTGGGCTTGCGGCCTATGGCGTCGAAGTGCGGCAGCAGGAAGTGGCGGGCCCAGCGGTTCTCGAAGCGCTCCCAGAGGGCGTGCATCCAGTAGGGGCGGTGATCGCGGCGCATGGGACCTCTGGCGGAGACGGCCCGAACGGCCTAAAGGGAGGACATGACCGATAGCGCACAAAACGATCCCGTCGAAGAGGCCATCCTGAAATTGGTGGCCGCATGTCCACAAGGCCGCTCGATCGCGCCCGCCGATGCGGCGCGTGCCGTCGACGCGGAACGCCACAAGCGCAAATTCGGCCATGTCCGGCAGGCCGCCATCCGGCTGGCCAAGCAGGGCAAGGTGGTGATCCTGCGCAAGGGCAAGCCGGTCGAGGATCCCGACACGTTCAAGGGTGTCTACCGGATTGGCCGCCCCGGATATTGATACGCTGCTGCGCGACATCCGGGCTTGCCGGGTGTGCGCAGGAAAACTGCCCCACGAGCCGCGCCCGGTCATCCAGGCCAGCAAAACGGCGCGTGTCCTGATTGTCGGCCAGGCGCCCGGCACCAGGGTGCACAAGTCCGGCCAGCCTTTCACCGATCCGTCCGGCGACCGCCTGCGCGATTGGCTCGGGATCGGGCCGGACGTGTTCTACGACGCCGCGAAAGTGGCCATTTCCCCTATGGGCTACTGTTTTCCCGGGCTCGACGCCACCGGGGGCGATTTGCCGCCGCGCAAGGAGTGCGCGCCGCTCTGGCAGTCGGCGGTGCGCGAGCAGCTGCCACAGCTCGGCCTCACCCTGCTGGTCGGACTGTACGCCCAGAAATTCCATCTCGCTTCGCGCATGCACAAGACGATGACCGAGACGGTCCGGCACGCGGCCGACTACGGTCCGGACTTTCTCCCGCTGCCGCATCCGTCCTGGCGCAATAATGCCTGGCTCAAGCGCAATCCTTGGTTCGCCTCGGAAATCCTGCCGATGCTGCGCTGCCGCATAAAAGAATTGTTAGGTTGAAGGCCAATCGGGCTGTCTTCCAACGCTTGTGCGCGGCTGCCTGAGCGGGTATCTCGACGCCCGATCCTGCAGCCCTCGCGGCTGCCCCTGCAAAACAAGGTAATGACCGTCATGAGCGTTTTCGAGCACGCGTCCTATGACAATCATGAGCGCATCCTGTTCGCCACGGATGAAGCCACCGGCCTGAAGGCGATCATCGGTGTGCACTCGACGGCGAGCGGTCCGGCCTGCGGCGGGTGTCGCATGTGGACGTATGCGGACTCCAACGCGGCCCTCAATGACGTGCTGCGCCTGTCCCAGGGCATGAGCTACAAGAACATCATGGCGGACCTGCCGATCGGTGGCGGCAAGTCGGTGATCATGAAGCCGGAAGGCGATTTCGACCGGCGCGCCCTGTTCGAGGCCTTCGGTCGCGCGGTGGAAAGCCTGGGTGGCCTGTACATCACGGCTGAAGATGTCGGCGTGTCGCCGGACGACATGATGGCGGTCCGCGCCTCGACCAAGCACGTGGTCGGTCTGCCGGAAGGCGAAGACGCCTCGGGTGACCCGTCACCGGTCACCGCCGAGGGCGTGTTCCGCGGCATCCGCGTGTGCGTTGAAAAGGGCCTGGGCAAGTCGAGCCTGGAAGGCGTCAAGATCGCCGTCCAGGGCGCGGCCGGCCATGTCGGTGCCTATCTGTGCGGTCACCTCGCCAAGGCGGGCGCCGAGCTCTTCATCACTGATATCAACCAGGCCGGCATGGAGAAGATCCGGGACGAGCACGGCGCCACCATTGTCGGCCTCGACGAGATCTACGACCAGGACGTCGACGTGTTCGCGCCGTGCGCCCTGGGCTCGGTGATCAACCCGGAGACCATTGACCGGATCAAGGCCAAGATCATTGCCGGTGCCGCCAACAACCAGCTGGCCACCCGCGACATGGGCGAAGCCATCCTCAAGCGCGGCAAGATCTATGCGCCGGATTATGTGCTCAATGCCGGCGGCATCATCAATGTGATGGGCGAGATCGCCGGCGACTTCAATCCTGAATGGGTCAAGGGCAAGTTGATCGGTCTGGAAAAGACCCTGGGCGAAATCCTCGACCAGTCGGAAAACGAGGGCCGTCCGTCCAACATCATCGCCGACGAGATCGCCCGTGCCCGGATCGAGGAGAAGCGCGCCGCGAAGTAGGCGCGCTGGTGCTGACCGAATGAAAAAACCCCCGTCGAAACCGGCGGGGGTTTTTGCTGTCCGGTGGGTCGGCTTTGTCTCGGTCTCAACGGGTCTGCGGCGCCTTTTTGCTGTTCCCCGCGAGTTGCAGGAAGAGCGCCGCGAAGGCGGCCAGGTAGATCAGGTTGTTGGCCATGCCCAGGGTAAACAGGGTCATGTCCGGCTCGCCGACGAGGGCCTGCCGGAAGAGCGTGTACATGACGGCCATACCGGTGAATACGAGGATGGCGGGGACCACACCCCAGGCTTTCGACACGCCGCGGTCCCGCAGGCGTCGTGTCACCGCCGCCGCCAGCGACGCCACTGTCAGGGCCGAGACCAGCGCCATGCCGCGCATGAGACCGGAAAACAGCGGCAGGACATCGGCTGGGGCGTCCGGAGGAGTGAGGAAGGCCTGGACCATGAATTCAGTCATTTGCGGGATCATGGCCAGCATCGACCCGAAATAGCCCAACAGCAGGATCAGCCCAGCAAAGGGCCAGAAACGGTCCCGGCTGTCGCGCCCGCGAAAATTGGTCAGATTGGCAAAATTGTATTTGAGATCACTGAGTACGGACATTGTCTTGGTTCCCCTTCGCCGAGCCTAAAACGGCCGAAGCGGGGCTGACAATGGCTAACCCGCCACCACGGTGGTGAAGACCGGATCCAGCACCACGCAGACTTGATCGCCCTCGCCAATCGGTGAGGGCGATTGTGCATGCGCGGTCCACAGGCGCTCGTCGTGGCCCTGGAAACTGATCACAAGATGCGTCCCCGCGGAGCGGCGGCGGGTCACGGTGAAAGAGCCGTCCGTGTCGGCCGACAAGCTGAGGCCGCGCGGGCGGATCAGGATGTCGACCTTGTCGCCGTCTTTGAAGCCCGGTGTTTCAACGGCACCGAACGGCGTTTCGGCCCGGCCGCCCGCGACCCGGGTGCTGACCATTTCCACATCACCAAGCAGGCGCGCCGCGACGGCGCTGCCCGGATGCATCCACACGTCTTCCGGCAGGCCGGTCTGGATGATGCGGCCCTGGTCCATGAGGGCCAGTTCGTCGGCCACGGCCATGGCCTCGTCGGAGTCGTGGGTGACCATGAGGGCCGTCGTGCCGGCGGCGCGCAACACGTCGACAGTGCGGTCGCGCAGTTCACCGCGCAGGCGTCGGTCGAGACCGGAAAAGGGCTCGTCGAGGAGGACCACGGCGGGTTCGGGAGCGAGCGCGCGGGCAAGGGCCACGCGCTGCTGCTCGCCACCGGACAATTCGTGTGGGTAGGCCCTGGCCTTGTGGGCCAGCTCGGCGGCTTCCAGCTGGGCCATGGCGCGCGTCCTGGCGTCACTGCCGCTCAGGCCGAAGGCGACATTCGCGAGGGCGGACAGGTGCGGGAAGAGGGCGTAGTCCTGGAACACCATGCCGACCTTGCGGCGTTCCGGTGGCAGATGGGTGCGCCGGTCGCTCCACACGGTATGGCCAAGGGCGATGGTGCCGCCGTCGAGGCGCTCAAGGCCGGCAATGGCGCGCAACAGTGTGGACTTGCCGCTGCCCGAGGGGCCGAGCAGGGCGGTGATGCGGCCGGCATGCAGGTCCAGGCTGGCGCCGTTTAGCGCGACATGGGCGGAATTGTAGCGCCGTTCCGCACCCTGGATGCTCAATATGGTTGCACGCTCGCTCATCTTGCCTCCCCGGCCTCCTGCCGTCGCGACAGGTAGCGGGCCACGAAGACCATGGGAAGCAGGGCGACCAGTGTGATCAGGAGCGAAGGCAGGGCGGCCTCGCCGAGGCGTTCGTCGCTGGCGTAGTTGTGGGCAATGATGGCCAGGGTGTCGAAGTTGAACGGGCGCAGGATCATTGTGGCCGGCAATTCCTTGAGCACTTCGACGAAGACCAGCAGGCCGGCGGACGAGACCCCGGCGGCGATGAGCGGCCAGTGGATGCGGCGCACGGTTTCGGCACGGCTGGCGCCCAGGGTGCGGGCGGCGCCGTCGAGGGCGGGTGTGACGCGCATCAGGGCGGCTTCCGCCGGGCTGATGGCGGCGGCGGCGAAGCGCGACAGATAGGCGAAGACGAGGGCTGCGGCACTGCCGGTCAGCAGGACCGGAAAGACCGCTCCGGTGAGGCGCTGCCAGGCCGGGTCGAGCATGGCCTGGGTGCCTGACAGGATGGCGATCACGCCGACCGCGGCGACGGCGCCCGGTACGGCGTAGCCGAGGCCGGCGGCCCGCGCGGCGAGCACGGCGACCGGCGTCCGGGTGCGCAGGGCGTAGGCGGTCGCCAGGCCGAGCAGGGCGGCCAGGACGGCGCTGACGGCCGCCAGGAGGAAGCTGTGCCAGCTCGCCGCCATGAGGCCACTGGCAGCGTCGGTGCGCAGGGCCAGGAAGCCGAGGCGCAACATCGGAACGGCGAGACCGAGCATGAGAGGCAGGGCGGCGAGGACAGGCGCCAGGATGGCCCAGATGCCGCGCAGCTCGTGGCGCGGCGACGGCTTGTGGCGGCCGGCGGCGTTGACACTGCGACCGCGCCGGCGCTGGGCCCGTTCGAGGCCGAAGACGATGATGGCAATGGCGACCAGGACCACCGACAGGCGGGCCGCGTCAACCAGCGATCCGGCCCCGCTCCAGGCACGGATCAGGCCGATCGACAGGGTTGGCGCGCCCAGATGTGAAACCGTGCCGTAATCGGCCAGGCTTTCCATGATGACCAAGGCCACTCCGGAGGCGATGGCCGGACGGGCCATCGGCAAGGAGGTGCGCAGGAAGGCGGACACCGGACCGGCGCCGAGTGTGCGGGCGGCATTGTAGGCATCCGCAGACTGGCCCGAGAAGGTGTCACGGGCGAGCAGATAGACATAGGGGTAGAGGACAAGGGCGAACATCATGCCGGCGCCCCAGGCCCCGCGTATGGTCGGGAAAACGCCGTTTGTCGCCGTGTGCAGCGCGCCGCCGGCCTGGCTGAGGTCGAGCCAGGCGTAGGCTGCGACATAGGCGGGGATGGCCAGCGGCAGGATGAGGATCCAGCTGAGCGCCGCACGGCCGGGAAACTCGGTGCGGGCGATGAGCCAGCCGAGCCCGGTGCCGATCAGGCCGGCACCAAGCGCGCCGACCAGCGCCACCACGGCCGAATTGAGCAGGTAGGCGGGCAGGCGGGTGGAGGCGAGATGGCGCAGGTAATCACCACTCTCGCCGCTGACCGCCATCCAGGCGACGGCAAACACCGGGGCAGCGCAGATCAGCGCCGCCAGGATGGCCAGGGCCGTCGCGCGGTCCGGCAGCCAGCGGGATCGCTGTCGTGTGCTCACGCCACTGTGCTCACCGGCTCACGCCTCGCCAATCACTGCCAGCCGACGCGGTCGAAGATGCGCTGGGCGGTGGCGTTGTGATCGCCCAGTTCGGAGACGTTCAGCTTGTCCTCCGAGAAGGGCAGCATGTCGGCCAGTACCGGATTCTCCCAGGCGGCATCGGTGACCGGGATCTCATTGCTCATCTCGGCGAACAGGCGCTGGGTTTCCGGCTCCAGGAGGAAGGCGATGAAGGCCCGGGCCTCATCCGGATGCGGGGCATTGGCGGCAACGCCGGCGCCCGACACGTTGATGTGGGTGCCGCGGCCGTCCTGGTCCGGGAAGACCAGGCGGACGGCATTGGCGGCGGCCTGGTCGGCAGCTTCGTCGGAGGCCGCCATCATGGCGTAGTAATAGTGGTTGACGATGGCGATGTCGCAATCGCCGGCGGCAACGCCGTGGATCTGCGTGCGGTCACCGCCCTGCGGCGGGCGCGCCATGTTGGCGACGATGGCGCCGGCCCAGGCTTCCGCCGCCGCTTCGCCTTCATGGGCGATGATCGAGGCCAGAAGCGACTGGTTGTAGGCATTGCCCGAGCCACGCACGCAGATGCGGTCATCCCAGCGCGGGTCGGCAAGGTCGGCGTAGCTGGTGATGCTGCCCGGCTCCACGCGGTCGTTCGATACGGCGATGACCCGGGCACGCTTGGCGAAGGACACCCAATAGCCGTCCGGATCGATCAGGTTGCCGTTGATCGTATTGCCGAGGTTGGAGAAGTCGGACGCGGCGAACAGGCCGGCCTCCTCGGCGCGGTGCAGGCGGGCGGCATCGACTGTGATGATGACATCCGCAGGGCTGCGGGCCCCGTCGGCGCGGATACGCTCGATGAGCTGGTCGCCGCCGGCCTCGATCAGATTGACCTCGATACCTGTGGCATCCGTAAAGGCGGCGTAGACCGCGGCGTCACTGGGATAATGGCGCGCGCTGTAGATATTGACCTCGCGCGGTTCGGCATTGGCTGGTGCGGCCGGGCTCTCCGTCGTTTCGGTCGGCGTCGGAGCGGGCTGCGAGCACGCAGTCAGGACAAGGGCGAGGGCGGAAGCAAGGCAAGGTACGGATTTCATGGCACACCTGATCTCGGGTTTGTGGCCGCACCTGTGTCATTTTTGAGAATGTTTCGCAAGCCGTGAATTCAGATTCACGCAGGCAGAGGCGGGCGCGAATCGTCGCACCGGGCCCGAGATCGATCTGAGGAAAACTGGAAATGGTGGGCGATACTGGGATTGAACCAGTGACCCCCTCGGTGTGAACGAGGTGCTCTCCCGCTGAGCTAATCGCCCGGTATTCCGGAAGGCGCTCGTATAAGCACCGCTTTTTCAGGGGTCAACAGGATTGCGTTGTCGACTTGCAGCCGAACGGTTCCGGGGGTGCGACAACTTGCCACGCCAGCTTTCCCTCGTCATATGCGTTCGCTCCATATATCAGCCTCCCCCACGTTGGGAGTGCGGCTTTAGAGCCTGTCCCCGTCAATCATCCGATTGGAAGCAATTCCCGGCCCGGGGACAGCTCCGGCCGAGTTAGAGGATTTGTCATGTCTAACGACCTTTGCACACCGGAAGGTGCCCGTCGTCTCAAAGCGCGCATCGAAGCCTATTGGGCCGAGCGCGGCTACGACGTTTCTGTTGATCTCGTCGACGCCGGCTTCATGCCGGCCATGCGCTCTGCGCGCACCGACGTGCGTTCCAACCTCGTCAACGGCATGCCGACCCGGCCGGCCAACGACACGGGTCGCGAGCGCCGTACCGCCTGATCAGGCGCGAGAGGATGCAGGCGCCTGCCACACACTGGCAAGCGTGCGCGGTACATCCGAGAATGCATGAATAACCCGGTCGGCTCCCAGCGAGTCGGCCGGGTTTTCACTGTAGCCATAGCTCATCACGATGCAGGGCAGGCCGGCGGCACGCGCCGACTCGACATCCGGCAGGCTGTCGCCCACCAGGGCCGCGCGGGCATAGCCACGGCCCAGGGCATCGTGCAGGTGATCCGCCGCCGGCTTCTTGGCCGCCGTGCGTTCGGGCCCGATGATACGGGCAAAATACCCCTCAAGACCCAGTTGCGACAGAAGCAGGTCGGCCAGGACCGATGGCTTGTTGGTGCACACTGACAGGACGGCCCCGCGTTCGCACATCCAGGCCAGGGTCGGTTCAACTCCGGCAAAGGGCAGGCTGCGCGCCGCCACGTCGTCGCGATAGATGTCGATGAAGCGCTCGACGAGCTGGTCCGTCAGCCCTGCCTCGAGCGGGCGCTCATGACGGGCAAAGGCGCGCTCGATCAGGGCACGGGCGCCGCGCCCGACCATCATGCGGACATCACCGACCGGGATTTCCGGCACGCCGTGCGGCGCGGTCACCGCATTGAGCGCCCGCACCAGGTCGGGCGCTGTGTCGACCAGTGTGCCGTCGAGATCGAAGGCAATGGCGGCGCCGTCAAACAGGGCGGCCTCGGTACTATCCAGCATCAAAACAAGCCTTTCCGCTAGCAACGCGCAGGATGCATGCTTACCTGCCCTCGTGCGATAGGCTATAGCGCCGTCATCGCAGCCTGCCGATTCTGTGACGCAGGGCGTCTCTCAACGAAGAGAGGCCCGCAGAGACAAGGAAGCCCTCATGCCTCACTCGCGCGCCGCCATCATCCTAGCTGCCGGCCAGGGCACGAGGATGAAGTCCAAGACGGTGAAAGTGCTGCACCCGGTGGGCGGCCGGCCGATGCTGGACTGGGCGGTGGACCTGGCCGAGCAGACCGGCGCGACCAGCAAGGTAACGGTGTATGGCGCGCATTCGCCGGCGGTGAAGGACGCGGCCGAGGCACTGGGCTGCCGGACCGCGCTGCAGGATCCGCCGCTGGGCACCGGGCACGCCGTTCTGGCGGCCCGCGAGGCGGTGGGAGCTGACAGCGACCAGGCCATTGTGCTGTATGCCGATACGCCGCTGATCCGGCCGGAGACGGTGGAGCGCGTCTTTGCAGCCCTGGACGACGGTGCGGCGGTGGCGGTGCTGGGCTTTGAACCGGACGACCCGGCTGCCTATGGCCGCCTCATCGTCAATGCCGAGGGCGACCTCGAGCGGATCGTCGAATTCAAGGATGCCTCGGCGGACGAGCGGGCGGTAAAGCTGGTCAATTCCGGCGTCCTGGCAGCACGCACCGACCTGCTTTTCGACCTGCTGGGCGAGGTCGGCAACGATAATGCCAACGGAGAATACTATCTGACCGACATTATCGGTCTGGCCCGCGCCCGCGGTCTCCGGGCGGCGGTGGTGACCGGCGAGACGGAAGAGATGCTGGGCGTCAATTCGCGTCAGGACCTGGCTGCCGCCGAGGCCGCCTTCCAGACCCGCCGCCGGAACGAACTGATGGGCGACGGGGTGACGTTGCAGGCTCCCGAGACCGTGTTCCTGTCACACGATACGCTGATTGCCCGGGACGTCGTGGTCGAGCCCCATGTGGTGTTCGGGCCGGGGGTCACGGTGGAAGAGGACGTGGTGATCCACGCTTTCTCCCATCTGGAAGGCGCGCATGTGAAAGCCGGCGCTTCAGTGGGGCCGTTTGCCCGATTGCGCCCCGGGGCGGAACTGGGCGCAGGATCGAAGGTCGGAAATTTCGTCGAGATCAAGAAGACCCGGCTGGGCGAGGGCGCCAAGGTGTCTCACCTGACCTATCTGGGTGATGCCGAGATCGGTGCCGGGGCCAATATCGGAGCCGGGACCATCACCTGCAATTACGACGGCTATGACAAGCACAGAACGGTGATCGGGGCCGGGGCCTTCATCGGCTCCAATACCTGCCTGGTGGCGCCGGTGACGGTGGGCGAGGGCGCCTTCACGGCGACCGGCACGGTGGTGACCCGTGATGTCGAACCCGACGCGCTGGTGCTGGGTCGTGCCCGCCAGGTGTCGAAGTCGGGCTGGGCCAACAGTTTCCGGACCCGCAAGCAGGCCGCCAAGGCCGAAAAGGAATGAGCGAGATGAGTGCCAAGGACCGCCTGACCGATCCGTCGCTGTGGCGGACGGACAGTTTCGTGGATGGCGAGTGGATGGGCGCCGAAAAGCGCTTTGCCGTGACCAACCCGGCCAATGACGCTCATCTAGCCGACATCGCCGACGTCGGGGCTGCCGGCGCTCGCACCGCCATAGCAGCCGCCAGCAAGGCGTTCGAAAGCTGGAAGACCGTGTCGCCGTTCGAGCGCGCCAAGATTCTGATGCGCTGGCATGCGCTGATCCTGGAGAATGCGGCCGACCTGGCCACCCTGATCACGCTGGAAATGGGCAAGGTCCACCGCGAGGCCCATGGCGAGGTGGTGTACGGGGCCAGCTTCGTCGAATGGTCGGCGGAAGAGGCCAAGCGCATTCACGGCGAAACGCTGGCGACGCCCTTCCCGGGCACGCGCGGCTGGACCATCCGCCAGCCGGTCGGGGTGGTCGGGTGCATCACGCCGTGGAACTTCCCGGTTGCCATGATCACCCGCAAGTGCGCTCCGGCGATGGCGGCGGGCTGCACCATCGTGGTCAAGCCGGCCGAGGACACGCCGCTGTCGGCGCTGGCCCTGGCCGAGCTGGCGAAGCGCGCCGGAATCCCCGACGGCGTGTTCAACGTCGTGTGTGGCGAGCCGACCGAGATCGGTCCGGAACTGACCGGCGCCGACGCGGTCCGCATGGTCGGTTTCACCGGCTCGACGGAAGTCGGCAAGCTGCTCATGGGGCAGGCCGCCAAGGGGGTGAAGCGCGTGGCCCTGGAGCTGGGTGGCAATGCGCCTTTCATCATCATGGACGATGCCGATGTCGAGGCTGCGGCGGATGGCGTTGTGGCGTCGAAATTCCGCGCTGCCGGGCAGACCTGCGTGTCGGCCAACCGGATCATCGTCCAGCCCGGTATTGCCGACGCGCTGAGCGCGGCGCTGGAAGCGCGGATCGCCAGGCTCAAGGTCGGCGACGGATTCGAGAAAGGCGTCGAAGTTGGCCCGCTGATCCACCGCGAGGCGGTACGCCGCATTGCCGGTCTGGTCGAGCGGACGCGTGACCAGGGCGCCCGGATCGTGGCCGGTGGCCGCTCGCTCGAGGACGAGCTGGGCGGGGCCTTCTATGCGCCAACCCTGATCGAGGGCGCGGCGGCGGATCACGACATTGCCTGTGGCGAAATTTTCGGGCCGGTGGCCTCGCTCTACCGGATCGAGGACGAGGCCGAGATCATCCGTTTCGCCAACGCCACGCCGTATGGGCTGGCGGCCTATGTCTACACGCGCGATATCAACCGGGTGCACCGGCTGTCGGAAGGCGTCGAATTCGGTATGGTGGGCGTCAATGCGCCGATGGTCGGCTCGGCCTCGACCCCGTTCGGCGGCATGAAGCAGTCGGGCATTGGTCGCGAAGGCGGCAAATGGGGCGTGGAGGAGTTCACCGAGCTCAAATACGTCCTGCTGGGAGGGGTGGATTCATGAGTGCCGATCGTCAGAAGGCTCACGCCGCAGCGGCCGCTCTCGACTATGTCGAAAGCGGCATGACCCTGGGCCTCGGCTCCGGCTCGACCGCCGAGATTTTCCTCCGCCTGCTGGGCGAGAAGATCAAGGACGGGCTCGATGTGCGGGGCGTGGCCACGTCGCAGCGCACCGCCCAGGTGGCGCGCGAGAACGGCGTGCCGCTGATCGAGGTCGATCATGTCGACCGGTTGTCAGTGACCATTGACGGGGCCGACGAGGTCGACGGCCAGTTCCGCCTGATCAAGGGCGGCGGTGGCTGCCTGCTGCGCGAGAAGATCATCGCCGCGGCTTCCGACCTGATGGTGGTCATGGTCGACGAGAGCAAGCTGGTCTCCTCGCTTGGCAAGTTCCCGCTGCCGGTCGAGGTCGATCCGTTCGGCTTCTCGATTACGGCGCGGCAGATCTACCAGGCGCTTTCCAAGGCCGGGGTGATGCGGCCGGACGTGCAGCTCCGCCGCAAGGGCGACGGGCTGGAACCATACCTCACCGACGGCGGGCATTTCATTCTCGATTGTGCCTGTGTGAACCTGCCCGACCCGAATGCGGCCGACGCGCTGTTGCGCCACATCCCCGGCGTGGTCGAGCACGGCCTTTTCATCGACATCGCCCGGGTGGTGATTGTCGGCGAGGACAATGAAGCGCGGGTGATGGAATTGTAAGCGAGGGGGTAGCGAAACCCATGTTCAGATTTTTGCGTGGCGCCACACTGGCTGTGGCCCTTGCCGGCGGATTGGCCGCTGCCCCGGTCGTCGCCGATGATCGCCGGGAGCTCGCGGAGCGCATGGCCGAGCAGGTCGGTGCGGCCGGATTGGCGATGGACATGGTCGACCTGATGGTGCCGGTCATGCGGCAACAGATCCTGGCGGCCGATCCAACCCTCACCAGCGACCAGCTCGATGACCTCGTTGGCATTCTGGTTGAGGAGTTCCAGGCCAGCGAGCCCGAACTGCGCGACGGGATTATCGGTGTCTATGCGGATAGTTTCACCGAAGCGGAGCTTCGTGCCGCGGTGGAATTCTATGACACGCCACTCGGGCGCTCCCTGATGGAAAAAATGCCGGATGTGATGCAGGCGTCGGCCCGGATGGGCGAAAACTGGGGAATGGCAGTTGCACAACGTGCAATGCCGCGGGTGCAGGCCTATCTGGACTCCAGGGATTAAAAACCAGCGCACGGCAGCAGGACCAGCCTCATGACCGAGAAATACGACTACGACCTCTTCGTCATCGGAGCCGGCTCGGGCGGGGTGCGGGCGGCACGCATGGCCAAGCAGTATGGCGCCAAGCGGGTCGCGGTGGCCGAAGAGTACCGCGTCGGCGGAACCTGCGTGATCCGCGGGTGCGTGCCCAAGAAGCTGCTCGTCTATGCCTCGGAATTCCCCAAGAGCTTCAAGCTGGCGGAAAGCTATGGCTGGACGGTCGGGAACAGCGAGTTCAGCTGGTCCAAGCTGATCGCGGCCAAGGATGCCGAAATCGATCGCCTGTCGGGCATCTACCAGCGCAACATGGACAATTCCGGAGTCGACATCATCGACGACCGGGCCGTGTTCGAGGACGCGCACACGCTGCGCCTGGTCAAGGAAGACCGCACGGTGACGGCAAAGCACATCCTGGTCGCGGTCGGCGGAGCACCGTCGGTGCCGCAGGACCTCGAGGGCCATGAACTGGCCATCACCTCCAACGAGGCGTTTCACCTCGAGGAGCTGCCGGAGCACATCGTGATCGCCGGCGGCGGTTACATCGCCTGCGAGTTCGCCCAGATATTTGCCGGGCTGGGCGTCGATGTGTGCCTGGTCTATCGCGGCAATACCGTGCTCAACGGCTTTGACGACGATGTGCGGGCCCATGTCCACGAGGAGATGGTGCGGGCCGGCGTCAGGGTCATCACCCACGCCGTATTCGAGAAGATCGAGGAAACCGACGGACGCAAGTGTGTACACCTGTCCAATGGCAACAAGGTGGAGACCGATGCGGTGATGTTCGCCATCGGCCGCAAGCCGCACACGGCGGAGCTGGGGCTGGAAACGGCCGGCGTGGAAATCGACGAGCAGGGCGCCATACGCGTCGATGAATTTTCGCAGACCAGTGTCGACCACATCTATGCCGTCGGTGACGTCACCAACCGGGTCAATCTGACGCCGGTGGCGATCCGCGAGGGGGCTGCCGTGGCGCGCACCCTGTATGGCGGCGAGAAGACGAGCTATGATCACGACAATATCGCCTCGGCGGTGTTTACCCAGCCTCCGGTCGGGACGGTCGGGCTGAGCGAGCAGGAAGCGCGCAAGCGGTTCGACAAGGTCGACATCTACAAGACCGATTTCCGGCCGATGAAGCTGTCGTTGTCCGGCGAGGCCAGCCGCATGCTGATGAAGCTGGTGGTCGATGGCGAGACAGAGCGCGTCATTGGCGTGCATATTGTCGGCCCCGACGCGCCGGAGATGATCCAGCTGGCCGGGATTGCCGTGAAGGCAGGCCTGACCAAGGCGCAATACGATGCCGCCTGTGCGGTCCATCCCACCAGTGCGGAAGAACTGGTGACGATGAAGGAAAAATGGATTCCGCCCGAACTGAGAGATGCCGAGTAAATGAGCTGGTCCCCGAATTCCTGGCGTTCAAAGCCGGTCGAGCAGATGCCCACCTACAAGGACGAGGCGGCGCTCGAGCGGGCGCTGGCCGAGCTGGCCAACCGGCCGGCCCTGGTGTTCGCCGGCGAGGCGCGCAAGCTGCGGCGCCAGCTGGCCGAGGTGTCAGAGGGGCGTGCCTTCCTACTGCAGGGCGGTGACTGCGCCGAGAGCTTCAAGGAATTCTCCACCGAAGGCGTGCGCGATACTTTCCGCGTGCTGTTGCAGATGGCCGTGGTGCTGACCTTTGCCGCCACCAAACCGGTGGTGAAGGTGGGGCGCATTGCCGGCCAGTTCGCCAAGCCACGCTCCTCCAATATCGAGACCATCGACGGGGTCAGCCTTCCGAGCTATCGCGGCGACAGCGTCAACGGGCCGGAATTCACCGCCGAGGCGCGCGAGCCGGACCCGCAGCGCCTGTTGCGCGCCTATGACCAGTCGGCCTCGACCCTCAACCTGCTGCGTGCATTCGCCTCGGGGGGATATGCCGACCTGCAGAACGTCCACCAGTGGACCCAGGATTTTGTCGCCGACAGCCCGGCCGGCGAGCGCTATGCGGAGACCGCGACGCGGATTTCCGAAGCGCTGGATTTCATGAAGGCGTGCGGCATCGGCCGCGACAATGCCCCGTCGCTTGAGGCGGTCGATTTCTTCACCAGCCACGAAGCCTTGCACCTGCCGTTCGAGGAGGCGCTGACGCGGCGCGATCCGAATACCGGGCAGTGGTACGCCACCTCGGCCCACATGATCTGGACCGGCGAGCGGACACGCCAGCTGAGCGGCGCCCATGTCGAGTATGCGCGCGGGATCTCAAATCCGGTCGGGGTCAAGTGCGGACCGACCATCGAGGCCGACGAGCTGCTCTCCCTGATCGACGCGCTCAATCCGGACAACGAGGCCGGGCGCCTGGTGCTGATCGTGCGCATGGGGGCCGACACGGTGCGCGAGCGCCTGCCGGCGCTGGCGCGCGCGGTGACGTCGGCCGGGCGCAAGGTGGTGTGGTCGTCCGACCCGATGCACGGCAATACGATGAAGACGGGCTCGGGCTACAAGACGCGCGATTTTGACCGCATCCTGACCGAGCTGGAAGGCTTCATGGACGTGCTCTATTCCGAGGGTGCCTATCCTGGCGGGGTGCATTTCGAGATGACCGGCCGTGATGTCACCGAATGCGTCGGCGGCGCCAAGACGGTGACCGAGGCCGATCTGGCATCGCGCTACCACACGCATTGCGACCCGCGCCTCAATGCCGACCAGGCTCTCGACATGGCCTTCCGCATCGCGGAATCGCTGAAGCGGGTGCGGGCCAACAATTCGGCCGCCGACGCGGCGGAGTAGCGCTTCTTCGCGTTTCATCAGGCCCGCCAACAGAAAACGCCGCCCGGATTTCTCCGGGCGGCGTTCTCGTTTCAGAACCTGAAGGTCTGATTAGATGTCTTTCAGGGCCGCGGCCGGGCGGAAAGCCGCCTGGGTCTTGGCTTTGGACATCATCTTTTCGCCAGTGCGCGGATTGCGGACTTCGCGAGCTTCGCGGTGCTTGGCGTAGAAGGTGCCGAAACCGGCCAGCTGCACGCTGTCATTCTCTTTGACCGAAGAAATGATGGCTTCGATCGCCGAGTCGACGGCTTCGCCCGCTTGGGTGCGGGACAGGCCGGTCTTATCGCTGACGGCTTTGGCAAGATCAGACTTGTTCATAGGGTTCCCCCCAGTTGTCGTGGTCCGGCAGGCACGGTCATCGCGCCCGGCCGGCTGCCACGTGTTCGTTGACGCACCATCAAGGCCGACAACGCTCCCTCATTGCAAGACACAACAGGTGAATCGGCGCCGATTTACTGCATTTTCTGCCGGAAATCGGGGAAAACTGGGCTTCGGCCCCTGAATTGCGTACCCTGCAAGGCATGTATCAGGGTGAACCGCCTCCTAACGCCACCACGCGCAATCTACCGATTCGCATGCTGCCCTTCGCACTTGCGGCGGCGCTGGCGGCCTACGGGCTGGCCTACACGGTCGGTGCCGGCGAGATGATGTCGCCCCTGTTCGCGGCGATTGTCGGCGGCTGGACGCTGGGTCGGTTGAGCCGGCGCGACTAGGCTCGGGTCAGGCCGGCTTCGGCCACAGCACCATTTGCGTGCAGCGAAACAGGGCGATCGTCTGGCCATCGCTCTCGCGCCAGGCCCGGGCATCCCAGACCTGGGTCGAGCGGCCGCGGTGAACCGGGGTGGATCGTCCGAGCACCACACCCTCGCGAGCCGTTCCGAGAAAGTTTGACTTCAGTTCGATGGTGGTGAAGCCGCTGGCCCCCTCCGGCAGATTGGCCATCGTGCCGTAGCCGCACAGCGTATCGAGCAGGCCGACCACGCTGGCGGCATGGAGAAACCCATTCGGGGCCATCACCTGTTCGGTGACCGGGAGCCGGGCCTCGATAGCCTCGTTCGAGGCGGCGGTCAGCTCGAGGCCGAGAAGACCGGGGAGATGGTCGCGTCCCCGCTCCTGCAGGCGGGTCACCAGCTCGGTCATCACACGGTCACGTCAGCCAGAGTGAAAATGGCGATCGTGACTGACACCATGCCGACCACGGCACCGGCCAGCAAGACCAGGGCCAGCGTCACGCTGCTGTGCACCAGACCTCGCACCGCCGCACCGGTCCGGGTGCTCGCGAGCAAACCCTGGCCGCCCCGATAGAAGGTTATGAAATAGGCGAGGCCGATCAGGGGGAGTGCGAATGCGGCGGCACCGGGATTGAGCACGGCGACAGGCGCTAAGAAGAGCCCGACGACCGACCCGCCCGACAGGATGGCAAAAGCGATATTGAAGCGTGCGGTCCGGGTCAGCTCCCGGTTCCAGACCCCGAGCAGGAAAATGGTCAGGGCGGTGAACAGGCCGACTACCGGGGCCTGCAGAAAGCTCATGATCTCGCCCATCCGGTCGGCAAAGGCGGCAGCATCGACACCGACCTCGGCCAGCAGGCCGGCCATTGCCTGTTCGGGCTCCTGCTCGATCTCGCGGGTCATCAAGCCGCCATAGCCGCCGCTGAACACGGCGAAGAAGAATTGCAGACCCAACAGACCGAGCCAGATGCGCAGGGCCGGGGTGTAGGTCTCCCGGTCCCCCGCCGCATAGGCGTGCATCACGGCCGCTGGCCGGATGACGAGATCGCGCAGGGTACGCAGGCTGCGCAGGTTGAAACCCAGCGCGTCCTCGCTGATCGCTTCGAGGTCCGACTTGCCGTCGCCGCCCATGGTCAGATCTTCACCAGCATCTTGCCGGTGTTCTCACCGGAGAACAGGCCGGCGAAGGCGCCGGTGGCATTCTCTATGCCGTCCTTGACGGTCTCGGCCGGCTGGATCTTGCCGGCCTGCATCCAGGCTCCCAGATCGCTGATGAAATCGCCGAGAATGTCCATGTGGTCGGTGACGATGAAACCCTGGATCTTGAGCGACTTGCCGACGATGAAGGTCAGGTTGTCGGTGATCTGGGCCGGTTCCGCATCATTGTAGCGCTGGATCATGCCGCAGCAGGCAATCCGGCCATACTGTTTCAGATTGGCCAGGGCGGCGGTGAAATGGTCGCCACCGACATTCTCGAAATAGGCGTGGATACCCTTCGGGGCGGCCTTCTGGATGGCGGCGGTGAGGTCGTCCTCGGCCTTGTAGTCGACCGCTTCGTCGGCGCCGATCGACTTGACGAAGTCGCACTTTTCCCGGCCGCCGGCGGTGGCGATGACATTCGCTCCCATGGCCTTGGCGAACTGGATGCCGGCCGAGCCGACGGCGCCGGCGCCAGCGGACATCCACAGGGTCTCGCCCTCCTTGAGATCGATCATGCGCTTGAGGCCGACATAGGCGGTCATGCCGGTCAGACCGGCGATGCCGAGATAGGCCTGCGGCGGCAGCAGGCTGGTATCTATCTTCTGCACCAGCTTGCCGGGCGCCGTGTAGGCCTCGCGCCAGCCGAACATGGAATTGACGTGGTCGCCCGGCTTGAGACCATCGAATTTGCTTTCGATGACCTCGCCGACGGCGCCGCCTTCCATCGGGGCGTCCAGACGGAAGGGGTCGACATAGGTCTTGATGCCGCTCATGCGGCCACGCATGTACGGGTCAACGGAAATGTAGAGGTTCTTGACCAGGACCTCGCCGTCGCCGGGGGAGCCGATCTCGGCCTCGAGAAGCTCGAAATTTTCCGGCTTGGGCTCGCCCTTCAGGTAGGATTTCAGGTGGACTTCACGCGATTTCATCGGAGTCTCCTAGGTTGGCCTCGATCAGGCCGATCATCGACAGGCCGTACTGGTTTTCGAGGATGAGGTGGGTGGTGATGAACTGGCCCGCGGTGCTGATGGCCAGCGTGACCGGAAGCAGGAGGATCAGCCCGAGCAGGCGCAGCGTCGCGCCGAGCCGGGTGCGACTGTAGAATCGCCCGATCAGCCGGCCCAGGACGACAAGGTAGAGCAACAGCGACAAGGCCAGACCGAGCGCCAGGAAGCCCAAATCGAGCAGGGCCAGCGGCATCAGCGCGATGAGCAGGACATAGCTGGCATTGCTCGGCACCAGGTACATCTGGACGTGGGCCCAGAAGGGCAGGGAGGGCTTGTACAGCTTCAACAGGAGCAGGAAGGGCAGGGAGGCCAGCACGGTGAGCGGCCAGATCAGGATCGAGTTCCAGTTCTCCAGTGTCGTGTTGACCGCGTCCGCGTCCGGAATGTTCCCATCGGCGTCCAGGCCGCCGGCCAGCCAGGCCGCGGTCTCGTCGCTTGCCACGTCGTTGGTGAGGTGTTCGAGCCCCATGGTCAGAGGCATGCCGAACAGGGCGGCAATCAGGAACTGGAAGCTGAACAGGGCGACAAAGACGCGCACCGGCGACAGATAGGTCGTGAAATCGCCCTGGATGGCCGCCAGGGCCACGCGCGGGGTGTGGACGAGGGAATGCCACATGGTGCGGAAAATGCGCATGTCGACATCGAAGGCGGCCAGGGTTACGCCGTCGAGCGCGTCCCGTCGGGCGACACTGCCACCCGCCTCATGTCCCGAGTCTGTCTGTGTGGTCATTCTGGCCCCTTGTCCCTGATCGGGCATGGTAAAGCGGGTTGGCATGGGATCAAGCGAATTGGCAGTTCACGCGGGGAAGTCACCAAATCGCCATGCTATGGTTCGATGAATCGGTACGGCGTCGAGCCGCCATGCCGCGCGCGTTTGAAACAAGAGGTGATGCAAGCTGAGCTTGATCGCTTCGCCCGGACCGCTATTGACCCCGCGACCAAGACAGAGAGCCGATGATCATGAGTGACAGGATTTTGCGGGCCGGCGTGGTGGGTGCAGGCGTTTTCGGCGGCTTCCACGCGGCCAAGTATGCGGCCAATCCCCGCACCGAGCTGGTCGGCGTCTATGAGCCGACCGGTGACCGGGCAAGAAATCTCGCCGCCAAGCATGATGCAGCCGCCTATGACAATCTGGCCAAGCTGATCAGCGAGGTCGACGTGGTCACAGTGGCGAGCCCCGCGGTACACCATTTCGAGGCGGCCGCCACGGCGCTGGCCAATGGCAAGCATGTTCTGGTGGAAAAGCCGATTGCCTCGACGGTCGAGGAAGCGCGCGAGCTGATCGCGCTGGCCTCCTCGAAGGGCTGCATCCTCCAGGTCGGTCATCAGGAGCGTTTCGTGTTCAACGCCATGGGCCTGTTCCGCGTGCCCGCCAAACCCAGGCGGATCGAAGCGCGTCGCATGGGGCCGGCCTCGGACCGCAATCTCGATGTCTCCGTGACGCTCGACCTGATGGTGCATGATCTTGACCTGGCCATCGCCCTGGCCGGCGCGGCGGTCAAGGATGTCAAAGGCCGCACGGAGGCGGGCCGCAGTGGCGAGCCGGACGTGGCCCACGCCACGCTGACCTTCGACAATGGCTGTGTCGCCGAGCTGGTGTCGAGCCGTGTGCACCATGAGCGCGATCGCAAGATGCGGATCGAATACGAGGAAGGCGTGCTGGACATCGACTTCATCGCCAAGACGTTTGAAAACACCACGCCGTTCGATCTCAATCCCGATTTCGCCGAGGATCCGAGCGCCAAGGATTCCCTGGGCGCCAATGTCGAGGCCTTTATCGCCTCGGTCCTGGACGGGGCGCCGGTGGCGGTCCCGGGGATCGCCGGACTGCGGGCGCTGGACGCCGCGCGGGCCATCGACGGGGCGCGCGTGTACGGGAGCTGAGCCTCTTGCCGTGCCGGGCGGGCCGGTCTAAGCCGCTGTCATGACCAGCCGTATCTCCATTCTGACCGCCCAGCTCAACCCCGTCGTCGGGGATATCGCCGGCAATCTAGCCAAGGTGCGCGCAGCGCACAGCGAGGGCCGGGCGCGCTGTGCCGACCTCGTCGTGTTTCCGGAGATGTTTCTGCTCGGCTACCCGCCCGAAGACCTTGTGCTCAAGCCGTCGGCGGTCGAGGCTTGCCGCAAGGCGCTTGAGAGCCTGATCCCGGAAACCAAGGACGCGCCGGCCATCCTGGTCGGCCTGCCCTGGCGCCAGGGGACCCGGCTGCACAATGCGGTGGCGCTGATCGATGACGGCCACCTCGTGGCGCTCCGGTTCAAGCACGACCTGCCGAATTACGCGGTGTTCGACGAGAAGCGGGTGTTCGAGCCCGGACCGCTGCCGGAAATCGTCAAATGGCGGGGCATCAGGCTGGGTCTGCCGATCTGCGAGGATCTGTGGACCGAAGCCGTGCCCAAGGCGCTGATCGATCAGGGTGCCGAAATGATGATCTCGCTCAATGGTTCGCCCTGGCGGCGCACCATAGAGCGCGAGCGCCAGGGCGCTTTCCGGCCCTGGTTCGATGCCTGGAAATCGCCGCGCGCCCTGATCTTCGTCAACCAGGTCGGCGGCCAGGACGAATTGGTGTTCGACGGGGCGAGCTTCTCGCTCGACAGTGACGGCAAGGAGGCTCAGCGCCTGCCGGCCTTCGAGGAGGCCCTGGATTGCGCTGAATGGGTGCGTACGACGCAGGGCTGGCGCTCCGGAGGCGGGGCCAAGCGCGGCGTCGTGTCGGGACTGGAGGCCGATTGGCGGGCCATGGTGCTGGCGCTGCGCGATTACGTCGACAAGGCCGGGTTCCCGGGCGTCGTGCTGGGCATGTCCGGCGGGATCGACAGCGCCATCAGCGCGGCCATCGCCACCGATGCTCTCGGGGCGGAGCGGGTATGGGCGGTGATGATGCCGTCGCGCTATACCAGCCAGGAGAGCCTGGAGGACGCCAAGGCCTGTGCCGAGGCGCTCGGGATCCGCTATGACATCATCGATGTCGAGCCGGCGATCGGGGCCTTCAGTGACATTCTGTCCCCGACGTTTCGCGGCACCGAGCCGGACACGACAGAAGAGAACCTGCAGTCGCGTTCGCGCGGTGTGGTGTTGATGGCGCTGTCCAACAAGTTCGGCCCGATGGTGCTGTCGACTGGCAACAAGTCGGAGATGGCGGTGGGTTACGCCACGCTCTACGGCGACATGAATGGCGGCTATAACGCCCTCAAGGACATCTACAAGACCGAGGTGTTCGAACTGGCCTGGTGGCGCAATGGCCTCAATTCACCGCCTGGCCTCGGACCGGCCGGCAATGTCATCCCCGAGCGCATCATCACCAAGCCGCCGTCTGCTGAACTGCGCGAGGACCAGACCGACCAGGACAGCCTGCCGCCCTATGACGTGCTCGACACCATCCTCTACGCCCTGGTGGAAGAGGAAAAGTCGGTGCGGGAACTGGTCGCGGAAGGCTATGACCGCGAGACGGTGCTGCGGATCGAGGGCCTGCTCAACCGGGCCGAGTACAAGCGCCGCCAGGCCCCGCCCGGGGTCAAGATCGGACCGAAGAATTTCGGCCGCGACCGGCGCTACCCGATCACCAACCGGTTCCGGTCGGGCGAGTAGGCCGGCGCGGCCGCTCAGGCGGGTCGTTGCGGTGACCTAGTCGATCTTCTCGTCGGCGCCCTGGACGCGCGTGGCACCAGCCGGGCGTTCTATGGCGCGCTTCTTCTCGTCGCGCGTGCCGATGTCGCGGGCCAGATCGCCACCCGAGCTGGACGGTGTGCCGGTGCGGCCCTTCTCGCCGAGTGTCGACGGCGTTTCCAGCTGTTCCTGGCGGGTATGACCGGGCTGGCCCGTGTCGGGCTCGGCTTCGGCGCCGACATCCTCGGGCACCGTCTTGAGCTTTTCCTTGTCGTCGGTGAGCTTCTTTTCCTTGGCGGGATTGCCCATGGGGTGGCTCCTCTTTTTGCTGCGTCCTCTTTGCAACGCGAAGGGGCGGGCGGTGTTCCGCGCCGGTCACTGCTTGCCCCCTTGCCAGCCCCCCGATTCCCGCCTATAGCCGCGCCGCAAGCAGCGATGAGGAGTCTCCCATGGAGATTCGCGAAGGTCTCACCTTCGATGACGTGCTCTTGCAACCGGGCCCGTCTGAAGTTTTACCCGCCGACGCCAATGTCTCGACCCGCATAGCGCCGGGTGTCGAGCTGAAGATTCCGATGCTGGCCGCGGCCATGGACACGGTGTCTGAAGCCGGCATGGCGATCGCCATGGCCCAGGCCGGCGGGCTTGCGGTCATTCACAGAAACCTGACGATCGCCGAGCAGGCCGAGGAAGTGCGTCGCGTGAAGCGCTTCGAGAGCGGCATGGTGGTCAATCCCGTGACCATCTCGCCGGACGCGACGCTGGCCGACCTGCGGGCGCTGATCCAGCAGCACCGGATTTCCGGCATCCCGGTCGTCGAGGGCGCCACCAATGCCCGCCCGGGCAAGCTGGTCGGCATCATCACCAATCGCGATGTGCGCTTCGCCGACGATCCCAATGAGAAGATCGGCAACCTGATGACCCGCGACGTGGTCACGGTGCGCGAAGGGGCGTCCCAGGAAGAGGCCCGGGCCAAGCTGCACAAGCACCGCATCGAGCGGGTGCTGGTGGTCGACGACCAGGAGCGCTGCATCGGCCTGATCACGGTCAAGGACATGGAGAAGGCCCAGGCCCATCCGATGGCCGCCAAGGACAGCGAAGGGCGGCTGCGCTGTGCCGCCGCGACGACCGTTGGCGACAGTGGTTTCGAGCGCGCCGAGGCGCTCATCGATGCCGGTGTCGACATTGTCGTCATCGATACCGCGCACGGCCAGAGCCAATCGGTGCTCGACCAGGTGCGCCGGGTCAAGCAGGCCTCCGGCACGGCCCGCATCATTGCCGGCAATGTGGCCACCTATGAGGGCGCCAAGGCGCTCATCGATGCCGGCGCCGATTCGATCAAGGTCGGTATCGGGCCGGGCTCGATCTGCACCACGCGCATCGTCGCCGGGGTCGGTGTGCCGCAGCTGACCGCGATCATGGATGCGCGCCGCGCCGCCGGCGACAGCGATGTCACCATCATCGCCGATGGCGGCATCAAGTTCTCCGGCGACATGGCCAAGGCGATCGCCGCCGGGGCCGACGCGGTGATGGTCGGGTCCCTGCTGGCGGGTACCGAGGAAGCACCCGGCGAGGTCTTCCTGTACCAGGGCCGGTCCTACAAATCCTATCGCGGCATGGGCTCGCTGGGCGCCATGGCGGCCGGTTCGGCCGACCGCTATTTCCAGAAGGATACCGAGCGCATGAAGCTGGTTCCGGAAGGCATTGAGGGGCAGGTCCCGTACAAGGGCGCGGTCGGGCCGATCCTGCACCAGATGGTCGGCGGCCTGCGCGCCGCCATGGGCTATACCGGGTCGCGCACCATTGCCGACCTGCATGAGCGGGCGCAATTTGTGCGCATCACCAATGCCGGCCTGCGCGAGAGCCACGTCCACGACGTCAAGATCACGCGCGAAGCGCCCAACTACCCGACCACGAGCTGATGCAGGTCCAGCCCCCCATCGACACCGGCAAGGACATCCTCTTCCTGCTCACCGGCATCTGGGACGATGCCGATGGCGGCCCCTGGCTGTGCGCCGATTGCTGCACCATGGAAGGCGCGCTCCGGCTCAATCCGCACTGGGGCGATGCCATCACGGTGGTGCGTGTCGAGGCGGCGCGGCCGCGGCCGGAAATCGTCGCCCTGCTGGACGAGGATAACCAGAACGCGCCGACGCTGATCCTCGCCGACGACAGCGAGGCGCATGTCGAGACCGAAATGGTGAGCGGCCGACGCATCCTGACCGACCCCAAGGCGATCTGTCGCCAGCTGGCCGCCAGCCATGGCGGCGCGCGGCCGAAGTAAAGCCGCCGCCACGGGCGGAGCGAAAGGACAATGACATGAGAGACGGGGCCCGGATCGCGGCGGCGATCGAGATTCTTGACACCCTGCAACGCCAGCACCAGCCGGTGAAGGACGCCGTGCGCGACTGGGGCAAGGCGCACCGCTTTGCCGGGTCGGGTGATCGCGCCTGGATCGGCGGACTGGTGCTCGATGCGTTGCGCCACCAGGCCTCGGTCGGTCATGCCATGCAGGATGACAGCGCGCGGGCGCTGGCGCTCGGAACGGTCGGGCGCAAGTGGGGCCTGTCGGCGGACGAGATCGACGCCCTGTTCGAGGGCGATGACCACGCCCCGGAAAAGCTCAGCGAAGCCGAGCGGGCCGGGCTGACCCGCGACATTAGCGACGCGCCCCTGCACGTCCAGGCGGACATTCCCGAATGGCTCGAGCCGAGCTTCACGCGGGCTTTCGGCGAGGCCGCGGCGGCAGAGGGGCAGGCCCTGTCCTCGCGCGCGCCGGTGGATCTGCGGGTGAATGAGGCCAAGGTCGAATTTGCCAGGGCTTTCAAAGAGGTATCGTCGAAACTGAAGAGCGCGGTCGAATCGCCTTTCACGACATTCGGTCTTCGCATCCCGCAGCGCGATCCGCGCGGCAAGTCGGCTTCGGCGGAAAGCATTCCGGCCTATGGCAAGGGCTGGGTCGAAGTGCAGGACATCGGTTCGCAGATCGCGGCGCTCGCTTCGGATGCACGTCCGGGCTTGCAGGTGCTGGATTATTGCGCCGGCGCCGGGGGCAAGACGCTGGCCCTGTCGGCGTTGATGGACAATGCCGGCCAGGTGCATGCCTGGGATCTCGACTGGCGCCGCCTGCGCGCCATCTGGCCGCGCCTGAAACGCGCCGACGTGCGCAATGTTCAGGTCCATGACGGCAAGGAAGACAATGCATTAGGCGACTTTCTTGGCAAAATGGATGTGGTGTTTCTCGACGCGCCATGCACCGGAACCGGGACCTGGCGGCGGCGGCCAGACGCCAAATGGCGCCTGCGGGAGACGGCGCTGGAAGTGCGCCAGCGCGAGCAGGACACGGTGCTGGAGCGCGGCCAGAGATATGTGAAGCCGGGCGGTCGGCTGGTCTATGTGACCTGCTCGGTGCTGCCGGAGGAGAACACCGACCGGGTCAGCGCCTTTCTCGAAGCGCATCCCGAGTACAAGCCGGTGCCGGTGCTCGACGTGCTGGCCAATACCGGCAAGCTGGCGGCCGGTGCCGCCGAGGCGCTGGCGCCGTGTGTCGAGGCGCATGGGGCCATCCAGCTGACGCCGCACCGCACGGATACGGACGGGTTCTATGTCTGCGTGATGGAGCGGGCCAAGGGCTGATCGCCGACGGGCTTCCAGCGACGGTTTGCGAAAACGGGGATATCTTTTGCGATATCCCCGTTTCTTTTTGCACGTTCTGTAACGAAATCAGATGCTTGTAATTTTTATCGCGAGCAAAATCCGCCGGGGTCTGTCCGGGGATATGATTGGGCATGCTTGGGAATTGTGGGGCGGCGGAACGATAACCACGGTGGGGTGGCGGCCCCCTGTTTTCCCCGCCTTTGCGGCAGGGCCTCGGATCATTTGCGTGTGAGGGGCGGCTGGCATTGGGGGTGAGGTGAGGATTGAAGGCCCCGCCATGAAGGCGGGGGAAACGGATAGAGGCGGGGACTGGTCTGTCGGTTTTGCTGGGGGGCTGGTGGGATCAAGGCGCCCGTGCGCGGAAAGAACCATTGATCTCTTGTCGGCCAGCGGGCCTCAGGGGGCGCGCGTGCGTCCGCTCTTCTTGTGTGGGATCAAACCTTCGCGGGTGACTTTGCTCGATTGGCATAACCCAGTTCGGCGAGGAGGCGGGCGGTGTCAGGCGGTGGGGGCAACACGCTGCCACGGCCGATGCGTTTGGCGGTGAGGGGACGGTCGAGCCAGGGCTGGCTGTCGGGCTCGAGGCCGGCGAGGTGGATCGGGCGACGGGCGAAGTGCAGCTGGGCCGGTTCGTAACGCAGGCCGAGGAAGCGGGTGATCTCGGTCAGGCTGGCCTTGGGGCGGCGGACCAGGTCCTCGAAGCGGACGCGCAGCACCCGGTCGGGGCCGATGGCCTGTTCCGCACGCAGGCCGATCGCGGTCAAGTCGGACCAGTACTTGAAGGCTGCGTCGGGACGGCAGACATGCGCAAAGGCACGGCCCTGGGCGTCGCGCCAGTCGCGCTCCAGCAGGGAATGGGCGACATCGCGGCCATCGCGCACGACGTGGAGGAAGCGCGCCTCGGGCAGGAGGCGGGCGAGGGCTTCGAAGGCGGTAATGTTGAGGCTGGTCTTCTCGACCAGGCGGTGGTCGGGCCGGGTCTGCAGCGGGGCAGCGATCAGATCCGTCATCAGGCGGGCCATGGTGTCGCGCACCGCCTCGGCTTGGAGACCGAAATCACGGGCGTGCAGATCGCCGAGGCCGCGGGCGAAATGCTGCCATTGCAGGGCGATGGCCGGCGGCAGTCCGGTATCGGGGCCGCAATGTATGCGGCTGTGGGCGTCGAGCAGACGGCGCAGTAATGTCAGGCCCGAGCGCGGGCAGCCGCCGGCGAAGACGAGATTGCGGCCGCGCGCCGGGCCGGTCTCGTCCGGGCCGGTGGCATCGGGGGCGGTGTCCTCGGGGGTGGCGGCCTCAGACATAGCCGAGGGCAGCCAGTTGCGGTCCGGCGATGCGTTCGACGACAGCGATCTGCTGGGCGCTGAGATCGCGTTGCCAGCGGCCCAGGGCGCGGGCGTCGAGGGGTTGGGCGACGCGGGCGGCACTGCTCTCTGACTGGCCGGCCTCGGGACGGAAATGGCGCCAGTGCTCGAGGGCCGCTGCGACGCTGTCGGCGGGTTCGCCCAGGGCATCGAACAGGCGGGTTATGGTGTCGCGTGGCCGGTTGACCAGAGCTTCGTAGCGCACCTCCAGGAAGGCCGGGTCGTGTTGCAGGGCGGCGCCGGCCTCGACGCTCGCGACCCACAGCCGGGCCGCGGCGGCCGGGTCGGTGCAGATGTCCATGCGGCGGCCGGTGGCGGCGTCGGTCCAGTCCATCGACAAGAGCGAGGCGACGACGTCGCGCCCGTCGCGCACCATGGCGATCAGCGGGCTGCCGGGGAAGAGCGCGCGCAGCTGGCGGAAGTGGAGGATGTTGGCCGGCGTCTTCTCGGCGACCCGTGCGCCGGGGCGGCGCAGCGGCGCCAGGAAGGCATCGACCGAGCGGGCGAAGCTGGCGTGCAGGGCGTCGCGGTCGAGGCCGTAGCTGTGCTCCAGGACCGGCAGGTGGCGGGCTTCGATCTGTTCGGCGAGCTGGCACAGGGCCGGTACGACGCGCAGTTCCGGGCCGCAGGTAATGGTGCGGCTGGCATTGATGATGGCACGCAGCAGCGTGGTGCCGGAGCGCGGTGCGCCGCCGATGAAGATGGGTGGTTGTGTGGCCAGCTGCAGCATCCGGATCCCCTCGCATGTCCCGCTTGGGTTCTACGCTTCGGGGAGAGGGGGTGCATGGCGGGAATGTTAAACAACTTCAATAGATTACCGGGTGGTAATATGTGGCGGAAATGGGGCGGGGTGTGGCGTATCGGGTTTGCGGGGAGGTGAGCGCCCGTAATCGTGCCCCGATGATGTGTCATCCCGGATGGATGCCCCGCGCATGCGGGGCGCAAGTCCGGGACCCATCAACCCGGTGTCTGATGGCGGCGCGAGCTGGATAGAGACCGAGCGTATAGGTCCCGGCCCTCCGGCCCGCCTGCGCGGGCCATGCGGCCGGGATGACAACTGGTAGTAGGAAACGCGCGCTGAGGCGCGGGGAGGGCCATTGATCTCTTGTCGGCCAGCGGGCCTCAGGGGGCTTTCCAAGTCAAGGGCGGCGCAGCCGCCGCTAAGCGGTTTCACCCTTGAGTTGGAAAGCCCCCTGAGGCGATATCTCGGCAAGAGATGAATGGGCAGGTGCGGGCGCGGTGGGCCCGTTTTTTGTATCGGTGGTGAGAGAAGTGGCTGGCGTGGTGGAGTTGGTCATTCGATCTTGGTCCAGCGGAGCAGATGGCGAGGGTGTGACTGCCGAGCCGGAGATCGAGCGGCGAGGGAGCCCACCCGCCCGGCAAACGCCCTAGCCTTGACGCGCATTCCGCGCTATCCGGCCCCATGCTGAAACGAATCTCGGCCCCTTCCCCTGTCCAGACCCACGGGACGCCTGCGGTGGCAGGCGATTTTGCGCATGACTGACGATATCGTCCTCGACAACCACGAACGCCTGCTGATCATCGATTTCGGCAGCCAGGTGACGCAGCTGATTGCGCGCCGGGTGCGCGAGAGCGGGGTGTATTGCGAGGTGCATCCGTACAACCGCGCCGACGCCGCCTTCATCGACGAGTACGATCCCAAGGCGATCATCCTGTCCGGTTCGCCGCATTCCACGCACTGGGACAATTCCCCGCGCGCCGACGCTTCGGTGTTCGAGCGCGGTCTGCCGGTGCTGGGCATCTGCTATGGCGAGCAGACCATGTGCGCGCAGCTGGGCGGGCGCGTCGAGAGCTCGGACGAGCGCGAGTTCGGCCGTGCCGACATCTCGATCACAAAGGACAGTCCGCTGTTTGAAGGCTTCGGGCCGGTCGGCACGGTCGAGCGGGTGTGGATGAGCCATGGCGACCGGGTCGCGGCGCTGCCGGAGGGCTTCGAGGTGATCGCCAAGTCGGGCAATGCGCCCTATGCGGCGATTGCCGACGAGAGCCGCCGTTTCTACGGCGTGCAGTTCCACCCGGAGGTCGTGCACACGCCGCGCGGGGCGGCGCTGCTGAAGAATTTCACCCACACCATTGCCGGCTTCAAGGGCGACTGGTCGATGGCCTCGTTCAAGGACGAGGCGATCGCTAAGGTGCGCGCCCAGGTCGGCGACAAGAAGGTGATCTGCGGCCTGTCCGGCGGCGTCGACAGCTCGGTCGTCGCGGTGCTGTTGCACGAGGCCATCGGCGACCAGCTGACCTGCGTCTTCGTCGATACCGGGCTGATGCGGCTGGGCGAGGCGGACGAGGTGGTGACCCTGTTCAAGGAGCACTACAACATCCCGCTGGTGCACGCCGAGGCCGGTGACCTCTTCCTCGATGCCCTCGAGGGGGTCGAGGACCCGGAGGTCAAGCGCAAGACCATCGGCAGGCTGTTCATCGACGTGTTCGACGAGAAGGCGAAGGAGGCCGGCGGTGCCGACTTCCTGGCCCAGGGCACGCTGTATCCGGACGTCATCGAAAGCGTGAGCTTCGATGGCGGACCGTCGGTGACGATCAAGTCGCACCACAATGTCGGCGGCCTGCCGGAGCGCATGAATATGGGCCTGGTCGAGCCGCTGCGCGAGCTGTTCAAGGACGAGGTGCGGGCGCTCGGCCGCGAGCTCGGCCTGCCGGAAGCCTTTGTCGGTCGCCATCCCTTCCCGGGACCGGGCCTGGCCATCCGCATCCCCGGCGCGGTGACGCGCGAGAAGGCGGACATCCTGCGCAAGGCGGATAGTCTCTACATCGAGGAGATCCGCAAGGCCGGCCTGTATGACGAGATCTGGCAGGCCTTCTCGGTGCTGCTGCCGGTGCGCACGGTCGGGGTGATGGGCGATGAGCGGACCTATGACCACGTTCTGGCGCTGAGGGCGGTGACCTCGGTCGACGGCATGACGGCGGATTACTATCCCTTCGACCACGATTTCCTCGGCCGCGTGGCGACGCGCATCATCAATGAATGCCGCGGCGTCAACCGGGTGGTCTATGACGTGACGTCGAAGCCGCCGGGAACGATCGAGTGGGAATAGGGCGATGATCGACGAACAGCGCGCGCGCATCGACGCGCTCGAGGAACACCTGGCGCACCAGGACCTGCTGTTGAGCGAACTCAATGACGTGGTGACGCGTCAGCAGGGTGAGATCGAGGCGCTGACGGCGCGGCTGCGGCGCTTCCTCGACCGGGTGGAAAGCCTGGAATCGCAGGCTCCGGCACCACACAACGCGCCACCGCCGCATTATTGACCCCGGTCAGGTCTCGGCGAGCGCGTTGCGCACGCGGGGCAGGATGCGGCGGCTGACCGGGCAGGTCGTGCCGTTGGTCAGGCGCAGGCGACCACCACCGCCGGGATCGCGCTCCAGCGCTTTCACGAAAGCCGTATTGACGATGTGCGAGCGGTGCACGCGCAGGAAGGTGGCCGGGAGTTCACTCTCGAGACCGCCAAGCGAGGCCGTGTAGAGGCGCGGCTCACCGGAAACGCCGTGCAGCTCGACATAATCGCCGGCGGCCTTGAGCTGGACGATGGCGTCAGTGGCGACATAGTCGACGCGGCCGGCGCTGATCAGCTGCAGGCGGGCCGGGGCCTCGGCCTGACGGGCCCGGGCCAGCGCCGCCTCGAGACGGTCGGCGCGCCGGGTTGCCAGCGCCCGCTGGCGGCGCTCGGCGACCAGGCTGCGGGCCTGGCCCTGGAACAGGACCAGGAGCAGGGCTGCGGCGGCGTAGTAGAAATGCCGGTCGATGAACAGGTTCGGGAAAATCGTTGCCACGGCGAGGACGCCGGCGAGGGCGATCACCGACAGGCGGGCGCCGGGCTTGCGCTGCCACGCCCAGACCAGGCTCCAGGCCAGTGCCGCACCCAGCCAGGTGAGCAGGACATAGCCGGTCTTGCCGTCAAAGCCTGGGGTCAGGATGGCGGCGCTGACGGCGAGCGTGGCGATGGCGGCCAGGCGCAGGGCGATGGGGCGCGGAGCAAGGCCGGCGGAGCGGACCAGGAGATAGCCGAGCAGGCTGAGCCCGAAGCCAAAGGCGAAGATGAGGATCAGGCCGAGGCGGACTTCGTGCATCGGATAGGGATAGGCCCACAGGCCGCGCACGACTTCGGCCGAGAGCTGGAGCGCGGCACAGCCGCTGGCGAGGGCCAGCCAGGCCGAGGCGGCACGCTCCTCGCGGCGCCACGCCGTGACGCCGAAGAACACCACGCCGATGACGAACACGCCGAAGGTAACCAGGCTGGGCCAGTAGACGCGCATTAGCTGGGTCGTCGGGCTGTCATAGGGCCCCAGGAAGACCCTGTGCAGAGGCGAGGCGAGGTCGAACCAGCCGTGGTGGGCGGACAGGCGCAGGACGATCTCGTTGTCGCCGGCGCGCAGGAGGTCGCGCGGCACATGAAAGACGCTGTCCATGCGGCCGGGAATCTCGCTGGTACGGCTGGGGCCAGGCTCGCCATTGTTCCCGAGCCGTTCGCCATTGAACCAGACTTCGGAGGACGCCTTGGCCGTGATGTGCAGGCCATGCGGTCCGGGTTGGGCGAGGACGGCCTCGTCGAGAGTGAGATTGGCGCGCAGCCAGAGGTGCCGCCCCTGGGGGTCGATGTCCCAGAAGCGCTGCTCTTCGCAGGTGTCCGCGTTGAAGTCCTGGCCTTCGATGCCCGGGGCGACCGGGCATACGAGGACGGCGCGGGTGTCGATAGAGCGCGGTGACTGGGCGCGGGCCGGGGCGACCAGGAGGCAGGTGCCGATCGCGGCGAGCAGCAGGCAGAAGAACAGGCGTGTCATTGGTCCAGCATAGCCGGCCGTTCGCCGATCGCCCCTGCCATTCGCAGATCAGTCAGCGCCACTGGTCGATTGGCGCAGGCGCCGCGCCTGCCGGGCGACGACACTGGCGGTGCGCCGGGGGCGTGACACGAACAGGAAAGGAATTCTCATGGGACAGACCGCAAAATGGCGGAGACGGATCGCTGGCAGTGCCGCGGGGATCATGCTCGGACTTGGCGCGAGCGCCGGCATGGCGGATCCGTTGCCCGGCGAACAGGCCTTCCTCTTCGAGGCGTCGAGCGGGGAGACGGTCGAGGCCTGGCGGGGTGTGCTGAGCGTGCCGGAGAACCGGGCAGATCCGGCCAGCCGCGAGATCGAGCTGGCCTATGTGCGCTTTGTGGCCACGGACGAGGCGCCTGTCGGGGCGCAGCCGATCGTCTACCTAGCCGGCGGGCCGGGTGGTTCGGGCAGCGGCACGGCGCGCGGGCCGCGCTTCCCCCTGTTCATGGCCATGCGCCAGCACGGCGACGTGATTGCCTTTGACCAGCGCGGCACGGGAGAGAGTACGGCGCTGCCGCGCTGCGTGTCGCAGACCTACATACCGGAAGACCAGGTCGTGAGCTATGCGCGCACTGTCGAGGCGCATCGGGACGCGGCCCGCTTCTGCCGGGCCTTCTGGGAAGCGCAGGGCATCGACCTGGCCGGGTACACCACGGCGCAGAGCGTGGCGGACCTGTCCGACCTGCGCCAGCATCTGGGCGCGGATCGGCTGAACCTGTGGGGCATTTCCTATGGCAGTCATCTCGGCCTGGCGGCGATTGATGCCATGCCGGAGGAGATCGGCCGGGTGATCCTGGCGTCGGTGGAGGGCCTGGACCAGACGGTCAAGCTGCCGAGCGGCACGGTGGGCTATTTCGAACGCCTGCAGGCGGCGATCAATTCGCAGCCGGCGGCGCGGGCGGCTTACCCGGATGTTCTGGGCCTGATGCGGCGGGTGCAGGACCTGCTGGAGGCCGAGCCGATGGTGCTGGAGGTGGCGCAGGCGGATGGCACGGTGCGGCCCTTCCTGTTGCAGAAGCATCATGTGCAGCAGATGACCGGCGCTCTGATCGCCGATCCGCAACGGGCCGGGCTGTTGCTGGCGCTTTATGCCAGCCTGGATGCCGGCGATCCGTCACTGAGCCTCGCCATGCTGCAGCGCTTCGTGCGCCTGGGCGAGCCAATCAGCATGAGCACCATGCCGACCGCGATGGATGTGGCGTCGGGGATCAGTCCGGCCCGGCTGGCCCGGTTCGAGGCGCAGCTCGCCGACAGTCCGGTCGGCCCCTATCTCAACTTCCCGATGCCGCAGCTCGCCGGGCTGTGGCCCGACATGGACCTGGGGGATGACTTCCGGGCCGGGCCCCACGGCGACGTTCCGGTGCTGGTGCTGACCGGCACGCTGGACGGCCGGACCTATCCGGAAAGCCAGATGGAGGCCGTGGCGGGCTTGTCGGATGTCACGGCGGTGACGGTGCGCCATGCCGGGCACAACCTGTTCATGACCTCGCCGCAGGTGGCCGAGGCGATGCACCGCTTCATGCGCGGGGAGGATGTCGGGTCGCTCGAAATCGAGGTCGAGCTGCCGGACCTGAGGGCGATGCCGTTCTGATGGGGCCGTCGGGCCCTGCGGGCTGGTCTCCCGGTCAGTCGCGCAGGGCCCGGATGGCGGCGAGCACGGTGTCGATCTCGGCCGGGGTGTTGCGGATCGAGGGGGCGAGCACGACGCGAGGTCGGCGCGAGGCGGAGACCAGCGCCATGATGTTTTCCTCGCGCAGGCGGCCAACCACATTGGCCGGTGAGAAGGCGTTGATGTCGAAGGCGACGATGCCTGACCCGCGCTCCGCTTCGAGCGGTGACCAGAGGCGCGTGTGCTCCATCGCCTGCAGGCCGTCCTTGAGCTGGGCGGCGAGGGCGAGCGTGCGCTCGGCGATGAGGTCCGGGCCGCGCTCGGCGTGCAGGGCAAAGGCTGCAGGCAGGGCCCAGACGTGTTCGAAGGCGGTAGTGCCACCGGGGGTGAGGCGGGCCGCCGTGACAGGACCGCTCGGAGCCTGCCCGGCACGCCAGGCATTGCGCATCGCCGGATCAAGATCGCTGGGGAAGGGCGGGCGCAGGCGCTCGAAGGTGCGACCGGCGATGAAACCGGTACCGCGCGGACCAAACAGCCAGCGGTCGCAGGCGGCGAAGACATAGTCGCAGCCAAGCGCCTCGAAGCTCGTACCGATCACACCCAGGCCGTGCGTGGCGTCGAGGCATACGAGGATACGCTCCCGGTCGTCCCGTTGGGCGTTGAGCTCGGCGATGGCGTCGCTGATGGCGCGCACCGGCAGGCGCAGGCCGGTGTCGGGATGGACCCAGCCGAGGGCGAGGACGCGGGTGCGGGGGGTAACTGCGGACACCAGTCGGCTCACCAGGAGCGGATCGGGCAGCTCGCTCGGGTCGTCGGGCAGATCCACGGCTTGCAGGCTGGCCCCGGTCCGGGTGGCGGCAAGGCGGGCTGCTTCGTGGATGACGAAGTCCTCGCGGTTGGTGGTCAGGATCTCGTCGCCGGCAACCAGCGGCAGGCTGTCGAACAGGAGGCCGGCGGCGAATGTGGCGCTGCCGGTGAGGGTGACGGCGTCGGCGGACAGGCCGAGATATCTGGCCACGGCGCTTCGGGCTGCCTGGTCGAGGCGGTCGCGTTCCGTGGCGAGGTAGGCGGTCGGACGGCTGTCGAGGGCGTCGCGGTGGCCGGCAATGGCTTCGGCGACCGGGCGCGGGTGGGCGGTGACGGCCGATGTGCCCAGGTCGATGAGGCCGGGTTCAATCGAAAACAGGCGGCGGACATCATCCCATTCATCACCGCCGCTCAGGCCATCAAGGGCTTCGACGGCCGATTCGGTCTGTGGTGGTTCGGAGGAAGGCTCGGCGGGCGACGGAGAGCGTGTTTCCTGTGGTTCCTTGCAGGCGGCGAGTGCGCCAAGCGTGGCCAGACCGCTGACGGTCAGGAAGTCTCGTCTGTCCAGGGGCATATCAACATCCTCCCAAGCCGGTGCTGTTCCAGTAACGACTGGCTTCTGGCAGGGTTCCCCCCGGGCAGTGGGCGACCGTTTTGTCGGGCGCTGAACTTTTTTTGCGGGGGCTGCATCCACAGACCGGGTCGGTGGCGACCTATTCACGAACGGCGCACGGGGTGCCGAAACGGGAAGGACTGATCATGGCCGAGATTTTCGAGAGTTACTGGTGGCTGCTGTTTCCGCTGGGCTTCTTCATTGCCGGGGGCTGGAACAGCTTCATGCGCTACAAGCGGACCCAGGCGAAGATCGAGCTGCTCAAGTCCTACGCCGCCTCTGGCAAGGAGCCGCCGGCCGAGCTGGTTGCCGCGCTCGACAAGGACGAGGACAGCGACTGGGACAGCGGGAGTGATGAGGAATCCGGCAAGTCCGGGGGTGGCAATGCCTTCCTGGTCATCCTGTTTGCCGGTCTGGCCGGCGTGTTCGCCTATTCCGGCTATACCGGCCTGATCGCCGATGTCGGCGAGGAGTTCTACTTTATCGCCCTCATTCTCGGTGTGCTGTCGCTCGCCTTCCTCGCGTCCAGCCTGTTCAAGCGCGGCTAGGGGAGGATGCGGGGGGACGCCTCGGACGCCGCCCTGGTGGCGGCGGCCCGGGCCGGGTCGGATGCGGCCTTCGGACAGATCGTGGACCGCTACCAGAAACCGGTCCGCGCGTTTGTCTGGCGGCTGTGCGGCGACCCGGCCGATGCCGACGACATTGCCCAGGACGTGTTCCTGGCCGCGTGGACCCGGCTGCGCGGGCTGAAGGAGGCGGACCGGTTGAAGGCCTGGCTGTTTTCCATTGCCTGGCGCAAGGCCAAGGGAGCGGCCCGCAGCCGGGTGCGGGCGCGCCAGCGGGAGACCAGCTGGCAGGTCGAGCGACCGGACCGGGCAGATCGCGCCGACGAGGTGCAGCTGGCCATGCAGCAGGCCCTGGCCCAGCTGCCGGCCGCCCAGCGCGCCGCCGTCGCCCTGTGCCTGGGCAATGGCTGGTCGCATGCCGACGCGGCGGAGATTTTGAACCTGCCGCTGGGCACGGTAAAATCGCATGTGACCCGGGGGCGGGCCCGCCTGGTCGAGATCTTGGGAGATGACAATGACGCAGCCTGATTCACTGGCCGCCCTGAGTGTCGACTATCCCGTGCCGGACCGTGATCGCGTGTTCAGCGGACGGGTGATGGCGCTCATCGCCCGGCGCCGCTTCCTGCTGGAGACGGGCCGGGCGCTTGGCGGCGGTGTTCTGGCCCTCCTGGCGCTGATGCTGTCGGCTCCCGCCCTGCAGGCCCTGGCCGCCAGCCTGGCCCCGGCCCTGGTGGAAAGCGTGCTGCTGCCGGCGCTGGTGGTGGGGTCGGTCCTGTTCCTGCACGCCGTCTGGCAGCGGCCGGGCCGCATCCTGGCTCTGTTGCCGGCGGGGATCCGGATTCCCTGACGCTTGACCTTCCTCGCCCGGTGAATCGTCTATAGTCGGGGCGAGAAGACCCTGGGGGAGGGGATGTCATGGCCTGGCTGATTGCCGGACTGGTCTTGTTTCTGGGGCCGCACCTGGTGCGGGTCATACCGGGCGTGCGACCTGCCCTGCTGGACCGCCTCGGTCCGGGGCCGTATCGCGGCCTGTACTCGCTGGTCACCCTGGCGGGTTTTGCCCTCATCGTGTTCGGCATGATCCAGGCTCATCCGGGTCCGGTGATCTGGTCCCCCCCGGTTTGGACCCGGCATGTCGCCTTCCTGCTGGTGCCGCTGGGGCTGATCCTGCTGGTCTCCGCCTATGCGCCGGGGCACATCCGCCACACCGTGCGCCATCCGATGCTGGCCGGGGTCATCCTGTGGTCCGGGGCGCATTTGCTGGCCAATGGCGAGCTGCACGCCATGGTGCTGTTCGGGTCCTTCTTCGTGTGGTCGCTGGTGACCTTCATTTCGGCCTGGATGCGCGAGACGCCGCCGCCGGTGATCAAGGGCTGGGGCGGTGACCTGACCGCCATCATCCTGGGCGTGCTGGCCGCCCTGATCCTTATGAATGTGCACATGTACCTGTTCGGTGTCGCGATTATCGGCTGATCGCCTGCATCCAAATCCAGGATGGGGTGCATCAAGGGGTCAGACGTGCCTGAGCACGTGGTCGATGAAGAACAAAGGACAACGTCATGCCAACTTCCGTGATGCTCGTATCGCTGGCGCCCTTCCTGATGGTCGTGGCCATCGTCTGGATCGCCGTATTCAACGCTGCCAAGACGCGCCAGAAGACGCTGGGCGTGGTCGAGGAGGCGATCCGCAGTGGCCAACCGCTGACCCCGGAAACGGTCCGGGCGCTGGGCATGCCGCGCAAGGACAGCCGCGGCGACCTCAAGGCCGGCGCCATCCTGATCGCCGTTGCCGTGGCCTTCATCTGTCTCGGCTTCGCCATTTCCGCCGTCGAAGGCGATCCGGAGCCGCTCTACATCATGCCGGCCGTGGCCGCTTTCCCGGGCTTTATCGGCCTGGTCCTGGTGGCCTTCGGGCTGACGGGGAAAAAAGACAAGGACGCGGTCTGAGAACGCCTGAGACATGTCCGCGACAGATGAAGATCTGACGGCCCTGGTCGTCGCCACGGGAAATCCGGCTGCCTTCGGCGAGCTGGTCCGGCGACACCAGGGCCTGGTGCGGTCCATGCTGCAGCGCATGTGCCGCAATCACGCGCTGGCCGATGATCTGGCGCAGGATGCCTTCCTGCACGCCTTCCAGAAGATCGGCAGTTTCAGGGGGACGGGGAGCTTCAAGTCGTGGCTGTGCTCGATCGCCTATACCGAATTCCTCAAATCGGCCCGCAAACGCAAATCCTCGGACCGCATGCTAGACCGCTTCAAGGGTGATGTGGAGGACAGCGAGGCGCCACGCGACATGGGCAATGTGGTTGATCTCGACCGGGCGCTTGCCACATTGAAGGAGGAGGAACGCATCGCCGTCGTGCTGTGTTATTCCTGCGGCCTGTCGCACGGCGATGCGGCCGAGGCGACGGGGATGCCGCTGGGTACGGTGAAGTCACACGTCAACCGGGGCCGCGCCAAGCTCCGGGCTTATTTTGCAGATGCCGAGGTGGTAAGCTGATGACCATGGATGATGCCTTCGACGCCCGTTTGCGGGCCGCCTTCGCCGATGCCGCCAGACCGCTCGAGCGCGACAGCGAGGCACGGGCCTTCAGTCACGCTGTGGCGCAACGACTGGCGCAGCCGGATCACAAGCGCATCCTGATTCTCGGCGGCGCTGCCGCGGCGGGTGCCGCCGTGGCCGGTTCGCAGCTGATCAGGCTGCTCGGCGGTCTGCGTCTGCCCGGTGGCGAGAACTTCTGGGCGGAGACGGCCCAGATGGCGGGGCCGGAAGCCGTGATCGCCCTGGCCATGGCCGGCACGCTGGGCCTCGTGGCCACACTGCTGCCGCGTCGGCTGGCCTAGCCGGGCGCGCGCTGGCCAGGGGCGGGATCGTCTCTTTTGCAGTGCAACAAGCTGGGATAGGCTGCGCCCCGACAGTTTTCCGGAGTTCGCGACATGTCCGTGCAGACCCAGACCCGCCGCCTGACGGCGCCCGACATCCGTGCCCGCAAGGGCGGCGCGCCCCTGGTCTGCCTGACTGCCTATGACGCGCCGATGGCGCGCCTGCTGGACCGGCATTGCGACCTGCTGCTGGTCGGCGACAGTGTCGGCATGGTGGTGCACGGGCTGGACAGCACGATCGGCGTCACGCTGGACATGATGATCCTGCACGGCCAGGCGGTGATGCGCGGCGCGCGCAAGGCCCTGGTCGCGGTCGACATGCCGTTCGGGTCCTACGAGCAATCGCCCGAGCAGGCGTTCGAGAACGCCGCCCGGGTGATGGCGGAGACCGGCTGCCAGGCGATCAAGATCGAAAGCGGGACCTATGCCGCCGACACCATCGCCTTCATGGCCGAACGCTCCATCCCGGTGATCGGGCATATCGGCCTGCGGCCGCAGGCGGCGCTCGCCGATGGCGGCTACAAGGCCAAGGGGCGGACCGAGACGGAACGCCAGCGCGTCCTCGACGAGGCCCGCGCCACCGCCGATGCCGGGGCCTTTGCCATCGTCATCGAGGGTGTCGCCGAGGACATTGCCCGCGAAATCACCGAAACCGTCGATGTGCCGACCATCGGCATCGGCGCGTCCGCCGCCTGCGACGGCCAGATCCTGGTGACACAGGACATGCTGGGCGTGTTCGACTGGACCCCGAAATTCGTCAAACGCTATGACGATATGGCCAAGCGCACCGAGGCCGCGGTGGCGCGCTATGCCGACGAGGTGCGCGAACGGGCCTTTCCCTCCGCTGCCGAAGTGTACACGCTGAAGCGTTCGGACAGTTGAGCTTGGTTGCCGCTACGCGCGGCTGGCGCTAGGGTCCGGCAACACTGAAACGGCCCGCTCGCGCGGGCCCTCGCTTGTAATGACGGAGCCCGCCCGACGTGGTCGATATTTTTGAAGAAGTCGACGAAGAACTTCGCCGCGACAAATACCAGGTCCTGCTGCGCCAGTACGGACCCTGGTTCCTCGGAGGGGCCGCAGCCATCGTGATCGCCACCGCCGGGTATCAGGGCTGGAGAAGCTGGAGCACGGCGCAGTCGCAGGCCAGCGCGGACCGCTACATGGCAGCCATGGCGTCTGTCGAGGCCGACCGCCTGGCGCGGGCTGATGCGCGTTTTGCGGAGCTGGCCGAGGGCAGCACCGGCAGCTATCCCGCCCTGGCCCTGATGCAGCGCGGCGCGCTGGCGCTCGAGGCCGGCAATGGCGCGGAAGCCGCGGCCCTGTTCGACCAGGCTGCCGCGCGCACCTCGGACATTGTCCTGTCCGACCTGGCCGAGCTGAAATCGGTCTGGGCGATGTGGGACGAGTTGAGCTTCAATGATGTCGAATTGCGCCTACGGCCGCTGGCCGGCGACAATTCGCCGTATCGCTACCTGGCGCGCGAGACCATCGCAGCTGCCGCGCTCAAGGCCGGCAATCTGGAGCGCGCGCAGGACGAATACCAGTTCCTGAGCTTCGCCCTCGACACGCCGCAAGGCCTGCGTCGCCGGGCCCAGGAAGGCCTGGCCCGAATCGACCAGCTGGGCGGGGTTCCGGCCACCGATGCCGCGACGGCCGGGCCGGGCGCGACAAGCGTGCCGGCGACCACCGAGGCAGCCGGAAACGCGGCCGACGATGACGAGGGCAATGAGGCCGGGGACACAGGCAATGCCGGGGACACAGGCAATGATTGATGTAATGCGTATCCGCAATCTGCTGGCCGCTGCCGCGCTGGCACCGCTCGCCGCCTGTTCGTCGGTGCCCAACATTCCCAACCCGCTTAACGCCATTCCCGGCTTCGGCAATGAGGACGAGGCCGATCAAGGTGAGGTGTCGAACGAGAACCGGATTTCCATTCTCGATTTCGAGCAGGGCCTGCGCCTTGATGGCGAAGCCGAGCGCGGGCCGGTCCAATTGCCGACCGCCTATGCCAACACCGTGTGGCCGCAGCCGGGCGGCTATCCGACCAATTCGGTGCAGCACACCCTGGCCAGCGGTTCGCTGGCGCCGATCTGGCAGGAGCGGATCGGTGAGGGCTCGAACAATCAGCGCCGCCTCAATGCCCGCCCGGTCATCGCCGACGGCAAGGTCTTCACCATCGACGCCACCGGCCGGGTGGAAGCGCGCGACGCGGATACCGGTGTGCGTGTCTGGGGCGCCCGACTGGCACCACCGAGCCGGCGTGACCGCGATTCCTTCGGCGGCGGCATCGCCTATGATTCCGGCCGCATCTACGCCCACTCCGGGTTCAACTACATGGTCGCCCTGGACGCCGGCACCGGCAGCGAAGTGTGGCGCAGCGACACGCTGGTCCCGTTCCACGGCGCTCCGACTGTGACGGACGGCCGGGTCTTCGTGTCGAGCGATGACAATGAATTGCTGGCCCTGGAAGCCGATACCGGCACCGTGATGTGGACCTATCAGGGCATTGTCGAATCGGCCCGCCTGATCACGGCTCCGAGCCCGGCGGTGCTGGGCGATATCGTGGTCGCGCCGTTCGCGTCCGGCGAGCTGATTGCGCTGCGCGTGCAGAACGGCAACCCGGTCTGGTCGGACAGCCTGACCCGGACCGGTGGCCTGACGGCGCTGTCGGACATCAATGATGTCGCCGGCAGCCCGGTCATCGTCGACGACATGGTCTATGCGATGAGCCATTCCGGCCTGTTGGCGGGCATTGACCTGCGCACCGGAGAGCGGCGCTGGAGCCAGCCTGCGGGCGGCGTGTCGGCACCGATCGTGGCCGGGGACTTCCTCTACGTCACCACATCGGAAGCGGAGATCGTGTGCATCGAGCGGCATACCGGCGAGGTGTACTGGATCACCCAGCTGGAACTGTTCGAGAACCCGCGCAAGCGGCGCGACCGCATCGCCTGGACCGGGCCGGTTCTGGCCGGCGGCCGGCTCTTCGTCGCGTCCAGTGATGGCGGCGCGGCGCTGATCAATGCCTATGACGGCAGCGTGATGCGCGAGTGGGACCTGCGCGGCGATGTGTTCGTGGGGCCTGTGATTGCCAATGAAACCGTATATGTGCTCACCGACGAGGCGCGGCTGATCGCGCTGAGATAGGCGCAAGACATGACCAACCTTCTGCCCCGCATCGCCGTCGTCGGACGGCCGAATGTGGGAAAATCGACCCTGTTCAATCGCTTGGCGGGCAAACCGCTGGCCATTGTCGACGACCGGCCGGGTGTCACCCGCGACCGCCGGGAGGCGCGTGGCCGGTTGGGCGATATGGGCCTGCTGCTGATCGACACGGCCGGATACGACGATGCCGAGAAGGACGGTCTGGACGCCGAGATGCGCACCCAGACCGAGATGGCCATCAAGGATGCCGATCTGTGCCTGCTTCTGATCGATGCGCGGGCCGGGGTGACGCCGCTCGACGAGAGCTTTGCCGACCTGATCCGAAAGACCGGCAAGCCGGTCCTGCTGCTGGCCAACAAGTGCGAGGGCAAGGCGGGCGAGAGCGGCCTGATGGACGCGTTCGAACTGGGCATGGGCAATCCCATCGCCTTCTCCGCCGCCCATGGTGATGGCATCAGCGAGCTGTATGACCGGGTCGAGGCGATGCTGGGCCGTGACGTCGCCAAGGCGGCCAAGAAGGGGCACCAGCGCGATGACGACCCGCCGCTGCGCATCGCGGTCATCGGCCGGCCCAATGCCGGCAAGTCGACACTGATCAATACCCTGCTCGGGGAAGAGCGTCTGATCACCGGACCGGAAGCGGGCATTACCCGCGACGCCATCGCGGTGGAATGGGTGTGGGACGGGCGCCCAGTGCGCCTGCATGACACGGCCGGGCTGAGAAAACGCGGCAAGGTCAATGACCGGCTGGAGCGGATGAGCGCCGCCGATACGCTGCGCGCCGTCAAGTTCGCCGAGGTCGTGCTGTTGCTGATGGACAGCCAGCATCCGCTGGAAAAGCAGGACCTGCACCTGGCCGACATGGCCTACAAGGAAGGTCGCGCGGTCGCCATCGCGGTGTCCAAGATGGACCTCGTGCCGCATCGCGAAGCCTTCCTCAAGGAAGTCCGGCTGGAATTCGAACGCCTGCTGCCGCAGATGTCCGGTGCGCCGCTGCTGCCGATCTCGGCGACCCGCAAGAAGGGCCTCGACGCCCTGATGCCGACGCTGGAAAAGCTTCACAAGGACTGGGACGCCAAGATCAAGACGCGCGACCTGAATGACTGGTTGCACGAGATGATCGAGCGTCACCCGCCGCCGGCCGTCAATGGCCGGCGCATCAAGCCGCGCTACATCTCGCAGACCAAGTCGCGGCCGCCGACCTTCGTACTGATGTGCTCGCGCGCTGCCGACCTGCCGGAAAGCTACAAGCGCTACCTGGTCAACGGGTTGCGCGAAGCCTTCGAGCTGCCCGGCGTGCCGATCCGGCTGATCGTCAAGGCCGGCAAGAATCCCTATGTCGAGGGCGACCGGGGCGGCAGTGCGCCGGCCAAGGCCGGGGCTCCGTCACGGGCCAGCCAGCCGCGCATCCGGCAAAAGGCCAAGGGCGCGGCCGGCAGCACGAAGAAGCCGGGCAAGCCGGGCAAGGCGGCGGGTCCGCGCAAGCGCACCTGATCCGGGACGGTCGGGACAGGAGCAATTGTCGTGACCGGCCCCTATGAACACACGCAGATACCCGACCAGCTGGCACTGGCCTGTCCGACCTGCGCAAGCGCGGCGCGCTTCCTGCGCGGGCCGGGCCGGCGACCGCCCATCCTGACGGGCAAGGCGCACGACAATCCGGACGGCGACATTGTCGGAACGATCAGCTGCCCGGCCTGCGGCCACCAGGCTCGCCATGTGGTGGTCTGGCCGGACGAGGCCTTCTTCCAGGCGACCTATCGCGGAGCCGTGCTCTGGGCCTTCGATCGGGCCATGGCGCAGGACCTGCGCCGCTGGCTGGCGGCCGGGGCTGACCGCGAGGCGGTCCGGCAACAGAGCGCCTACCGGGTCTGGCTGATGCGCGTGCCGGCCGTGTTGCTCGGGGCCAAGGCCCGCGACACGGTGCTGGCGCGACTGGACCGGCTGCTGGACTGACCGGGGACCCGGTCAGCGGCTCAGGCCTCGAACTTGACGATTTCGCCATGACGCGTGCAGTCCGGCGACACCAGTTCGGCCACGGTCGGCCACAGGGCGGCCGGTTCCGGCAAGGTCTTGGCATCTTCGCCCGGGAAGGCCTTGGCGCGCATCTGGGTACGCATGGCGCCGGGATAGACGGTGTTGATGCGCAGGGCGTTATTGTGGTGCTCGTTGGCCCAGCTTTCGACGAGCGCGTCGAGGGCGGCCTTGGAGGCAGCGTAGGGGGCCCAGAAGGCGCGGCGCGAGGCGGCAGCCCCGGAGGAGATGAACACGGCCCGTCCGGCGTCGGATTGCATCAGCGGGCCCTCGAAGGCACGGATCATGCGGGCCGGGGCGAGCACGTTGACAGCCATGACCTCGTTCCACGTCTTGGCCTTGACCTGCGCGGCCGGTGTCAGAACGCCGAGCGCACCCGCGGCGGCGACCAGGATATCCAGCTTGCCCCACCGTTCGCTGACGATTTTGCCGAGCTGTTCGATCCCGTCGGCCGAGGTCACATCCATCGGCACGATGGTGCAGGTGCCGCCGGCCGCCTGGATCTCGTCATCGAGTTCTTCCAGACCGCCCGTGGTGCGGGCGGTGGCGATGACATGGGCACCGGCCTTGGCCAGTTCGAGCGCCATTGCACGTCCAATGCCGCGGGACGCCCCGCTGACGAGAGCGAGGCGGTTCTTCAGATCGATATCAGTCATGCGTCCACCAGGAAGGAGAGCTGGAATTCCTTGGCCGAAAGGGCCCGGTCATGGTCGAGCAGCACGGTGGGGTACTCGCCGGTGAAATAATGGTCCGACAGTTGCGGCTTCTGCGCGTCGCGATCCTCGCCGCACACGGCCCGGTACAGGCCGTCAACGGACAGGAAGGCGAGACTGTCCGCCTCGAGCTTCTCGGTCATGTCCGACAGGTCCATGCAGGCGGCGATGAGTTCCTTCCGCCCGGCCATGTCGATGCCATAGAAATCGGGGAATTTGATGGGCGGCGAGGCAGAGCGGAAATGGACCTCGGTGGCGCCGGCATCGCGCATCATGCGCACGATCTTGAGCGAGGTCGTGCCGCGCACGATGGAATCGTCGATCAGCAGTACCCGCTTGCCGCGCACCACGGCGGCATTGGCCGCGTGCTTGCGGCGCACGGAGAGGTCGCGCCTGTCCTGGGTCGGCTGAATGAAGGTGCGGCCCACGAAGTGCGAGCGGATGATGCCGAGCTCGAAGGGAATGCCGGATTCCTCGGCATAGCCGATGGCCGCCGGGACACCGGAATCGGGGACGGGAATGACGACATCGACATCGACCGGGTTCTCGCGCGCCAGCTCGCGGCCCATGTTCTTGCGGGTCTCGTAGACCGAGCGGCCGTCGATAAGCGAATCGGGACGGGCGAAATAGATGTATTCGAAAGCGCACGGCCGGGCCGGTTGCGGCGGGGCGAGACGTTCCTGGCGCACGCCCTTGGAATTGATCACCAGCGCTTCGCCGGGCTCGATCTCGCGCTCGAATTCCGCGCCGACCATGTCGAGGGCGCAGGTTTCCGACGCGAAGACATAGGCCTCGCCGAGACGACCCATGACCAGCGGCCGGATGCCGAAGGCGTCGCGGGCGACGATCAGGCGGTCATTGACCACGGCGACGAAGGCAAAGGCGCCCTGGACCTGGCTCAGCGCCCACAGGACGCGGTCGGTGAGCTTGGCCTTTTTCGACTGGGCCGCCAGGTGCAGAACCACTTCGCTGTCGCTGGTCGACTGGAAGATGGCGCCATTGGCCACCAGCTCTTCGCGGAGGGAGCGCGCATTGGTCAAGTTGCCGTTGTGCGCCAGCGCGATGCCTCCGCCGCGCACGTCCGCGTACAAGGGCTGGACGTTGCGCAACACGGAGGCGCCCTGGGTGGAATAGCGCACATGGCCGATCGAGACCGGTCCCGGCAGGCGTTGCGGCAGGTCGGGGGAGGTGAAGTTCTCGCCGACCAGGCCGAGATAGCGTTCGATGTGGAAGCGCGAGCCGTCATGAGTGGCGATGCCGCAGGCTTCCTGGCCGCGATGCTGGAGGGCGTGCAGGCCGAGGGCCGTGAGCACGGCCGCGTCCTGGGCACCGTAGACGGCGAAAACACCGCATTCTTCCTGCGGCCGGTCCGTTTCCGGATCGTAGGTCAGTGTGGGGGGAATGGCAGAACTATCGTTCATCCATCGTCATCCTGGTCATCCGTGGTCGAGCCGATGAGGTCGTCTAGTCGGTTTCGATCACGGCGGCCATAGGATGTGTCATTATTTCTTATTGCATCTGCAATCGGGTCGTCATCGGCATCGGCCAGCGGGGCGGTCTCGGCGATACGGGACGTTTCCGGGGCCAGCGACTGCAGCGCCCGGGCGGTGGCATTGACCAGCGGGTAGATACGCGCCTCGCGCACCCAGACCGGGGGCCGGCCGGCCTCGCCGAAGGTCGCGGCGATGAAGATCACGCCGAGGCCGAGCAGGACCAGGCCGCGCAGCACGCCGAAACCGAAACCCAATGAACGGTCGACGACATTGACGTCCTCCCCCTTGGCGAGGCCCTTGGACAGCGAGGAAGTGACGAAAGTCACGGCCAGATAGATGATCAGGAAGATGATGCCGCCAATGGCCAGCGGCGCCAGCCAGTCGGGGTCGATCATGTCGCGCGCCGGACCGATGAAGGCCGGCAGGCTCCACAGGGTAGCCAGCGAGGCGGCGACGAAGGCGGTGACCGAGAGGGCCTCGCGGACAAAGCCGCGCACCAAGGCCAGCAGGCCGGACACCAGGAGAATGCCGAGACCCGCCAGGTCGAATGCTGTCAGGGCTCCGTCCATCGGATACTCCTACTCGCCGGCCATAGCCTTCAAAGTTTGCACCAATTCCAGCGCCGTGGCCACGCCTCTGACGCGCACCGGAGCCTTGTCGTCGGCGGTGGCCTGCGGCGCGATAGCCTCGGTGAAGCCGAGCTTGGCGGCTTCCTTGAGGCGGGCTTCAGACCGTCCGACCGGTCGAACATCGCCGGAAAGACTGATTTCTCCGTAAACAACACCGTTTTCCGGCAGCGCCACATCGAGGGCCGAGGACACGATGGCCGCGGCCACCGCGAGGTCGGCGGCGGGTTCGGTGATCTTCAGTCCGCCGGCGACATTGAGGAAGATGTCACGGTTGGAGATGTCCACGCCGCAGCGCGCTTCCAGCACCGCCAGCACCATGGCCAGGCGGCCGGTATCCCAGCCGACCACGGCGCGCCGCGGCGTGCCGAAGGCGGCGGGCGCGACCAGGGCCTGGATTTCCGACAGGACAGGCCGGGTGCCTTCCATGCCGGCGAACACGGCCGCGCCGGGCGTGTCGTGGCCACGGCCGTCCAGGAACATGGAGGAGGGGTTGGCGACCTGGGCCAGGCCGCCATCACCCATCTCGAAGACGCCGATCTCGTCGGTCGGGCCGAAGCGGTTTTTGACCGCGCGCAGGATGCGGAACTGGTGCGACCGCTCGCCCTCGAAATAGAGCACCGCATCGACCATGTGCTCGACCACGCGCGGACCGGCGATCTGGCCGTCCTTGGTGACGTGACCGACCAGGACCACGGTGCAATTGCGCTTCTTGGCGAAGCGCACGAGTTCCTGGGCACAGGCGCGGACCTGGGCCACGGTGCCGGGTGCGGCGCTGAGCTGGTCGCTCCACAGGGTCTGGATCGAATCGATGATGACGAGGTCGGGTTTCTCGGCCTTCAGCCCGTCGAGGATGTCGTTGAGCGAGGTTTCCGCGGCCAGCGCCACCGGAGCATCGGCCAGGCCCAGGCGGCGGGCCCGGCGGCGCACCTGGTCGATGGCCTCCTCGCCGGAGACATAGATGGCGCGAACATTGTTGGAGGCGATGCGGGCGACCAGCTGCAGCAGCAGGGTGGATTTGCCGATGCCCGGATCGCCGCCAACCAGGATGGCCGAGCCGGGCACCAGTCCGCCGCCGCAGACGCGGTCGAGCTCGGTGATACCCGATTGCAGGCGCGGTGGTTCCGGCGTATCGGCGCCGAGATCGACGAGTTCGAGCCGGGGGGGGGGGGGGGGGGAGGGGGGAGGG
>NZ_JBTLRI010000002.1:174647-283861 GCF_054482675.1 Maricaulis sp. CAU 1757
AGCCGGGCGGCGCGGCCGCGCCGCTTGGGCGCGCTGGCCTGGGTGCCGAGCGGCGCCGACGGGGCTTCCTCGACCAGCGTGTTCCAGTCGCCGCAGGCATCGCACTTGCCGGCCCATTTGGGCTGTACGCCGCCGCAGGTCTGGCAGACATAGACGGTGTCGGATTTGGCCATGAATCAGTCTCGCTGTGGATGCGGCGATTGTGCGCCCCGGGGGCCGGTCGGCAAGGGCGCGTCTCAGGCTTTGGCGAAGGGGCGGGCCGGCTTGTAGATGCGGTGGAAACGCAGGCCCAGACGGACGAGGAATTCGTAGGAGATGGTGTCGGCGCTGTCGGCCATCGCCTCGATATCGTCGCCGAGGAAGGTGACGCACTGGCCGGCATGCAGGGTGTCAGTGATACCGGTGACGTCGACGCCGATCAGATCCATCGAGACGCGGCCCAGGACGGGCACCCGTGTTCCGCCGACGCGGCCGTATCCGCCTTCGCCGAAAGCGCGCAGCAGGCCGTCGGCATAGCCGGTGGCCACGGTGGCGATGCGGCGCGGCGTGTCGGCCACATAGGTGGCGCCATAGCCGATGCTTTCCCCGGCGGGCAGGGTGCGCACCTGCAGGATGGGCGCCTCGATCTGAACGGCGGGGCGGAAGGGATTGTCGCCGCCCGGGGCCGGGGCGCCTCCGTACAGGGCGAGGCCAGGACGCAGGACATCGTGATGATAGTCCGCGCCGAGCAGCGTGCCGGCGGAGTTGGACAGGCTGGCGGGGATGTCGGGGAAGGCGGCGCGGATGCGCTCGAAGCGCTGGCGCTGGGTCTCGTTGAGCGGGTGGTCCGGGGCATCGGCGCAGGCCAGATGGCTCATGATCTGGCGCACATCGATGCCGGCCAGGCGTTCGGGATGCGCCATCAATCGGTCGGTTTCACCGGCATCGAGCCCGAGCCGGTGCATGCCGGTATCGAAATGGATGGCGCAGGGCAGGCCCGGCGCGATGGCGACGAGTTGGTCGAGCTGGGCCAGGTCGTTGATCACCGGGAACAGCTTGCCGCTGACCAAGGCCGGCAGGTCGGCCGGCCAGAAGCCGTTGAACACGTAGATGTCGGCGGGCCGTCCGGCGAGGGCGCGGCGCGCCTCGTGGCCTTCTGCCGTATGGGCCACGTAGAAATGCCGGCAGCCGGCCTCGGCGAGGGCCGGCACGACTTCCATGGCCCCCAGCCCGTAGGCATTGGCCTTGACCACGGCGCCGACCTCGGCGCCGGGTGCCATGGCCTGCAGGCGGGCGTAGTTCTGCTGGATGGTGGCCAGATCGATGATCAGGCGCGGGGCGGGCTCGGCGAAGGTGTCAGGCCGTCGGGTCGTCAAATCGATTGTCCAGATCCATGAACTTGGTGCGCGAGCCGTCGAAGGCGAGCTTGGCCGTGCCGATGGCGCCGTGGCGCTGCTTGCCGATGATCACCTCGGCCAGCTTCTCGATGCGGCGGAATTCCTCTTCCCAGGCCAGGTATTCCGGCGTGTCCTCGCGGGGTTTCTCGCGTTCCTTGTAATAGGCTTCGCGATAGACGAACAGCACCACGTCGGCGTCCTGCTCGATCGAGCCTGATTCGCGCAGGTCGGACAGCTGCGGCTTCTTGTCCTCGCGGTTCTCCACCTGGCGAGAGAGCTGGGACAGGGCGATGACCGGGACCGAGAGTTCCTTGGCCAGGGCCTTGAGGTTCTGGGTCACTTCGGAGACCTCTTCCACGCGGCTGCCGCCGGAACGGACCTTGGAACTGGTCACCAGCTGCAGATAGTCGACCACGATCAGGTCGAGGCCGTGGGTGCGCTTGAGGCGGCGGGCGCGGGCGGCGAGGGCGGAGATGGGCAGGCCACCGGTGTCGTCGATGTACAGCGGCAGGCCCTGGATCTCGAGGCAGGCGTCGCGGATCTCCTCGTACTGGGCCGCGTCGATCGTGCCCTGGCGGATCATGTAGCCGGGGATGCCGGTATAGTCGGCGATCAGGCGGGTCGCGAGCTGTTCGGCGGACATTTCCAGCGAGTAGAAGCCGACGACGCCGCCCTTGGTGGTCTTCTTGGTGCCGTCCGGCTGAATCTCGAACTCGTAATTGCGCGCCACGTCGAAGGCGATGTTGGTGGCCAGCGCGGTCTTGCCCATGGAGGGACGCCCGGCGAGGATGATGAGGTCGGACGGGTGCATGCCGCCGAGCTTCTCGTCCAGCGCCTGCAGGCCGGAGGAGACGCCCGACAGCCCGCCATCGCGCTCATAGGCGGCAGCGGCCGTCTCGACCGACTCGGCCAGGGCCTGCTTGAAACTGACGAAGCCGCGCGAGGCACTGCCTTCTTCGGCCAGGTTGTAGAGCTGCTGCTCGATGTCCTGGATCAGCTCGCGCGATTTCACTTCGGCGTCGGTGCCGGCCGCATTGGCCAGGTCGTTGCCGATGCGGATGAGCTCGCGGCGCAGGGCCAGCTCGTAGATGATGCGCGCGTATTCGATGGCCGCATTGCCGGTGACGGCGCTTTCCATGAGCACGGCAAGATAGGTCGTGCCGCCGATCTCGCGCAGGCCGTCATCGCGGTCGAAATGGGTCTTGAGCACCACGGCGTCGGCCAGCGAGCCGCGACCGATCAGGTCGGTGGCGGTTTCGAAGATGCGTCCATGCACCGGGTCGTAGAAATGCTCCGCTTTCAGCCAGTCGGCGACGCGGTGAAACATCTCGTTGTCATACAGGAGGGCGCCCAGGAAGGCCTGTTCGGCTTCCAGGTTGTGCGGTGCGGTTTCGGCAAGGGCCGTTTCGGCGTCGTCCGCGATGAACGGCTGCAAGGCAGTGGTCATAATTCTGTGGTCCCCGGTCGTCGCGCTTGGGCGAGCCGGCCAGTCTTAACGGGGCGGCTGGCGGTTCGCCAGCGAGCGTCCTGCGATTGGGCGGCTTTGTGCAGTCGTGCGGCGCCCCCTGTGGATAGTGTTGGCAAGTGGCGATTCGGGAGCAGTATCAGGGCCAAGGGTGACAAAAGCGGACGCGGGGCACGGCCCAGATCAAGGGCTTGCGCACAGGCTTTATCCACAGCTCTGGGCGTGCCGTGGCAAAGGGCCACCAAACGCAAAACGGGCGGGCCTTTGGCAAGGCCCGCCCGTCTGAATTGCAGTCAAGGACGACAGGATCAGCTGTCGGCCTTTTCCTCGGCATTGGCCGGGGCGTCTGCTTCGGCGACTTCGTCCTGGGCCTGGCGAGCAGCCAGTTCCTGGCCTTCTTCGCTGGCTTCGAACAGTTCAGCCGCCTGAGCATCGGCAATGGCGCGATCCTCGTCAGCCTGCGAGGCGATGACGTCCTCGCCTGCGGCCTGACGTTCCGCCTCGTCCTGCGAGCGCGCGATGTTGACCGTCACGGTGACGGAGACATCGGCGTGCAGCTTGATGCGGATCTCGTGCAGGCCCAGCGTTTTCAGCGGGGCGTGCAGGACGACCTGCGAGCGGGCCACCTTGGTGCCGCTCTCGGACACGATCTCGGCAACGTCGCGCGAGGTCACGGATCCATAGAGCTGGCCGCTTTCGCCAGCCTGGCGGATCATGACGAACGACTCGCCGTCGATCACCTTGCCGGCCTCAGCGGCTTCGGCGGCGCGTTCCGCGTTGCGCTTCTCGAGCGCTTCACGTTCGGCTTCGAAGCGGGCCATATTGCCCTCGGTCGCGCGCAGTGCCTTGCCTTGCGGCAGCAGGAAGTTGCGGGCGAAACCCGGACGGACGCTGACAACGTCGCCCATGGCACCGAGATTTTCTACGCGTTCCAGGAGAACCAGTTTCATGACTTCAGTCCTCCTTAATCGACCACGTAGGGCAGCAGGGCCAGCTGGCGGGCGCGCTTGATGGCGCGGGCCAGTTCACGCTGCTTCTTGGCCGAAACCGCGGTGATGCGGGACGGCACGATCTTGCCACGCTCGGACATGTAGCGGAGCAGCAGCTTGGGATCCTTGTAATCGATCTTCGGCGCGTTTTCGCCGGAGAACGGGCACACTTTGCGGCGGCGCATGAAGGGGCGGCGCGCCGGCAGATTCGAGATATTGCCAGAAGACATCGTCAGCCCTTTCTAGTTGCGGTCACGGCGGCCACGACGATCATCCTTCTTGGAGAGGATCGCGGACTGCTCTTCGGTGTGCTCCTCGACGCGGATCGTCATGTGACGAATGACGTCTTCGGAGAGGCGCTGCATGCGCTCGAGCTCTTCGACAACGCCCGCCGGAGCGTCGATGTCGATGAGGCCGTAATGTCCCTTGCGGGACTTGTTGATGCGGTAGGAAAGATTGCGCAGACCCCAGTATTCGGTCTTGCCGGTCTTGCCACCCTTCTCTTCGATCAGGGCTTTGGTCTCTTCCAGGAGAGATTCCATCTGCGCCGGGGAAACGTCCGGGCGCACGATGAAGATGTGCTCGTAAAGTGCCATGCTGGCTCCCTTCGTAAGCGGTTGCGGCGTGGGACAGGCCGAAGGGTCGGGCAGGTCCACGGCGGCTCCTGTTTCCCGGCCGGCACACCATGTGTCGACGCGTACGGAACAGGACCGCAACCAAGCGAAGCGCGGGCCATAGCGGAAAGCCCGAAGCGATGCAAGCCGCAAGCGCCCTTGCGCGCGGACTGGTGCAGGCTGTATCGAGCGCACAAGGATCAATCGAGGGGAGTACTCGACCGATGACACTTGCCTTTGTCTTCCCCGGCCAGGGTAGCCAGGCCGTCGGCATGGCGCAGGACCTTGCCAAGGACTTTGCCGCGGCGCGCGCCGTGCTGTCGGAAGTCGACGACGCGCTGGGCCAGGACCTGTCGGGTCTGATGGCCAACGGGCCGATCGAGGACCTAACCCTGACAGAGAATGCGCAGCCGGCCCTGATGGCGGCCAGCCTGGCGGTCATGCGGGTGCTGGCGCACGAATTTGACGTAGACGTCAAGGCGGCGAGGTTTGTCGCTGGTCACAGTCTTGGGGAGTATTCGGCGCTGGCTGCGGCGGGGGCGTTGTCGATCCGCGATGCCGCCAAGCTGCTGAAGCTGCGCGGGCGGGCGATGCAGAAGGCGGTGCCTGTCGGCGAGGGCACGATGGCGGCGCTGCTCGGGGCCGACGAGGCGCTGGCGCAGCAAGCGGTCGATGCCGGCTGTAGCGCCGGCGTGTGCCAGATCGCCAATGACAATGCGCCCGGCCAGATCGTCATTTCCGGAGCCACGGCGGCCATTGACGCGGCCATTGCGAAGGCCGGCGAGCTGGGGCTCAAGCGCGCCATGAAACTGCCGGTCTCGGCGCCCTTCCACTGTTCCATGATGCAGCCGGCTGCCGACGCCATGGCCGAGGCGCTCGCCGCGGCGACGATCAACGTGCCCGCCGTTCCGGTGGTGGCCAATGTCACGGCGCGTCCGACCGATGATGTCGAGACGATCCGCCGCCAGCTCGTCGAGCAGGTGACGGGCCGGGTGCGCTGGCGCGAAAGCGTCGAGTGGATGGCAGGCGAGGGCGGAATCACCCTGTTTGCCGAGGCCGGAGCGGGCAAGGTCCTGACCGGCATGCTCAAGCGGACGACCAAGGATGCCAGCGGCGTGGCGCTCAACAGCGCGGCCGACCTGGAGGCCTTCGCGGCCTCGATAAAGGAGACCCAGTAGATGTTTGACCTGAACGGCAAGAATGCTCTCGTCACCGGCGCGACCGGTGGCCTCGGCAATGCGATTGCACGCCAGCTGCACGCCCAGGGGGCGACGGTGGCTCTGTCCGGCACGCGCGAGAACGTGCTCGGGGAGCTGGCTGACGAACTGGGCGAGCGCGCCCACGTCCTGCCCTGCAACCTGTCTGATGCAGACGCTGTTGACGCCCTGCCCAAGCAGGCGGCCGAGGCGATGGGATCGCTGGACATTCTGGTGGCCAATGCCGGCATCACCAAGGACCAGCTCCTCATGCGCATGAAGGACGAGGACTGGGACACGGTGATGAAGGTGAACCTGGAAAGCTATTTCCGGCTCACCCGCGCCGCCCTGCGTGGCATGATGAAGGCGCGGTGGGGCCGCATCATCGGCATCACCTCGGTGGTTGGCGTGACCGGCAATCCGGGCCAGGCCAATTACTGCGCCTCCAAGGCCGGCATGATCGGCTTCTCCAAGTCGCTGGCCCAGGAAGTGGCGGCGCGCGGCGTCACCGTGAACTGCGTGGCGCCCGGTTTCATCGCCTCGCCGATGACCGATGTTCTGACCGAAGAGCAGCGCTCGGCGATTCTCACCAAGATTCCGGCCGGCGACCTCGGTTCGGGTGATGATATCGCCTCCGCAGTCGTCTACCTGGCGAGCACGGAAGCCCAGTACGTCACCGGGCAGACACTGCACGTCAACGGCGGTATGGCCATGATTTGATTTTGTAACTTCCGTTCTTGCGGGCGGCTACGCATTCTGGTCACAGGCCAGTTAGTGTGCTAGTTGCCCGCGCATCTTGGGAATGCCTGTATTTCGGCGCTTCCCGTCCTGTCCTGCGCCGCTATAGTGCCGCGGTATTTTACTATGAGGGTCTGAAATGTCTGACGTTCTCGAACGTGTGAAGAAAATCGTCATCGAGCATCTCGATGTGGACGCCGAGAAGGTGACCGAGAATGCGAGCTTTATCGACGATCTCGGGGCCGACTCGCTGGACAATGTCGAGCTGGTGATGGCGTTCGAAGAAGAGTTCGATATCGAAATCCCGGATGACGCCGCCGAGCACATCCAGACGGTTGGGGACGCCGTGAAGTTCATCTCCGCGAAGGTGAACTAGCCTCCCACAATGCGTCGCGTCGTTGTCACGGGTATCGGGCTGGTCACGCCACTGGGTTGCGGGCGGGAAGTCGTGTGGAAACGACTTCTCGCCGGCCAGTCCGGGATCGGCCCGATTGAACATTTCGAGACAGGTGATCTGGCTTGCCGGATCGCCGGCCTCGTGCCGCGCAGCGACGGACGCGGTGGCGGGCGCGCCGGCGAAGAGGGTGTCTTTGACCCCGAAACCGTCATGAGCGCCCGCGACCAACGCCGCGTGGATGACTTCATCCTCTACGGCATTGCCGCTGCCGACGAGGCCCTGGCTGATTCGGGTTGGTCGCCCGAAAGCGACGAGGACCAGTACCGTACCGGCGTGATGATCGGATCGGGCATTGGCGGCCTCGAGACCACCTACAACAATTCCGTCCTGCTGCACGAAAAGGGCCCGAGAAAGCTCTCGCCCTTCGTGATTCCCGGCATGCTGATCAATCTGGTCTCCGGCCAGGTGTCGATCCGGCACGGGCTCAAGGGACCAAACCACGCCGTTGTGACGGCCTGCTCGACCGGCGCGCACGCCATTGGCGATGCCTCGCGCCTGATTGCCCACGGCGATGCCGACGTGATGGTGGCCGGCGGCGCGGAAGCGACGATCTGCCGTCTCGGTATTGCCGGTTTCGTGGCCTGCAAGGCGTTGTCGACCGGATATAACGATACGCCTGAAAAAGCGTCGCGCCCGTATGACAAGGGCCGCGACGGGTTCGTCATGGGCGAGGGTGCCGGTGTCGTGGTACTCGAGGAATACGAGCACGCCAAGGCACGCGGCGCGACCATCTATGCCGAGGTCAAGGGCTACGGCCTGTCCGGAGACGCGCACCACATCACGGCCCCGGCCGATGACGGCGATGGCGGCTACCGGGCCATGCAATCGGCCCTGCGTAATGCCGGCCTGGAACCGTCGGACATCGATTACGTCAATGCGCACGGGACCTCGACGCCGCTCGGCGATGAGATCGAGCTGCGGGCCGTGGAGCGCCTGTTCGGCGATCATGCCGGAGAGCTGGTGATGTCGGCGACCAAGTCGGCAACCGGTCACCTGCTCGGAGCCGCGGGTGCCATCGAGGCGATCTTCTCGATCCTTGCACTGCGCGACAATGTCTGCCCGCCGACCCTCAATCTGGACCAACCGTCGGTGGAGACGCCGATAAACCTGGCGCCGAACGCGCCGGTGAAGCGGCCGCTGCGTGCGGCGCTGTCCAATTCCTTCGGGTTCGGAGGCACAAATGCTTCCGTGGTATTTGTCGCCGCCGAGTAAATCGCATCAGGGGTATCCGCATGGGTGAGGCCGCTGCGCCGAAGACCGGCAACCGGCTCGTCCGGTACCTGGTCGGCTTTCTCATTTTCGTTCTGGTCATGGCCCTGCTTGCGGGTGCCGCGACCTATGGCGGCTATCGCTGGATGCAGCACGAATTCACCGAGCCGGGTCCGGTGGCCGAGGACCGGGTGATCCTGCTGCCGCGCGGGGCCGGGCTGATCCAGATCGCCGCCCAGCTGGAACGCGAAGGGCTGATCGAGGACCGCCGCATTTTCCGGGTCGCGGTGACCCTCGACAAGGGTGATCGGGATTTGCGTGCCGGCGAGTACCTGATCCCGGCCGGGGCCTCGATGGCGGAGATCTACGACAAGCTGCGGTCCGGCGACGTGATCCGTCACCCTGTGACCTTCGCGGAAGGCCTGACCAGCGCCATGATCGTCGCCACCCTTGAAGGCGTTGATGTGCTGGAAGGCGAGATCACGGAGATTCCGCCCGAAGGCAGCCTGTTGCCGGAGACCTACCTCGTTGACCGGGGCACCGAGCGCAGCGAAGTGATCGCGCGCATGATGGCGGCGCAGCAGGCGCTGATCGAGGAGTTGTGGCCCAACCGGGCCGAGGACCTGCCCTTCGACACCCCGGAGGAGGCGATCATCCTGGCTTCGATCGTCGAAAAGGAGACCGGTGTGGCCAGCGAGCGACCGCTGGTGGCCTCCGTCTTCGTCAATCGCCTGCGCCGCGGCATGCGGCTGGAGAGTGATCCGACGATCATTTACGGCATCAGCCAGGGCATGCCGCTCGGCCGCGGCATCCGGCGCTCCGAACTCGACAATATCGACAACCTCTACAACACCTACCACCATGCCGGTCTGACCCCGACGGCGATTGCCAATCCGGGGCGCGAATCGATTGCCGCGGTGCTCAACCCGGCCGAGAGCGATGCCCTGTTCTTCGTCGCGGACGGCACTGGCGGGCATGCCTTCGCCTCGAACTATCGCGACCATCAGCGTAATGTGGCGCAGTGGCGGCGCATCGAGCGCGAACGGCGGCGCGAAGGAAATTGACCATGAGCCAGCTCTCCGGCATGACCGGTTTTGCCCGTGCCGACGGTCAGTGTGGCAACTGGGCCTGGAGCTGGGAGGTGCGTTCGGTCAACGGCAAGGGGCTCGATGCCCGATGTCGCGTGCCGACCGGATTCGACCGCCTGGAAGGGCGGGTTCGCGACTGTATCAAGGCGTATTTCCATCGCGGCAATTTGCAGTGCTCGCTGCAGCTGCGCCGGGAGGCGGGCGAGGCGGCCATCACGCTCAACACCGAGCTGATCGACCGGTTGCTGGAAGCCCAGCACGCCTATGTCCAGGCGGGGCAGGTGGATGTGGCGCGCTTTGACGGGCTTCTGGCCGTGCCGGGTGTCATCGAACGCCGCGATGCGGAGCGCGACCCGGAGGAGGACGAAGCCCTCGACGCGGCGGTTCTCAAGGGGCTTGAACACGCGCTGGAAGACCTGCGTCAGACCCGTCTGGAAGAAGGTCGCCAGCTGCACGATATCCTGGCAGGACATGTCGACACTCTGGCCGCGCTGTCCGCCGACGCACGACGCTGCGATGCCGTGCGGCTAGAGGCGATCCGTGACCGCATTGCCGGCAAGTTCACCGAATTGTTGCCAGAAGGGCTCGATGCCGACCGCCTGGCCACCGAAGCGGCGGCTCTGGCGGTACGCATGGATGTTCGTGAGGAGCTGGAACGGCTGGACGCCCACGTCGAGGCGGCGCGAGCCTTGCTGGCCGGCGGATCACCTGCAGGTCGCAAGCTCGACTTCCTGTCACAGGAGTTCAATCGCGAGGCAAACACATTATGCTCCAAGTCCTCTGATTCTTCACTCACCAGGATCGGGCTGGCGATCAAGAACACGGTCGACCAGTTCAGGGAGCAGGTACAGAATGTCGAGTGACGGTATTTCCGGCGCCATCTTCCGCGGTCGCCGCCGCGGTGTCCTCCTGGCGCTGTCGAGCCCGTCCGGGGCCGGCAAGACGACGCTGTCCAAGCGCCTGCTGAGCCAGAATCCCGACGTCATCCTGTCGGTGTCCGCGACCACGCGCCAGCCGCGTCCCGGCGAGACCGATGGCGAGGACTACCATTTCATGTCGGTGGAAGACTTCAAGGCCGCCATCGAGCGCGACGAATTCTTCGAATGGGCCGAGGTTTTCGGGCGCTATTACGGCACCCCGAAGAAGCCGGTCATGGACGCCATCGATGTCGGCCGCGACGTGATCTTCGATATTGACTGGCAGGGCGCCCAGGCGCTCGCCGCACAGGCCCCGGACGATGTGGTACGGGTGTTCATCCTGCCGCCATCGCTGGCCCTGCTGGAGGACCGGCTGCGCAAGCGCGGTCAGGACAGCCCCGATATCATCCGGGACCGCATGGCACGCGCCAAGGACGAGATCAGCCACTGGGCCGAGTATGACTATGTCATCGTCAATGACGATTTCGCGCGGGCCCTCGACAAGCTGACGGAGATCCTCCACGCCGAGCGCCTCAAGCGCATCCGGCATCCCTGGCTGGCGGAATTCGTCGACGCCATCATGGACCAGTAGTCCGGGCCGCGCGCCAGGCGCGGGCCAGGGCCTGAAACCCCTTCACATTGATGGTCTCGGCGCGCGCGCCAGGGTCAATCCTGGCGGTGGCGAGCAGGTCCTCGGCGCTCGCAGACGTCTGTCCTGCGGCCTGGGCGAGGCTGCGGCGCAGGGTCTTGCGGCGTTGTCCGAAGGCGGAGGCGGTGACGATGCCAAGGGCCTCGACATCGTCGAAGCGCTGGCTTTCGGGCAAGGGGTCAAGCACCACCACGGCCGATTCGACCTTGGGCGGCGGCGTGAAGGCGCGAGCCGGTATCTTCAGCGGCATGCGCACGGCGCAGCGCGACTGGCAGATCACGGCAAGGCGGCCGTATGCCTTGCTGCCCGGCGTGGCGACGACGCGGTCGGCCACTTCGCGCTGGAACATCAGCACGGCGCGATGCCACCACACCGGATCGGCTTCCAGCCATTTGATGAGCAATAGCGTGCCGACATTGTAGGGCAGGTTGGACAGGATGACCCGGCGGCTGGCCTCGGGCAGGAGGCTCGCCTCGTCGACGTCCAGCGCGTCGGCCTGGACCACGCGCAACCGGTCGCCGCTGGCGGTGTTGATCTCGGCCAGGGCGTCGAGGAAACGGGCGTCTTTCTCGACCACGGTCAGACTGGCGGCGCCAGCGGCGAGGATGGCACGGGTCAGGCCGCCGGGACCCGGGCCGACCTCGATGGCGGCGCTCTCGCTCATATCGCCGGCCAGGCTGGCGATCTTGCCGGTCAGATTGAGATCGAGCAGGAAATGCTGTCCGAACGCCTTCTTGGCGCCAAGGCCGTGCGCGGCGATGACGTCGCGAAGAGGCGGCAAGGCATCGAGGTTCATGGCCGGCGCTCCGCGATTTCGTCGGCCTGGCGGATGGCGGCGATCAGGCTGTCTGGCTGCGCCTTGCCGCTCCCGGCGATGGCGAAGGCGGTCCCGTGATCCGGCGAGGTGCGGATGATGGGCAGGCCGAGCGTGATATTGACGCCACCGTGGAAGTCGAGCGTCTTGACCGGGATCAGGCCCTGATCGTGATACAGGCAGACGGCGGCGTCATAGCCGGACCGCGCCTCGGCGTGGAACAGGGTGTCGGGCGGCAGAGCGTCGGTGATGTCGATGCCCTCGGCGCGCAGGGCCGCAGCGGCCGGATTGATGATGTCATGCTCTTCATCGCCCATCGAGCCGCCTTCACCGGCATGCGGGTTGAGCCCGGCCAGTGCCAGACGCGGCGCAGTAATGCCGAAATCCTGGCGCAGGGCGTGATGGGTGATGCGGGCGACCTCCGCAATGCGCTCGGCCGACAGCGACTGGATGGCGCTCCTGAGCGATTGGTGGATCGAGGTCAGGACCACGCGCAGGCCTCCGCCCGACAGCATCATGACCGGCCCGCGAGGACCGTCCACAGGCAGATCTCGGGTTAGCTCGGCGAGGTATTCGGTGTGACCGGGAAAGTCGAAGCCGGCCTCGTAGAGCACGGCCTTGGAGATCGGCGCCGTCACCAGGGCGCGGGCGCTCTCATCGCGGCACAGTTCGACACCGGACTCGATGGCGGAGCGGATGAAGCCGGCGTGGGCCGGGTCGGGCTGGCCGGGGCGCACCGGGCGGTGCGGCAGGGTGGCGGCTGGCAGGACGGGCAGGGCGCCGGCGCAGGCCGCTGCGGCGGTCGGGTGCGAGATGGTCACCGGAGTCGGCAGGTCGAGGCGTCTGGCAGTCTCGGCCAGCGTGCCCGGATCACCGATACAGGCGAGGACCGGGCCGTGCCCGTTCAGGGCCTGCCATGCCTTGAGGATGATCTCGGGGCCGATACCGGCCGGATCACCCATCGACAGGACGATGGGTGAGGTCTGGGTCATCAGTCGCGGATCTCGACGGTGCTGTCGCGACGCAGGTCGCGCAGCCAGCGGCGCGAGTGCAGGGACAATTGCTGGCCGCGCAGCTGGGCCTCGAGATCGTCGCGGCTGGGGACACCCGGTCCGGCAATGGTACGGTCGCAGACGATCAGGGTCTGCAGGCCGGCGGCCGATTGCATGACACCGGTATTGTCGCCGGCATCGAGCGGGGCCAGGGCGTCGCGGATCTGCGGCAGCACGGCATCGGTGCCGATACTGCCGAGCGGCGTGTGCAGGGCCCCCTCGAGGGAATCGGCCACGGACTGTGAAGCGGCGCAGGTCGGGTTTTCGCTCATGGCGCGCTGGAAACGGATCTGCTTCTGCTCGGTCACGGCGCTGGTCGGCAGGGTGATCTGGACCAGGTCGTATTGCAGCGTCGTGGTGCCGTCGCGCACGCCGACCAGGGCGATGACCATGAAGCCGCCGGGAACCTGGATCGGGTTGGACAGGGCGCCCTGCTGGTTGGAGGCCTGAAACTGCTGCACCATTTGCGGCATGATAGCCGCCACTTCCGGCTGCAGCTGATTGGCCGTGATCCAGCCGATATCGCCGCCGCTGGCGGCCGACGGGGCGTCGGAGAACTGGCGTGCGAGTTCCGGGAAAGGCACGTTGCGCTCCAATTGCTGCATGACCGCGATCACGCGCTGGATGGTGGCCTGTTCCTGGCCCGGCGCCGGGACTTCGAAATACAGCTCGAAAATCCGGTACTGGGGCTGCGACGCGCTGGCCGCCAGTCGCTCGAGGGCCTGTTCGATCTGCTGTTCCGAAATGCGGATGCGCGAGCCGTACCGGCCATTGACGATGATCTGCCAGGCGATTTCGGCTTCCAGCTGGTGGCGCAGGGTCGACGGGTCGACGCCAGAGCTCTGCAGGTCGCCGATGATGGTATCGATCGTAGTGCCATTGCGGTTGGCCAGGTCGAGCAGCGAGCGGTTGATTTCCTCGTCCTCGACCGTGATGTCGTATTCCGAGGCGGCCTGCAGCTGCAGGTGCTCGTCGATCAGGCCGCGGATGGCCTGGTCCTGGACGCGGGCCAGGGTCTCCTCGTCGAGCTGGGTCATGCCGGTCGAGGCGATGATCAGACGCATGCGGTTGCGCACGTCCACCGTGGTGATTGGCTCGTCATTGACCAGCGCGGCAACCCCCTCCGTGGTTTGGGCAGAGGCGGTCGCGAGGCCGAGAACGGCCAGGCACGCGCTGAGGGCAAGAACGAGGGATTTCACGCAGGTCATCGGCATTCGCAATTTGCTGTTTGGCGCGGAAGATTACCCGAACTCGGACCGGGTGCAATCGTAGGACACCGTGAATGGGTCAGGGAATCAGTCGGGATCGACACTTCCTAGCGTGAACAGGGTGACCCGGACCTGAATGGACTCGGACGGTCCGAGCTGGGAAATGCCGAGATTCTCGCGCTGGTAGACGATCTCGAGGCGCGTGCAGTCATCCTGATAGGCAAACCCGATTTCGCGGCCGCGCAGCAACTCCCGGTCCAGGTCATAGGTGTCCCGCGCGATCAGCGACCAGTCGCGAACCAGCCGCAGATCGAGAGAACTGCGCAGCTCGCGCTGCTCCAGGCCGCGACTGGCATCGTCGCTGGAGTCCAGGTAACCGAGTGTCGCCGTCATCCAATTGTTGACATAGCTGGCTTCGACTTCCAGCCGGTTGATGTCCAGATCCTCAGTGTCGAGGCGGGTGTCGACGATCGCGGCAAAACCCGCGATGAAGATCTCGCCGGCAAAGACATAATCCGAACTGTCCTCGAACAGCCCGCTGGACGGACCGAAAACGGCATCGCCGTCAAAGCGTTCACTGCGACCAATGAACGCCTGGGCCCGTCCCCGGTCGCCCCACAGCGCGGTCGCCCGGACACCGTAATCAGCGCGAACCCCATTCTCCCAAACATCGAAGCCGCTTACCCGCTTGGGTTCGAACAGCATGCTTTCGCTCAGGTCGATGCCCTGGCTGTCTTCATTGAAAATCCGGCTCGCCTCAGTGTCGTCACTGGATGCCACAATCGCCGCAACCGGCTCGATGACCCAGTCCACATTGGTGCCCGGTCGGAAGAACGGATAGCTGAATTCCGTGCCGACGAGGCCGACAACCCTGGAGAAATCGTCTTCCTCTTCAGGAAAGGCCCGGGCGCCGGTGAGGGGCAGGTCGGACAGGGAATAGTAATCGGTCCGACCATAGGCGAACGGCTCGATCACGAGGCCCTGGGGCGTCGCCCAGCGTGTGCGCCAGTCGATCTCCACGCTGGCCCGGCGGTAATCGGTTCCCTGTTCGCGTTCGAGGACGGTCAGGTCGCCGGTCAGTTCGGTCCTGCCGAGCCGGTCGCCACCATCGAGGATCTGATGGATGCGCAACATCGGCGCGATAATCGGCAGAGTGTCGTCATTGATGGTCGGTCTCAAGTCCTGATATGTCGCTGAAATCGCTGAAATATAGCGCGATTCCGTTCGGGACTCCGCATAAAGCTGGCTGACGAGGCTGCGGGTGGGCGCAATCAGCGGGGCGCCGCGATCAATATCAATCTCTGAAAAATCATAGCGCCGCAGGTGCAAATCGTCGGAGGTGCGCTGCACGCCAAAACCCCAGCGCCAGTCCTCGTTGATGGCAAACCGACCGCCGCCGAACAGGTGCCAGCGCCAGTCTTCCTCGCCGTAGCGTTCCCCATCGCCATCAATCTCGAATTCGCGGGTCAGGCTGCCCTCCATGGCCAGCGAGCCGGACCAGAACCGTTTGCGGTACTGGGTGAAGAGGAGCGGGTTGACGTTGGTCATCGCGCGCGGCGCGACGGTCAGGTCCTGATGTTCTGAAATCGCCCAGTAATACGGCTGCTGATAGACGAAACCCAGCCGTGAAGAGGCCCCGACCGAAGGAAGGAGGAAGCCCGAGCGGCGTTCCGACGAGGGGTCGGGATGAGCGAAAACCGGTGCGTAGAGGACAGGAACGCCGAGAACCTCGAACCGGGCGTCCCGGTAGTAGATCATCTGTTCTTCCGCATCCTGGACGACCTCGGAGGCGCGCAGGCGCCAGGTCGGGTTGCCTTCGCCGTCTTCGCAAAGCGCGCACGCGGTGTAGTAGGCGTCATCCAGCTGCAAGGATCCGTTCTCGCGGCGAATGGCCGCGGCGGCAGCGATCCGGCCCTGGTTCTCCAGCTCGCTGGCGAAGCCGAGCGCCACGCCGGTCGACAGGGCGCTGTCGAGCTCAACCTCGTCGGCATATTGAGGGTAGGGCGTCTGGCCGACAATGACGACATTGCCCCGGGCCAGGACACGATTGGTGTCGGGCCGGTAAATCAGTTCATCGGCGAGGACGGTCCGCCCCTGCTGGCGCACCCGGACATTGCCGCGCGCCACATAGCCGACCCCCGCAATGTCCTCGAGTGAGTCCGCCTCCAGATAAACCGGCGCGTCGGACACTTCGACGTCTTGCCCGAGGGCGGGGCCTGCGATCACCAGCGAGGTGGTGACCCACAGCATGGCCGCAAGGCGACGATAGCATGACGTCATCCGAATAACTCCCTCATACCCACGGTCCCCGCCGTGCATCGTCTTGTCATGACTAGCCGAACCGTCCGCCCACGTCCACGTCCTCATCCGTCCTCGGTCGAGGCGATGTAGATCAACGCAATCAAAGCCGTCAGTGCCGGGGCGGACCAGGCGGCAGTCGGTGGCGGGAGGGCTCCGGCATTGCCGAATGAACGCAGCAATTCCTGAAAGAAGAACATCACGAAGCCGGCGATGCCACCGGCAAGGGCGAACGCCGCCGCATTCCCCAGCCGGTGCAGACGCAAGGTCGCGGCGGCCGCGATCAAGGTGGCTGCGAGCAGGGTCAGCGGGAGCGCCAACAGGGTATGCAGACGCAATTCATATCGTTCAGTGGCGAGGCCGGCGCTGTGCGCCGATCCGATCAGTTGCGGCAAATCCCAGAAGGGCACTCCGTCGGGCGAGCGCGACCGTTCGAACAGGGCCTGGCGATTGATGCTGGTGGGCATGGAAATGTCGCCCAGTTCCTGGGCCGGCCGATCGGCGCCCGGTGCCCGCTCCACGGCCCGGACGATTTCCCAGTATTGGTCGTTGAGGCTCGCCATTTCGGCATCTATGCGCCGTTCGAGCGTCGGGACATTGTCGTCACTAACCGAAAAGATGAAGAATATCGGCTCGTTCAGCTCTTGGCGGTTCTCGTCCAGGCTTTCCGCGGCGATGACGGTGAAACCGTCGATATTGCTCTCGCGCAACCAGACCGGCTCTTCCACGCCAGCGGGCCGGATATTCATGAGCGCGTTGCGTTGGGCCTCGTACTCGGCAAGCCCGGCCGCCGCGAGTGGATTGAGGACCAGCGCCCCCACCACTCCGGCAACCAGGGCAAAGGCCATGGGGGCCGCCAGAATCCGCCAGGCGGACATCCCGGAGGCCCGCATCACGATGAGTTCGCTGCGACGGTTGAGCCGGAACAGTGATGTCAGGATGCCGAAGAGGAAAACGAAGGGCAGGGTTTCCTCGATGAGCGAAGGCGCCCTGAGCAGGGTCAGGGCCAGCACTTCAAGCACGCTGACATCGGCCCGGGTACCGATGGACCGGGATTGCTCGACGAAGTCGACCAGAATGATCACGGTGCTGATGGTCGCCAGCGCGACAGCCAGACCGCCAAGGGTCTGAAGCAGCATGTATCGATTGAGGCGCGCACCGATCATGAGCCGCCCCGTGTATCCAAGGCGAGTGTCTCGCGCTCGGGCTGCGGACCCGGCGGCCGCTTGCCGGAGGGCCAGTAGAGGACTGCGAAGGCGGCTGCCACACCGGCCAAGGGGACCAGGTACTGGCCGACATTGACGGCGCCATCGTCTTCACTGGCGGTTTGCACGGCGAAACCCACGAGGCGCAGGAACAGGGCGAAGCCGACCGCGACCATGACCCGCCTCGAATATCCCAGCCTGGAATAGTCCCCGGCCAGGAAGACGGCGGCCGCGATCATCGCGAAGGCCAGATTGTAGAGCGGAGAAGACAGCCTGTAGTGCGCTTCCGCCCACGCGCTCTCGGGGCCTCCGGCCCGGGCAATCGTGGCGGCATCCGGCCAGACCAGCTCGTGCAGGAAGCGGTCGCTGTCCTTGAAGAACAGGGCGTCCGCAGGGCCGATGAATTCGGCCAGGTCGAACTCGGTGCGATCGAACGTGGTGTAGGTAAGCTGGTTGTTGTTGTCGATCTCCTGGCGATTGCCGTCGATCAGAACCATGGCCGACATGGTGTCGGTCCGCACCACCACACCTTGGCGGGCGGTATAGGTGGTGGGTTCGCTGCCGCGCGAATCGTGGATCAGAATGTCGTGCATGCGACCGTCGCGACCACGCTCACGCGCGTAGATGGTGACCCCCGATCCCAGATGGGTGAACGCTCCAGGTGTCACCAGGCTTGCCGCCACATCCGAGCGCAGGTCGTGGATCGATCGTCGCATTTCGCGGTAGGCGAGCGGCTGGACAAACAGGTTTATGGCGAGGTTGGCCAGCAGCACGTAGACACCGAGACGCAGCACCGGCGAAACCAGCGCGAAGCGACTCATGCCGGACGCAGAGGCGATGATGGTCTCGCTGTCAGCTGTCAGTCGGTTCAGGCTTCCCAGAACGGCCACGAAGAGCGCGATCGGAACGAGGAGCGCGGTCAGGTGGGGCAGGGCCAGCACGGTGACCTTGAGAAAGGTCAGCGCCGTCTGCGAATAGCTCGAGACCAGATCGACGTTCGACAGGCTCTGGGTCAGCAAGGCCAGACCGGCCAGTGCGGCGACTGCGGTCAGGAAGGGCCAGAGCAACTGGTTGAAGAAATAACGTTGTACGAGAATCATGACCCGGCTTGTGCTGCGCGATCCGCCTTCTATCTCACTGCGTGATCGGATACCACTTCCCCGACATATCTTTTCGGCCCGGCGTTCAGTTCGGGCTGGCCTCCAGACCAGAAGGGATCGCCATGAAAATCCAATTTGCTGCCTCCGGAACCGGAACCGGCGCCATCGCCGTCCCCGTGTTTGCCGACACCCAGCTGTCGAGCGCGGCTTCCGAACTGGACCAGGCGGGGTCAGGTGCCCTGATGCGCGCCATCAAGGCCTCGCGCTTCACCGGCAAGTCGGGGCAGACGCTTGAAGTCATGGCACCGGCCGGCTCGGATGCCAGCCGTGTCGTGCTGTTCGGCCTCGGCGAGAAGGGCAAGCTCAATTCCGGTGGACTTGAAAAGGCCGGTGCCGCCGTGGTCGCCAAACTCCTGCTCGGCGGCGAGACCGAGGTGACCATTCGCGCCGACGGCGAGACGGACGCGGACGGGGCGGCCCAGATGGGCCTCGGCGCCCGCATGGCGGCCTACCGCTTCGACGAGTTTCGTACCAAGCTGAAGGACGACCAGAAACCCTCCCTGACCACCGTCACCTTCGTCGTCGACGATGTCAGCGCGGCAGAGGCGGCCTGGCAGAGCTGGGGCGCCGTGGCCGACGGGGTCGACCTGGCGCGCGACGTCACCAATCTGCCGCCCAACGTGCTCAACCCGGAAACCTACGCCAAGAAGATCGAGGGCCTGGCCGAGCACGGCCTGGAGATCGAGATCCTCGACGAGGCCAAGATGAGCGAGCTCGGCATGAACGCGCTGCTCGGTGTCGGCCAGGCGTCTGAGTTCGAGAGCCATATCGCCATCATGAAATGGAATGGCGGCAAGGAAGGCGAGCAGCCGCTGGTCTTCGTCGGCAAGGGCCTGACTTTCGACAGCGGTGGCATCTCGCTCAAGCCGGGCGCCGGCATGGACGAGATGAAGGGCGACATGGGTGGTTCGGCCGCCGTGGTCGGCCTGATGCGCGCCCTGGCCGGCCGCAAGGCCAAGGTTAATGCGATCGGCATTGTCGGCCTGGTGGAGAACATGCCGGACGGCAACGCCCAGCGCCCGGGTGACATCGTCCAGTCGATGTCCGGACAAACCATCGAGATCCTCAACACCGACGCGGAAGGCCGTCTCGTGCTGGCCGACGTGCTGTGGTACTCGCAGCAGCGTTTCGATCCCAAGCTGATGATCGACCTGGCCACGCTCACCGGCGCCATGCTGATCGCGCTTGGTAATACGCGCGCCGGCATCTTCACCAATTCCGATGATATCGCGGCCCAGTTGTCCAAGGCCGGCGATGCGGCGGACGAGCCGGTGTGGCGCATGCCGCTGGGACCGGACTACGAGAAACACATCGAGACCAAGAATGCCGACATGCGCAATGTCGGCGAGGGTCGTCTCGCCGGATCGATCTCGGCGGCCGAATTCCTCAAGCGTTTCGTCAACGACAAGCCGTGGTGCCACATCGACATCGCCGGCACGGCGATGGGCGGCATGAGCGGCAAGGACGACCCGCGCCAGCCGAGCTGGGGCACCGGCTGGGGCGTGCGCATTCTCGACCGCTTTGTGCGCGAGAACTACGAGTCCTGATTTTCGACAGGGAGAGGGCGGTGCCGGCCGGCACCGCCCCTGACGCACCATGACCGAGACGCCTGCCGCCTGCGAGGTCTGGTTCTATCACCTCGAACATTCGCCGGTGGAGGAGGTTCTTCCGGACCTGCTGGAAAAGACCCTGGCGCGCGGCTGGCGGGCCCTCGTCGTATCACCGGACGCGCGCCGCATCGAACGCCTCGACGATCAGTTGTGGACCGCGCGGCCCAGCAGTTTCCTGCCGCACGGAAAGGCTGACGAAGACCGGGCGGACACCCAGCCGGTTTTGCTCGCGACGCGGCAAGACAATCTTAACCAATCTCAGATCCTGGTGCTGCTAGACGGTGCCGAACCGGAACCATTCGACGGCTTCACGCGTATTCTTGTCATGTTTGATGGACGTGACGAGATTGCCGTCGCAGAAGCGCGCACCCTGTGGAAGCGCGCCGTGTCAAAGGGCCATGACGTGTCCTATTGGCGGCAATCCCCCGAAGGACGGTGGGAGAAGAAAGCGTGAAACTGATCATTCCGGCGATTGCCATTTCGATCTTTACCGCGGGCCATGCCCTGTCCGGTGTTTCCGGCGCCGCGACGACCGCCAGCTCCGCCTCCGGCAGCCAGGATTTCGGAATGCTGGCCAGCGACGCACCGAGCGATTGCGGTGCCGAACACATGACCTATCTGCGCGGCCAGCAGGTCGACGAGGTCGACGTCTCCAGCCTGTCCCAGCATGTGCGCGTGGCCTATCCCGACACGCCCATTCCGAGCCAGCCGCGCAGCGACCGGTTGAGCCTTGACGTCAGTGATGCCGGCGTCATTCTGGCGACCTCCTGCCGCTAGGCCTTGCCACCGGCAGACCGGTTTTCAAGCGAGCCAACCATGTCGATGTTCCAGAGAAGCGTAATCCTGTGCGCCGCCGGCCTGATGCTGGCGGCGTGTTCGCATGCTGATTCCGTTCATCAGCTGCCAGCCGGGCAGGCCGAGCATGCCCCGGCGCGTCCCGTGGAAACGGTGCCGTCAGCGGCGGCCATGCCGGGCGATCTCGAGCCGATAACCGAAGCGCAGGACGTCGGCGCGGCGCCCGTACAGCCCCCGGTGACCGGAAACTGCGGCATGGAAGACCTGCAGCATTTCGTCGGGCAGCCCCGCGTTCAGGTGCCGGCGACGGCCTTCCCGGGCCTGTACCGCGTGCTCGGGCCGGATAGCGTCACGACCATGGAATACCTGCCGCACCGGGTGACCATCCGTGTCGATGACCGGGACGTGGTGGAAAGCATTGCCTGCGGCTGAGCCGCCGCTCGTCATGAATGGAAAAGCCGCTGCACCAGGGCCGGGCGGCCGCTGGCGATATTGCCGCGGATGAGAGCCAGTTCCGTGCTGGCGCTACGGGCCAGCTCGAGGGCGTCGAGGGGGCCGGGGACCGGTGTGTCGGGCCCGTCCGGCATCAGTCTCTCGGCCAGTGGCGCGGTGAAATGGTCCAGCCAGTCGAGCTCTGGCATGACCGTCGGGTCGGCCTCGGTGTCCGCTTCGGCGTGGCGCCGCTTCTCGGTTCCGTGATCGGATTGGTGCTGCTTGTCCGGGTGAGCGTCGGGCTTGCGCCAGCGGTCCGGGAAAGCCGGGCGGGGTGGGTCAACACGCATGGCAGTCCCTCCGGCTCGTCGCCGGGCCATGGACGCTGAGGGCGGAGCGGCTGGCCGCCGTCCTTGCGTCAGTGCCGCGTCGTGCCGCGGCGGCGCGTGCTGCGCTTGCGGATCGCATGACCTCACACCCTTTCTGGTTGTGAGGTCATAGGATATAACTCAAAATGAAAAAAATCCATTAACGCCTGATAAAGGCTTTGCCGTCCGAGCCTTGCACTGAACGCTCAGTCTGACATCGCGGCTTCGACGGCTTCCTCGGCCTCCAGCCACTTCGTCTCAGCCGTGTCCAGCAGCTCCACGGCCCTGGCCCGCTTGATCTGCAGTTCGGTAGCCGCCTTGGGGTCCTTTTCGTAGAGGCCCGGGGCTGCGAGGCCCTTGTCGATGACCTCGATGACACCGCGCAGGCGGTCGGCTTCCTTCTCCCACTTGGCGGAGGCGGCGCGCAGCGGCTTGAGCTGTTCGCGGGCATTGGCGGCTTCGCGGCGGCGCTGGCTCTTCTCGTCCATGGCCACGGACTTCTTCGCCTTGCCGTCGCGCGGGGCGCGGCCGAGCAGGCTCTGGCGATAGGTCTCGATATCGTCGTCATAGGGCGTCACCGTGCCGTCGGCGACGACCCACAGCCGGTCGACACAGGTCTCGATCAGATGGCGGTCGTGCGAGATCAGCACGACGGCGCCCTCATAGGTGTTGATGGCCGAGATCAGGGCGGCGCGGCTGTCCATGTCGAGGTGGTTGGTCGGCTCGTCGAGGATCAAGAGGTGCGGGCCCTCGAAGGTGATGAGGTTGAACAGGAGGCGGGCCTTCTCGCCGCCGGAGAGATTCTTGGCCGGGGTCTCCTGGCGGTCGCCGGGCAGGCCGAAGCGGGCCAGGCGCGAGCGGCGCTGGGCCTCGGTGGCGTCCGGCATCAGTTCGATGACGTGCTGGTAGGCGGAGACTTCCGGCGACAGGTGTTCGATCTGGTGCTGGGCGAAGAAGGCGATCTGCAGCTTCTTGTGCTTGCGAAGATGGCCGGCCTGCGGCGCCAGCGCGTCATTGAGCAGCTTGGCCAGGGTCGACTTGCCGGCACCATTGCGGCCGAGAATGCCGATGCGGTCGTCCGGATCGATATTGAGATTGACGCCGGACAGGATCGGCTTGCCGGGCTCGTAGCCGGCCACTAGGTCGACCATGCGGATGATCGGCGGGGCCATGCGGCGCTGCGGGTTGGGGAAGTCGAAGGGGGCGACCGGGTCGGCGACCATGGTGGCGACGGGCTGCATCTTCTCCAGACGCTTGACCCGCGACTGGGCCTGCTTGGCCTTCGACGCCTTGGCCTTGAAGCGGTCGACGAAGCTCTGCAGGTGGCGCCGTTCGGCCTCCTGCTTCTCGACCATCTTCATCTGCAGGCGCTGACGCTCCGCGAGAGCGGATTCGAAGTCATCATAGCCGCCCTCGAAGACGGTGACCTTGCCGTCCTTGAGGTGGGCGATTTTCTGCATCGCGCCGTTCAGCAGGTCGCGGTCGTGCGAGATCACCAGGGCGGCGCCGGGGAAGGTCTTGAGGTAGCTCTGCAGCCACATCACGCCTTCCAGGTCGAGATAGTTGGTCGGCTCGTCCAGAAGCAGCAGGTCGGGGCGGGCAAACAGCGTTGCGGCAAGGGCGACGCGCATGCGCCAGCCGCCGGAGAATTCCCGGCACGGGCGGCGCTGGTCCTCGCCGGAAAATCCCAGACCGGCCAGGATGGTGCCGGCGCGTGCCTCGGCGGTGTGGCTCTCGATATCGGCCAGCCGGGTCTGGATCTCGGCGATGCGGTGCGGGTCGGTGGCGGTCTCGGCTTCGTCCAGCAGTGCGGCGCGCTCGGTGTCGGCGGCCAGCACGACGTCCATCAGGCTGTCATCGCCACCGGGCGCTTCCTGGGCCACCCAGCCCATTCGGGCGCCCTTCTGCAGATTGACCTCGCCACTTTCCGGCGCCACCTCGCCGCGGATCAGGCGGAACAGGGTCGACTTGCCGGTGCCGTTGCGCCCGACCAGGCCCATGCGGGTCCTGGCCGGAAGCATGAAGGTTGCCTGGTCGAAGAGCTGTCGGCCCTCGATGCGGTAGGTGAGGTCGTTGACGTGAAGCATGGGAAGGCGGTTAGCGTGGCTTGTGGGCCGGCGCAAGCGCCGCTATAAGCCCGCGCAAATCCTTCCTGTCCGGTCCCAGGCCGGGCCCTTCCCAAACCAAGGACTTTCCATCATGGCGCTGCAACGCACCTTTTCCATCATCAAGCCCGACGCCACCGCCCGCAACCTGACCGGCGCCATCAATGCCAAGATCGAGGAAGCCGGTCTGCGCATCATCGCCCAGAAGCGCATCCGCCTGAGCCGCGAGCAGGCCGAGGGCTTCTACGCCGTGCACAAGGAGCGTCCCTTCTTCAACGACCTCGTCGGCTTCATGATCTCCGGCCCGGTTGTCGTGCAGGTCCTGGAAGGCGAGAACGCCATTGCCAAGTACCGCGACGTGATGGGCGCGACCAATCCGGAAGATGCCGCTGACGGCACCATCCGCAAGGAGTTCGCCGAGTCGATCGAAGCCAATTCGGTGCACGGTTCGGACGCTCCGGAAACCGCCGCGCAAGAGATCCCGTTCTTCTTCTCCGATGACGAGATCGTCGGCTAACCCACGTGCTTTCCGCACGGATCAGGGCCCGGCCATTGCGCCGGGCCTTTTTCTTTGGGTCTGTCCCGCCCGCTGCGCGCCGCCGCTTGCCGCCACGGCTTGCCGGTTGCACTCTGCGCCATCTCACATGACCGCCGCCAGACTTGCCGGAGCTTGCCCATGACTGCCGCCATCAAGGACCTCGTCCAGCGCCTGCCCAAGGCCGAGCTTCACCTCCACATCGAGGGCACGCTGGAGCCCGAACTGATGTTCGAGCTGGCCAAGCGCAACGGGTTGACGATCCCGTTCAACTCGGTGGAGGAAATCCGCGCGGCCTATGATTTCTCCAATCTGCAGGACTTTCTCGACGTCTATTACGTCGGCATGAAAGTGCTGGTGACCGAGCAGGACTTCTTCGACCTGACCTGGGCCTATCTCGAACGTGCCAAGGCCGACAATGTCCGGCACGTGGAGATTTTCTTCGACCCGCAGGGTCACACCGATCGCGGCATCGCCTTCGAGACCGTGGTCAATGGCATCCACTCCGCGCTCAAGCAGGCGGAGAGCGAGCTGGGGATCACTTCGCAGCTGATCCTGTGCTTCCTGCGCCATCTCAGCGAGGAGGCGGCGATTGCCACTTTCCGCGAGGCCATTCCGTTTCTCGACTGCATTGACGGGGTCGGGCTGGACAGCTCGGAAATGGGCCATCCGCCGTCCAAGTTCGAACGCGTGTTCTCGATGGCCGCGGACAAGGGGCTCAAGCGGGTCGCCCATGCCGGAGAGGAGGGGCCGCCGGAATACGTCATCGAGGCCCTCGACCGGCTCGATATCGACCGGCTCGACCACGGCAACCGCGCGCTCGAGGATGTCGAACTGACGCGGCGCCTGGTCGACGAACAGATGACGCTGACCGTGTGTCCGCTGTCCAATCTGCGCCTGTGCGGTGTGCCGTCACTGGAGGCCCATCCGCTCAAGCGCATGCTGGCCCTGGGCCTGCGCGCCACCATCAATTCGGATGACCCGGCCTATTTCGGCGGCTATGTGAACGACAATTACGTGCGCATTGCCGAGGCCCTGGATTTGAGCGAGGTCGACATGGTCACGCTGGCGCGCAATTCCTTCAAGGGCGCTTTCCTGCCGAGCCATGCGATCAAGCGTCACCTGCGCGAGATCGACCACGTCGCCTACAGCCTGTAAGGCCTGTTCCCGGTCCGGAGTACGCCATGGACATGGCCCTGTATGCCAGCCTGGTGGGCTTCGTGCTCGCCATGTCGATCACGCCCGGCCCGAACAATCTGATGATGATGACGTCGAGCGCGCTGTTCGGCATGCGTGCGACGCTGCCGCACTGGCTGGGCATCAATATCGGTTTCAACATCATGCTGGTGGCGGCGGTGTTCGGGCTCGGCGAGCTGGTGGAGCGGTATCCGCTTTCCCTGCTGGTGGTGAAACTCGGCGGCGCGGTCTGGCTGGGCTGGATGGCGTGGCTGTTCGCCAAGGCGGCGCTCAACCCGCTGCCCGTCGAGGCGCGCAAGGCGGGCAGGACGCGGACGCGTCCGTTTCGCATCCACGAGGCGGCGTTGTTCCAATGGGTCAATCCCAAGGCCCTGATGATGACGGTCTCCGCCGCCGGCGCCTATGTCGCGTTGGCCGAAAGCACGGGCGAGCGGGCCCTGATCATGGTGGCAACCTTTGCGGTGTTCGGGGCGCCTTGTGGCTTGGCGTGGATTCTCGCCGGCGGCACGCTGAAGCGTGTCATGGGCGATCCGCGCTGGGCACGGATGCTCAATGGCGCGATTGCTGCCATCATCGCGGTGACGGCGGTGCTGGTGCTGCTGGGGTAGATCGCAGCGCCTGACGCGGCTGGCTTGGGCGGCCACCCACTTTTGCAAAGTCAGGACTTGAGGCCTCGCCATAAGGGCGGGGGAAACGGAGCTTTATTGGAAGCAGGGTCGGCGCGACCGCGCACGATAACCCATTGATCTCTTGCCGGGAGTTCGCCTCAGGGTCTCAGCGCTGTCAAGGCGCATGCCCGCGGAGCGGCGCTGGAGGCGGCCTTGACAGCGCTGAGACCCTGAGGCCGGCTGGCTGGCATGAGATGAATGGTCCGGTCTGCGCCGGGCGCGAATCTCAAGGAATCTGGATGGCCTGGCGGCAATGACGCTAATCCGTCGGTGGCTTGCGGCGCAGGGATTTGGTTTCGCTCTTGCGGGCCTTGGCCTGTTTCTGCCGCTTGATCGAGCTGAGCGAGGGCCGCGACTTGCGGCGCGGTTTGGGCGGGGTGAGGGCCTGTTCGATGAGGGCGCGCAGGCGAGCGCGGGCGGCGCTGCGGTTGCGGTCCTGGGAGCGCTCATTGTCGGCCCGGATGACCAGCACGCCCTCCTTGGTCATGCGCGAGCCGGCGAGGCTGACCAGACGTCGCTTGACGGACGGGCTCAGGGCCTGTGAAGCCGCGACGTCGAAACGCAGCTGCACGGCACTGTCGGTGGTGTTGACGTGCTGGCCGCCCGGGCCGGAGGCGCGGATGAATTTTTCCTCGATTTCCGCCTCGTCGAGGACCAGCGTGTCGGTGATGCGCATGGTCCGGCGACCCTCGATCAGTCGTGCGGGTTCATCAGCAGTTCGGCGCCGAATTCGCGGGCCTGGAGGCGGACCCTTTCGCCGGCGACGCGGGCCTTGCCGGTGCAGGCGAGGGCGACGCATTGGGGGTAGAGCAGGTGTTCCGCGTCGAGCACGCGTGAGGCCAGCGCGTCCGGCGTATCGCCGGGCAGGACCGGTACGGCGGCCTGGCCGATGATCGGGCCGTCATCCATTTCCGGGCGCACGTAATGCACCGTGCAGCCATGGATGCGTACCCCGGCCTCGAGGGCCCGCTCGTGCGTGTGCAGACCCTTGAAGGCGGGCAGCAGCGACGGGTGGATATTGATCAGCAGGTCGCGCCAGCGCTCGGTGAACCAGGGCGTCAGGATGCGCATGAAGCCGGCCAGGCAGACGATGCGCGCCTCGTACATGCGGATGGTCTGGTCGAGGGCCTCCTCGAAGGCTTCACGATCTTCAAATTCACGATGATCTACGACTTCGGTCTCGATTCCGGCGTCACGGGCCACCTGCAGGCCCGGCGCGTCCGGCGTGTTGGAGACCACGACCACGATTTCGGCCGGGTAGGTGTCGGATTCGGCGGCCCGGATCAGGGCCTGCATGTTCGAACCGCGCCCGGAAATGAGCACGGCGATCTTGGTTCTCGCCATTCGTCTGGTCCTCGCGGTCAGGCGGACTGGAGTTCGCCAATGATCATGGCGGTCTCACCGCTCATGGCAAGCGCGTCAACTGCCGCGTCCACCTTGTCGGCGGGAACCGCCAGCAGCATGCCGATGCCGCAATTGAAGGTGCGGTGCAATTCGTGGTCGTCGATATTGCCCGCCTGCTGGAGCCAGCGGAAGACCGGCGGCAGGTCCCAGGCGGAATAGTCGATCACCGGCTTGAGATGGTCCGGCGTCATGCGCGGCGGATTCTCCACCAGGCCACCGCCGGTAATGTGGGCCAGGCCGGTGACCAGGCCGGAGCGGATCAGGGGCAGGCAGGCCTGCACGTAAAGCCGGGTCGGGGCGAGGAAGGCTTCGCCGAGGCTCTGGCCGGGGGCGAAGGGCGCCTCGTCCTGCCAGTCCAGGCCCGCATGGTCGACAACCTTGCGGACCAGGGAAAATCCGTTCGAGTGGACGCCGGACGAGGCCAGGCCGACGAGCACGTCGCCAGCCTGCATGTGGTCATGGTCGGGCAGGAGGCGGCCGCGTTCCGCGGCGCCGACGACAAAGCCAGCGAGGTCGAAATCATCGCCCTCATACATGCCGGGCATTTCTGCTGTCTCGCCGCCGATGAGGGCGCAGCCGCTGTCCTTGCAGCCGGCCGCGATGCCCGAGACGATGGCTTCGCCGCGCGCCGGGTCGAGTTTGGAACAGGCCAGATAGTCGAGGAAGAACAGGGGCTCGGCGCCCTGGGCAAGGACGTCATTGACGCACATGGCCACCAGGTCGATGCCGACCGTGTCGACCTTGCCGGTGGCGATGGCCAGCTTGAGCTTGGTGCCGACGCCGTCCGTTCCGGAGATCAGGATCGGGTCCTCATAACCCGCCGCCTTGAGATCGAAGGCACCGCCGAAACCACCCAGATCGGCCGCAGCCCCGGCCCGGCGGGTCATCGCTGCCAGCGGCTTGATACGGTCAACAAGGGCATCCCCGGCATCGATGTCGACGCCGCTGTCGGCATAGGTGAGACCCTTGCCCGGGGTCGTCTTGTCGTGGTCCGTGGCCATGCCGATTCTCCAGCCTGTCAGAAGCGCGGCGGAGTACAGTCGAAACAGGCTTCCGACGCAAGTCGCGGGCTTCACGCGGGGCAGTGGGCTTGTATAGTGCGGCCTGAAGTCCGTTTTTGTGGAGTCGCTGCCGTGCGCTTTCTCGTCGCCGCCCTTTCTCTCGTCATCTTTAGCACCGGATCGAGCCGGGCGGATGACGTGTTTACCGTCATCGGCGTGCCGATCGACGCCACAGCCTCCAACGCCCTGGAAGCCCAGACCGCGGCCATGCAGGAAGGCCAGTATGCGGCAGCCCGGCGCATCATCGAGCGGCTCAGCCTGCCGGAAGACCGTGTCGGCACGGCGCTGGACACCTCGCTGCCGCTGCAGGGCGCCGACATTGCCGGCTTGATTGCCGGCTTCGAGATCACCAATGAGCAGCGCAGCGCGACGCGCTACCTGGCCCGGCTGAACGTCAATTTCGACCCTGCCGCCGTGCGCCGGATCTTCCGCAATAACGGCATTCCCTTCGTCGAGGCCCAGGCCCGGCCACGACTGGTCTTGCCGATCTACGGGGCCAATGACGGTCTGGTATTGTGGGAAGACAGCCCGTGGCGCGAGGCCTGGGCGCAGAGTAATTTCCGCTACAATCTCACGCCGATGGTGCTGGCCGATGCCGAGCGCGGCGGAGCGCCGCTGATCTCGGTGCGCCAGGCGCTCGACCTCGATGAAGTCGCACTGCGCGATCTCGCCTCGATGTATGGCGTGTCGCGCCTGGCCATTCTGCGTGCGGCGGAAAGCGAGGACGCGCGCCGGGTTGGCGGCTATCTGGTCGATATCGATGCCGAGGGCAGCCTGGCTGTCAGTACCTGGGGCCCGGTCAGTGTGGCCAGTTGGGAAGAGGCCGCGCGGATGTTCGTGGGAGACCAGGAACTGGCGTGGAAGCAGGACACTATCGTGCGCGATCTGAGCGAGCGCGAGTTGCGCCTGACCGTGTTCTATTCCAGCCTCGCAGACTGGCGCGGCCTGCAATCGGTCATTGCCGGCACTTCCCTGATCGCCGATGCCCAGCTCGATGCCCTGTCGCGCGACGGGGCGCTGATGACGATCCGGCATCGCGGCGACCGGGCCCAGCTGGCCGCCGAACTGGCCGAACGCGGCGCGGCCCTGGAAGAACAGCCGGGCCTCGGTTGGGTGGTGACCGCGACCCGCTAGACGGGAGCGCAAGGTGACGGACAAGACCCGCATGACAGCTCAACTGGCACTGCACTGGCCGGCGCGCGAGGACTTCAGCGCCGACAGCCTGATCGAAGGCCCGTCCAATTCCGCGGCGCTGGCGGCGCTGTCGCGTTGGCAAAGCTGGCCCAAGCACGTGCTGGCCCTGACCGGGCCGGAGGGCGCCGGCAAGTCGCACATCGCCGCCATCTGGGCCCGTGATACGGCCGCCGCGACACTGCGTGCAAGCACGCTGGCGGATCGCCTGACGAGCCTGCCGCAGGGGCATTGCCTGGTCGTCGAGGATGTCGACCGGGGCTGCGATGATGATGCCCTGTTCCATGTCCTCAACCGGGCCGCCAAGGGCGAGATTCCCGGCCTGTTGCTGACCGCGCGCAGCACCCCGGTGCTGTGGCCGGCCAGATTGCCGGACCTTGTGTCGCGCCTGCGTGCGCTGCCCCACACGCCGATCGCCGAGCCCGATGACGAGGTGCTGACGCAGCTGATCGAGAAGCAGCTCAGGGATCGGGGCGCGCCGATCCGGCCGGGCGTGATAGAGTATCTGCTGCCACGTATGGAGCGCTCGGTGAGCGCGGTGCGCGTCCTGGTCGACCGGCTCGACAAGCTGGCCCTGGTCAAAAAGACGCCGATCACCCGCGCCGTGGCGCGTGAAGTCCTCAGTGAATGGGGCGAGGGCCGGGAGGCCGAGGGAGACATCGCATGAACGCACCGGTCCGCAGCTTCCCCGATCCCGAAGCGCTCAAGGACTCGCCGCGGCGCTTCCTGAACCGGGAATTGTCCTGGGTGCGGTTCAACATGCGGGTGCTACAGGAGGCGGAAAACCCTGGCCATCCGGTTTTCGAGCGACTGCGTTTCCTGTCCATTTCGGCGAGCAATCTGGACGAGTTCTACATGGTCCGGGTGGCCGGCCTGAGAGCCCAGATGCAATCGGGCGTGACCAAGGCCTCGATGGACGGTCTGAGCCCGGCCGAGCAGCTGGAACAGATCCACGCCCTGGCCGGCGAGTTGATGATCAAGCAGCAGACCCTGTGGCGCAAGCTGCGCGCCGAGATCGCCAAGGCCGGGGTCAAGGTGCTTGACGCCAAGCAGGTCTCCAAGGCCGACGAGGCCTGGCTGCGCGGGGATTTCCTGAAGCACACCCTGCCGGTGATCACGCCGCTGGCGATCGATCCGGCGCACCCCTTCCCGTTCATTCCCAATCTCGGTTTTGCCCTTGCCCTGCAACTGCGGCGACAGGGCTCGTCGAAGATCATGAATGCGCTGATCCCGCTGCCGTCCGGGGTCAAGCGCTTCGTCGAACTGCCGACCCGTCCGCGCCATGATGGCGGCAAGCCGGATCGCCGTTTTATGGCGCTGGAAAGCGTCTTGTCGATGTTCGTCGACACGCTGTTCCCGGGCTATGACGTGATCGGCAGCGGGGCTTTCCGGGTCATCCGCGACAGCGATATCGAGGTCGAGGAAGAATCCGAAGACCTGATGCTGGAGTTCGAAAACCTGCTCAAGCAGCGGCGGCGTGGCGTCGTGGTGCGGCTGACCATGGATGCCGACATGCCGCCTGTGCTGCGCGATCTGATGGTGCACCACCTGCACGCCGGGCCACAGGACATCGTCCCGGTGAGCGGCATTCTCGGTCTCGCCCAGATCGACCAGCTGATTCCGGACGACCGGCCCGAGCACGTCTTCGAACCCTATGAACCGCGCTATCCGGAGCGTGTGCGCGAGCACGCGGGCAATGCGTTTTCGGCCATCCGCGAGAAAGACATCATCATCCACCACCCGTATGAAAGCTTTGACGTGGTGGTGGAATTCCTGCGCCAGGCAGCAGCCGATCCTGACGTCATTGCGATCAAGCAGACGCTGTACCGCACCTCAAAAGACAGCCCGATCGTGGCAGCGCTGATCGACGCGGCGGAGTCGGGCAAGAATGTCACCGCCCTGGTCGAGCTCAAGGCGCGTTTCGACGAGGAAGCCAACCTGAAATGGGCCCGCGACCTGGAGCGCGCCGGTGTCCAGGTGGTCTACGGTTTCATCGAGTACAAGACCCACGCAAAGATCTCCCTGGTGGTGCGCCGGGAGGGTTCGGATTTGCGCACCTATGCGCATTTCGGGACCGGCAATTACCACCCGATCACGGCGCGGATTTACACCGACCTGTCGCTGTTTACCGCCGACCCGGCCTTCGGGCGCGATGCCGGACGGGTGTTCAACTACGTCACTGGCTATGCCCGGCCGGAGAATCTGGAACGCCTCTCGGTCTCCCCGATCGGCATGAAGGAGACGCTGGTGTCCCACATCCGCACCGAGATCGAGAACGCCGAGGCGGGCAAGCCGGCGGCGGTCTGGGCGAAGCTCAATTCGCTGGTCCACCCGGAGATCATCGACGCCCTCTACACGGCCAGCCAGGCCGGGGTGAAGGTCGAGCTGGTGGTCCGCGGCATCTGCTGTTTGCGTCCGGGTATACCCGGCCTGTCGGAGAATATCCGGGTCAAGTCGATCGTCGGGCGCTTCCTCGAGCACTCGCGTATCGTTTGCTTTGCCAATGGCGAGAAAATGCCGTCGTCGAAAGCCCTTGTGTATATTTCCTCGGCCGACTGGATGCCGCGCAACCTGGACCGCCGGGTCGAGCATCTGTGCCCGATCCAGAACCCGACCGTGCATCGCCAGGTGCTCGACCAGATCATGGTCGCCAATCTCAACGACACCGATCAGAGCTGGTATATGGACAGCGAGGGCGATTACCGTCGGGTCGACGTGGCCAAGGTCGCCAAGCGGTTCAGTGCACACGCCTATTTCATGACCAATCCGAGCCTGTCCGGGCGCGGTCACGCGCTCAAGAACGACCAGCCGCCGGTGCTGGCGGAAAATGGCTGACCCGACCTTGTCCGAGCCCGTGCCCCCGGTCGACCTGATCTCAGACCTCAATCCGGAACCGCGCAATATCGCGGTCATCGATGTCGGCTCGAACTCGGTGCGCATGGTGCATTACCGCATCGAGGGGCGGGCCATCTGGCCGGTGTTCAACGAGAAGGTGATGGCGGGTCTGGGCAAGGGCGTGCGCGAGACGCGGCGGCTCAATCCTGAAGGCGTCGAGATCGCTCTCAGGACCATGAAGCGCTTCCAGCGACTGCTCGACGCCAAACAGGTGACCGAGCGCCGGGTGGTGGCCACGGCGGCGGTGCGCAATGCTGTCGACGGACCTGATTTCGTCGAGCGGGTGCGCCAGCACACCGGGTTGAGCATCGAGGTGTTGAGCGGTCCTGACGAGGCGGAGTACTCGGCCCTCGGCGTGGTCGCCGGTATTCCCGATGCCGACGGGGTGATGGGTGATCTGGGCGGCTCCAGCCTCGAGCTGACGCCGATCCGTTCGGGCCGCCCGGAAGCCGGCGAGACACTGGCCCTCGGGCCGCAGGAAATGCTCAATGGCGACCGCCTCGACGTCGCCGCGCTGACACCGCAGATCGATGCCCGGCTGGCCGACAGCGCGCTGGCGCGAGCCGACGAGGCAGGACGGACTTTCTACGCCGTCGGCGGGGCGTGGCGGACGCTGGCCCATCTGGCCTTCGCCCGCTTCGGATACCCGCTTCACCTGGTGCATGAATTCGAACTCGATGCCAGGAAGGTCGAGGAGCTGGTGCGGCTGGCGATCCGGCTCAGCCCGGCCTCGCTGCAGGGCACGCCGGGGATTTCCAACCGCCGGGTGGCGACGCTGCCCTATGCGGCGCTGCTGCTGCGCCAGGTCATGCAGGCCGGGGCATTTCGGCGCCTGGTGTTTTCCGCCCACGGCCTGCGTGAAGGGGTGTTGGCGCACACTTTTTCTGACGAAGTGCTGGAGCTGGACCCGCTGCTGGAGGGCGCCGAGGCATTGTCCCGGCCGGCGGCGCCGCGCCCGGATTTCGGGCGCGCCCTTGAGGCCTGGCTGCAGCCGGCCCTGTCGGGCCTGCAGCCGGTGTTCTCCGAGGAGCGGGACGCGGTGCTCGTCGCGGCGGCAGCCCGGCTCACCGACATGGGCGCCCGCCTGCATCCGGACCACCGCGCCGACCTGGCCCGCGACAGCGTTCTGTACGCGCCGTTCGCGGCGGTCTCCCACGCCGAACGGGTCTTCCTCGCCGCGGCCATCCATTATCGCTACTCCGGCAAGCGAGCGGCGCTGGAGGAGCTGGACGTTTTACACCTGATCGACGAGGACCGTCATGACCGGGCCCAGATGCTGGGCATGACGCTGCGCATGGCGGCCAAGCTGTCGGGCCGGTCGCCGCCCCTGCTGGGGCGCTTCCGACTCGAGGTGACCGAGTACGAGGTGCGGCTGGAAGTCGATGAGGGGCTGCGCGATTTGTATGTCGAGCGCTGCGTGTCACTGCTCGGCAATCTGGCCGGGATTATCGGCCGCGAGAGCGTGGTGCGCTACGTGTGACTCTGGCGCGCATGTCTGAAAACGGGGAAAACTTTCGCGACATCCCCGGGAGTTTGAGAATTTTATCTAACGATATCAAGGGTTTGTTATTTTTCTGGCGCGCAGAATCCGCCGGGGTCTGTCCGGGGATAGGATTCGGCAGGCTTACAGTGGTGGGCTAAGAGCGGCCGCTGGCGCGGCCGCCCCTCACCCTCGATCCCTCTCCCGCGAGGGGAGAGGGAAGGGATTCAGAACCGGGACTATCATGCGCCGATGCGGGGAGAACGAGGCTCGATGCGGCGGGCACCGGGGTGATGGGTCCCGGACTTTCGCCCCGCGTGCGCGGGGCATGCATCCGGGATGACATTTCATGAGTTTTGAGGGACGCGCCGGGGAGCGGAAAGGATCATTGATCTCTTGTTGGCCATTGGCCCTCTGAGGCGACGTCTCGGCAAGAGATGAATGGGCAGGTGCGGGCGCAGAGGGCGCCCTTTTTTTGTGACTGGGGGAAGCGAATTGGACCACGGCGGACCGACGCGTCGGTCCGTGCCGTGTCCGCCCCTAGCCCGGCTTCACCTCGGTGACCTTCACCTGACCGTTTTCCAGGGTAAGGGACAGCTCGCCATTCTTGAGGCGCTGGGCGGGCAGGCCGAACACGGAGCGGCGCCAGCCTTTCATGGCGGGCACGTCTGCCTCGTCCTGGGAGGCGATCTGTTCGAGGTCGGCCGTGGTGGCGAGCAGTCGCGGCGCGACGTCGGAATCCTCGGCGACGAATTTGAGGAGGACTTTCAACAGCTCCACGGTCGGGCCGATGCCCTGGGCCGGGGGCGCGGCTTTCTTGGCTTCCGGGGCGTAGCTCTCGGCGTTCTCGAGAGCAGTTTTCATCTGCTCGAACAGCCGCTTGGCAGCGGCGGAGCGTTCAAAGCCCTTGGGCACGGCGCGCAGGCCGGTGAGCTGGCTTTCCTCGGTCGGGGCAACATTGGCGACCTCGTAGAGGGCGTCGTCCTTCATCACGCGCTGGCGCGGCATGTCGCGGGTCTGCGCCTCGCGTTCGCGCCAGGCGGCGGCACAGCGCAGGGCGGCGAGCCACTTCTTGGTGGTCTTGCGCAGCTTCATGCGCTTCCAGCTCTGCTCCGGATCGAGGCGGTAGGTCTCCGGATTGGTGAGGATCTTCATTTCCTCGGCCAGCCACTTGTCGCGGCCGGACTTCTCCAGCCGTTCGCGCATGATCGGGTAGAGATCGCGCAGATGAGTGACGTCGGCGATGGCGTAGTCGAGCTGGGCCTGGCTGAGCGGGCGGCGCGACCAGTCTGTGAAGCGCGGGCCCTTGTCGATGGGACGGTTCAGCAACGTCCGCACGAGGCTGTCATAGGCGATGGAATCGCCGAGCCCCAGGGCCATGCCGGCGACCTGGCTGTCGAACATGGGATGCGGGATCAGGTGCTCGCCCAGGTGGAAGAAAATTTCCAGGTCCTGTCGGGCGGCATGGAACACCTTGGTGATGCGCTCGTCGGCCATGACTTCCCAGAACGGCTCCAGGTCGATGCCGTCGGCCAGGGGGTCAATGATGATCTCGGTGTCCCCGGCAGCGGCCTGGATCAGGCAGAGCTGGGGCCAGTACACGGTTTCGCGCATGAACTCGGTGTCGACAGCGACAAAATCGTGCTGCAACAGGTCGTCACAGGCGCGGGCGAGGGCATCGGTCGTGGTGATCATTTCCATGTATTGGCGTTTAGCGCGGGTTGGCGGGTTTGGCTATCGGGAAGGGGAGTGTGGTGTTTCTTGAGGGGGGCGTCGCCGTAACCGACCCGGCGTCATCCCGTGGTGGGCGCACCTGCGGGGCGCAGGGACCGTGGGATGACGGTAATTGAGGGTTGAGTTTCATTTGACGCGCCAGGGCGCGGAGCAGGGCATTGATCTCTTGTCGGCCAGCGGGCCTCAGGGGGATTTCCAAGTCAAGGGCCCGCAGGGCCGCTTCGCGGGTAAACCCCTTGAGTTGGACATCCCCCTGAGGCGGACTCTCGGCAAGAGATGAATGGGCCGGTACGGGCGCTGTGGGCGCCCGCCGCTTCGAGTCGTGAAGCGGCGGGGCGCGGGAGCCTGCGCGACCTCAACCCGTCGTGGTGTTCGCCGGCTTGCCGCGCCGTTTCGCCAATCGCCAGCCGATAAAGCCGACTGCGCCCAGGCTGACCCCTGCGATCACCAGAAATGCGGTCTGCAGCGGCAGGCCGGCGAGGGCGATGAAGGCAAGGGTGAACTGGCCCATCGTGGCGGTGGCGGCGTTCATGATGCCGCCGGCGGCGAGCAGGCGGCCGCGCAGCTCGACCGGTGCGCGGCGCTGGGCCATGGCCTGTAGGGGGACGACGAACAGGCCGGCAGAGATGGCGGCGAGGCCCAGATCGGCGACCAGGCGCCAGTTGGCAGCATCAGCGAGGAAGGCGTCGGCCGAGATCAGGGGCGCGCCTTCGGGCACCAGCGGGTTGGCCCAGGTCACCAGCGCCACGTCGGCCGGGAAGATGACCAGGCCGATAGCGCCGGCGATGGAGAATGGAAGGGCGTCGCCCTTGCCGCTGAGCGAGCCGCAGATCAGCGCGCCCAGGGCCGCACCGAGGGTGAACAGGCCGGAGAACAGGAGGACGACGGTCTCGTCGGCACCCAGCACGGCGGCGGCGAAGACCGGCATCAGGGTGATGATGGCGGCGGCCAGCATCCAGAACCAGGCGGCGCCGAGGAGCGGGCGCAGCACGTCCGGGGTTTGCCAGGCGAAGCGCAGGACACGGAAGGTCTCGCCGGCGAAATTCCAGGTCAGGGTGAGGTCGGGCCGGGCGGCCGGGGCCGGCGGCAGCTGCCGGATCGCGAGCCAGCCGATGATGGCCATGACAACGAGGCCCAGGCCGACCAGCTCGGGGCCACCCGTGCGCACCACCAGGGCGGTGCCAAGGCCCACGCCGAGGAGGACGGAGACATTGAGGAAACCGCTCAGCAGGGCGTTTGCCGAGACCAGTTCGGTATCGTTCAGCAGGGTTGGCAGGGCGGCGTTCTTGGACGGGGTGAACAGGGCCGACTGGGCGCCCATGCAGAACAGGGCGAGCATGAGCAGGAGGGGTTGTTCGAGCCAGAAGGCGAGCGCAACCAGGGCCATCAGCCAGATCTCGGCGAACTTGGCGACGCGCATGATGGCCGTGCGGTCGAACTTGTCGGCGAGGCGGCCGGACAGGGCGGAGAAGGCGAAGATGGCGAGGGTGAACATCGAGGCCGCGATCGGCACCAGGACTTGCCGATCCAGTCCGAACAGGGTCAGCCCGCCATAGGTGACCAGGGTGACCAGGGCATAGCGGAAGAAATTATCGTTGAAGGCGCCCAGGGACTGGGCGGCGAGTAGCGGCACAAAGCGGCGCTGCCGCATCAGGCGGGCGGCAATGCGGGCGCTCATGACGGGGTCTCCGGTGTCGAAGCGGCAGCGGTGGCCACATCGGCGGCGCGGCCCTCGGCCTCGAGGGTGCGGGTGCGGGCCTCGATCCGGCGCATCAGGCGGGGCAGGAAATCATCCCGCGGCAGGCCGGGCGGGATCGGCTCGAGGAAGTCCAGCACGGCGGGGCCGGGATATTTGCGCCATTGATTGCGCGGCCAGCGCAGGCCGAGATTGGTGGCAACCGGCACGACGGAGCGGCCCAGCGTCTCGTAGAGCACGTGCACGCCCTTGCGGTAGCGCATGGTCTCGCCGACCGGGGCGAGCCCGCCCTCCGGATAGATCAGCAGCGGGCGCGGGTCGTCGCGGGCCGCCTCCAGCGCCGTATCGAGCGCCCCGTTGGCGCGGGTCTGGCCCTGGGTGTTGATCATCGTGGCCCCGGCGCGCCGGACGATGCGGCCGACCAGGGGAAATTTCTCGATGTCATTGCCGATCAGGAAATTGATGTCACCGAGCACGGCCATCATCATGAAGCCGTCGGCCCAGGACTGGTGCTTGGCAGCGACGATGACCGCCTCGCGCCGCGGCACCCGGCCGCGGACCTCCAGGCGAATGCCCATGATCCATCGCATCAGCGCCCGCACGACGGCGCAATAGCCCCGCATCAGGGCGATCAGGGCGCCGCGTCCGGGCAGGAATGAGAGGGCGTAGCCGGCCAGCACGGCGAGTGCGCAACTGGTCCAGAAGGCGATGTTGAACAACATGACACGCATAGCGATATCTCCCTCCCGGATCGAGCCGTCAGGCGAGGCTGCAGACGCGGCCGGCGGCCGGTGCACAGCGGCTATCACCCGGGCGTGTGCCAGCTTGCTGTGCTTCGTTCGGCCCGGCAAATTCCGCCCCCAGGGCGCGGCTGGCCGCTTCGGTGCGTTGCTCCAGCTCGGCCAGAAAAGCGTCGCGATCCGCGCCGGCCCGCATCGGCTCGAGAAACTCGATGACCGCGGTGCCGCGGAATTTGGACCATTTCTGCTGGGGCCAGCACTGGCCGAGATTGGTCGCCACCGGGACCACGGCCCGCTCCAGCCCGCGGGCCAGACGCCAGACGCCGGAGCGGTAGCGCAGGCCGGTTCCAACCTCGGTCAGATGGCCTTCCGGATAGATCAGGACCGGACGCACGCGACCGTCATCCTGGGCCCGCTCGATGCCGGTCTCCAGGCTTCGCTGGGCCGCCAGGCCGCCCTGGTTGGACAGCACGATGGCACCACAGCGCTTGAGCACGAAGCCGATGAGCGGAAACTTGAGCATGTGGTCGCCGGTGACAAAGGCGAGATCGCCGCCCTTGGCCATCATCACCAGCCCGTCGCCCCAGGACTGGTGCTTGGCGGCAATGATGACGGGCTGGTTCCTGGGCGGCGTTCCGCGCACTTCGAGGCGGATGCCGGCGATGACGCGCATGGCGATGACCGTGGCGCGGGCATAGGAGCGCAGCCCATGCATCAGCAGGCGGCGGCTGGGCAGGCAGGCGAGGACCGCGCACAGCAATGCGTAGACGACAGACAGGGTCCAGTAGGCGAGATTGAACAGGGCAGAGCGCATGGCGCGGTCTCCTCTTGGTGACACGGGTCTCAGGCGGTACGCAGCACGGCGAGGATGGCGGCCGTGAAGGTCTCGACATGCTCTGACAGCGGCCGGTCGATGCGCCCGAACAGGGAGTATTCGGCGGCCTGCAGGACAACGCCGAGGGCCATCGCCGATTTCAGCTCGGCATCACCACCCGGAATGTCGCCGGCCTGCATGGCAGCGGCAACGCGAGCGGTCAGGGCGTCGGACGGATCGGCCCCGCCATCGCCGGAGACGGCGATGAACAGATTGCGGTGGGTCAGGTGATAGGCGAACTGGGCCGGGTCCTCATCGGCCAGGCCGCAATAGGCGGTGACCAGGGCGCGCGCCGTGTCGGCCAGCGAGGCGGATGGGGCAAGGTGCTGTTGGACAAGGCCGAGCAGGCGGGCGTGAATGGTCTCGAACATGTCACGGGCAAGCGCGTCCTTGGCCGGGAAGTGGCGGTACAGAGCACCGTCCGACAGGCCGGCGGCGGCGGCGATCTGCTTGATCGACACGCCGTTCACCCCGTGCCGGGCAAACAGGTTGAGCGCCGCCCGCTCGATGCGCGCCTTGGTGGTCCCGGGGGCGGACAGGACACCGGTCGCAGCGAGGCGCTCGGGAAACAGGTCGGGGCGGATCATGCCGGTCATGGAGGGCTCCCTTGCGGGGTGTGGGGGCGGATTGGCGGGGCGAGCGGGGGTGGGCAGGGCTACTGGCGAGGACTGGCGGTCGGGTTGGTGGGTGAATCCATGGTCCCTGCGGTCTTTGGTCGGGTTCGGGGTGGCCTCTAGCTTATCCGCTCTCTGGTGTGAGTGAACGTTTATTTACATCTGACATAGCGGCAGCGGGAGGTGTGTGCAAGTGAATATTTACTTACATGCCGCGAACAGGGGCGAGTCTGCGGGGGGGGGCGGACCAGATGGGCTGAGGCTAGCCGGGGCGGATCAGAGGATCGGGGAAGGGAGAAAGGGGGAAGGGAGGCTGAGTGATTGTGAGGATGAGAGGGAGAGAGGATGAGAGGATGGACGGAAGGGGGAGGGGGATGTGGGTGACGGGGCGCCGGCTCGGGGCCGGGGCCAGAGGTCAGATGCGGGCCCGGACGGTACCAGTGGGCAGGCCGGTACGGTGCCGCGGGATGGGCTAGGCCGTGACGGCTTTCGGGCGATTTGCGTGCGGGTTGATCGGAGATGCCAATCAGAGCGACGGGCTCGGACGTCATGTCCTAGTCCCGAGCCCCGGATCGCGACAAGTCCCTGCCTGGCCGGAGCAAGCTGACCGGTTGGCCACCTGGCCGTCCGGGCCCGCTTGCGCAACTGCCCGACCCGGTCGCTAACGCAGCACGCGATTGTGGCGCAGGATGAGGAGGAGGGTGACGAGGAGGAGGTAGGTGACGAAGGTGGAATAGCTCATCAGCTGGCCGGTCGCGGTCTGCGGAGTGGGCAGCAGGGCCCAGTCGAGGCGAGCCAAAGCACCGCCGATAATATAGACCCAGACCGCCTGGGCGCGCCGCAGGGCGACGAGGACGAGGGCGGCCAAAGTCCCGGCAAAGCCGGCCAAGTACACGGCGTCGCGCCAGGCCGGGATGGTGGGCAGGCTGAGCTGCAGCCCGGCCGGCATCTGCTCCAGCGGGATCAGGCCAGCGCGGTATCCCAGCGTGAACCAGACACCGCCCGCATAGCGCAACACCGCAATGGTGAGCAGGAGCAGGGCAAGCCAGAACAGCAGGCGGTGGAGCCGCGGGGAATCAAACAAACGGGACCTCGTGACCTAAAACCTAGTCCCCGCAATCATGGTCAGGTCTGGGGAGCGAGGCAAGCTGCCCCGGGCCGGAGATGGCGTGCCCAAGGTTGCGGGGCGGGTCGGGCCTGCTGGTATCGGATCGCGGCCGAGTCCGGCCGGTTGTGGCGCGCTGCAAAACCGAAAAAAGCCTCTACCGGGGGCAGTCGTGAGGGCGACGAGCCGAGTGGCCGCAACAGGCAGGGCAGGGGTGAAGGCGATATCCTGCCAGTTCTGTTCGCAGGTCGAAATTGCCGCCCCGAAAGGTCTCGAGGCGAGGGCGATGGAGCGTCTTTTTCGCGGCAAACGAGAGTGTATTTTCGGCACAATTAGTAGCTGAAATGATTGCCGGAATCGCGAAATTCCCTGTGTAGCAAGGGTAATCGGGCCGCCTGTTTAGCGAATAATTTAATATTACTCGGTAGCTTCACCTTACCGAGTGGCCCTCGAGACCGACCGACAAGGTTGGCCGGGGCCAGCCCGGTGGTGGCAGAAGCTATAAAAATATGGGAGCCAAGAAATGGCGACGATAAATACCAATCCGGGGGCCATGCTGGCCCTCTCCAGCCTCAATCAAACCAATCGCGACCTCGAACGCACGCAAGCCCGGATCAATACCGGGCTGGCGGTCGGCTCGGCCAAGGACAATGGCGGCGTGTTCGCCATTGCCCAGTCGATGCGGGCCGATGTGCGCAGCTATGACGCTGTGACCCAGTCGCTCGACCTGTCGACGTCGACGGTCGATGTGGCGCTGGCGGCCGGCGAGGCGATCTCCGACCTGCTTGTGGAGATGAAGGAGAAGGCCCTGGCCGGGTCCGACACCTCGCTTGACCAGGCCTCGCGCGATGCCCTCAATGCCGACTTCAAGTCGCTGCGCGACCAGGTCGCCAAGATCGTCGAGACCGCCGAGTTCAACGGGACCAATCTGATCGACGGGTCGGTGGCCTCGATTGCGGCGCTGGCCAATGCCGGCGGTTCGTCGACGATCACCATCGGGGCGGAGAACATGTCGCTGGGCGGGGCCACGGTGACAGTGACGGCAGCGGCGTCGTTCGCTACGGCCGGCGATGCCTCCGGACTGGTCACCACGATCGAGAGTTCGATCGACAATCTCAACTCGTCGCTGGCGCGCCTTGGAACGGGGGCCAAGGCGCTGGGCGTGCACAAGGGGTTCGTGGGCAAGCTGTCGGACGCGCTGGAACAGGGGATCGGCAATCTCGTCGATGCCGACCTGGCCCAGGAAAGCGCCCGCCTGCAATCCCTTCAGGTCAAGCAGATGCTTGGCGTGCAGGCCCTGGCCATCGCCAATTCGGCGCCGGCCACCATTCTCGGCTTCTTCCAGTAGGAGCCCAACAACAACTCGGTGCGACCCCGTTTGGGGTGGTGTTGCAACTGGGGCGCTCCGGCGCCCCATTTTTTCTGCCGGGCAGGCTCAGCCGCCGGAATCGCAGCCGTACTCGCCTTCCACGTCTGATCCCCACCAGGTCGCGTTGTCGCCGCATACATTGGCCTTGATCATGGCCTGGCAGTCCGTGGCATCCTCCTTCCAGTTGCACCAGCAGCTGATCACGGTGGCGCCAGCCGCGTGCTCGCACTGATAGCCGGTCGGATCGCCGGGCGAGACCAGACGGCCGATATCGTCATAATAGACCCGGCGCGCCCGCGGGGTGGCCTGTGGCGGGCGCGATGGCTGCCGCAGAGCCTGCGGGATGACGGGTCGGCTCTGCTGGCGCTGGGACGCCTGTTCGCCGGCCAGCTCCGCGACGGCAACAGCGTCATCGGGCAGGGGGGCTGACTGGGACAGGGTGAACGCTGTAACGACTGCAAGAAACACACTCATGGTCGTCTCCTCCGCGCTTTGGCGGTCGCAAGGATAGGCGCAAGCACGGACAGGGCCAAGCCGCCCCGTGGCGCGGGCCTCGCGGGCAGGCCGCCAACTGCGCCCGAAACCCCGCTCAACTTGACAGATCGCCCCGCAGACCGGCACATCGCGGCCAATTGTCAAACCTCGTTCCCGGACGCTCTTCATGCACGCTTATCGCTCCCATACCTGCGCCGAACTGCGCAAGGACCATGTCGGCCAGACGGCCCGTATTTCCGGCTGGATTCACCGCAAGCGCGATCATGGCGGACTGCTCTTCATCGACCTGAGGGACCATTACGGCCTGACCCAGGTGGTGCTGGAGCCGGAGAGCGCGCATTTCGCCACCCTCGAGCGCCTGCGCGTGGAGAGCGTGATCACGGTGACCGGTGAGGTCATCGCGCGCTCGGCCGAGACGATCAACGAGAACCTGCCGACCGGCGAGATCGAGGTGCGCCTGGCCGATCTGTCGATCCAGTCGGAAGCCGAGGAATTGCCGCTGCCCGTGTTCGGCGAGCCGGACTGGTCGGAAGAGGTGCGCCTGAAGCACCGCTATATCGATTTGCGCCGCGAGAGCCTGCACAAGCGCATCGTGCTGCGCTCCAAGATCATCGACTCGATCCGCCGCCGCATGGTCGACGAGAAATTCGTCGAGTACCAGACGCCGATCCTGACGGCCTCCTCGCCGGAAGGCGCGCGCGACTTCCTGGTGCCGAGCCGCCTGCACCCGGGCAAGTTCTACGCCCTGCCGCAGGCGCCGCAGCAGTTCAAGCAGCTGATCATGGTGTCCGGCTTCGACCGCTATTTCCAGATCGCGCCGTGCTTCCGCGACGAGGATGCGCGGGCCGACCGGGCGCCGGGCGAATTCTACCAGCTCGACATGGAAATGAGCTTTGCCACCCAGCAGGACGTGTTCGGCGTCATCGAGCCGGTCATGAAGGGCCTGTTCGACGAGTTCGCCGACGGCCGGACCGTGCCGGACGAGCCCTTCGTGCAGATCCCGTATTTCGACGCCATCCGTCTCTATGGCTCCGACAAGCCGGACCTGCGCAACCCGATCAAGATGAGCAATGCCACCGAAACCTTCCGCGATAGCGGCTTCAAGGTGTTCGCCGGCATGATCGAGAAGAACCCGAAGGTCGAAGTGTGGGCCATTCCTGCCCCGACGGGCGGCAGCCGCGCCTTCTGTGACCGCATGAATTCCTGGGCCCAGAAGGAAGGCCAGCCGGGCCTCGGTTACATCTTCTTCCGCGAGGAAGAGGGCGAGATCGTCGGGGCCGGCCCGATCGCCAAGAATATCGGCGCCGAACGTACCGAGGCACTGCGCACCGAACTCGGCCTCGGCGCCGGCGATGCGGTGTTCTTTGCCGCCGGCCAGCCGAAGGATTTCTACAGCTTCGCCGGACGGGCCCGCGACCAGATCGGCCAAGAGCTCGATCTGTGCGAGAAAGACACCTTCCGCTTCTGCTGGATCGTGGACTTCCCGATGTATGAGTGGGACGAGGACAACAAGAAGATCGACTTCTCGCACAATCCGTTCTCGATGCCGCAGATCGATGCCGACGAGTTCCTGAAAATGGACGGCGCGGACACCGAGGCGCTGCTGGGCCTCAAGGCTTTCCAGTACGACATCGTGTGCAACGGCGTCGAACTGTCATCCGGCGCGGTGCGGAACCACCGTCCGGACGTCATGCTCAAGGCCTTCGCCTTCGCCGGCTATGATGCCGAGACGGTCGAGGAAGAGTTTGGTGGCATGCTCAACGCCTTCCGCTATGGCGCCCCGCCGCACGCTGGTATCGCGCCGGGCGTCGACCGTATCGTCATGCTGCTGGCCGGCGTGGAGAACCTGCGCGAAGTGGTGATGTTCCCGAAGGACCAGCAGGCGCGCGACCTGATGATGAACGCCCCGGCCGAAGTCGAGATGAAGCAGCTGCGCGAACTGCACCTGCGCACCGTTGTGCCGGACGCCAAGAAAAGCTGATCCGGGCCCTGCCGAAACAAAAAGGCCCCGGACACCTGTCCGGGGCCTTTTTTTTGTGGTCGGGCCGGTCAGTGGGGCCGCGGCGGCTCGCCAAGCAGATCGTCGTGGCGGCCGACATGCGTGTCGATGGTGACGGAGCGGTGACGGCCGAGCTCACGCCGCTCGGCGCGCTCATCCTGTCGCTCTTCCCAGTCGAGACGTGCCTGCTCGGCCTCGAGCTGGAACTGGAGGAGCGCTTCCTCGCGCTCCAGCTCGGCTTCCAGTCGCGCCTGTTCCCGTTCCATCTCGGCTTCCAGGCGGGCCTCCTCGCGGGCGATATCGGCAGCGATGCGTGCCTGGTCGCGCTGGGCGCGCCGGATATCGCGTTCGGCCCGGGCGATTTCGCGCATGGCCTCGGTGACAGCATCCCGGATGGCATCCTGGTCGAGATCCTGGGCGTGCGCCTCGAGCGCCGCGCCGATGCCTGACAGCATCTCGATGCGTGCGCTTTCCAGGGAGCGCAGCTGGGAGCGGGTCACCTCGTCATCGCCATCGCTGAAACGCAGGACGAATTCATAGCTTTCCGTCGACGCACCGGGGCGCGGACCGGACCGGTCGGCGCATTCCGGAAGTCCGATGCGATCGCCCAGCCGGGTGTCGGCATTGCCGCAGGCGCCGCCCATACTGCTCTTGCCGAGCCCGATGACGGTGTCGATGCGGGCCGAGGAGAAATTGACATGGTTGAGATTGGCGCCGGTGAAGTCGACTTCGCCGAGATCGGCGTTCTCGAAGCTGGCGCCGGACAGGTCAGCCTGGCGAAAGCTGATATCATCGCCGCTGGTTTCGGCGAAATTGGCGTGGCGGGCGTCGGCCCCGCGGAAATTGCTGTCGTCGATGCGGGCGCGCAGGAAGTTGGCCTGGCGCAGGCGGGCATCGGCAAACACGGTGTCGCTGAGATTGGAGCCGATGAAGGTGACGAAAACCATGTCGGCACCGGCAAAAGTGGCGTCGGACAGGTCGGCCGAGGAGAAATTGACGCGCTCGATGCGGCTCGCCGACAGGTTGGCATCACTCAGGTTGGAGCGCGAGAAGGTGACGCCGGTGAGATTGGCCCCGGCCAGCATGGCATTGTCGAAATCGGTATCGTCGAACCGGCTCTCCACGATCGTCGCGCCGGGCAGGTCGGAGTCGGCGAATGTCGAGCCCTCGAAATTGGCCCCAATGAAAATGGCTCCGGCCAAATTCTTTTCCGAGAAGTCGCACTCCGTGCACTCGCCGCCGATCGCGAGGCCGCGCCGCGGGTGCTCGTCATCGCCTGCCAAAACAGGGGATGGCGCCCCGATCAGGGCGCTGGTCGCAAGGGACAGGACGAGCAGGTGTTGACGCATAGGCTCACGGATAGGACAGCAGACGCCGCATGACGACTTAAATCACAGTAACCCGACACACGAAAACGCGCGCGGGTCAAGGAATTCATGGGCTTGGGCTGGCCTAGCGGCAGGCCGGAACGGTCAGGCCGGCGGGCAGTCGGGTCGACGCATCGCCACAGGCTCCGGACAACTGGGCCTGGGTCAGTCCATGCGCCTCGTTCAGCTCTGCGCCGGACAGGATGGCTCCCGACAGGTTGGCGCCCGACAGGTTGGCACTGCCGAAATGGGCGCCCACGAGCACGGCGCGGCTGAGATCGGCCTGACGGAAGCTGGCACCGGTGAAGCGAGCGCCGAACAGGTTGGCGATCGACAGGTCGGCGCGGTCGAAGCGGGCACCATTCATGGTCGCCAGAGCCAAATTGGCCTGGCGCAGGCGGGCTCCCGTGACATCGATGCGCGGCAGGTCGCGGTAGGCGAGGTCGGCCTGGAACAGGTTGCAGCCCGGACAGGACTGTCCCGCCTGGACGCGGGCAATCTGGGAGGCGTCCTGGGCCGAGGCCGCACCGGTGGCGGCGATCATCAGGGCCAGCGCCAAAAACAGACGTTCCATTTTGATGCACTCCGCATAGCTTTCACGGAGACGGCTGCAAGCGCTGCGCCGGGGGCTCAATCCGGCTGGCCGGCCCAGCCGCAGGCGTCGCAGGTCGGTCCGTGATCGCTTGCGACAACAGTGAAATGGCCGCAATCGGGACAGGGCGTGCCGGTATAGGCCGAAAGGTTGCGGCTGGTGCTGCGGGTGGCCTGGTGTGGCTCCAGCGTGACCTCCTTGTCGGGCCCGGTCCCCGTCTCGCGGGCTCCGACCTGGACCGCCTTGCGCGGGGCCTGGGCGAACATGACGATATTGTCTGGCACCTGGCCGCGCGAGAAACCGCGTGAAATGAAGCGGGCCGCGTCCTCGCGCGACAGTTTCTCCTCGGCCACGCCCTTGCCCAGTCCGGCCGGGTCGGCCGGCTCGCGGCCGCCCTCGGCGAGGTCGTCGCGGCCGAGATAGGACACACCGAGTTCGCGGAACAGATAGTCGAGGATCGAGGTGGCGTGGCGGATCGAGTCATTGCCTTCGACCGAACCGGCGGGTTCGAAGCGTGTGAACACGAAGGCATCGACGAACTCCTCGAGCGGCACGCCGTATTGCAGGCCGATCGAGATGGCGATGGCGAAATTGTTCATCAGCGAGCGGAAGGCAGCACCTTCCTTGTGCATGTCGATGAAGATCTCGCCGAGCTCGCCATCGTCGAACTCGCCGGTGTGCAGGTAGACCTTGTGGCCACCCACCGTGGCTTTCTGGATGTAGCCCTTGCGGCGGTCGGGCAGTTTTCGGCGTTCCGCCGGGCGCTCGACGACACGGTCGACCGTGCGCTCCACCGTGCGCTCGACAATGCGTTCGGTCGGGGCCGAGGCCACATAATCGCCCTTGTCGAAATCGATGGCCGGCAGGAGGTCGAACAGGCCGGAAGCCGTGCGGCTGATTTCCAGCCGGCGCAGGCCAAAACCGGCACCCAGGTCGATGAGCTCGGCGACGTCCTCGATGGTGGCCTCGCCGGCCAGGGCGAGCCGGGTCAGGCTGGCACCGCCGATCTGGTGTTCCAGGCTGGCGCTCATTTCCATGTGCGCGCGATGGGAGACGGTGGCGTAGACGGCGCGCGCCTCGTCGGACAGGCCCGGCGCGTCGGCCAGACTGCCACTGCCGTGGGCGTGACGCTCGGCGGCCTCGATCTCGTGCCGCTGATAGCCGGCGGCGAGCCAGAGCGAAGCACCTTCGGCGGCGATGATATCGGCGGTCAGGCCGAGATGGTCGCGGCAGGCGCGTTCGCCAAGCGTCCAGCGGTTGAAGGCGTGGCGCACGGCGACCCCGTCGCCGATCGCGGCGTCGAGGCGTTCGAGCACGTCCTCGGGCAGGCCCCGTTCGGCGAGGCTTTCCAGCGACAGGCAGGGGGCGCCTTGCAGCGTGCCATGGCCGGCCGCATGGTCTTCGACGCGTTCGATCTCGACAGCGCCCAGTCCGAGCGCGTGCAGGCCGTCCAGGGCGCACGTGCGCAGGCGGTTGCCACCGGGCATCTCGATGTCGCTGATCACCGTGTCGGCGACGGGGGCTGCCCCGTGGCTGTCGCAGCCCATCAGGGTGAGGATGTCCGGATCGGCCAGGCCGCAGGCGAGGCTGACGCCGGGGCGGGCCAGGGCCGCGCGCGGCAGGAAGGCAGCGGCGTCGGCCAGATGGTCTGCCAGGCCGGCGGCGGTCACCGGCAGTTCGTCGAGATCGAGATCCGGGCCGAGGCCGGGCGCGGCCGCTCCGGTATCGGCGGCGGTTTGGCGCAGGGCGATGGTGGCAAGCCGGGTGATGGCCGCGGCCAGGGTGCGCGCGGCGGGACTGTCATAAGCCACGCCGAGGCTCATCAGCAGCGCCCCCATGCCTTCCAGGGAAAGCGTACCGGCATGGGATGCGGCGCGGTCGGCCGAGAAGACCAGGGCCGCGGACCAGTAGCGCACGGCGTCAGCCAGCAGGTCGGCGTCAAACTGGCCGTCGGCGGTGCGGAAGGCCGGCAGGTTGATGGCAATGACCGGGCCGGGGGTGTCGGGTGCGCCGCCAAAGGCGAGATGCGGGGCGCCGAAGCTCCATATGCTGCGGGCCAGGTCGGTCCGCAGCTGGCGGGCGGGAAGCCCGCTGCCTCCGGTCGGCCAGGCGGTGTCGGTTTCGATGGCCCGGGCCAGGTCGCGCGGGATGGTGAGTCGCGGGGTTTCAGGGGTCTCGCTGGCGGCAGTCACCGGGCCCAGGGAGGCGCTGTCGTCGCCCATGCGGGCGAGGGCCAGGGCGCGCTCGACGGCGGCTTCCGGCACGCCATCCTGCAGGGCGCGTCGCATGGCGCGGGCGAGGGCGGCATTGCGGCGCGGATCGAAGCAGTCCTCCGGCTCGCCCGAACAGCGTCGGCAGGCCTCGCCGATGGCGTCGAGACGGTCGCGGGTGACGCGGGCACCGGTATCAATGACGGAGGCCCTGAGGGCGTCACTGGCTATGCTCTCGAGCTGGTCTCGCAGGTCTCCGGTCGCGCTCACGGCACGGGCGGGGACGGTCGGGGCGCGGGGCGGCACGGGGTCACCATAGGCCCAGTCGGCGCCGCCATGGCGCAACCATTCGGCGTCGGGCATGACGTAGCGGCCGGTGACCGAGGCGGCGAGCTCGACGGCAAAGATGTCGGCATCGGCCGGCGAAGCGAAGGCGCCCTGGCGCGCGGCCGACCAGGCCAGGGATCCGCCGAGGCGGCGGCCGACCGCGTCGAGCCCGGCTTCCCGGGCCCGCTCGTCACCGACCGCGCACTGCGGCGACAGACGACCGAAGGATTTGAGGTCGGCGCGCGCTTCGGTCTTGACCGGGCGGGGCGTGGACAGGAGGTCGGCCAGCACCTGATCGGCCGGGCAGGCGGCCTCTCCCGCCTCGGGTGAGGACACCGGGGCGGCACTGTCAGAATCGCGGTGTGCGGCAAGCTGGCCGGCAAAGCGCTCGAATACCTGCATGGATCCACCCTTTCGTGCCCGAATCGCCCGGACTTGCCACCAGTCTACCGCGCCGCCGCCCGGGCCAGAAGCCTGCCGCGTTCCAGACTGGACCCGGCCGCGTCGCGCGGGCATATAGGCGCATCATTGCTCGACCGACTCGGAGCCCGTGACCATGTTCGGATTCATCTCGAAGATCTTCGTCTGGTGGAAAGACGCCACGCCCGGCACTTTCCTGTCGATGGCCATGCTGGGACGCAGCAAGGTCGGCGAGGACGAATACGGCAATCGCTATTTCGAGGAACGCGGCCATACCGGACCGGACGGGCGCAAGCGCCGCTGGGTCATCTACAATGGTTACGCCGATGCTTCGCGGGTCCCCTCGGACTGGCATGGCTGGCTGCACCACACGTTCGAGACGCCGCCCAGTGAAGTGCCGCTCAAGCGCCAGGCCTGGGAAAAGGATCACCATCCCAACCTGACCGGTACGGTGCATGCCTATCGTCCGGACGGCAGCCTGCTGACACCGCAGGGGCGCCAGTCGTCGGCGTCGGATTACGAAGCCTGGTCGCCCGACCAGAAGTGACGGTCGCAACGGCCTTGCCGTAGTCACAATCGCGCGCCAGTGTGAGAGCCATGAAAACCGTGTTCACCGCTTCCATTGCCGCCCTCGGCCTGTCTTTCCACGCGATGGCTCAGGACGAGCCGGACCTCGAGATCGAGCCGACCGCCTCTGGCACCGTGGCCGAGGATGTCATCGAGGATCCCGATCTGCGCGCCTATCCCAATGAGGGGCCGCTCTCCAGCCAGCCGGGCAGTCTTGTCGTGCTGCGCGGGCTCGACAAGGTGACAGCGGAAACGCGGGATTTCGAGCTGCCGATCGGCGAGACGCTGGAATTCGGGGCGCTGCAGATCACCGCGCACTATTGCCGCAAGCGGCCGCCGGAAGAGACGCCGGAAACCTATGCATTCCTGCAGGTCATCGACCGGCGCACGGACGGTTTCGGGGCCGTGGACGAGGGTCAGCAGATCTTTTCCGGATGGATGCTGGCGTCGCGGCCGGCCCAGAACCCGCTCGAGCACGCCATTTATGACGTCTGGGTGCTGGACTGCAGGGCCTGAGCGCCGCTTATTTCTGCGGGCAGGGCGAACAGGTCCGCCTGATTTTCCAAAGCTGAGTGGAGCCGGGCCCGGTAATCGGCACGGCTGACAGTGCGGGCGCCAAAGCGTTCCAGATGCTCGGTGGTGAACTGGGTGTCGAGCAGGCTGAAGCCGCCCGCTCTCAGGCGCGCCACCAGGTGGACCAGGGCAACCTTGCTGGCGTCGCGGCGGCGCGAGAACATGCTTTCGCCGAAAAAGGCGGCGCCCAGCGAAACGCCGTACAGGCCGCCGACCAGGGTGTCGCCTTGCCAGCACTCCACGCTGTGCGCGAAACCGAGCTCGTGCAGATCGGTGTAGAGACTGCGGATGCCGTCATTGATCCATGTCTCCTCGCGACCCGGCGCGGTCTGGGCGCAGCCCTCGACAACCTCGCTGAAGCGCAGGTTGAGGCTGACCTCGAAGGCGTCCTGACGCACCGTCTTGCGCAGCGAGCGTGAGATATGGAACTCGTCGAGCGGCAGGATGCCACGCTCGTCGGGGTCTAGCAGGTAGATGCGGGGGTCGTCGCGGCCCTCGGCCATCGGGAAGACGCCGCGAGCATAGCAATTGAGCAATTCCTTGGCGCCGAAGCCCCGCATGTCTCCTCCGTCAGCTGGTCTCCGCGCGGGCGGCGAGCCAGTCCTCGAGCCAGCGGATATGGTAGTCCCCATTGACGAAATCGGGCTCTTCCAGAAGGTCCAGGAAGATCGGGATGGTGGTCTCGATACCCCCCACGACCATTTCCTCGAGGGCGCGGCGCAGGCGCAGCAGCGTTTCGGTGCGCGTCCGTCCGTGCACGATCAGCTTGCCGATCAGGCTGTCATAATAGGGCGGGATGGAATAGCCGGCATAGAGAGCCGAATCGAGGCGCACGCCGAGCCCGCCAGGAGCGTGGAATTCGGTCACCTTGCCCGGCGACGGCGCGAAGGTCTTCGGGTTCTCCGCGTTGATGCGGCACTCGATGGCCCAGCCGTCGAAGGTGATGTCGGACTGCTTGATGCCGAGAGTCTCGCCATTGGCAACGCGGATCTGCTCGCGTACCAGGTCGATGCCGGTGATCATCTCGGTGACCGGGTGCTCGACCTGCAGGCGGGTATTCATCTCGATGAAGTAGAACTCGCCGTCTTCCCACAGGAATTCGATGGTGCCGACGCCGCGATATCCGATCGCCTCAATGGCCTTGCGGACGACGTCGCCAATCTTTTTGCGATCCTCGTCATTGAGGGCCGGCGAGGGCGCCTCCTCGAGGATTTTCTGGTGACGGCGCTGCAGCGAGCAGTCGCGTTCGCCGAGATGCACGACATTGCCGTGCGTGTCGGCGAGGATCTGGATCTCGATGTGGCGCGGCCGGCCGAGATACTTCTCGATGTAGACCGTGCCGTCTCCGAAAGCCGCCTTGGCTTCCGAGGAGGCCGTGTCCATGGCTTCCTTCAGCTTGTCGGCGCTCTCGGCCACCTTCATGCCGCGGCCACCACCGCCTGACGCCGCCTTGATGAGCACCGGATAGCCGATCTTCTCGGCGATCGGCTTGGCGTCCTCATAGCTGTCGACGCCGCCCTCGGAGCCGGGGACCACGGGAATGCCCGCGTCCATGACGGCCTGTTTGGCGGTGATCTTGTCGCCCATCATGCGGATGTGCTCGGCGGTCGGGCCGATAAAGGCCAGGCCGTGGGCCTCGACGATTTCGGCGAAGCGGGCATTCTCCGACAGGAAGCCGTAGCCCGGGTGGATGGCCTGGGCGCCGGTCACCTCGGCAGCGGTGATAATGGCCGGAATGTTGAGATAGGACTTGTTGGCCGGCGGCGGCCCGATGCACACGCTTTCGTCGGCAAGCCGGACATGCATGGCATTGGCGTCGGCTTCCGAATGGACGGCGACGGTCCGGATGCCCATTTCGCGACAGGCACGGTGGACGCGGAGGGCAATTTCGCCGCGATTGGCGATCAGGATCTTGTCGAACATGTCGGCGCTCGCGTTTGGGCGTGAATATCAGTCGAGGACGAAAAGCGGCTCGCCGTATTCCACCGGCTGGCCATCTTCGACGAGGATTTGCGAAACGGTGCCGGATTTCTCCGCGGTGATCGGATTGAAGGTCTTCATCGCCTCGATCAGCAGGATGGTGTCACCCTTCTTCACGCTGTCGCCCGGCTTGATGAAATTGTCCGCATCGGGGCTCGGCTTGAGATAGGCCGTTCCGACCATGGGCGACGTCACCGCATTAGCGTTGTCAGCGGGGACCGAGGCCGCGGCCGGCGCGGCGGACGGGGCTGGCGCAGCGGCAGCCGGGGCGGCGGCCGACGGGGCCGGTGCGGCCACGTGCTGGACGACAGGGGCCGCCTCGATCTTCCGGGCGATCTTCAGGCGCAGCTCGCCATGCTCGACCTCGATCTGGGTGAGGTCGGTCTCGCGCAGGATCTCGGCCAGCTCGCGGACGACTTCCGGGTTGATCGGGCTAGGGGAGCGGGAATCAGAACTCATGATGAAAAGCCTTTGGTTCCGTCAGTTGTCGAGGCATCGGATGGCCGCGTCGAGGCCCAGAAGGTAGCTGTGGTATCCGAAACCCGTGATGGAGCCCCGGGCTGCCGAGGCAATAAAGGAATGCTGTCGGAAGTCCTCCCGGGCCGCAGTCTGACTCAGGTGCACTTCGATGACGATGGGTTCTATAGCGCGAACGGCGTCATGCAAAGCGACGGATGTATGCGTAAATGCACCCGGGTTGAAGACAACAGCACTGGCGTTGACGTTTGCGTCATGCAGCCAGTCAATCAGTTCGCCTTCATGGTTGGACTGGCGAAACACGATGTCATACCCCATTTCCCGTGCATGCGAGGCGCACAGCCGCTCGATGTCGTCGAGTGACAGCGAGCCGTAAATGTCCGGCTCGCGCTGGCCAAGCAGGTTGAGATTCGGGCCGTTGAGGATGTGGATCGGCTTCGTCATGGCCTTGCTTTGTCGCCTCTATGGGTAATAGGAGGGTCCCGACAGGGACTCGGAAAGGTCAAGCCAAGCCGTGCTGCAGCTCACAGTCAATGGAGAAAGCCGGTCGGTCGAGCCGGGAACCCGCCTCGAGGGGCTGGTCGAAGCGCTCGGACTGGACGGACGCAAGATCGCGGTGGAGCGCAATCTGGCCATCGTGCCGCGCTCCCGCTATGGCGACACGCAACTGGAAAACGGCGACCGGATCGAGATCGTCGCCTTTGTTGGAGGTGGGTAATGGACGACATGCAGACGCTTGAGACCGGCGCGGCTGACGACACGCTCGTGGTGGCCGGCCGGACCTTCCAGTCCCGCCTGATCATCGGCACCGGCAAGTACGCGACCTATTCCCAGAACGCCGAGGCGCTGAAGGCCTCCGGGGCCGACATGATCACCGTCGCGGTGCGGCGGGTGAACCTGTCCAATCCGGACGAGCCGCGCCTGGTCGATTTCATTTCGCCGGAGGATTACACCTTCCTGCCCAACACGGCCGGCTGCTTCACCGGCGAAGACGCCGTGCGGACGCTGCGCCTGGCACGCGAGGCGGGCGGCTGGAACCTGGTCAAGCTGGAAGTCCTGTCCGATCCCAAGCACCTCTATCCGGACATGGCGGAGACGCTGCGCGCCGCGGAACTGCTGATCAAGGACGGGTTCGAGGTCATGGTCTATTGCTCGGACGACCCGGTCTATGCCCGCAAGCTGGAACAGGCCGGCTGCTGCGCCATCATGCCGCTGGGCGCCCCGATCGGCTCGGGCCTGGGCATCCAGAACCCGGTCAATATCCGCCTCATCGTCGAGCAGACGAAAGTGCCGGTGATCGTCGATGCCGGGGTCGGCACGGCGTCGGACGCGGCGGTGGCCATGGAGCTGGGCTGTGACGGGGTGCTGATGAACACGGCGATCGCCGAGGCCAAGGACCCGGTGCGCATGGCCCGGGCGATGAAGCACGCCGTCATTGCCGGACGCGAGGCCTATCTGGCGGGCCGCATGCCGAAGAAGAAGTACGCAGATCCGTCGAGCCCGCTGAGCGGGTTGATCTAAGGGTTGATGTCAGGCTGCTCGTCGGTCGCGTCTGCAGGGCCCGCGGAGGCCTGCGCACCTTGGTCGGCGCCGCTGATCTCGCCGCGCATCACGGCAAGCGTGGCCTCTACCCTGTAGCGATGGTTTATCAGGGCGAGCCGGTTGCTGCCGTAGGCAAGCTTGTAGTGGCGCAGCATGACCGGAAACTCGGCGTCCGACAGCACCGCTTCGGAGTCGACTGTGGTGTAGGTCACGCCAGTCCAGGCCTCCGGGTCCGGCACGACATCGAAGTGCTGCATGATCGGGCCGTTGTGGCGGTTCGCATCCTCCGCACTTGCCGCAAGGACCCGCAGGAGGTGTTCCGATTCATTGGCCAGTGAAATGAGGGCGGCGACTTCATGGTCAGCGAGCAAGGGCAGGTCCCCGTTCGAGCGCATTTCCTCAAACACGTTGAGCCCCAAATCCGGCGTATGAAAGACACCGACCCAACTGATCCATTCCAGCCAGTAGGGTTCGTAATCGATCTCGGGGTCCGCAGATTCGTCCTCGCTGAGCAGGCGATCAAGAAGGGCCAGTGATCGGATGGATCCCTCATTGTAGTGGAGTGAGTGACCGAGCGATTCATGCGCTTGCTCGATCTCGGCAACCAGCCTGGCCCGATAGACTGCGGCGCGCTCGGCGTCGGCCTGATCCTGGGCCCAGGCGGTCAGCTGGAAGCCCATGAACACACCGACGACGACGATGATGAAATCGAGGCCGACGGCGAGCCAGTTCTGCTCGCGTAGATGTTCGATCAGTCGCCGGACCCGCATCGCCCGAAGCCCCGCCTACTCGGCCAGCGCCGCAGCCAGGGCCTGGTCCAGCGCCAGTTCGTTGGCGCCTGGAATGACGCTGTCGCCGACGATGAAGAAGGGTGTGCCGGTGACGTTCATGGCGCTGCCCAGCGAGCGGACCTGGTTGATATGAGCCAGGATGGCTTCGTCCTGCATGTCGGTGCGCATGCGCTCGACATCGACGCCCGCCAGGGCGGCGAGCTGGTCGATACGGCTGGCGGGAAGCGGACCGGACGAGTTGATCATGGCCGTGTGGAAAGCCTCGTACACCGCTTCACCCTGGCGCAGCGCAGCGAGGGCGGCGCGCGCCGCCTCGAGCGAGTCCTCGCCCAGGATCGGGTATTCCTTGAAGATGAACTGGACGCGGTCGCCATACTGCTCGCGCACCTCCTGGACCCAGGAATTGGCGACCCGGCAGTAGGAGCACTTGTAGTCCATGAATTCGACGATCACGACGTCGGCATTGTCCGGGCCGAGGCGCGGGTCGCGCGGGTCGTTGAAGATGGCGCCACGATTGGCGTTGACGGCATCATAGGTGGCCTGCATCTCGCGCTGGCGCGCCCGGCGCTGCAGCTCGATCAGGGCTTCCTCGATGATTTCCGGGTTCTCCAGGATGTAGGCGCGCACGATCTCGCGCACTTCATTGCGCTCCTGTTCGTCAAGGGACTGAGCATCGGCGGGCGCCTGCTGGCAGCCGATCAGGCACAGGGCAGCGGCAATCGAAGCGAAGATACGGGTCATGCGGGGAACTTCCTGGACAAGTGATGTGGCAGGTTTTAGCCGAGGCCGGCCGGTCTGGCGACATTGACGGCTGTAAACTTGGCGTCAGCGGATCTCGAATACGCCGTCGATCTCGACGGCAGCACCCAGCGGCAGGACCGGACAGGAGACCGCGGACCGGGCGTGACGGCCTGCCTCTCCAAACACTTCGGCGAACACGTTGGAGGCGCCGTTGATGACCTGGGGTATCTCGCTGAAACTCGGCTTGGCGGCGACGAAACCGCCCAGCTTGACGACGCGGGTGACGCGGTCGAGATCGCCGTCGCAGGCCAGTTTGAGCTGGGCAATCAAATTGAGCGCGCAAAGGCGGGCGGCGGCCTGGCCGCTTTCAACGTCCATGTCATCGCCCAGCGTGCCGGTCACCAGACCGTCGGGGCCGTTGGAGACCTGGCCGGAAATGTAGACCGTGTTACCGGTCCTCACGAAGGGAACGTAATTGGCGACGGGGGCCATGGCCTCGGGCAGGGTGATGCCGGCCTTGGCGAGACGGTCGTCGATCTTGGACATGTCGGGCTCCGCGGATGTCGATGTTCGGCGCAAGCTAGGCCGGGCTGTTGAGGCTGGCAATGCACCGCACGCGGTGGGCACCTTCAGTCGCTGCGGTCGCGCCGCTTCTCCGGGCGCAGGGCGCGCCCCTTGATCACCGCCTCGCCCCCGAAACGGGCGCGCGCCTTGTCCATGGCCCGCTCGGCCACGGCGTGGCGGATGGCATTCGGGTCGAGCAGGTCGCCGGCATCGCCAAGGGCCGGGCCGAGATCTGAAAAGCCGATACCGATCAGCCGGAACCGAGTGCCGTCGAGTTCCCGCGCAAGGAGTTCGCGGCCGGTCTTGAACAGGGTGTCGGCAAGCTGGCTGGGTTCGGAGAGGGTGCGTCGGCGCGTGCGCGACTTGAAGTCGGCGGTCTTAAGCTTGAGCGTCACCACCTGGCCGGCAATCTCCTTGGCCTTCATCTGGTCAGCGACTTTCACGCACAACTGCCAGAGCCGCGTCTCCAGCGCTGCGGCTTCGTTGAGGTCGGCCCCGAACGTGGTTTCGGCCGAGACGCTCTTGCGGTCGCGTTCCGGTTTCACGGGGCGCCGGTCCTCGCCGCGCGACAGGCGCGAGAGATGGTAGCCGGTTTCGCCATAGCGGTCGGCCATGGCCTTGTCGCCGCGGGTGCGGATGTCGGCCAGGGTGCGCAGGCCGTCGCGCTCCAGCTTGCCAGCCAGGGCCGGGCCGACACCATAGATCGTGCGCACCGGGCGGGGGCCGAGGAAGTCGAGCGCCTCGGCCTTGCCGATGACGGCGAACCCGTCCGGCTTGTCGAGATCGGAGGCGGTCTTGGCGAGGAACTTGTTGAAGGACAGGCCGACCGAGACGGTGATGCCAACCTCCTCGGCGATGCGACGCTGCAGGCGCAGCAGGGTGAGCGCCGGCGGCGCGTTGTGCAGGCGCGTGGTGCCGGTCAGGTCGAGGAAGGCCTCGTCGATGGACAGCGGTTCCACGAGCGGCGTGATGTCGCGCATCATGTCACGAATGCGGTGTCCTTCGCGGGCATACTTGCTGCCTTCCGGCTTGATCACCACCGCGTCGGGACAGGCCTTGAGGGCCTGGTACATGGGCATGGCGGAATGCACACCGTAAAGGCGGGCGATGTAGCAGCAGGTCGAGACCACCCCGCGCTGGCGCCCGCCGACGATCACCGGCTTGTCCTCCAGCTCCGGATTGTCACGCTTCTCGATGGCGGCGAAAAAGGCGTCGCAATCGATATGGGCGATGGACAGGGTCTCGAGCTCGTCATGGCGCAGCAGGCGGCGGCTGCCGCAGGCCGGGCAGGTCCGCGGGCCGGGCGCGACCGGAGCCAGGCAGGCGCGGCAATATCCGGGCGCGGCGCTGTTCATTCCGTCCCCTCTGCCGGCCACAGCCAGGCGGCGCCCCGGACCCCGGAACTGTCGCCGTGGCGGGCGGTGACCACCGGTGTGTCGACCTGGTCGCTGAACACGTGCGGTCGCAAGCCTGTCGCCACGCGTTGCGCCAGGCCGGGCAGGTTGGACAGGCCGCCGCCGAGGACGATGATATCCGGGTCGAGGATGTCGACGATGCCGGCGAGGGCGCGGGACAGGCGCCCGGCATGGCGCTCGAGGCTGGCAGCGGCGCCGGCATTACCTGCGCGCGCGGCCGCGACCATCGATTCGACGCTGCAGACCCGCGAGGGGCCGGTCGCCTCGGCGTGGTCGGCAGCCAGGGCGGGGCCCGACAGAAAGGCCTCGATACAGCCCCGGCGGCCACACCAGCAGGCCGGGCCGGGGTATTCGTCAGACTGCATCCAGGGCAGGGGGGTGTGGCCCCATTCGCCGGCCAGGCCCTGACGTCCGGTGTGCACGGCCCTGTCGATGACGATACCGCCGCCGACCCCGGTGCCGAGAATCACCCCGAACACGCACCTGTGCCCGGAGGCGGCGCCATCGGCAGCCTCTGACAGGGCAAAGCAGTCGGCATCATTGGCCAGGCGAATCGGGCGGTTGAGCACGGCCTGCAGGTCGGCTTGCAGGGGGCGGTCGTTGAGCCAGGTTGAATTGGCGTTACGGATCAAGCCAGTATGTGGGCTCATGGAGCCAGGATGGGCGATGCCGACACGGGCAGGACCAAAGCGGGATTCCAGTTCAGCCAGGCCTGCAACCATGGCGCGGAGCTGTTCATTATAGTCCGGTCGCGTGGCTTGGCGTTGGCGGACCAGCAGGGCGCCGGCCGGATCCATGACGGCGTACTCGGTCTTGGTGCCGCCAAGATCAATGCCGATACGGAGTTTCGGGGCGTTCATGGGTCAGGTTGCTCTGGTCTTGCTCGGGGTTTGTTCTTATCTTGTTCTTTCAGGGCCGCAAAGTGGCCGCTGACTCATGGTTGGTTAAGGAAGATCGGCTTAAGTGCGCATGGGGTTCAACACACGCAATTCAAGCGTGACATCAACGGGAAGCGCGTCGCTGACATGCTGCAGGTCATGCCCAAGAAGGTCCTGATCGTCGAAGACAACGAGCTCAATATGAAGCTCTTCAACGATCTGCTTGAGGCTCATGGCTATGAGACCTTGCAGACCAAGGACGGATTCAAGGCGCTGGAAATGGCGCGCGAGCACACGCCCGACCTGATTCTCATGGACATTCAGTTGCCGGAAGTGTCCGGCCTGGAAGTGACGAAATGGCTCAAGGACGATGAGCTACTGGCGGCCATTCCGGTGGTCGCGGTCACGGCGTTTGCCATGAAGGGGGATGAAGAGCGGATCCGTGAGGGAGGGTGTGAGGCGTATCTGTCAAAGCCGATCACCGTGACAACCTTCATCGAGACCGTACGACAATTCCTGGACTGAGGCGGCGCGGATGAGTGCACGAATTCTAGTTGTAGACGATCAGCCGGCCAATGTTCGCCTGCTGGAAGCGCGGCTCCAGGCCGAGTATTTTGATGTGGTCACGGCCGCCGACGGCTACGCTGCCATCGATACCGCAAAATCCGAACAACCCGACCTGATACTGCTCGACGTGATGATGCCGGGCATTGACGGTTACGAAGTCTGCTCGCGCCTGAAAGCCGATCCGGCGACCCGGCACATACCGGTGATCATGGTGACCGCGCTCGATCAGCGCGAAGACCGCATCCGCGGCCTCGAGGCCGGGGCCGATGATTTTCTCACCAAGCCGATCCACGACGTGACCATGTTCGCGCGGCTGCGCAGCCTGTTGCGCCTCAAGTCGCTGCTCGACGAGCTGCGCTATCGCGAGGAGAACGCTGCTCTGGCCGGTGGGACACCGGAAGCGGCACAGGAAGACGAATATGCCGGTCGCATCGTGCTGATCAGTCCGGACGAGCGGGCCCTCAAGCGTTACCAAGACTTCCTCCCCGGGCAGCACCAGGTGATTGCCGAGTGTGATCCGGCTCGCGCCCTGGAAGCGGCGCGCGACGATGCTGATCTGCTGATCATCGATCTGACCCACCCGGATCTGGATGGGCTGCGCCTGTGCGCCCGGGTGCGCTCGGACGTGGAGACGCGTCAATTGCCGATCCTCGCGATCGCCAGCCCCGACGACGTGCCAAATGCTGTCAGGGCGCTCGATCTCGGAGCCAATGACATCATCCACCGCCCGGTCGATGCCGGCGAACTGGCGGCGCGCACGCGCACCCAGATGCGCCGGAAGCGATATGCCGACCGGCTGCGCGCGCATCTCGACCGCAGCCTGGAAATGGCCGTCACCGATCCGCTGACCGGCCTGCACAATCGTCGGTTCATCTCATCGCGCCTGCGCCAGGCGCTCGAGGGTTATCGCACCGGTGGCAAGCCGGTATCCTTGCTGATCGCCGATATCGATCACTTCAAGCGCATCAATGACACCTATGGCCACGAGGCCGGTGACGCGATCCTGCGCGATTTCTCGGTGCGCCTGCACAAGACCGTACGGGCGCTCGACCTGGCGGCCCGCTATGGTGGCGAGGAATTCCTGGTGGTTATGCCGGGAGCCGGAGTCAATCACGCCTTCCTGGCCGCCGACCGAATTCGGGCGGCGATCTGCAATACGCCGTTCGAGCTGGCCGATGGCACCCAGATTGACGTCACCGTGTCGATCGGTCTCGCCCAGGCCGCCCAGGGCGAGAGCATGGAGGCGCTGGTCAAGCGGGCCGACATGGCGCTCTACGAGGCCAAGGACGCAGGCCGGAATCAAGTTCAGGCCGCGACATCCGCCGCGGCCTGATCTGATGGTCTAGCGCTCAAGTCCAAGCGGGGCGGTCGCAACCGTCCCGGACCCTTTCGGGCTTTACTTGATCTTGGCTTCCTTGAAATCGACGTGCTTGCGCGCGATCGGGTCGTACTTCTTGAGCACGAGCTTTTCGGTCATCGTGCGCGCATTTTTCTTGGTCACGTAGAAGTAACCGGTATCGGCCGTGGAGTTCAGGCGGATCTTGATGGTTGTCGGCTTCGCCATGGCTCAATTGTCCTGGTCAGTGTGCGCGCGAGGGCCCCATGCCGACGCGAGAGCGCGCGAACATACTGGCAAAGGGCGGCATGTCAACTGGGGCGGGCTGCGGTGAACTGCCTCGCCGCAACAATCATCACATAGGCCCCGGCGATTTCCGACAGCACCAGCAGCAGCCCCCAGGGTCCGAGCCGGTCCATGGCGTCGCCGGCGACCGGCGGGGCGAGGAAGGAGCCCAGGCCGTAGACGAAGATGAAGGCGGCATTGGCCGCTGCGATGCCGCCACCGGTGAAGCGTTCGCCGAGGAGGGACAGGCCGACCGTGTAGAGGCCGCTGGCGACGCCGGCCTGGACGAAAAGGATAGGCAGGAGAAGCAGGGCATTGGAGCCGGCCAGCGCGGTCAGGGCCGGGGTGATGGTGGCCACCACGGCGATCCACAGCAGCGTGGCCCGGCGATCGGTGCGGTCGGCGACCCAGCCGAGCGGAATCTGGAAGACCAGCGCGCCGGCCGCGACGGCGACTATGAGGCCGCCGATCATGCCCTGTCCGAGGCCGATACGGTCGCCATACACCGGCATCAGCGAGAAGATCAGCGTCTCCAGCGCTCCGAAGGCGAGGCCGGCGAGGATTGCCGCCGGGGCCGAGCGGGCGGCGCGCAGCATGGCACCGAATCCGGAGCTTGCGCGGTCGGGAGCGACGGCCTGCCGGGCCCGCAGGAACAGGATGGGCAAGGTTCCAGTGAGGAAGATCAGGCCGGCCAGGTAAAAGGCGGCGTCATTTTCCGCACCCATGGCCGCGAACAACAAGCCGCCGAGGCCGAAGCCGCCGGACAGGGCCGTGCCGTAAACGCCGAGCATCAGGGCCCGGCGTTGCGGCGTCACGACCTGGTTGATCCAGGTTTCCGAGACCACGAAGACCACGGTGATGGCGCAGCCCGAGGCAAAGCGCAGAATGAACCAGGCGGTGACATCCGGGAACAGGGGGAACAGGCAGAACAGGGCCGCCGTGATGGCCAGGCAGCTGGTCAGAAGCAGCCGTGCCGGCACGCGGTTGAGCAGGCGTGGAACCAGCGGCGCCATGACCAGGGTGGAGAAGGCGGCTGCGGCGCCATTGAGACCGACCGTGAGGCCAGAGCCGGTCATCATTTCCAGGCGCAGCGAGATCAGCGGCATGGACAGGCCGAACACGATGCCGCACACGGCCGCGCAGCTGATGGCGGCAATCAGGGCCTGGACGGAGCCGGGCAGGCGCGGAGAGGTGATCTCAGTCATGGCGCTGCTATAGCGCGCGTCAGGGGGCGCGTCGCGGGCGATCTTGCAGCGCTTACAGCGGTTCCACGATCATCTTGCCGTGCCGGGCCCGCATCCAGCGCGGCGCTTTGGGGGCGGGTGGCAGGACGCGCGCCAATTCGTCGAGCACGAAATGCGTGACCATGGGCAGGTCGAGTTCGCGTGTCGCGGCCAAGGGCACCCATTGCACGTCTTCCAGCTCGTCGCTGGGTTGCGGGTCGCGGTCGTCGAGCAGGGCCTCGGCCCCGGCGGTGAAGAACCAGGTGTCGAAACGGCGGCTGCGGCCGGGCGGTGTGACGGCCCGGGTGATCAGGCGCAGCGCCTCGGGATCGGGCAGGGCGCCGGCGGCGCGGAAAGGCGCCCAGTTGGGATGGCGGGCCTGGCATTGGCCGGGCCGGGCGATCAGCAGGCCGGTTTCCTCGGCGGTTTCGCGGATGGCGGCCAGGGCCGCGGCGCGGGCCCGGCGTTCGGGCAGGACGCGGCCCATGATGGAGCGCACCTCGCCGGGCAGTTCGGCGGCGCAGGGACCGGTATTGTCGGCCCGGTCAACCCGGCCGCCGGGGAACACATACTTGTTGGGCATGAAGACGTGGCGGGCCGAGCGGCGGCCCATCAGCACCTCGACTTCACTTTGGCTCTGCCGCGTCAGGATCAGGGAGGCGGCCAGGCGTGGTCGCAGATAGGGGTGTCTGGGTCGATGGCGTTCGTCGCTCACCGCCGCTTGCCTTTCTTCTTGCCCAGCTTGCCCTTGCCCTTCGGAGCGCCGCGCCGGACGCCGGGAGGCGGTCCGCCGCGCTTGCCGCGATGGCCTTTCGGCTTCGGGCCCTTCTCCGGCTGAGACAGGATGTCGAGCAGCAGGCCTCCGGTGACCGGCTGGGCTTCCTCGATACGGACCTTGACGGCCATACCGAGGCGATAGCGGTTGCCGGTGTCCTGGCCGATGATGGCATGGGCCTTCTCGTCGTGCTCGAAGCGCTCATTGCCCAGACGGCTGATCGGCACCAGGCCGTCGGCGCCGGTGGCTTCCAGGCGCACGAAGGCGCCGAAGCGGGTAACGCCGGTGATGCGGCCGTCGAATTCCTGGCCCACCTTGTCGGCGAGGAAGCGGGCGATGAAACGGTCGACCGCGTCGCGCTCGGCGGCCATGGCGCGGCGCTCGGCGGCAGTGATTTCCTCGGCGATAACCTGGAGCTTGCTGCGTTCCTCGTCGGTCTGGCCGTCATCACCCAGGCCGAGGGCCCGGATCAGCGCGCGGTGCACGGTCAGGTCGGCATAGCGACGGATCGGCGAGGTGAAATGACCATAGCGGTCGAGATTGAGCCCGAAATGGCCCTCATTGTCCGTATCGTAGACGGCCTGGGACTGGCTGCGCAGGACCACTTCATTGACCGTCTCGTAGTGCTCGGAGCCCTTCGCCTGCTTAAGCAAACGATTGAAGCGGCCGGTCCGGGCCGGCTCCCCCTTGGACCATTTCAAGCCCACCGAGGGCAGAAAATCGGCCAGCGAGTCGATCTTCTCCAGAGATGGCGGTTCGTGGACGCGGTAGATCAGCGGCGTGTTCTTCTGCTCCAGCGTCTCGGCGGCGCACACATTGGCCTGGATCATGAATTCTTCGATCAGCTTATGGGCATCGAAGCGTTCGCGGGTCTCCACGCCTGTGACCTCGCCCAGTTGATTGACTGTGACCTTGCGCTCCGGGCTGTCGATTTCCAGCGGTTCGCGGCGGGCGCGGGCCTTGCGGACTGCGGCGTAGGCGCCCCAGAGCGGGCGCAGGACCGGGTCGAGAAGTGCGTTGGCCTTGTCATTGCCGGTGCCGTCAATGGCGGCCTGGGCTTCGGTATAGGACAGTTTGGCGGCGGATTTCATCCAGCCGCGGATGAAGCGGTGGCTGCGCTTGTTGCCCTCGGCATCGAACACCATGCGTGCGGCCATGCAGGGGCGTTCCTCACCCTCGCGCAGGGAGCACAGATCATTGGACAGGCGTTCCGGCAGCATCGGCACGACACGGTCAGGCAGGTAGACCGAATTGCCGCGCTTGAAGGCGCCGCGGTCGAGCGGGCTGTCGGGTGTGACATAGGCGGCGACGTCGGCGATGGCGACGATGACGGTCCAGCCGCCCTTGTTCTTGGGATCGTTGTCCGGTTCGGCCCAGACGGCATCGTCATGGTCCCTGGCGTCGTCCGGGTCGATGGTGATCAGGGGCAGGCCGGTGAGGTCTTCGCGCCCGTCCTTGCTGGCCGGCGTCGCGTGATCGGCCTGGTCCTGTTCGGCGACAGAAAAACCGGTCGGAACTCCATGTGCGTACAGGGCGATCAGGCTGCCGGCGCCGGGACTGTCCCCATCGCCAATAACCTCGATGATCTCGGCCACCTTGAGGCCGTGCCGGCGCTCGCGGCTGAGCTGGCACAAAACAAGGTCGCCATCATTGGCCTTGTCTGCCTCCCCCTTGGCCGGGACCATTTCGTGGCGCGAGCGGCGATCCACCGGCAGCAGGCGGAAGGGGCCGGACTTGGGCTTGCGCAGGACGCACAGGATCTTGTGGGCACTCTGGCCGAGCTTCTTGATCAGACGCGCCTCGAAGCCACCTTCCTCGTCCGGTGACAAGCGCACCAAGGCCCGGTCTCCGACCCCCAGGGCGGGGGTGCCGCGCCCTCCGGCGCCTTCACCTGGGGCAAGGCGGATGAGCGGCTTGCACTTGCTCGGCTTGACCGGTTCGGCGAGCAATTCGCCGTCGGTGTCGCGGTCGCTGATCTGAACCACGAGGACGGAGGGCAGGGCGCCTCCGAGGCGGTAGCACTTGCGGTTGTCGCGTTCGATCGCGCCGGCATCCTCGAGATCGCGAAGAATGCGGTTCAGGTCGCGCTTGGCGTCGGTGCCCTTCAGTTTCAGGGCCCGCGCCAGTTCGCGCTTGGAAAACTCGCCTTCGCCGAGGCGGATGGCCTCGAGAACGGTCTCGCGAGTCAGTTCCGTCGGGGCGTCGGCGGGTGCGGCCATGGCGTCAGCTCTCTCCGCTGTCTTCGGCCGCCGCAGATGTCTTCTTGGCCGGAGCCTTCTTCTTGGCCGGCGCCTTCTTGGCTGCCGGCTTCTTGGCGGCTGGCTTCTTGGCCGCAGCCTTTTTCTTCGGGGCGGCCTTCTTCTTGGCTGCGGGCTTCTTCTTGCCACCCTTGGCGGCCTTGGCCTCGACCCATTCCATGGCCTGTTCCAGGGTCACGCTCTCCGGGTCGGTATCCTTGGGCAGGGTCGCGTTGATCTTCTCGTACTTCACGTAGGGACCATAGCGGCCGGACATGATGCGCACCGGCTTGCCGTCATGCTCGCCGAGATCCTTGAGGGCCGACGCGGAACTGCCCCGGCGCCCGCCATTGGCCTTCTTGTCGGCGATCACCGAGATGGCGCGGTTGAGGCCGATCTCGAACACCTCGTCGACCGACTGGAGATTGGCGTAGGTCTTGTCGTGGTGGACATAGGGACCGTAGCGGCCGATGGCGGCTGTGATCGGCTGGCCGTCTTCCGGGTGGTCGCCAATGGTGCGCGGCAGGTCGATCAGCTTGATCGCCTGTTCCGGCGTCAGCGTGGCGGCGTCCCAGCCTTTCGGGATGGAGGCGCGCTTGGGCTTGTCCTCGCCGTCGATCTGCATCTGCAGGTACCAGCCGAAACGACCGTTTTTAAGTTCCACATCCTTGCCCGTATCGGGATGGGTGACGATGACCCGGTCTTCCGGCACATCGCCGGCTTCCGTCGGGCTCATCTGGCGGGTGAACTTGCAGTCGGGGTGATTGGAGCAGCCCAGGAAGGCACCGAACTTGCCGAGTCGCAGCGACAGCGTGCCTTCCTTGCATGACGGACACTGGCGCGGGTCGCTGCCATCCTCCTTCTCCGGGAAGATGTGCGGCGCGAGGGCCTCGTTCAGGGCGTCAAGCACGTGGGTGATACGCAGCTCGCCGATGTCGTCGACGGCGGCGCGGAAATCGGTCCAGAAATCGCGCAGAAGCTGCTTCCAGTCGAGCTCGCCGGCTGACACCTTGTCCAGCTGGGTCTCCAGGCTGGCGGTGAAGTCGTACTCGACGTAGCGGGCGAAGAAATTCTCAAGGAAGGCGATGACGACGCGGCCCTTGTCGAGCGGATGGAAGCGGTTCTTCTCCATCTGCACGTAATCACGGTCGCGCAATACCTGCAGCGTCGAGGCATAGGTCGACGGGCGACCGATGCCGAGCTCTTCCATGCGCTTGACCAGCGAGGCTTCGGTGAAACGCGGCGGCGGCTGGGTGAAGTGCTGATCAGGATAGGTCTTGACCGCTTCGGCCGAGGCACCCTGGGTGACCTTGGGCAGGCGGCTTTCGCCTTCATCTTCCTCGTCGTCGCGGCCTTCCTGGTAGAGGGCCAGGAAACCGTCGAACAGCAGCACCGAGCCGACGGCCCGCAGACCGGTCTTGTTGTCGCCGCTGGTGATGTCGATGGTGGTGCGTTCGAAGCGGGCGCTTTCCATCTGGCTGGCCATGGCGCGGCGCCAGATCAGCTGGTAGAGGCGCGCCATGTCGTCATCCAGCGACATGTTCTGCGGCAGCCGCGAGAAACTGGTCGGGCGGATCGCCTCGTGGGCCTCCTGGGCGTTCTTGGCTTTGCTGGAATACACGCGCGGTGCGGACGGCACGTAGAGCTGGCCATGTTCCTTGCCGATGACATCACGGGCCTGGTTGATCGCCTCCGGCACCATGGAGACACCGTCGGTACGCATGTAGGTGATGAGACCGGTGGTCTCGCCGCCGATGGTGACGCCCTCATAGAGCTTCTGCGCCGTCTGCATCGTGCGGGTGGCGGAGAAGCCGAGCTTGCGTGCGGCTTCCTGCTGCAGGGTCGAGGTGGTGAAGGGCGGCGGCGGGTTGCGGCGGGCCGGCTTGGCCTCGACGCCGGAAATCGTCAGTGACGCGCTCTCGATGGCGGCCACCGCGGCGTTGGCCGAGGCGCGGTCCTTGATCGACAGCTTCTGCAGTTTCTTGCCGTCCAGCGAGACCAGCTTGGCACGGAACGCGTCAGAGCCGACCTTGAGATCGGCATCGACCGTCCAGTACTCCTCGGAACGAAACTTCTCGATGTCCAGTTCGCGATCGCAGATCAGGCGCAGGGCGACGGACTGGACGCGACCGGCCGAGCGCGAGCCGGGCAGTTTGCGCCACAGCACCGGCGACAGGGTGAAACCGACCAGATAGTCGAGCGCGCGGCGTGCCAGATAGGCGTTGACCAGCTCCATGTCGACGGCGCGCGGGTGCTTCATCGCTTCCTGGACGGCCTGCTTGGTGATGGCGTTGAAGGCCACGCGCTCGATGGTGACGTCCTTGAGCACGCGGCGCTTCTGGAGCGCCTCGAGCAAGTGCCAGGAAATTGCCTCGCCCTCGCGATCCGGGTCAGTGGCCAGGATCAGGCGGTCGGCATCGCGCACCGCGTCGGCGATCGCCTTGACGCGCTTGGCCGAGGCCGTGTCGACCTCCCAGGCCATGGCGAAATCCTCGTCCGGCTTGACCGAGCCGTCCTTGGCCGGCAGGTCGCGGACATGACCGAAACTCGCCAGGACGGTGAAGTCCGATCCGAGATACTTGTTGATGGTTTTGGCCTTGGCCGGGGATTCTACGACAACAACATTCATCGGGGCGGGTTTCCAGACAGGCGGACAGGACGGCCATGCTTCGGCCATGGCGCGCGAAAGTGTTCGAGCGACAAGACTGTGTCAACCGAGCGGCGGTTTCCAGTACCCGGCGCAGGCAGAAGCTGTGGGAGGGGTGTGTCAGGCGTCCGGAGCGACGGTGAAGCAGGCCTCGTTGCGACCGAGCAGGGTCCGGCAGGCGGCGACCGCCTCGGCCTCGGTGAGGGCCTCGAACCGGGCTCGCCACAGGCGCGAGCCGCCGAGCTCGACAGCGCGGGCTGCCGGCTGGGCCTCGCGGGGGGCGAGGGCATTGGCGGCGATCAGGGCGAGACGGTCATGAGCGGCCTCGGCACTGTTATAAGCGCCGACCTGGATGGCCCAGGCGCCGCGCAGGAGGCGCGGGGCAGCAGCCGGTTCCGGTGCGGATTCCGTGGCCACACGCGCACGGGGTTCGGCGGGCGGCAGGCGGTCGAGGGTCGCGGTTTCCACGGCGGCGGTCGGCAGGCTGCGGCGCGGCATGTTGTCGGTATCGGTCAGCACGATGCGCACAGGCGGGGCTTCCTGCGACGAACCCATTTCGGTCGGATCTGCCAGATCCAAGGCGGCGATGTCCTGGGCGATCAGGGCTTGCTGGCGCACCGGGTTGATGCGCGGCGAGGACAGGGCGGCAAACAGGCGGGTGTCCTCACGCTGTTCGAGCGTGGCAAAGGCGGCTTCCAGCAATTCCTCGGCATGGGCGTCGCGGGCAGAGGAGGAGGGGCCGCCCATGACCACAGTGACCAGGCGGTGATCGCCGCGGGTGGCGGAGACCACGACATTGAAGCCGGACGCGCGGATATAGCCGGTCTTCAGGCCGTCAACGCCCTCGACCCGGCCGACCAGCGAATTGTGATTGCGGTAGGTGCGACCATTCCAGCGAAAGCGCTCTTCCTGGAAGTAGGAAAAGTACTGGGGAAAGTCCCGATGCAGCGAAATGCCGAGACGGGCCATGTCGCGCGCCGTGGTGTGCTGTTCGCTGTCGGGCAGGCCGGAGGCATTGCGGAACACCGTATTGACCATGCCGAGTTCGGCGGCGCGGGCAGTCATGGCCTCTGCGAAGGCGCTCTCGGTGCCGGCGAGGTGTTCGCCGACGGCGACCGCGACATCATTGGCGCTCTTGACCACGAGGGCCCGAATGGCGTTCTCCACGCTGATTGTCCCCCCGGGCGCAATGCCGAGGCGCGAGGGGACCGCATTGGCTGCAGTTCGGGAGATGGTGATGTCATCGCTGAGGCTGGTTTCACCCGCCTCGATGGCCTCGAACAGCATGTATAGCGTCATCATCTTGGTCAGTGAGGCGGGATAGCGTTCATCCTCGGAGCGTCGCGAGTGCAGCACGAGGCCGGTATTCTGGTCGACGACAAAGGCGGCGTAGCGCTCATTCGCGGCGGCGGGTGAGGAGACCAGCGCGCTCGAGAGCGTCAACGCGATCAGGGCGAGGCAGGAACGGACAAGCTGTGACATGCGCGATACCCTGCAGGGGCAGGCGTTTCCAGCTCGTTAAGGACGATTGATCATTTATCCTAAAAATTGTGCGGCGCACAAATTTTCTCTTGACGGCGGGGCAGGCAATCCCTACTTATGCTGCACCTGCGAAAAGCAGGCGCAACAAATGTGGATGCCATGAGCACCGAAACGAAACAGTCAGTTGATGCGATCCCGACCGGCGACGCCGAAACGTCCGCCAAGAGCGCCAAGCCGACCGCTGCGGCAAAGACCGTGACACCGGCCAAGTCTGCGAGCGTGGCCAAGACCAAGGCGGATGGTCAGGCGAGTGCGAAGACCCGCACCGCGACCGCGAAGAAAGCCAAGGCCAGCCGTTCGAAAACGGCCGGCAAGAAGAAATCCGCTGCCAAGCCAGCCCCGGCCGCAGCCAAAACCGGAAACAAGACCATGAATGACACCATCGAGAACATGACCGCCGCCAGCAATGACGCGCTGAAGGACGGTTTCGAGAAAACCCTGAAGTCGGTCACCGAAGTGTCCAACTTCCAGAAGCAGAATGTCGACGCCGTCATCGAGAGCGCGACCCTGGCCGCCAAGGGCATGGAAACGGTGAACGCCAATTCCGTCGCCTACGCCAAGACGCTGATGGAAGACGGCGTGAACGCCGGGAAGGCCATTGCCTCGGCCAAGTCGGTCCAGGACATTTACGAGATCCAGGCCGGTTTCGCCAAGACGGCGATGGACCAGTACCTGGCCGAGCTGAACAAGACGTCCGAGCTGGTTGCCGACACCTTCAAGACGGCGCTGAAGCCGATCAATGACCGTGTCACGGCGACCGTGGACATGGCCCAAAGCCAGCGCTGATCCGACTTCAGAATACCTCCCCACTGGGCCCGGTGACCTCACCGGGCCCTATTTTTTTGTCTGTTCACCAGGGCGTCGGGGGGCCGGTTGGATCCATTCGCAAGCCTGCCCGTTTCGCCTGGTGAGGCGACGCGCCACCGCGAATCGGGGAGGAAAGGACGGCGAAGGCATGGTATCGTTGCAACTGTCCGGGGATGACAGGTCCAGGCCTTTTCCCGGGCGCTCTCGATTCCTATGTCCACCAACGTGCCCAGCATGGTTAAAGCAAGATTATAATATGACCGAACGAAATCAGGAAGATGCTGGCGTAGAAGAAGAATCCGGCGTGGCCACGAAGACGCGGCCGGCGACGAAGAAACCTTCGCTTTACCGTGTTCTGCTACTAAATGACGACTACACGCCGATGGAGTTTGTGGTCGAGGTCCTGGTCAGGATTTTCCGCAAGTCCCCCGAAGATGCAGCGACCATCATGTTGCATGTTCACCAGAACGGGGTCGGAATGTGCGGCGTGTACACATACGAGGTTGCCGAAACAAAGGTAGCCCAGGTCATGGACGCTGCACGGCGGGCCCAACACCCGCTCCAGTGCACAATGGAAAAGGAATAAAGTGGTGCCCTCATTCTCCTCAGATCTGGAAGACAGCCTGCACCGCGCCTTGGGTTACGCCAATGAGCGTGGGCACGAATTCGCCACCCTGGAACACCTTCTCCTCGCACTCGTCGATGACCAGGACAGTTCCGCGGTCATGAAGGCCTGCGACGTCGATCTGGACGAATTGCGGGCCACCCTGACCGAGTATGTGGATAACGAGCTCACCGAGCTGGCCGTTGACGATGACGAGGACGCCAAGCCGACAGCGGGTTTCCAGCGGGTCATCCAGCGTGCCGTCATCCATGTCCAGAATGCCGGGCGCGAAGAGGTGACGGGGGCCAATGTTCTGGTGGCGCTGTTCGCCGAGCGCGAGAGCCACGCCGCCTACTTCCTCGCCGAGCGCGACATGACGCGCTACGACGCCGTCAATTTCATCTCGCACGGTATCGGCCGCAAGCCGGGTGCGTCCGAAGAACGCGCCGTGAGTGGCACGGAAACCAAGGAAGAGGCGCCCAAGGATGGTGACGCGCTCACGGCCTACACGGTCAATCTCAACGAGAAGGCCAAGCAGGGCGGGGTCGATCCGCTGATCGGGCGCGACAGCGAAGTCGACCGCTGCATCCAGGTGCTGGCCCGTCGCCGCAAGAACAATCCGCTTCTGGTCGGTGACCCGGGCGTCGGCAAGACGGCGATTGCCGAGGGCATCGCGCGCCGGATCGTCGAGAACCAGGTGCCGGACGTGTTGGCCAATGCCACGATCTACTCGCTGGACATGGGCTCGCTGCTGGCCGGGACGCGCTATCGCGGTGATTTCGAGGAACGCATCAAGCAGGTCGTCAAGGAACTCGACGAGAAGGACGATGCCGTCCTGTTCATCGACGAAATCCACACCGTGATTGGTGCCGGCGCCACGTCGGGCGGGGCCATGGACGCCTCCAACCTGCTGAAGCCGGCGCTGCAGTCGGGCGGCCTGCGCTGCATGGGTTCGACGACCTACAAGGAATATCGCCAGCACTTCGAGAAGGACCGGGCCCTGGCGCGGCGCTTCCAGAAGATCGACGTGGCCGAGCCGTCCGTGCCGGACGCGATCAAGATCCTGCAGGGCCTCAAGTCCTATTTCGAGGACTTTCACGATGTCCGCTTCACCAATGAGGCACTGAAATCGGCGGTCGAGCTGTCATCCCGCTACATGGGTGACCGCAAGCTGCCGGACAAGGCGATCGACGTGATCGACGAGGCCGGTGCCCAGATGCGCCTGATGCCGGTGTCCAAGCGCAAGAAGACGATCGGCGTCAAGGAAGTCGAGGCGGTGGTCTCCACCATGGCCCGCATCCCGCCGAAGACGGTCTCGAAGGATGACGAGCAGTCGCTCAAGAACCTGTCGAACGACCTGCAGCGCGTGGTGTTCGGCCAGGACGATGCGATCGAGAAGCTGTCGACGGCGATCAAGCTGTCACGGGCCGGCCTGCGCGAGCCCAACAAGCCGATCGGCTGCTACCTGTTCTCCGGCCCCACCGGCGTCGGCAAGACAGAGGTGACCAAGCAGTTGGCCGACATCATGGGCGTGGAATTGCTGCGCTTTGACATGTCGGAATACATGGAACGCCACGCGGTCTCGCGCCTGATCGGTGCCCCTCCGGGCTATGTCGGCTACGACCAGGGCGGTCTGCTGACCGACAGTGTCGACCAGCATCCGCACTCCGTTCTGCTGCTCGACGAGATCGAGAAGGCGCATCCGGACCTGTTCAACATCCTCCTGCAGGTGATGGACAATGGCACGCTGACCGACTCGAACGGCAAGAAGGTGGACTTCCGCAATGTCATCTTGGTGATGACGACCAATGCGGGCGCCGCCGACGCAGCCAAGGAAGCCATCGGTTTCGGCCGCGGCAAGAAGGTCGACGAGGCGGAAAAGGCCGTGGAACGCATGTTCACGCCGGAATTCCGCAACCGCCTCGACGCCGTCATCCCGTTCGCCCCGCTGTCGACCGAGTCGATCAGCCGCGTGGTCGAGAAATTCGTGCTGCAGCTGGAAGCCCAGCTCATTGATCGCGGCGTGACCTTCGAGCTGACTCCGGATGCCACCGCCTGGCTGGCGGAGCGGGGCTATGACAGCCGCTTCGGCGCCCGTCCGCTGGCCCGCGTCATCCAGGAGCACATCAAGAAGCCCCTGGCCGACCAGATCCTGTTTGGCGAGCTCAAGAAGGGTGGCCTGGTCAAGGTCGATGTCGACGAAGCCGATGGCGAGCGCCTCGACTTCCACGTCACCCCGGGCGACCGGCTCCTGCCCCGCAATGCCAAGGATGGCAAGGGCGGCAAGGATGGAAAGAAGAAGGGCAAGAAGGAAGAGGTCTAAGACCTCGATCCTGGCTTACAAGGAAAACGGCGCCCCTCGGGGCGCCGTTTTTTGTGGCCGGGCTGGCCAGCCTTGGCGGCGCGCATTAGCCTGTTGGCCAAGTCAGTCACCTAGGCATCGCCCAACATGCTGTTCAATATAATTTTTTCTGTTTCCCTTCTGGCCGGGGCAGGCGCCGCGGAGGTGGACGACACGTGCCGTGCCTGCGATGCGACGGGGCGATACTACAGCGCCGCGCAAGCCGAGCGGGCCTGGACCGGGCCGGAGAATACGCAACGTTATGCCGACCTTCTGGGGGCGCTGGAAGAGGCCGCGAGGCACGGTCTGGATCCGGCAGACTATCATCTTGCGGCCCTGCAGTCGGCCCGTCCCGAGGCGGGTGGCCTGGCCCTCGACCGGCTGGCAACAGATGCCTATCTGACCCTCGCCGACCACCTTCTGACCGGGCGTCTTGACGCCACCAGCATCGAGCCTGACTGGAGCGCTGCTCCGACCGACCGTGACCTGGTGGCCTACATGAGCAATGCGCTGGTCATTGGCGATATCGCCGGCAGCCTGCGCGCTCTGGCGCCCCAGCAACCGGGCTATCTCGCGCTGCAGGAGGCTCTGGCATTCTACACAGCCATCGACGCGCAGGGCGGCTGGCCGCAGATCAGTCCCGGCGATACCCTGCGCCCCGGCGACCGCGACCCCCGGGTTTCCGAGCTGCGCGCGCGGCTGGCCGCGACATGGGATGTCGAGGCTGAAAGCGCCGACCCGGAATTCTATGATTCCGCACTCGCCGATGCGGTCCAGGCCTTCCAGTATCGGGCCAATCTGGAGGCCGATGCGGCGGTCGGGCGTTTGACGCTCCATCAGCTCAATATCAGCGCTGCCCAGCGCGTCGATCAGATCCGGGCCAATCTGGAGCGCTGGCGCTGGTTGCCGGACCACTTGGGAGAGCGCCATATCCGCGTCAACATAGCGGACTTCCGTCTGGAGGCCCGTCAGGACGGAGTGGTCGAGCAGACCCACAAGGTGATCGTCGGGCGCCAATACCGGCGCACTCCGGTATTTTCCGGACGGATGAGCTATCTGGTGATCAATCCGTGGTGGGAGACCCCGCCGAGCCTTGCCGTGCGCGACAAGCTGCCCCTGTTCCGCAGCGATCCGGGTGCGGTTGACCGGCTCGGCTTTCAGGTTCTGGACCGGTCCGGCAACGTGGTGGACCCCGCGACCATTGACTGGTCCACCGTGCCGTCGAGCAATTTTCCCTATCGACTGCGCCAGGCGCCGGGCCCGCTGAACGCCCTCGGCGAGATCAAGTTCATGTTTCCCAACCGGCACAACGTCTATCTGCACGACACCCCGACGCGGGGCCTGTTCGCGCGGAACCGGCGGGACTTTTCCTCCGGCTGCGTACGTGTCGAAGATCCGCTGGCCCTGGCGGACTGGGTGATCGCGGGGACGCCGGGCTGGGACGCGGAGCGCGTCAGGGCCGTGGCGGAGGGATCGACGGAAACGCGCGTGACGCTGGCGCAGACGATCCCGGTGCACATCCTCTACTGGACGGTGGTTCCGGACGAACTGAGTGGTGTGCGGTTCGTCGATGACCTATATTCAAGGGACGGGGCCCTGATTGCGGCGCTGGAGGCGTCGCCCCCCACGGAGATCAACTGAGTGCTGTTAATCTGGACGCGTGCCGTATTCGGCCTGCTGCTCACGGCAGGGCTCGGCATGTTTGTGCTTGTCGGCACAGTGTTCTTCCCGGCTGGCGGGGGGACGGCTGCGGAGGCAAGTGCGCTGGTGGCCGCGGAGCCAGAGCCGACGGCGCTGGCGTCCGTGCTCGAGACCGCTGCCGATAATCGAGAGCAGACCGAAGCTGATCCGGTCGATGTCATGCCCGACGCCGGCACGGCCGCGCCGCCGGAGCTGGTGCCGGAGCCGACCCCGAGTTTGGCGGACCTGGCAGAGGCTGATGTGGTTCCCCGTCCGGCGCCCGAGCGACCGGCACCCCGGGCACCGCTGCGGTCCGGAAACGGGGAAACCGCGAGTGTTTCGGCTTTTCAAGCTCCCAGGCCCAACCGGACCCGAGCCGGGTTCCGGCTGGTGCTGCCAGACGGGCTGGAGACCGATCTCGCCCTGTTCACCCTGTTCGCCCGGCCGGGCGAAGCGATGGTCCTGGCGGCTTCCCGAGCCGTCTCCTGGCAAGACGAGGCGGGTCGGATTCTGGCGCGCGGAACGCGTCATACCCTGCAGGCTGACGCCCAGCCCGGGATCCAGCGGGTATCGCTGGTGGCCGACGGTGCGGACCGGATCGACGTCAATATCGTCATCATGGAGCCATTGTCCGCCCAGTCGACGGTCCGGGAGGACGGCTATGTGCTGGGGCGCTACCCGGCCGAGCCTTTCCAGGGGCGGAGCAATTATCGCGCCCCCACCCACGCCGTTGGCGTGTCTGAAGAACTGGCCTCCTTGCCGGTCTCGCCCAACTTCACGCTGGGCCAGTTCCTGTGCAAGCAGGACGGGCCAGGCCAGCCGATCATTGTCCTGAGCCCGCGCCTTCTGGCCAAGCTGGAAACCATACTGGAAGCGGCCAATGCGCGGGGCTGGCGAGCCGATACCCTGACGGTGATGAGCGGCTATCGCACCCCGGCCTACAATGCCTCGCTCGGCAATGGAGCGAACTCGCGCCATATCTATGGCGGTGCGGCCGACATCTTCATCGATCATGACGGCGACGGACAGATGGACGATCTCAATGGCGACGGTGTGGTCGACCGTGCCGACGCTGCTGCGCTCTATGACCTGGTGGAGACGCTTACCGCCGGTCCACAACTGGCTGCGCTGGAAGGCGGTTTGGGCGAGTATGACGCCAACGCCTATCACGGTCCCTTCGTGCATGTGGATGAACGCGGCTACCGGGCCCGGTGGGGGCGGCCACGGCAGGGCTGAGACGGACAGCGCTGTCCCCGCGGCAACTGAAACATGCCTTCCCCGTGTTTGCCGAGGGTATTGCTTGAGCAGGCGGAACATTGGAGCCTGTTCAGCAAGAGAGCTAGCGAGGAATACCGATCATGACATGGGCCCTCTCCATTGACCGCAAACAGATCGGCGATGCGCGCCTGGTCGAGGAAACATCGCGGCCGCTTCGGCCGGGTGAGGCGCGCCTGGCGATCCGGCGCTTCGCTCTCACGGCCAACAACATCACGTATGCGGCCTTTGGCGAGGCGATGCGGTACTGGGATTTCTTTCCCGGTTATGACGGGCGAGGGCGCTTGCCGGTCTGGGGTTTCGCAGAGGTAGCGGAAAGCCGCTGCGACGGTCTGGATCCCGGCGAGCGGATCTACGGTTACTTCCCGGCCGCCGAAGAGCTGGTGGTGCGGCCCGAGCGCATTGATAAAGCCAGTTTCGTCGACGCCACCGCGCACCGGGCAGAGCTGCCGCCGGCCTATAACCGCTATGTGCGCTGCGCCGGCGATGCGAGCTGGTCGACGGCCCGCGAGGCGGCGCAGATGGTGTTGCAGCCCCTGTTCATCACATCCTTCCTGATCGCCCATTTCCTACGCGAGGAGAAAGCGTTTGGAGCCGAGATCATCAGCCTCACTTCGGCGTCGTCCAAGACTGCCCTTGCGCTCGCCTGGCTGCTGAAGGCGGACCCGGTCGACGGGACGAGGGTGCAGGCGCTGACCTCGCCGGGCAGCCGGGATTTCGTCGAAGGGCTTGGGCTTTATGACGAGGTCGTGCTCTACGGGAGCGTCGAACAGCTGCCGGTGGAGCCAAGCTATACGCTGGTCGACTTTGCCGGCGACGGGGCGGTCAACACGGCGCTGCACACGCGGCTCGCCGACCGCCTGCAGGCCAATGTGCGGGTCGGCGGTGCGCACTGGGAAAACAGTGCCCCGGTGTCCGGACTTCCGGGACCGAAACCGCAGTTCTTCTTCGCCCCGGATCACGTGCGCACCCGCATCAAGGAATGGGGGCAGGCGGAGTTCGAGGCGCGTTACCGGTCTGCCTGGGATGGATTCGTAGAGGCTGCAGACGGCTTCTTGGACTATGCCGAACACGAAGGCGGAGCCGGTACACTTGATGTCTACGGGGCGCTGTTGCGCGGTGACGTGCCAGCCCGGCGTGCTGAGACGATCCGCGTCTAGCTGGCCCGTATCTTTCCGGGAGGAGCTGCGCCGCGTGTGCAGTATCACGGGTGCGTTCGGCGGAGCGGGGCGATAGTTTCCTCGTCATGTCCCGCGCCCGCGCTCTCCTCGCCGACACGTTCGGCTTCCCTGATTTCCGGCCCGGCCAGGAAGACATCGTCGACCACATCCTGGAGGGCCGCGACACGCTGTGCGTGATGCCCACGGGGGCGGGCAAGTCGATCTGCTACCAGGTGCCGGCCATCCTGCTGGACGGCCTCGCCGTCATCATCTCGCCGCTGACCGCGCTGATGGACGACCAGGTGGCGGCGCTCAACGCCAACGGGGTGGCCGCCGTGGCCATCCATTCCGGACGCGGCCGGGAGGCCAATGTGGCCGACTGGCGACGCGTGCAGGCCGGCGAGGTGGGTCTGGTCTACCTGTCGCCGGAACGCCTGATGACGGCCCGCATGCTGTCAGCGCTGGAGGCCCTGGAGCCGGCCCTGTTCGTGGTCGACGAGGCGCATTGCATATCCAAGTGGGGCGCCAGTTTCCGGCCGGAATACGAACAGCTGGCGCAATTGCGGCCGCGCTTCCCCGAAGCGCGCCTGGCCGCCTTCACCGCGACCGCCGACGCGGCGACCCGGCGCGACATCGCCGACAAGCTGTTCGGCGGCGGCGGCGAGATCGTGGTGCACGGCTTTGACCGGCCCAACCTGTCCTTGGCCGTGACGCCGAAGACCAGCGGCAAGGCGCAATTGCTAGACTATCTGGATAGCCGCCGCGGCGTCTCGGGAATCGTCTATTGCCTGTCCCGCAAGTCGACCGAGGAGATCGCGGCGGCCCTGTCGGCGGAAGGCTATCGGGCGCTGCCCTATCATGCCGGCCTCGACGCTGAAGTCCGGCGCGAGAACCAGGAAATCTTCATGGCCGAGCCAGAAGTGGTGATGGTGGCCACGATCGCCTTCGGCATGGGCATCGACAAGCCTGACATACGCTACGTCGTGCACCTCAACATGCCCGGCTCGATGGAAGCCTATTACCAGGAGATCGGCCGCGCCGGCCGCGACGGGGCGGCGGCCGAGGCGATGATGCTGTACGGCCTCCAGGACGCCCGCATGCGGCGCCAGTTCATCGACCAAGACGGGGCGGAGGACGACCACAAGCGGCGCGAGCACAAGCGGCTCGACACGCTGCTGGCCTATTGCGAGGCGACGACGTGCCGGCGCCTCGTGCTGCTGGAGTATTTCGGCGAGAGCGGCGGTGAGCCGTGCGGCAATTGCGACATATGCCTCGATCCGCCCAAGCTGATCGACGGCACGCGCGAGGCGCAGATGGTGCTGTCGGCCGTGGCGCGCACCGGGCAGGCTTTCGGCACGGCGCACATCATCGATGTGGTGCGCGGGGCCGACACCGAGAAGATACGCGCGCGCGGGCATGACAGCCTGCCGACCTTCGGCGTCGGCGCGGATCGTCCCAAGCCGTTTTGGCAGGGCCTCGTCCGCCAGCTGGTCGCCGGAGGCCACCTGGTGATCGACATCGAGGGCTATGGCGGGCTCAAGCTGAGCGAGCGTGGCATGGACCTGCTGAAGGGCAAGGCCGAGCTGCGCATGCGGGAGATCCAGGCCAAGCGCTCGGGGGCCAGGAAGGTGAAGCGTGCCGAGTCCATGGCGTCCGCGGATCTGGATCCGGAACTGATGGGCCGTCTCAAGGCACTCCGCCGTGAGCTGGCGTCACATCGCAATGTGCCCGCCTATGTGATCTTCTCGGACGCGACCCTGGCCGACATGGCACAGATGCGCCCGGAAAGTCTCGAGCAGATGGCCTTGGTCAACGGTGTGGGCCCGAAAAAACTAGCCGATTTCGGGGATGCCTTTCTTGCCCTTCTGCAACAAGATTGAATGCCGTACGGGACGCCTGCCACGGCGTGACACCGTCAATGCGGGGACGAAGCCTGCTCGGCCTGTAGCGCGGCCTCGATGTCCCGTAACTGCTCGTCGGTGAGCGAAACACCGTCTCGTCGGGCTTCTTCCCGGATCTGGCGAAGCCGCTCCTCAACATAGGGCGTCGTCGGACCGAGCCTGGCCGGCGGCGGGGCGGCAACCTCGTGGTTTTCGGTAATGGTCAGTCGCGTCTGAACATTCAAGTTCACCTCGGTTACACCGACCCAGATATCGTAGCTGCCGGACATGGCGGCCGGGATAGTCAGGTGGGCCGTTCCACAAGACGCGTCGCCATCAGGCGTCTGGACCCGAAGGATCAGACGGTAGTCGTCCAGCTGAAAGTGAAGGGGAGCGCCGCCTGCGGAATAGTTCAGGCGCAAGTCGGGTGTCGGGAACATAATTCCCCCGCACCATGGTAGCGGTCGCCCATCCCCTGACCCGGCCGTGACGGTGGTCCTGTAGGTCCCGAACCCGTGCTCTAGGGGGACAGGCTCCTGTGGGTGATGCAATGGGGGCCGAGCGGCATCTGGACCCGGCGCCTGTTGCGCGCCGGCCCACCCCTGACATGCCAGCATAGAGGACACCACGACCGCGAGAATTCTGTGCATAGACTTGCCCTCCATTTGTGCACACCGAGCCCAAGGAGAAAGAACTAGTAGCGCCATATCCGATTGCTTTACACATTTCGGCGGAAACATGTTCAGTGTGGCGTTTGGGCCTGAAGGGCCCGCAGCAGCGCTTCAGTCTCCCGGGCTTCCTGCTCCATGGCCCGCGGGTCGATGGTTTCCGGCACGATCAGCTCAGTGACCAACACCTCTGCGCCGCCGGCCAATAGGGACTGGAATTGAGGCTCTGCGACAATCCAGATCTGGTGGTCTCCGGGCATCGCTTCGCTGAGGCTGACAACGTCTGCCCCACACGCAAAACGACCGTCAGGGAAACGAACCATGAGCACCAAGGAATCCCATTCGCGGGGGTCCCAGCTGGCGCCGAGGCGCAGCAACCTGAAGCCGAGGATCGCGTCCGATCCGTTGTAGGTCAGATGCACCGGAGCAGGAGTAGCAAAGCCTCTGCAAGCCTGTTCCGAAGCAATGGCTTGATCGCGGAACTGCAACGAGAATCTGGTCGGGATGTGGAATCGTGTCTCCCGGAAACCGCGATCAAGTGACACCTGCTGGGGGGAGGCGGTGGTGCCCTGCGCCTCGCTGCCTCCGACCAGTCCCAGGATCGAAATCGCCAGCGCAATAGTAAGTGCCCGTAACATGTCGTGCCCCCCGTTTTCGTTCAAGCAAGGAGAGTAAAGTGGCCCTACCAATTTAGCTAGTTTTTCCAGACCGGATCTCGGCGCGCGGCTCAAGGGGCTGCGCCGGGACCTCGCCGCCGGGCGCCGGGTGCCGGCCCACATCGTGTTCTCCGACGCGACGCTGATCGAGATGGTGCTAATACGGCCCGCGACACTCGAGGAGATGGGCGTGGTGACCGGCCTCGTTCCGAAGATGCTGGAGACCTATGGTCCGGCCTTTCTGGAAATTTTTACCCAGCCGGCGTGATCGGGCTCACACGCAGCTCTGCGAGAGCTCGGCATGGTTGTATCTACAGAGGGGGATATCCATGACACGTCGTGAAATGCGCACACTGACCGCCGATCTGCCGGCCGATCTGGTGCGGAGGACCGCCCGCTTTGTCCAGCGCGAAGGCGGGCTCGGCAATGTCATGGAGCAGGCTCTGGAAATGTGGCTCGACCGTGAGGAGTCGCGCGAGGCGCAGACACGCATCCGGATCGAGAAGATCGCCGCCGCCCGCCACCACTCACAAACGTCCTAGGGCGACCTCAACGCGTTCACGGTGTCTCGATCTGCGCCGAAATGCGCTTTGCCAGTTCGGCGAGCGCTTCGGGATCCGCTTGCCCGCCTGCATGACGTCCCAGCTCCTCGCCATCGCGGCGCGGGATGATGTGGAAATGGACGTGGAAGATGGTCTGTCCGGCGGGGGAGCCATTGAACTGGGTGACCACCAGGCCATCCGGCTGCAGCGCCTTGCGCACGGCGCGGGCCAGCCGCTTGACCCGGACCATGGCGGCCTGCAGGGCGCCGTCGGTCATCTCGAGAAGATTGCGCGCCGGCTCGCGCGGGATCACCAGGACATGGCCGGGCGCCTGCGGGTAAAGGTCCATGATGGCCAGCACCTGTTCGTCCTCATAGACCTTCACGCACGGGATTTCGCCGCGCAGGATCTTGGCCAGGATGTTGTCGGGGTCATAGCTGCCGTTGAGGCTCATGGCGGGCTCCAGAAGGACGAATGCAGGGACGTGCTTGCCTAGCGCGGCCTCGCCGGAGCGTCCAGTGGGGCCGGGTCAGCCGGCTCCCTTTCGAAACGGGCTTTCCGCGTCGAGCAAGACGATTTCCGCTTCCACCGCATCGCGTTCATGAGCGAGATAATCGCCGACCGCGTCGCGAAAGCCCGGATCGACAAGCCAGTGCGCCGAGTGGACCGCTTCGGGCCGGTAGCCGCGGGCCAGCTTGTGCTCGCCCTGGGCGCCGGCCTCGACGCGCGCCAGGCCGTGCTCGATCGCGTAGTCGACGGCCTGATGGTAGCACAGCTCGAAATGCAGTCCGGGATGGGGCTCAAGACAGCCCCAGTAGCGGCCGTAGAGCGCTTCGGAACCGATCAGGTTGAGGGCCGCGGCGACATAGTGGCCGTCGCGACGGGCCATGACCATGAGGACGCGATCGGCCATGCGCTGGTGCAGCAGGTCGAAGAAGTCGCGACTGAGATAGGGCCGGCCCCATTTGCGGGCGCCGGTGTCCTGGTAACAGGCAAAAAAGACATCCCAGTGCATGGGTGTCAGGGCGGCGCCGCTGATCCGCTCGATCAGGAGGCCGGCCTGCGCCCCGGCCCGCTCCTTGCGCAGGGCCTTGCGCTTGCGCGAACTCAGGTCGGCAAGGAAATCGTCGTAGGTCGCGTAGCCGCGATTGTGCCAGACGAACTGGCGGTCGACACGGGCCAGCAAGCCTGAAGCGGCGAGGTCTTGTCGATCAGCCTTGTCGGGAAAATTGACGTGCCAGCCGGAGAGGCCCCATTGCCTTGCCGTCTGCATCGCGGCGTCGACCAGCGCCGAGCGGACGGCAGCGTCGGTGCTCAGGATGCGGCGACCGGTGACCGGGGTGAAGGGGATGGCTGTCAGGAGCTTTGGATAATATTGGCCGCCGGCGCGCTGGTAGGCCTCGGCCCAGGCGTGGTCGAACACGTATTCGCCCATGGAATGCGTCTTGGCATAGAGGGGGAGAGCGCCGCGCAGGGTGCCCGTTTCATCCTCGGCGAGGAGGTGGCGGGGATACCAGCCGGTTTCCTCGCTGACGCATGCTGAGGCCTCGAGGGCCTCGAGAAAGTCCCAGCTCACGAAGGGGTCGAAGGCGGCGCCGGGAGGATTGGCGATGCTGTCCCAGGCCTCCCGGGACACGGCCCGCAGGCTTTCGGTTACGCGCAGGGTGAGCTTGCGGTCGCGGACGGGCGGTTCCGACGATGCCACGCGGCGTCCTAGCGGCGGCGCCGGCGTTCCGGCTCGACCACGGCCTCGATTTCGGTGGCGCGGATCCAGCCGGGCGAGCCGGGCTCGAGATTGGGCCGGGCCCGCATGGCAAACTCGCGGGCGCGCTGTTCGTCGCCGACCGCATAGGCCGCTTCGGCGATGGCGAGCTGGGCCAGAGGCGTGTTGCCATTGCGCTGATGCACGATGGAGAGCTGGTACCAGGCGAAGGAATTGTCCGGTTCGATATCGAGGGCCACCTGCAGGTGTTCGGCCGCTTCCGCGGTCATCTCCGGCTCGTCCGCGGCGATCAGGGCGATGGCCAGGTTGACGCGGAGCAAGGGGGCGGTCGGCATGATCTCGACCGAACGCCGGTGTGGCTCGATGGCTTCGTCCGGGTGTCCGCTCTCGAACAGCATCTGGCCGTGCAGCTCGTGGAAATAGGGATTGTCCGGCTCTTCCGCGATCAGGCTTTCAATCTCGCTGACCGCGCGCTCGAGGCGGGCGTCGTGATAATAGGCCACGGCGCGGGCATAGCGTGCCGGCAGCGAGGTATCGCTCTCGGGGTAGCGATAGAAGACGAATTCCGGCTCGACCAGGAAGCCGTAGATCTTGGCCTGGATGCGTTGCAGGTAGGCGAGGTCCTCGGCGCTGTCCGTGGTCTCGGCATGGGGCGAGGCGGCGGCACTGTTGCGCAGCGAGGCGATACGGTCCGACGACAGCGGGTGCGAGCGGAAATACGGGAAGCGTCGCGCATTGGACATCACTTCCTGGTAGCGGAAGCGTTCGAAGAACTGGACCAGGCCGTTGGCCGAATGCCCCGATCGCTCGAGAAACTGCAGGGCGGCCTGGTCGGCGCGCGCTTCCTGCTGGCGGCTGTAGGTGAGGTAGGACAGGGCACCGAACTGCTGGCTTGAAGCCATCAGCGCCCCGGCGGCACCGCCTTCACCGGCGAGGGCGGCAAGCACGCCGAGGCCGAGGCTGACGAAGACCGGGGCCCGGGCTTCCGCCATGGCGTCGCTGGAGCGGGCCAGGTGGGCACCGGAGATGTGCCCCGTTTCGTGGGCGATTACACCCATCAGCTGATTGGGGGTTTGCGCCTCGACGATGATACCGGTGTGCAGGAAGATATTCTGCCCGCCGGTGACGAAGGCGTTGAGCTCGGGATCGGCGACCAGGTAAAGGTCGACATCGGACGGGGTGAGTCCGGCGGAGACCAGGATCGGGTCGGTATAGCCGCGTAGCACCGCTTCGATCTCGGTATCCCGAATCAGGGATTGGGCCAGGGCCAGGGACGGCGCGGTCAGCGCGATCACGCCGGCCGTCATAATCGCTTTCAGGACGGACATCCCGCCTCCCACTACTGCGCCCCCGCACACTGATGATAACAGCCCGTCCCGATTGAACCAGTCTGCATGTCGCGGGGGCGGGCCACCCGGAGATGACCCGCCCGCACGATCAATTGCCAAACAGGCCGGTGCGGTTCCACCAACCACGGCGTTTGGACTTGCCATCATCGCTCTCCTTTGTGTCGGAGGCAGGGGCAGACTGCGGCTGTTCAGCGGCAGGCTTGTCCTCGGCCGGCTTGGTGTCGGCGGTGGTATCGGAGGCCGCCGCCGGCTCAGCCTTCTTGCGCGGCTTGCGCGCGGCCGGCTTCTTGGCCTTGGCCGCAGGCTCGGCTTCCGCCTCGTCCTTGGCCGGCCCCCCCGACGCTGCCGCGTCGTCAGGCTTGGCCGCAGCAGGCTCGGCCTTCTTGCGCCGGGTTCGCGGCTTGGGCTTGGGCTTGTCTTCAGCTTCCGCTTTCACCTCTTCAGCCGTGGCGGCCGTTTCGATGGCTGCGGTGTCCGCGGCCGCATCGCTGGCCTTCTTGCGCGGACGACGGGTACGGCGCTTCGGCTTGTCGTCGCCCTCGGCATCGCCGTCCGGCGCCTCGGGCTTGGCGTCGTCTGCTTTCGCCGTGTCGGCACGGTTGTCCTCGGCCGCAGGTGTCTGAGCCTCGCTGTCGGCGCTCTTGCGGCGACGCGGCGCGCGCTTGCGCTTGGGCTTCTCGTCCGTTGCCGGCTGGCTAACCTCGGTTTCCGCCTTGGCGTCGGTCTTGTCATCGGCCTTGGCCTCGGCCGGCTTGGCGTCAGACACATCGGCCTCGGTCGCCTTGTCTTCGCTGCCCTGCGCAGTGTCCTCGGACAGGCTCTCACCGGTTTCATTGCCGCCCTCGGTGCGGCGACGGCCGCGGCCGCCCCGGCGTCCCCGGCGACGGCGGCGGCGCGGCTGATCTTCGCCGTCCTCGCTGTCGCGGCGGGCCTGTCGGCGCGGTTCGCCCTCTTCATCATCATCGGACTCGCCGTCAACATTGACGATTTCCATCGGGGTCGGGGCGTCATCGCCACCGCGCCGCCGCCAACGGCGCCTGCTGCGGCGGCCACCGCCACTGTCCTGGCTGTCGCTGTCGGCTTCCGCCTCCGGCTCGTCCTCCAGCTCGTCCGGCTCGTCGATCTCGATTTCCTCGATCGATTCGACCGACAGCGGAGCCACCGGCGGTTCTTCGCCCGGGGCCCGGCTTTCCAGCGCATCAATGCTGTATTCCGGCGTCAGGATACTGTCATCGGCGCCGACCTGGATCGACATGTGGAAGCGTTGTTCGACGGCGAGCAAATGGTCACGCTTCTCGTTGAGGAGATACAACGCCACGGAGGTGGGCACGGAGATCTTGACCCGCTTGGCCTTGCCGCGCGTGCCTTCCTTTTCCAGACCGCGCAGGGCGACCAGGGCGCTCGACTCGGCGGACCGCACATGACCGGTGCCCTGACAGGTCGGGCAGGTCGTGGTCGAACCTTCCAGAATCGAGGTGCGGCGGCGCTGGCGGGAGATTTCCATCAGCCCGAATTGCGAGATGCGGCCAACCTGCAGACGGGCCCGGTCGCGCTTGAGCACGTCCTTCATCTTCTTCTCGACAGCCCGGTTGTTCTTGGACTCGTCCATGTCGATGAAGTCGATGACGATGAGGCCGGCCAGATCGCGCAGGCGCATCTGGCGGGCTGCCTCGGCGGCGGCCTCGAGATTGGTCTTGAGGGCGGTCGCCTCGATATTGCGTTCCTTGGTCGAGCGACCGGAGTTGACGTCGATGGAGACCAGGGCTTCGGTCGGGTTGATTACCAGATATCCGCCCGACTTGAGCGGGGCGACGGGCGAGTAGATCGCCTCGAGCTGGCTTTCGACCTGGTGGCGCAGGTAGAGCGGTGTCGGCTCCTTGTAATGCTGGACCTTCTTGGAATGGCTCGGCATCAGCATGCGCATGAAGGCCTTGGCCTCCTTGTACGCTTCCTCGCCTTCCACCAGGACCCCGTCGATCTCCTTGTCATAGAGGTCGCGTATGGCCCGCTTGACCAGATTGCCCTCCTCGTAGATCAGGGTCGGCGCGACCGATTTCAGGGTCAGCTCGCGGATATTGGACCACAGGCGCAGCAGATAGTCGGCATCGCGCTTGATCTCGGTCTTGGTGCGGCTGGCACCGGCGGTGCGGATGATCAGGCCGACGCCCTTGGGCAGGTCGAGCTCGGAGACCACGGACTTCAGGCGCTTGCGGTCTGAGGCATTGGCGATCTTGCGCGAAATGCCACCCCCGCGCGGTGTATTGGGCATCAGCACGCAATACCGGCCGGCCAGCGACAGATAGGTGGTCAGTGCCGCGCCCTTATTGCCGCGCTCTTCCTTGGCGACCTGGACCAGCAGGACCTGACGGCGCTTGATGACTTCCTGGATCTTGTACTTGCGGAAGAGCTGGCGCCGCTTGCGGGCAGCCTGGGCGTCATCGACGTCTTCCTCGTCGCTGTCATCGCCGATGGTCTCTGGCGATTCGGCATCACCGTCCTCGGAGGCCTCCGGCTCGGGAGCCGCCTCGGTATCCGAATCGTCTTCGGTGTCCTCGGCATCGGCCTCGACGGCGCTGGCCTCTTCCTCGGCCAGGGCGACGCGATCCTCATACGGGATCTGGTAATAGTCGGGATGGATCTCGTTGAAGGCGAGGAAACCGTGGCGATTACCGCCATACTCGATGAAGGCGGCCTGGAGCGACGGCTCTACGCGCGTGACCTTGGCGAGGTAGATGTTTCCGCGGATGGGGCGACGTGCGGCCGCCTCGAAATCGAAATCCTCAACTTTGGTTCCGTCGACAACGACGACGCGGGTCTCTTCCGGATGACCCGCATCGATCAGCATTTTCTTTGACATAAAAAGTCTCTCCTGCGCGCGCCTGAACGCTCGACCTGCCAACGAGGGCAGGGAGGGGCGGCAAAGGCGGCGGGGGTGCCACGCTCCGGAGGCGCGGTGTTGTCGATCGACAAGTCATCGGCGCTCCTCGCATTGGCAGCTACCATGAACGTCACGGGGCCGGATCTGGCCACCGGACGCGGCGGTCGGGGCCCCGTTACGGCCTAGGCCTGCGGGGCATCGATATACTTCCTGACGGTCCATCCTGACACTAAGGCCTTGATAGACAAGCGATCAGACGCTTGGCGGCGGTGAAAAACCAATCTCATCAAAGATGCGTCGCCAAGGCATTGGCAACATGCAACATTCGAGTCAGGAAGAAAAGGCTCTCGCGCGGTAGGCGTAAGCGTTGCAATTTTTCCGGGTTTATCAACCAAACGTCAAACTCCGACGGCTAGTGTTGCCGAAAAGCCGTGAACAGAATCACGGCGCGTGCGATGGTGTGGTTATGCGAGTTCAGCAATTGCTTTCAGCCTTGGCCGGCCTGGCGTTCCTCGGAGCTCCGGCTGTCGCGGAACAAGAGGTTCGCGAAGTCCGCTTCGGGGTGGACGGAAGCAGCACGCGTGTAGTCATCGAAACGACGCAGCCGGGCGATCTGCGCGCCTTTACCCTGGACGGGGTGACGGACGCCACCGGACGCCTCGTCGTCGACCTGCCCGAATCGCGCTGGTCGGTCGACGGGCTCGCGACCGGCGAAGGCGAAGGCATCGGCCTGGTCGATGGGTTCCGCTTCTTCGACAATTCCGCCTCTTCGTCGCGTCTGGTGTTCGAACTTGAGCATCCTGCAATGATTACCCGACAGTTTGCCCTGGCTCCGGCCGAGCCTGGCGGCAATCATCGCTACGTCATCGATGTCGAGCGCTCGAGCGGAGCGATCGCAAATTCCGGCACGCACATCGAGCACGGCCACACCACGGCCGCCAATCTCGATTCTCTGATCGCCGAGCGGGTGGAGGCCGTTTACGTGCCGCCGCAGCGCGAGCGCCGCGTGATTGTCATCGATGCCGGCCACGGCGGCCACGATCCGGGCTCGTTGAGCCCGAGCGGGACGCGCGAGAGCGACGTCAACCTGGAGGCCGCACGAGAACTGCGTCGCCAGCTGGAAGCCACTGGCCGCTACGAGGTTTTTCTGACCCGTGACCGGGATACCTATCCGTCTTGGGAAGAACGCGTTGGAGTGATGGCGAACCAGCGTGCCGACCTGTTCCTGTCGATCCACGCCGACTCTTCGTCCAATCCCGCGACCCATGGCGCCGCGGTCTACACCCTCAATGATCGCGCCGAGAGCCGGGCCCGTCAGCGCGCCCGCCAGGACGCCGGGCATTCCCAACAGGCTGACGTCAACAACATTCTGGTCGAGCTGGAGCTGCGCGAGAAGCGCAACCAGTCTTCCGCCTTTGCCGAGGTCCTGCTGGAGCATCTGGCGACCGCCGGACCGCTGCTGCAGAATCCGCACCGTCAGGCCAATCTGTTCGTCCTGCTTGATCCCCGCGTGCCGGCCGTGCTGCTGGAAATGGGCTTCATGACAAACCGTGATGACGAGGCGAACCTGTTGTCGGCAGCGGCCCGCCGCCGCCAGATGTCGGCCGTGGCCCGCGGCATCGACACCTATTTCGACGAGCGCGGCGACCTGGGCGGACTGCAAGAATATGCCGCCATGGAACTCCCGGCCCGCTGAATCGCTTTAAACTCCGGCACCGTGCGGCCATAATGCCGCCTCGGTAAGGTGTTTCATGGCTTCCGGCAGAGAATCCGGACCGGCGCGACAGGCGGCCTGAGGGCGTAATGAAAATTCTGACTTGGCGTAATTTTGGGCGTGTTGTCCTGTGGGGCGGCATGATGGCGGTCGTGCTCGGCGTGATCGGTTTCATTGCCGTGGCCATTTATGTGGTCCGGGTCACAGACGATCTGCCGCCCTACGAGCAGCTGGCCGAGTACGAGCCGCCAATCATGAGCCGGGTGCATGCCGGCGACGGCCTGCTTATCGCGGAGTACGCACGCGAGCACCGGGTCTTCGTGCCGATCGACAATATTCCGCAGAATGTCGTGCACGCCTTCATCTCCGCGGAAGACAAGAGCTTCTACCAGCATTCCGGGATCGACCTGCGCGGCATCCTGCGCGCTGCGATTTCCAATGTCGGCAATGTCCTCAATGACCGTCGCCTCGAGGGCGCGTCGACGATCACCCAGCAGGTGGCCAAGAACTTCCTGCTGTCGAGTGAACAGCGCATTGAGCGCAAGGTCCGCGAAATGGTGTTGTCGCGGCGCATTGAGCGCGCCTTCACCAAGGACCAGATCATCGAGCTCTATCTCAACGAGATTTACCTCGGGAACCGGTCCTACGGTATCGCGGCGGCATCGCTGAACTATTTCGGCAAGTCGCTCGACGAGCTCGACCTGCACGAGATCGCCTACCTTGCCGCCTTGCCGAAAGGCCCGGCCAACTACCACCCAGAACGTCACCCTCAGGCCGCCATCGATCGGCGCAACTGGGTGATCGGGCGAATGCTGGACAATGGCTTCATCACCGCCGAGGAGGCCGCCGCAGCGCAAGCCGAGCCGCTGGAAGTCGTCGATCGCCTGTCCGGTGCGACCTATACGGCGGCAGAATATTTCGTGGAAGACGTTCGCCGCGAAGTGTTCAACATGTACGGCGAGGATCAGCTTTATGACGGCGGTTTGTCGATCCGCACGACGCTGGATACGACGATGCAGCTGGCCGCCCGCGCAGCGCTGCGCAACGGGCTTGAATCCTACGATCGCCGACACGGTTACCGGGGTGCTCTGGCGAGCATCGAAACCGGTGAAGGCTGGGTGGACCGGCTGGCGGAAGTCGAAGTGCCGGCCGATCTGGACGACGGCTGGGTCCAGGCTGTGGTGTTGTCAGTCAACAGCACTGCGGCGCGGATTGGTCTGCTCAACGGGGCTGAGGGACGGATCCCGATGCGCGCCCTCGAGTGGGCGCGGCAATGGCGCCCCAACGGCCTGGTCGGCGGTGCGGTGAATTCCCCATCCGATGTGCTGTCCGTCGGCGATGTCGTGCTGGTCGAGGCGCTGGAGGATGAAGAGGCTTCAGACGGGGATTATGGCCTGCGACAGGTGCCCCTGATCAATGGCGGTATCCTTGCCATGGACCCGCACACCGGCCGGGTTCTGGCCATGGTGGGCGGTTATTCCTTCCAGCACAGCCAGTTCAACCGGGCCACGCAGGCCTATCGCCAGCCCGGCTCCTCCTTCAAGCCGTTCGTCTATGCCACGGCACTGGATAATGGCTACACCCCGGCCAGCCTCATCCTCGACGCTCCGTTCGTCGCGGAAGGTGGCGGCGACCAGGAATTCTACATGCCGTCGAACTATTCGGAGCGCTATTACGGCATGTCGACGCTCCGCCTCGGCCTGGAACTGTCGCGCAACGTCATGACCGTGCGGCTGGCCCAGCAGGTCGGCATGCGTCCGATCACCGAGTATGGCGAGCGCTTTGGCATTTATGACGATCTGGATCCGGTCCTGGCCATGTCGCTGGGCGCGGGCGAGACGACGCTTTACCGGCTGGTCTCGGCCTATGCGACGATGGTCAATGGCGGTCGACGGGTAGAGCCGACGATCCTTGACCGGGTCCAGGACCGGACCGGCGAAACGATCTACGCGCACGACGTGGCGCCGTGTGACATCTGCGATGTCGAGGACTGGTCGCCTCAGCTGCCCGAACCGGTCTTCCCGGAGACGCGCGAGGCGGTGGTCGACGAGGTCACGGCGTACCAGGTCATCCACATGCTGGAAGGTGCGGTACAGCGCGGCACCGGCACGGCCCTGCGCTCGCTCGGACGGCCTCTGGGCGGCAAGACAGGAACGACAAATGATTTCCGCGATGCCTGGTTTGTCGGCTTCAGCCCGGATCTGATCGTCGGCGTCTATGTCGGGTTCGACAATCCGCAGGAACTGGGGTCCGGCGAGGCTGGCGGCCGCGTTGCAGCACCGATTGCCCGCGATTTCCTGCGGGTGGCTCTGGAGAATTACCCGGTGGCCCCGTTCCGGGTCCCCGAAGGCGTGCGTCTGGTGCCGATCAACCATTTGACCGGCGAACCCGCAGTGCTCGGCCAGCCGGGCGTGATCCTGGAAGCCTTCCGTCCTGGCACAGAGCCGTCCCGGGCGCGCAGCGAAGACGACAGCGGTCTGAGCTTTGCCCGCGATTCCGTCAGCGATGACCCCATGGCTTTCATGCTTGGCGAGAACGAGGATGGTGCCGACGACGAGGCCGAGGACGAGGAAGACGAGCTGGGTGGTCTGTACTGACCATCTTGTCTCCGGCGAATGCCGACCTTATCCCTACGGGACACTTCGACAATTCGAGGCAAGAGCCGATATGCGTGCAGAAATCCAGACCCTGTCCGATGAAATCCAGCAGGCCGTAGGCCTGCTGAGGAGGCGTCTTTGACTGGGATACCGCTCAGAAACGCCTTGACGAGCTGAACGCGCGCTCCGAAGCACCGGAGTTCTGGAATGACCCCCAGAAGGCCCAGGTCCTGATGCGCGAGCGCAACGCACTCGAATCCCAGATTCGTACAGTCGAACGCACCGAAACGGAGCTCGCCGACACCCTTGAACTGGTGGAAATGGCCGAGGCGGAAGGTGATGACGACATGGTGGCAGAAGCCACCACAGCGTTGGAGCGTCTGGCCGACACCATGCGTCGGGCCCAACTCGAGGCGCTGCTGTCGGGCGAGGCTGACGGCAATGACGCCTTCATCGAGATCCATTCCGGCGCCGGTGGTACGGAAAGCCAGGACTGGGCGGCCATGCTGACCCGGATGTATTCGCGCTGGGCCAATTCACGCGGCTTCAAGGTCGAAGTGATGGAAGAGCAGGCAGGCGAGGAAGCGGGGCTGAAATCCGCCACCCTCCTGGTCAAGGGTGAGAATGCCTATGGCTGGCTGAAGACCGAGAGCGGCGTTCACCGCCTGGTGCGGATATCGCCCTTTGATTCCAGCGCCCGCCGGCACACCAGCTTTTCCTCGGTCGGGGTCTATCCCCAGATCGACGACGCGATCGAGGTCGAGATCGACGAGTCCAAGGTGCGTACCGATACCTACCGAGCATCCGGTGCCGGTGGCCAGCACATCAACAAGACCGATAGTGCGGTACGTCTGACCTACGACATGCCCGGCGAGGAGAAGCCGGTGGTGGTGCAGTGTCAGAATGACCGCTCGCAGCACAAGAACCGCTCCCAAGCCTGGGACATGCTGCGTGCCCGTGTCTATGAGATCGAGCTGCAGCGGCGAGAGGCGGCAGCCCAGGCCCAGGCCGATTCGAAGACCGAGATCGGCTGGGGCCACCAGATCCGCTCCTACGTCCTGCAGCCCTACCAGATGGTCAAGGATCTGCGGACCAATGTGGAGACCTCCAACACGGCCGGCGTGCTGGACGGGGATCTCGACGAGTTCATGTCGGCGGCGCTGGCGGCGAGGGTCGGCGGCGACGAGGACGACGCCAGCTGATCGCCTGACACGCTGCTTTGCGGACAAGAAAAAGGGCCGGTCACCGTGAGGTGCCGGCCCTTGTTTCGTCTGGGGTCTAGATCCGCCCTAGAAGCCGGTCTTGGCCGCCATCGGCAATTCCATGGAATCGTCCTTGGCCGGGGCCTTGCCCGGTGCCGGCGGCTTGGAGTCGTCGGACTTGGCAGGTACAGGCTTGGCTTCGGCCTTGGCCTTCGGAGCGCCCGGGGCGTCCTTCAGCGGATCGGACGAATGGCGGCAATTGCCGTCGAAGAAAGCGCCGCTTTCAACCGACAGGGCCGAATGCACGATATCGCCCTCGATGCGAGCCGTGGCAGAGAGCTGGATCTGGCGGGCGCGGACGCTGCCGGTCACCTTGCCGCGGACGACGACGGTTTCAGCGTAGACTTCACCGTTGACCGAGGCGTCTTCGCCGATGATCAGGGATCCGGCGCGGACATCGCCGTCAACCGAGCCATCGAGCTGGATTTCGCCGTCGGAAACGATCGAACCTGTCAGAACCAGGTCGCTGGACAGGATGGAGGGGGCTTTCGATTTCATGGCGGTCCTTTTCGGTGGCGCGCTCATCTGCGCACCGGTCTCGGGAAGCGATAGGTCTTTGTTACCCTTGTTGAACATATTGGCCGGCTCTCAGTAGACGGTTGGGATCAATGGCTGAGCCATTGTACCAGATTTCATAATGAAGGTGTGTGGCGGTACTGCGGCCGGTGGAACCCATGCCGCCAATGCGCTCGCCACGCTCGACTGTGTCACCCCGGCGGACGCTGATTTCGTGCAGATGGCCGTAGCGGGTGACGAAGCCATAGCCATGGTCAATTTCGACGCAACGCCCATAACCGCTGCGCCAACCGGCATAGACAACACGTCCGGGGCCGGTTGCCACGATCGGGGCGCGCCGGTAGGCGGCGAAGTCCATGCCTCGGTGGGCGGCTGAACGACCATTGAACGGGTCAATGCGGACCCCGAACGGGCTGGTCAGCCGGTGTGTGTCCGCTACGGGGGTGCCGAGCGGGCCCGCGTCGATGAACTGATCGAGCTCTTCAACCTCAAGCAGACGGGCGGAAATACGGGCGATGCGGGCGGCAAAGTCCTCGTCGACAGGCAGACCCGCGGTGAAAGCGGAGGAGTCGCCGATCGGGATGAACGGCCCGCCACGCTCTTCACGCTCGCGGCCATCCGCCAACACGTCCTCGATATTGAGGCCGGTCAAACGCAAAACCGCCCGCAGATTCTGCAGGCGGGCTTCGGTGGCATCCTCTGCGCGGGCGAGGACTGCGTCCTGTTCACCCATGAGGTAGGCAATCTGGTCTTCCGGCGCGTCCGAAACCGCGGCGACACGGACCAGCGGGTCACGCGCTTCGCGCGGCGTCGGGTCGGCCGGGGTCGCGGCCACGAGCACGCGGTCTCCGTCGATCTCCGGCGAAGGCGCCAGATCCTGGCCGGTCAGCTGTTCGGCAAATGCGACCAGCTGCCGCAAGGTCTCGTGACGGGCCTGGAATTCGTACGCGGTGCGATCGAACTCCTCCATCCGGGATTCCATGAAGGACGTAACAGTGGCTTCGGTTGCCTGAGCTTCCGCGACGCGGCGCTGCAGGTCATTGCGCTCGCGCTCGAAGGCCGCGACCTGGGCATCCAGAGCGCGGCCATGGAAAGCAACGGACACCGTGGAGAAGCACAGCCAGCCAGCCAGAACCGTGGCCGAAGCCAGCGCGCTCAGCTGGATACCGGTCGATATCTGGAAATACCGAACCTGGCCATCACTGCGGTGATAGATTTGCCGGTCAGGAAACCAGCGTTGAGCCGTTCCCCAGACAGCGTCTCGCACTCGTTCAAACATCAATTTGCCGCTCAGATCTCTCTTGCCCCGATCCCTGCGCCAGCATGTGACACAAAAGCCGACCGGATATCAATACAGTCTCATGCAAGAGACGAACCGGTTTCGGTTAGCGATTGGTAAAAATATTCAGCGAGGCCAGCGCGGTGCCGAGCCGGCCGGTTGAAGGGCGGTTTCAATGGGCCTTTGAAGTATTCGCGTACAAGTGATTGAAAGTAATCAGGAGCAACGCGCTTTTCGGACTGGCAAACATGGGTAAACCAGCGCATTCCGGTCGCCACGTGAGCGATCTCCTCATTGTAAATGACCCGTAATACTCCAGCCGAGGCCCGGTCCCCGGCCTTGCTGAGGCGCTCGATCATCGGCGGCGTGACGTCAAGGCCCCGCGCTTCGAGCACCAATGGAGCGACGGCAAGGCGACCTGCAAGGCTGAACCGGGTCGCCTCGGCGCTATCCCACATGCCGTCATGAGCGGGCAGGGCACCATACCACGACCCCAGCTCGGCCAGCCGTTCTGTCACCATACCGAAATGACGCGCCTCGTCGTCGGCGACCTTGAGCCAGTCTGCCACGAAGGCTTGGCGCTGCTCGTCCTGAATAAGGGGGCTGGCGGAAAAACGCGCGAGCAGATCGATGGCCAGGTTGATGGCATTGAACTCGATGTGTCCGACGGCATGCATCAACGCGGTGCGTCCGGCGGCACTGGTCAGGCGCCGACGCGGCACATTGCCCGGCGATACGAGTTCGGGACAGGCGGGCCGGGCCGGACGATTTGGAAGGCCGGGGTCGGAACCGGGCGCGAGGCTGATATCACCTCCTTGCCAGGCTGCGGCAAGGGCGCGGGTCCTTCTCGCCTTCTCGTGGGCGTCGGCGGTTTCAAGAATGTCCCGGCAGGTCTGCTGAAGTGTGCTTGTGGTCAAGCGTCCATTTCCCTGACAGCAGCGAGCACTTCTTCCGCATGGCCCTTTACTTTCACCTTGCGCCAGATTTGGGCGATGCGGCCTTCACGGTCGATCAGGAAGGTCGAGCGTTCGATACCCATGTACTCGCGGCCATAGAGCTTCTTGAGAACCCAGACGCCATAGGCTTCACAAACGAGCCCTTCTTCATCGGAGGCGAGGCGAACTGTGAGGTCGTGCTTGGCCTTGAACCGGTCATGCTTCTTGACGCTGTCCTTCGAGACGCCGATGACTTGGGTGTCGAGTTCGGCAAACTGGTCTGACGCGCTGGAAAAGTTGATCGCCTGAGTGGTGCAGCCCGGCGTATCGTCCTTGGGATAAAAGTAGAGCACCACGTTGCGGCCGCGCAGGGCGGTCAGGTCGATGTCCCCACTGCCATCGGCCGGCAAGGTAAAGGTTGGAGCCAGGTCACCCGTTTTGAGTTCACTCATCTCGTCTCTTCCTTCCTGTTTGCGTCGGCTGTGTCAGCCGCCCCCGCTTAATGGGCGATTTAACGGCCCGGCGTCCAGTCAGCTGGCTGCAGGGAGTCCGCACTGATGCTTCGCCGGTCCCTGGAATGGAGCCTGATCTACATCCTGGAGGGGGTGGCGGTCCTGCTCACCCTGCTGATTTTCGGGGCGGCGGCGTTGTTCTGGCGTTTGTCCACGGGGCCGATCGAGCTGGATTTCCTGCGCCAGGACGCCCAGGCCATGCTGGCCGAAACCTTCGAGGGCGAGATCGTCGCCCTGGGCAGTCTGGAAGCGCGCTATGACACCGAGCACTATGCTCTGCGCCTGATTGCCCGCGACGTCACGGTAACCGGGGGCGAGGGCGAGGTGATCACCCGGGCGCCACTGATCGAAGCCGGACTGGCCCTGGATGCCCTGCTGTTCCAGCGCCTTGAGCCGGTGACCATTGATATCGTTGGCGGGGCGGTGTCCATCGTGCGGCGTGCTGACGGGGCGGTAGGAGCCGGGCTGGGCGGTGTCGAGCGGGTGGCGGCGAATGCCCGTCAGCCGCAGGTCGGCGGTGCCGACAGTGCCTGGTTGTTCGAAATCCTGCGCAACCCCGAGACTGCACCGCAAAGTGTGCGACGCCTGCGTTCGGTACAGATCGAGCAGGCATCGGTACGGATTGTTGACGACCAGCTCGGCATGTCCTGGCTGGTGCAGGATGGTTCCGTCCGTTTCTCGCGGAATGAGCAGCGCACAGCGGCATCGGTGGCCGGGCGGGTGGCTACACCCTCGGGTTTTGCGCCGGTAGCGGTCAGTGTGGAAGCGGGTCGGGATCTGGAGAACCTGCAGCTCACGGCCCAGTTCAGCGAGTTGTCACCGGCCGGGGTGTTTCCCGCCTCCGGGCCGCTGGCAGCGTTGCGGGGGCTGGATGCGCCGGTGGACCTCGCTCTGGTGGTCGATGCCACGCGCGAGGCAGGCATTCGCGCCGCTGCGCTGGATGTGACTGCCGGCGAGGGGAGCTATCTTGCCGAGGGCGCGGCGCGCGCGTTCGAAGGAGCGGAACTGGTGGCGCGCTTCGATCCCGATGCCGGCCTGTTCGAGATTGAGGAAGCCTGGATCCTGTCGGAGGTGATGTCGGGCACTGCGCGCGGTACAATCAGCCGCATTCGCGATTATGAAGGTGCCTTGCCGCGCCAGGCCGATTTCGAACTGGAGTTGGGTCCGGGATTTATTGATCTAGGCCCGGCTTTCGAACGCCCCCCGCAATGGCAGGGCCTGCAGGTCGCCGGGTCGGTGGCACTGGCCGATTATCGCTTGGAACTTGACCGGCTAGATGCGCAGATCGGTTCCATCCGAGCGGCGCTTGCCGGAGCGGTGTCGCTAACCGAGGTGAGCGAGGATCGCTGGTTGCCGAATATCCGGCTGAGCGGTCCGATCGAAGGCGACATCACGCCAGAGCTGATGCTGGCCTACTGGCCGGTGGAGTTGGCCGACGGCGCGCGCGACTGGATCGACGGGGCGATTCTCGGGGCGGATTTCCAGGGCGCCCATTTCGACCTCGATCTGGACGCCGCGTCCATCGACGCCGGCGCCCTGGCCAATGAGCGCATGACACTGACCTTCTCGGTCGAGAACGCGGCGGTGCGCTACATCTCCACCATGACGCCACTGACCGAGGCCCGTGGCACGGCGACACTGCGCGGCAATGCGTTCGAGGCCACGCTTGAAAGCGGGCGCATCGGCAATATCGAGATCAGCGAGGGCTATGTCGACATTCCGCGCCTCAACCCCAAGGGCGCGATGGCGCGCTATGGCGGCGTGGCCCGGGGTTCGGCGCGCGACATCCTGGGCCTGATCGACGAACCGCCACTCAATCTGGCCTCCGATTACGGGCTCGATCCGGCCTTGGTCGACGGTGTGGGAGATGTGGCCTTTGAGATTCGCCGGCCCATGCTGTCCGACGTTCCCCCGGAAGACATCCCGTTCAGGGTCGAAGGCAATTTCACCGCGCTGTCACTGGCCTTGCCAGGTACCGAGGCGCGCCTCGAGAACGGCGAAGCACGGCTGGTGGCGAGTCAGGATGGAATCGAGGCGGCGGGCAGCGCGGTGATGCTCGACACACCGCTGGACATTCGATGGTCGGAAACCTTTGGCTTGCCCGAAGGCGAAGCGTCCACCCGGATCGAGGTCGACGCCGAGGTCAGTGCTCGCACGCTCGACGCTTTCAATCTGCCGGCCCGACGTTACTTCAGCGGCCCGATCATGGTGCACGCCGCGGCGCAATCCGACGGGTTGGAGGTCCATGCCGTCGATGTCCGCGCCGATCTGGCACTGGCGCGGCTGGAGGCGCCGTGGGGTGTCTGGGTCAAACCGCCCGATGTACCGGGCGAGGCCGTGCTGGCGATCCGCCGCAATGAGGCCGGAGCGCTCAATCTGGATTCCTTTGCCCTGAGTACGGACGGGATGGCGATCACCGGAGATATCGAAATGGGGCCGAACGGGCGCTTGGTCCGGGCCCGGCTTCCGCAGGTCCGCATTGACGGCATCGCCGACCTGGAAGGCGAGCTGGCCGCCGGCGCTGAACCGGGTGATCCGCTGCGGATGTCCGTGTCAGGGCGTTATGCTGACGTTTCCGATCTGCTCCCCAATCTCCTGACCATGAACTCGGACGGGCCCGGTCTGCCGCTGTCCCTGGACATGGATGTCGGTCGGTTGGTGCTTTCCAACGCCAGCGTGCTGGAAGATTTCAGCCTGCTATGGCGCAGCGAAGCCGCGGGCATCAGGGCAGTGTCGCTGACCGGTGAGGGACTGGACGGGCCGGTCCAAGGCTCGTTCGGGGCCGGTCCCGACGGCGGTCGACGGGAGTTTCGCTTCCAGACCCAGTCCGTCGAGCGGCTTGGTGGCTTGTTGGGTATCGAAGGGTATGCCAGCGGTGGCGGTCTGGCGATGATCGGCTCGGCTCCGCCGCTGGGCGTGGACGGACCGCTGACGGCTCAGCTGGAAGTGACCGACCTGACCCTGGTCGAACTGCCGATTCTGGCCCGCTTGCTGGCTGCCGGCTCGTTCCAGGGCCTCGCTGCGCTGCTCAATGGGGAAGGAATCCACTTTGACCGGGTGGACGCGGAAATCCTGTTTGAGGACGGCTTGCTGACCATCGGTGAAGCACGGGCGCGAGGTGATGCGCTGGGCGTGACGGCTGCGGGAACGATTGATTTCGATGGCGAGCTGGCGGCCGTCGACGGCAATCTGGTACCATCATACGGCGTCAATTCAATGCTCGGCGAGCTACCGGTCATCGGCGAGCTCCTGGTGTCGCGGCCGGGCGAAGGCGTGATCGGCATCACCTATTCGGTCGAGGGTCCGTTCGACGGCCTCACCGTGTTCGCAAACCCGCTGTCAGTGCTCGCTCCGGGCGTGCTGCGCCGGATATTCGAGGGCACAGCCGCAGCGCGCGCCGCCGAGCAGCGCCAGGACGATGCGGCGTTGGAAACGCCAGAGGCCGAAGCCGAGCCGGCAGCCGAACCCCAGCCGTAAGCGGGGTCTAGCCGAGCGGCTTGGCGAGGGCGTGACGCTTCTTGCCGATGGACAGCTTTATGACGCCGTCCTGCACGAGGTCCGCATGCGCCTTGGCGAACGGATCGGTGAGGGGGGCGTCGTTGACCTTGGCCGCGCCAGCCTTGATGTGGCGGCGCATTTCGCCGTTGGACGCGGCCAGACCGGCCTCGACGAAAAGGCCGACCAAATTGACCTCGCCACTGTCCAGGCCGGAAAACTCCACCGTTGGCAGAGCCGCGCCAGCACCACCCTTGGCAAAGGTTTCGCGGGCCGTCTGCTCAGCCGCGCGAGCCGCCTCGGCGCCGTGCAGGAGGGTCGTTGCCTCATTGGCCAGACGCACTTTGGCATCGTTGATGGCGGCGCCTTCGAGGGCTTCCAGCCGGGCAATCTCGTCAAGCGGCAGATCGGTGAAAAGCCGCAGGAAGCGGCCGACATCGGCGTCTTCGGTATTGCGCCAGAACTGCCAGTATTCATAGGCGCTCAACCGGTCGGCATTGAGCCAGACAGCGCCCTCGGCGGTCTTGCCCATCTTGGCACCCGACGCGGTGGTGATGAGCGGCGTGGTGAAGCCGTAGACCTCGGCCTGGTCGACCCGGCGGCACAGCTCTACACCGTTGAGGATATTGCCCCACTGGTCGCCCCCGCCGAGCTGCAGAGTGCAACCATGTCGCCGGTAGAGTTCGAGGAAATCGACCGCTTGCAGCAGCATGTAGTTGAATTCGAGGAAGGTGAGCGGCTGCTCACGCTCGAGGCGGAGCTTCACCGATTCAAACGTCATCATCCGGTTGATGGTGAAATGGGTCCCGAACTTGCGCAGGAATTCCAGATAGCCGAACTCGGACAACCATTGGTCATTGTCGACGACGATGGCATCCGTCGGACCATCGCCGATGCTCACGAGGCTCGCAAAGGCGGAGAGGATACCCTCCTTGTTGGCAGCGATGGCCGCGTCGTCGAGCATGGCCCGGGATTTGTCCTTGCCCGAAGGGTCGCCGATCTTGGTGGTGCCGCCGCCCATCAGGATGATTGGCCGGTGTCCGGCCTGCTGCATGCGGCGCAGCATCATGATCTGAACCAGCGAACCGACATGCAGGCTCGAAGCGGTGGCATCGAATCCGATATAGCCGGTGACCACGCCCTTGGCAGCGGCCTCGTCGAGGCCCTCGAGGTTGGTGGCATCCTGGTGATATCCGCGCTCGACCAGCGTGCGCACCAGTTCGGACTTGTATTCGCTCATGAACGCTCTCCTGATAGAGCGCTTCTAGGTGGTGCGGGGCCGCGGGAAAAGAGGGGGCGTGCATGAAGCGCGTGATCGGATTGATGAGCGGCACCTCGCTCGATGGCATCGACGCCGCCCTGATCGAGACCGACGGGGTGCGTATCGGGCATTTCGGACCAGGCGAGACGGTGGCCTATTCGCGCGAAGACCGGGCTGTGTTGCAGGCTGCAGTGGATGCGGCGCTGGTCTGGCAGTTCGAAGGGGCTCAACCCGATTTCGGCGCTGCTGAAAAAGCCCTCACCGAGCGCCATGCAGAAGCCGTGCGGCGGACCGCGACAGCGGCCGGTCTGGCACTGGCCGACATCGAGCTGGTCGGGTTTCACGGCCAAACCGTGCTGCACCGTGCTCCGGCTGTTGGTCGGGGCGGCAAGACGTTGCAGATCGGCAATGGCCAGGCGCTGGCCGACGCATTGGGTATCGATGTGATCTATGATTTCCGGCGCGACGACGTGCGTGCCGGTGGTCAGGGGGCGCCTCTGGCACCGCTATTTCACGCTGCACTGGCAGAGCAGGCCGGCCTGGGCGGACCGCTGGCCGTGCTCAATCTCGGCGGTGTGGCCAATGTCAGCTGGCTGTGTGATGACGAGCCGCCGGTCGCCTTCGATACGGGCCCGGCCAATGGATTGATCGATGCCTGGTGTCTGGAGCACACGGGCTCCGCCTATGACTGCGATGGCGTGCTGGCGGCCCAGGGGCGTGTCGATTCGGAGGCGCTGGACGCGCTGATGCGCCATCCGTTCTTTCAGCTGAAGCCGCCGAAATCACTGGATCGGTGGGATTTCACGCTGGACCCTGTGCGGCACCTTGGTGTGGAAGACGGGGCGGCCACTCTTGCAGCGTTCACGGCCTATACGGTTGCCGACGCAATCAGGCGTCTGGGCCAGCCGAACCGGCTTCTGGTGACCGGTGGAGGCCGTCACAATCCCACCCTGATGCGGCTCATGAGCGACCGGCTTGGCTTGGCCGCGGAGCCGGTTGAGGCGGTCGGCTGGCGCGGCGACCTGCTTGAGGCCGAGGCCTTCGCCTGGCTTGCGGTACGGGTGGAGCGGGGTCTGCCGACCAGCTTGCCGTCGACCACCGGGGCGCGGCATCCGGTATCCGGGGGAAAGCGGGCGCGGGCGTCGGAGCGCGCCTCCCGCTGACGAGGGCCGCACGACCCGGGCGAGTTCGGCGGTGCCGAGCGAGTAGATGCAGTGATGGCAGCGCTACATCGAGAGCCCGACCTCGACCGTACCGGCGCCATCGCGTTCATGCCGGTTGCAGCATGCTGTCGTGGTCTTCAGGGCAAATCGGACCGAAAACCAGAGGCACTCCCGAAGCGGGTCGAGGCGAAACGATAAACGCGCATGTTCGACCTTCTCCGATGTGCTTTGGCAGCAGCACAGCGGGATTTCGGGTGCTGACCGTCAGAGCACTGAGCAATGACGGGCTCCGCTATTGTATCCCGCTATGTATCGATTCTGACCAATTAAGTCCAAATTTATCTAGTAGATATCATTTTTACGACATTATGTTAGCTTGCTTTCGTATCACTTTTGATGCATTATGCAGCAGAATGCGTTTTAGGTGCTATTTTTGATGCAAAACGAAAACCTGCATATCCAGCCGATTTCAGAGCTGGCCGCGACGATCGGATCCCGCCTTGAATCCTACCGCATCGCGCGTTCGATCCGGCAAGCGGACTTGGCGCGCGAGGCCGGGATTTCCCGTTCGACCCTGCATCGCATCGAATCCGGCAAGGGCGGCACCCTGGAAAACCTGCTGCGTGTGCTGCGTGCGCTTGGACTTGATAACCGAATGGCCGATCTGATTCCCGATGCCAGTCTCTCACCGCTGGATCCACGCTCAGCAGATGCCGCGCCTCGCAAGCGGGTTTCCCGTCCCCGGAAGTCCGGAATCGAAGACAGCGGGAGCTGGAGCTGGGATCAATGAGCGAGCGGACGCGGGCCGAAGTCCGCTTGTGGGGCCGCATGATCGGCGCGGTTCTCTGGGACCCCCAGCGGGCCTTGGGCGTCTTCGAGTATGCCCCCGACTTTGTCCGCAGCGGCATCCAGGTTGCGCCGCTGACCATGCCGCTGAGGCCCGGTCCGTTCGATTTTCCCGAACTGGGAGCCGAGAGTTTTAAGCGACTACCGGGGCTGATCGCGGACAGTCTTCCGGACAAGTTCGGCAATGCGCTGATCAATCGTTGGCTGGCCGGGCAGGGGCGGGCGCCGGACAGTTTCAATCCGGTCGAGCGGCTTTGCTACACGGGGCGCCGAGGGATGGGGGCGCTGGAGTTCGAACCAGCCACCGGCGAGCGCAGGGCGGACGGGGGGCTTGTGGATATTGCGCCCCTGGTCGAGCTGGCGGGTCGGGTGCTCAACGAGCGCAAGGGCTTGGGCGGCGCGTTGCGCGGCGAGGAGGATGCCGGTGTGCTGCGCGACATCCTCCGTGTTGGCACCTCTGCCGGTGGCGCTCGGGCCAAGGCGGTGCTGGCCTGGAACGAAACCACGGGTGATTTCCATTCCGGACAGCTGGAGGCCGGGCCGGGCTATTCGCAATGGCTGCTCAAGTTCGACGGCGTGTCGGGAAATGCCGACAAGGAGATCGCCGACCCCAAGGGTTATGGGCGACTGGAATATGCCTGCCACCGGCTCGCTCTCGATGCCGGGATCACCATGGCAGAATGCCGTTTGTTCGAGGAAAACGGGCGGGCGCACTTCATGACCAGGCGCTTCGACCGCACCGGGGACGGGCAGAAGCTGCACATGCAGACCCTCGCCGCGATGCGGCATTTCGATTTTAACCTGCCGGGGGCCTACAGTTACGAACAGGCGATTGAGACGATCCGGATGCTTGGCCTTGGCCGTGAAGCGCTCGAGGAGCAATTCCGTCGGGCCTTGCTGAACGTGGTGATCCGGAACCAGGACGACCACGTCAAGAATATCGCCTTCCTGATGGACAAGCAGGGACGTTGGTCCCTGGCTCCGGCGTACGACGTGGTCTACGCCTACAATCCGGACGGCGCCTGGACGGCGCGCCACCAGATGTCGATTGCCGGCAAGACCTCCGGCTTCACCATGGAGGACATACTTGCCCTCGGGCGGGCGGCAGACATCAAGCCGGCGCGGACCCGGGCCATGCTCCGGCAGATCGTGGACTGTGCGCAGCGCTGGCAGCACTATGCCGACGAAGCCTGTCTCGACCCGGTGCTTTCAAACCGCGCCCGATCCGGTTTCAGGACCGTTTTCCCGGATTAGCAAAACAAGAAAAAGGCCCGCCGAGCTGAGCTCGGCAGGCCCTTGTTCTAAGCGGATCGGAACGTGCTCAGCGCTTGCCGGTGATCTGGCGTTCGGCGCGTTCCTTCTCCACCGTCGGCAGGCGGCTTTCCAGATAGTCCTCGATATGCCCCTGCAGCACATCGAGGTGTTCGGAGAACAAATGGCCGGCCTCGGGCACGATCTCGGTGGTGATCTCGATGCCTTTCTGAACGCGGACTTTCGACATCACGCGCTCGACGTCTTCCGGCGGCACGATCTTGTCCTGGCCACCGTGCACAATGATGCCGGAAGCCGGGCAGGGCGCGAGGAAGGTAAAATCGTACATGTTGGTCGGCGGGGCGACCGAGACGAAACCGGCAATCTCCGGGCGGCGCATCAGGAGCTGCATGCCGACCCAGGCGCCGAAGGAATGACCGGCAACCCAGCAGAAGCGGGCGCCGGAATTGTAGCCCTGCACCCAGTCGAGCACGGTGGCTGCGTCGGACAGCTCTCCGAGGCCCTGGTCATAGCTGCCCTGGGAACGGCCGACGCCGCGGAAGTTGAAGCGCAGCGTGGCAAAGCCGCGCTTGCGGAACACGTCATACATCATGTCGACGCTGGGATTTTCCATATTGCCGCCGCCAAGAGGGTGGGCGTGCAGGATCAGGGCGATCGGCGCCGTCGGGTCTTCGCTTGGGCTGTAGCGCCCCTCAAGGCGGCCGGCCGGGCCGGGAATGATCACGTCAGGCATAGGGGTTCGGGCCTTCTCGGTCGTTACGTGGCGTCGCTGCGAACCGGTTGTCGCACCACCATTGAAACGCAGGCGGGCTGCAACCATATTCTTGACTAAACTACTCGGATATTGGACGAGCGCACCCACAAGCACGCATCGCCCGTTTCCGGGAGCGCGCGTCTTAGCATGATCGGGTCGCGAAATGCGAGCGTTTAAGGAGGTTTTCGCATGAAGCTGAGCACCAAGGGACGGTATGCCGTGATGGCCATGGCCGACCTTGCGGGCGCAGCCGGCGAGGGCCCTGTCACGCTGGCCGAGATTGCCTCGCGCCAGTCGATCTCCCTGTCTTACCTGGAACAGCTCTTCGCCAAGCTGCGTCGGGCCGGGCTGGTGACCTCGGTTCGCGGTCCCGGCGGCGGTTATCGTCTGGCGCGCGCATCGGGCGATATCTGCATCGCCGACATCGTGCTGGCTGTCGACGAGCCGCTTCGGGCGACGCGGTGTGCGAAGGTGAAAGGCTGCCTGGCCGATGGTCGGCGCTGTGTGACCCATGATTTGTGGGACGAGCTGGGCCAGCACATTTATCTCTACCTGTCCTCGATCAGTCTGGAAGACGTGCTGGAGCGACGCCTGCTGGGCTCGGCGCACGGCGCGTCAACTGTCAGGGCGAAGGCCGGCAGGGCGGGGGCGATGGCCTGATCATGCGCAGTTATCTCGATCATAACGCAACCACGACAGTGCGCCCCGAGGTCATCGACCTGGTGGCAGAGGTGCTGCGCGAGACCGGCAACCCGTCATCGGTGCACGCTGATGGGCAGGCCGCGCGGCGCCGTGTGGACCAGGCGCGTCGCCAGGTCGGCAAGGCGGTCTGCGCGCGTCCGGAAGACGTGATCTTCACAGGATGTGGCACGGAGGCGCTGAACCTCGCGCTGAATTCGGCCATCAAGGCCGGGAATGCAGCGCGGGTCATGCATTCGGCGTTGGAACACGAGGCGGTGGCTGTAACCGCGGAGGCCAGCGGTCTCCCGGTCGAGGTCATTCCCGTGACCGCCGATGCCGTGGTCGACCTGTCCTGGCTGGAGCAGCGGCTGGAGCGCTGGAACGAAGTGTCCGAGGGTCGCCCGGTGGTGGCGGTCATGTGGGCCAGCAATGAGACCGGCACCATCCAGCCAGTCGAAGAAATTGCCCGTCTGACCCATGCCGCAGGCGGACTATTGGTCGTTGATGCTATCCAGGCGGTCGGCAAGATCGCCGTGGATTTCGCCGGCAGCGGCGCTGATTACCTTGCTTTGTCGTCGCACAAGTTCGGCGGTCCGCAAGGTGTCGGTGCACTGGTGGCGTCGTGTGATGCGCCGATGGCGCGACACGTTCACGGCGGTGGCCAGGAAAGTGGCCGCCGCGCCGGTACGCTCAATGTCGCGGGCATTGCCGGTCTGGGCCTGGCGATCGAGCAGGCCACGGCTGGGCTCGACCGGTTCGCCGCGCTGGCGGACGGGCGCGATCGCATGGTCGCAGCGGTGCGGGAGGCGGCGCCAGATGTGCGCATCATCGGCGAAGCCGCCCCGCGTCTGCCCAATACGCTGTGCCTGGCAGTGCCGGGCTGGAAGGGTGAGACCCAGGTCATGGCGCTGGATCTGGCCGGTGTATCGATCAGTGCCGGTTCGGCCTGTTCCTCGGGCAAGGCCAGGGCGTCCAAGGTCGGAACGGCCCTCGCGCTGCCGGAAGAACTGGCCCGCGGTGTCGTTCGTATCAGTCTTGGCTGGTCCTCCAGCGACGCCGATGTCGAGGCGTTTATCGAGGCCTGGACGACAGCCTATGCGCGTATTCAATCCACACTCAAGGCAACGGCCTGAAAGCGGTAATCGATCATGGCGGCAGTCAAAGAAACCATCGAAGACGTCAAGAAGCTGGAATCCGACAAGTACAAGTACGGCTTCACGACGGATATCGAGCAGGATCTCGCTCCCAAGGGGCTGAGCGCCGACACCGTGCGCTTTATCTCGGCCAAGAAGGGCGAGCCGGACTGGATGCTGGCCTGGCGCTTGGAAGCGCTTGAACGCTGGCAGGAAATGCACGAGCCGGAGTGGGCCAAGGTCGACTATCCGAAGATCGACTATCAGGACATCCACTATTACGCCGAGCCCAAGGCCGGCGCGAAATACGACTCGATCGACGACGTGCCGGAGGAAATCCTCGCCGACTTCGCGCGCCTCGGCATTCCGCTCAAGGAGCAGGAGGTCCTGCTCGGCGTGAAGGGCTCGGAGAACCGGGTCGCCGTCGATGCCGTGTTCGACAGCGTCTCGGTGGTCACGACATTCAAGAAGGAGCTGGCCAAGGCCGGCGTCATTTTCTGCTCGATCTCCGAGGCGCTGCGGGATCACCCGGACCTGGTACGCAAGTATCTCGGCTCGGTCGTACCGGCGTCGGACAATTTCTTCGCCACGCTCAACACGGCGGTGTTTTCCGACGGTTCCTTCGTCTACGTGCCGCCGGGCGTGCGCTGTCCGATGGAGTTGTCGACCTATTTCCGCATGAACGCGGAAGGGACCGGGCAGTTCGAACGCACCCTGATCATCGCCGACAAGGGCGCTTACGTCTCCTACCTGGAAGGCTGCACGGCGCCGATGCGCGACGAGAACCAGCTGCACGCCGCGGTGGTCGAACTGGTGGCGCTGGACGATGCGGAGATCAAGTACTCCACCGTGCAGAACTGGTGGCCGGGCGACGCCGACGGCAAGGGCGGGGTGTACAACTTCGTGACCAAGCGTGGCGATTGCCGGGGCAAGAATTCCAAGATCTCCTGGACCCAGGTCGAGACCGGCTCGGCGATCACGTGGAAATACCCGTCCTGCATCCTGCGCGGCGACAATTCGCGCGGCGAGTTCTACTCGATCGCGGTCACCAATGGTCGCCAGCAGGCCGATACCGGCACCAAGATGATCCATCTCGGCAAGGGCACGACCAGCCGGATCATCTCCAAGGGCATTTCCGCCGGGCGCTCCGACCAGACCTATCGCGGCCTGGTCTCGGTGCATCCCAAGGCCACGGGCGCGCGCAATTTCACCCAGTGCGACAGCCTGCTGATCGGCGACCAGTGCGGCGCCCACACCGTGCCCTATGTCGAATGCAAGACCCCGCACGCCGTGCTCGAGCACGAGGCGACCACGACCAAGCTGTCGGAAGACCAGCTCTTCTATGCCCGCCAGCGCGGGCTGTCTGAAGAGGCGGCGACGGCGCTGCTGGTCAACGGTTTCGTGCGCGAGGTGTTGCAGGAATTGCCGATGGAGTTTGCCGTCGAGGCCCAGACGCTGCTCAAGGTGTCGCTGGAAGGAAGTGTCGGCTAGGCCGACCGCGAAGGATCGAAGTTATGCTGAAAATCAATGACCTACATTGCAAAGTCGAAATCGCGGATGCGGACGACAAGCCGATCCTCAAGGGCTTCTCGATCGAGGTCCCGGCCGGCGAAGTGCATGCCATCATGGGGCCGAACGGCTCGGGCAAGTCGACCTTCTCCTACGTGGTAACGGGGCGCGACGGCTATGAGTGCACGGGCGGTTCGATCGAGTTCATGGGCGAGGACATTTCCGAACTGGCTCCGGAAGAGCGGGCGGCCAAGGGGCTCTATCTCTCCTTCCAGTATCCAATCGAAATCCCGGGCGTGCCGACCATTACCTTCCTCAAGGAAGCCCTCAACGCCCAGCGCAAGTCGCGTGGCGAGGACGAGGTTACGGCACCGGAATTCATGAAGCTGATCCGGGAAAAGGCAAAGCAGCTCAATGTGTCGATGGACATGCTCAAGCGGCCGGTGAATGTCGGTTTTTCCGGCGGCGAGAAGAAGCGCATGGAAATCCTCCAGGCGCTGGTGCTGGAGCCGAAATTCCTGATCCTCGACGAGACCGACTCCGGGCTCGACATCGATGCCCTGAAAACCGTGTCGGAAGGGGTCAATGCCTTGCGCTCGCCGGAGCGCGGCATGCTGGTGATCACCCACTATCAGCGTCTGCTGGACCACATCACACCGGACGTCGTGCACGTCATGGCCGATGGCCGCATCGTCAAGTCGGGCGGGCCGGAGCTGGCACGTGAGCTCGAGGCGGAAGGGTATGACAAATACCTGACGGAGGCGGCATGACGGCCCTGGTGCACACGGCGGCAGAGAAACGGCTGATCGACGCCCTGGAGGGCGGCGAGGACTGGAGGGGGGGCGGGCGCCGGGCCGTCGTCGC
>NZ_JBTLRI010000002.1:283871-441975 GCF_054482675.1 Maricaulis sp. CAU 1757
CCCCTCCCCCCCCCCCCCCCCCCGGGCCGTCCTCGAACGCGGCCTGCCGACGCGCCGAGCCGAAGCCTGGAAATGGTCCGACCTTCGGCGAGCGACGCAGGACATCTCAACGCGCGGTGAGGCGGGTTTCGTTCTTGACGGCATGCCGGCGCCTGCAGCGGTCACCCTGACCGATGGCGGCGCTCACGCGCTCGACCTCACCGCGACGGCGGGCGTGTCGGTTGCGGCGATCGAGATTCAGGTGCCGGCCGGGGCCAGCGCGCGCATCGTGGAGCGTCAGGCCCTCGAGGCCGGCGCCTTCGCCACCGTACGCATCGAGTACACGCTGGGCGAGGGCGCTTCCCTGGAGCGCGTGGTGCTGCCGGAAACGCCGGATGACGCGGTGGCGGCGATCCGGACGAGGCTGGTGCTGGCGCCGGGGGCACGGCTCAACCAGACCACGCTGTCCTTCGGAGGCAAGCTGTCACGGCAGGAAACGCATGTGACGCATCCCGGCGAGGGCGCCGAGGTGTCTCTCGGCGGGGTCTACCTGCTTGCCGAGGGGCGGCAGGCCGACTTCACTTCGACGGTCACCCATACCGGCCCGGGCGGCGTCACCCGACAGCTGGTCAAGGGCGCCGCCATGGCGCACGCGCGCGGCGTGTTCCAAGGCAAGTTCGCGGTCGAGCGGGCGGCGCAGCAGACCGATGCGCGCATGACGCACCGGGCGCTGATGCTGGACGAGCGGGCCGAGATCGATGCCAAGCCGGAACTCGAGATTTATGCCGACGACGTCCAGTGCGCCCACGGCAATGCGCTTGGAACACTTGATGAAACGGCCCTTTTCTACATGCGGCAGAGAGGCCTGCCGGAAGCCAAGGCGCGGGCCCTGCTGATCGAGAGCTATCTGGCTGAACCGCTCGATGCGGTGCGTGACGCGGACCTCCGCGACACGCTCAAGGCCTTGCTGCGCGACCGCCTGGAGGCGCTCACATGACCATTCAGTCGAAGATCGAAACGCCGTTGGACATCGCCGCAATTCGGGCCGAGTTTCCGATCCTGCAGCGTGAGATCAACGGCAATCCGCTGGTCTATCTGGACAGCGCGGCCTCGGCGCAGAAGCCGGAATTCGTGATCGAGAGCGTCGCCGGGGTATACCGGGCGTCCTACGCTAATGTGCATCGTGGCCTGCATACGCTGGCCAATGAGACGACCGAGGCATTCGAACTGGCGCGCGACGATGTTCGGCGCTTTCTAAATGCCCGGTCGACCCGCGAGATCGTGTTCACGCGCGGCACCACAGAGGCGGTGAACCTGCTGTCCCACAGTTTCGGCCAGCTGTTGAAAGAAGGCGACGAGATCATCCTGTCGCAGATGGAGCACCATTCCAATATCGTGCCCTGGCGCCTGCTGGCGGACCGCAAGGGCCTGATCCTCCGCTGGACACGTGTGACCGATACCGGCGAGCTGGATTATCAACACTTGGCAGATTTGATCGGCGACCGAACCAAGCTGGTCGCCATCAGCCACATGTCCAACGTGCTGGGCACCATCAATGACGCCAAACGGATCGTTGAACTGGCACATGCGGCAGATGTCCCGGTGATGCTCGACGGGTCGCAGTCTGCGGTCCACCTCCCGGTCGACCTGCAGGACATCGATTGTGACTTCTTCGCCTTCACGGGGCACAAGCTGTACGGCCCGTCCGGAGTGGGCGTGTTCTACGCCAAGGGCGACTGGCTGGAGCGCCTGCCGCCCTTCCTCGGCGGTGGCGAGATGATCTCGGAAGTCACCGAAGATGCAGTCACTTTCGCCGATGTGCCGCACAAGTTCGAAGCCGGAACCCCGGCCATTGCCGATGTCATCGGGCTGGGCGCGGCCATCCGTTGGCTGGAACGCCATGACCGCATGGCCATCCTTGAGCACGAACGTGCCCTGATGGACCGGGCCATGGCCGGGTTGGCAGAAATCGAGGGGCTGCGCGTGATCGGTACCGCCCAGGACAAGGGCGCCATCATTTCCTTCGACATAGAGGGTGCCCACGCGCATGACATTGCCCAGATCCTCGACAAGTACGGCGTCGCGGTGCGAGCCGGGCATCATTGCGCCCAGCCGCTGATGGCCCGCATGGGGGTCAACTCCACCGCGCGCGCCAGCTTCGCTGTTTACAACACGCTCGACGAGGCTGACGCCTTCGTCGACGCATTGAAAAAGGCCCGCAGCTTCCTCATCTAGGGGCTGAGATGACAGATATGACCGAGATGACCGAACGCAAAGAGCGCGACCTGATCGACCTCACCGCCCCGCTGGCGCCTGCCAATCCGGCGCCGGAGGTGGTCGAGGACGCAGCACCCAAACCGGCCAGCGCCATTCCGGCTGACGAGCTCGCGCGCATCACCGATGACGTGGTAACGGCGCTCAAGTCTGTCTACGACCCGGAAATCCCGGTGGATATCTATGAGCTAGGCCTGATCTACAAGGTCGATCTCGAAGACGACCGGACGCTCAAGGTCGACATGTCGCTGACCGCGCCGGGTTGCCCGGTAGCCGGCGAAATGCCGGGCTGGGTCAAGGATGCGGTCGAGACCGTCGAGGGCGTCGAGCGCGCCGAGGTCACGCTGACCTTCGAACCTCCGTGGACGCCGGACCGGATGTCGGACGAGGCCCGCCTTGCCCTCAACATGTTCTAGGATAAAGCCATGAGTGCCAGACCCAGACCCAAGGCCGTGACCCTGACCGACGCTGCGGCAGCGCGCGTCAAGTCGATCATGGACAAGCGTGGCGCCGGATTCCTGCGCGTCGGCGTCAAGAATGGCGGCTGTGCCGGCATGGAATACGAGATGGACTATGTCGAGGCCCCCGGGGCGCTTGATGAGCGGGTCGAGGACAAGGGCGTCGAGATCGTGCTGGAGTCCAAGGCCCTGCTGTTCCTGCTCGGCACCCAGATCGATTACGAGACCACGGCCCTGCATTCCAAGTTCGTGTTCAACAATCCCAACCAGACCGATGCATGTGGATGCGGGGAGAGCGTGACCATCGTTCCGGTCCGCGAGGGCTGACGTCATGAAGCTCATCCTCTCCACCACGTCCCCGTACTCGCGCAAATGCCGGATCCTGGTGCGTGAGACTGGGCTCCTGGACCTGGTTGACGAGGTTGAGTCGCATCCGTTCGAGGATGACGAGGAATTGCTGCGCGCCAATCCGCTGGGCCGGGTACCGTGCCTGGTACTGGATGATGGCGAGGCACTGACCGAAAGCGGCCTGATCGCCGACTACCTGATGGAGCAGGCCGGAAATCCCTGGCCTCGTGACCTGGCGGACAAGCGCCTGGAAGCGCTCGGCAGCGGACTTCTGGACCTTGCCGTGGCGCGGCGCGTCGAGATGGTCCGCGACGAGGATATCCAGTCCGATTACTGGATACAGCGCCGCGAGCGCGCCATCATGCGTGCCGTTGATCAGCTGGAGACAATTGTCGACGAGGTGGATGACTGGATGGCGCTGGGCCCGCTGACCATGGCGGTGGCCCTGTCCTACCTGGACTTCCGTTTCCCCGAGAGCGGCTGGCGTGACAACCGGCCGAAGCTGGCCCGGCTGGTCGGCAAATGGTCAGAGCGGCCGAGTTTCATTGAAACCCGACCACCGGCATCCAGCTAGAATTCGGATCATGATCGGATCAGGCGGCGTTGCGTTGCTTGGCCTTGCCGTCACCTGTGGTGCGATTGCGACCTTCAGTCTTCGACTTGTAAAGGTACGAATCGGAGCGTTCGATCAGCTCTTCCACGGATTCCCGACCATCAAAGACGGCGACCCCGAGCGACAGGGTGATATTGCCAAGATCCTCATTGGTTGATTTGCGCAAGAGTTTCTTGGACTGGACGGTGCGACGGATTTTCTCGCTGATCTGCTCGGCGGTCATCACATCCGTGTTGGGCATGACAATTCCGAACTCCTCGCCGCCATAACGCGCCACCAGGTGATCGTCGGCGGCGTGACGGGTCAGGCAGCCGGCGACGAAGCGGATGATCTGGTCACCGGTCTGGTGGCCCCAAGTGTCATTGAAGCGCTTGAAGTGATCGATGTCGCACAGGACCAGGCTGAGGGGCTTGCCGGTATTCTCGGCGTCGCGGCGGGCGCGACGCAGGCTTTCGTCAAAACGCTTGCGGTTGGCGATACCGGTGAGGGCGTCGGTCATTGCCTCTTCGCGGACCTTCTCCAGATTGGAACGCAACTGGGTGACCTCGTTGGAGGTCTGCTGCAGGCGTTCCTCGAGATCCTGGCTGCGCTTCTGCATGCGCGCCGTGGCGGAAACGAGGGATTCGACGAGTGATTTCATGCCGTCGGCATCGGGAGCCGATCTCAGTGTGGTGCTGGCACCGGAGAGAGCCTCGCCATAGGCGGCCGTGTCGCGTTCAGCGGCTTCCAGCGTTTCCTTGACCGCGCCAAGCTGGCGGCACATGGCGCCACCGCTGTCCATGATCGCGTCATGGACCGCCTTCCACTGGAAATATTGCTCAAACAGGTCGGCATTGACGGTTTCGGTGAATTCGGCACCGGTCTCGATCAGCCCGCGCAGGCTGTCGCACAGTTCCGGATTGGTTTCGGCGGCGAAACAACTCCACACCGCGTAGTTTTCAGGGGTTGGCGCAATGTCGAATTGCTCCATGAAACCCAGCGCCTTGTGCGCCAGTTCCCGCCCCTCTTTGCCAAACAGTCGACCGTTCACCTGGACACCCTCATACCCTGTCAAACGCCGTTTTGACGTTGCGACAGGAGACACGCTATCCGTGAAACAGAAAGATTGGGTAAAAGCGAGTTCGTTTTTCGCGCACCCCGCGAAATCTTTTGCTGCTGATTGCGCGCGAAGGTTGAGGTCGGGGTCCGATGCGGACCCCGACCGCTGGATCAGCTGGATTGCATGAAATCCGGTACGTGGTCGCCGAAACCGACGACCTGCTGTCCGTCACGTCCGCGCCGATTGTCCGAGCGGGCCGGCTTGGCGGATTCGGCAGCCTGGGACGGGGTGTGCCCCGGATCTCTGGGCTTGCGGTTGCGATCGGATTTCGGCTTCTCGGCCTTGGGCTTGTCCGACGTGGGCTTGTCTGCCGCCGATGGGGCCTCCGCCGGGGTTTCGGCTTTTGCTGGTGCCGATTTCGGCGCCCCGTCTTGCTCGGAGGAGTCGGCTGCGACCTTGCGGCCGCCGCGGGCAGGGCGCTTGCGTGGCTTGCTGGCGGCGCTGTCGGAAGTTTCGGCTTTACCGCCGCTGTCACCGGACAGGCCGTCCAGCTTGAGTTCCTCGACGTCCTGCTTGATCAGGCTGAGGACGGCGGCGAGGGACTTGTCGTCGCCCGGCGTGACGAAGGTGACGGCCTCTCCGCTCTTGCCGGCGCGGCCGGTACGACCGATCCGGTGGACATAATCGTCGGCATGATGGGGCACGTCATAGTTGAAAACGTGGCTGACATCGGGAATGTCGAGACCGCGGGCGGCGACATCGCTGGCGACCAGGAAACGCAGCGTATCCGACTTGAAGTCGTTGAGCGTCTTGGTGCGGGCGGACTGGTCGAGATCGCCGTGGATCGGCGCGGCGGAAAAACCGTGGCGCTGCAGTGAGCGGGCGACCAGGTCGACGTCACGCTTGCGGTTTGAGAAGATGATGCCGTTCTTGACCCCGTCGCGGTTCATCGCGGCCCGCAGGGCGGCGCGCTTGTCCTTGGCGGTATTGGTCTTCAGGTGCACCAGGTACTGCTTGATATTGGCCCCGGTGGTTGCCGGGCGGGCCACTTCCACGCGCACCGGATCGGTCAGGAAGCGGTCGACCAGGCTCTTGATCTCCTTCGGCATGGTGGCCGAGAAGAACAGGACCTGACGGCGCGGCGGCACCATGTTGAAGATGCGTTCGAGATCCGGGATGAAGCCCATGTCCAGCATGCGGTCGGCTTCGTCGACAATGAGGAACTGGACGCCGGTCATCAGGATCTTGCCGCGCTCGAAATGGTCGAGCAGGCGACCGGGCGTGGCAATCAGCACGTCGGCGCCGCGGTTGAGAATCTCTTCCTGGGGCTTGAAGGCCACGCCGCCGATCAGCAGCGCCATGGTCAGCTTCTGGCCCTTGGAATAGGTCTCGAAATTTTCCGCCACCTGGGCCGCCAGCTCTCGTGTCGGCGCAATGATCAGGGAGCGTGGCATGCGGGCGCGCGCCCGGCCGCGCGACAGGCGCTCGATCAGGGGCAGGGTGAAGGAAGCCGTCTTGCCGGTCCCCGTCTGGGCGATGCCAAGCACATCCCGCCCGGCCAGTGCCGGCGGGATGGCCCCGGCCTGAATCGGTGTCGGCTCGGTGTAGCCGGCGTCATTGATGGCATCGAGCAGTTTCGGGCTTAGGCCCAGTTCAGCGAACGTCATGGCGTCCTTGTGTTTAAACAACAAGCAACACGGCCGCGCCGTTGGGGCGCGGCCGCTCAAGTGGGCGCAAAATACGGCCCCGGCGCGCCAAGTCAACGCACCGGGGCTGATTGGCTAGTCGCGATAGGCGAATGGCGTCCCATCCGTGATATTGCGGTAACGGTTTGCGAGCCGGGTCTGGCGTGATTCCATCGAGGTCGGTTGACCATCGATGAGCATAGCCACGGCGCCCGTCATGACTTCCAGCGGGTCGCCGTCCCAGACTACCACATCTCCGACATAGCCAGGTGCCAGGGCGCCATAGCGGTCACCCACACCATAGACCTGTGCCGGGGTAAGCGAGATCGAGCGGAAGGCCTCGTCCCAGCCGACGCCGCGGGCCACCGCATTGCCGGCGTGCTGGGCCAGCAGGCGGGCCTGGAAATAGCCGTCCGCGGTACGCGTGGTGTAAGCCACGGTAACGCCGGCCTCGTGCAGGCGCCGGGCGTTCTCCAGGCTGGACGCGATGGCGTCGAAGGAGGACGGCAGGTCTTCCAGGGGGTCGATCAGGACCGGCACTCCGGCCTCGGCCAGTGCGTCTGCCTCAAGCCAGGCTTCCGCGCCGCCCTCGATGATGATCTGCGCCGGGGCATGTTCCTGCTGGAAGCGCAGGGCCCGGCGGATGTCGGCCGCGCGGTTCAGGTGCAGCACCAGCGGGACCCTGCCGCGAGCCACAGGAACCAAGGCCGCCGCGTCGACGCGGTTGAGCGCGTCGCCCCGTTCCACACCGGCGAAGCGACCCGGATAGCCCCGCGCGTCATTCATGGCGGCGTCGAGGAAAGCCCAGGCGGCCGGACGCGATCCGCCGGCCGTTCCGGCACCCGATTCGCTCAGGTCGGCATAGACAAACATACCGCCCTGGATCAGCGAATCGGACTCGCCGGTGGTGCTGACCAGCGCACCCTGGCCAGCAAAGATATTGTGCCCGGTCGAGGGATAGATCGCGGCTCGCGTGATGCCTTCGATGCGGGTCGCGGCAATGTGCGTGCCCGCCGGATTGAAGCCGTCGGCGACGTCAAGGCTGACAGAGTAGGGCGAGTCCTCCGCCGCATTGTCGCGGGTCGAGCTTTCCAGTCCCACTTCGATGAGGCCGATCTGGGCATAAGCGGCGAACAGTCCCGGCGTGATCCAGCCGCCATCGGCGTCGATGATCTCGGCCTCTTCGGGAATGACCACATTCGCGCCGACCGCGACTATGGTGCCGTCGCGCACGAGCACCGTTCCGTTATCGACACGACCGCTGGTGGTGTTGGTGATGACCTGACCATTGGTCACGGCATAGGTCTGGGCAGCCAGGGGTGCGGTGAACATGGCTCCCAGCGCCAGAGCGGAAATCAGATGTCTCATTGGTCATCTCCCTGTCCGGGCTGGCCGATCATGAAGTCACGGCGGGGTTGCTGGCTGGAATCGCGTCGATCGAAAGCCAAAGCGCCGTCGACCCAGACCTGGTCGGCGAGCGTGTAGGTCGAGAACGGATTGCCCGACCACAACACCACGTCGGCGCGCAGGCCCTCGGCGAGAGCTCCGGTCTGGTCGTCAATGCCGAGCGCGCGGGCCGGGTTGGACGAAACCCAGGACCAGGCTTCCGCCTCGGAGATCTCGAGACCCAAACGTTGGCCGTCGGCAAGCGCCTTGGCGATTTCCTGGTTGAGGCGCTGGATGCCGTTGGCATCATCAGAGTGGATCATGGCGCAGGCCCCGTTTGCGTGCGTCAGGGCAAGGTTCTCGCGAACCGAGTCATAGGCTTCCATCTTGAAGCCGCCCCAGTCCGCCCAGACGGCCGCGCACACGTCGTGCTCGGCCAGCAGATCGGGGACCTTGTACGCTTCGACCGCGTGATGGAAGGTCGAGACCTGATAGCCAAACTCCTCTGACATATCGAGGATCTGGGCCATCTGGTCGGCGCGGTAGCAGTGCATCTGGACGCGGATATCGCCTTCCAGAACACCCATGAGCGTATCCAGTTCGAGGTCGCGGGTTGGCGGCGAGGCGTCTTCGTCACCGTCCTCGGCGGCCTCCCAGTACTCGTGCCAGTCATCGCGGTAGTCGGAAGCTTCCTGCCAGGCGGCGCGGTAGCCGGCCATATTGCCCATGTCGGTCGCCGGAGACTGGCCGCGGCCGCCATAGACGCGCGACGGATTCTCGCCGCAGGCCATCTTGAGCGTGTAGGGGGCGCCCGGGAATTTCATTTCCTGGACCGTGCGACCGGCGACATTGCGCAGGGTGATGCCGCGGCCGCCGAACAGATTGGCCGAGCCCGGCAGCACATGCAGCGTCGTCACGCCACCGGCAATGGCCAGGTCGAAGCCCGGATCCTGGGGCCAGACGCTGTGCTCCACCCAGACTTCCGCGGTCACCGGTTGGGTTGCCTCGTTGCCGTCGGAGTGGGCCCGCACGCCTGGGGAGGGGTAGGCGCCCAGGTGGGAGTGAATGTCGATGATGCCCGGGGTCACGTAACGTCCGGTTCCGTCGATCACCGTGGCGTCTTCGGGCGCTTCAAGGCCGCTGCCGACCGCCTGGATCCGGCCATCGGCCATCAGCAAGTCACCGCTTTCGATGACATTGCCGCGACCGTCGAGCACGGTGGCGCCCTGGATCAGGGTGACCTCGCTTGGTCGCGGCGTATACGTGGACGGATAGGGATCGGTATCGTGACGGACGACGCGATCTTCGCCGGTATCCCCGTCTGCCGATTCGGCGCTCTCGGAATTGCGATCGCAGCCAGCCAGTCCAAGCCCCACGCAGAGCAGGGCGGCTGGCATCCAGGCCTTTGATTTCATGATTTGGACTTCCCCTTCTGGCACCTGCGGACGCACCTGACAGGCGAATTTGCTGATTGAACGCGCTTCACTGCCGGGCGTCAAATGCAAGGGCCGGGATTGGCTGAACCTTGCGGATTTGTCATGAAGCGAGCCGCCTTGAGGTCTACAGGTAAGCGACGGTAAGCTGGCCCGAAGCGGATTGGCCAAAGGATTTCGGCACATGACCCCATCGCTGCGGCTGACACTGCCCGCCGTCATTCTCGTCCTGTCCCTTCTCAGCCTTGCGTCAGTTGAGGCTCAGCCGCCCGGCGGAGACAATCCGGATCCGCTCGAGGCGCGCGAGATCGAGCGCCTCTCAACCCCGGAACAGGACGCCGAACTGGCCGAGCGTATCCGCGGGATATTCGCCGAAATTGACAGTCTCACCAATGTCGAGGTCGCGGTCGCCGAGGGCGTGGTGACGCTCAGCGGTGAGGTGCCGACAGAAGTCGCGATTGCCCGGGCGGAGCGCCTGGCCAGTCGGCTGGCTGGCGTGGTGACGGTTGAGAACGAGCTCGAGCGGGCGCTCGACGTCGAGAGCAGTGTTTCGCCTGTGATCGACAATATGGCGGCCAATTTCAACCGCATCGTCCGGGCCTGGCCGGTCTATCTGATCGCCCTGGCGGTGTTCGTCATCATTGCCGGGACCGGCTTCTTGCTGGCTTCGGTAGACAGGCTCTGGGGGCGACTGGCGCCCAACCCGTTTATCGCCAGCTTGTTGCAGCAACTTGTCCGGGTTTTCTTCTTCACCATCGGCATCGTCACCGCCCTGAGCATGCTGGGCGCAGTCGCTCTGCTCGGCACGCTGGCGGGAGGCGCGGGACTGGTCGGGATCGCCATTGGCTTTGCGGTTCGTGACAGCATCGAGAATTACATTGCTTCCATCATGTTGTCGTTGCGCCAGCCGTTCCGCGCCAATGAGCATGTCGTCATCAACGAGCATGAGGGGAAGGTGGTGCGCCTCACCTCTCGGGCGACCATTCTCATGACATTGCAGGGCAATCATCTGCGCATCCCCAATGCGGACGTGTTCAAGGCGGTCATCCTCAATTACAGCCGCAATCCTGAGCGACGCTTCGATTTCGTGCTTGGCGTGGATGCCGAAGACGACCCGATCGAGGCCATTGATGTCGGTCTGGCGGCGATGGGAAAGCTGGATTTCGTGCTCGCCGAACCGGAGCCCGGAGCCATCATCGAGGAAGTCGGCGACAGCAATATCGTGCTGCGTTTCTCCGGTTGGATCGATCAGGACAAGAGCGATTTTCACAAGGCCCGCAGCCTGGCGATCCGTGCCACCAAACTGGTGCTCGAGGAGGAAGGCTTCTCGCTTCCCGAGCCGATTTACCGCCTGCGCATCGATGAAGTGCCGGATCTGGGGCTGGGAGCAACGGGGCAGGTGCGACCCGTTTCGCCCCAGCCCGCAGTCGGTCAGGAGCGGCCCAAACGGCGCCGCCGCGCAAAGGCAACGGACGCGGCCTTCGATGTGGCACCCGAGACGCATATCGAAGAAAAGGTCGAAACCGAACGGCGGTCAAAGGAGAACCAAGACCTGCTCGATGATGAGAGACCGGTTGAATAAATCTATTTAAGTTTCTGAATTTTCAAAAAGCAACATCAGGGTATCAAGCACGTCCTCACGGTTGAACGGCTTGGACAGGACCGGCGCGGACCGGTGCTGGCGGGGCAGGGCATCACGGCCATATCCCGTGGCAAAGGCGAATGGTATGCCGCGCGCGGCCAGTGCATCGGCGACCCCGTCGACCGGGTGGCCGTGCAGATTGGCATCCAGCAGGGCGACATCGCCGTGTCCGGAGCGTGCCAGTTCCAGCGCGCTGGCAATGTCTGAGGCGGACCCGGTGACGGTCATGCCGGCTTCACTGACCACGCCTTCCAGGTCGAGCAGGACGATGGCCTCGTCCTCGAACAGGAGGACGCGCAGGCCGGGCAGGCTGGTCTCATCGCTGGAACGGGACGCCGACCGTGGTTTCAGGTCGGCGGGGGCGAGGGCAAACTCGCCTTCCGGGGTCAGTGGCAGGTCGAGCTGGCAGGTTACACCTTCGGGATTGAAATGGAGCTGGGCATCGCCGCCTTTGCCGCGCAGGCCTTGCTCGATCAGCACGCTGCCGAAACCGCGCCTTTCGGGCTGCCGCACCGTCGGGCCGCCGGTTTCGCGCCAGGTCAGCGACAGGCGGGGCGGTTTCACGTCATCGACCGACCAGGTAACTTGCACGCGGCCCTCGGCGCTCGACAGGGCCCCATACTTGCGAGCATTGGCACCCAGTTCATGGAGCACCAGAGACAGGCTGATGGAATGCTGGGGGCCGATTTCGAATTCCGGGCCGTCCAGGGTGATGCGGTTGTGCTCATCGTCGCGCAAGGCGAGCTGGCCGGTGACCAGGTCGCTGAAGCGCACACCGCGCCAGTTTGAACGCGTGAGAAGCGAGTGGGCCGCCGCGAGGGCTTCCACGCGGCCGGTAAAGCTGGTGACGAAGTCATCCGGGGTGGCGGCGTGGTGCAGGGTCTGGCGGGCCACCGACTGGACCACGGCAAGTGTGTTCTTCACCCTGTGGCTGAGCTCGTGCAGGAGCAGGCGCTGCTCGTCCTCGGCCCGTTTTAGGTCGGAGATGTCGATCAGCATGTTGACGGCACCACGCAGGCTGCCGTCGGCATTGAACAGGGGCGTCGGGTAGGCCAGGAAGGGCGCTTCGCTGCCATCGGGCCGTACCGCAACGGCCTCGGCCCCACGCAGCGGCCTCTGTTCGCGCAGGGCAACTCCCATCGGGCAGTCTTCGAAGGCCAGATCCTCACCGTCGGGCGTGCGAAGTTTTTCAGTGACGCACCAGCGATCATCGCCGAGCCTCGGTTGCTTGCCGGCGAAGTCCGAAGCAGCCTCGTTGAAGAAGGTGAGGTTGCCATCGGCATCAGTCGTGTACACCGCTGCTGGAAGCGCGTTCAGTATCTCTTTGAATACCTGTCGTTCTTCGGCCATCTGAGAGCGCGCATTCTCGAGCTCCGTGATGTCCTGGAAGCAATTGACCGCCCCGACCAGCTCGCCCTTGTCATCGTGTAGGGGGTCGATATTGACCAGCGCGATGATGCGCGTGCCATCCGGGCGCTCGATGACTACGCGTTCATCGCGAAAGGGCCTATCCGTGGCCAGTGCCTTGGCCATCGGGGTGTCTGCATGCGGCAACGGGCTGCCGTCCAGCGTGTAGAGCCGATGCGAACCGCAGAAGCGCTCATCGGGCTCGTTGGTAGCCGGCTTTCGGCCCCAGAGTTCACCGGCCTTGGCGTTGAACTCCATGATGTGCCCGTTGGCGTCGCATGCATAGACGCCCACCGGCAGCACATCCGCCCAGGCATGCGGGCGCTCGCCCGGATTCATATGGCTGTAGATATAGTTCATGCCATCCCCCAATGGTCAGCACGGCTCTCTACTCGTTGGAGCGTATCCTACTCCAAATTCGGGGGAAGCAAACGGCCAGTCAGCGGGATGGCTAACGAGTTACAGATCAAGGGCGTCGTCATCGAGGAAGGGAGCATTCTCCTGGATGAACTGGAAGCGCGCCTCCGGCTTCTTGCCCATCAGCGTTTCCACCAGGGCTTCCAGGCTCGGCAGGTCGCCTTCCGCAATGGTCACCCGCGCCAGCGTGCGCTTGCCCGGGTCCATCGTGGTTTCCTTGAGCTGGGATGGAGTCATCTCGCCAAGACCCTTGAAGCGGCCGATCTCGACTTTGGCGCTGGCCTTGAACTCATCCTCGAGCAGCTGATCGCGGTGGACTTCGTCGCGAGCATAGAGCGTGCGCCCGCCCTGGGTCAGGCGGTATAGTGGCGGTTGGGCCAGAAACAGGCGGCCGGAATGGATGAGCTCTGGCATCGCCTTGTAGAAAAAGGTGATCAGCAGCGCCGCAATGTGAGCGCCGTCGACATCGGCGTCGGTCATGATGACGATGCGCTCATAGCGCAATTCGTCGAGCTTGAACTTTGACCCCGTGAGAACACCAAGCGCCTGCAGCAGGTCCGAGATCTCTTGGTTGGCGGCAATCTTGTCGGTGCTGGCGGAGGCCACGTTGAGAATCTTGCCGCGCAGCGGCAGGATGGCCTGGGTCTGGCGCGAGCGGGCCTGCTTGGCAGAGCCGCCGGCGGAGTCGCCCTCGACGATAAAGAGTTCGGTCCCTTCCGCGCCGCTGCGCGAACAGTCGGCCAGCTTGCCGGGCAGGCGCAGTCGCCGAGAAGCGGTCTGTCGCTTTACGTTCTTTTCCTTGCGGCGGCGCATGCGGTCGTCGGCCCGCTCTATGGCGAACTCGACCAGCTTGGCCGCTTCCTTGGGCGAGCCGGCGAGCCAGTGGTCGAACTGGTCGCGCACAGCCGTTTCGACCAGGCGCGCCGCGTCAGGTGTGGCCAGCCGATCCTTGGTCTGACCCTGGAACTCCGGTTCCGTGATGAACACCGAGACCAGGGCACCAGCTCCACCCATAACGTCGTCAGGGGTGATCTGGGCCGCCTTCTTGGCATTTGAATGCTCGGCATAGGCGCGCAGGCCCTTGGTCAGCGCCGCGCGCAGACCCTGTTCGTGCGTGCCACCCTGCGGCGTGGGCACGGTGTTGCAGTAGGACTGGCAGAAGCCGTCCGCTTCGCTGCCATAGCCATTGGCCGACCAGGTCACCGCCCACTCGACGCCGCCGCCGCCGTCCTCGCGTTCCACCTTTCCGGAGAAGATTTCCGAGGTGACCAGGGCGCATTTGGCGGACATCTCCGACATCCGGTCCGCGAGGCCCCCGGGAAAGCACAGGATGTCATCGGCGGGCGTCTCGCTGCCCTCAACAAGGCTTTCCGCGCAGCGCCACTGGATCTTGACGCCGCGGCGCAAGAAGGCCTTTGAGCGGGCCATGGCATAGACGCGGGCCGGCTTGACGCGAGCCTTGTCGCCGAAAATCTCGCGATCAGGCAGGAAGCGCAGTTTGGTGCCGCGGCGGTTCGGCGCCGGGCCGACTTTCTCGATCGGTCCGAGCGGCAGACCGCGCGAGTAGGATTGGCGCCAGAGTGTCTTCTCGCGGGCAACTTCCACTTCCAGGACCTCGGACAAGGCGTTGACGACCGAGATGCCGACGCCGTGCAGGCCGCCGGAGGTCTTGTAGGCGCTGTCAGAGAACTTGCCACCGGCATGGAGCACGGTGAGCACAACTTCCAGGGCTGACTTGTCGGGATATTTCGGGTGCGGATCGACCGGGATGCCGCGGCCATTATCGGTCACAGTGATGAAGCCGTCTTCGTCGATCACGACTTCGATGCGGTCGGCCCAGCCTGCCACGGCTTCGTCCATCGAGTTGTCGAGGATTTCGGCGAACAGGTGGTGGTAGGCACGTTCGTCCGTGCCGCCGATATACATGCCGGGGCGGCGGCGCACGGCCTCGAGGCCTTCAAGAACTTCGATGTGGGCGGCTGAATAGCCGGGGGCCGGGGCCTTGGCAGGCGTCGGCGCCGGGGCACCGGAAAAAAGGTCGGTGGGAGACTGCTCAGAAGACATGTGCGCACCATGCACGAGTCGGAGCGCTTATGGGAGATTCAAAGCAGCCAGAATCGCCGTGAGAGGCGGCGTTCGCAGCGCTCGATCTGCTGATCATAGCGACGCGCATCGCGTGCCACTTGGTCCGCCGCACCAAGGAGCCATGAGCGGTTGCGATAGGTGCCGCGATTATAGCCGCCATGACCCTCGTGATAGGTCAGGTAGAGGTCTCGGGCCTGGCTTGGCTCGACGCCGCTGAGGCGGCGGCTCTTGTCAGCGTACCAGCCAATGAAATCGACAGCGTCGGCGAAATCGTCACGATCGGCACCGCGCCGGCCGGTGTCTTCGCGATACCAGTCCCACGTTGAATCGAGGGCCTGGGCATAGCCGTAGGCGCTGGACGGGCGGCCGGCCGGGATAATCCCGAGCAGGCGCCGCCGCGCCGGGCGGGCATTGGCCGTGAAGCTGGACTCGCGGCGCAGGATGGCCAGCTGGACGCCGGGGGGCACGTCCCAGCGCTCCTCGGTGCGGCGCAGGGCACGCCACCACGACCGGTTGTCCTCGAGGATCAGGCAGGCATCCTCGACCTGATCCGGCGGCGGTGTGTGGCCGCAGGCAGCAAGGCCCAGAAGGGCGCAAAACGAAACGAGGCTTGCACGTGTCATACGCGCAAGCCTCGCAGGAGACGGTTAACCGGCGGTTGCCGCAGTCCCGAATGCGTCTGGTCGCCGGCCTAGAAGACCATGCGCATGACCAGCCGGGCCGTGTGACGGATGAAGTCTTCGCGCACGTCCGCATCATAGGCCAGCGAGAAGGTCGAATAGCCAGAACCAGCGGTCAGGCCGAGACCGAAGATGAAGCCGCTGCCCGGGATCTGCTGCGATCGCAGGGTGAAGGTGTCGTCATAGCCGACGAACTGGGCCGTGGTTTCCGTGTCGGCGTCAGTGAATTCGCTGCGGAAACCGACACGGGCGTGCGGCGACCACCAGGACTGGGAATTCTCGAAACGCGCCCCGAAGGTGAGCAGGGCTGAGCTCGACAGGCTCGAGCTGTCGCGTTCGTCGACAGCCAGGTCGATGCCGGCACCGCCGCCGCTCTCCACATAGCTGTCCTCGAACAGGCTGAGATAGTCGATGGTCAGTGCCGGACGCACAAAATAGCGACTGCCGAACTCGAAATTGCGGGCCAGACGGGCCGCGCCGGTAACGTGATAGCCAGACCAGGTGGCGGTCGGATTGGCTTCGAAGTCACCGATCAGGATCGAGCGATTGTGCTCGAAATGGTCGTAGCCAATGCCGCCATAGACGTCGAACAGGAGATTGCCCGGAAGCTCGGCGCCGGCATACAGGCCGAGCTGGCCGGTGAGGGCGGTCATCGGGTCGTCGAAGCCGTCACTCTCCTCGATCTCGCTGGCTGCCCCGGTAAAGTTGAGGCCGACCGAATAGAACGGTCCGATCGGACGGTCGAAGCCGGCGGCGACGCCGATGCCGTAGCCGCGATAGCCTGGCCCGAAGGCGGTGCCGGCACGGTCCGCAAAATAACCGAATTCCTGGATCCACAGGCCGCCGGTCTCGTCCGGGCTGCGCCGAACCGCCTCGAGGCGGTTGGCCAGCGCGCCGATGGCGCTGTCATTGCTGGCCAGTGCGAACTGGATGGCGCTGGACGCATATTCCGGAAGCAGCTGGTCGTAGGCCGTGAAGAACTCGTCCTCGGACATCAGTGAGGCGAAGGCCGCGCCGAGCTCAGCGTTCTGGCGCCAGCCTTCATAAGCCGCATCATAGGCCGCGGCCTGGTTCGAGTTCATGCCCAGCTCGGTCGCATCACGACGCCGAAGTGTCAGGACCAGGGCATTGGAATCATTGGGATCGAAGTCGAGGGACGATTCGTAAAGATAGGGCGCCGACGTATCCTGTAGAATGTCGAGCGTTTCGGCGATCACGAGGTCATTGGCAGTCAGGACAACGAGGCTGGCGCCATCGCCGATCAGGTTGGCCAAGGTTGCCTGAACGCGGGAGCCTTCCTGGAAGGTCACCGTGCCGGTGGCGTCGAGGCGTGCCGCGGCACCGGTATCCTCGTCGATTTGGAAGCGCAGCACCGAACCGTCACGGAAGATCGCCTCGCGGATGGTCGTGTTGGTCTCCGAGCCGACGCGAAGTTCGCCATCGGCGACGTCGATAAGAAGATCGCCGTCGCTGTCATTGAGATTGCCGGAGACGAGGGCGCCGCCCGAAATCATCAGACGGTCGGCGCCGAGACCGAAGTCCAGGTCGCCCCTGATCTCACCGCTTTCAACGAGGAGGGAGTCAGCGCCGCCGCCCATGTAGATGTCACCGCGGATGGCGACGACCCATTCTTCCTCGGCGTCGCTCGCACGGAACTGGCGAATTGTGGCATCGCTATTGCCGCCTCTCAGGTCGATCGCGACGGTTTCGTAGGCGACTGCGTTGGCCGGGTCGGTCGGCGGGGTGTAATTGGCACCGATAAGCCCTGAATTGCTGATGGACGTCAGGGTTCCGGACCGGTCAATGACGACGTAGGAAGAGCCGCCCAGTGTCGCGTTGGCCAACATCTGACCTTCGTTGACCAATTCGGACAGGGCGCCGCCAGCCTCGATAACAAGGCCCTGGGCGATGCCGGCAGTGCCGGACGAGGCGGCCAGCATCAGGCCGGTATTGTGCCAGGTTGGAATGATAGCCCCGTCACCGAGGATGGCCGTGGACGCCGCAGCTTCCCAGCTGGCAGCGCGCAGGTCGCCTTCATTGGTGAAGCCGTCGCTCAAGGTTGCGGTTTGGCCGTCGCGGCCTTCCATGCGGAAGGATGTCGCGGCCACGCCGTCGAGTTCGCCGGAGGCCACAAGCTCGCCGCGATTGACCAGGCTGTAGCCGAGGAACTGTTCGGCACGGCTCTCATCGGCTTCGGTGTTGGGGTCATCGGCAATGGCGGGCAGGACGACCTCGCCGAGAACGATATCACCGGACGATGCGTCGGCGAACACGTGGAAGGTCGGGGCGCTGCCGCGAACGGTGATGTTCGCCGTGGGCTCGGTCGTGTTCACGTCGTTGGGACCGGCGATGTACACGCCATTGCCCACATTGCCGTTGAGCACGATGGCCGACCCGCTCTGGGCCCGGTCCTCGGCATCAAGGGTGTCGCGCATGGATTGCATCGGACGGCCCGGGAAACGGTAGCCGGAGACCAGCATGGAATTGGTGAAGCGTACGCCGCCGCCAACATCGCCGCGGATGCCGACGCCTTCAGATCCTTCGCCCTGCGAGGCCATCGAGCCGCCAATGATGACGTCGCCGGTGACCGGAGCATTGATGTCGACGGCGCGGCTGTTGTTACCGCGAATTGTGAAACGGTTGGAAGCGTTGATGTCGCCGTCAACGCCTGTCAGGACGCGCAGGCCGGCTGAATCATTGCCGACCACGGTGATGGAGCCGCTGGTTGAAAGCAGGATATCACCCGAGAAGACCTGGGTGCCGTCAACCAGAATGGCGACACGGTCGCCGCCATTGGCCAGCGGACCGTCGGTGCGACCGTCGCCGTCATCGTCGACGGCGGCGGTCTCATGGCTCAGGTTGATCGCGCCGTCATTGCGGAAAGTGCCGCTATTGCCGCTGATAATGTGGACGCCGCGGGCGCCGTCATTATCGGAAGTACCATTAATCTCACCGCTATTGGTGACCGAGTTGTCGCTGTTCAGGCGAATGCCGGTTCCGCCGCCTGTGACCGTTACCCGTCCGGTTGACGTAATGACAATGTTGTCGGCTCCGCCGCCCGAACCGGCCGTCGAGGTTTCGATCGGGCCGTTCACCTCGGTGGTGATCTCGCGATCGGCATGGGCGAGAGGGGCAGCGATTGTCATTGAGACAAGGGCGCTGGCGAGCATGAAACGGCGACGCATACGAACTCCTGACAGGATTCCCGACGGGGATTAGCCGATGGATGGCGGAATTAGTAGCGAATGCGGGGCCGCGCGTCGACCGTGCAGATGCGCTGCGCCACAAATGCAGACGGCCGGGCGCAGGCCCGGCCGTCGTGTCAGGAGGTCCGTCAGTGCGGAGGGCCTGCCTCAGCAGGAGTAATACATGTCAAACTCGACCGGGTGAGGATGCATCTCAAAGCGCTGCACCTCTTCCATCTTGAGGTCGATGTAGCTGTCGATCTGGTCGTCATCCATGACCCCGCCCCGTTTCAGGAAAGCCCGGTCCTCGTCGAGCGATTCGAGGGCTTCGCGCAGGGAGCGGCATACAGTCGGGATGTCCTTGAGTTCTTCCGGTGGCAGGTCGTAGAGGTCCTTGTCCATCGGGTCGCCGGGGTCGATGCGGTTCTCGATGCCGTCAAGACCGGCCATGAGCAGGGCGGCGAAGGTCAGATAGGGATTACCCGCCGGATCCGGGAAGCGGGTCTCGAGACGCTTCGCCTTCGGCGAGGACACCCACGGGATGCGGATCGAGGCAGAGCGGTTGCGGGCGGAATAGGCCAGCAGGACCGGTGCCTCGAAGCCGGGAACGAGGCGCTTGTAGCTGTTCGTCGAGGCATTGGCGAAGGCGTTGATGGCGCGGGCGTGCTTGATGATGCCGCCAATGTAATGGAGGCAGGTCTCCGACAGGTCGGCATAACGATCGCCGGAGAACACCGGATTGCCGTCCTTCCAGATCGACTGGTGTACGTGCATGCCCGTGCCGTTGTCGTGCCAGATGGGCTTGGGCATGAAGGTGGCGGACTTGCCATACGCATGTGCGACCATGTGCACGGTGTATTTATACAGCTGCATGCGGTCGGCCATGGTGGTCAGGGTCGAGAAACGCATGCCCAGTTCGTGCTGCGCCGGTGCCACTTCATGGTGGTGTTTTTCCGGCTGCAGGCCCAGCTCCTCCATGACGGCGAGCATTTCCGTGCGCATGTCCTGGCCACTGTCAATCGGATTGACCGGGAAGTAGCCGCCTTTCGGACCGGGCCGGTGACCCTTGTTGCCTCCCTCGAAGCCCGTGCCCGAATTCCACGGGCCTTCCTCGCTGTCGAGCTGGTAGGAGGTGTGCTCCTGCCGGGTGTTCCAGCGCACGTCGTCAAACACGAAGAATTCCGCTTCCGGTCCGATATAGGCCGTGTCGCCGATCCCGGTGGACTTGAGGAAGGCCTCGGCCTTCTTGGCGGTGGTGCGCGGGTCGCGATTATAGGCTTCGCCCGTGCCCGGCTCGAGAATGTCGCACAGGAGCATCAGGGTGGGCTGCTCGTAGAACGGGTCGATCTCGGCATAGGAGGCGTCAGCCTTGAGGACCATGTCGGACTCGTTGATCGCCTTCCAGCCGGCGATCGATGACCCGTCGAACATGATCCCGTCCTCGAAGAAATCCTCGTTCACCTCGTCACGGTGGTAGGTCATGTGCTGCAGCTTGCCGCGCGGGTCAGTAAAGCGCAGATCGACATAGCTGATATCTTCGTCCTTGAGACGTTTGAGGATTTCGTCTGACATGTCCGGCTCCGGTCAGGGTGTGGGAGAGAGGGCGGGTGGCTTAGGTAACTACAGGGCGTCCGATCCGGTTTCACCGGTGCGGATGCGAATGACACTTTCAACGGGGCTGACAAAGATCTTGCCGTCGCCGATGCGGCCGGTCTGGGCGGCTGACTTGATGGCTTCGATGGCAGCGTCGACGCGGTCGGAGGCTACGACCAGCTCGATCTTGATCTTCGGCAGGAAGTCGACGACGTATTCGGCACCGCGATAGAGCTCGGTGTGGCCCTTCTGGCGACCAAAGCCCTTGGCTTCGATCACGGTCAGGCCCTGAACGCCGATGTCCTGGAGCGCTTCTTTCACGTCATCGAGCTTGAACGGCTTTATGATCGCTTCGATTTTCTTCATCATCGACTCCTCGACTTGTTGCCCGGACCTTACGAAGGGGCGGCATCCAGGCAAGACGGGTCGGCCCCGCGGTACTGAAGAATGCGGGTTTTGCCATATAATGGAGCAAATGTGCCACATCATGGAGCAGAGTGCGGCGGGGAGATCCTGTCGACCGCGGCTGTCGGTGCCTGTGATGCCCACGCCGAATCGCACGGTGTCAGTGGCTGGCGCCTGATGCAGCACGCCGGCGCGGCCGTGGCTGATGCGATCATCAAACGCTGGGCTGCGCGCGACACGCTGGTCTTGTGCGGGCCAGGCAATAACGGCGGTGACGGGTTGGTTTGCGCGGCGCAGCTGCGCGCTGCGGGCTGGCCGGTCCATGTGGCCCTGCTCGGACAGGCGCACCAATTGGAAGGTGATGCCCGCCAGGCACTGGACGCTTGGAACGGTCCGGTGCAGGCGGCCGAGGCGGCACAGCCAGCGCGGCACGCCCTGGTCATCGATGCCCTGTTCGGAGCCGGCCTCAACAGGCCCCTGGAGGGCGATCCCGCCCGGCTGGTTAGAGTAATCCGGGAGGCCGGAATGCCGTGTGTGGCAATCGACCTGCCGTCCGGCCTGCGGGGGGATGCAGAAACCGACTCAACGGGGTTGTGCGCCCCGGCCGAGCTGACGGTGACCTTTCATCGCCGCAAACCGGCGCATGTGCTGCAGCCGGCAGCCGGGTTGTGCGGCGAAGTGATCGTGGCGGATATCGGCATTCCCGACAGCTGGCGCGCGTCGGTGGATCCGCTGGCCGAGCTGAACGCGCCGGAGCTCTGGCGCGAGGCGCTGCCGCGACCGGGGAGGACGACGCACAAGCATGCTCGCGGACGGCTGGCCGTCTTTTCCGGGCCGGCCAGTTCGACCGGTGCCGCACGGCTGGCCGCGCGGGCCGGGTTACGGGCCGGGGCAGGGCTGGTGATGCTGGCCAGCCCGCCGGGTGCAGTGCTCGTCAACGCGGCCCAGGAAACCGCGGTCATGGTCAAGCGCTGCGACAGGCCGGATGAATTCCTCGAAGCCATGCAGGCTGATGCTGCCGTCGTCGGCCCGGGTCTCGGGCTCGGCGCCGGACCAGAGGCAGCGGAGCGGGTTCGGGAGCAGGTGATGGCGGCGCTCGCGACATCTGCTGGTCTGGTACTCGATGCCGACGCGCTAAGCGCATTCACTGACGTGCCGGAGCAGCTATTCGATGCTTTGCGCGCGGATGATGTCCTGACCCCGCATGAGGGCGAATTCCAGCGCCTGTTCGGCGAGCTTGAGGGTCACAAGATTGCGCGCGCCGAGGCCGCGGCGGAGAGGGCCGGCTGCGTGGTCGTGCTCAAGGGTCCGGACAGCGTGATTGCGGCGCCGGGCCGGCTTGCCCGGGTCAATACTCATGCCAGCCCCGACCTGGCGACCGCGGGCAGTGGCGATGTCCTGGCCGGCCTGATCGGAGGGCTGGTGGCGCAGGGCATGGCCCCCTTCGAAGCCGCCAGCGCTGCGGTCTGGTTGCATGGTGATGCGGCTCTCAACCTGGGTCGGGGGCTGGTGGCGGAGGATCTGGTGCCGGCGCTGCAAGCGGCGCTGCAACGCTGCGAAGCAGCGCGGCAGCGGGCTGCGTCCCTGGCTGCCCTGCAAGCGGACTGAGGCTTTCCGCGCCGGGGACTTGGCGCGCCGCCCGGCACACGTCATGTTCGGCCCAACCCTTTGACCCGGCCTGTCCGGGTGCTCCGGCCGAGGTGATGCATGCCGACCGACAAGACCTATACCCCTGAAAGCCAACTCGATATCGACGCGTTGGAGTTCCACGCCCAGCCCACGCCGGGCAAGCTCGGGGTCGCGGCGACCAAACCGATGGCGACCCAGCGCGATCTGGCGCTTGCCTATTCGCCTGGCGTGGCGGCCCCCGTTCGCATGATCGCGCAGGACCCGGACGCTGTTTATGATTACACCTCGAAGGGCAATATGGTCGCGGTAGTGTCCAACGGCACCGCAATTCTTGGCCTCGGAAACCTCGGGCCGGCCGCGTCCAAGCCCGTGATGGAAGGCAAGGCGGTGCTGTTCAAGCGCTTCGCCGACCTGGATGCCGTGGATGTCGAGGTCGACTACACTGACCCGGACCAGTTCATCGAATGTGTGCGCGGCTTCGGCAATACGTTCGGAGGCATCAATCTCGAGGACATCAAGGCCCCGGAATGCTTCGAGATCGAGACCCGTCTGCGCGAGGAGCTCGACATCCCTGTCTTCCATGACGACCAGCACGGCACGGCGATCATCGCTGCCGCGGGGCTGATCAATGCCTGCGACCTGACGGGGCGCAAGTTCGAGGACCTGAAAGTGGTGTTGTGTGGCGCCGGGGCTGCCGGGCTGTCGGTGCTGGAACTGATCGAGCGCATGGGCGTGCGGTCGGAGAACACCATCGTCGTGGACATTGAGGGCGTGGTCTATGAGGGCCGTCCGGGTGGCCATGAGCGGCTGATGAAGCACGCCATACCGACCGACAAGCGCACTCTGCTGGAAGCGGCGGAAGGTGCGGACGTCCTGCTCGGCCTGTCGGCAGCCGGCGTGTTCACCAAGGACATCATCGCCGCGTTGGCCCCGAACCCGATCGTCTTCGCCATGGCCAATCCGACCCCCGAGATTACTCCGGAAGAGGTCAAGCAGGTCCGCGACGACGTTATCATGGCCACGGGCCGGTCCGATTATCCCAACCAGGTCAACAACGTCCTCGGTTTCCCCTATATTTTCCGCGGGGCCCTCGACGTGCGCGCGCGGACCATCAATGAAGAGATGAAGATCGCCGCGGCGGAAGCCCTGGCGGCGCTGGCGCGTGAGGATGTGCCTGACGAGGTGGCGCGGGCCTACAAGGTCGATCGGCTGCAATACGGGCGTGAATACATCATCCCGACTCCCTTTGATCCGCGCCTTATCTCTTTCGTGCCGCCCTTCGTCGCCCAGGCGGCCATCGATACCGGTGTGGCACGACGGCCGATCGAGGACGGTCTCGTCTATCGCCAGGCGCTGGCGCGGCGGCTCGACCCGACGGCGGCGCTGCAGCAGCGCGTCGCCTCGGCGGTGCGCGCGGCACCGGACAAGACCATCGTGTTTGCCGAGGGTGAAGAGCCGTCGGTGATCCGCGCCGCGCATGCCTTTCAGTCCCAGGGGCTCGGCAAGGCGGTGCTGGTGGCGCGCGAGAACGTCGTCGAGGCGAACATGAGGGAGCTCGGCATTCCGCCCGGCTCGCTTGAAGTGATCAATGCCCGCCTGTCGGACTACAATGCCGAATACGCGGACTTCCTGTACGAACGCCTGCAGCGCAAGGGCTATCTGAGGCGCGACGTGCAGCGGCGCGTTAACAATGACCGCAATGTATTCTCCGCCTGCATGCTCAAGATGGGGCACGCCGACGGCATGGTCACCGGCGTGACGCGGCACGCCAATGTGGCGCTGCGCGATGTCGAACTGGTGCTCGACCCGGTCGAGGGCGGCCGCGCGGTGGGTATCACGGCTGCGGTGACCCGCGGACGGACACTGTTGATCAGTGATGTCTCGGTGACCGAATTCCCCGACGCGCGAGCCTTGGCCGAGATCGCTATTGCCAGTGCCGGCGCGGCCAAGCGCTATGGTCTGACGCCCCATCTGGCCTTCCTGTCCTATTCATCCTTCGGCAATCCGCCGGGCGAGCGCACCACCAAGATCCAGGACGCGGTCGCGCTGCTCGACGAGCTGGGGGTCGATTTTGAGTATGAGGGCGAGATGGCAGCCGATGTGGCGCTCGACCCCGAACACCACGCGCTCTATCCATTCTCGCGCCTGACCGAGCCAGCCAATGTGCTGATCATGCCGGCGGTACATTCCGCCTCGATCGCGGTGCGCCTGTTAAAGGCGGCCGGCGGAGCGACGGTGATCGGGCCGATGATGGTGGGACTGGAGAAGCCGGTGCAGATTGCCCGCCTGGGGGCGTCTCCGAGCGATATCGTGAGCCTAGCCAGCGTGGCGGCATACGATCTGAACAAGGCGGAGGTCTAGCTCCGCGTCATCTTGGCGAGACTTGGCCACAGTCTTGCGGTGAGGTCGATCGCATGACTGGCGTGCTTGAAGATGTTGCGGGTCGTCACCCATGTTACGGTCGCCGCACTGCGGCGGCCTTCCTTTTCGCGCGCGGTTGAGAGAGGCGCAGCTGCTTCAGGCCAGCCACTGGCCTGCTCGACGACATGTCGTAGCGTGGCAAGGTCGGGATTGAGGCGTTTAAGCCTTGCCATCCGCGGGCTCGAGGGCCTGCCAGGCCGAGTTTGATGGCTTGGCCTCGTCAGATCCGATCGGGTCGGTGGCAATGAGGGTCGGAAACGGGGGGCGAGCGGCGATGAGCGATTGGACCGGACGGGCTTCGACGCGGACCCGAGCTTGTCCGGAGCGTTATTCATTCGAGAGCAACGCGATCATCCAGTGCCGGCACCTGGCACGTCCAGCCGAGCGTCCCCCTAATGCGCTCGGCGAGGGCTGCGCTGGCATCGGGTTCGCCGTGGGTGACGAAGGTCAAGCGGGGCGCCTGACGGAAATGGCCGAGCCAGTCTATGATCTCGTCGGCATCGGCGTGAGCAGACAGCATGTCGAGCTGCACGACTTCTGCCGCGATCGTGACGTTATTGCCATGGATCCGGACTTCTCGCGCTCCGCCGACGATTTTTTCTCCCCGGGTACCGGCGGCCTGGAACCCGGTGAACAGCAGGGTGTTCCGGCGATCCGGGGCGTATTGCTTGAGATGGTGAAGAATGCGGCCGCCCGTCGCCATCCCGCTCGCCGAAATGATCACCTTGGGCAGGGGGTTGAGGGTCAGAGCCTTGGACTGGTCGGTGTCGCGCGTGAAGGTGGCGGCGCTGCAGGCGAGGCGGCATTCCTCCGGGTTCAGCTTCTGGTCGCCAATATGCTGGCACATCAGTTCGCTGGCATTGATGGCCATCGGGCTGTCGAGGAAGACCGGGACATCGGCGATGCGACCCTCTTTCTTGAGCCGGTGGATCAGGTAGAGCAGGGTTTGGGTGCGCCCGACGGCGAAGGCCGGGACCAGCACGGTGCCGCCGCGTTGGACCGTCTCATTGATCACTCGGGCCAACCGGTCGGACGCGGAGATGTCCTCGTGGCGGCGATTGCCATAGGTCGATTCCACGACGAGGAAATCGGCCTCCTCGACGGCGTGGGGGTCAGGCAGGGTCTCTGAGTTCGGCCGACCGAGGTCGCCGGAAAAGACGATACGGCGGTCATCCGGCAGGGTGAGCTCGATGATTGCCGCGCCGAGTATGTGACCGGCCCGGAAAAACCGGGCCGACAGCCCGCCGGCCAGTGTTCGGGACTCGCCGAACGGGACCTTCTCGAATTGCTCCAGGCAGTCGCGGGCTTCGCGCTCCGTATAAAGCGGCTTGGCGGGGCGGTGGCGTGTGTGGCCATAGCGGTTGGCCAGCTCCGCCTCGCGTTCGTGCAGATATCCACTATCGCGCAGCAGAATGGCACACAGGTCGGTGGTCGCCGCGCTGGCCAGGACCGGGCCGGTAAAACCCTCCCGCACCAGTACCGGTAGGTAGCCGGAATGGTCGATGTGGGCATGTGTCAGCAGTACGCCATCGACGGAATGGGGTGATACCGGAAACGGTAGCCAGTTGCGCTCGCGCAGCTCCCGTTCGCCCTGGAACATGCCGCAATCGACAAGCCATTGGGTGGTGTCGGTGCGGACTAGATATTTCGAGCCGGTCACGGTTCCGGCCGCACCGAGAAAGCGGATTTCAGCTGTCATCGCCACACTCTAGAGGGCCTAGGCCGCCAGCGCTAGACATCCGGGAGTCGTCCTGGGGCGTTGCCCTGCCGCCCGGTGCTGCGCTGCGCCCCTGCGCGCCTCGAATCGGCGACCTATACTGGTTCGCATCGAATCAGGAAGGCGCGGAACTCATGGGTGAGCATTTCGATCCCGATGGCGGGCACATTGTCGAGGAGAAGTTCGAGGAGGCGCTGTCGCGGCGTTACCTGGCCTACGCCCTCTCGACCATCACCCAGCGTGCCTTGCCGGACGCCCGCGATGGTCTGAAGCCGGTGCACCGGCGCTTGCTCTACGCCATGCGCGAACTGAAGCTCAACCCCGATCAGGCATTCAAGAAATCAGCCCGCGTGGTGGGTGACGTGATCGGTAAGTACCACCCGCACGGCGACCAGTCGGTTTACGAGGCGCTGGTTCGCCTGGCCCAGGATTTCGCGTCGCGCTATCCCCTGGTCGAAGGCCAGGGCAATTTTGGCAATGTCGACGGCGATGGCGCCGCGGCCATGCGATACACCGAGGCCCGTCTGACCCATGCAGCGGAATTGCTGCTGCAGGACATCGAGCACGGCACGGTGGATTTCGAGGAGACCTATGACGGGTCGGAGCGCGAGCCCTTGGTGCTTCCGGGGGCCTTCCCGAACCTTCTGGCCAACGGTTCGACGGGCATCGCGGTCGGCATGGCGACTTCGATCCCGCCCCACAATGTGGCCGAGCTGTGCGCCGCGGCGGCGGTGCTGATCGACAATCCCGAGGCGACGACCGATGACCTTCTCGGCCACGTCCAGGGGCCGGATTTCCCGACCGGTGGCACGATGGTGGAAGGCCCCGAGGCGATCCGCGAGGCCTACGAGAGCGGGCGCGGCGGCTTCCGGGTGCGGGCGAAGTGGGAGAAGGAAGACATCGGGCGCGGCATGTGGCGCATCGTGGTCACCGAGATTCCCTATCTGGTGCAGAAGTCCAAGCTGGTCGAGCGTATCGCCACGCTGATGGACGCCAAGAAACTGCCCCTGCTGGACGACGTGCTCGACGAGAGCGCCGAGGATATTCGCCTGGTGCTGGAGCCGAAGTCGAAGCTGGTCGATGCCGACATGCTGATGGAAAGCCTGTTCAAGCTGACCGACTTGGAAACCCGTATCTCGCTCAATCTCAATGTCCTCGATCCCAACGGCACTCCGGGCGTGGTGGGGCTGAAATCGGCATTGCAGACCTGGCTCGACCACCGCCGCGAGGTCGTGGTGCGACGGGCCGAGACCCGGCTGGCCAAGGTCGAGGACCGGCTGGAAGTGCTGGCCGGCTACCTGATCGTCTATGCCGACCTGGACGAGGTCATCCGCATCATCCGCTTCGAGGACGAACCCAAGGCCAAGCTAATGGCCACGTTCGAGCTGTCCGAGCGCCAGGCCGAGGCCATCCTGAACATGCGCCTGCGCGCCCTGCGCAAGCTGGAAGAGCTGGAAATCCGCAAAGAGGACGACCGGCTGCGCGGCGAGCGCGAGGAGCTCAAGGCGCTCATCGGCTCGACGGCGCTGCAGTGGGACAAGGTCAAGGGCGAGGTCGCATCGGTCGGCGAATACTATGCCGAAACGACGCCGCTGGGTAAGCGCCGGACCGTGTTCGGCGAGGCACCGGATATCTCCGGCGAGGTTTCCGTCGAGGCTTTCGTGGTGCGCGAACCGATCACCGCCGTGCTGTCGGAGCGCGGCTGGGTGCGGGCCCTCAAGGGACACATCAATGACGTCACCGAACTCAAGTTCAAGGAGGGCGACCGCTCGGCCTTCGCGGTCAAGTGCGAGACCACTGACAAGCTGCTGATGTTCGCCACCGACGGCAAGTTCTACACGCTGGAAGCATCCAAGCTGCCGGGTGGACGCGGCCATGGCGAGCCGGTGCGCCTGCATGTCGACCTGCCGGAGGACGCGGCCCCGATCGGCCTGTTCAAGTATGATCCCGAGCGCACCCTGCTGGTCGCCTCGACCGGCAATACAGGCTTTCGGGTCCAGGAAAAGGACTGTGTCGCCATGAAGAAGGGCGGCAAGCAGATCCTCAATGTCGCCGAGGGCGACGAGGCACTGCTGTGCATCCCGGCCATGGGCGACATGTGCGCGCTGATCGGCGAGCACAAGAAACTCCTGGTCTTCCCGCTCGACGAGATCCCGCAGATGTCGCGTGGCAAGGGCGTCAAGCTGATGGGCGGCAAGGGCGCCCGCCTGGCCGATGCCACGACCTTCTCCTCGGAAGAGGGCCTGACCTGGCTTGACGGGGCCGGGCGTCGCTTCTCGCTGGATGACTGGAAACTGTGGACCGCCAAGCGCGCTCAGGCCGGCAAGATGGCGCCGCGCGGCTTCCCGCGCTCGCTGCGCTTCGCGCCCCGTGGGTCGGAATTCCTGGCTTCGCAGGCGAAGGCAGAATAGGGCACTTAGCCGGCTCGCTGTCGTTTCCTTTGGTACAAGTTAAGCAGCGCAGTAAGGGGGCTCCCGAGCGGATTGACCGTCGCCTTGGTTGTTCTTTCCTATCGCGACCCGGTTTTCTCCATCGGATTTTCCCACTTCAACCGTAGGCGAATTGGCCTAGTCTGCGGACTGGTGCCCCGGATGGGCCGGGCAGGGAGAGCATTCATGGACGTCGGCGTCATTCTTCTCATTCTGGTGATCGGCTTCGGTCTGATCCTGGTCCTGATCTACAACCGCCTCGTGGCCTTGCGGCAGACCGTCGGTCAGGCCTGGGGCGATATCGACGTGCAGCTCAAGCAGCGTCATGACCTGGTGCCCAACCTGGTCGAGACCGTGAAGGGCTATGCCTCGCACGAGAAGGAAACGCTGGAGAATGTCGTGAAGGCGCGCCAACAGGCCGTCGACGCGACGTCGATGAAGGACCTGGCGGCGGCGGAGAACTTGCTGTCCGGCGCCCTGCGCCAGCTGTTTGCGCTGTCCGAGGCCTATCCCGATCTCAAGGCGAACGAAAACTTTCTCGCCCTGCAGCGCGAGCTGGCCGATCTGGAAAACAAGATCGCGGCGGCGCGTCGCTTCTTCAACAATGCGGTCAATGAGTACAATACGGCGACAGAGCAGTTTCCGGCCGTGCTGATCGCCAATTCCTTCGGCTTCAAGCATCGTGACTATTTCGAGGTCGCGGAGAGTGAGCGCGGGGCGCCCAAGGTGCAGTTCTAGGCTGGAACGGAGGCCTAAATGGCGTTTCTCAGCGCGACCGGCCTGCGCACCCATATCTGGAACAATAATCTCAAATCAGTGCTGTTGCTGGCCGGATTTCCGGTCCTGCTGACGCTGATCGGCTATGCCGTGGCTCTGGTCTGGATCGCTATTGGCGGCGAAGGCGAGTATGTGGCCCGACAGGCGGCCAAGGGCGTTACGGTCGGCGAACCGACGCTGCTGGATTCAATGGCGGCGGCAGCCCAACTCCTGCCGCGCATCGCGCTGTTCGGCACGGTCGGGGCCGGCCTCTGGTTCGGCATTGCCTGGCTGTTTCACCAGTCGATGATCAATGCCGCTACAGGGGCCAGGTCGGTGACGCGCAAGCAGGAGCCGGATCTCTACAACCTGCTGGAAAACCTATGTATTTCGCGCGGCATGGCAATACCCAAGCTGGCGGTGATCGAGAGCGGCGTGCTCAACGCCTATGCCTCCGGGCTGAGCGAGAAGAACTACCAGATCGCGGTGACCCGTGGACTCATCGAGCGCCTCGAGCGCGATGAGCTGGAAGCCGTGCTGGCGCACGAGCTGTCGCATATCCGGCACAAGGATGTGCGCTTGCTGGTAATCGCTGTGATCTTCGCCGGGATCATCTCGTTCGCCGCCGAGATGATGTTCCGCAATTTGATGTGGGGCGGTTTGCGCGCGGGCGGCCGCGGACGCTCTGGATCGCGCAATGGTGGCATGCTGATCCTGCTCGCAGTGGCGCTCATCGTGGTCGCCTATTTGCTGTCGATCATGATCCGCTTTGCCCTGTCGAGGCGACGCGAATACATGGCCGATGCCGGCGCCATTGAGCTGACCCGCAATCCCGACGCGATGATCTCGGCACTGGAGAAGATTTCCGGTCGGGCCGAGATGCAGAAGGCACCGGCTGAAGTGCGAGAGATGATGCTGGAGAATCCGAAGACCGGCTTCATGGGCGTGTTCGCCACCCACCCGCCGATCGAGAAGCGCATCGCGGCGCTGGTCGAGCATGCGGGCGGGCGGCGGCGGGTGCGCCGCTCGGCAGTGCCGGAAGTGTGATGGAGGCCAGTATTGCCCTCACCGCTGCAGGAGGTGGTTGAGGACGCGCCAGCCGGTCCGGAGACGGCTCGGCTGGGCGGACGCCTCGCGCAGTTCGGACAATCGGCCCGCATCGAGCCAGACCCCGTCGCGCGCTACCGCCACGGGGCGACGCAGGGTCGACAGGTGCTCGATCGGGTTGCCGTCGAGCAGGACAAGGTCGGCCCGATAGCCCGCAGCCACACGGCCGATTTCGGTCTCCAGATCCAGCGCACGGGCCGGGTTGAGGGTAGCGGCCTGCAGGGCCTCGAGCGGGGTCAGACCCGCCGCGACGAGGAGTTCGATTTCTTCCGAAACGGATATGCCGTGCGGTGTGGCCATGACGCCGGCATCGGTGCCTACCACGATCTCGACCCCGGCAGCGTGCATCAGCCCGGTGAGTTCGACATAGAAGGCCTGCATGCGGCTGCGCTCGTCGGAGGAATGGCCGGCCCAGTAATCATAGCTGCCCTGCTCGGACCAGCGGACGACCGGGTTGAAACTGTCCATGCCCGGTCGATCGAGATGCGCGCCGCGGGTCTCGACGATGCGGGCCAGATTGTGGTGCACGATGAGGGTCGGGGTGAGGCGAGCCTGATGAGCGGCGAGAGTCTCGGCGAGCGCCTGGCCGCGAGCCAGGTCGCGGTCGTCCTGCAGGGCAAACCAGACCAGCGATTCCATGTGTTCGATTGTGACGAAATCCGCCGCCAGCGTGTCCGCCAGTCCCAGCGGGTCGTCAGGGCTGCCCTCGATCGGGTGGCCGGACAGGGTCATGCCAAGCCGGTCGGCTTCCTCGCGGATGACGGCGAAATTTTCGCGCGAGAGGTTGGAGTAGAGTTTGAGGTGGCGATGGCCGGCCCGGTGTTGGCGGCGGACCGCCCGGCGGGCGGCGTCAGGAGAGTGGACAAGCGTCTGCAGGATGTTGACATTGCGGCCGTCGCGTTGGTTGAGGATGGCTCCGGTCGTGACCAGGCGCGGGCCGAGCAGGTGACCGCGCTCGATGCGCTCGGCCATGGAGCGATGAAAGGGGAGGCCGCCAAGGTTGCGCAGCGTGGTGACGCCGTAGGCGAGGTTTGCCGCGAGGTCGACCTCGTCGAACACGTGAACATGCATGTCGACGAGGCCGGGCATGAGCACCCCGCCCTGGGCGTCGACGATGCGGGTATTGGCCGGGTCTGGAATCTCCGACCCGCCGATGGCGGCAATGACGCCGGCCTCGACCCGGACCGAGGTTCGCGGTGACAGGGACCCGGTCTCGATGTCGAGAACATGGACATCACGGATCAGGACGGGCGGAGCGCTGACGGGGCGGGACAAGGCGCTCGGAGCACTGCAGGCGCCGAGAGCGAAGACAGCCATGACGACGGCAAGGCGATTGAACAAGACGGGATCTCCGGAAACCAAAGCCCGTCTCTTGCGCGCGGCACGACTGACCGTCGTCCGGATTCGTGAATCGGGACGTCCGGATTTCTGCCGGGACCGGCGAGGTCAGCCGGCGAGGCTGGCGCGGTAACCGGACGGGGTGTGCCCCGTCTCGCGCTTGAACCACGCATTGAACACTGACTTCGAGCTGAAACCGGCGGTGTAGGCCATGTCGAGGACGGTGTCGGCTCCCTGCTGGTCGTGGGCGCCGGCCATCATGCCGCACACGTCTTCGACGCGTAGGGCATTGATATAGGCGTTGAACGTGCGACCGGTGGCATTGCGGATCGCCGTCGAGGCTTGGCGGGGCGTCAGGCCGGTCGCAACCGCAACCTCGGCCAGGGTCAGGCGGGGTTCGGTGTAGAGGGCCTCCCGGCGCACCAGCAGGTCGAGTTGCCGGAAATCCGGCTCGGCGGCATCGGTGGTACCGTCCGGCGGCGCGGTGGCGGTGTCCAGCGATCCTGGAACGAGACCATCAAACAGGGCGTGGTGACGGATGGCGAGATAAACCAGGCCAATGGTCAGAATGAGGGAGCCGAACAGGGAGGCAAAATAGGCGTCGGGCGTCGCCAGCCACGGCCAGGCCGTGTGCAGGCCCGGCAGGTCCATGCGGGCAATGTCGAAGGCCTCATCGGCGAGATAGACGGCGAGGGCCGCGTACATCCAGCGCAGGCCGATGGTCTCGGCGTCGGAGCGGGTCGTGCGGATGGTGCGCTGGTAGCGGACCAGCAGCCAGACGACAGCAAGGGCGTAGGCGATGACTGACAAGCGGGCGGCGGCCTCTACCCAGTCGAGCGCAGTGGTGGTCATGGCCAGACCGGTCAGAAAGGGCAGGGCGTGCGGCCAGTCGCGCCAGCTGAGCGACGCGCCGGCGAAGATCAGGCCCCGCGTCAGGAGGAAGAAGAGCGGCGGATAGGCCAGGCGGAAGGCCGGGGTGACGAGGTGGATGTCGCGAAAGCCGGTGGTTTCCTCAAGGTAGTTGAAGACCATCCACAGGCAGGCCAGCAGCATCAGCGCGGTGAGGGCGCGCAGGCGCTGTCGGTGGATGGTCAGCAAAGCGCTTAGGGCGGCCACCGAGGCGAGGATGACCTGCAGCAGGTTGACAGGTTCGATCGTCATCCGGGCGCGGTCATGCCTCGTCCCGGTCGACATCCAGTATCCCGGCGAAGGCCTCGCCGAAGATGAACCAGATGGACGAGAACAGGGCGGCGATGACCGGGCCGATGATGATGCCGACGGCGCCGAACAGGGACAGCCCGCCCAGGGTCGAGATCAGCACCATGAGGTCGGACATCTTGGCGTCCTTGCCGACGAGGACGGGGCGCAGGAGATTGTCCGAGGTGCCGACCACGATGGCGCCCCAAAGACCCAGCCCGATGGCCTGTGCGACGTCGCCGGAAACGTAGAGCCAGATGGCCGCCGGTAGCCAGACGATTGGCGTTCCGATCATCGGGATGATCGACAGGAGGGCCGCCACGGCACCCCAGAAGATCGCGCCTGGAACACCGGCCACAGCCAGACCGACCCCGGTCAGCACGCCCTGTATGACGGCGATGACGAAGGTGCCCTTGACCGTCGCCTTGATGGTCGACTGAACGCGCTCGGAGAGCAGGCGACGCTGTTCCACCGACATCGGCAGCAGATCGACGGAGCGTTCCACCGTCGACGGGCCGATGAGCAGGAAGAAGAACAGGGCGTAGACCAGGATGAAGATATTGAGCACCGCCTTGAGGGCACCGCCTGTGCCGCGCTGCAGGCCGTCGACAAGGAGGCCGCCCACCGTGCCTGTCATGTCGCCGAGCTGGGCTGTGATCGCTGTCTGGTATTCGATGATCTGCTCGCGGAAGGGCAGCCAGACGGGCAGGCCGTCGAGCCCGTTTTCGCGGATCAGGTCGACCTGGCGCTCGACCCACGGCGAGACCCGCTCGGTGACGTCGGCGGCCTGCTCGACCACCATCCCCAGGACGATGACGGCCGGGACGACGAAGGCCAGGATGGTCGCGCTGACCAGGATGGCGGCGGACAGCTGGCGGCGACCACCGAGCTTCGCGGACAGCCAGTTCTCGGTGTCGCGAAGGAAAAAGGCGACGACGCCGGCGAGGAAAAGCGCGGCGAGGTAATCGCGTACCATCCAAACAAAAATGGCCGAAATGATCAGCGCCAGTGCGGCGATGAAACCGCGTTCGAGCGACAGCTTTCGGGTCGGCGGTTCAGCCATAGAGCCACTCCGGCAGGGCCGTGGCGAGGGCCGGGATGGCGGCCACGGCGAGGATGGCGAGGAGCTGGATAATGACGAAAGGAATGGCGCCGCGATAGATGGCTGTCGTCGTGACTTCCGGCGGTGCGACGCCGCGCAGGTAGAACAGGGCGAAGCCGAAGGGCGGGGTCAGGAAGGAGGTCTGCAAATTCATCGCCATCAGCACGCCGAGCCAGACCGGGTCGACGCCCATGATCAGCAGGATCGGGGCGACGATGGGCACGACTACGAAGGTGATCTCGATGAAGTCGAGGAAGAAGCCGAGCAGGAACATCACCAGCATGACCACGGCGAGGGCGCCCCAGACGCCGCCGGGCACGCTTTCCAGGGCCTGATGCACGGCCGCGTCGCCGCCGAGCTCACGGAAGATGAGCGAGAACAGGGCGGCGCCGATGAGGATGACGAAGACCATGGCGGAGATGCCGGCGGTGGCGGTCATCACGTCGTCGAGCACGCCGGACCGCTTGAGGCGCACCAGGCTGTGCGTCGCCCCGGCCACGGACATGACGACCAGGACCCAGGCGATCAGCTGCCAGGTGCCGTCGAGATCGGCGATGTAGAGGCGGCGTTCCTGGCCGATATTGGCCAGCACGACGGTGGCGATCAGTCCGATCAGCGCCGCCAGGCCGAGATAGCACAGCCATTTGCCCCAGGCTGGATTGCCCACCTGTCCGGCATTGCGGGCGCCGGCGATGAAGGTCGCCCCGACGGCGCCGACGCCAGCCGCCTCGGTCGGCGTGGCCAGGCCGGTGAGGATGGAACCGAGCACGGCGATGATCAGGGCCAGCGGCGGTAGCAGGGCATGCAGCAGCTTGCCCCAGTCGGTGGCGCCGTCCGACTGGGGTGCGGCGGGCGCGTGGTGCGGCCGGGTGATGGCGATGAAGATCTGATAGCCGACATAGAGCAGGACCAGGCCGAGGCCGGGAATCAGCGCGCCGGCGAACAGGTCGCCGACCGAGACGATGTCCGGCGAGAAAATGCCCTGGGCACGCTGGGCTTCCTGGTAGGCGTTGGAAATCTGGTCGCCGAGCAGGACGAGGACGATGGAGGGCGGAATGATCTGGCCCAGTGTGCCGGCGGCGGCGATCGACCCGGCGGCCAGCGACGGGTCATAGCCGCGCTTGAGCATGGTTGGCAGGGACAGAAGACCCATGGTCACCACGGTGGCCCCGACAATGCCGGTCGAGGCCGCGAGCAGGGCGCCGACGAGGACCACGGAAATGCCCAGCCCGCCGCGCAGCGAGCCGAACAGGGCGCCCATGGCTTCGAGCAATTCTTCCGCGATGCGGGATTTTTCCAGCATCACGCCCATGAAGACAAAGAGCGGCACGGCGACCAGGATCTGCCGGTCCATTTCCATGAGATTGCCGTAGATGCGCTGTGGGAAGGCGCGGAAATGGATCGGGTCGAACACGCCGAGGCCGAGCCCGATGAAGGCGAAGCCGAGGGCCACGCCGGCCAGGGTGAAGGCGACCGGATAGCCGCGCAGCAGCGCCGCGAAGGCGGCGGCGAACATCAGGAAGGGTAGGAGATCGATCAGCAGGCCCATGTCAGATCTCCGCCTCGAGCGAGCCGCGGCCCGGCGGGGAGGCCTGGCCAGCCAGGGTCAGGACGGCGCGGGCCGCCATGGCCACACCCTGCAGGATCATCATCACCGCAAACAGGGCGATGGAGGTTTTCAGCAGGTAGACGAAGGCCAGGCCGTCGCTTTCGCGGGAGCTCTCCAGGATGCGCCAGGTCGAGGTGAGATAACCGGTTGAGGCCCACAGGATGAGCAGGCAGGTCGGGATCAGGGCGAGATAGGTCCCCAGCAGGTTTGTCCAGGCTTTGCCGCGCGCATCAGCCTTTGCATAGAACACGTCGACACGGACATGGCCGTCGGCCAGCAGGGTCGAGGCCGAGGCGAGCAGGAACAGGAGGGCGTGCATGTAGATCACGCTTTCCTGCAGTTTTGTCGAGGCGAAGCCGAAGACATAGCGCTGGATGACCACGACGACGGTGACCACGACCAGGCCGAGGGCGAACCAGCGCGCCGCGCCGCCAATGGTCAGGCTGATCGTGTCGATGACCTGGATGGCGCGGCGATGCAGGTCCCAGACGCGGTCAGGCAGGCGGCCGAAGCGGCCGGTGACGCCCGTCAGCAGGGGCAGGACGAGTACCGGCAGTGCGGCCAGGCCGATCCAGCCGGCGATGTGGCCGGCCTGCAGGGCCAGGCCGGGTAGGTGTTCGCGGCTCCAGGCGGTGACGCCGCCCTGGGTGATCGCGTCCACGATGGCGAGGGCCAGGCCGAATGCGAGCAGGACGAGGATCGTGCGGTCGCCGGGGCGCATGGTCAGCCGCCCAGAACGCGTTCGCGCTGGGCCATGTAGGGCATTTCGGAAATCCGGCCCCAGCCGCGCATGGTGTTGCGGGCGCCGACATAGCTCTCGTAGACACGGCGGGTGAAGGCGTCGGAATTGCCGGTGTCGGCGACGACCTGTTCGGCGACCTCGCCGACGCGGTTCCAGATCTCGTCGGAGAAGCTGCGCAACTGGACGCCGTGCTCTCGGGTCAGCACGTCGAGGGCCTGACCGTTCTGCCACTGGAATTCGGCCAGCGACAGATTGTTGGCGGTCAGGCAGGCGGAGCGGACAATGGCCTGGTGATCGCTGTCGAGGCCGTCCCAGACGGCGCGGTTCATGCCGACGCCGAGACAGGCGCCCGGCTCGTGGAAGCCAGGGCCGTAATAGAAAGGCGCTTCGCGGTAGAAGCCGAAGGACAGGTCGTTCCACGGGCCGACCCATTCGGTGGCGTCGATGGCACCGGACTGCAGGGCCGGATAGATTTCACCGCCGGACAGGGTGACGGCGGCGCCGCCGAGCTCGCGCAGGACATTGCCGCCGAGACCCGGAATGCGCATGCGCAGCCCGCGGAAGTCCTCCAGCGCATTGATTTCGCGCTTGAACCAACCGCCCATCTGGTGACCGGTATTGCCGGCCTGGAAAGGCTTGATGTTGAACTGGCCGGCGAGCTCGTCCCACAAGGCCTGGCCACCGCCGAACTCGACCCAGCCCATGATCTCGTGCGCGGTCATGCCGAAGGGGACGGCGGTGAAGAAGTTGAAGGCGGGTGACTTGCCCTGCCAGTAGTACTCGGCGCCGTGATACATGTCGGCGGTACCTTCGGAGACGGCGTCGAAGGCCTCGAAGGCACTGACGATCTCGCCGGCGGCGTAGACGCGCACTTCCAGCTGTCCGGCCGACATCCGGGTGATCTGTTCGGCCACCGTGTTGGCGGCGGTACCGAGCCCGGGAAAATTGGCCGGCCAGGTGGTGACCATACGCAGCTGGCGGACGCCGCGATTGATGTTCGGCGCGGCCGGTGTGGCGCTGCCCGTCGATTGGCCCGTTTCGCCGCACGCAGTGGCCACAGTGGCCGCCGCGATGGCGCCGCCGCTCAGAAATGTGCGTCGATCCATGCTGGTCTCCCCCCGGTATGTGTCAGGACGCCGTGTCGTCGTCCCCATCGTCGCGCGCATCGTTACCCAGTTCGGCGAGGGGCTGCCAGCCCGCGGGTGAAAGAACTTGCAGCGGCGAGAACTGGGATTTGTACGCCATCTTGCGGCTGTCCTCGATCCAGTAGCCCAGATAGACGAAGGGCAGGCCGGCCGCCTCGGCCTGGCGCACCGCATCGAGGATCATGAAGGCGCCAAGGCTGCGACGATCCTGGTCGGGGTCGAAATAGCTGTAGATCAGCGACAGGCCGTCGCGCAGCACATCGGTCAGGGCCGCCGCGACAAGCTTGCCGGCGGTATCCCGGTATTCGGCGACATGGGTACGCTGGGCCCCGTCCTCGACCATCATCACATACTCGCCGAAGGACATGCCCGCCATGTCGCCATCGCCGTGGCGGCTGTCGAGATAGCGCGTCATCAGCTCGTATTGCTCCAGCGTCGCCGTCACGCTGTCGGTGGATACGGCGAGATCGCGATTGCGCGATGTGATTTTGCGCCAGCGCCGCTTCCACTCGAAGCGGGCGGCATCAACGCGCACCGACTTGCAGGCATCACAGCCCTCGCACGCCGGCCGGTAGAGCACCGTCTGGCTGCGCCGGAAACCGGCATGGGTGAGGGCGTCATTGAGGGCCGGACCTTCGCCCAGCTCGAGGCGGGTGAACACCTTGCGTTCCCAGCGGCCGGGCAGGTACGGGCACGGCGCCGCCGCGGTCAGGAAGAAGGGGATCTGTCGCGTGGCGAACGGGTGGGTCAAGGGAGCTCCGAGATCATGGCATCCTGGCGGGGCGAGCCCGGTCAGCCGCCGCCCAGTCCGTAGAGCATAACCAGATACGCCGTGAAGGCCAGCCAGAACAGGACAACCAGAGGCGCTCCGGCGCGCAGATAGTCGGCGAAACGGTAATGCCCCGGACCCATGACCAGCAGGTTGGTCTGATACCCGATCGGCGTGGCGAAACAGGTGTTGGCGGCGAACAGCACCGTCAGGGCGAACATTGTCGGGTCAGCGCCCATCTGGTCGGCGGCCTGCACGGCAATGGGCGTGAACAGCACGGCCGTGGCGCTGTTGGACAGCACGTTGGTCAGAATGGCGATGAGGATGAACAGGGCCGACATCAGCGCCACCGGTCCGTAGGGCGCGAACACCGTGACCACGGCACTGGCCATCACGGCGGCCGCTCCCGTGGCCTGCATGGCGGTTCCGAGGGCGATGGCCGAGCCGATCAGCAGATAGACCCTCATGTCGACGGCGCGCGCGGCCTGGCGGGTGTTGAGGCAGCCGGCGGCGATCATCAGCACGGCGCCGACGAAAGAGGCCAGGGCGATCGGTACAACGCCGCTGGCGGCGCCGAGTACGACGCCGAGGAAAATCACCCGCGCGGCGTGGGCCCGGCGGGGATCGGCGATCGAGGTGGTCGACCATTCCAGCAGCAGGAGGTCGCGGTCCGAGCGCAGGGCCCGCTGGGCCGACTTGGAACCGAACAGCAGAAGCGTGTCCCCGGCCTCGAGGCGGATCTCGCCCATGCGCGAACGGATCATGCGGCTGCGGCGCTGGATGCCGAGCACGATGCAGCCGGTGGCGTGGCGGAAGCCGATCTGCTGGATGGTGCGGCCGATCAGGCGCGAACCGGGCGAGACCACCGCCTCGGTCATGATCAGGCTGTCGCCGGGCGGCGGATTATCGCCGGGCCCCGAGGCTTCCAGCATGCCGCGCATGAAGTCCGCGCGCTTGGACAGGAGGTCGGTCAGGGTCTGGCGGGTGGCGGCGACGATGACCAGATCGCCGGACTTCAGCGCCACCTGGTCGAAGGGCGGCAGCAGGGCGTGCTCGCCGCGCTGGATCATGCGCACGGTCATGTCGGGCAGGTCGGTGAACATGCCGGCGACCGGTTTCTTGCCGATCAGCGGATGGTCCGCGGTGACCTCCAGCTGGGCGATGTACTGCCGCCCCTTGCCGCCGGCGATCTCGCTTTCCATCGAGGCCCGGTCGGGCAGCAGGCGGGGCAGGATGAGGACGATGTAGACGATGCCGACGGCGGCCAGGTAGAGGCCGGGCCAGGTCGGCGTGAAGAAGGTGAAGTTGATGCCTGACGTGTTGCGCAGGGCGTCGGCGACGAGCAGGTTCGTCGACGAGCCGATGAGCGTCGTCATGCCGGCCAGGATGCAGACATAGCTGAGCGGTATCATCAGCTTGGACGGGCTGGCTTCCATCCGCTTGGCAATGGCCACCAGGATCGGCACGAACATGACCACGACCGGCGTGTTGTTGATGAAGGCCGAGACGATGAAGACGAAGGCGAACATCGCCACCATGGTGGCCCGCGGGTGCAGGTCGTAGGAGGACAGGAGAAATTGCGTCGGGCCTTCCATGGCCCCGGTCTGGAAAATGCCTTGGCCGACGATGAGCAGGCAGAGAATGGTGAACAGGGCCGGATTGGCGAAGCCGGCCAGGAGTTCGGCGATCGACGGGTTGTCGGTCTCCAGCGGGAAGAAGTGGAAGAAGATCATCAGCACGGCGACGATGCCGGCCGAGACGATTTCCAGCGGCAGGCGGTCCCAAGCATACAGGACGATGGCCACGACCAGCCCGCCCAGCATTGCCCACATCTGCCATACGTCGAGCGAGGTCTCTATAATCATTGCCAATTCTGGAATTTATGGATCCGGATAGTCCGTCTGCCGAACGCTAGCATGCAGCGCGCGCGATTGCGAAGCCCCGAGTTGCGGTGGGGGTGCGCGCCGGGGCGCTGGCGCGGAGAAATCAAGGCCGGAACAGGAGGTGGGCTTCCAGAGCGCAAGCCGGAAAACGGGGACAAATTTCTTTCTATCCCCGCCGATCTGAGAATTTTGAGCAATAAATACAGGCGATTAAGATTTTCAACGGGCGAATAATCCGACCGGGTCCTGACCGGGGTTAGGATCGGGCAGGGTCGAAAATGGAGTATCGCGAAATGTCGGAGGAAGAGTTGATGCGGTTTTCAATCCGACTGCGTGCCTGGCGGTCCATGCGTGCGATAAGGCAGCCGGGTTCAGTGACGGAGGCGCGCACCGGGCGCGCGGACCGCCATTGATCTCTTGTCGGCCGGCGGGCCTCAGGCAGGAGATGAATGGGTCGGCGCAGGCAGACCGTGGCCGAGCGTTCCTAGAGCCGGTGGCCGGCCGGCAGGACCGGGGCTTCGCGCAGGAGGACGATGGAAATGCGGCGGTTGCCGGGCATGTACGGGTCGTCGGGGTAGAGGGGTTCCGAGCCGGCCTTGCCGCGCACTTCGTAGATCCGGTCATTGTCGATGCCCGACTGCTGCAGCAAGGCCCGCGCGGCATTGGCCCGGTCGGCCGAGAGTTCCCAATTGGTATAGTCGCCAGCGCTCGCGGCGGACGGGGCGCTGTCCGTGTGGCCGGCAATCGAGAGACGGTTGGGCAGGCGTTCGGCAATCCGGGCCACAGCACGCAGCAAGGTCACGGCCCGGTCGTTGGGACGCACATCACCCGGATTGAACATCGGACGGCCTTCCTGGTCGATGAGCTGGATGCGCAAGCCTTCCGGGGTTTCGTCGATCAGGATGTGGTTGGACAGTTCGGCCAGCTCCGGCATGTCCTGCATGGCCTGGCGCAGCGACATGGCAGCGGAGTGCAACTGGGCGGCGTCGCGGCGGTTCTGGGCCTCGGCCAGGGCGGAGGTGGACACGCTCGGTTCGCCTTCCGCCGCGTCCGGCGAACCGGACGGGGTCTGCTGGCGGTCCTGCTCATTCATCGGAGGCGCGGTCGGTGCGAGACGTTGGCGCTGGGAGCTGTCGCCGGATCCCTGGACGCCGTCATCGCCCGGGGTGGTGCCGGCCAGCGGGGCGCCCGAACCGGAGGTCGACTGGGCGACGCTGGCGGGGGCGAAATAGTCGGCGATGCCGCGTTTCTGTTCCGGCGTGGTGGTGTTGATCAGCCACATCAGGAGGAAGAAGGCCATCATCGCCGTCACGAAGTCAGCATAGGCGACTTTCCAGGCTCCGCCATGGTGTCCGCCGCCGCCGCCCTTGACGACTTTCTTGATGACAATCGGCTGGTCTTTGGCCGCCATGTCGTCCCGCCTTGTTTCCTGTCTCCTCCCTCCTGTAGACCGTTAGCGTTAAGGTCCGGTTTCGAAAATCCGCACAAGAGGCAGTCCATTGACCGACATCCGATCCCTTCGCGACGCCCTGGGGCGCTACCCGACCGGCGTCGCCGTGGTGACCGCGCATGTCGAGGGGCAGGCTGTCGGAATGACGATCAATTCGTTTGCATCTGTGTCGCTGAAGCCACCCCTGGTCCTGTGGTCGGTGGAACTGGGCACGGATCGCTACAAGCTGTTCCGCAACGCCGAAACCTACGCCATCAACGTGCTGGCCGCCGACCAGGCCGCCCTGGCGCACGCCTGCGCCATGGAGGCCGACCTGGCCGCCTGCCGCGCCGAATGGACGGGCGAGGCGGCACCGCTGATCGACGGTGCAGTGGCGCAGTTCACCTGCCGCCAAAGCGCCGTGCACCGCGGCGGCGACCACGACATCATTGTCGGTGAGGTCCTGCGCTTCGCCACGCCACGCGATGTCCCGGCCCTGGTCTTCTACCGTTCCGCATTCGGCGGGCCCGGCTGAAGCCGCAGGACACGGGCGTCCTCGGGCGCGGTGTCGGGCATCCAGCCGGACGGGATCTCGATGTACTCGCCGCGGCCCCACAGCGGGGCCAGGTCATCGTAATGGCGCGACAGCACATTGCCGGACTGGCCGGTGGTGATCATGAAGCGCGAGGCGTCGGGCTGGCCGAGATCATAGAGCGCGCGGTAGGAAGCGCCGTGCACCGCCTCATAGCCCGGCGTGCGGTAGGAGAAGTGGGCCACATTGACGGTCGAGCCGTCGCCCGGCACCGGGGTCTCGATGGTGAACCAGTCGCCCAAGACCGGAAACTGCGAAAACGGTGTGTGTTCGTGCACCGCATAATGCACGTCGCCCCAGCGCCAGGCGCCGATGTCGTCGCCCTGCGCCTCCATGGTGATCTGCATGGCGCGGTCGAGGGCCGGTCCGAACAGGTCGACGCACAGTTCGGTGGCAGGCGTTGTGGTGTCGTCGCACCAGGCTGAAGCTGCGCCCTCCAGCACGTCGGACATGAACAGGCGGCGGTCGGCATACCAGGTGTTGAACAGGGGGCCCAGCTCGTCGGCATAGACGGCCCGCGCAAGCTCGCGCATCCAGGCGGCATAGATCAGCGGCTCGGGGTGCTCCGTGGCCATGTCGCCATCCCAGTTGGCAAGACGGGCCAGGGCGGTCTCGCCCGCCTCGGTGGCGGGGCGGGCGGTGAGCAGGACCGGCAGAAGGCGCTGGGCCATATTGGAGACACTGTCGACCTGCAGCTCGGCCATGGAGTCCAGATTGTGCCGACTGCGCGCCTCGATGCCCTCATAGATGCGCCGGATGCGGGCCACGCCATACCATTCCGCGGTGATGAAATGGGGATACTCGTCGGGCACGATCTTGTTGTTGGCAGTGGCGATGAAGCCCTGCCGGGGGTTGCGGGCATGCGGCAGGGCGTCAAAGGGCAGGGTGGCCGTCCAGTCGCCATTCTCGTCGCGCACCGGGATGCGGCCGGGCGCGTAGAGACCGATATCGCCGTCACGGGAGGCGAACACCATGCTCTGCATCGGCGCCACGAAGTCGCGCAGGGCGCCGACGAAATCATCCCAGCCTTGCGCCCGGATGATGTCGAGGCCGACGCCGGTGGTGCCGTCATCGCTCTCGTCGAGCATCCATTGCAGCGCGACCAGTTCGGCGCCCTCGATGCGGGCATTGAAAAGGTCCTCATCGAGCACCGGGCCGTGCCGGGTCATGCGGCGGGTAAGGGTGACATCCTCGCCAAAGCGCACGGCGATGGTTTCCTCGGTTTCCGACACGATGTCGGCCTCGGTGACCGCGCGCAGATCGCCGACATCGGGGCCGGTATTGGTGAAGCCCCAGGCGATGTTGTCATTGCGGCCGAGGGTGACGAAGGGCGTGCCGGGCAGGGTGGCCCCGACCACCGATCCGTCCGGTGTGGTCAGTCGGGCGAGATACCAGATCGCCGGTGCGCGCAGGCCGAGATGCGGGTCATTGGCGAGGATGGGATGGCCGGACTGGGTGCGTGACCCGCCCAGCACCCAGTTGTTGGAACCATCGCGGCCCGTGTCGTCGGGGCCGATGGAGGGGCTGTCAGAGGTCGAGCCTGTCGGTGCCAGGTCCGTGGGCAGGTTCATGTCGGCGGCCGACAGGGCGCGCGGGGCATCGTCAGGATAGCGGCCGAGGAATTCCGTGGCGCGCTGGTCGCCCAGATGGGCGCGCAACTCGGCGACACGGGTTTCCTCGAAGGCATTGCCGAACAGGTCGAGGGCGATGGCCTTGTATGTGACCACGGTGTCGGAGGGGCGCCACGGCTCCGGGGTGTACATCAGGATCTGGAATTCCGGCGGCGGCACGAAGCCGGGCGCCTCGATCACCGCATTGATGCCGGCGGCATAGGCTCCCAGTGCGGCCTGCACCTCCGGGCGCAGATTGGCATAGGCGGTGTCGGCGGCCGGACCGAGACCGAGGGCGCGGAACTGGCGGTCGCTGGACAGCGCATCGGCGCCAAGGATTTCGGCCAGCCGGCCGCGCAGGGCCCGGCGGGTGATCTCCATCTGCCACAGCCGGTCCTGGGCGTGGGCGACCCCCAGGGCATAGAAGGCGTCGCGGTCGCGCTCGGCGAAAATGTGGGGCACGCCGTGGCTGTCGCGAATGATCAGGGTTTCATCCTGCAGGCCGGGCATGTCCAGCGTGCCGGTTGTCTGGGGCAGCGAGGCATAAAGCCGGTTGCCGATGATCAGGGCGAGGCCCGCTGCCACCACCGCGACAATCGCCAGGCCGCCCAGGCCCAGACGCAAAACCGTTTTGATCATGATGACTTGCTCCCCGTTCGCGGGGAGACTAGCAAGGACCTCAGGCAAAGTGGAGACGGCACATGGCGCGCATTGCATTTCTCGGCCTCGGCGTGATGGGGTTCCCGATGGCCGGCCATGTGCGCTCGGCCGGCCACGCGGTCACTGTGTGGAATCGCACGGCGGCCAAGGGCGAGGCGTGGCGCGAGGCGCATGGCGGCGAGCTGGCTGACACGGTCGAGGCGGCCGTGGCCGAGGCGGATTTCGTGCTGGCCTGCCTGGGCGATGATCCGGATGTGCGCGCGGTCGCCGAGCGCGCCCTGCCGGCGATGCGGGCGGGGGCGGTTTTCATTGACCACACCACGGCCTCGGCCGACCTGGCGCGCGAGCTGGACCTTGATGCGCGCGATCTGGGCATCGGATTTCTCGATGCGCCGGTATCGGGCGGCCAGGCCGGGGCGGAAGCCGGACAGCTGACGGTGATGTGCGGCGGCGAGGCGGACACGTTTGCCCGCGCCGAGCCGGTCATGCAGGCCTATGCCAAGGCGATCAGCCTGATCGGGCCGGCGGGGTCGGGCCAGCTGGCCAAGATGGTCAACCAGATCTGCATTGCCGGCGTGGTCCAGGGGCTGGCCGAGGGGCTGCACTTTGCCAAGCAGGCCGATCTCGACCCGGCCAAGGTGATCGGGGCCATTTCGAAGGGGGCGGCGCAGTCCTGGCAGATGGAGAATCGCTGGCAGACCATGGTCGAAGGTGAGTTTGATTTCGGCTTTGCCGTCGACTGGATGCGCAAGGATCTTCGCATCGCACTTGAAGAAGCGCGGCGCCGCGGTGCGCGCCTGCCGATGACCGCGCAGGTCGACCAGTATTACGGTGATGTGCAGGCCATGGGGGGGACGCGCTGGGACACGTCGAGCCTGATCGCCCGGCTGGAGCGGCCGGATGAATAGGCCCGTCCCGGAGGCCGTGCCATGCGCCTGATCGAGCTGAGCTTCAATGATTCGCCCCTGGTCGAGCGCGTGCTCACTGCGGTGCAGCGCTCCGAACCGCTGGATGTCTTCCTGTCGGAGCCGAACACCCGCGGGCGCCGGGTCCTGCGACTGGTTTTCCCGGACGGCGAGGGGCAGAGCGCGATCGACGCCCTGGCCGGCCTGTTCGAGGGCGAGGCGGACTGGCGCCTCATTGTGCTGCCGGTCGAGGCCAGCCTGCCCAAGCCGGCGGAGAAGGTGATCGAGGCGAGCCAGAAGCGGCGCTTCCTGGCGCTGCGCGAAGAGGTCTATGCCGACGTCGCGGCGGGCGCCAAGCTGCACCGCGACTTCCTGCTGCTGACCGTGCTCTCGACCATCGTGGCGGTGTTCGGCCTGCTGGCCGACAATGTCGCGGTGGTGATCGGGGCCATGGTGATCGCCCCGCTGCTGGGTCCGATCCTCGCCTTTGCCTTCGCCTCGGCGCTGGGTGACCTGGACCTGATGCTGCGCTCGGCGCGCACGGCGCTGGCCGGGCTGCTGCTGGGATTCTCCGTATCGGTGCTGATCGGAATAGGATTCGGGGCCGACATGGGGTCGGGCGAATTGTCGAGCCGGACCGTGGTGGGGCCGGACAGTGCGGCGCTGGCGCTGGCCTCCGGGGCGGCGGCAGCGCTGTCGATTGCCACCGGCCTGTCCTCCACCCTGGTCGGGGTGATGGTGGCGGTGGCGCTATTGCCGCCGGCGGCGGCGACCGGGCTGCTGCTGGGCGCGGGAGAGGGCACGCTGGCGTTCCGTGCCGGCCTGCTGCTGTTCATCAATGTGGTCAGCGTCAACCTGGCGGCCCTGCTGGTGTTCTATACCAAGGGCATCCGGCCGCGCACCTGGCTGGAGCGTCGTTCGGCGAAGCGCTCGGTCTACATCAACCTGGCGGTCTGGGCGGCGCTGATCATCGCCCTGACCAGTCTCGCCGTCTTCCTCAGCTCCCAGCCGGTCGTCAGCCCGGTTTCAACTCCGTGAGGCCGGCATGAGTGTCGCCATGCTCTTCGTCGTCCTGGATTTCGCCGGCATCGGCTTCTTTGCCTATTCCGGCGGCATGCTGGCGGCGCGCAAGCAGCTCGACCCGTTCGGCGCGGTCATTGTCGGCGCGGTCACCGGCATGGGCGGCGGCACGCTGCGCGACCTCCTGCTCGGTCGGCTCCCGGTCTACTGGGTCGACGAGCCGGCCTATCTGGTGATTGCCGTGATCGGGGCGGTGCTGGGCTATTACACCTCGCCCTGGGCGCAATCGATCGCCACGCGGCGCGCCTTCCTGGCCTGGGCCGACGCGGCCGGCCTGTCGGTGTTCTGCGTGCTCGGCGCGGTGGCCGGCCTGGGCGCCGGGGCGCACTGGACGATCGCCATCCTGATGGGGATGATCTCGGCCTCCTTCGGCGGCGTGCTGCGCGACATCATTGTCAATGACGTGCCGCTGATCCTGCGCGAGGAGATCTACGCGCTGGCGGCGATGGCCGGGGCGGCGGCCTATGTCGGCGGCATCGCCCTGGGCTGGCCGACCAGCGCGGTGGCGCTCGGCGCGGCCGGCCTGGCCTTCGTGCTGCGCGGCTGTGCCATGATGTTCAACTGGACGCTGGAGCCTATAAGGCTGAATGACTGAGCAGCGGACTACCCGGTCTGGCCAGCGCTGACGGCGAGGCGCTGGGCATAATCCTCCAACTGCGTCGCGACCATGCCCCAGCCGTCGTGGAAGCCCATATCCTCGTGACGCTGGCGCGCTTCCGGCGAGCGGTGCCGTGCCGTCGCGGTGTAGGTCGTGCCGCCGTCCGGGTGATCTTCGAAGTCGATGATCGCCGTCATGAACGGGTCGGCGGCCGGCTTCCAGCCTTCCGTATAGGTGTCGGTGAAGACGAGGCGGCGGCCCTCGATCACTTCCAGGCAGACGCCGTCATTGCGCATCTCCTGGCCGTCGACGAGGAAGGTCGTGTTGAACCGGCCGCCGGGCCGCAGGTCGATTTCGCACTCGGACACGGTGTGGGGTTTGGGCACGAAGAAGTGCCTGATGTGCGCCGGCGTCGTCCAGCATTCCCAGAGCAGGGCGCGCGGCGCGTCGATCCGGCGCGTGAAGGTCAGGTCGGTCGAGGTGTCGGGTTTCTTCATCGAGTGGGGTCCGTTGCAAGGTTGTTCAGGTCGTCGTCGAAGCGATCCGGTCGGCCCCGCCAGATTGCCCTTTGCTCAACCAATCACGCTTCGCCCAGGCAGGCCAGCTCTGGGTGGCGAGGGCCTCGCACTTGGCCGTATTGCCCACAGAAAAAGCCCCGGACCGAAGTCCGGGGCTTTGCTTGCAGTCCTGATGGGTCGTTCGGTCAGGCCGGCTGGGCGGCCGGGGCGTGCAGGCCCGGGACGAGGCGCTCGAGCGTGGCCATGACAATGACCATGAGCGAGGCGGCTCCCAGCACGGCGCCATAATTGGCGAAGATCGCCGTGAGGTATTCGCCGACCGCCGGGATGGCGCCCAGTGCAGCGGATCCGCCGGCGATCAGGAAGATGGCGGCGAGGATGACGGCGCGGCGGTGATCGCCCCTGATGAAGAAGCCGCTGGCCAGGCCGAGCAGGGCCAGCACCAGGGCCGCCCATTCGAAACTCACAAACGCAAAGGCGATGGCCGCGAGTGCCGCGACGGCCCATACAATCTTGTCGACAGACATGTCTGTCCCTCCCCATGTTGATTACTTGAATTACGCGTACTCAACTCACAACACGTGGCGTGACGCTAGGCGGAGTCGGGGCGGGAAGGCAAGGTAGTTGGGTTTTTGTTGGGGTTTTGGTTCGGCTTTACTACAGGATGGGGTGGAGTCTTTGGTGGGCCGCTGGCGCGGCCGCCCCTCACCCTTGGTCCCTCTCCCCGGTGGGGAGAGGGGGAGCTTCAAGGCGGGGGACATGGGCTGTTCGTCGATGAATTGGCGCGATCGCGCCGCACCGCTCCATTCATCTCTTGCCGGGATTTCGCCCCAGGGGCGTCAAGGGCGCCGGAGGCGCCGCTCCGCGGTTGCACCCTTGACGCGGCTGAACCCCTGAGGCCCGCTGGCTGACAAGAGATCAATGGGTCTCTCCGCGCCGGGGCGCGTTGTTTCCGTGGGCTTGGAGCAATGACCCGGCTTGCGGCGGGGACAGGTCGCGGGGAGGCGGGAAGCCTGCCAATGGTCGTCCGGTCTTGCGCTCCCTCAGCCGTTGAGAATCCGCGCCGCCCGCGGCGCAAAATATGTCAGCACCCCACTCGCCCCGGCGCGCTTGAACGCCGTCAGGCTTTCCATCATCACGCGGTCGCCGTCGATCCAGGCATTGGCGGCGGCGGCCTCGATCATGGCGTATTCGCCGGAGACCTGGAAGGCGAAGATGGGCAGGGGGTAGGTGTCGGCCAGGGTGCGGATGATGTCGAGATAGGGCAGGCCGGGCTTGACCATCAGGAGGTCGGCGCCCTCGGCGATGTCGAGCTCGACCTCGCGCAGCGCCTCGTGCGCGTTGGCCGGGTCCATCTGGTAGGTCTGCTTGTCGCCCTTGAGGGCCGCGGCGGAGCCGATGGCGTCGCGATAGGGGCCGTAGAAGCCGGAGGCATACTTGGCGGCGTAGGACAGGATCAGCGTGTCGGTGTGGCCGCCGGCCTCGAGCACGTCGCGGATGGCGCCGATGCGGCCGTCCATCATGTCGGAGGGCGCGACCACGTCGCAGCCGGCCTCGACCTGGACCAGGGCCTGTTCGATCAGGCGTTCCACGGTGGCGTCATTGTCGATGCGGTCGCCGTCGAGCACGCCGTCATGGCCGTGCGTGGTGAACGGGTCGAGGGCGACGTCGCAGATCACCCCGACATTCGGTGCGGCGTCCTTGATCACCTTGATGGCCTGCGGGGTCAGCCCGTCGGGATTATTGGCCTCGGCGCCGGTCTCGTCCTTGCGGGCCGGGTCGATGTGCGGAAACAGGGCGATCGCCGGGATGCCGAGGCTCTCGGCCTCCTTGGCGGCCTTGGCCAGGGCCTTGAGCGACAGGCGCTCGACGCCGGGCATCGACATGACCGGCTCGGTCGGGTCGGCGGTGTCGGAGACGATGATCGACCAGACCAGCTCGTTGGGCGTGAGATTGTTCTCGCGCACCAGTCGGCGGATCCAGTCGGCTTGGCGGGTGCGACGCAGGCGGGTCGATGGAAACATGGGTCAGCCTTGTCCTTGGCGCGAAGAGTGTCATGTCCGACTTGCCGAGCGCGTATGGTCGCGCTACGGCTCCGGCCAAGCTGTTCCGGTGGAAGACCGGGCCGGTACTTCAGAATCTGTCGTCCACGGACGCAATTAGCAACAGGAGCGCTGCGGTGCACTTCACTCTCACCGAAGACCAGACCCTGATCCGCGACATGGCGCGCAAGTTCGCTGCCGATCGCATGAAGCCGAATGCGGCGCAATGGGACGAGGACAAGCACTTCCCCGTCGAGGTGATGCGCGAGGCGGCCGAGCTCGGCTTTGCCGGCATCTACACGCGCGACGATGTCGGCGGGTCCGGGCTGTCGCGGCTCGACGCGGCGATCATCTTCGAGGAATTGTCGCGCGGCTGCGTCGCCACGGCGGCCTTCCTGTCGATCCACAACATGTGTGCCTGGATGATCGACAAGTGGGGCAGCGACGAGCAGCGCCAGAAATTCCTGCCCGCCATGATGACGATGGACAAGATCGCGTCCTACTGCCTGACCGAGCCGGGCTCCGGGTCGGACGCGGCCAGCCTGCGCACCAAGGCGGTGCGGGACGGCGATCATTACGTGCTCAACGGGTCCAAGGCCTTCATCTCCGGGGCGGGCGTGTCGGATTATTACGTGGTCATGTGTCGCACCGGCGAGGATGGACCGAAGGGCATTTCCACCGTGGTCGTGGAGAAGGATACGCCGGGACTGTCGTTTGGCGCCAACGAGAAGAAGATGGGCTGGAATGCCCAGCCGACGCGGGTGGTCAATTTCGAGGACTGCCGGGTGCCGGTGGCCAATCGCCTGGCCGAGGAAGGCATGGGCTTCACCCTGGCCATGAACGGGCTCAATGGCGGCCGCATCAATATCGGTGCCTGCTCGCTGGGCGGTGCCACCGAGGCCTTCGAGGTGGCCAAGGAATATGTCGGCACGCGCAAGCAGTTCGGTCGCGAGATCGGCCAGTTCCAGGTCAGCCAGTTCAAGCTGGCCGACATGGCCACCGAGCTCGAGGCCTCGCGCCTGATGCTGTACCGGGCCGCCGCCGCGCTCGACGCCAAGGACCCGTCGGCGGCGAAATACTGTGCCATGGCCAAGCGCTTCGCCACGGACACCTGTTTCGACGTGGCCAACCAGGCGCTGCAGCTGCACGGCGGATACGGCTATCTCAAGGACTATCCGGTCGAGCGCATCGTGCGGGACCTGCGGGTGCACCAGATCCTGGAAGGCACCAACGAGATCATGCGCGTGATCATCGCCAAGGACGTGATGAAGTAGGGGAGCCCGACCAATGACAGACGAACCGGAAATCATCGCCCGCAAGATTGGCCAGGTCGGCCGGATCACGCTCAACCGTCCCAAGGCGCTGAACGCGCTGACGCACGGCATGTGCCTGGCCATGATCGAGGCGCTCGAGGCGTGGGAAGGCGATGACGATGTCCGCGCCGTGGTCGTCGACGGGGCCGGCGAGAAGGGCTTCTGTGCCGGCGGCGACATCCTCAAGCTCTACCAGTCCGGCAAGGCCGGCAATGACGAGGCCTGGCTGTTCTGGCGCGACGAATACCGGCTCAACACGCTGATCCACCATTATGCCAAGCCCTATGTGGCGCTGATCGACGGCATCACCATGGGCGGCGGGGTCGGGGTGTCGGTGCACGGTTCGCACCGGGTCGCCGGCGACCGCACGATGTTTGCCATGCCGGAAACCGGGATCGGCTTTCACCCCGATGTCGGCGGCGCCTATTTCCTGCCACGCCTGGCCGGCGAGATCGGCACCTGGATGGGACTGACCGGGGCGCGGCTGAAGGCTGCCGACTGTGTCGCCGCGGGCCTGGCCACGCATTACTGCCCGTCCGGGCAGTATGACGCGCTGGTGAAGGCGCTGGAGACGGCGGACCTGTCCGGCGAGGACGCTCTGGAAGTAATCCTTGAAGAGCATTCCGGCGATCCGGGCGACAGCACGCTGGCAGTGACACGCGGCCTGATCGACGCGGCCTTCGAGGGCGATGTGCTGGAAGACATGATGCAGCGCATCGCGGACGCCGACGATGCCTGGTCGACCAAGCAGCTCGACATCCTACACACCAAGTCGCCGACCTCGCTGAAGCTGACGCTGGCGGCCCTGCGCAAGGGCGCGGACCTGTCTTTCGAGGACGTCATGCGCCAGGATTTGCGCCTGTCGGCCTGGTGCCTCAAGGGCGAGGATTTCTACGAGGGCGTGCGCTCGGTGATCATCGACAAGGACATGAAGCCGGTCTGGTCCGCCAAGGATCTGAGCCAGGTCGACGAGGCGGAGATCGCGGCGGCCTTCGAGCCGCTGGACGCGGACCACGAAATGAGTTTTCTCGACCGCTGAGGTCGCACCGGTTGAGATCAGGGGAGTGATGACGATGGCGAAGATTGCATTCATCGGACTGGGAAACATGGGTTCCGGCATGGCGGCCAACCTGGTCAGGGCGGGGCACGAAGTGCATGCCTTCGACCTGAGCGAGGCGGCCTGCCAGCATGCGGTCGAGGCCGGGGCCAAGGCAGCCGGTTCGACGGCCGACGCCGTGCGCGGTGTCGACGCCGTGGTGACCATGCTGCCGGCCGGCAAGCATGTGCGCGCGGTCTATGAAAACGAGATCTTCCCGAACGCCAAGGCGGGCACGCTGTTTCTTGATTGCTCGACGATCGATGTCGACAGCGCCCGGCATGTGGGTGGCCAGGCGGTCGAAAAGGGGTTCAGCTTCGTCGACGCGCCGGTGTCCGGCGGCGTCGCGGCGGCCCAGGGCGGCACGCTGACCTTCATGGTGGGGGGCTCGGAGGCCGATTTCGAGGCGGCGCGGCCGATCCTCGAGGCGATGGGCAAGGCGGTCATCCACGGCGGGGATCTGGGCGCCGGGCAGGCGGCCAAGATCTGCAACAACATGCTGCTGGCAATCACCATGATCGGCACCTGCGAGGCCTTTGCCCTGGCCGAGAAGCTGGGCCTGGACCAGCAGAAATTCTTCGACATCTCGTCCAAGGCATCCGGCCAGTCCTGGTCGATGACCAGCTATTGCCCGGTCCCGGGTCCGATCCCGACGACGCCGGCCAATAACGGCTACAAGCCGGGCTTTGCCACGGCGATGATGCTGAAGGACCTGAAGCTGGCCCAGGACGCCGCCCAGACCTCCGGCGCAACGACGCCGCTGGGTGCCCAAGCCGAGGCCCTGTATGCCATGTTCGACAATCTGGGGCAGGGCGGGACCGACTTCTCCGGCATCTACAAGTTGCTCGACGGTTCACTCACCTCGAATTAAAGGCTTCTTAGCCGATTGCTCATAAACTCCGCGCCAAAGATCGACCCAGAGTCGCACGGGGAGTACAACATGGTGATGGCAGAAAACATGGCGCCCGACGCAGAGCCGCAAAGCGATTATCTCGAACTGCTGCAGCTTGTGGAGCGTCTCCACCGGCAGCTCCTCGACGTGGTCAAGGACGAGCTGGACCGCGAAGGTCTGGATAACCTCAATTCGGTGCAGGCCCTGCTCCTGTTCAATATCGGTGACCAGGAGCTGACCGCCGGCGAACTGCGCACGCGCGGTCACTATCTGGGCTCGAACGTGTCCTACAATCTCAAGAAGCTGGTCGATGCCGGCTATATCCGCCACGAGCGTTCGGCGGTCGACCGCCGTTCGGTCAAGGTCAGCCTGACCGAGAGCGGCCATGCGGTGTGCCAGCAGCTCAAGGCGCTGTTCGATCGCCAGGCCAAGTCCCTGGCTCCGGTTGGCGGGGTCGAGGAAGGCCAGTTGCCGACGATGAATGTGTCGCTGGCCCGCATCGAGCGTTTCTGGGCGGACCATATCCGCTTCCGCATGTAAGTGACTGCCAAAAGAGGGACGGTGCGGCGCTTCGTCCCTTCGCCCAGCTGCTTGCAACGCGCTATATGTCGTCCTAATACGCGTTGAAACTTGCGGGCGAAGGGCCATTCCCGATGGATTACCACAATGCTTTCGAGGCCGCCGTCCGGCGGGTCAAGGCCGAGGGCCGCTACCGGGTGTTCGCCGATCTGCTGCGCCGCAAGGGTGAATTCCCGGTCGCGCGCTGGCGCTCCCCGCAGGGCGCCGTGCGCGATGTCACGGTATGGTGCTCGAACGATTACCTGGGCATGGGCCAGCTGCCATGCGTCGTGGAATCGATGAAGTCCGCGATCGACAATGTCGGCTCCGGTGCCGGTGGCACCCGCAATATTTCCGGCACCACGCATTATCATGTCGAGCTGGAGCGTTCGCTCGCCGACCTGCACCAGAAGGAAGAGGCTCTGCTCTTCACGTCCGGCTATATCGCCAACGAGGCGACTCTGGCGACGCTGGGCAAGATCCTTCCGGGCGTGATCATCTTCTCCGACGCGCTGAACCATGCCTCGATGATCGAGGGCGTGAAGGGCGCGCGCTGCGAGAAGCGGGTCTGGCGCCACAATGATGTCGAGCACCTGGAAGAATTGCTGGCCGCGGCGCCCGCCGATGCCCCCAAGGTCATCGCCTTCGAGTCGGTGTATTCGATGGACGGCGATATCGGGCCGATCCGCGAAGTCTGTGACCTCGCCGACAAGTATAATGCCCTGACCTATCTGGATGAAGTGCACGCGGTCGGGCTGTACGGCCTGCGCGGTGCGGGAATCACCGAGCGCGACGACCTGATGGACCGGGTCGACATCATCGAGGGCACGCTGGGCAAGGCCTTTGGCGTGATGGGCGGGTATATCGCGGCGGACAGCGTCGTCATCGACGCCATCCGCTCCATGGCCCCGGGCTTCATTTTCACCACCGCCTTGCCGCCAGCCCTCGCGGCTGGCGCCCGTGCCAGCGTGGAATATCTCAAATCCGCCAACCAGCTGCGCGAAAAGCACCAGGAACGGGCGGCGACACTCAAGGCGCGCCTGGCCGAGGAGGGCTTCCCGGTGATGCCGTCGGAAACCCATATCGTCCCGGTCAAGGTCGGCGATCCGGTCCTGTGCAAGCGCCTGTCCGACATGTTGCTCGAGGATCACGGCATCTACGTGCAGCCGATCAATTTCCCGACCGTGCCGCGCGGTACCGAGCGACTGCGCTTCACCCCGACGCCGCTGCACACGGATGCCATGTATGATAGCCTGATCAGCGCACTGCACGATGTCTGGTCGCGGGCCAGCGAACAGCTCGGTGTGGCCCGGGCCTGAGTCCTTGGGCCCCCAGGTGTGCGGGTCAGGGAACGTCCATGGCGGGTCGTGAAATATACATCGAGATCATCAATGTCGGCCCCGCGCTGCGGGTCGCTGCGGTCGATGCCGAAACCGGCATCGAGATGGTCTTCCAGGTGCCTTCAAACACCCCGCGCCGGGACATCGACCAATTGGCCCGGGCCAAGATCGTCTGGAAGCTCAGCCAGCTGGAAGGCCAAAGCGAGGCCCCGGACGAGACAAAGAAACGGCCGGGTCAGGGACCCGGCCGCGGTATACGTGTCTAGGGCGCAAGGCCTAGTCCTTCTTGCCCCGGCCCAGACCGATGTCCTTGGCAAACTGCGAACGCTTGCGCGAATACGCGGGGGCGACCATCGGGTAATCCGAGGGCAGGTTCCATTTCCGGCGGTAGTCGTCCGGCGACATGTCGTATTGTGAGCGCAGGTAGCGCTTGAGCATCTTGAGCTTCTTGCCGTCCTCCAGGCAGACGATGTAGTCGTCGTGCACGGACTTGGACACCGGAACAGCCGGCTTGCTCTTGGGTTCCTGCTTGGTCGTGGTTTCGGACACTTCCCGCATGGTGGTGTGAACCGACTTGATCAGCTCGGGCACATGATCGGCAGGCATAGAATTGTGCGACAGGTATGAGGCCACGACATCCGTGGTCATGCGCAGCAGTTCTTCCTTGTCGATGTCTTGGTTCATGTCGTCTGCCATTTTGGGACCTTCCAACGCTAAGTTGAGATCGACTGCCCTGGGGAGAATGCAGTCTTATGTTCAAACGGTTATTCCGTTGCACCAGTCAAATCAAGCGCCTTTCAAGAATTTAACCGATCAGGTGCAGTGTTGTGGGTTTGTCTTCAAATAGTACCAGATCCATATCGCTCAAGCCGTCCATCCGCCCCTGCGACAGATGGCGGCTTGTGTCCTGGGGGGGCTCACCGTATCAAACGAACAAGTCAGTAAAGGGTTGCATGATGTCGGACGAACAGGCTGGAATTTCCGCAAAGCAGACAGGCTTTTTCTCGCGGTCGATTGTCGAATCGGATCGCGATGTCGCAAAAGCCATCCACGATGAAATCGAGCGCCAGCAAAGCCAGATCGAACTTATCGCGTCGGAAAACATAGTTTCGCGGGCGGTTCTGGAAGCACAGGGTTCGCCGCTGACCAACAAGTACGCGGAAGGGTATCCGGGCCGTCGTTACTATGGTGGCTGCGAGCATGTCGACGTGGTCGAGACCCTGGCCATCGAGCGTGCCAAAGCCCTGTTCGGCGCCGCCTATGCCAATGTGCAACCCAATTCCGGCAGCCAGGCCAACCAGGGTGTGTTCCTGGCCCTGCTCAAGCCGGGTGACAAGATTCTCGGCATGTCGCTCGATGCCGGTGGCCATCTGACGCACGGGGCCCGGCCCAACATGTCCGGCAAATGGTTCGAGGCCCACGCCTACGGTGTCCGCGAAGACGATGCGCGGATCGATTACGATGCCCTGCGCAAGCAGGCCGAAGAGGTGAAACCGGCGCTGATCATCGCGGGCGGTTCGGCCTATCCGCGCGAGATCGATTTCGCCGAGTTCCGCAGCATCGCCGATTCCGTCGGCGCGCTGCTCCTGGTCGACATGGCGCACTTCGCCGGGCTGGTCGCTGGAGGGGTCTATCCCAATCCGCTGCCGCACGCGCATGTGTGCACGACGACGACGCACAAGACGCTGCGCGGTCCGCGCGGCGGCATGATCCTGACCAACGACCCGGATCTCGGCAAGAAGTTCAACTCGGCCATCTTCCCGGGCCTGCAGGGCGGCCCGCTCATGCACGTCATTGCCGGCAAGGCGGTGGCCTTCGGTGAGGCGCTGCAGCCGGAGTTCAAGGATTACGTGCGCCAGGTCGTCGCCAACTGCCAGGCCATGGCCCAGGCCGTGATCGATGGCGGCTATGCCATCGTCTCGGGTGGCACAGACAGCCATCTGGCCCTGGTCGATCTGCGGCCCAAGGGGCTCAAGGGCAATGCCGCCGAGGCCGCTCTGGAGCGCGCCTATATCACCTGCAACAAGAACGGCGTTCCGTTCGACCCGGAGAAGCCGACGGTCACTTCCGGCCTGCGCATCGGCTCGCCGGCGGCGACGACACGGGGTTTCGGTGAGGCCGAGTTCAAGCAGGTCGGCGAGATGATGGTGCGGGTGCTCGACGCCTTGGTCGACAACCCGGACGGCAATGCGGAGGTGGAAGCCGAGGTGCGCGAGCAGGTGAAGGCTCTCACGGCCCGCTTCCCCATCTACCCGGAATTAGCCTAAGCTACTCCGATGCGCTGTCCTTTTTGTGGTCATCCCGACACCCAGGTGAAAGATTCCCGTCCTGCCGAGGACGGGAATGCCATTCGCAGGCGCCGCCAGTGCCCGTCCTGCGCGGCCCGGTTCACGACCTTCGAACGCGTGCAACTGCGCGAGCTCACCGTGCTCAAGAAATCGGGGCGGCGGGTCAGCTTCGATCGTGACAAGCTGAACCGGTCGATCCAGCTGGCCATGCAGAAGCGCAAGATCGAGCCGGAGAAGGTCGACCAGATGATCTCCGGCATCGTGCGGCGGCTCGAGTCGACCGGCGAGACCGATGTCACCTCCGACCGGGTCGGCGAGCTGGTGATGGAAGGCCTGAAGAATCTCGATGCCGTGGCCTATGTCCGCTACGCCTCGGTATACAAGGACTTCCACCGCGTCGAGGACTTCCGTGAATTCATCACGGACGAGCATCTCGCGGCGGCCCGCGCCGGGCGTGACGACGACGAAGAAGACAAACCGGGATGAGCGGCGCGCCCGGGCCGCGCGTCACCCTGAAGCTGGCCACCTCGCTGGACGGGCGGATCGCACTCGCCAATGGCGCCTCGCAATGGATCACGGGGCCTGAGAGCCGGGCCGAAGTGCATCGCCTGAGGGCCGCGCATGACGCCATCCTGACCGGAATCGGCACCGTGCTGGCCGATGATCCGCGATTGACCGCACGGCCGGAAGGCGGCTGCACGCGCCAGCCCGACGTGCTGATCATGGACACGGCCGGCCGGACGCCTGCGGATGCGGCCGTCCATGCCGAGCCCGGACGCGCCGTGCACCGGTTCGCGCACCGTGACCTGGCGCAGGCCATGGCGGGCTATGACCGCATCCTGGTCGAGGCCGGGGCCGGCATTGCCGGGGCGGCGGTCCAGGCGGGGCTGGTCGATCGCATCGAATGGTTCCGCGCGCCGGTGGTCCTCGGCGGCGACGGGCTGGCGGTGATCGCAGCGCTGGGCCTTGAGAGATTGGCGGACGCGCCCATGTTCAGGCGGGTCGGGCTGGTCGAGCGCGGTGCCGACCTGCAGGAAAGCTACGAACGGATCCGCTGATGTTTACCGGTATCGTCACTGCCCTTGGTCGCGTGCGCGACATTTCCGGTGCCGGCGTACGCCGGATCGAGGTGGCCAGTCCCTACAATCCGGACAGCCTGGCCCTGGGCGCCTCCATCGCGCATGCCGGCGCCTGCCTGACGATCGTCGACAAGGGCGTGCTGGATGGCGGCTCCTGGTACGCGGTCGAGGTCTCACCGGAAACCCTGCGCCTGACCACGCTGGGCGATCTCAAGATTGGCGACGAGGTCAATCTGGAGCGCGCGCTGAGCCTGGGCGAAGAGCTTGGCGGGCATCTGGTCACCGGCCATGTCGACGGCATGGGCGACATCGTCGAGCGGCGCCAGGACGGCGAGTGGCTGATCTTCACCGTGCGTCCGCCGAGCGAGCTCAACCGCTACATTGCCCGCAAGGGCTCGATCACTGTCGACGGCGTCTCGCTGACCGTCAATGCGGTGACCCGCGACAGCTTCGAACTGATGATCATTCCGCACACGGCGCAGGTGACCACGTTGGGTGCATTGCAGGCTGGGGCGCGCGTCAACCTTGAGGTTGATCTCATGGCGCGCTACGCCGCCCGTCTGAACGAATTTCCTTCCCGTGCCAGTGCCGGGCCCGACGCGGAGACAGAAGCGTGAGCGATATCCCCCTATCTCCCATCGAGGACATCATCGAGGACGCCCGCAATGGCCGGATGTTCATCCTGGTCGACGCGGAAGACCGCGAGAACGAGGGCGATCTGGTCATTCCGGCCAAGTTCGCTACGCCGGACGCGATCAATTTCATGGCCAAGCACGGGCGCGGCCTGATCTGCCTGGCCATGAGCCGCGAACGCACCGAGCATCTCGGCCTCAAGCTGATGTCGACGGAGAACCGCTCGCGTCACCAGACCGCCTTCACCACGTCGATCGAGGCCGTCGACGGCGTGACAACTGGCATTTCCGCGCATGACCGCGCGCGCACCATCGAGGTCGCCACGGACCCTTCCAAGGGCGCCGAGGACATCGCCACGCCAGGTCACGTCTTTCCGCTGGTGGCGCGCGACGGCGGCGTGCTGGTGCGTGCCGGGCACACCGAAGCGGCGGTCGACCTGTCGCGCCTGGCCGGCGCCGGCAATGCCGGTGTGATCTGCGAGATCATGAATGAAGACGGCACCATGGCGCGCCTGCCTGATCTCATCGCATTTGCACAGCTGCACGGGCTCAAGATCGGCACCATCGCCGACCTGATCGCCTATCGCCGCCGCAATGACCGCTTCATCGAGCGTCGTCTGGAAAGTGATTTCACCTCGCATTTCGGTGGCCCGTTCAAGCTCATGGTGTTCCGCAACACCCTGGATCATGCCGAGCATGTCGCCCTGGTGAAGGGCACACCGTCCGGCGACACGCCCACCCTGGTGCGCATGCACAAGGTCTCTTTCGTCGATGATGTGCTGCATGAGGAGGGCCCGCGCGGCGAGCTCGTCGAGGCCGGCATCCGCAGCCTGCATCAGCATGACGGTCCCGGGGTCATGGTCTTCATCCGGGAGACTTCACACACGGCGATCATCGAGCGGCTCGGGGCCCAGCCGGCCATGCCACAGGACGAGCGCGACGCCAGGCGCTTGCGCGAGTATGGTGTCGGCGCCCAGATCCTGCTCGATCTCGGTGTGCGGGACATGGTCCTGCTGACCACCAAGCCGCAAAGCCCGGTCGGCCTCGAAGGCTACGGGCTGAGCATTGTCGAAGAACGCCATTTCCCGGAGGACCGCTCGTGAGCGCGCCGAAACTTCTGATCATCGCGGGGGCCTTCTACCGCGACATCGCGGACGCCCTGATTGCCGGCGCCGAAGGTGCGGCGAACGCCGCGGGAGCCGCCTTCGACACGGTGGAAGTTCCGGGCGCACTGGAAATTCCCGGTGCCATCGTCCAGGCCGAACTGGCCGAGGCCGGGTATGACGGCTATGTGGCCCTGGGCTGTGTCATCCGTGGCGAAACAACGCATTACGACTATGTCTGTGGCGAGTCCGCGCGGGGACTGATGGATCTGAACCTGGAAGGCCTGGCGGTCGGCAACGGTATTCTCACGGTCGAGAACCGCGCCCAGGCCTTGCAGCGAGCGCGCGACAAGAATAAGGGCGCGGATGCGGCCAATGCGGCCTTGTCACTGATTGCCCTGCGCGATCGCTTCAGGAGACCATGATGTCGGCCAATGCCAAGGAAAACCCGTCCGAAGCCCGGGCCCGCCTGCGACGCGCGGCCCGCCTGTCGGCGGTGCAGGCGCTGTACCAGATGGAGATCGGCGAACGCGGTGCCAGTTCGGTGATCCGTGAATTCCGCGACCACCGCTTCGGCGCAGAGGGCGAGGGCGAGGAATTCGTCGCCGCCGACGAGGATTTCTTCGACGCGCTGGTGGCCGGCGTGGTCGAGCGCCAGGCCAAGGTCGATCCGGCGATCGACGCGCTGCTGGCCGATGGCTGGCGCCTGGAGCGGCTCGACGCAACGGTGCGCGCCATCCTGCGCGCGGGTGGCTATGAGCTTTTCGAGCGGCAGGACGTGCCGGCCCGGGTGGTGATTGACGAGTATGTCGAGGTGGCCAACGCCTTCTTTGATGGCTCCGAGCCGAAATTCATCAATGCCGCGCTCGACCGCTGTGCCCGCGAGGCGCGCCCCGACGAGTTCTGATGATGGCCGGCGACGGGGAATTCGACTTCATCCGTTCGCACCTCAAAGCGCTGACCCGGGGCGATGAGACGGCGCTCGAGCTGTCCGATGATGCCGCCATACTCCAACCGCCTGCCGGTTGTGAATTGGTGCTGGCCAGCGACATGCTGGTCGAGGGTGTGCACTTCCTGGCCACCGACAGTCCGCAGACCGCGGCCGCCCGGGCCCTGCGCAGCAATCTCTCCGACCTCGCCGCCATGGGCGCCGAACCGATGGGCTACCTGGCCAGCCAGGCCTGGCCGGCTGACCGGGATGCCGGCTGGCGGGCCGCGTTTGCCGCGGCGCTGAGCGCCGAACAGGCGCAATTCGGATTGAGCCTGTGGGGCGGCGACACCACGAGCACGCCCGGTCCCCTGACCATCAGCCTGACGCTCATCGGGCGGGTTCCGGCCGGTACCGCACTGAAGCGCTCCGGAGCCAGGGCCGGCGATGATGTCTGGGTTTCCGGCGTGATCGGGGACGGCTTGCTCGGACTTCACCAGGCCCGGGCCGGGCGTGACAGCGGCGCTTCGGCGCTGCAGCGCTATCAACGACCGGACCCGCGTCTGGCGCTCGGCGCGATGCTGCGGAGCGTCGCAACGGCCTGCATCGATGTGTCTGACGGACTTGTCGCCGATGCCGGGCATGTCGCAGCCGCAAGCGAGCTGGCGCTGGTCATAGACGCCGCAGCGGTTCCCCTGTCGGACGAGGCGCGGGCCTGGCTGGCCGGGGAGGGTGAGACCGCTCTGGCAACCCTGCTGACAGCGGGCGACGATTACGAACTCCTGTTCACCGCTCCGGGCGCTCGGCGCAGTGACGTCGCCGACATGTCCGAGCGCCTCGGTGTGCCGCTCAGCCGTATCGGCCAGGCCGGGGCCGGCGAGGGCGTCACGCTGCGCGGGGCTGGCGGGGCACCGATCCAGGTCGGGACGGCCGGATTTACGCATTTTTGACAGCGAGCTGTCAGGGTGCCTCCAGATGGAGTGACCCGACATGCGTATATTTCTCGCGATCCTGATGAGCCTTGGTCTGAGCACGGCGGCGCTGGCCGGCGGCGGGGGCGGAGGCGGTGAAGGCGATGAACGCAGCTCCAGCGGCTCGGGCAATCGCTTTCTCACCCTGTTCAACCTGTCCGGTGACAATGCCGAGGATGAAGAAGAGACCTATGACGACGACGATCCGAGGGCCTTTTCCATGCCCGCCGTCGTGGTGCCGCTGTCGCGCGATGGCCGCCTGACCGGGTTTGCCTATGTGCAGATGCGGGTGCGTGTCGCCGACGGCCAGAACATCTGGAACATCCAGGACAATGCGCATTACGCCCTCGACCGGCTGATCCGCGCCGCCTATCGCACGCCGCTGGCCAACGAGGCCGGCGACCAGCTGGACCGCGCGCGGGCGGTCGAAGTGTTCGGCGAAGAGCTGCGCGGCTATTACGGCGCCAATGCCATCGACACGATCGATATCCGCCACGCCGACACACGGCTGCTGAACGGCTGAGACTTCCGGGCGGCGCTCATTTCTTCCCGGTAGTACGGCTCGGGCACCCGGCGCGCCGCAGTTCAGAAAGACAGCGTCGCGACGGGGCCGGCAAATGGCCCTCGACATGGCTCCCGTGCCTATTCGGCGCCTGTGCCTTCGATCTCTTCCGCCAGTCCGGCGAGACGCGTCAGCGTGCGCCAGTTTCGCGCGGTAACAGCCGTGCCGCACAGGCTAGGCAGGGCCGCGGCCAGTTTTGACCGGCCATATCCCTGCGGCGTGTGCAGCCAGATGGCGTGTTCGGTCCTCGTCACGGCTTCATCCGTTTGGCGCAGGCGGTCGACGCCGGCACTGTCGAGCTCAAGGGCGCCGTCGGTCGACAGGAAGGCATGCAGGCTGCTGGGCTGTTGCGTCGCGTCGGGGAAGGGGTTGGCAGCCAGCACGGCGCGCAAGTCCCGGGCGCTCAGGACGACTAGGGCGGTGTCGATGCCGGTGTCGAGCCGGACCGCCTCGCGTATGGTCGCGACAAGCGATGCCGGGTCGCCGCTCCGGCCGCGAAACACCGCATTGCCGCTCTGGACAAGGGTTCTCGCAGGCGCATGGCCGAGGCGGTCCAGCACGGCGCGCAGGTCGGCCATCGCCAGCCGGTTGTGGCCGCCGACATTGAGGCCGCGCCAGAGCCCGATCCAGATCGTTTGATTCGACATTTTTCCTCCCGACCCGGGTCAGCCCGCCCATGCTTCGGCCCTGCCAGCACATGAATTTTCAGCCATGTTGCACCTCCCCGGCACTCAAGGCATAGTCGATGCAACAATACAAAAAGCAGGGGGGCAAATGCTGGTCGGCGCGGTCCTCGCGTGCATGTCCCTTCCATTCCTTCCCAGACCAATGTTGTTGATCAAACGGGGCTGGATTCCATGAACATGCTTTTATTGGCCATTGCGGCGGCCGTCCTCGCCATCGTCTACGGTGTCGTACAGACACAGAGACTGATGAGCGCGAGTGCCGGCACTGAAAAGATGCAGGAAATCGCATCGGCCATTCAGGAGGGCGCGAACGCGTACCTCAAGCGGCAATACACCACCATCGCCATTGTCGGCGTCGTCGTCTGTATCCTTATTGTCTTCCTCCTGGGCTGGCAGGTCGCGCTCGGCTTCGCCATCGGGGCGGTCCTGTCGGGCGCTGCCGGCTTCATCGGCATGCTGGTCTCGGTGCGCGCCAATGTGCGCACCACGCAGGCGGCCAGCGTCAGCCTGGCGGGTGGTCTGTCGATCGCCTTCCGCTCCGGGGCCATCACCGGCATGCTCGTGGCGGGGCTCGCCCTGCTCGGCGTGGCCGGTTATTTCTGGATCCTGACCGATGCCATGGGCTTCGCCCCGGGATCGCGCACGGTCGTCGACGCCCTGGTGGCGCTCGGTTTCGGTGCCTCGCTGATCTCCATCTTCGCCCGCCTCGGCGGCGGCATCTTCACCAAGGGTGCCGATGTCGGTGGCGACATGGTCGGCAAGATCGAAGCCGGCATTCCGGAAGACGATCCGCGCAATGCCGCCACCATCGCCGACAATGTCGGTGATAATGTCGGCGACTGTGCCGGCATGGCGGCCGACCTGTTCGAGACCTATGCGGTGACCGTCGTGGCCACCATGGTGCTGGCCTCGATCTTCTTCGTCGGCGATCTCGGTCCGGTAATGATGATCTACCCGCTGATGATCGCGGCGGCCTGCATCGTCACCTCGATCCTGGGCACCTTCTTTGTCCGCATGGGCAAGTCGAATGACGTGATGGGGGCGCTCTACAAGGGCCTCATCGTCTCCGGCGTGCTGTCGGTCGGGGCCCTTTGGATCGTCACCAGCTACGCCCTGCCGGGCGGCATGGGCGCCATCGCGGAAGTCGACGGTCGCATGATCACGGGGCAGGGGCTGTTCTTCTCCGGCCTGATCGGCCTGGCGGTGACGGCGGCCATCATCTGGGTCACCGAATTCTATACCGGCACGGGCTTCCGTCCGGTCCGCTCGGTCGCCGCGGCGTCGGAATCCGGGCATGGCACCAATGTCATCCAGGGCCTCGCCGTGTCGCTGGAGTCAACCGCCCTGCCGGCCCTGATCATCATTGTCGGCATCATCTCGACCTACATGCTGGGCGGGCTGTTCGGCATCGCCATCGCGGTGACCACCATGCTGGCCCTGGCCGGCGTGATCGTCGCCCTCGATGCCTTCGGACCGGTCACCGACAATGCCGGCGGCATTGCCGAGATGGCCGGGCTGGACGAGAGCGTGCGCAACACCACCGACACGCTGGACGCGGTGGGCAACACGACCAAGGCCGTGACCAAGGGCTATGCCATCGGTTCCGCGGGTCTCGGCGCCCTGGTGCTGTTCGCCGCCTATACGACGGACGTGGAGCACCTGCTGGGTATCCAGCCGGACTTCTCGCTGGAGAACCCCTACGTGATTGTCGGCCTGCTGTTCGGCGGCCTGCTGCCGTATCTGTTCGGCGGCATGTCGATGATGGCGGTCGGTCGCGCGGCGACCGCGGTGGTGGCCGAGGTGCGCCGCCAGTTCCGCGAGATGCCGGGCATCATGACCTACGAGACCAAGCCGGATTACGGCCGGGCCGTGGACATCCTGACCAAGTCGGCGATCCGCGAGATGATCGTGCCGTCGCTGTTGCCGGTGCTGTCGCCGATCGTGCTCTACTTCGCCATCTTCTACCTGGCGGGACAGGAGCAGGCCCTGGCCGCGGTCGGTGCGATGCTGCTCGGCGTCATCGTCAACGGCCTGTTCGTGGCGGTCTCGATGACCGTCGGCGGCGGCGCCTGGGACAATGCCAAGAAGTATATCGAGGACGGCCATCACGGCGGCAAGGGCTCGGAAGCCCACAAGGCCGCGGTGACCGGTGACACGGTCGGTGATCCCTACAAGGACACGGCCGGACCGGCGGTCAATCCGATGATCAAGATCACCAATATCGTGGCGCTTCTGCTGCTGGCGGTGCTGGCCGGCTAGGCCTGACCTCATCCGCGTGGAGAAAGCCCCGGTCGCATGGCCGGGGCTTTTTTCATGGGCGGGGGAGGGAACGCCTGGCCGGGCCGACCCGTTGCCCTGACGGACCGACGCTGCACAGCCCGAGGCCCCGCAATGGATTCTGCCAGCCCCCGTACCGCCCGTCTCTATCGCATGGTCAGGGACAAGCACCTGTGTCCCTGGGGCCTGAAAGCCAAGGCCCTGCTGGAACGCGAAGGCTATGAGGTCGAGGACCATCACCTGACATCGCGTGAGGAGACCGAGGCCTTCAAGGACGAGCACGGGGTGAGAACCACCCCGCAAGTCTTCCTCGGCCCACGCCGTATCGGCGGTTACGAGGACCTGCGCGCCTATCTGGGCGATCCGGTGCCCGATCCGGATGCCACGACCTACACGCCCGTCATCGCCATTTTTGCCATGACCGCGCTGATGGCGCTGGGCCTGGTCTGGCGCATGGCTCCACCCGATGGCGCGATCATTCGCTGGCTGGAGACCTTCGTGGCCCTGTCGATGTGCGTCCTGGCCATTCTCAAGCTGCGGGATCTCGAAGGCTTTTCGACCATGTTCCTGGGCTATGACCTGCTGGCCCGGCGCTGGGTCCGGTACGGGCATGTCTACCCGTTCGCCGAGGCCTTCGCCGGGGTTGCCATGCTGGGCGGCGTTCTGACCTGGCTGGCCGCGCCGGTGGCCGTCTTCATTGGCCTTGTCGGCGCCGCCTCGGTGATCAAGGCCGTGTATGTCGACAAGCGCGAGTTGAAATGTGCCTGCGTCGGCGGAGACACGAATGTGCCCCTGGGCTTCGTCTCGCTGACGGAGAACCTGATGATGCTGGGCATGGGCGTGTGGATGGGCGCACGGGCGGTGTTCTAAACCGTCAAGCTCCGATTCATTGGCGCGTCGAATTTGCGTTTCGCATGGCCGGGCGTTCAATTTTCAGCTATACAACTTTAGACCGTAGCTGGAGGGGTTGCGCCATGCGGCTGATATCATTCCTTTTTCACGGGCACTCAGCATTTCGTACCCGGGTGTCGCGGCATGGGGGGGCCGGCCTGGCCCTGCTTCTCCTGTTGGCGGGGCTGGTCTGGCCCGCCAGCGCCCTGGCCCAGAGGGTGGCGACGATCTCGCCGGACGGGGTCATCCGCGTCCTGGAGAATGTTGACTGTGGCGGATCGGATTGCCGCTGGATCGAGATCGACCGAAATCCGGGTTCGGTCCAGCTGGCCGGGACCGCCACCGGCCTGTTCCAGATGCGCCGGGACGGTTCGATCTGGGAATGGGGCGGGGCGCCCTGCGAGGCGGGGCGGTGCACGTCCTGGACCCGCCTGGATGGCAATCCCCAGACCCGGGCCATTGTCGGCAATGACCGCGACCTCTTCCAGCGCCACGCCGGCGGCGCCATCTATCGCTGGACCGGCGGGGCCTGCGGGCCGCAAGGCTGCCGGTCCTGGGAGCGGCTCGACGCCAATCCAGCGACCCGGCAGATCGTGGCCGCTGGCAGCCAGCTCTTCCAGCGACACGAGACCGGCGCGATCTATCGCTGGACAGGCGAGCCGTGCGCCGGCGCGCAATGCCGGTCCTGGGAACGGCTCGATGCCAATCCGCAGACCGTGGAGATCGAGGCGGCCGGTGCTGCCGGTCTCTACCAGCGACACCGTGGCGGTGCCATCTATCGCTGGGACGGGCGACCCTGCAACGCTTCGGCCTGTCCGCACTGGACGCGCATTGATGGCAATCCTCGCAGTGTCGAACTGACGGCGGTCGCCGGCGATCTGTACCAGCGCCATGAAGGCGGTGCGATCTGGCGCTGGCTCGGGCGTCCCTGCGATGGCGGTAGTTGTCCGCACTGGGAGCGCCTCGATGCCAATCCGGGAACCCGCCAGCTGGTGGCAGGTGTGCGACCGGTGGCGGACGAGTTTTCCACGACCCCGACCGCCGGACCCTTGCCGGTCTTCCAGATGCGCGCTGACGGCCGGGTCTGGCGCTGGAGCGGCGGCTCTTGCCCGCGTTCGCCGTGCAGCAACTGGCAGAGCCTCGGAGGGCAAGCGTTCAGCAGCTTCAATCCAGACCGCAGCCGGATCTACGTGTTTCCCGGCCGCATGACCCTGCCCAGCGCCCGCTCGGCCACGACACTGACGGCAGAGGATTTCGGCTTCGATCGCTTGCAGGTCGCGCGCGTCGGGGACCGGCGGGTGGACATAAACATTCTGCTGCTGATGACCGATTACAACGACACCTTCTTCGATGACGACCAGACCGAGGCGTTCTACCGGGAGAAGTATTTCGGCGCCCGCCAGAGCCTCCAGGCCTATTTCCAGGACAATGCGCCGGACCTGGACATCCGGGTGAACCTGGTCGAGCTGGTGCGATACTCCGATCCCCGCTCCAACGCCTGCGCCCATCGCTGGACCGGCGCCACGGCGCGCAACGGTCTAACCGAGAGCATGTGCCCTGGCGGCCATGACGGCGCAGCCTTCACCATGGGCACAGTCGAACAGCTGGAACAGCTTCCGCCCGCGCTGGTGACACGGCTGTCGCGCTATGACCGCAATGGGGACGGCATACTGACCAATGATGAGCTCTTCGTGATCAACCTGCAGGCCGGACCGCCACCGATCGAAGGTTATCCCTATGGTGACAATGGGGGTCTGCGACGCAGCTTGCCGCGGTGCGCGGAGCTGCAGGGGATGGAGCTGGAGATATGCGGGGGCTACCTGCCGCTGGGCGATGAGGCCAATCTGCTGACGACCGCCCACGAAGTCGCCCACATCCTGGGCGGAGGCGACATCTACGGGGCCAGCTTCAACAATAACTTTGGCTATTCGCTGCACGGCTCCACGATTGCCAACAGCGAGATCTATTTCCACATGGACCCGTGGCACAAGATGGTGATGGGGTTTGCCCGTCCGCGTGTCATCGCCCTGCCGGAGCGGCAGGCGCCGCAGAATCTGCGCCTGACCATGCCGTCAAACACGCGCGATTACGAAGCCGTGCTGATGTACGACCCGGACCGCGGCCGCAATGCGTTCTTCATGCTGGAATACCGGGTGCGACAGGGCAGCAGTTTCGACCGGGATGTGGGATCCACCGGCCTGGTGATCTGGTATGTGCAGGTCGGCGCGGATGGCAACCCGGTCAATCTGCAGGCCATCAATCCGGCTTTCCCGGAAGGCGCCGCCGTGGCGATCATCGGGGCGCCGAACCAGACCATCACCCAGGGCCGGGCCTGGACCGCGGCGGACGGCGAGATCGCCCTGAACTGGCCGGGCGGCGGGGATAGCGGTTTGCGTCTGCGCGTCCAGCCTGGAGCGCCCAGCAGTCCCTTTCTGACGGTGAACTGGTGGACCGAATAGACGGTCCGGCCCTCCGGCCGGACAGGCAACGGGCCCCGGCGTGATGCCGGGGCCCGCTTCAATCTTCCGATAAATCCGGATCAGTGCTGTTGCAGCATGTCGGCGAGATGTTCGCCGGAATAGGCACTCGACTTGGCGCGCTCGAGCAGCTGGCGGGTCTGCGGCTCAAGGCCGTCGGTCTCAAGCTGGCTCTCGATGCGGTCCTGCAGGTAGTCCTCACCGTCATCGATGGCGTTCAGCGCGGCCTCGCGATTGTCGCGGAACGAGCCGGACAGGTCCATGAGCGTGCGGTGGGCCTTTCCGAGCATGCCGCCTTCGGTTTCCGGCTCGCCACCAAGCTGTCGGACCTGGGCCTGCATTTCATTGATCAGCTGGACGCGCTCCTGGGCGCGACGCTCGAGGGTCGAACGCAGGGCGTTGTCGTCACACATCTCGCACGCCTTCTCGTAGCCCTTGCGGCTGTCGATCAGGGTTTTGAGCGTGTCGTTGAGAGCGTCGACATTCTGGTTGGACATGTGAAGTACTCCTTCGTCGTGGGGGAATACAAGCAACGCCGATGCGAGCCGGGTGTTCCCGGCCAGGAGACAACCCAAACGAAAAAGCCCCGGCTCGGGGGCCGGGGCTGGTAATCTGCCGTGAAGTCGGGACCGGGCTACTGGCGACGCGGTCCGCCGGCACCGCCAGGCAGGTTCTGCTCACCGCCGAACTGCTCGGTCGGCAGGCGGCCGACATTGCCGAGCAGCTGTTCCAGCAGGCTCAGTTCGCGGCCCCGCGTCGGGGTCTCGCGCGCGGCGTAGGACACGACGCGGCCGTCATCCAGATCGTACTCCGCGACTTCCGAGACGATGCCCGCATCGTCGAAGCGGATGGCAATGATGCGGCGGTCGCGGGTGACCGGGCGCAGATAGGCCAGGCTCTCGCGGGTGGCGGAGATGTAGTACCAGGTATTGTCGTCGAACGTGCCGTGCAGCGACGGGTTGCCGAGACGGTCGCGCACGCTGGCGACCGTGTCCTCGTCCGGCACGATGTTCGGCTCTTCCTGGGTGGAATGGCGATAGCCGTGTGTTCTCAGGGTCGGGTTGCAGGCACTGGCTCCCAGAGCGCAGGCGACAACCAGGACAGTCATGCTTACACGGCGTTTCATGTTGAACTCCAAAACCGGTCAGGCGGACCCAGGTCGCGCCTGTGGCCATGCCTTGACCTAAACAAGCACGAGCCTAGCTTCAAGCGGCAATTGAAGGGAGCCCCCAACGCATGTGGCGCAAGCTGTTCACCTCCGAGCCTGAAAAGCGCGTGGCGCGCGGTCTGCACGATGCCGTCGTGGCGGCGGCCCGCCAGCCCAGACTGTACAGTGAGCATGGCGTGGCCGACACGGTGGAGGGCCGGTTCGAGCTGGTCATCCTGCACGCTGCACTGGTGACACTGGTGCTGCGTGAAGCGAAGGACGATGCCGTAGCCGGCAAGGTCAGCCAGCACCTGTTCGACATCATGTTCGACGATTTCGACGCCGCCATGCGCGAGCTCGGGGTGGGGGATTCGGGCGTCGGCAAGAAAATCCGCTTCATGGCGGAAGGCTTCTATGGCCGCGCGCAGACGCTCGGCGTCGCCTTGGCTGAGGACGAGGACGCGACGCTGAACGAAGCCATCGCGCGCAACCTCCTGTCCAGCGACAGCGATGACGCGCGGGTCGCCGGGCTGGCCGATTACGTGCGGCGGTCGCATGCGCTGCTGGTCGCCCAGGGCGGGCGGACACTGGCCCGCGGGGCGTCGCCACACTTTGCCGAGCCGTGAGTGCCGCCGAGCTGTCTTGCATAAGCGAGATCATCGTCTAAGTTCCCTCGGCTTCCGGCGCCACGCGCCTTTGCCAGGGACACGTAATCACTGCTCATGACTGGTAAGCCCACGATCTCTGTCGACGCCATGGGTGGCGATCTCGGCCCCCAAGCGGTGGTCGAAGGTATCGGACACGCTCTCAAGCGCTGGCCCGAGCGCTCTGCCCACTACCTGCTGCACGGCGATGAAAACAAGCTGCGGCCCTTGCTCGAAGCTCATCCCGAGGTCGCGGCGGTGTCGGAGATCCGGCATACCGAAACCCTGGTGCAGATGACCGACAAGCCGAGCGAAGCGGTACGCCGGGCGCGCGGTTCGTCGATGTGGAACGCGGTGCAGTCGGTCAAGAGCGGCGAGGCGGGGGCGATCGTCTCGTCGGGCAATACCGGCGCCCTGATGGCCATATCCAAGGTCATCCTGCGCATGAAAAAGGGCGTGCATCGCCCGGCCATCTCGGCCAATTGGCCGACCCCGAAAGGCCATACCGTGGTGCTCGATGTGGGTGCGAACGTACAGTGCGGTGCGACCCAGCTGGTCGAATTCGCCATCATGGGCGAGGCCTATCACCGCGCGGTTTTTGGTGGCCAGCAGCCCAGCGTGGGCCTGCTCAATGTCGGGCAGGAAGAACTCAAGGGCAATGACACTGTGCGCGAGGCCGACGGGCTGATCCGCACGTCCGGTCTGGACATAGCCTATCGGGGTTTCATAGAGGGCAATGACATTTCTGCCGGCGGCATCGACGTCGTGGTGACGGACGGCTTTACCGGCAATATCGCGCTGAAGACAGCCGAGGGTACGGCCCGTCTTGTGGCGGGCTGGGTGCGCGAGGCCCTGACCAGTTCCTGGATCGCCAAGCTGGCGGCCGGCCTGCTGTCACTGGGCGCGCTCGACCAGCTGCGCCAGCGCATGGATCCCCGCTATATCAATGGCGGCGTGCTGCTCGGCCTCAAGGGCATTGTGGTCAAAAGCCATGGCGGGGCCGATGGCGAAGGCTTCGCCTCGGCACTGGGCCTGGCCTATGTCATGGCCCGCAGTGACTTCATGGCCGAGATCCGCAAGAATCTCGACAAGTTCGCGCAATTCGAGGAGCAGGCCGCGCTAGAGACGGCCGAGGCCTGATGACAGATCGCATTTCCCGTATTACCGGTATCGGCTCTTACCTGCCCGAGCGGATTCTGAGCAATGACGAGCTGGCCAGCATGGTCGACACGTCCGACACCTGGATCCGCGAACGCACGGGCATCCGCCAGCGCCACATTGCCGGGGAGGGCGTCACCACGTCCGATCTCGGAGAGCAGGCGGCCCGGCGCGCGCTCGATGATGCCGGTCTCGAGGGCAGTGATGTCGACCTGATCGTGGTGGCCACCACCACGCCCGATTTCACCTTTCCGTCTGTTGCCACCATGCTGCAATCGCGCCTTGGCGCGACGCGGGGTGCGGCGATGGACGTGCAGGCGGTGTGTTCCGGCTTCGTCTATGGCCTGTCCGTGGCCGACAACATGCTGGCGCGTGGCCAGGCGGAGACCGCGCTGGTCATCGGCGCCGAGACCATGTCGCGAATCCTCGACTGGACCGACCGCTCGACCTGCGTGCTGTTCGGAGACGGGGCCGGCGCCATGGTGCTGACCGCCCAGGAGCGCACCGGGGCCGAGAATGAACGCGGCATCCTGGGCACCTATCTGCGCTCTGACGGACGCTTCAAGGACCTGCTCCATGTCGATGGCGGGCCGTCTGCGACCGGCACGGTCGGGCATCTGCGGATGATCGGCAACCAGGTGTTCCGCCATGCCGTGACCAATATCGCGGAGTCGATGACGACGATTGCCGGGCGCAGCGGTATCGAGATCGCCGATGTCGACTGGTTCGTGCCGCACCAGGCCAATCAGCGCATCCTGGAAGGCGTGGCCCGCAAGCTGTCCATACCGACCCACAAGGTGATCTCCACCGTCGCGGACCATGGCAATACCTCGGCGGCGTCGGTGCCGCTGGCCTTCGACCGGGCCCGTCAGGACGGGCGGATCAAGGAGGGTGACCTGGTGCTGATGGAAGCCTTGGGCGGCGGATTTACCTGGGGCGCCGCGCTGGCGCGCCTCTGATTTTCAGGGCTTTGTCGTTTTTATCGCCTCGAACCAAGGTCTTGGCGTTGACCTGACGGGGCAGGGAAGCGTAGCTTGTTTGATGTCCAATTGGGGAAAGCAATGTCCGACAAGACCTTGACGCGTGCAGATCTGGCCGAGGCCGTCTACCAGGAAGTCGGTTTGTCCAGACAGGAATCGTCCGATCTCGTCCAGTCCGTGCTGGGCATGATCTCCGATACCCTGGCCAACGGCCAGTCCGTGAAACTTTCGTCGTTTGGCTCATTCCTCCTGCGCGACAAGCGCGGGCGTGTCGGGCGCAATCCGAAGACCGGCGTGGAAGTCCCGATCGAGGAACGCCGGGTTCTGGTGTTCAAACCATCCCAAGTGCTCAAGGAGCGCGTCGACTCGGCCCTGTCCAAAGACTAGGACGTCCAAGGGCCTCGGCCTGGCGCGATAGCAAAGCATGTCGCTCACCAAGAAATCGCCAGATGCCTTTCGCACGATCAGCGAAGCCGCCGAGGAAATCGGCGTGCCGGCGCACGTGCTCCGGTTCTGGGAAAGCAAGTTTCCGCAGATCTCCCCCCTGAAGCGCGCCGGCGGCCGGCGCTTTTACCGGCCGCAGGATCTGCAGCTGGTGCGCGGGATCAAGCGGCTGCTCTATGAAGACGGCTTCACCATCAAGGGCGCCCGTAAGTTCATCAAGGACAACGGGGTGGCCGCGGTGCTGGAGCTCGGCCATGTCGATCCCGGGCCGTCCGCCATCGATGCCGCCGACCGCGAGCAGCCCAGCGCGCCCAAGCCGGCCGCGCCGCGTCCCAGCGATGGCTCGCAGCGCCAGCTGTCGGATATCATCAGCGATCTGGAAGGGGCCCGGGCCAAGCTCAAGGCCGCCCTCGACCCGCAAGTCTGAACCGCTTCGGCAGGCACCGCTTTTGCCGCTGACAGGCCGGTTGCGGAGTGTCCGACCTCACCCTATAACCGCCTTCCCCACTGGACGGGGTGACCTGTCCTAAATCGAGTGTCGGAGCGTGGCGCAGCCCGGTTAGCGCACCGGTCTGGGGGACCGGGGGTCGCGAGTTCGAATCTCGCCGCTCCGACCATTTTTCCAATGCATTCCTGAAAAAATTGGCATCATGTCCGCCCCGGGTGGGCGGGCCCGGATCGCGATTGTGCGTGACATTCCCGGCACCGCGTGACTAGGGTTTCCCCGCACAAGGGGGACTGTCATGAGAATATTGATGATTGCTGCGCTCGGCTTGGCCGGCTGTTCCGGCCTGGAACCGGCGCAGGACGAAAGCGCTGCTGCCAGTACAGGTCCGCGCGAGGTTGCCGAGAGCATGTATGCGGCCTTTGCCACAGGTGATGTGGACCGTTTCGTATCCCTGATGCACCCGGACATCGTGTGGAACGAGGCCGAGAATTACCCCTATGCGGACCGAAATCCCTATATCGGGCCGGACGCGGTGATGGAGGGCGTGATGGGCCGGACCGCCGAAGCCTGGGAGGGTTTTGCCGCCACGCCTTCGGAGATGATCGTGGAGGGTGATCGCGTGGCCGTTCTCGGCCGCTATACGGGGACCTACAGGGCCACCGGCGAGGCGATCAATGCCCAGTTCGTGCATGTCATGACCATCGAGGACGGCCAGGCGGTGAGCTTCCAGCAGTTTACCGACACCTGGCAGGTTCGTGAGGCCATGCAAGCGGACTAGCGCCGGCCCTCGACGCTCAGTCGGCCATTTCCCGCTGCGCCGTCAGGGCCGCTTTCATGGTGTCCTTGATCGGCACCGAGGTGTCGGCGAGGGCTTCCGGATCCGGCCGGGCGCCCTGGGCGATCATCATCTTGGCGGCCATGAAGCCGTGCCCGTCGCACACCGCGTCGGCGGCAATCAGGACACCGTCCTTCAGGTGGAAGAGGGTGAAGTGGTCGGCCGCCATGTCGCCGCGCACGATGGTGGTGTCCTCGTCACCGATCAGGCCGGCGGTCTGGAGCTTGAGGTCGAACTGGTCGGACCAGAACCAGGGCACTTCCGGCTTGGGCGGCGGCGCGCCGCAGATCGCGGCGGCGGCGTGCTTGCCCTGTTCGATGGCGTTGGGCACGGATTCCAGGCGCTGGCGGCGCCGGCTCAGCCAGTTGCGCTGCTCGACACAGTCGCCGATGGCCCAGATGGCCGGGTCCGAGGTGCGGCACTCCGCGTCGACGGTGATTCCATTCTGGACTTCCAGCCCGGCTTCCGCCGCAAGTTCCTGGTTGGGCAGGATACCGATACCGACCAGAACGCTGTCGCAGTCGATGTGACGGCCGTCGGCGAGATGGACACAGCCCACACGCTTGCCGCCGCGCCAGCGGCTGCCGCGACGGGCGGTGAGGCGGGTGACCTGGGCGCCCAGCTCGACGGTGACGCCGCGGCGGCGGTGGGCGTTGAGGTAGAATTCGGAGAGTTGTGGCACGGCGACCCGGGCCAGAAGGCGGTCCATGGCCTCCAGGACAATGGGTTCGGCGCCAAGCTTTTTGGCCACCGCTGCCGCTTCCAGTCCGATATAGCCCCCGCCGATGATGGCGATCTTCTTGCCCGGCTGGAAATCGGCTTTCAGCAGATCGACATCATCGATGGTGCGCAGATAGCGCACGCCGGGCAGGTCGGCGCCCTTGACGGGCAGGGGACGCACCCGCGACCCGGTGGCCAGGACGAGATGGGTGTAGTCGTGGGTCTCGCCATCATGGCAACGGATCTGCTTGGCCGCGCGATCGATGCGGGTCACCGTGGTCGACAGGCGCAAATCGACGCGCTGCTCGACCCAGGTCTCGCGCGATTGCAGCCACAACCGGTCATCCTCGATGTCGCCGGACAGATAGGCCTTGGACAGCGGCGGACGCTGATAGGGCGGATGGGGCTCGCTGCCGATCATCATGATGCGACCTTCAAAACCGAAGCGACGCAGCGAGGCGGCGCACTGGGCCCCGGCCTGGCCGGCACCGAGGATGATGACGCGGTCGTCCTTGCCCGTCGCCGCCGAACCCGAAGAGGTCTTGCCCTGAACCGTCAATGCCCCGATCTCCCTCATCGCTGGATTGCGACATGATGGCGCGTCTCGGCCTGTGGTGCGAGCCCCTTCTTGCGGTTCGTCGGCCGGGCCTGCCGCGGCGGTCTTGCCTCGCGCTGTGGCTGCGGTAGGTAGCAGGTCACAGGAGTTGTCATGGCTTATCATTCCTCGATCACCTCTCGCAGCGTGTCCAACTGGCTGTTTGTCGTCGCCGCCTTCGTGGTCGCAATGATCCTGGTCGGCGGGGCCACGCGCTTGACCGATAGTGGCCTGTCGATCACCGAATGGGCGCCGATCTCGGGTGCCTTGCCGCCGCTCAGCCAGGACGCCTGGCAGGAGCAGTTCGACGCCTACCGGCAGACCACCGAGTACCAGGTCCAGAACCGCGGCATGACGCTGGAGGAATTCGAGTTCATCTTCTGGTGGGAATGGGGGCACCGCCAGCTGGGCCGGGTCATCGGGCTGGTCTTCTTCGTACCGCTCGTCGTGTTCTGGTGGCAGGGCAAGCTGTCGAGCCGGCTCAAGCCGCGCCTGCTGGGCCTGCTCGTCCTCGGCGGGGCGCAGGGCGCGATCGGCTGGTGGATGGTGTCGAGCGGGTTGGTCGACCGCACCGATGTCAGCCAGTACAGGCTGGCCACGCACCTGGGCATGGCTTTCATCATTCTCGCTACGGCGATCTGGCTGGCCCTCGAGGCGCGCTTCGGGCCGCCGCCGCTCAGGCGCGGACGGCTGGCCGGAGTGACTTTCGGCCTGCTGGTCCTGATCTTCATTCAGATCCTGCTCGGCGCCTTCGTGGCCGGGCTGGATGCCGGGCGCATCTACAATACGTGGCCGGGCATGCACGGGTCTCTGGTGCCGGAGGACTACCTGGCCGGAATGCCGTTCTTCACGGCCATGTTCGAGAGCCATGCCGCGGTTCAGGCCCACCACCGCTGGACCGGCTATGTCGTGGCGCTGGCGGTGTTCGCCTATGCGGCGCTGGTGTGGCGCGAGCCGCGAGTATCGCTGAAACCCTTCATGGTGATCCTGCCGGCCCTGGTAATCGCTCAGATCGCACTCGGCATCGCCGCGCTGCTGGCCGTGGTGCCGCTGCATCTCTCCCTGGCCCACCAGGCCGGAGCGGTTGTGTTGTACACGGCGACGGTCGCGGCGGCCTGGACAGCCCGCCGCGCCGTCTGATCACCGTTACTCGCTGTCGATCGACGTGCTGGTGGTCGGCGCCAGCATGGCCCGGGTGAACGCGTCGCGGGAGACCACCTTGATGCGCTGGTCTTCCGCATCGAACACGGCGAGGAGACCGCCGGAATAGGCGGTAAACCCGTAATCTGCGCCGGTGGAGGCAATGGCGGCCGGCTGGCCGACGCCGCGCGTCGACAGGCCATCGATGATATCAATCGTGTCGCGCGGTTCCAGGTCGCGGGCGGTGAAGGCCTGGACCAGTGGGTCATTGCCATTGGTCGCCAGCACAAGACGCGTGCCGCCATACTCGTCGACGGTCAGGCCGGAAGCGGCAAAGCTCGCTTCGGCCAGGACAGCCCCGTCGCTGCTGAGACGGGTCAGGCCACCGCCAGGGCTGGTGGTGTAGATGTCATCGTCAAAGCTGGCGCACTGCCGGGCCGGTGCGGGTAGCGGGAAATCGCGCAAATGCTCGACCGAGAGCACGTCCTCGCCGCTGTCGCGAACGCGCCAGATCTCGGCCCGTGCGCCGGTGCCGAGGATGACCAGTTCGACGAAGCCGGTACCTTCGCGAAGCAGGCAGAGGCCGGCCAGGCCGTCGACCGGCTCGAGCGTTTGCAGCGGGATTTCCACGACCTGGTCCTGCGAGCGCACCACGCCATAGCCGACCAGGCGGCCGCTGTCCGGGGCAGCGCCGAAGATCAGCGGCAGGTTCTCGCCGCGCAGCTGGAAGGCCGGTGCGGTTGCGAGACCTGACAGGCGTTCGCCCGCCTGGCGGGTTTTCAGGGCGCCGTCGAGATCGAACAGATCGAGCCCGCCTTGGCGGGTGGCAGAGACGACGTAGCCGAGAGACGGGGCGTTCGGGTCGGGCAGGAAGGCAAGGGCGGAAGCCCCGCCCTCGACGCCGGTGAAGGCAGCCGTGACCAGGACTTCACGCGCGTCCGGAGCGGCGCTTTCGGTCGGCGCCTCTTCGGTTTCGCTGGTGTTGCCGCAGGCGGCCAGCGCCAGCAGGGAGGCGCCTAGCGCAAGCGAGACTCCCAGGGACCGCGCACCGCGAAAGTGCGTCCGGGATAGCGCTGCACGTTGAAGAACAGGGTCGAACCGTCGGGACTGAAACATGGGCCGGTAATCTCGCTCTTTTCACCATCAGGGCCGGAAACGGCATTTCGGCCAATCGTATAGACCTCACCCTCCGGCGTCACGCCGCGGATGAACTGCTCGGCATCGCCGTCCTCGACGACGATCAGGTCACCCCACGGGGCGACACACAGATTGTCGCACCTCTCCAGGATGCGCGCATCGGCCGATTGCACAAACAGCTGGATGCGACCGGGCTGGTCGGCTTCGCCGGGCTGGCCTTCCAGCGGCGAGGGCTGGTAGCGGAAGATCTGGCCGAGATGGCCGGGTCCGCCATCGGTGCAGGTGAAATAGCATTCATTCTCGCCCCACCACAGGCCTTCCCCTCGGACGAAGCGCGCCGCGCCCGCAGCCAGGCCGCGCAGGGCCAGGTCGGCGTCGGGGGCCTCGACATCGTCCATGTCGATCCATTCAACCTCCAGCCAGTCGCCGGTGCGCAGCAGGTCGCGGCTCTCCGCCCAATTTCGCATGTCCATGCCCGGTCGGCCCTTGATGGCGAGCGCCTGCAGCCGGCCGCCGCGGGCCAGTTCACCCGGCACGTCGGGCAGGAAGCGGTAGAACAGGGCGGCCTCATAGCGGTCTTCGGTCTGGTAGACGGCGCCGGTGGCCGGATCGACCGCGACCGCCTCGTGGCGGAAGCGCCCCATCGCCTTGAGCGGCACGGGGGCGACCAGGCCGGTGGCGTCGGCGGGAACCTCGAAGCAATAGCCATGCTCGACACCGGCATGTTCGCCGACCGACAGCTCGCCTTCCTCGCAGGTGATCCAGCTGCCCCACGGCGTGACCCCACCGGCGCAGTTGAGCAGGGTTCCGGTCAGGGAGAGGTACTGCTCCTCGACTTCAAGCGTGTCCGGGTCGAGCACGAGATGAGTGGTGCCGCCGAGATGCGGCATGCCGTTCTCCATGAAGTCGTGCACCTTGTCACGATCGATCAGGTCGAGGCCGGACTGGTCGGCGCCGAACGGCGACTGGTCGGGCTGGTCGGGGCGCAGTTCGTGATTGCGCACCAGCACGATCTTGCCGTCCTCGCGGGCAAAGCAACCCATGCCGTCAAACCGGCCCGGGACGATCAGCCCGTCGTTCATGGCGTCGCCGGTTTCCGACAACACCTGGTATTGAAAGCCCTGCGGCAGGTCGAACAATCCGGCGGCGTCCGGCTGCAACCGGCCATAGCCCTCGACCTCGCTGAGATAGACTTGCGAGGTCTCGCTCCCGGACTGCGCCCGCAGGGCGGGCAGGCCGGCGAAGGCGAGTGAGGTGGCGGTGGCGTTGCGCAGAAAGTGACGACGGCTCAGGGACATGACGGCTCCGGATAGACAGTGCGGGGGCTTGCTTGCCCTCTTGATATAGGGCGCTGGTTACACCAGTCAGGAGGCGCTTTCATGACGCAATGACAGTCCTGCGGTATTATATAACCGCATCCATAGGTGTATAAAATTACAGCAGGATTGGCGACGTCGCTTGACCGGACCGAAAACAGCCTCTAAACGGCGCGCTTGAAATCAACCCGAACCACCCCGAGCCATTGGCCCCGAGGCAGGATTATTATGAAGACCTTTTCCGTTAAGCCGGCGGATGTCGAAAAGAAGTGGGTCGTGATCGACGCGGAAGGCGCCATTGTTGGCCGTCTCGCTGCGTATGTCGCGACGCTTCTTCGCGGCAAGCACCGTCCCGACTACACCCCGCATGTCGACATGGGCGACAATGTCATTGTCATCAACGCTGAGAAGGTCGTGTTCACCGGCCGCAAGCGTGAAGACAAGCGCTATTACCACCACACCGGTCACCCGGGTGGCATCAAGGAAACCAGCCCTGCGAAACTGCTCGATGGCCGGTTCCCGGAGCGCGTTGTCGAGAAGGCCGTGCTGCGCATGCTGCCCAAAGACAGCCCGCTGGCCCGTCAGCAGTTCTCGAACCTGCGCGTCTATGCCGGTCCCGATCACAAGCACGAGGCCCAGCAGCCCGAAGTGATCGATTTCAAGTCCATGAACTCCAAGAATACGCGAGGCTGATATGTCTGACGAAGCCCGCTCGCTCGAAGACCTGAAAGACGTGATGAAGGAAGCCGACACGGCTGCCGTCGCCACCGAAGAGTCTGCCCCGGCCGAGCCCAAGATCGATGAGCATGGTCGCTCCTATGCCACCGGCAAGCGCAAGAACGCGGTCGCCCGCGTCTGGATCAAGCGGGGCAATGGCAAGATCACCATCAACGGCAAGGACCAAGAGCAGTACTTTGCCCGCCCGGTCCTGCGCATGCTGCTCCAGCAGCCGCTGGAAGCTGCCGAGCGCGTTAACGAGTTTGACGTCGTCGCGACCGTCGTCGGCGGTGGCCTGTCCGGCCAGGCCGGCGCCGTGCGTCACGGTATCTCCAAGGCCCTCCAGCTGTTCGAACCGGGCCTGCGCCCGGTCCTGAAGGCCGGCGGTTTCCTGACCCGCGACAGCCGCGTCGTCGAGCGCAAGAAGTACGGCCGCGCGAAAGCCCGCCGGAGCTTCCAGTTCTCGAAGCGCTAAGCTTTCAGGACAGAACGCTTACGAAGAGGGCGGTGCCACATGGCGCCGCCCTTTTTCTGTGCCGGTTTTTCTCTTGGCGGACGGGGATCGGGGACACCCCCCGAGCCCTCAATCATCCTTGCCCGCGCCCGTCAGCCCTTTCATGAATTCGATCGGCATCGGGAACACCACCGTGTTGGTGCCGTTGATGCCGAGTTCCTGCAGGGTGCCGAGATAGCGCAGCTGCATGGCGCCGGGGGCCCGGGCGAGGACGTCGGCGGCTTCGGCGAGTTTGCGGGAGGCCTGGAATTCGCCTTCCGCCGAGATCACCTTGGCGCGGCGCTCGCGTTCCGCCTCGGCCTGGCGGGCGATGGCGCGGACCATGGTCGAGTCGATGTCGACATGCTTGATCTCGACATTGGAGACCTTGATGCCCCAGGCATCGGTCTGGCTGTCGAGGATTTGCTGGACGTCCTGGTTGAGCTTGTCGCGTTCGGCTAGCATCTCGTCCAGATCGTGCTTGCCGAGCACGGAGCGCAGGGTGGTCTGGGCCAGCTGGCTGGTCGCCATGCGAAAGTCGGTGACCTTGTTGATCGCCTTCTCCGCCTCGATGACACGGTAGTAGAGCACGGCATTGACCTGGACGGAGACATTGTCCTTGGAGATCACGTCCTGGGACGGCACGTCCTCGGCGTAGATGCGGATGTCGACCCGCACCATCTGCTGGATGAGCGGGACCAGGATCACCAGGCCGGGCCCGGCCGTGCCGGTATAGCGACCGAGGGTGAAGACCACGGCGCGCTCGTATTCGCGCAGGATCTTGATGGCCGCCGACAGCAGGCTGGCCAGGATGATGATGGCGACGCCGAGCAGCGCCATGTTGATTCCCATGTCGTCAATCATGACGGGGTTCCCTGTGGGTTAAGTGTGGGGGCGGGTTGGGTGCGGCGGCGGACGGTGAGCAGCAGGCCCTCCACGCCGGCGACCTCGATTGTGTCACCGGGACCGAGCACATCCGGTGAGACGGCCTGCCAGCGCTCTCCGTCGATGTGCACGAAGCCCGTCATGCCGGACCATTCCAGGACCGGGCCGGTCATGCCGGTGAGGCTCTCTCGTCCGGCGCTGACGCCGCGCCTCTGGGCCGCCAGACCGTAGCTGACGACGCCGAGCACGGTGACAGCCATGAGGATGGCGGTGCCGGCGATCAGGCGCCAGTCGATGTCGAGGGCGTCAATCTCGGTGTCGACCAGCATCATGGCGCCGAGCGCGAATACACCGGTTCCGGCGAGGGCGAGGACGCCGTAGGAGACCACGAAGGCCTCGGCCACCAGCAGGCCGAGACCGAACAGGATGAGGGCGACGCCCGCATAGTTCACCGGCAGCGTGTTGAGGCCGTAGAATCCGACGATCAGGCAGAGCACGCCGGCGGCCAGCGTGACCGGCTCCAGCCCGTTGTAGAATGAGGCGATCAGTCCGATGACGCCGACATTGATCAGCAGGAAGGCGATATTGGGATTGGTGATGACGGCCAGGAAGCGGTCGACAAAGCTCGGTTCGATTTCGAGGATGCCGGCATTGGCCACGGCCAAGGTCACACTGGCCCCGGACTGCAGGGCAAGCGTGCGCCCGTCGGCGGCGGTCAGAAGTTCGCGCCGGCTCTCGGCCATGATCTCGATGATGCCGAGCTCGAGCGCTTCGCGAGCCGTCACGCTGACGCCTTCACGCACCGCCTGTTCGGCCCAGTCGGCATTGCGCCCGCGCAGTTCGGCCAGCGCCCTGAGCGCGGCGACGCTGTCATTGACCACCTTGTTGCGCATGGCCTGGTCGTTGGAGGTGGCATCCGGGTTGCCCTCCTGCTCGTCATCCTCGGTCTCCTCGCTGCCCGGCAGGGTCGGCGACGGGCCGAGACTGACCGGCGTGGCCGCGCCGACCGTGGCGCCGGGGGCCATGGCCGCGAGGTGGCTGGCGTACAGGATGTAGGTGCCGGCGCTGGCCGCGCGCGCTCCGGACGGCGCGACATGGGCGATGACCGGCACCTCGGACGCCAGGATGGCCAGGTTGATGGCGCGCATGGCATCGACCAGGCCGCCTGGCGTGTCGATGGTGAGAATGATCGCCTCGGCACCGGCATTCTCGGCGGCCGCGATGGAACGCGACACAAACGCCGTCGTGGCCGGGCCAATGATGCCGTCAATCGGGATGGCGTGGACACTGCCGGCCCGCGCCGACGAATCCGTCGCTTCGGCTGGAGACGGCGATGGTGGTGTCAGGGCACCCAGACCGAGGCTGGCCAGCCCCGCCGCGAGGACGGCGAGGGCGGACTGCCTGAAGCCGGAAAAGGTCACGGCCACGCTCATCTCCCGATCACCCTGCTGTCAGTGTAGCGTGGCAAGTCGGTTCCGGCCATGGCGCCGCGAGATGTCCTGTCCCGGCAGCTGCGGGCGGAGAGAGCTGGCCGCTTGGACCCGACCGGTTCGCTGGTTAGCCTAGGCCCGAGACTGATTCACCAGCCGCGCTTCGGCTGAGCCGACAGGAGCCCGTCATGGCCAAAGGTCCCGCCAAGTTCGTCCATGTCGGCCTCGGCAAGTGCGGTTCGACTTATCTGCAGACGGTGCTGAACGTGGATCCGGGCTACAAGGTGCTCAACCTGCTGCCCCTGGTGAAGCCCCTGTGCCAAGCGACCGAGCTGGGCGATGCCAGCAAGTTGCCGACCGTCGACTTCAACACCTCGCCCGGCCCGAGCAATGTCGTGGCCAGTTCGGAAGGCCTGAGCTGGGCCTTCCTGAACGAACCCAAGAAGCTGAAGCATCTGCAGCACATCCATGCCATGGCGGCGCGTCTTCTGGTCAAGGCGCGGCTGTCGGACACCATTCTGGTGCTGGTGCGCAATCCCCTCGACTGGGTGCGGGCGACACACGAGCAGAGCATCAAGGAAGGCGGCAGCGAGCCTGCGTCCGAGTTTGTCGTCTCCCATCTGCGCTTCATTCGCGATGTGCTGAACCTGGAATCACTGCGCGAGGCTTACGGCAAGTCATTCCGGCGCGTGGTCTTCCTGTCGGCGGACGAGATGCGCACCGATCCGGACCGCTTCTGGAGCCGGTTCGAGGCCCAGTTCGAAGTCGAGCGGCCAGCGCAGGCAACCATCGAGCAGGTGGCCGCCGCTCCCAATGCCGGCAATGTGTCGCTCGGGCATCGGCTGCCCCAGCTCGCGGCGCTGAACCGCTCGATGGGCGCGGTGCGTGCCGCCTATGCCGAGCTCGACGGATTGCCCGCACACGTCGAGCAGGAGCGCGCCGGCTTCCTGCCGCCATTTACCCAGGCCTGGCCCTGGGTGGCGCGACGCCTGGTCGAACATGCATCGGACGACAGCCTCACGGCGGTGTCGGGCACGCTGGAGCTGGGCGATGTGGAGAATTTCCAGGCCTTTGCGCTGGATGACAAGCTACGCGGCCAGATCGAACGGCGGTTCGTCAACGTGCTGGCCGAAGCGGGCGACATGCCGGCGGACATGGTCGAGGCCTATCGCGAAAGCCTGCGTACCGGGACGGTCGTCGCCGGTTAGCCTGCCCTTGAATGCTGACTGGAGCGGGCAGGCAGGGCCCGGGTCAGCTGTCGCTGCGCACCCGCACATAGTCGCCGGGCGCCGGTCGGATGGCCTTGAGCTTGCCCTCGCCGGGCTGGCGGGCCGGCACGTCCTCGCCGGAGCGCTGGTACAGCCAGTCACGCCAGTCGAGCCACCAGGAGCCGGGATGTTCGCTGGCCTCGGCCTGCCACTCTTCAAGCGTCTCGGGCAGGGCATCATTGGTCCAATGCTGGTATTTCTGAGCGTCCGGGTGGTTGATGACCCCGGCAATGTGTCCCGAGCCGGCCATCATGTAGCGCACCTCACCGCCGAACAGGCGGGCCCCGCGATAGACCGAATTGGCCGGAGCGATATGGTCCTCTCGTGATGCCTGCATGTAGATCGGGGCCTTCACGGAGCCCAGGTCGAGCTTGCGTCCGGACAGCTCGATCTCGCCTTTGGCCAGCCTGTTGTTGCGGTACATGGTCTCCAGGTACCAGAGGTGTAGCGCCTTGGGCATGCGCGTCTGGTCGGCATTCCAGTACAACAGGTCAAAGGCCTGCGGCTGCTTGCCGAGCAGGTAGTTGGAGACCACGAAAGACCAGATCAGATCGTTGGAACGCAGCAGGTTGAAGGTATCAGCCATGGTGCGCCCGTCGAGCACGCCGCCCTGGGCATCCATCAGGCGCTCGATCTCGGCGATCCAGGCCTCGTCGATGAAGAGCAGGAGCTCGCCGGCCTCGGCGAAATCGGTCTGGGCGGCGAAGAAGGTGGCCGAGGCGATGCGGTCGGCATGGCCGTCCGCTTCCAGATAGGCCAGGCCGGAGGCCAGCAGGGTGCCCCCGACGCAATAGCCCACCGCGTTGACCGAGGTCTCGCCGGTCGCCGCCTCGATGGCGTGCAGGGCCGCGAACAGGCCTTCGTGCATGTAGTCCTCGAAGGTCTTGTGCTTGAGTTCAGGGCCCGGATTGACCCAGGAGATGAGAAACACCGTGAAGCCCTGTTCGGTGAGCCAGCGGATCATCGAATTGTGCTGGCGCAGGTCGAGAATGTAGAACTTGTTGATCCAGGGCGGAGCGATCAGCAGCGGCCGCTGCTTCACCGTCTGTGTGGCCGGGGCGTACTGGATCAGCTCCATGACATCGTTCTGGAACACCACTTCGCCAGGCGTGGTGGCCAGGTCCTCGCCGACCTTGAAGCCCTGAAGGTCGGTCTGGGTGAGGGCGAGGCGACCCTTGCCGGCGTCCAGGTCATTCATCAGATTGTCGAGACCGCGGGCCAGGTTCTCGCCATGACTTTCGACCGTGGCGCGCAGCACGTCCGGATTGGTCAGGGCGAAATTGGTCGGGGCGAGGGCGTCGGTCATCTGGCGGGTGAGGAATTCCGCCTTGCGCCGTGTGCGCTCGTCCAGCCCCTCGACCGAACGCACCAGGCCGAGCATGAAATTCTGGTTCAGCAGGTAGGACTGGCGGATGGCGGAGAAGACCGGATTGTCCGACCAGTCCGCGCTGCGCCAGCGCTTGTCGCCGGCGTCCGGTTTGACCGTGTCGGCCACGGTATCATCGCCGCCCATGGTGCGCCGGGCGGTGCCCGACCACAGGTCGAGATAGCCCCTGAGAAGATCGGCCTGGGCCTGCAGCACGAGTTCGGGCTGACCGGCGATCTTCTGCCAGGTCTCGCCAACTTCCGGCGCGGCGTGGAACGGATCGGCCTGGGGCATCACCGGGTCACCGGCGAGCGCCTTCTGCATCACATCCGACATCAGCTTCTGGGATTTCAGCGAGGCGCGCATGAGATTGCGCGACAGGATGTCGAGCGTCTCCAGTTCCTTCGCGGTAAAGGCGCGCCAGGCATCGGTGGCGGACGGGTCGTCGGACGGCGTGTCGGTCATGCGGTTTCCTTGTCCTCCACGGGTGACTCAGCCAACAATCAGCGTATAGAAAGTGCAACGCGCGTCCAGCGCGAGGGGTTGTCATGGTGCGATTGCTCACGGTTTGTTTGCTGGCTGGTCTGGCCACGGCCTGTGCCGGGCTGGGTTCTGCGCTCGATGACGGCGATAACCCGGAGTGGATCGAGGTCCGCCTGGCCGCCCCCGAGGCGCCGGCCAATGCTCCAACCAGCATTCCCACAACCAGTTTCACCGCCAGCGATGCGGCTGCGATGGACCTCGCGATGCAGGAGCTGCTGCGCAAGCGCGCTCAGCTCGAGGCCATGACCGAGGCCCAGCTCGAACGGGCTCGCACCTTGGCGACCGAGCAATTCGTCGAGCGGGCCATGGTCCGCACGGCCGATACCGACCAGTAATTGACCAACAGATGCGGACTGCGTTCCGGCGCGGCCCAAGAGGACAGACACATGAGCGATACGCGTGCCCTCACTTCATTGGCGTTCCAGGCCGTTCAGGCCGCGGAAGCCGCGGCCATTGCGGCGTCGTCCTGGATTGGCCGGGGTGACAAGGAAGCGGCCGACCAGGCAGCCGTGGACGCCCTGCGCCAGGGTCTCAATGCCATGCCGATGATGGGACGCATCGTCATTGGCGAGGGCGAGCGCGATGAAGCGCCGATGCTGTTCATCGGCGAGGAAGTGGGCACCGGTTCGGGCCCCGCGATCGATATCGCCCTGGACCCGCTGGAAGGCACGTCGCTGACCGCCAAGGGGCAGTCCAATGCGCTGGCGGTGGTCTCATTTGCGCTGCGCGGCGGCCTGCTGCACGCTCCGGACACCTATATGGACAAGATCGCCATTGGGCCGGGCCTGCCGACCGGCGTGGTGGATCTCGACGCCACCGCCCAGGACAATGTGAAGAACCTGGCCAAGGCCAAGGGCGTCGACGTGTCCGACATCACCGTCTGCGTGCTGGAACGCGATCGCCACCAGCACATCATTGACGGTGTTCTGGAAGTCGGCGCGCGCGTCCGACTGATCCCGGACGGGGACGTCGCCGGCGCCATGGGGGCCGCCGGGCTCGGTGTCGGGGTCGACATGTATATCGGCCAGGGCGGGGCGCCTGAAGGCGTGCTCGCCGCTTCGGCCCTGCGCTGCATCGGCGGCCAGATGCAGGCCCGCCTGCATTTCCGCAACAGTGAAGAGCGGGCCCGGGCGACGCGCGCCGGCATCACCGATCTGGATCGCAAGTATGACCTGGCGGACCTGGCGGCCAGCCATTGCCTGTTCGTCGCTGCGGGCGTGACCGACGGCGATCTGGTTGATGGTGTTCGGCACAGCAAGGGCGAGGTGCACACGCACACCCTGCTGCTCGATTCGTCCGATCATTCGGTACGCCGCATTCGCTCCAGCCGCCCCTCGAGCTGACGGAGGTCGGCTGATGGAGCCCGCCACCGCCTTGCCCGAAAGCCAGACCGTCACCGAGGACTTTCTCGGCGTCGCGGAATCGCTGACAGGACGGTGCTGGCGGCTCAGGCCGGCTCCTGAAGCCGAGGTCATCCTGACCGCGCGGCAGCAGAAACTTCCCGATGCGCTGGCCCGTGTGTTGTGCGCACGCGACGTGAAGCCCGACGATGCCGCGCAATTCCTGGCACCGCGCCTGCGCGACGTGTTTCCCGATCCGTCGGACTTCCAGGACATGGACAAGGCGGCCGGGCTGATCTGGGACGCTGTCGAGGCCGGACGTCCGATCGCGGTGTTCGCCGATTACGACGTCGACGGAGCCACTTCGGCGGCCCAGCTGACGCGATGGCTTCGCCATGTCGGACAAGACCCGATCATCTACATCCCCGACCGCATCGAGGAGGGGTACGGGCCGAGCGCCCGAGCTTTCGAGGCGCTGCGCGACGGCGGGGCCGAACTGGTCGTGACCCTCGACTGCGGCGCGGCGGCGCATGAAGCCCTGCGCCATGGCGCCGGTCTGGGGCTCGAGATCGTGGTCATCGACCACCATTTGATGGACGCCGAATTCCCACCCGCCGCGGCCCTGGTCAATCCCAACCGGCCGGACGATACGTCCGGCTGCGGGCATCTGGCGGCGGCCGGAGTGACGTTCGTCCTGCTGGCGGCGCTCAATCGCGAGGGCAGGCGGCGCGGACGCCTGTCAGAGGCCAGCGAGCCCAAGCTGATCGACTGGCTCGACCTAGCAGCCCTGGGGACGATCTGTGATGTGGTGCCGCTGACCGGCCTCAACCGCGCCATGGTGGCCCAGGGACTGAAGGTGATGGGACGTTGGCAACAGCCCGGCCTGCGCGCCCTGGCCGAGGTGGCCGGCGTGGACGGCGCCGCGACAGCCTATCATGCCGGCTTTCTGCTTGGCCCGCGGATCAATGCCGGCGGCCGGGTCGGGCGCGCGGATCTCGGCGCCCGCTTGCTGACCACCGACGAGGATGACGAGGCGCTGCGCCTGGCCCGCGAGCTGGATGCCCTGAACCGGGAGCGCCGCGGTATCGAGAGCGAGGTGCTGGACGCAGCCATGGCCCAGGTTGAACGCCAGGGGGCCGAGCGCTCGGTGCTGGTGGCCGCGGGAGATGGCTGGCACCCGGGCGTGATCGGTGTCGTCGCCGGACGCCTCAAGGAGAAGCACTGCAAGCCAAGCCTGGTGATCGGGATCGACCGCAAGTCCAACCCGCCGATCGGCAAGGGGTCGGGACGGTCGGTCCCCGGTGTCAATCTGGGTGGGGCGATCGCGGCGGCGCGCGAGCAGGGCCTGCTGCTGGCCGGTGGCGGCCATGCCATGGCCGGCGGGCTCAGCGTCGATCCGGACCGCATCACCGAGCTGGTCGCATGGCTGGACGATCGTCTGGCGCCAGAGCTGGCCGCGGCCAGCGAGGCGCGGGCGCTGCATGTGGACGGTCTGCTGACAGCGTCAGGGCTGACCCCCGAACTGGCCGAGCTGCTGGAGCGCGCTGCGCCCTTCGGGCAGGGCAATCCGGAGCCGCGTTTTGCATTCAGCGGCCTGCGCGTGAGCTTCGCCAAGCGGGTCGGCAGCGATCATGTGCGCTTCACCCTGAGCGATGTCGCCGGGACGCCGGTCTCCGGCATCGCCTTTCGCTGCGCCGACACGCCGATGGGCGAAGCACTGCTGTCCGCGGGTGACGCGCTGTGGCATGCGGTCGGGCGCGTGAAACTTGATACATGGCAGGGCCGGAGGCGGGTCCAGCTGCAACTTGAAGACCTGGCAACTGCAGCTGACTGCTGATTTACCGAAATTCGTGCTTGCAACGCTGCTCAGGCTTTCATAAACAACCGCTCTCACCGCCGCGGGCCCTTCGTCTATCGGTTAGGACGCCAGGTTTTCAACCTGGAAAGAGGGGTTCGATTCCCCTAGGGCCTGCCAGCGGTGCTGCTCCTGAAACCGGCCAAGCCGAGCCTCTCAGGACGGACAACTTGTTTCCCCATATCACTTCTGCGAAGGTCTGATGCTGGGCGCGTTGATGCGTTGCGGGAGGCTAGGAATGTTGCTGCGACGGATCGTTATCGGCTTGCTGGCGGCGCAGCTGCTGTATGTGGGCTGGTGGGCCTTCCTCGACGTCACCGTGCGGTTCTCACCGATGATGCAGGAGCTTGTCGGGCCTGAGACAACGCGCTTCATCCTGCAGGTCGGCTGGTTGCAGGAAGTCATCTTCTACTCCGGCGTCCTGCTCAACATCACCAGCCTGGTGCTGTTCCAGAAGCGCACCCTGTTTGCGCTCGTGGTCTACGCCATGGCCGTCAGCTGCTACAAGGCCGACTGGATCCTCGCGACCCTGGAGGGACATGCCAAGCTCAGCGTCAACGGCGCTGTCAGCCTGGTCCTGGAAGCCCTGATCTTCTTTCTGATGATGAAAGTGCTGCTGGACGATCTGATGCGTCGGGAGGCGCGTGTCACGCCGGATTAGGCGCGGTCCGGGTTTGCACCGGGGCAAGCGGCATTGTAAGACCCGCGCTCGTTTTTCCAGACCGAGCGTGCGGAGCAGGCGTCATGGCGCATCTTTCCACCAAGACCTACGGCAATGAGCGGGGCCTGTCGTGCTGTTCGCGGCAATGGTCAGCTGATAGCCATTGCAGCCTGCTGCACGGCTATTCCTTCGGCTTTCACTTCGTGTTTGCGGCCGCGGAACTGGACCGGCGCGGCTGGGTACTGGATTTCGGCAAGGGTGGTTTCGGCCCGATCCGCGAGTGGCTGCACGACATGTTCGACCACACCCTTCTCGTGGCCGAGGATGATCCCGACCGGGCCCAGCTCGAAGCCCTCGGGGAGCAGGGCATAGCCCGAGTTCGCGTTGTTGAGGGTACAAGCTGCGAGCGCATGGCGAAGCTGGCTTTCGAGGCGGCGGACAAGATCGTCCGGGAGCGCACGCAAGGGCGATGCTGGGTGATTTCGGTCGAGTGCTCCGAGCACGGCGCCAACAGCGCCGTCTATCGTTCCATGGCGGCCGAGGCGCGCCTTGCCGAGGCGGAGTCCGGCGAAAAATAGCCGACTGTTGATGGATCCGGAAAGTTCGGGAACCAAAGCTTCAGCCGATGCGTTCCGTTGAGTCGACCACTCTCCTGTCAGGCGAAAAAAATCTCTTGCCTTGATTTGGGCGCATTCACACGACGTTGCGTTAAGCGATAAGTCGATCCCCTATATATTGCGTTTACCGTGCTGAGAATTGATCTCAACTACTATATATTGAACACTGTTTACTCGAAAAATACGAATTTAACCTTCCGTTCATGAACTGATTTGTGTACAACATTTCCCTCTGGGGTTGTTTGTAAGCGAGACAGTCATGGTTCTGGCCCACGAAGTTTTTGAAGACACTGAGGTGCTTCAACTGGAGGGCCGCGTAAAATGGTACGATCCGGCGCGCGGCTATGGTTTCATCGATGCGAGTGACGGGCAGGGCGACATCCTCCTGCATGCCAGTTGCTTGAGGCGATACGGCCAGGGCGGTGTGCTTCCCAACGCCACCATCGTGTGCAAGGCGGTTCGCGGCGAAAAGGGCCGCCAGGCGGTCGAGCTGCTCGAAATGCGCGGTGGCGATGCCGAAACGCCGTCGCGGCCCCGACGCTTCCATCCCTACGCGGTTGTCAGTGCGCCCTTCAGTCAGGCCGTGGTGAAATGGTTTGACGCCGTGCGCGGCTATGGCTTTGTCACCTGCGAGGAAGTGGAGGGCGATGTGTTCCTGCATGCCGCCACCCTGCGTCGCGCGGGTCTGGAAGATGTCCAGCCAGGCGATGCCCTTGAGGTGCGCTGCGTGGAAGGCCCGAAAGGGGCTCTGGCAGCGGAAATCAAGTCGGCGCAGATGGCCGGCCAGGGATAGTGGCCGGCCAGGCATGAGGCGCCGGACCTGGTCCGGCGCCCTGCATCGCCAATCTCCTGTTTCCATCCTCATGGAATTGCGTTTCGGTGATTGCCTGACCGGTTGGGCGCGGCTAGCTTCGCTACATGCATGATTTGACCCCCCGTTTCGCCTTCACCGCCGCCTTGGCCGGCTTTGCCCTGATCAGCGCGTCGACGCCGGTCTGGAGCCAGGTCGCGGAACAGACGGCTCCCGCAAACCAAGCCAGTGATGAGGCTGCGCCAAGTGCCGTCGATCCCACCGCCCAGGACACCCAGGTCATCTTCGGAGGGCCGGAGGCGGTGGTCATTCATTCCGGCGATGCTTCCCACACATTCATGGCCGAGCTGGCGACCCGGCCTGACCAGTTGCAGCGCGGGTTGATGTGGCGTGACAGCGTCGACCCGGCGGGCGGCATGCTGTTCCGCTACGAGCCGCCGCGCCGCGCCGCGATGTGGATGGAGAATACGCTGGTGCCGCTGGATCTCGTCTTCATCGAGCCGGATGGCCGAATTGCCAAGATCATCGCCTTTGCCCAACCCGGCTCGCGTCGGGGACTGAGCTCGGACGGGGTCGTGGCCGGTGTGCTGGAACTGGCTGCCGGGCGGACACTTGAACTGGGCATCCAGCCGGGTGACCGGGTCGAGCACGGCTTTTTCGCAGCCCCGGAATCACCTGCTCCCGCTGCGCCGGAAACACTGCCAGCAGAGGGGAGTGCCGATTCCACTGAGCAAGATGAGGCCGAGGCCGCTGCAACGGATGCACAAGACGAGGCGCAGTAGGCTTGCCTAAACCTCCAACCGCTTACATAAGGGCGGCTTCGGGGCGTGGCGCAGTCTGGTAGCGCACCTGGTTTGGGACCAGGGGGTCGCAAGTTCGAATCTTGCCGCCCCGACCATTGATGAGACTCACCATTGATGAGACTCGGGATAGGGAGAACCGCATGTTCGCGAAGATTTATCGTCCCGCTCGCAATGCCATGCAGTCCGGCCGCGGCAAGACGCGGCGCTGGCGCCTGGAATTCACCCCGGAGATGGCCCGCTCTCCCGAGCCCCTCATGGGCTGGACGTCGAGCTCCGACATGCGCAGCCAGATCCGCCTCGACTTCGACACCAAGGAAGAGGCGATGGCTTACGCCAAGCGCCAAGGCTTGCCTTTTCAGGTGGTTGAGGCCCAGGAGCCTAAGCGTTACGTGAAGTCCTATGCCGACAATTTTTCGGCTGACCGCAAGCAACCCTGGTCGCACTAATCGCGGCTTCGCCTCCGTAGCTCAACCGGATAGAGCGCCCGCCTTCTAAGCGGATGGTTGCAGGTTCGAGTCCTGCCGGAGGCGCCACGGCTTGATACCGGGGCAAACCGGAACGGGCGGGCGCGAAGGACATAGCCTTCGGATGCCCAGCCTCTCCTATCACGCCGACGCCAATTTCCGACGGGTCAGCGTGCCTTGCGGCTGCTGACATCGGTGCTGAAGGTGAAACTGAAGGCCAGACCCAGTATCAGCGGCACCCAGATCGGCAACTCGCCCAGGCCCGGCTGTCCCAAGGCTTCAGCCAGGTGGTCATCCACCAGCCACCACAACAAGAATATCCACATGGCATACGCCTCCCGTCTGGCCGGGCGTCAAGGCGCCCCTGCGGCGGTGAAGGCCCGGTCCAGATCCTCGATCAGATCTTCCGGCGCTTCCAGGCCAACGGCAAGGCGGATCAGTTCGCCGTCAATCCCGCCCGCCGAGGTCGAGCGTCGCAATTGCGGGCTGCAATGAATGGCCAGACTCTCGTACCCGCCCCAGGAGAAGCCCATGCCGAACAGGTCGAGGGCGTCGAGAAAACGCTCTGTACGCGCCAGCTCCCAGCCGGGCAGCGTAAACGAGAACAGGCCGGCCGCGCCGGTGAAGTCGCGCTTGAACAGGGCATGATCGGGGTGATCGGCGCGGGCCGGATGGTGGATGGCGCCCACTTCGGGGCGTTGCGACAGCCAGTCCGCGATCGCGAGGCTACTCTCGGCGCTGCGCCGCATGCGCAGTGACAGGGTCCGCAGGCCCCGCAAGGCGAGGGTGGCGTCATCGGGTGAGACATTCAGGCCAAGGCTGCGCTCGGTGGTCTGCAGGCGCCGCCAAAGCCGGTCATCGCGTGCCACGACAGCGCCCATGAGGAGGTCTGAATGTCCGCCGACATACTTGGTCAGCGCCTGCACCGCGAGATCGACACCGTGGGCCAGCGGCTTGAAGGTCAGGCCGGCGCTCCAGGTGTCGTCGATAATGGTGACGACGCCCTTGTCCCGCGCGATCCTGGCGATGGCCGGAACATCCTGCATTTCCATGGTCAGGGAGCCGGGCGATTCCAGCAGTATGGCCTGGACGTCATCGCTTATATGGTCGCCAATGTCGGCGCCGATACGCGGCGGCACGAACTCCGTTTCGACGCCGAAACGGGCGAGCGTCGTCGTCAGGAAACCGCGCACGGGTCCGTACAGGCAATCGGCCGCGAGCACGCGGCCACCAGCTTCGGTGACTGACAGGATGGCCAGTGTGTTGGCCATCAGGCCGGACGGGGTGAGGGCGCATCCCGCGCCCCCCTGCAGGGTTGTCAGCGCATCACGCAGGGCGCTCTGGGATGCCAGGCCGACACGGCCGTAATGCGGCTTGCCGGCGGGCGCGTCGTACAGTTCACGGGCCGAGTCGGCGAGGATGGTCGAACCCCTCTGGGTGGGTGGATTGACCAGTCCGCTATCATCGTGCGGGCGGCCGAGCCGGGTCAGCAGGGTGTCGTCTTTCATGGCCATCTCAATCGGTTTGGACCGGTGTGTCGGAGCGGCTGCCCCATTCCGCCCATGAACCGTCATAGACCGCGGAAATGCGTCCATGGCGCTCCAGCGCAAGCGCAAGGATGCAGGCTGTGACGCCGGAGCCGCAAGTGGTTATGACGGGCCGATCCGAAGCCAGACCGATATCCTGAAACGGCCGTTCGTCGGCACGCAGGCGACCGTCTTCCCCGATCAGGGTCGTCCATGGAAGGTTCAGTGCACCGGGCATGTGCCCCGCCCGCATGCCGGGACGCGGCTCGGCAGTCCGGCCGGCAAAGCGTTCAGCCGGGCGAGCGTCCAGTATGGCGCAGCCCCGGGTCTCCAGCGTGTCCAGGAGGTGCTGCCGGTCGGCGACGCGCTGCGGCACCGGATGACCGGTGAAATCTCCCTCACCGGATGGTTCCGCCGGCTCGTCGATGATCGGCCCCCCGCGCGCCTGCCAGAGGGGCAGGCCGCCGTCGAGCACCTGGATCGCGTCATGCCCCATGGCCCGGAACATCCACCACACCCGCGGCGCACTGAACACGCCGATGCGGTCATAAACCACAAGCCGCGTGGTGGCAGAGATGCCCAGGGCGCGAACATGGGCTGCAAACCCGTCCGGCGAGGGCAACATGTGCGGCAGCTCGGTCGCGGTGTCGCGCACGGTGTCGATATCGAATTCGAGCGCGCCGGGAATATAGCCTTCGCAGCGATAGCCGGGGCCGCCGGGAAAAGTCCAGCTGGCGTCGAGGAAAGTGACCCCCGGCGCGTCAAGCAGCACAACGGCATCCTCGACGGAGATCAGCGGCGACATCATGCGTCGAGCCAGGGCGGTGTCGGCAAGCCCTTTTCGCGCAGGAAGTCCGGGTTGAACAGCTTGGACTGGTAGCGCGATCCGTGGTCACACAGCACTGTCACAATGGTGTGTCCCGGGCCAAGGTCGCGGGCCAGGCGGATGGCACCGGCAATGTTGACCCCGGCCGAGCCCCCGAGGCAGAGCCCTTCTTCCTGAACCAGGTCAAAGATGATCGGCAAGGCTTCCTCGTCGCTGATGCGGTAGGCGCAGTCGACTGTCACGCCGTCCAGATTGGCTGTCACCCGGCTCTGGCCGATACCTTCGGTGATCGAGGTGCCCTCGCTTTTCAGCTCGCCATACTTGTAATAGCCGTAAAGGGCCGCGCCGCCCGGGTCGGCGATACCGATCTGGATGTCCTGATTGCGGGCCTTGAGGGCGTTGGACACGCCGCCAAGCGTACCCCCGGAGCCGACCGCGCAGATGAAGCCGTCGACCTTGCCGTCGGTCTGCTCCCAGATCTCCCTGCCCGTGGTCTCGGCATGGAAATCGCGATTGGCGACATTGTCGAACTGGTTCGCCCAGATGGCCCCGTTGGGCTCGCTGGCATTGAGTTCCTCGGCGAGCTGGCCGGAGTAACGGGCGTAATGGGCCGGGTTGGCGTAGGGTACGGCATCGACCTCGATCAGTTTGGCACCAAGCAGGCGAATGGCGTCCTTCTTTTCCTTCGACTGCGTGCGCGGAAAGACGATGACGACCTTGTAGCCGAGGGCAGCGCCGACCATGGCCAGGCCGATTCCGGTATTGCCGGCCGTGCCTTCCACGATGGTGCCGCCGGGCCTGAGGGCGCCAGAGCGTTCGGCGGCGCGGATGATACCGAGGGCGGCGCGATCCTTGATTGAGCCGCCGGGATTGAGAAATTCCGCCTTGCCGAGAATTTCGCAGCCGGTTTCCTCGCTGGCGCGGTTGAGGCGCAGCAGGGGCGTGTTGCCGATCAGGTCGATCACGGTGGCGGCTCGGGTCACGGGGGAACTCCCTCAATTGGCTGACGTTCTGCATATAGGACCGAAGCCGGGGAGACCTAGGTGTTTCCCGCACATGATCCGGACCGGAAGTCGAACCGTAGGATAAACATGACCCACCGCGTTATCACCAGTCTTGTCGCCCTGGTTTCCGCCTGCAGCCTGTCGGCCTTTGACAGCGCACCCCTCAGTCCGGTGCCCGCATCCCCGCCGGAGGATGTCGTTTTTGACGTGTTCCGCAATGGCGCGTCATTTGGCGAGCATCGCATAGATTTTGAAGCCACGGGCCCAAACGGCTTTACCGCCGAAGTGGATATCAGCCTGCGCGCTGGCGTCGGCCCGCTCACGCTGTTTCGCTACGAGCACAACTCAGCGGAAGTGTGGCGCGGCGGAGAGCTGCAATCCGTGACCGGATCCACCCTCAAGGACGGTGATCGCCTGACCTATGAGGTCGACGGTGCGGATCCGGTCCTCGACCTTGTGCCGTCCAGCCACTGGGCGGGCTATGAACCCGGCACCGACCAAGTGCTCAATACCGAGACCGGCGAAGTGATGGATGTTGCCGTCGAAGACCTGGGTCTGGTGAGCTTCGAAAGCGCCAATGGCATCGTAGAGGCCCGCCATATCCGGCTCAGCGGCAGTCTGACTGTCGACCTCTGGTATGATTCGGAGGGGCGGTGGATTGGATGCGAGTTCGAGGCCCGGGGCCAGACCATTCGCTATGTTCGCCGCACTGCCTGATCAGCCCTGCTTCTTCGCGTCCTTCAGCTCCTGATAGGCCTGCAGGGCCGCCTCCCGTCCCTCATCGAGTTCGACATAGGGTCGGGGGTAGGTCTGCCCGAGTTTGATGCCGGCCTTGTCCAGTGTTGCGCGTGACGCGTCCCAGGGAGCGTGAATGTCGGCATTCGGCAGATCCGCGATTTCCGGCACCCAGCGGCGCACATAGGAGCCATCCGGATCGAAACGCTCGCCCTGCCGTGCCGGGTTGAAAATGCGGTAGAAGGGCGAGGCGTCGGCGCCACTGCCGGCGACCCACTGCCAGCTCGCCGCATTGACCGCCGGTTCCGCATCCACGAGCGTGTCCTCGAACCACTCCATGCCGGCCTGCCAATGGCAATTCAGATGTTTCACCAGATAGGAGCCGACAATCATGCGGACCCGATTGTGCATCCATCCGGTGGCCCATAACTCGCGCATTCCGGCGTCGACCATGGGAATGCCGGTCTGACCACGTTGCCAGGCCTCGAGCCGTTCGGGCGTGTTGCGCCACGGAAAGGCGTTATAATCCTGATTGAAGTTCTCGCGTCGCAAATCACCGAAATGGTGGAACAGGTAAAAGGCAAACTCCCGCCACCCGATCTCGGCGAGAAACTTGTCGGCGGCCTTGCGGGTGACCTGGTTGGAGACGCGCGCCTGCACCCGATGCCAGATCGTGCGCACGGACAGCTCACCCCAGTTGATATGCGGTGACAGCCGAGACGTGCCGGCATGGTCAGGGCGATCGCGCTCCTCCGGATAATCGACCAGATGGCTGTCCAGAAACGCCTCGAGCCGGTCCACCGCGGCGCTCTCGCCGGGGGTCCAGTGGTCCGCAAACTCCGCGGCCCAGTCCGGCTGCGTCGGGACAAGCTGCCAATCATCCAGAGCATCACCATCGGGGTAGGGCGAGGCCCATCTCAGCCTGTCCGGCGCCGGCTTGGGTTCAGGGACGTCTAGCACTTCAAGGGCCTGGCGCCAGAACGGTGTAAACACCTTGTAGGGCGTTCCGGACTTGGTCGAGACCTCGTCGGGCCGCAGCAGGGTGGCCGCGTGGAAGCGGTGCGGCGTGATTTCGCTGTCGCGCAGGGCCTGCGCGAGCGACTCGTCGCGGGCGTCGAGCCAGGGCAATCCGGTGGAGTTCCAGAACACGTCGGCGACGTCGTGATCCTGCGCCAAGCCAGGGATCTGGATTTCGCTGTCGCCGTGTCGCAGAACCAGTCCGCCATTGTGTTGGCCGAGCCGGCGCTGCAGGCTTGCCAGCGAATGATGCAGCCACCAATCGGCCGCGGCCCCGGGGGCGGCTGCCATGTCGCGGTCGCTGTCGCGGATGAAGGCGAGGATGAGCGGTCGCCCTGTTGCGGCGGCAGCGCGCAGGGCCGGGTTGTCATCCAGCCGCAGATCGCGCCGGAACCAGACCAGGGCGGGGCGGCTATCAGATGTGGTTGCCATCGCTGCTCTCTCGCTTGATAAGGGCCTTGTTTCGGTACGCTTGCATGCAGATATCGGATCAGAGCGCCTGAAGCCGCGTCGCAAGGAGACCTCTCGTGAGCCAGCCCAATACCGTCATTTCCATTCCCCGTCCGGGCCAGGCCCCCATCGAGATCGGCAATGACCGCAAGCTGACCATGATTGCCGGTCCGTGCCAGCTGGAAAGCCGCCAGCACGGGCTTGAAGTCTCTGCGCAGCTGCGCGAAATCGCGGACCGTCTGGACATCGGCCTGATCTACAAGACTTCCTTCGACAAGGCCAACCGCACCAGCCTGAAAAGCGCGCGCGGGCTTGGCCTCGAAGCCTCGCTGCCGATCTTCGCCGAGATCCGCGAGACAAGCGGCCTGCCGGTGCTGACCGACATCCACACCGAGGAACATGCCCGCATCGCCTCGGAGGCGGTCGACGTGCTGCAGATACCGGCCTTCCTGTGCCGACAGACCGACCTGCTGATCGCTGCCGCCCAGACGGGCAAGCCGATCAATGTGAAGAAGGGGCAATTCCTGGCCCCGTGGGATATGAAGAACGTCCTCGCCAAGATCGTCGAGGCCGGCAATGGCAATGTCATGGCCTGTGAGCGTGGCGCCAGCTTCGGCTACAACACGCTGGTGTCCGACATGCGCTCTCTGCCGATCATGGCCGGGTTCGGCGCACCGGTGGTGTTCGACGCCACGCACTCCGTGCAGCAGCCGGGCGGGCAGGGCACCACATCGGGCGGTCAGCGCGAATTCGTGCCGACCCTGGCCCGGGCGGCGGTGTCGATCGGGGTTGCCGCAGTCTTCATGGAAACCCATCCGGACCCGGACAAAGCCCCGTCAGACGGCCCCAACATGGTCCCGCTCGGAGAGTTCGAGGCCCTGGTCAGCCGGTTGCTGGAATTCGACGCGCTGGCGAAGGGCTACTAGCCGCGCCGCTGGTCCGGGATCGGCACCACGGGCGCCTCCTCGACATCCTCGATCGGTGCCAGGTCCGGCGCCCAGCGGCGTTCCTCTTCCAGCTGGGCGATCACACGGCCTGTGCGGCGCTGAACGTCGACGCGCAGATCCTCGTAGAACAAATTGTAGGGCGGGAACCGATAATCCTCGGCGATGCGCTGGCGTCGGCGCAGGTCGCGGCTGCGCGGCCGATCGATGAACAGCAGGCCGTCGGCGCACTGGGCACCGGTCTGGGCCGGCATCGGCGCGGGAAAGGCGCCGGCCGGCAGGCCTTCCGCTGCAACGCCGCCGCGATGCTGCCGGGCCGACGCATAATCGCTGCTGCGAGCCGACAGGATCGGATTGACGCATAGCAGGCCGCGTCCATCGACGAGTCCGAGGCCGCCTTCAGGCGTCCAGGTCATGGTACGCTCCGACCAGATACGGATACGGTCGGATTCGTCGGGACGTGCGGTGGAATAGGCAAACACGCAGCGCGTGCTGTCGGGGCCGTTGCACGGCGCCAGATTGGCCAGGGAGCTTTCGAAAAGATCCAGCGGAACCGGAGCATCGATGATGTAGGCGGCGGCCAGTCGCGCGCGCAGCGCGTCGGACGGAGCCACGTTGTTGATCAACAGTCCCAGGACGTGAAACCCGCCCTGGTCGACACCGGCGAGGATGATCGGCCGGTCGGGCCCGACGCGCTCTAGAAACGCCTGGAAGGCGCGTTCAATGTCGGCGAAGGCGAAGCGGCGGGCGAGGGCGCTGTCCTCGCGGTTGTTCATGAAGGTGTAGAGCGCGGCCTGGCGGTAGCGTGGCACGTGGAGCGCCGCGTCGGCCCCGAACGGGGCGGCGAAGTTGGGCAGAACAATGCGTTCGACCGTCTCGTTCGCACTGGCCTTGTCGAGCTGGGCATTCCAGTTGGAGCCACCCGAATAGGTCGTGGGATGAACAAAGAAGACTGCCGCCTGGTCGTCGCTCTCCGGCGTTTCGCTGACAAACCAGCCGTCAGGATCGGAATAGTCGGCACCGGGCGGTGGCGTGTAGGTCTGGTAGGGTTCGCCGGGGTCCTGGAAGGTCTGGAAAACCTGGTCGCGGCCGAGCCACCCCGCGAGAATGACAAGCATTACGAAGCTGCCGAGACCGGCCAGGATCATCCATCGGGTCATTGCAAGCACCTTCACGTTCTTTTCCCGCTGTCCGTTCTCGCATCCGGCGCCAAACCCGGATAAATCAACCAATTGGCGGGGCCCACCCCATCACGTATTGTTCCCGCGCGGCAAGAGGCAATCCCGCCTTTCGTGCCGCCCACCTCGTTCGCACTGCAGGAGCGCCATGTTTCGCTGGCTTCGCAACAGTTTCCTGACCGGCATCGTGATTGCCACGCCGCTGGGTGTCACATTCTTCCTCATCGTGACCTTTGTCCGCTTCGTCGACAACGTCGTTAAGCCGCTGATTCCGGCTCGCTATAATCCGGAGACTTATCTCCCGGCGGACTGGACCATCCCCGGGCTGGGCATCGTCATCGCGGTGGTTCTGCTCACCGCGCTCGGCGCGCTGGCCGCCAATATCTTCGGTCGCAGCCTGATTGCTGTCGGCGAGCGCATCCTCAATGGCGTGCCGCTGGTGCGCAATGTCTACGGGGCCCTGAAGCAGATCGTGGAGACGGTGTTCTCCGGCGAAGCCAATTCCTTCAAGGACGTGGTGCTGGTGGAGTACCCACGAGAGGGGTTGTGGGTGGTGGCCTTCGTATCGGCGGAGGGCCGGGGTGAGTTGCGCACCAAGATCGCCGACGATGTCATCGGCCTGTTCATCCCGACAACGCCGAACCCGACCTCCGGTTTTCTCATCTACACGTCACGCGCCAACACCATTCCGCTCGACATGTCGGTCGAGGAGGCGGCCAAGCTGATCATTTCCTTCGGCATGGTGACCACGGACAAACTGCCGCCCGGTGTGCGCGAAAACCTGCCGCCGGAAGTCGCGGCCTCCTAGCCGGAGCGCAGCAGCCGCACGCCGTGATCGTGCCCGAACAGGTACAGCAGGACCCGCAGCGCATCGCCGCGTGGCCCTTCCAGATCAGGATCGCGCGACACTTCCAGACGGGCCCGGTCATTGGCCTCGGCGATAAGCTCGCCATGCGCTTCGATGTCCGCGAGGCGAAAGTCCGGTAGCCCGCTCTGGCGTAGTCCGAGGGGGTCGCCCGCTCCGCGCAGCCGCCAGTCCTCCTCGGCCAGGACAAAGCCGTCATCGGTCTCGCGCATCAGCTCCAGCCGTTTGCGGGCGGTTTCACCGAGCGGTGCCTTGTACAGCAGCAGGCAGGACGAGGCCTTGTCACCGCGCCCGACACGGCCGCGCAGCTGGTGGAGCTGGGCGAGGCCGAAATTCTCGGCGTGTTCGATGATCATCACCGTCGCATCCGGGGCATCGACGCCAACCTCGATCACCGTGGTGGCGACCAGAACGTCCAGCTCGCCGGCCCGGAAGGCAGTGGCCGTGGCCTCTTTTTCCTGGGCTTTCATGCGGCCGTGCAGGAGGCCCACCCGGTCGTCACCGAAGGCCGCCCGCAAGTGTCGCCAGCGATCCTCGGCCGCGGACAGTTCGGACAGCTCGCTTTCTTCGACCAGCGGGCACACCCAGTAGACACGGTCACCGCGACTGATCGCCCGGCGCACGCCTTCGACAACTTCATCGAGGCGTTCCAAGGACACAAGACGGGTATCGGCGGGCACCCGACCGGGCGGCTTCTCGTCCAGTCGCGATACGTCGAGATCGCCGTAAACGGCGAGTGACAGAGTGCGCGGGATTGGCGTAGCGGTCATCACCAGCGTGTCGGGGCGCTGCCCCTTGGCGGTCAGCCGAACCCGGTCGGAGACCCCGAAGCGGTGCTGCTCGTCGATCACGACAAGGCCGAGGTCGGCGAATTCGACGGTTTCCTGGAACAGGGCGTGGGTACCGCAGATCACATCAATGCGGTGGGCCTTGAGATCGGCTAGCAGTTCGGCCCGCGCCTGACCCTTGTCGCGACCGGTGAGCACCGCCACGCGCAAACCGGCTGGGGTGAGCAGTTCGTGCAATGTCCTGGCATGCTGGCGGGCGAGGATCTCGGTTGGCGCCATCAGCGCCGTCTGGGTATCGGCCTCGGCCGCTTGGGCGGCGGCAAGCGCTGCCACGAAGGTCTTGCCGGCGCCGACATCGCCGTGCAGCAGGCGGGTCATGCGGTCGCCTGATGCCATGTCGGCGCGGATGTCCTCAAAGGCGCGGCTCTGGGCGCCAGTTGGGGCGTAGGGCGCGGCATCGAGCAGCTTGGCAATGCGGCTGCCATCGCCCTTGAGGGCTCGCCCGGATTGCGCCCGACGCTTGGCCCGAACGAGTTGCAGGGCCAGCTGGCGCGCGAAGATCTCGTCATAGGCAAGGCGGGCGCGGGCCGGTGCATCAGGATCCAGATCGTCAAGGGTGGCCGGTTCGTGAAGCTGGCGAACGGCGCGCTTGAAGTCCGGCCAGCCCTTCGATGAGCGCACATCATCCTCGAGCCATTCCGGCAGATCCGGGAGCAGCGCCAGGGCTCCGGCGACAGCCTTGCGCAGGACCTTGCCCGACAGGCCCGCGGTCAGCGGATAGACCGGCTCGAGCAGAGGCGTTGAGTCCATTTCGTCGGGCTTCAGGACCAGATCGGGATGCACGATTTGGATTTCCGAGCCGAAGCGGTCGGCGCGCCCCGATATGACACGTTCCTCGCCGTCTGGCAGCAGCTTCCGGAGATAGTCCCGACGGGCATGGAAGAAGACCAGGTGCAGGAAGCCCGTGCCGTCATACATTCGCACTTTGTAGGGCTGGCCCTGGCGCACCGGGGATATGTGTTCCTCGACGGTGGCGGTCAGGGTGACAACCTGGTCCCCCTCGGCCTCCGCGATGGTAACGCGGCGGGTACGGTCGATCAGGCCGGTCGGCTTGTGGAAGAGCACATCGCGCACACACGGCCCGGTGAGTTTGTGCATCAGCGCCGCCAGGCGCGGCCCGACACCGGGCAGGGCGGTGACGTCCTGGAACAGGGGAAAAAGAATCTCGGGCCGCATAAGCTGCACCTTATCGGCAAGTGAAGCGGTTGCCACTGGTCGACGAGGGCTTTGTCAGGCCCTATATGCGGCGCATGACCGATGCTCTCGAAATCCAGCGCAAGAAGCTGAAGATCCGTGCCTGGCGCCGTGGCTTCAAGGAAGCCGACCTCATTCTCGGACGCTTTGCCGACAACAATCTCGACGCCATGGGGCAGGCGGACCTCGACGCCTACGAGCATCTGCTCGATCAGCCCGACCAAGACATTTATGAATGGATCATCGGGCGCACCCCGACCCCGCCCGAGTTCGAGACCCCGGTGATGGCACGCCTGCGTGAGTTCCGGGCCCACAGCGACGCCGCCTATGGCGACGGTCCGAAAGGCTGATCCGGACGATGGCAAGCGACGCACCGGCCGATATCGAGATGATCGCCGCCGTAAAGGGGCGCGCCGTTGTCGGCGGTGCTCCGGAAGGACTGGACGCGCTTGTCTTTGCCGACGCGGCGCGCCTGCGCGGCGGCCTCAGCATGTTCGTGGCCCGCGATGACAGCCGCGCGGCAGCCTTTGTGGCAGCGCTCGAATTCTTTGCCCCGGACCTGGAATTGCTTCGGCTTCCCGCGTGGGACTGCCAGCCCTACGACCGGATCTCGCCGTCGCCACGAGTGGCCGCGCGCCGGGCTGCAACGCTGGCCCGCCTGGCGGCCAAGGATCTCGGCGGCACGACATTGCTGGTCACCACCATCAACGCCGTTACCCAGAGGGTGCCTCCCAGCGCCGTGATGGCCCAGTCGGCGATTGCGGTGCGTCCCGGTGCCAGCGTCGATGTCGAAGTGCTCAAGGCGCATTTCTCGGTCAACGGCTACGCCCGTACGGCGACCGTCATGGAGCCCGGTGATTATGCCGTGCGCGGCGGCGTGGTCGACGTCTACCCGCCGGGCGCCAGCGAGCCGGTGCGTCTGGATTTCTTCGGTGACACGCTGGAATCGATCCGCGGCTTTGACCCGGAAACCCAGCGCTCGACCCGCCAGCTCGACGGGATCGAATTCCGGCCGGTCAGCGAGGTGCTGATCGACGACGACAGTATTTCGCGCTTCCGCTCGGGCTTCGTGAAGACCTTCGGGGCAGTGCAGGGCGGCGACCCGGTCTATGAAGCGGTGAGCGCCGGGGCTCGGCCGGCCGGCGTGGAGCACTGGCTGCCGCTGTTCTACGAGCAGACCGCAACCCTGTTCGATTACCTGCCCGAAGACAGCCTGATCGCCGTTGACCAGCTGGCCGAGGAAGCGCTCGACGAACGCGTGTCCCAGGTGCGCGACTATTACGAGGCGCGCCAGTCGGTGGCTGAGAGCAAGCACGAATCCAGCCTGTCGGCACCGGCCTACCGCGCGCTCAAGCCGGAAGCGCTGTATCTCGACCGGGCCGACTGGGAGGCCGGGCTCGCCGAGCGTCCGCAGCGCCATTTCACCGCCTTCCGGGACCCGGGCCCGCAAAGCATCGATGTGGGCGGCAAGCAGGGGCGCAATTTCACCGCAGAACGTACGGCCCAGGAGGTCAATGTGTTCGACGCCGCGGCGTCGCACATTGCCGACCTCGGCAAGGTGGGCAAGCGGGTGGTGCTGGCGTCTTGGACCCTCGGGGCCTCGGAGCGGCTGGCGTCCGTGCTCGCCGATCACGGCGTCGGCAAGACCGCCCTGGTCGATCGCTGGAGCGATGTGACCGGGCTGAAGCCCAGGCAGGTCGCCCGTGTGGTGCTGCCGCTGGAGCATGGTTTCGAGACCGACACGCTGGCGGTGATCTCCGAGCAGGACATTCTCGGCGACCGGCTGGCGCGCCCCCGCCGCAAGCGCAAATCGGCCGACATCATTGTCGAGGCCGGCGCCATGACGCCCGGCGACCTGGTCATCCATGCCGACCATGGCCTGGGACGTTTCATCGGCCTCAAAACCCTGCCGGTACAGGACGCGCCGCACGATTGCATCGAGCTTGAGTATGCCGGCGAGGCCCGTCTCTACCTGCCGGTGGAGAATATCGAACTGCTGTCGCGCTACGGCGCCGACAGCGAGACCGCGCAGCTCGACAAGCTCGGCGGCGTGGCCTGGCAGGCGCGCAAGGCGAAGGCCAAGAAACGCCTGCGGGACATGGCCGACCAGCTCATTAAGATCGCCGCCAAGCGACTGTCGCGCACGGCCGAGCCGATCGAGCCGGCGAGCGGCATTTATGACGAGTTCAGCTCGGCCTTCCCCTATGCGGAGACCGACGACCAGCTCAATGCCGTCGACGACGTGTTCTCCGACCTGGCCCGGGGTCGGCCGATGGACCGCCTGATCTGCGGCGATGTCGGCTTCGGCAAGACCGAAGTGGCGCTGAGGGCGGCCTTCGTGGTGGCCATGTCCGGTCAGCAGGTCGCGGTTGTGGCGCCGACGACCCTGCTGGCGCGCCAGCATTACAAGACCTTCTCCGAACGGTTCCGCGGCTGGCCGGTCAAGGTGCGGCACTTGTCGCGCCTGGTGGGCACCAAGGAGGCCAAGGCGACGCGGGACGGTCTGGCCGAGGGGACGGTGGAAATCGTCGTCGGCACACACGCCCTGCTGGCCAAGAACGTGAAATTTTCCGACCTCGGTCTGCTGGTTGTCGACGAGGAGCAGCATTTCGGGGTCAAGCATAAGGAACGGCTGAAGGAATTGCGCTCCGGGGTACATGTGCTGACGCTGACCGCGACGCCGATCCCGCGCACGCTGCAACTGGCCCTGACCGGGATTCGCGACCTTTCCCTGATCGCCACGCCGCCGGTCGACCGGCTGGCGGTACGCACCTATGTGGCACCGTTCGACCCGGTATCCGTTCGCGAAGCGCTGTTGCGAGAGAAGTATCGCGGCGGCCAGGCCTTCTTCGTCGTCCCACGGATCAGCGATCTGGAAGAGGCAACCAAATTCCTGCGCGAAAGCGTGCCGGAAGTGACCTATGTGGCGGCGCACGGGCAGATGGCGCCGACCCAGCTGGAAGACATCATGACGGCCTTCTACGAAGGTCGTTACGACGTGCTCCTGTCCACCACGATCGTCGAATCCGGCATTGATATCCCGACCGCCAACACGCTGGTCATCCATCGCGCAGACCGTTTCGGCCTGTCCCAGCTCTACCAGTTGCGCGGCCGTGTCGGGCGCTCCAAGACGCGTGCCTATGCCTATCTGACAACCCCGGCCCGACAGAAGATCACCGAAAGCGCCGAGCGCCGTTTGAAAGTGATGCAGTCGCTGGATTCGCTGGGTGCCGGTTTCACTCTTGCTTCGCATGATCTCGATCTGCGCGGCGGCGGTAATCTGCTCGGCGAGGAACAGTCCGGCCATATCAAGGATGTCGGTGTCGAACTGTACCAGTCGATGCTGGAAGAGGCGGTGGCCTCTCTACGTTCCGGTGGCAGTGAAGAGGATGACCAGGACTGGTCACCGCAAATCAATGCCGGGGCGGCCGTGCTGATCCCCGATCATTACGTGCCGGACCTCGACGTCCGACTGCAGCTTTATCGTCGCCTGTCTTCGCTCGAGGACAAGGCGGAACGCGAAGGCTTCGCCGCCGAACTGATCGACCGGTTCGGGCCGCTGCCGCAGGAAGTGGAAACGCTGATGCGGGTGGTTGCAGTCAAGGCCCTGTGCAAGCAGGCCGGGGTGGAGAAAGTCGATGCCGGGCCCAAGGGCGCCGTCGTGCACTTCCGCAATAACCGGTTTGCCGATCCGCGCGGCCTGGTCGAGCACATCTCGAAGAATCCGGCCCTCTGGAAAGTGCGACCGGACCAGAAGCTTGTCCTGCGGGCCGAGTGGGATGCACCGGAGGACCGGCTGCGGGCCATCGAGCGCGCCATGCAGCCGCTGGCCGATCTGGCACGGGGCAAGGCCGAGGCAATGCCGGCCTGAGGTCGCTCAGCCTTGTGCCGACAGGGGCGAGACGTTTGAGCGCAGACTCCTCACAGCGCGGTCGACCAGCTCGTCGGCCGTTTCCCCCGGGCGCACGAGGACCGGTGCGGCCCGAACGCTCAGCCGGAATGGCTGGAGCGGGTCCTGGCTTTCGAACGCTGTGCATTCGGCGATCGCCGACACGCGCGCCGCGACGGAGCCGATGCCGGCCGCGTCGGTGAAGGGCAGGACGGCAAGAAACACCGAAGAGGCAATCCGGCAGGCGCCGTCTTCGGACCTCAGCAGATGGCGCAGCATGGCCGCGAACTGGCGCCGCGCTTTCTCGGCTGAAGCAGCATCGGGCTGGTTTGCGCCTTCCGGCAGCAGCACTTCGAGGGCGATGGCGGAGAATTGCAGTTCATCACGGGCGCTGGCCTGGAGCAGGTCGGCAATGTGCGACGTCAGGAAGCCGGGCTGGAACAGGCCGGTCTCGATCTCCAACGTGCGCGGTTCGCGGCAGGCTTCCAGCGCGGCCTTGGCCTGGCGGCGGCGGCGGCGCTCGGCCGTCAGCGTCATGATGCGCTCTCGCAGTTCCGCTTCGTCGCTGGACGGCGGCAGGATGTCGGACACACCGCGGGCAAACGCTTCTTCCGCCATTTCGCTGTCGACCTGGTCGGTCAGGAGCAGAACCGGCGTGTGGTAGAGCCGGGCATTGCGCCGCATGGCCGAGGAAATGGTGAAGGCGATGTCGCGCTTCCCGGTGGCATTGAGCACGACGGCGTCAAACGGACGTTCATGGAGATAGTCAAAGGCCGAGTAGGACGAGAAGGCGGCGATCAGCTCCGCGCCTTCCTGTTCGAGGGCAAATCTCAGCGCCATGAAGCGCGGCGAGGCGTCGCCGACATAGAGCACGCAGGGTTTGGGTTCCCGGCGTTCAACGCCATCGCCGCGACGTCCGTACAGCGCCGTCGCTTCGGTGCGGTGGCGGGCAATGATCTCCATGGTGTGCAAGCGCACCAGCGCGCGCACCCGAGCAGCGATCTGAACCGGTGGTGCCGGTGAGCGCATCCAGGCGTCGATCTGGTCCTGAGGTCCGATACGGCCAGGTCCCACCACCAGAACCGGACGTTCGCCGGGCGCGAAGCGCTGGAACGCAGCCAGACCGTCGATGACATCCTGGTCGGTCTCGGCAAGGATGACACCGGCGGCCCAGATCCGCCGCCGCCGCGGCGGTGGACTGTCACCGCGCACCACACGCACCTGCAAAGCCAGGCGTTGAAGCGCTTCGACCATGTCGGATGGAGCATCCGATCCGGCATGGATCAGAACGTCGAGTTCCCGGCCCATATTTCCCCCTGCCGACATTTTCGGCCCGCCTGTATTTGGAGATCTTGTCACAGATGCCACGCTTCACAATCAACGAATCGCGAGGAAGTCGGTAACCATGACAACGCAAGGTCCTCTAAAAGGCGTTAAAGTTCTGGAATTCGTCGGGCTCGGCCCGGCGCCGTTCTGCGCCATGATGCTGTCCGACATGGGCGCCGACGTGGTGCGCATCGACCGCCCGGGCGCAGCCGGCCTCGGCCCGGCCGAGATTCTCGGTCGCGGACGCCGGTCCGTCTGTCTCGACCTGAAGCAGGCGGACGAAATCGAACTGGGCAAAAAGCTTATCGGGCAGGCCGACATATTGCTGGAGGGCTACCGCCCGGGCGTCATGGAACGGCTGGGCCTGGGGCCGGATGTCGCCCTGGCTGCCAATCCGGCCCTGGTTTATGGCCGCATGACGGGGTGGGGCCAGCACGGCCCACTCGCCCACGCGGCCGGACATGACATCAATTATATTGCCCTGTCCGGTGCCCTCGGTGCCATTGGAGACCGGGAGCGTCCCGCCGTACCGCTCAACCTGGTCGGCGATTTCGGGGGCGGTGCCATGTATCTCGCCTTCGGGGTCCTGGCCGCCCTTCATCATGCCAAGGCGAGCGGGGAGGGGCAGGTGGTCGACGCGGCCATCGTCGACGGGGCGACCTCGCTGATGGCGTCGCAATACCAGCTGGCAGCCCTCGGATTATGGTCGCCGAAGCGGGGCAGGAACCTGCTCGACGGAGCGGCGCATTTCTACACGACTTACGAATGCCGTGATGGCAAGCACGTCTCCGTGGGCCCGCTGGAGCCAGAATTCCATGCCCTGCTGTGCGAGAAAATCGGCGTCAGCGTGGCGGATTATCCGGCCGACTGGAGCGGCGCCAACTGGAACGAGGCCAAGGCTGCATTCGCGGAAATATTCCGCCAGCGAACCCGCGATGAATGGTGCGAGTTGCTCGAAGGCACGGACGCCTGCTTTGCGCCGGTGCTCGATTACCTGGAAGCCGCCGAGCATCCGCACATCCGCGAGCGGGGCTGCCAGGTTGAACGGGACGGCGTGCGCCAGCCCGCGCCGGCCCCGCGCTTTTCGCGTACGCCCGGCGCCATCCAGGCGACGAGCGCGCCCGGAGCCGATCGCGATGCAGTGCTTGAGGACTGGGGCATCTGACCCTCAGGTCAGAATGCTCTTGTCGGTTTGCGCGCCGCCGGCCCGCAGGCAGCCGGCTTCCGTCGTGCCCATCCGTGTCAGGATCAGCCGGGTGCCCTCGGCACGCACATGAGCGAGCTCGGCGCCGCGCATGTCGGCAAAGCGGCAATCACTGTTCATGAGTGAGGTCGGCAGGCGGCGACCGGGCCCGAGATCGAGCGGACCCAGACAGGCGCCGCGCAGATCGCTGTGGCGCAAGCGGGCGCCGGTCAGGTCGGCACCCCGCAAATCGGCCCCGCGAAGATTGCAGTGGCGCAGGTCGGCGCCGGCGAGGCGGGCGCCCTGGAGCTCGGTGTTGCGCAGGTCAAGGCCGCTGAAATTGGCGCCCTGGGCCTGCAGCGCGGTCAGGGCCCGCCCGGTCAGATCGGCAGCGCCCCGCAGATCGCAGCCCTGCAGGTCAGCGGGCTCGCCCTCGCGCCCGTCGCTCGTGACCCGCTTTTCGTGGTTGTCGAGCAGGCGTGTGACGGTGACCGGGTCGAGTCGCTGCGCTGTATGAGCCGCGGCTGCATCGTCGGTCACCATGTCTGTTTGGCCGGCCTGGCTGAAATCCGCAGCGGTCAGGTCGGCTCCCCGGAAATCACAATCGCTGACATTCGCGCCGACAAACACGGTTCCGGCCAGCAGGCTCTCGGCGAAGACGCTGCCCGACAAGTCCGCCCGATTGAAGCGGGCGCCCTTGAGGCAGGTATCGGAAAAGTCGGCTTTGCGGGCCGAGACCGCGTTCAGTCTCGCTTGCGATAAGCTGGCGCCGGACAGGCAGGCGCCGTCGAGGCAGGCCGGCTGGGCCTTGAGGGCCCCGTTGTTATCGGGAACGGCCAGTTCCCGCAGATCGGCATGATCGCAGCGAGCGCCGGTGAGATCCGCCTCAACCAACACACAACCGCGCATATCGGCACCGCTCAGATCGGCCCCGACCAGGTTTGCCGAAGTCAGATTGGCACCAGACAGGCGGGCACCGCCAAGTTGCGCAAGCTTGAACGAACATCCGTCGAGGCGGGCGCCGCTCAAGTCGGCATCGCGCAGGTCCCGGCCATCAAAGCACGCCCCGCGCAGATCCATGCCACGCCAGTCGAGGCTCTTGCCGCCGGGCCGCCCGGTCAGCAGGGCTTCGTGGGCGAGGGTTGCCGCGTCAATCACCGTCTGGTCAATGGTCGCCATGTGTCGCGAGAGTCCGAATGAAGCCCAAGGTCCGGTTGTTATCCAAGACCAAAGCTTTCCGGATAGTTGCATAATGCATTCATATCGTATTCAGGCGCAGTTACCGAGACTGCCCCTGAGACCCGCGGGCATTCTCTTGTCCCTCGCCAGCCTGCCGGTCTGCGACCGCGACGCGAGTCGATGAAACGCCGGTCTCCCCAAGGCCGGCGTTTCTGCGTCTGCCAGGCCAGAAACTGGGGTGACTGGTTTTGTCGCGCCCGGCCCGCAAGATGTCTTCATCGAAGCTCGTATACGGATGGAGAACACGATGGCTCTCGCTATCAACGCTTATATCGAAGGTGCCAACGGTGCCCTGCGCACCATGAAGCCGCACCGTTTCCGCGACGGCTATTTCCGCATGCAGCGCCCCGGCGACACGCTGGACTGCCTGCACGTGGAAGACCTTCGCTCGGTGTGCCGCTACCTCGCCAAGGGCTACCTGTTGGCGATGAGCTCGTCCGACGGACATTCCATGCCGTCCTGGACACCTTCAGACAGCGTGCGTATCGGGGTGCGCTAGGGCAGGCTGGGGAAATCGGAGCGGCGATGGCCAGCGACCAGATCGGCAAGGGCCCGGGGTTCAAGGACCTCGACCTGGTCGCCCCAGGCATAGAGATGCCAGGCCATTTCCAGGTGTCCGCTGGCCTCGAAGCGGACGACCAGGGAGCCGTCCTCCAGCCATTCATTGCTCTGCAGCGGGTGAAAGCGGAACCGGGCGGCGTGTGGCGCCGCGTCGGGGCTGAACTTCCATGCCACCGGACCGAATTCGGCCTGGTTCTGGAACACGCCGAAGGCGCGCTGGGCGTGGTCTTCGAGCGAGAAGTCCGGGTCGCGGGCGAACCAGTCCGGCGTCACCTCGGCGGCGGAAATGTCCTCGACGCGATAATGACGCATCACCTTGTCATCGCGGCGCCGGTCGCGGGCAACCAGATACCGCCGGGCGCCGAGCAGCAGTCCGTAGGGCTCGACCAGGCGCTCGGCCGCTGCCGCGTCGCGGCGCCCCCGATACTGGATGCGCAGGACGAACGGCCCCTTCAGGGCTTCGGCGATGGCGGCATCGACGGCCGGGTCATTGGCCGGACGCGGGCCAGGGCGGGCGGCGTGCCCCATGGCCTCCAGCAGCGCCTCCTCGTCCGCTTCTAGCGGCATCAGGCGGCGTTCGGGAGTGAGGATCTTGATAGTCTCGCGCAGTTGACGGAGCTTGGCCGCCTCGCCACCCAGCCCCTCGGCATCGAGCACCGGCGCGGCCAGTTCCAGCGCCGCGATCTCGTCGGCCGAGGGGGCAAAGAATTCGGCGACGCGCCGCCGCGGGATACGCCAGCGCTTGTGCCCCTCGACATCGAAATAGGCCTCGGTGTCGGGAAACACCTGTTCCAGCGCCCCGGTCATGCGCTGGGCAGTGCGCCGCACGCAGCCGAACTCGGCCTCGATCTCGTCCAGCGAAACACCGATGCGGCCGCTGGCGCGTTTGGCCAGCTCGAGAAGGTCAACGGCCTTGGAAAAAGACATGGGCTTACCGTATGTTTGGCATCAGTCGCGAGACCGGGCCGGAATGAGCGAGTCGCGGTTCGCCCTAGGTCGTAAACGACGGGATATGCTCAAGTCACTCCGGAAACTGGTACCGGCCGATCACCCGGCCGTGCAACAGGCGCGACGCCTGGCCGTTCCGGTCGGACATGTCGTGGCGCCGGTCATCGCCGCCATTCAGCGCTCGATGGCGCGTGATGTCATGCTGTTCGCCGGCGGCGCCTCCTTCTTCTCCATGCTGGCCCTGTTTCCCGCCCTGGCCCTGGCCATGTCGCTCTACGGCTTCCTGTTCTCGATGGAAGATGCGCGAGCCCAGTTCGCGCGCTTTGCCGAGATTATTCCGGGTGGCGCCCAGTCTTTCGTGCTCGACCAGATGGAACGTATCGCCAACGTCCCGCTGGCCGCGGTGTCACTGAACGGTTTCATTGCCCTGGCGGTGACCCTGTTTGCCGCGGCGCGGGGCATGAAGGCCCTGATAGCAGGCCTCAACCACCTCGCCAGCGGCCAGGACCTGCGCAATGTCCTGCATTTCAACCTGCTCGCCATGGTCAGCCTGATGATCGGGGCCGGACTGGTCCTGGTCGCCAATGCGGCCGTGCTCGTCATCCCGGTGTTTTTCCGGCGTCTGTCCGGCTATCTCGGCGTCGCCTCGCCGGATGTCCGCCTGGTCGTCAATGAATGGACAGCCTCGGGTGCCGTGCTGCTCATCGCCCTGGTTCTGCTGTACCGCATGACCATGCAGCGACGGCGACAGCGCGAATCGGTGAGCTGGCGCGCCTCGTGGGTGGCGGCGATCGTCTCGACGACGCTCTGGCTGCTGATATCCAAGGGGTTCTCGACCTATGTCGGCTATGTCATCGACGCCAGTGTCTATGGCTCGATCGGAGCCCTTGTGGTTCTTTTGCTGTGGATTTACTGGTCTGCCTATGCCGTCTTCTTCGGCGGCGCCCTTGCGGTCGAGCTGGACCGACGCCACCAGTGGAGCCGGCAGGGGTTCGACGAGGACGAAATCGAGCGACGCAGCGCCAAGGTGCTGGAGATCGAGTCGGAACCGGACAGCGCCGACACGGTCGACGAAAAGCTGGACCGGGCAGTGGGCAAGCGCAGTGCGCGCCCGCAGACGGGTGGCAGGGAAGACTAGATTTTGCTGCATTCGAAGCATAAACATGAACCGAATATCAACTTGAACAGAACCGAAGCAGGGGTCCGCATGAAAAAGGTATATCCCGACGCCAGATCCGCCCTCGACGGGCTGGTGTTCGATGGCATGACGCTGATGGCCGGCGGGTTCGGCCTGTGCGGCATTCCGGAAAACTCGATCGCCGCGCTGCACGCCATGGGCGTCAAGGACCTGACGGTGATCTCGAACAATTGCGGGGTCGATGGTTTTGGTCTCGGCATCCTGCTGGATGCCAAGCAAATCAAGAAGATGGTGTCGTCCTATGTCGGCGAGAACAAGGAATTCGAGCGCCAGTTCCTGTCCGAGGAGCTGGAGCTGGAATTCAACCCGCAGGGCACGCTGGCCGAGCGCATCCGCGCCGGCGGGGCCGGCATTCCCGGCTTCTTCACCAAGACCGGCGTCGGCACGCTGATCGCCGAGGGCAAGGAGCACCGCGAGTTCAATGGCGAGACCTACATCATGGAGACCGGGTTGACCGCCGATGTCTCCATCGTCAAGGCCTGGAAGGCCGACCCGCAGGGCAATCTGGTATTCCGCAAGACGGCCCGCAATTTCAACCCGATGATGGCCACGGCCGGCAAGGTGACCATCGCCGAGGTTGAGGAGATCGTCGAACTGGGCGAGCTCGATCCGGATCACATCCACACGCCGGGCATTTTCGTCCAGCGCCTGTTCAAGGGCGAGTTTGAGAAGCGGATCGAACAGCGCACGGTGCGCGAGAAGGAGAGCGTCTAATGGCCTGGACACGTGACGACATGGCGGCCCGCGCCGCCCAGGAACTGGAAGACGGCTTCTACGTCAATCTCGGCATCGGCATCCCGACCCTGGTTGCCAACCACATCGCCGACGATATCGACGTCACCCTGCAGTCGGAAAACGGCATGCTGGGCATGGGCCCCTTTCCGACCGAGGAGGAGGTGGATGCCGACCTGATCAATGCCGGCAAGCAGACCATCACCGAGCTGCGTCGCACCTCCTATTTCTCTTCCGCCGACAGTTTCGCCATGATCCGCGGTGGGCATATCGACCTGTCCATCCTCGGCGCCATGGAAGTGTCGGAGAATGGCGACATCGCCAACTGGATGATCCCGGGCAAGCTGGTCAAAGGCATGGGCGGGGCCATGGACCTGGTAGCCGGCGTCAAGCGCGTCGTGGTGGTCATGGACCACGCCAACAAGCGCGGTGAATCCAAGGTGCTCAAGGCATGCTCGCTGCCGCTGACCGGCCAGGCCTGCGTCGACCGCATCATCACCAATCTCGGCGTGTTCGACGTCAAGGGTGACCATCTGGAGCTCATCGAGCTGTCGCCCGGCACCACGCTGGACGAGGTCGCCGAACTGACCGAGGCCAAGTACACCGTCTCGGACAATCTGATCCGCCACCAGGCGGCCTAGTCACCCGGATGTCATGCAGGCGAGGGCGGTCCCGGTGGGGCCGCCCTTTCTCATTGGGGCCGGGTTGCTGACCTTTCCGTGCCTGGACGCCCGCCCGCCAACCGGCCGAACGGGCGGGTCGCGCTCCGCAGCGCGTGGGGATATGACACCACGAGGTGATGATATGCGGCGGTCTTGCAACACTTTCCTCAAGACTTGCGGGCCGATCGCCGTATCGTTCTCACCTGCGGTCTGGTCCATCGAAATAAACTGATACAGATCAGTAATTTCGCGTCATATTGTCTGGATTCGTAGGCACCGCAGAAAAATCTATGGCGTCTTCCGGATTCAAGTATAATGCGTCGATCAGGACCGGTCGTGCCGATGCGTTCGCCGGGCGGTTACTGAGCAGTTGGATTGTCTTTAATACTCCCTGAGAGGAATAAGCATGAAGTCGATTCTGTCCCTGGCTATCCCGGCGCTTGCGCTCGGACTGGCTCCCGCTGCCTTCGCTGACCACCACGAAGCGGCCCAGCCGGCTGCGGACGACTGCGCCGCCCTGCACGCCACCCTGATGGCGCGTCACGAGGCAGGCGAAACCGAGGAGGACATCATGGCCTCGCTCGACGAAGAAACCCGTGCCCAGGCGGACGCCTGCAAGGCGGAGATGGACGGCCATCACGGCGAGGGCGAGAGCCATGCTGAAATGGAAGCGGAAGTCGAAGTCGAAGCTGAAGTCGGCATGGACGATGCCGGCGACGCCGATCACGGCGATGACCACTAATCACCGGCTTTCCGGTTCTGCCGGAACCGAGTAACCGAAAAGGCGGCACCCTGGGTGCCGCCTTTTTTGCATCTTGCGCAAGGCGGGCCAGACCCGATCGGTCTCGCCTCAGCAGGCCACCACGTTTACGGCCAGGCCGCCCTGGCTGGTTTCCTTGTACTTTTCCTGCATGTCGACCCCGGTCTGGCGCATCGTTTCGATGACTTGGTCGAGCGACACCTTCATGTCCGCCGAGGTGGCGCGCAGGGCCAGGCGGGCGGCGTCGATGGCCTTGATCGCACCGATCGCATTGCGCTCGATACAGGGGATCTGGACCAGGCCGCCGACCGGATCGCAGGTCAGGCCGAGATTGTGCTCCATGCCGATCTCGGCGGCATCCTCGATCTGCTGGTTGTTGGCGCCCATAGCCGCGGCCAGCGCTCCGGCTGCCATCGAGCAGGCCACGCCGACCTCGCCCTGACAGCCCGCCTCGGCGCCGGAAATGGAGGCGTTCTTCTTGTACAGCGAGCCGATTGCCGCGGCGGTCAGGAAGAAGCGCTGCAGGGCTTCCTCGTCGTCGACATCGCGGTGGTAATGGTCGAAATAGCGCGCCACCGCCGGAATGATGCCCGCCGCGCCATTGGTCGGTGCGGTGACGACGCGGCCGCCGGCCGCATTCTCCTCATTGACCGCCATGGCCCACAAATTGATCCAGTCCATGGCCGCCAACGGATCGACATCCGGGTCGACCGGCTCGGCCTTGAGATCGCGGTACATTTTCGGGGCGCGGCGCTTGACGTTGAGGCCGCCGGGCAGGGTGCCGTCCTCGGTCAGGCCGCGGTCGATACAGTCCTCCATGGCGCGCCAGATTTCCTCGATACCGGCACGGATGGTGTCCTCGGGCAGGAAGGTGCGCTCATTCGCCAGCATGATGCGGTGGATGGACAGGCCGGTGCGGTCACCGATCTCGAGCAATTCCCTGGCCGAGTTGAACGGGTAGGGTTCACCCTCCTTGACCTCGGCCGCCGAATTGCGCCCCGCCTCGTGCTCGTCGATGACGAAACCGCCGCCGATCGAATACCAGATCTCCTCGAGCAGCACTTCGCCTTTTGCATCAAAGGCTCTGAATTTCATCGCATTCGAATGGAAAGGAAGCCGCACGTCGCCGCGGAAATCGAGGTCTTCCCTCTCGTTGAAGACCAGCGACGTGCCATCGGCCAGACGCAGCTCATTGTCCGTGCGGATGCGCTCCAGCCGGGCCGGGATCTCATCCGGGTCAACGGAAGCCGGATCGCAGCCTTCCAGGCCCAGAAGGACGGCCTTGTCGGTGCCGTGACCCAGGCCGGTGAGGGCCAGTGAACCGTACAGCTCGGTCTGCAGCCGGGTCACCGACGCAGCGCCGTGCTCGCGCTGCACCTTCTCGACGAACAGCCGCGCAGCCTTCATCGGCCCCACAGTATGCGAGGACGAAGGGCCGATACCAATCTTGAACAGATCAAAGACGCCGAAATGCATGTGGCCTCAGCTGTGGCTGCAAAGGGAGAGGGTGGGGACGGTCAGGTCACCGCGGAGCGTACATGATAGCGCGGCTTGCGCCACTCTTCGGTCTTCATGATGTCAGCAAGCCCCTCGACAGCTCGCCAGACATCCTCATAGCTGGTGTAGAGCGGGGTAAAACCGAACCGCAACAGGTCCGGTGCGCGGAAATCACCGATGATGCCGCGGGCGATCAAGGCCTGCATGATCGGGTAGCCGTGCTCGTGGGCAAACGAGACCTGGCTGCCACGCCGCTCAGGATCGCGAGGGCTGGCCAGGGTGAATTCCGGCAGCCGCGCCTCGACCAGCTCGATGAACAGCGAAGTCAGAGCCACCGATTTTGCACGCACGGCATGAATGTCTGCCTCGACAGCGATATCCAGACCGCATTCCAGGGCCGACATACCGAGGATGCTGGGCGAGGAACACTTGAAGCGGTCAATGCCATCGGCTGGCCGGTAGCCATCCTGGAAGGCGAACGGATCGGCATGACCCAACCAGCCCGACAGGGCCGGGAAGACCTCGTTCTGATAGCGCTTGGCGACATAGATGAAGGCCGGCGCACCGGGCCCGCCATTGAGATATTTGTAGCCGCAGCCAACCGCGAAATCGACGTCGCAGGCATCGAGGTCGATGGGCAGCGCGCCGGCGGAATGGCACAAATCCCAGATCACCAGCACGCCCTTGTCGTGGGCGGCCCTGGTCAGGGCCTCCATGTCATGCAGATAGCCGAACTTGTAGTGCGACTGCGTGATGAGGAGCGCCGCAACGTCCTCGTCGAGCGCCGCTTCCAGGTCCTCGGTGGCGACAAGTTTCTGGCGGACCCGTCCGCCGGTGACCGCCGACAGGCCTTCCATCATGTAGACATTGGTCGGGAAATTCCCGGTCTCCGACAGGATCAGGGAGCGCTCGGGGCGAAGCTGGATACAGGCCGACAGCGCCTTGAAAATATTGATCGATGTGGAATCAGCGACGACAACGTCATCCTCCGCTGCCCCAATCAGCCTGGCCACCTTGGCGCCAAGCCGACGCGGCAGGCCGATCCAGTCATGCCGGTTCCACGAGGTGATGAGATCGCGGCCCCATTCCTCGCGCATGACCTCCTGCATCCGTCCGGCTGCGGCCTTCGGCAAGACGCCCAGCGAATTACCGTCGAGATAGACGACACCGTTGGGAAGATCGAACCGCTCACGGAAGCCGGCCAGCGGGTCAGCCGCGTCGAGCGCGCGAATATCGGTCAGATTGGTCATGGTCTCAGATGTCCTCAAAGGGAGGTGCGTACCGTCCAGAGTTCCGGGAAGAAGCGCAGGTTCAATGCCTTGACGAGATAATGGACGCCCGATGTCCCGCCCGTGCCCTGGCGAAAGCCGATGATGCGCTCGACGGTTTTCATGTGATTGAAGCGCCATTGCTGGAACTTGTGCTCCAGATCCACCAGTTTCTCGCCGAGCTCGTAGGCTTCCCAATGGGTCTGGCTGTCGCGGTAGATCTCGCGCCACACGGCCTCCACGTCGTCGCTGGGCTCATAGGCCTGCGACCAGTCGCGCTCGACCTTGTCCTGCGGAATGGCATAGCCGCGCCGGGCCAGCAGGCGCAGCGTCTCGTCCCACAGGCTGGGGCGCTCCAGGGCGCCGCGCACCATGGCGCGGGCCGGCGGGTTGTCGTCATGCACCCGCGCCAGGGCGGCATTCTTGTTGCCCAGCGAATATTCCAGCGTGCGGTACTGGAAGGACTGGAAACCGGAGGAATTGCCCAGCTTGTCGCGGAACACCAGGTAGTCGGCCGGGGTCATGGTGGCGAGCACTTCCCAGGCCGTGATCAGCTGTTCCTGGATGCGGCTGACCCGGGCGAACATCTTGAGCGCCGGCCCGACCTCGTCCTGTCGCAGGTGGGCGATGCCGCCTGTGACCTCGTGCAGGGCCAGTTTCATCCACAGTTCGGCGACATGATGGATGATGATGAACAGGGTCTCGTCATGCTCGCCGGAGACGGGTTTCTGGGCCGCCAGCAAGGTGTCGAGCGCCAGATAGCCGCCATAGGACATCTCGTCCTTGAAGTCCCAGTGGATGTCGGCCTCGTCGGAGACATCGACGCTGGTGTCGAATTTCTCACTCATGCCTGTTCGTCCCTTTGACGGCACGCCGTACCGGCTTTGGCGCGCGTGAACTTGGTGTCACTGGTGTAGGCGGGCGAGGGGCCTGCGATCAACTGTGCCGCTGCCTTACACGCGCGGGGCGACCGAAATTGCCCACAAAAAAGGCGGCCCCGGTCGAGGCCGCCTTTCCCGTGTTGTCCCTTCAGCCTACCAGCCGCAGGCCCGACCCTCGTTTTCCTCTTCCAGATACTCCATGAGCGGCTGGAAGTAGGCGATGATGGCAGAGCCATCCATTTCGCGGGTGCCGGTGAAGGCTTCCAGCGCGTCCGGCCAGGGCTCGGAGGCGCCCATTTCCATCATCGCGTTGAAACGCGTGCCGACTTCCTCATTGCCATACACCGAGCAGCGGTGCAGCGGACCTTCCCAGCCAGCCATCTCGCAGGCCGTCTGGTGGAACTGGAACTGCAGGATGTAGCTCAGGAAATAGCGCAGGTACGGGACATTGTTGGCGATGTGGTACTTGGCACCCGGATCGAAGGCATCGGCCGGGCGTTCGACCGGCGGGGTGATGCCCTGGTACTGGTTGCGCAGCTCCCACCAGGCCTCGTTGTAGTTCTCCGGCGTAATTTCGCCGCGGAAGACGCGCCAGCGCCACTGGTCCATCATCACCGCGAAGGGCAGGAAGGCGATCTTGTCGAGCGCGGTGTTGAACAGCAGGCCGACATCGGCCGAGGCGTCCGGCACCTGGCTCTCCTCGAGCAGGTCGATCTGCACCAGGTATTCCGGCGTCACCGACAGGGCCACGAAGTCACCGATGGCCTCGTGGAAGCCGTCATGGGCGCCGGTCTGGAACAGGATGTCCTGGGTATTGTAGGCGCGCTGGTAGTAGTTGTGGCCCAGCTCGTGGTGCACGGTGCGGAAATCCTCGGCATTGACCAGGGTGCACATCTTGATGCGGATGTCGTCCTGCCAGTCGAGATTCCAAGCCGAGGCATGGCAGACCACGTCGCGCCCTTCCGGCGCGGTGATCAGCGAGCGCTCCCAGAACGTGTCAGGCAGCGGCTCGAGACCGAGCGAGGTGTAGAAACGCTCGCCGACGCGCACCATTTCCGTGGCGTCATAGTCATTCTCTTCCAGCAGCGCGGTCAGGTCATAGCCGGCATCGGCCTCGCCGGCGCTGACGATGTCATTGATCGGCGCCCAGCCCTGGGCCCACATATTGCCGAGCAGGTCGGCGCGGATCAGTCCGCTGTCGGCCTGGACTTCGTCGCCGTAATACTCGTTCAGGCCGTCACGGACGAAGCAGTGCAGCTGTTCATAGAGCGGTTCGACCTGGCCCCACAGGCGCTCGACCTCGGCTTCCATCTCGTCGGCCGGCATGTCGTAATTGGACAGCCACATCTCGGCCAGGTCGGCAAAACCCAGCTCGCGGGCGCCGGCATTGGCGATCTCGACCATCTCGGCATAATTGGCGCTCATCTCGGCCGGCTGGATGGCGGCGCGCCACTCATTCCACATTTCCTGCAACACGGCCGGGTCGCGTTCCGTGCCCATCAGGGCCTGCAGCTCATTGAGCGTCTTTGTTTCGCCATTGAGATCAATGGTCCCGGTCGAATAGGCGGACGCCATCGCCGTGGTCAGTTCGGCCAGGCGCTGGGCCTGCTCCGCGCCGGACGGGGCAGGCAGGGTGATACCGGCGGTCAGCGCGGTCATCTTGCGACGCAGGTTCTGCGGCAGGTCGACATTGGCCCAGTGGGCGGTCTCGACGGCGGCCTCGACGGACATTTCCGTGGCCTGGGCGCTCATCCGGCTGACCAGGTATTCGGTGTCCTGGGTAATGAAGTTGGAATAGACCCAGGAGGTGCGGGCGGCGAACTCGCCGAAATCACGGGTCTCTTCCTCGACATCGGCCAGGAACTGCTCCGCGCCCTCGACCGTGGCCGGGTATTGCGGATCATCATTGTGGTCGGCCCAGGCCGGCGCGCCGGCGCCGATCATCAGGGCAGTCGCGGCCACGCCGCTCAGCAAACGGGTCATTGGATCTCCTCCGTGAAGTGCTTGTTCTTGCTTGGCCGCCATCCTCGCCGGATTGCCGCCTGCGTCAAGCGGCAGGTGCGAGGCATTACACCGCTGTAATGTCAGGCCCGCTTTGCCTTCTGCATGACCCGCTCAAGGCCATCGAGGAAAGCGGAACGGTCGCGCGGCGAAAAGGGCTTTCCGCCGCCTCCGGACATCTCGCCGCTCGAGCGCAGATCGGTCATCAGGTCCCGCATGGCGAGGACCGAGCCGATATTGTCGGCGTCGAACGCCTTGCCCCGGTGATCGATGGCCAGCGCGCCGGCCTTGAGGCAGCGGTCGGCCAGCGGAATGTCGCCGGTGACGCAGACATCGCCCGGCCCGATGCGATCGGCGATCCAGTCATCCGCTGCGTCGGCGCCCTGGTCGACGATGACCAGCCGTGCCCATTGCGAGTTGGGACGCCGGATGCCGCCATCGCACACGAACAGGATCTCGGTGCGGTGGCGCTCGCCGACCCGGATCACCTCGTCCTTGACCGGGCAGGCATCGGCATCGACGTAGAGCGTCATCAGATTTCGGCCACCATGCGCATCATGGCGTCCAGATTGGCCGCCCCCAGCTTGCGGCAGCGCTCGGGCGACCAGCCGGTCTCGGTATTGGGCAGGTCCGCATTGTCCTTGAACGGCATTTCCAGCGTCATCGCCAGACACTTGAATTCGTTGGCGAGATAGTTGGTGCACACGGACAGGTTCGCGGTGCCGGGAGCGTCCACATCATAGCCGTGCTCGGTCTGGAAGTCCGGGCTCGCCGTGGTCAGTGCTGCCTTGTAGCCATCGAGCAGGCGCTGGCCGCGCGTGTCGAAACTGGGCGCGCCTTCACCACCGGCGATGAAATTGTAGGGCAGGGCCTCGTCCCCGTGCACGTCCAGCGCGATGTCGATGCCGGTCTCGCGCATGCGATTGAGCACGTGGAAGACTTCCGGCGAGCGCTCGAGGCTGGCCTTGTCCCATTCCCGGTTCAGATTCACGCCTTTGGCATTGGTGCGCAGATGCCCGCGCCTTGACCCGTCCGGGTTCATGTTCGGCACGATGTTGAGCACGGCCTTGCTGCGTAGCGTACGCGCCACCGGATCGTCCTCGTCGAGCAGGCGGGCGAGGAATCCTTCCATCCACCATTCCGCCATGGTCTCGCCGGGATGCTGGCGCGCCGTGACCCAGATCACCGCCTTGTCCGCGTCGGCATCGCCGACGGTGAGCAGGTCCATGGCCTGGCCGTCATGGGTCTCGCCGAGAATGTCCAGTCGCACGTCCGGGTGGGTCTGGGCCCAGGCGATGAGATCGTGGTGACGCTCCATCGAGTAGGGAGCGAAATAGGCAAACCAGATGCTGTCGGCTTCCGGCGTGTGATTGATGGTCAGCGTGCCGTTCTCAAACGATGTACCGACGCGGAACCAGGTCTCGCGGTCATAGGAGGCGCAGGCCTGGTAGCCCGGCCAGCCTTCCAGATAGGCCGCGCCACCGGCATTCTCGATATGCATCGTCAACGCTTCACCCATGGCGCCGGAAACCCGGAAGTGGAACCACTGGTAGAAGTCGGAATCCTTGTCCTTGCGGATCTCCAGGCGAACGCGGCCAGGGTCGGCCGCATCGAGCACGATGATATTACCGCTGTCGAAACGGTCGGTGATGTGAAGGCTCATGAAAAGGCTCCGCTGTATCGGGCGCGAAAATGCGATGCCCCCTGAGATATCGCAACAGTTTGTGCGCCGAAACCGGGATTTCAGGCCGCCGCCGCAGGCCGCGCCGCACGCCGTCGCCAGGCCCAGAGGCGGTAGCCGAGGAGTGCGGCAAGGATGCCACCATGGATCCAGGGGCCGAGCTGGTTGCCTTTCTCCATGAAGCCGTGATGCAGCACCGCCAGGGTGGCAATCGGGTAGACCAGGTAATGCAGGCGCTGCCAGCGCGCCGCACCGAGGCGGCGCACCATGCTGTTGAACGAGGTCAGCGCCAGCGGCACGAGAAGGACCAGTGCCGTCATGCCAAGCGTGATGTAGACCCGCTCGACAATGTCCTCCCACCAGCCCGACATCATGCCGGCGACGCTGCCGCCGGCGGCCAGGTATTTGTCGAGGAAGAGATAGGCGGCCAGGTGCAGCACCGCATACCAGAAGGCGGCCAGGCCGATGCGGCGGCGAATCCTCATGATCGGCAGCCAGCCGGTCAGGTCCCGGAAGGGCGTGACCGCCAGTGAGATCAGCAGGATGCGCAGGGCCGTATCGCCCAGGAAGCGATGCGTCGTCTCGATCGGATTGAAGCCAAGCTCATGGCTAGCACCGGAGAGCAGCAAATACCATTGCCAGCCCATGTACAGGCCGGGCAGGGCCAGCAGCCAGAAGGCGAGGGGTTTCAGCGCGTGCCGGGCAAACCCTCTCAATAACGGACGACGCGACATGCTCAGTGATTCTCGATCAGGTCCATGCCGGCATAGAGGTGGGCCACCTGCTCGCTGTACCCGTTGAACATCTCGGTATCCCGGCGGGCAAACGGGCCGGCGCCGATGACCCGCTCGCTGGCCTGGCTCCAGCGGGGATGGGCGCGGTTCGGATTGACGTTGGAATAGAACCCGTACTCACGCGGCGCCGAGCGGTTCCAAGAAGTCACCGGCTGCTCGCTGACAAAGCGGATGCGGGCAATCGACTTGGCCGATTTATAGCCATACTTCCACGGCACGACGAGGCGGACCGGGGCCCCGTTCTGGTTGGGCAGGATGTCGCCGTACAGTCCCACAGCGAGGAAGGCGAGCTCATTCATTGCCTCGTCCATGCGCAGCCCCTCGACATAGGGCCAGTCGAGGACCGGGAACCGGGTACCGCGCATCTCGCGGCGGTTATAATAGGTCTCGAACTGGACATAGCGGGCGTCGGAGGTCGGTTCGAACCGGCGCAGCACCGAGGCCAGCGGCACGCCGATCCACGGGATCACCATCGACCAGGCCTCGACGCAGCGCAGGCGGTAGACGCGCTCCTCCAGCGCGGAAAAATCGATTACGTCCTCCAGCCCGAACCGCCCGGTGCGACCGGCATGGCCCTCTACCTCGATCGACCACGGATCGGTGGTCATGGCGTGGGCATGGCGCGCCGGGTCGTCCTTGCCGACGCCGAATTCGTAGAAATTGTTGTAGCCGGTCACCGCGTCATACGGGGTGAGGGGGTCGGCAACACTGTATTGCGTGGTCTCGAACGCGAGGCCGCCGGACGGCTCTGTGGCTTCTGCGGTCGCCGGCGGCTCGGCCGCTGCCCCGCTCTGCCCGGTTTCGACCACGCCGTCGGTACCGGTATCCGCCTCGCCGCAGCCGACCAGTCCGCTTGCCGCGACAGCACTGGCTGCGGCCATGATCTCGCGCCTGTTGAGATAGCGCGACTTCGGGGTGATCTGGGATTGCGGCAGCTGCCAGGGTTGATGTCCGCGCTTCGGCATGTTGCCCTCGTGTTTGCTTGTCCAGCTAAACTAGGGGAAATTCCGGTCTTGTCCCGCACCCCCACAGAAACGTGATCGGTGGCGCTGCGCCCCACATGCACTGACAGTGGCCGTGCGCCCGGCGGGACAAGGCGAAATGATTTGACAGCGCAGCGGATTCAGATGTTCTGCGCCGGCCAGCCTTGGCCAGTTCCTTGCCGCCCGTGAAAGGCACTCTCTTGCCCAGCCAGACGTCCAAACCCTCCCTCAATGTCCGCAACGCCACACTTGAGGACATTGCCGGCATCATTGCCCTGTCGATCAAGGTCTACACCGAGTTCGATCCCTACGTGGAAAGCATGATCCAGGGCCAGATCATCAACTTCCCGGAAGGCCAGATCGTCGTCGAGTATGATGGCGAGATCATTGGCTATTCGGCCAGTTTCATCATTGACGAGGAAGCGGCCCTGGGGCCGCACAGCTGGAACTCCATCACCGGGAACGGGTACGCGTCACGGCACAATCCGAAGGGCGAGTGGCTGTACGGCATGGAAGTCTTCGTCGACCCCGACCGCCGGCGCCTGCGCATCGGCCAGCGCCTGTACAATGCGCGGCGCGAGCTGTGCGAACGCTTCGAGCTCAAGGGCATCGTGTTCGGTGGCCGCATGCCGGGCTGGCAGCGCAAGCGCAAGCAATACCCCACGCCCCAGGAATACCTCGACGCCGTCATCGCCCAGGAAGTCTCCGATCCGGTCCTGCGGTTCCAGCTGCGCATGGGATTCGAGCCGATCGGCGTTCTCGAAGGCTATCTGCCCTATGACAAGGCATCGGGCGGCTGTGCCTCGCACATGGTCTGGCGCAACCCCTATGCGGTCGAGCAGACGCTGAGCCGCAGCGCGCCGCCCGGCATCAAGGAAGTCGTGCGCGTGGCCACGGTGCAATTCCAGCAGCGCGCGGTCGCCAGCTTTGAGGAATTCATCAGCAATATCGAATACTTCGTCGACGTCACCTCGGACTATCGCTGTGATTTCGTGGTCTTCCCCGAATTGTTCACCCTGCAGCTCCTCGCCATCGAGGAAACCCGCCTGACACCGGCCCAGTCGATCGAGCGGCTGACCGAGTACACGCCGCGTTTCGTCGAGGCCATGCGCCAGCTGGCCATCAGCTACAATATCAACATCATCGGCGGATCCCACCCGACCCGTACCAAGAAGGGCGAGATCCAGAATGTCGCCTATGTCTTCCTCCGTGACGGCTCCGTGCACGCCCAGGAGAAGGTCCACCCGACACCGTCGGAGCGCCATTGGTGGAATATCCGCGGCGGCGATGAAGTGATCACCATCCCGACCGACTGCGGACCCATCGGTGTGCTGATCTGCTATGACTCCGAATTCCCCGAACTGGCCCGAAAGCTCGTCGATGCCGGTGCGAAACTGCTCTTCGTGCCGTTCTGCACCGACAACCGCCAGAGCTACATGCGGGTGCGCCATTGCTCCCAGGCCCGGGCCATCGAGAACCAGTGCTATGTGGTGCTGTCGGGCAATGTCGGCAATCTGCCGGGGGTGGAGAACATGGACATCCAGTACGCCCAGTCGTGCATCCTCACTCCGTGCGACTTCCGTTTCCCGCGTGACGGCATTGCCGGCGAGTGCACGGAGAATGTCGAGACCGTGGAGATCGCCGATCTCGATCTGACGGACCTGGAATGGGCCCGCCTCGAGGGCACTGTGCGCAATCTCCGCGACCGTCGTTTCGACCTCTACGCGGTGAAATGGCAGACCTGAGATTGCCGACCCGCGCATTCATGACGCGTTGCGGGAGTGTGGCGCCGACCCATCTGGTTTCAGCATGTTACCGATTGTCGGCTCTTGAAGTGGCCGTCGCCGATCACGTTTTGCCAGCCCCCTTGAACCGGTCCGGGACTTGGCCGCACTATGGCCCGATTCCGGCAAGTCACCTTGCACCACCCCGCTATCCCGGGACAGCGGCGCCCATCGGGGAGATTATCTGCCAGCCATGACGACCCGAAGTGCCGAACCCACGACCGACACGGTCGATCTCACCGAGTGTGACCGCGAAAGACTTCACCACATCGGGCAGGTCCAGTCCTTCGGCTGCCTGCTCGCCGTGTCGTCTGACTGGACCGTCCAGCACGCCTCGACCAATTGCGACGAAATCCTCGGGCGCGGGAGTGATCAGATCATCGGCCAGCCTCTGGCCGAGTGGGCCGGGAGCCAGGCGCTGCACGACATCCGCTCGCGCCTGCAATTGCTGCGGCATGCGGATTCAGTCGAGCGGGTGTTTTCCGTTGAATTGATTGAGGGTCAGGACGCCCGCTACGATGTCGCGGCCTACCGTTCGGGCCCATTCTTCGTTCTCGAGATCGAACCCAGCAGCGTCACGCCTTATCGCGATTCAGGCGGACAGGTGAGACCTCTGATCGACCGCATGCGGGATGTCGAGGGCGTCGACAAGCTGTGCCGGCTGGCCAGTCAGCATGTGCGGGCCCTGACCGGCTTCGACCGGGTCATGGTCTATCGCTTTGCTCCGGACGACAGTGGCTCGGTCATCGCCGAATGCTTGTCGAGCGGGCTCGAGCCCTATCTCGGGCTGCATTACCCCGCATCCGACATTCCCCAACAGGCCCGCGCCCTGTATCGCCGCAACCTCCTGCGCATCATCAGCGATGTGGACGGAGAGGTGCACCCGATCGTGCCGCAACAGAGCGCCGGCGGTTCGCCCCTCGACCTGTCGATGAGTGGCATCCGGGCCGTCTCGCCAGTGCACCTGGAATATCTGCGCAACATGGGCGTGGCGGCCTCGATGTCGATCTCGCTCATCGTACGGGGCAAGCTGTGGGGCCTGATCGCCTGCCATCACGGCACACCGAGGGTCCTGACCTATGACGTGCGCACGGCGTGCGAACTCTACGGCCAGATGTTCGGCTTTGTGCTCGAGCAGGAAGAGGCCGAAGTCCAGCGCCGCGACGCCGAGCGGGCGCGGGCGGTGCATGACGAGCTGATGGCCCGGATGGCTGAAGGTGCGTCATTGACCGATGAATTCGATGTCGTTGCCGAGGCGCTCGGTCGGGTCATCCAGTTCGACGGGATCGCGGCCTGGGTGGACGGCACTCTGGAAACCATTGGTGAAACGCCGCCGGACGATGCCCTCATCGAACTGGCCGGGTTTCTCGCCGGCAAATCAACCAGCAGTGTCTTTGCCACTGACCACCTGCCGGGCGACTTCCCGCCGGCGCAGGCCTATGGCGACGCGCTTCCCGGCCTGCTCGCCCTGCCGGTGTCACGTCGCCCGCGCGACTTCATCATGGTGTTCCGGCGCGAAGTGTCCCGAAGCGTCAAGTGGGCTGGCAATCCCGACAAGGCCGTTCGCCCCGCATCCGAGGGCCAGCGCCTGTCGCCGCGCCGGAGCTTTGCTATCTGGCAACAGGACCTCCAACATCATTCCAGCCCGTGGACGGCGGATGAATTGCTGGCCGCGGACGCGTTGCGTACGACCCTGCTGGAAGTAGTCCTGCGCCTCAATGATGCCGCCCGGGAAGCCGGGGAAAGGGCACGCGCGCGCCAGGAGGTGCTGATCGCCGAACTCAATCACCGCGTCCGCAACATCCTCGGCCTGATCCGCGGCCTGATGAGCCAGTCGCGCGGCGATGCGACCGATATCGGCGAGTACACGGCCATTCTTGACGGCCGCATCCAGGCCCTGGCCCGGGCGCACGACCAGATCACCCGCAAGGACTGGGCACCAGCGTCTCTGCACCGCCTCATCGAGACCGAGCTGGCGGCCTATTTCGGTGACGGTACGGGCCGGGCGGAGATTCTCGGCGAGGATGTCCTGGTCGAACCCGTCGCCTTCACCACCCTGTCCCTGGTGTTCCATGAGTTGGCGACCAATGCGGCCAAGTACGGTGCCCTGGGTGAGAATTCAGGGCAGCTGACGGTGTCGATTGCGCGTGACGGGGAGGGCGATGTCCGCCTGCTCTGGAAGGAGAGTGACGGCCCCCCGGTGTCGCCGCCCTCGCGCCGCGGTTTCGGCACAACAATCATCGAGCGGTCCATCCCCGTCGATCTCAAGGGCGAAGCCGACATCCGTTTCGAGCCGACGGGGCTGGTGGCGGAATTCTGTGTGCCCTGGCAGCACGTGCGCTCGTCCACGCAACCGGCGCCGGTGCGACCCACCCCGGACCCGGCACCGTCGCCCAGCAACAGTGCGGCCCTGCGCGTCAGCGGTGACATCCTGATCGTCGAGGACAACATGATCATCGCCCTGGATGCCGAAATGATCTGGACGCGCCTGGGTGCGCGGCAGGTCCACACCGCCGCCGATGTCGACAGCGCGCTCCTGCTGATTGACCAATACGAGATCGAGTTCGCCATGCTCGACGTCAATCTCGGCGACCAGACCAGCGCCGAGATCGCCGAGCGCCTGGATCGGGACGGTGTCCCCTTCATGTTTGCGACCGGGTATGGCGAGTCGGCCGGCGTGACGCAGTCCTTCCCCAAGGCGCCAGTGGTCCAGAAGCCCTATGATCACAGGGCGGTCGAACTGGCGCTCGGGCGTTCGGAGCCACCACACCAGTGACCCGTGTGCGCCCGGCCACATCCGAGGACCTTGACCGCATCGACCAGATCGAAGCGGCGAGCTTCACGGCCGACCGTTTTCCCCGCCGGAACCTGCGGCGCATGTTGCTGGCCGGGCGTACCCGCTTTGTCGTGGCAGACGCGGACCGGGGTCTGGGTGGTTATGCTGCCCTGAGCCTGCGACGGGGCAGCACGGTGGCCCGTCTGTACTCGCTGGCCATCGACCCCGCCTCGCGCCGCCAGGGCATTGGCCAGGCTCTGCTTGCCGCTTGCCGAGACATCGCACGCAAGGCCGGACGCACCTGCCTGAGCCTGGAAGTGAGAGCGTCCAACAAGGCTGCGATTAGCCTCTACCAGGGTGCCGGTTTTTGCTTGCGGGAGGAGCGGAAAGCCTATTACGAGGACGGTGAGACCGCGTGGGTGATGCAGCTCGACCTGGCCGACGTCTCAACGCAATCAAAGAAGGAAACACCGTGAGCGACTGGCTCATCCTCGTGGAACACGCGACCGACGTCGCCCAGCACGAAACCCCGCACAAGGTGATGCGGGTACGCGATTACCTGGCCACACCCAAACTGTTCACGGCACGCCGCCCAAACATCATCAATCTGGCGCGATCCTACAGCTATCAGTCGAACGGCTATTACGCCTCGCTGCTCGCCGAAGCCCGCAGCCACCGTATCGTGCCCTCGGCCCAGTCCATGGTCGAGCTGTCACGCAAGACGCTCTATGCCCAGGCCCTGCCGGAGCTGAATGCCGAACTGGAACGGGCTCCCGCGGACTGCCGGGTCGGCGGCAGCAATCTGCTGATCGCCTTCGGCCGCAGCGATTCCGCATCGCTGGAACGCTTTGCCAAGCTCTTGTTTGACTGGTTTCGCGTGCCGGTGCTGGAAGTCCGCCTGGGCACCGGCGGGCAGATCGACCGCATCCGGCCGGTACCGCCCAACACACTCAAGGGCGAGGCCCGCAGCTTCTTCCTGGAAGCGCTGGAAGCCCATACCAGCCGCAGCTGGGCTGCACCGCGCGAGAAGGTGCCGGCGCGCTGGTCGCTCGCGGTCCTGACCGATCCCAATGAAGCTCTGCCGCCCTCGCGGCCAAGTTCGCTCAAACGCCTGGCCACGGTAGCCGCCAAAATGGGGGTGGAAGTCGCTCCGATCGGCCCGAATGACCTGTCCAGCCTGGCCGAATACGACGCGCTGTTCATCCGCTCGACCACGGCGATCGACAATTATACCTATCGCTTTGCCCGTCGGGCCGAGCAGGAGGGCATGCCGGTCATCGACGACACCGCCTCGATGATCCGCTGCACCAACAAGGTCTTTCTCAAGGAGATCCTCGAACAGGCCGGTGTGCCGATCCCGCGTACCGAAGTGCTCGACGAGAATCAAAGCCTGGATGGCCTGATCGACCGGCTGGGCAGCCCGGTCGTGCTCAAGGCGCCGGACGGTTCCTTCAGCCGCTCTGTGCACAAGGTGACGAATGACAAGGAATTGCGTGAACGCGCCAAGTCCCTGTTCGACGAAACCGCTCTCATCATCGCCCAGGAATACATGCCGACCGAGTATGACTGGCGGGTCGGCGTGCTCGACGGCAAGCCGCTCTACGCCTGCAAGTACAAGATGGCGCGCGGGCACTGGCAGATCATCAAGCACGGCGCCGGCGGCAAGGTTACCGAGGGCGGATTCGAGACCATGGCCGTCGACGAAGCACCGGCCGACGTCATCGATATCGCCGTACGCACGGCCAAGCTGATCGGTCGCGGGCTTTACGGGATCGACCTCAAGCAAAATGAGAATGGGGTTTTCGTTATTGAAATCAACGACAACCCCAATCTCGAAAGCGATGTTGAGGGGGCCGTCCTGAAAGACGCCCTGTGGCAGGAAATCATTGGCTGGTTTGCCAGCCGGCTGGAGGCGCGCATCGGCGCCCGCCCTTGAACAGGAGGTCCCGGTGATCGAGGGGGCCTGTCATTGCGGCAATATCAGCTGGCGGCTTGAAGCTCCGCCAGCCTGGCTGGTCGACTGCAATTGCAGCCTGTGTACCAAAGCCGGCGCGCTCTGGGCCCATTGCCAGCCTGGCGCCGCAGCGATCCGGACCGGCGACCAGGGCGAGCGGCGTTATGTACAGGGCGATGGCACGCTGGCTGTCGTGTTCTGCCCGCGCTGCGGATGCACCACGCACTGGCTGCCGATCGGCGCCGACCGCTCGCGCATGGCGGTCAATATACGCATGGCCGACGCGCCACACTGGCAAGGCATCCGCATTCGCAGGTTCGACGGGGCCGCGAGTTGGCGCTTCCTCGATTGAGGCCGGGTCGGACGAACCGGCTGCGGCCCGTCAATCGGCAGCGTCGCTGATCGCGTCACCCGCCTCTTCAACGTCGTGACCGAAGCCATGAATGGTGTTGCAGCCGCCCAGTGCCAGGGCCAGGAGGGCGACCAGGGAGAGAGTGACCAGTTTGCTCATTGTGTGTCCTTTCTGTGAGGCTGGAAAAATCAACCGACCAGGAGATCGGCCAGTTCGCGGCTCGACTGTGCGGCCTTCTCGGCCCGGTCGAGCAATTGGCTGACATTGCGGGCGATGCGGTCGTCGCGCTCGCCCGTTTCGGCGCGATTGATCTCGGCGCGGAACAGGTGATGGTCGCGCACCAACCGGCGGCGCGGCGCGTAATCGCGAAGGAAATCACACTCCAGACCCTGCAACAGGGTGTCGCGGGCCCGCACCTCCGCGGCCGACATCTCGCCCCGGATCGGAGCCAGCGCGCGCTGGAACAGCCACTGGATTTCCGGTCTGTAGGTATGCCGATCGGCAACGTCCTCGACCCATTCGGCGGCCACGCGATCAGGCAGAACCGGTTGGCCCGGATGGCCGTCCGCCCAGTCGGCAACCGCCTTGGCGGTGGCAACAGCCTCTGGAATGAAGCGGTCGCTGATCAGGCGCAACAGCGCCATCAGGCTGGGTGGCAACTCATAGGCGCGCCGATACTCGCCCTGGTCCAGCGACCAGGGAGCATTCATCAGCGCCATCCAGCGGCGGATGGCCGGGCGGGACTCCGTGTGCGGCACGCCACCGGTCACCGCTTCGAAGTCGATCGAGAGGGCTCCGAACAGACTGAAATCGGCGCTGCTCGGGCGCCCGCCGAACAGGTAGGCGTGATGCGAAAGATGGTGTTCGAGCGCATCCAGGAAGCGCTCCAGCCGGGCCTGGGTGTCAGGTCGGCGGTCATGCCTGAAACCGCGGGCTCCCAGCTTGCCGCCAAGCAGTTCGCACAGGATGCGCGATTGCCGGTCGGCGACCTCGGGAGCGAGGTCGGGATAGACCGAGCGGGCGATCTCACCGGCCGCGGTGTGCGGGCATTCATACCAGCGTTCCGAGACCAGGGCGGGGGCAAACCACTCATCGCCGAAGGCTTCGATGAGGCGGCAGGCAAATCGCTGGTGCGCATGAGGCGGGATCAGCCGGTCGCCGGGCTCGCGCGCCTCGATGGCGTCGATGATCAGGCGCGTATCGTGAACCAGATCGCCGGTCGGCGTGGCCAGGACCGGCACTTCGACCGATCGCAGGCGTGGCCGGATCATCGTACGCAGCAATTCGGCGGTCGCCGGGCGCTCCTTGAAGGCGATATTCCGCCAGCGCAGAAAGGAGCGGATCTTGTTGGACGCCGGAGAGCCGGCGGCGGTGTACAGCGTATAGTGTCGCATCATTCTGCCTTTCGGTCGCGCGCCCCGATGGCACGCAGGGGGCTAGTTCCTCGTCACTTCGATTTCCCCGTCTCCAAAACGAAACTCGATCGTGTCGCGCCGGCTTTCCTGCCAGAGCGCAAAGGCCAGTGCGGCGACCAGTACAGCCAGAACGGTGGCCAGGGCCGTCAGTGTTTCCTTGGAGAGTCCGTGTTGCATGCTTCCGCTCCACACCCGCCAGTCCAATCAACCGGCAAGTGCCCAACGTCTCAACTTGCCGGCGGTTCCGGGTGTGAAGCGCCGGACCCGACTCGGGCGGGTGCCGGGCATGATTTGTCACGGGTTTTGATTTCGACCGTTTTGTTCGCGGCTTGCGGCGATTTGCACTGTACTTCGGCTGAACGGTTGGCTGGCCAGCAAGCGGTCCGGTCACCGAGCGCGTGTGTCCTTCCGGCAACAACGCCGACCTCCCGGACCGGGCAGGGGCGCCTCGATTGCCAGAGCAAATCTCTCACTAAGGTCGAGAACGGGCGGGGCAGGGCGACCGGCCGATCGGGAGTGTCGGGATCAGGTGCGGTCCGGTGTGGCGGGACGCAAGCCGGGCCCGGTGCCATCCGGCAGCGGGATCTCGGTGGCGCCGTGCCTTCAGACAGTGGCGGAGGGGGAGGGATTCGAACCCCCGGAACCTTTCGGCTCAACGGTTTTCAAGACCGCCGCAATCGACCACTCTGCCACCCCTCCGGTGGCACTGGAATAGCGGGGCGGGGACAGGCTTGGCAAGCGCTGTGGCGCAGTCGCGGGCAGGGCGGTGCGAGCGAACATCGCTAACGCCTCCTTCACCATCGCCGGCTAAATCTGTATGGTCATTTCACACTCGCGGGAGGCGGATTTTTGCGCTTTCAGACCCTTGTCCTCACCGGCCTTGTCCTGGGCCTGGTCTCGGCCTGCGCCTCGACGCCAGATCCGGCCCCGCGCCACACCAGTGCCAGTGCAGCCACCGCACAAGGCGCCCAGCCCGGCCAGCGCCCGTGGCGTCGGTCCGCAGGGCCAGCGCCCGACCCCCTCGATGCCACCCACTTGATCGCGGATTCCAGCGACCACCAGAAAGTCGGCAACACCTATGTCGTCGCCGGGCGGACCTACCGGCCCGAGCGCGATGACCGATACGACCGGGTCGGTATTGCCTCCTGGTACGGCCCGAACTTTCATGGCCGCCTGACCGCCAATGGCGAAATTTTCGACCAGGACGCCATGACCGCGGCCCATACGACGCTGCCCATCCCCTCGATCGCCGAGGTCACCAATCTGGAAAATGGCCGCTCGGTCATCGTGCGGGTCAATGATCGCGGCCCCTTCGTCGATGACCGCATCATCGACATGAGCCGCGCCGCCGCCACGGAGCTCGGTTTTATCGGGGTCGGGCTGGCCGAGGTGAGGGTGCGGTATCTCGGACCGGCACATGCCACGGGCGCGGCGCCCGAGCGGATTTACCGCGCCAGCCGCGAGCCCGGCGCTGCCGATGTGACGCCACCGCCCATCGCCATGGCAGCGGTCGAGCCGCTCGCCGGAATACCCCAGAACGCTGCGTATGACTCTCCCTTGGGCCAGAGCGTGACGCTGCAGGTCGGGGCGTTCTCCGATGCGGCCAATGCGGATCGTTTCGCTGCCCGCCTGGCCGACGCCGGCGATGTCTGGATCGAGCCCGCGACCAGCGCCATCGGGACAGTGTACCGCGTGTATTTCGGACGATGGCAGGACCGGCGCCAGGCTTTTGCCGCGCAATCTGACCTGGTTACGCGCGGCGTGCACGACAGCCGCATCATCGCTCTGGACTGACGGTCGGCCCGCTCGCCACCTGCATTGCGTGGTGGAAGGGCTGTCACGACGCTGGACGCCATGGTTCTGCCGCGCTTGTATGGGAGCTCGACCATTGTCATCGAGTCTGCCCAGGGAGCGAACCATCGTGCGCGCTATTTCAGCCTTCCTCATCCTCATTGCGAGCGGACTGTCCGGCCCGGCCCTGGCCCAGGACACCTATCAGAGCGACGCCGAGCACGCGGTCATCATGGACTACGAAACCGGCATCGTCCTCTATGACAAGGAGGGCGACACGCCGATGCAGCCGGCGTCGATGACCAAGATCATGACCGTCTTGCTGACCCTGGAAGCCCTGGAAGCCGGCTCGCTGTCGCTTGATGACGAACTGCCGGTCTCCGAGGACGCCTGGCGGCGCGGCGGCTCTGCGTCCGGTTCATCCACCATGTTCCTCGACGTCAACAGCCGTGTGCGGGTCGAGGACCTGCTGCGCGGCGTCATCGTCCAGTCGGGCAATGATGCCTGCATCGTGCTGGCCGAGGGCATTGCCGGCAGCGAGGCGGCCTTCGCCGACCTGATGACCGAACGCGCCCACGAGCTTGGCCTGGACAGCGCCAACTTCACCAACTCCACCGGCTGGCCGGACGAGGATCATGTCATTAGCGCCCGCGACCTGGCCGAGTTGTCGCGTATCCTGATCAGCGAGTTCCCGGACTATTACGACATCTGGGCCGAGCGCGAATTCACCTATAACGGCATCCGCCAGTACAACCGCAACCCGCTGCTCGGCGTGTTCGACGGCGCCGACGGTCTGAAGACCGGCCATACCGAAGTCGCCGGCTACGGCCTGGTCGGTTCGGCCGAGCGCGATGATGTGCGCCGCATCATCGTGTTCAACGGCATGGACAGCAATTCGGCCCGCGCCAGTGAGGCGGAACGCATGATGCGCTCGGCCCTGTCCGACTTCGCCATCCATGACCTGTTCTCCGCCGGCCAGGAAATCGAACACCGCGCCCCGGTCTTCATGGGCGCCCAGGAAACCGTGGGCCTGAGCCTGACCGAGGATGTCCGCATCGGCCTGCATCGCCGGGCCCGTCGCGACATGAGCGTCGAGGTGGTTTACGACGATCCGATCCCGGCTCCGATCGAGGCCGGCGAGGCAATCGCCACCCTGGTCGTCGCGGCGCCCGGTGCACCGGACCGCGAATACCCGCTGGTGGCAACCGAAGACGTGCCGTCCAAGGGCCTGATGGGTCGCGTTGGCGCGGCTCTGGCCCACCTGATCCGGGGTTAGGCGCGTGGCAGGCCGTTTCATTACCTTGGAAGGCGGCGAGGGCGCCGGCAAGACGACCTTGATCACCGGCCTGCGCCAGGCGCTCGAAGCACGTGGCGAGACCGTGGTCGTGACGCGCGAGCCCGGCGGCACGCCCGGTGCCGAGGAATTGCGGCAATTGCTGCTGACCGGAAACACCGACCGCTGGTCGGCCACCAGCGAGGCGCTGCTGATGTATGCCGCGCGGGTCGATCATGTCGAACGCCTGATCCGCCCGGCCCTGGCCGCCGGGCAATGGGTGCTGTGTGACCGTTTCGCCGATTCCACCATTGCCTACCAGGGACTGGCCGGCGGTCTGCCGGCCGAGCGTATCCGCGATCTACACCGCTTCGCTCTCGGTGACTTCCACGCCGACCTGACCCTGATTGTCGACCTTGACCCGTCGGTCGGACTGGCGCGCACACAGGCCCGTGGCGAAGACATCACGCGGTTCGAGAAGCACGGGCTGGATTATCATGTCCGCTTGCGCCAGGCCTTCCTCGACATTGCGGCAGCCGAGCCGGAGCGCTGCGCCATCCTCGACGGCGCGCAGTCCCAGGACGCCGTCCTGGCGGCGGCGTTGGACACGCTCGAGGCCCGCTTCTCGCTGGCCGCATGAAACAGGATCCCGACATCGGATCTGACGTCCAGCCGGGCTGCCTCGCGCCCCGGGAACGCTATGACCTGTTCGGCCACGAGGCGGCCGAGGAAAGCTTCGCAAGCGCCTGGGACAGCGGCCGCCTTCACCATGCCTGGATGATCACCGGTCCGCGCGGCGTCGGCAAGGCGAGTTTTGCCTGGCGCGCGGCCCGCCGCGTGCTCGGTGCGATGCCTTCGATCGAGCACGGGCCACTCGGCTCGATGCCTGGGGATCCGGTGTGCAAGCTGCTCGAGGCCCTGGCCTGTCCGGACATGCTGCTATTACGCCGCCCGTGGGATGACAAGAAGAAGCGCTGGCGGGCCGAGATCACCGTCGACGAGGCGCGCAAGGCACCGCACTTCTTCGAGATGAGCTCGGGTGCCGGCGGCTGGCGGGTTTGCCTGGTCGATTGCGCCGATGACATGAACACCAATGCCGCCAACGCCTTGCTGAAAACCCTCGAGGAGCCGCCCAAGCGTGGCGTGCTGCTCCTGGTCACCCATTCGCCAGGCCGCCTGCCGGCGACCATCCGCTCGCGCTGCCGCCGGCTGGACCTGCGGGCACCCGACCCGGAAGCCACGGCCGGCTGGTTGCAGGCCCAGGGTGTTGTCGACGATCATGCCCAGACCGTCGCAGCGGCCCGGCTTGCCCACGGCGCCCCCGGCCGCGCCCTGGCTCTGGCGAAGTCCGGCGGTGTTGGCCTCGCCCGCGATGTCGCTCACATCGTCAAGAAGGGGGCCGGCGCCAGCGAAGGCGAAATGCGGCGCCTGGCCGACCGAGTCTCCGCCCGCGGCGCCGAAGAGGCGAGGGGTGTCTTCTATGAAGCCCTGGCCCAGGCCATGCGCGACGAGGCGCGCGCCCTCACCATGGCCGGAGCCGACGCCACGCCCTGGCTCGATGCCTGGCGCGAACTCAACCGGCTTGTCCGCGACGCCGACGCCCTCTATCTCGACCCCAAGCAGAGTGCTCTGGCCGCTCTGGGGCTCGCTCGCGACGCCGCTCGCCTCGAGAATGCATAAACAAGTCTGATGGTTATAGTGAAATGCTCGTAGACAGCCACGTCAATCTGCACGGCGAGCAATTCGCCGATGACCTCGACGCCGTGATTGAACGCGCCCGCGAGGCCGGGGTTGCGCGCATGATTACCATCTGTTGCCAGCTGACTGATTTCCCCGCCGTCTCGGCGATTGCAGAGAAGTATGACGATATCTGGTGCACGATCGGTGCCCATCCGCACCATGCCAAGGACCGTCCGGACATTCCGGTCGAGGAACTGGTCGACATCGCCCAGCATCCCAAGGTCGTCGGCATTGGCGAGACCGGGCTGGACTTCCACTATGGCTACAGCCCGCGTGAGGACCAGTTCCGCAGCCTTCGCACCCATGTCGAAGCGGCCCGTCGCTGTGACCTGCCGCTGATCCTGCACACGCGCGAGGCCGATGCCGAAATGGCCGACCTGCTGGAGGAGGAAATGGGGAAGGGGGCCTTCCGCCCGCTGCTGCACTGCTATACCGGCGGTGCCGAGCTGGCCCGGCGCGGCGCCCGCCTGGGGGCCTATTTTGCCGCTTCCGGCATCGTCACCTTCAAGTCCGCCGAAGCAGTGCGCGCCGTGTTTCGCGACGAGGTCCCCGATGACCGCGTCATCATCGAGACCGATTGCCCCTACCTGGCGCCCGTGCCGCACCGCGGTCGCCGCAATGAACCGGCCTTCCTGCCGCAGGTGGCCACCGGCCTGGCAGCGGTGAAGGGCTGGAGCGAGGACGAGGTCGCGCAGCGCACGACGGACGCCTTCTTCACCCTGTTCGACAAGGTACCGAGACCGTGAGCGGTTACATCCGGCTCACCCTTCTGGGCACCGGATCGTCCGGCGGTGTGCCGCGTTCCAATGGCGATTGGGGCGCCTGCGACCCGACCGAGCCCAGGAATGAGCGGCGTCGCTGCTCCGCCCTGATTGAGCGCGCTTGCGACCGGGACACGCTGGAAGCCGGCGCCGCGGTCACCCGCCTGGTCATCGACACCTCGCCGGATTTTCGCGCCCAGATGCTGGCGGCCCGGGTCCGGCACATCGACGGCGTGGCCCTGACCCACGACCATGCCGACCAGACTCACGGCATCGATGATGTCCGGGCCTTTGCCTATTTCCAGGAACAGCGTGTGCCGGTGTGGATGGATGCCGCAACCCGCGCCACAATGATGCAGCGCTTCGGCTATGTCTTTGAAACGCCGAGCGGATCGGCCTACCCGCCGATCCTCGAAGCAATGGAAATGCCCGCGCCGGGTGATGCGTTCCGGGTGACCGGACCCGGCGGAGCGATCGACATCACGCCCATCGCACAGCAGCACGGCCGCATTCCCTCGCTGGGTTTCCGCGTTGGCGGGCTGGCCTATTCGCCAGATATCAGTGGGCTGCCTGACTCCAGCCTGCCCCACATGTCCGGCCTGGCCTGCTGGGTCGTCGACGCCCTCCGTGAAGAGCCGCATCCGACCCATTTCGCCGTCAGGGACGCCATCGAGGCCGTGCGCCGCGTCGGCGCCAAGGCAGCGGTTCTGACCAACATGCACAACACGCTCGATTACGCGTCTCTGAAGCGGCGCTTGCCCGACGGTTTCCGTCCCGGCCATGACGGACTGCAGATCGACTGGGACGGAACCACCGCCCGGATCGACCCGAATTGAAGCCACATTTCACTGATTTCGAAACACTTTCGGCGTTTGACCCGTTAGAGCCTAGACTGGTGCGTACATTGGACGGCCAGGCAAAGGCGAGGGCGGCATGCAGGACGTATTCTTCGATGGATGGGGCAATCTCGGAGCCATCCTGATCAGTGCTCCGATCGTTTACCTGGCCGTGGTCGCGATGATCCGCATCAGCGGCAAGCGATCCACCGCCCAGATGAACAATTTCGACTGGCTGGTGACGGTGGCCATGGGCTCGCTGGTCGGCTCCTCGATTGTCCTGGAAACCGTGACCATTGCCGAAGTTCTGCTGGCGATCGCGGCACTGTTGGCGCTGCAATACATCGCCACGCGCCTGGCATTCCGGTCCGACACAATAGCCCACGTGATCAAGCCGGCGCCGCGCCTGGTCTATGACCGTGGTTTTCTCCCTGATGCCATGCGCGACGAACGCGTGACCCGGAGCGAAGTCCGGGCCGCGATCCGCGAATCCGGAATGTCCCGCCTCGACGACGTGCGCTGGGTGATCCTGGAGACCGACGGTCAGTTCTCCGTCATCGGCACTTCCGACGCCGACGGCAAGGCGGACGTGCTCGAGGATGTCCGGCGGTCCGACGATTGAGAGACGGCCCGCTCTCAGCGCCACAGGAGCCGATTCCGGGCGCCAACGATCCCGGATCCAGCCCCAAAGCATCGGCCTGAATAGCCCCGAGGATCCACAATCTGATTTCTCATAATATTCATTATACGCATTTTGGATATGGCGGGAAATCGGTCATCGCGCCGCCCTTCTTCCTCTGACCTGAAGCTTTCTCACGCAATTCCATAATCTTACAGCACACTGCTTGAGCCATCGCCTGACCGACCCAGTTCGTTGACGTGGTATCTGAGGGTTCGATTGCCTTGCCGCATGAAGTGCGGTTTTGAGGTCCGACCGGTCCTTCCGGGTGCCCACAGCAATCGGAGGTGAGCCGGCTCGGGATCGCGTTATGATGACGTCGATTCCCGCCGCGCTCCGGAGACGCCATGACCGCCCCCGCCGACGACGCCCCGCCGATCACCCGCCTCCTCGCCATCATGGCGCAGCTGCGCAATCCGCAAGGTGGCTGCCCCTGGGATCTCGAGCAGGATTTCGCCAGCATCGCGCCCTACACCATTGAGGAAGCCTATGAAGTGGCCGACGCCATCGAGCGCGAGAGCTACGCCGAGCTGAAGGACGAACTCGGCGATCTACTGTTCCAGGTCGTGTTTCACGCCCGCATGGCCGAGGAATCCGGTCATTTCGACTTCCAGGACGTCGTGGCCGCCATCACCGACAAGATGATCCGCCGCCATCCGCACGTTTTTGGCGATGCCGACCAGCGTGACAGTGAAACCCAGACCCGCGAGTGGGAGGCGATAAAGGCGGCCGAACGCAAGTCCGGCGACAAGGGGCACAGCGTGCTCGATGACATCCCCCTCGCCCTGCCCGCGCTCAAGCGCGCCCAGAAGCTCCAGAAGCGCGCCGCAACGGTCGGTTTCGATTGGCCCGATGCCGAGCGGGTGCTGGAGAAGGTCGAGGAAGAACTCGACGAAGTACGCGAGGCCATTGCCGAGAATGACGCCGATCACATCGCCGAAGAAATTGGCGATTTGATGTTTGTTTGCACAAACTTGGGTAGAAAACTGAAAGTAGACGTGGAAGCCGCAACGCGCGCGGCCAACGTCAAGTTCGAGCGCCGCTACCGGCATGTTGAGCGCCGCCTGGCCGAACAGGGCTCGAGCCCTGAGGCAGCCAGTCTGGAAGACATGGAAGCCCTGTGGGATGAGGCCAAGGCGATCGAACGTTCGCCAATGGACGCCTAGTAGTCTTCGGTTTCCGGCGCGCCAATGCCCAGCGGATTGGCCAGTTCGGGAAACTGCGCCCGGAAGCGGCCGGCATCAACCGGTGACAGGCGCACGCTCAGTGTCTGGGCCCCGCTTGCCTCGTCGAGGCGCGTGTCGAGCACATCACCATTCTGGTGCAACCATGCCAGCGCCCGCGCATCAGCGGGCTGCAGCGTGATCTCGAGGCGCTCGGCATTGTGCGCGATCAGCGTCTCGATACCGTTCAGCAAGGCCTCAACGCCGTCACCGGTGACCGCCGACAGGGCCACGCGGGCCATGTGACCGGCCTTGAGGTTGGCAACTTCGGTGGCAGCATCGAGCCCTTCGCGCGCCTCCTCGTTCAGGCAATCGGCCTTGTTCCAGACCTCCAGCACGGGCTGGTCGTGCTCGGCACCGGCTTCCAGCGCCGCCAGGACGCCCTCGACATCCTGGATCCGCCCCTCATGGTCCTCGTCGGACGCATCGATGACATGCACCAGCAGGTCCGCCTCGCGCACCTCTTCCAGCGTCGCGCGGAAGGCGGCGATCAGCTCTGTCGGCAGGTCGGTGATGAAACCCACCGTGTCCGACAGGAGAATGCTGGTGCCGCGCGGCAACTCGAGGACCCTCACCGTCGGGTCCAGCGTGGCAAAAGGCATGTCCTCGGCGAACACGCCGGCCCCGGTCAGGCGGTTGAACAGCGTTGACTTGCCGGCATTGGTATAGCCGACCAGCGCCACCGTCGGATACGGCACGGTATCGCGCTGGGCCCGGTGCAGGGCGCGCGTGCGCCGCACCTCGTCGAGCTGGCGGCGCAGCTTGGCCATCTTTTCGTTGAGCAGGCGGCGGTCGGTCTCGATCTGGGTTTCACCGGGACCGGCCAGGAAGCCGCGACCGCCGCGCTGGCGTTCCAGGTGGGTCCAGGTGCGCACCAGGCGCGAGCGCTCATAGGCCAGGCGCGCCAGCTCGACCTGCAGCACGCCCTCCTTGGTGCGGGCCCGCTGGCCGAAGATCTCGAGGATCAGCCCGGTCCGGTCGATCACCTTGACCTTCCAGGCATTCTCCAGATTGCGCTGCTGGATCGGCGACAGCGCCGTGTCGATCACGGCCACGTCGGCTTCCAGCTCCACGATGCGCTCGCGCAGCTCTTCCGCCTTGCCCTTGCCGAAATAGCGACCGGCGTCGATCTTGCGCATCGGCGCAATGAAGGCCTCGGCAACCTCGAGGTCGAGCGCTTCAGCCAGTCCGGTCGCTTCAGCCAGACGGGCATCGGCGCGGTCGAGGCCGCTCCGTTCGGTCGGATGTATGACTAGGGCACGCGATACCGGTGCCTCGCGTTCGATCAATCTGGATCGCTTTCGCTGTCACCGCCGGCCTCTTCGGGCTCGAACAGCTGGACGGGGCCGGCCGGCATGATGGTCGAGATGGCGTGCTTGTAGACCAGTTGGGACAGTCCGTCGCGCCGCAACAGCACACAGAAATTGTCGAACCAGGTCACCACGCCCTGCAGCTTGACGCCGTTGACCAGGAAAATGGTCAGGGGCGTCTTCGTCTTGCGCACAGAATTCAGGAAGACGTCCTGGAGGTTTTGTTTTTTGTCGTGCGACATTTTGGCTCCGCAAGCGTCCGGTTTCCGGGCGATTCCCCTCTGTAGGGTATACAGCGCTTCGGTTGCCCTGCAAGCCTCTCAATTTGCAGGCTAAGCGCCCTCGTCTTCGACGCTTGCCCGAAGATAGGCCTGACGCAGCGCCAGCGCCGTCGAACCGGGGGCGCCATTGCCGATCACCCGGCCGTCAATCTCGGTGACCGGAGTGACGAATGTCGTCGCCGATGTGATGAAGGCCTCGCGCGCCGTCTGGGCCTCTTCGATGCTGAAAGCGCGCTCCTCGACCCGCCATCCCAGCTGCGCCGCGCAAGCCATCAGCGTGCCCCGGGTGATGCCGTGCAGGATTGCATTGTCAGCCTGGCGGGTAACCAGCACGCCATCGGCCGTGACGATCCAGGCATTGGTCGAACTGCCCTCGGTCACCAGGCCGTTGGCATCGACCTGCCAGGCTTCGGTGGCACCGGCCTCGTGCGCCGCCTGCTTGGCCAGCACGTTGGGCAGGAGGTTGACCGACTTGATATCACAGCGGGCCCAGCGCTGGTCGGGCACGCTGATCACCTTGATGCCGCGTTCGGCGCGCGCCTCCAGTACCTGCCGGCTCAACCGCTTGGCGGTGAGCACCAGGGTCGGTTCGGTGTCGGCGGCCGGAAAGGCATGGTCCCGCCTCGCCTGCCCGCGGGAGATCTGCAGATAGACCAGACCGTCGACCAGCCTGTTGCGCCGGATCAGTTCGCGCAGCACGAGGCGCAGTGCGGTCTCCGATTTCGGCGACCGTATGCGCAACTCGCCAAGCGAGCGCTGCAGCCGGCGGAAATGTCCCGCAGCATCCATCAGCCGACCGTCACGTACGCTCCACACCTCATACACCGCATCGCCGAACTGGAAACCCCGATCCTCGATGTGCACGCGGGCCGCTGAAAGCGGGCAGAAGCTGTTGTTTACATAAGCAATTCTCGACACGACGAGCGCTCACTTTCTCATGAACAGGGCCCACAGGGCGGCCAGGGCAGCAAGGACTTCGAGGCGCCCGAGAATCATCGCCGCCATCAATACGGGTTTGGCATCATTGGGCACATCGCTCCAGCTGTGCGACGCATTGACCTGCTCGAACAACGGGCCGGCATTGGCCAGCGCCACGGCGATGCCCAGGAAGCTGTCCTCGAAATTCATCCCTGCCAGAGCCAGTAGCACACCGCCCACGCCGAGCGTGGCGGCAAAGCCGAGGACATAGGCCCAGATCCCGATCAATGCGGAATCGCGCACCGTGCGACCACGGAAGGTCACCGGCACGATGGCCGACGGGTCCGACAGCACGGCCAGCTCCGAGCCCATGCGTCGCCACAGCAGCAGGATGCGCGACACCTTGATGCCGCCGCTGGTCGAGGCTGCAGCGCCGCCGATCAGGGCAATGAACACCGCCGCGACCGGAACCGGCGTTTCATCGCCGGAGAAACTGAAGCCCGCCGTGGTGACCACGAAAACAGCATCCACCAGGTGGCCCAGTATATTGCTCTGGTCGGCCAGGGCGTAGAGCACCGCCAGACCGAAGATGAGTGCCATCAATCCGGCCAGATCCGGATCCCTGACGGCCGACCGGTCGCGCAGTAGATCCCAGAACAGCGCGATGTTCAGGCTGCCCAGCAGACAGCCGAAGGCCACCACCAGACCGGTCACACTGCCGCTGGTGAGCATCAGGCCACCATCCGCCGGCACATAACCCGATGTCGATATTGCGCTCATCGACAGCACGATGGCGTTGAACAGCGGCTCCCCGGAAAACAGCAGGCCGATCCAGATGAAAGCGGTCAGCAGGCTGTAGATCAGGCCGATGCGCTTGGCAGCCCGCGGCAGGTGAGCGAACACATTGTCGTGCTGCTGGGTCAGCAGGGTCGATTTGCGGATGGCCGGCACATCCCGGTCGAGCGCGGCAAACACGGCAACGGCCAGGAGCAGAGTCGCATAGCCGCCGAGCCAGGCCAGGATGGCCCGCCAGAATACCAGGGAGCGCGGCAGGTCGTCCGCCGGCAGCAGCGTCGCGCCGGTCGTGGTGACCGCCGAATAGGCTTCGAACAGGGCGTCGATCGGATCGAAATATCCGGTCAGCCAGAATGGCAGGGCCGCCATGATCGGCGCCGTGACCCAGGCCAGGAGCGCCAGTCCCATGGCATCCAGGGCACTGGCGCCGACCGTCACCCCGCGCGTTGCCGCCAGGATGAACAGGCCGGGAACCAGCGCCAGTCCGGCCGTGGTCAGGAAGAGCGGGGCCAGATGGCGCTCGCCCATGGCTGCAGCCGAGAAGGCCGCCAGCACCGCCACCATTGCGACGAGGACCCAGAGCGCCCCGAGGGGGCGAAGCAGTGCCGCCGGGGTCATGGTCTAGAAGTACTCGAGCGAGACGCGGAACAGGTGCTCCACCTTGGGGATCAGTGCCTTGTTGCAGAACAGCAGGACCCGGTCATTCTCCCGGATCCGCCCCTCATCAACCGGCAGCATCACTTTGTCGCCCCGTACCACCGCACCGAGGGCGACACCGTCCGGCAGTTCCAGGTCATCGAGGGGACGCCCGACCAGGGGCGATGTGTTCAGCGTAATGCCCTCGAGCGCTTCGGCCTGACCGCTGCCCAGACTCTGCAGCCCGGTGATCCGGCCGCGCCGGATGTGCTGCAGGATGGTCGACACCGTGGTCGCGCGCGGATCGATCAGCACGTCGATGCCGAGCGGGTCGCGCAGGCCTTCAAAGCCGCGCTCATTGATCAGGCTGAGGGCGCGCTCGGCCCCTTCCCGCTTGGCCATCACGGCGGACAGCATGTTGACCTTGTCGTCATTGGTCACGCACACGACCAGCTCGGCATTGGACACACCGGCTTCCTGCATGATCTTGGCGTTGAGCCCGTCACCGTGCAGCACCACCGTCTTCTTCAGGCGCACCGCGGCGGCCTCGGCCTTGGCCTTGTCTGCCTCGATCAGGCGCACCTTGACGCCGCCGGCGCGTTCCAGCGCCCGCGCCACGTAGACGCCGATATTGCCGGCCCCAACGACCACAACGCGGCGGATCTTCTCGGTCGAGCGACCGAAGATGTCGAGCACGCGGCGAACCTGCGAACCCTCGGCAACCACATACACGTCATCGCCGGGCAGCAAGGGGTCATTGGCCTTCGGGATGAACAGGGTCTTCTCGCGCTGCACACCGACCACGGCGAGGCGCAGGTCGGGAAACAGCTCCATGACCTGTTCGGTCGTCGAGCCGGCCACCGGCGAGTTCTCGTCCAGCCGCAAGCCGAGCAGTTGAACGCGGCCACCGGAGAACACGGCTGTATTGAAAGCGCCCGGCGTTTCAACGCGCTGCAGGATGGCCCGACCGACTTCCAGCTCCGGAGAAATCACTACGTCGACCGGCAGATTGCCGGTGTTGAAGAGATCGGCCCAGGCCGGATCGAGATAGTTCTGCGCCCGCACCCGGGCGATGCGCATCGGCGTGGAAAACAGCGAGTGCGCCACCTGGCAGGCGATCATGTTGGTCTCGTCTGAGTAGGTCACGGCGACCAGCAGGTCGGCCTCCGCCGCCCCCGCCTTTTCCAGCACGTCGGGATGCGAGCCGTGGCCGACAATGCCGCGCACGTCCAGGTCGGTGACGACCCGGTCGATCAGTTCCGGCGACCAGTCGACGACGGTTACCGCATTGCCTTCGCGCGCCAGCGCCCGGGCTATGCCGACACCCACCTGGCCGGCTCCGCAGACTATTGCTCTCATGCTCTCTCCGCCTCCAGCCGGCCTAGGCCTGGCTGGCGCCTTCCTTCTGGGATCCACCGACGCCCAGGGATTTAAGCTTGCGATGCAACGCCGAGCGTTCCATCCCGATGAATGCTGCCGTGCGCGAAATATTGCCGCCGAAGCGGTCGATCTGCGCCTTGAGATACTCGCGCTCGAAATTCTCGCGCGCCTCACGCAAAGACAAGGCGATCATCTTCTCCGCGTCAAACCCGACATCATGGTTTTCCCGAGTCACCACTTCGGACGGCAGGGAATCCAGCGTGATCGGCTCGTTCGGCGCGCCCGTCGCGAGGATGAGCAGGCGCTCGATATTATTGCGCAGCTGGCGCACATTTCCCGGCCAGCCATGCGCCTGCAGCGCCGCCATGACATCACTGCCGAAGGCACGTCGCGGCAAGCCGGCGGAATTGGTCAGGCGCTCGACGAAATGATCGACCAGGTGGGGAATGTCCTCGCGGCGTTCCGCGAGGGGCGGCACTACGACCGGCACGACGGCGAGACGGTGATACAGGTCCTCGCGGAAGCGTCCTTCCTGGATACGGGCGTGCAGATCCTGCGCCGTCGAGGAGATGACCCGGACATTGACCTGGACATCGGCCGCCCCGCCAATGCGCCGGAAGCGCTGCTCGACCAGCAGGCGCAGCAGCTTGGACTGGGTTTCCTTCGGCATGTCGGCGATCTCGTCGAGATAGAGCGTGCCGCCATGGGCGCGCTCGAGCAGGCCGACATGCTTGATCGAGCCATCCTCGTGTTCACGCCCGAACAACTCCTCCTCGACCCCTTCCGGCGTCATTCCCGGCGCGCTGACCGGAACGAAGTCCGAGCCGGACCGCGGCGAGGCTTCGTGGATGAGGCGGGCCACCAGCTCCTTGCCGGCCCCCGACGGACCCTTGATCAGGACCCGGCTATTGGTCGGACCGACCCGGTCGATGAGCTGGCGGACATGACTGATGCCGGAGGATTCCCCGATCAGCGAGCCCTGGTTGCTGGAGCGCGCCCGCAATTGCGCGTTCTCACTGCGCAGGCGGCTGGTTTCGAGCGCCCGCTTGACCGTCAGCAGCAGCTTGTCGCTCTTGAACGGCTTCTCCAGGAAGTCATAGGCGCCCTGGCGGATCGCCGCGACCGCGGTCTCGATCGTGCCGTGTCCGGAGATCACGATGACCGGAAGGTCGGCATCGAGCTTGCGGAATTCACCGAGCAGTTCGATCCCGTCCAGGCGACTGCCCTGCAGCCACACGTCGAGCACGACAAGCGAAGGCTTGCGGGCCCGGATCTCGGCCAGAGCCGCATCCGCATCTCCCGCTTCGCGCGTGTCATAACCGTCGTCTTCCAGCAGGCCGCCGATCAGTTCGCGGATGTCCGCCTCATCGTCGACAATCAGGATGTCCTTGGCCACGCTCAGGCCTCCTCGTCTTGCGGGACGTTGCTGGCCATGGCGTCCGTGAGCGGGAAGACCAGTCGCACCACGGCGCCGCCCCCCTCGCCCGGAACATCCAGTTCCAGCCGTCCCTTGTGGTCTTCCATCACGCGCTTGACGATGGCCAGGCCGAGCCCGGTCCCCTTCTCGCGCGTGGTCATGTAAGGTTCGGTCAGGCGCTCGCGATTGGCCGTCGGCCACCCGAGCCCGTTATCGGTCACCGAGATGGCGACTTCGTCGTCCTGGATATCAACGGCGACCGCGATTCGGCCTGGCTGATCATCCATATCCATACGTGAATCAACGCTTTCCGCTGCATTCTTGAGAATGTTGGCAAGGGCCTGACTGGCCAGCCGCGCATCGCACAGGGCATAGACGCGGTCGGCCGGCGCGTTGAAATCCACGGTGATCTTCGGCGAGGCGACCCGCTGGGCGAACACCGCCGACTTCACCATATTGGCCATTTCGACCGCCTCCACCTTGGGCTGGGGCATGCGGGCGAAGGACGAGAATTCGTCGACCATGCGCCCGATGTCATTGACCTGCCGGACAATGGTGTCGACGCAGCGGTCGAACGTCTCGATATCGCCGGTTATTTCCTTGCGGTACTTGCGCTTGATGCGTTCGGCGGAGAGCTGGATCGGGGTCAGCGGATTCTTGATCTCGTGGGCGATGCGACGGGCCACCTCGCGCCAGGCGGCATTGCGCTGGGCGGTGACCAGGCGGGTCACGTCGTCAAAGGTGATGACCAGCCCGGCTTCCTCGTCCATCGAGGCGCGCACCACCAGGTGTCGCACCTGCTTGTCGGCGGTCTCGAGGTCGATCTGCCCCTCGGCCACGGCGCCGGGACGGCGGCGCGCCTGTTCGACCAGCGGCACCAGGGCAGGCGTTACCTCGTCGATGCCGACGCCCAGCAGGTCTTCGGTGCCGGGGCTCAGGATCGAAATCGCCGAGCGATTGATCAGGGTAATGCGGTCGGCATTGTCGAGGCCGATCACACCGGCCCGCACGCCGGCCAGGATGGCTTCGATGAAGGCCCGCCGCTTCTCCGATTCGACATGCGATTCGATGAGATCGCGCCGCTGGCTGCGCAATTGCCGGGTCATCCGGTTGAAGGCCCGCCCGAGCGCGGCGATCTCATCATCATCCCGACCCATCTGGACCCGGGTTTCCAGATCCCCGCGCCGCACCCGCTCGGCGGCCGAGACCAGTCGCGAGATCGGCGTCACCACTCGCGTCGCCGCCGTCAGAGCCAGCCAGATCGCTCCGATGATGATCAGGGCCGCCAGTTCCAGGTAGAGCAGCAGGAAGCTCGAACGGATCTGGGCTTCCTGGGTGTTGGCGTCGCGCAGGGCCACCCGGGCCTCGCCCATTTCGCGGAACAGGGTGACATCGAACGGTACGGTGGCGAACAGATAGGCGTTCTCGTAAGCCTCCAGTTCGGTGAGCAGACGCATGTCATCGGCCACCTCGCCGGCAGTATTGGGTGACGACACGGCCACCCCGCCCTCGCGGGCCAGCTCGTAGAGCCTTACCGATGGCGCGGTATAGGAGTTGTTTTCCTGGAAATGCGTACGCGCCAGCAGGGTGCCGCGGTCATCGACAATATAGGCGGCAGTGAAATTGCGCAGGGCCGCCTGCTCGCTGAGATAGCGCACATACTGGATACGGCTGCCGGTGAAGGCTTCTATGGCCCCGTCATTGCTGAGGTCACGGGCCATGTCGCTGAGATGCACCGAGGCTTCGCTGGCGCGCCGCTGGTAGTGGTCGAAGGCGACCGATTCCAGGCGCTCCACCATGGTGTTGATCTGGGTGCCGAACCAGTAATCCACGCCGCGTGTGATCACCGCACCGAGGAACAGGGCCGACAGGAAGGCCGGCGCCGCAGCCGCGATCGAGAACAGGGCCACAAAGCGCAGGTGCAGCCGCGGTGTCGGCTCGCCGAAACGCCGCGCCCTCAGGCGCCGCACCAGGCGAACGCCGACGACCGAGGCGAGAATCAGGATCAGGACCGCATTGGCGGCAAGCACGATCAGGGTCGTGCGGCCTCCCAGGCTGATCAGCCCGCCTTCGCCCAGCACGCCCAGGGCGGTGATGGCGAGAATGGTAACCGAGACAATGAATCCCAGCCCGAAAAGCGCCGCGGATCGGGGCGATATGTTGCGGATCAGAGGGTTAGCGGTCGTCTCGTTCAAGGACACCAACATGCCTGTTGCAGAACGGCATCATTACTTGGTTGTTGCTTCAAATCAACAGGCGTGCCGCATAGGTCACATAGGATCGCCCGAAATCCCCAGTTCGACGACGCGGCGCGCCAGTGTATTGCGGCTGATACCCAAGCGTTTCGCGGCCTTGGAGCGATTACCGCGGCTTTCGCGCAGCGCCTGACGCATCAGAGCGGCATCCACTGCATCGAGGGTCTGCGACCGGTCCAGCCCGGCGGCTAGGGCCGCCGTGCTCCAGGCCTCCGCCGCATCCTCAGGCCGGTGGGCGGGGCTGTCGATCAGGGCTTCGATCTGACGCACTTTCCACGGACCTGTTCCGGCACGCTCCACCAATGCTTCCAGTTCCGCGACATTGCCCGGCCAGCCATGGCCCTTGAGCCGCTCGATGACGGCTTCACCGAGCGCCGCCGCGGCGCCGTCGGAACGCTGCCTGAAATGCTGGACCAGGACGGGAATATCATCAGCCCGATGGCGCAGCGGCGGAATCTCGATGCGCTGTCCGCCCAGTCGGGTCAGCAAGCGCGTGTCCAACCTGTCCGCACGCGCGCCTGTCACCGTCGCGACGACATCATTCGTGGCCACGTCCAGCGCTGCATTGGCGAACGCCACGAGATCCTCCGGCCAGGTTTCCAGGCGCAGCCACAGGGCGCCCTGCGGGGCCTCGACAGAGGCCATGAGACGGGCCCGGTCATGTCCCGCGGTGACCAGGACGGGCCGCCCGCTTCTCCCGCGCGCCCTCAGCACGGTCTCGCCGACGCAGCGCTTGCCGACGCCGGTTTCGCCGACAACCAGGACCGGGCGTGAGGATTGCGCCGCGCGTCCGAGCGCCTTGTACACCGCCTGCATCGCCGCACTGCGACCCACCAGCCCCGTACCGTCGCCTCCACCGCCGCGTTCCGTCGCGCTGTTGCGGCTCGTCAGCGCGTCGGCAACCGTGTCGATGAGCACATCGATATCGAATGGCTTCGGCAAGTATTCGAAGACGCCTTCACGGGCAGCATCGAGGGCCGTTCCCGCTGTGGTCTGGGCGCTCATCACGATGATTGGCAGGTCGGGCTTCAGCCGGGTGATCTGCGGCAGGCGGTCAAGAAAGCTGTGTCCGTCCAGCAGCACATCGGCGAGCAGTACATCGCCCTCCCCGCGCTGCACCCAGGTCATCGCCGTGTCCGCCGACGCCGTCGCGCGCACCGCGTGACCGGCCCCGCTCAGTGCCTTGGACAGCACCAGGCGCAGGCTGTCATCATCCTCCAGGACCAGGATCCGGGCACTCATGTCCGCCCTCCACTGGCCAGCGGGAGGCGCAGCCGGAACTCCGAGCCGTCCGGCCCACTGGCATAGTCGATCGCGCCGCCATGCAGCGTCGCCACGCGGGCGGCGAAAGCCAGGCCCAGCCCCTCGCCGGCCGGCTTGGTGGTGACAAAGGGCGTGAAGATCCGCTCGCCCAGCTCGGCCGGAACGCCCGCCCCGTTATCGCGGACGGCGATGACCAGGGGCAGCGGCTGCGGCCCCTCGCGACTGCGTCGCCCGCCCTCGTACCGGGTCGCGATCTCGACCCGGCCCTGGGAGCGTCCGGCCACGGCATCACAGGCATTGCGGACCAGATTCAGCACCGCCTGCAGCAACAGGTCGGGGTCGGCATCGGTATCCGGCAGGGATGGGTCGAAGGCCTGGCCGAGATGAAGCGGCGTGGGCAAGCCGGCCCGGCCCATCGCATCCAGCGCCTCGACCGCCACGGCGTTGAGACTGGTCGGGCGCAGAGCCTGACACCGGATGTCGCCAACCCGGCTCCACTGGTTGGCCAGGCGGGTGATCCGGTCGACATCCTGGATGATCAGTTCAGCCAGCTCGCGATGGCTGTCCGCATCGCCACTGCGTCCGATCAGCTGCGCCGCGCCGCGCACGCTGGCGAGCGGGTTCTTCAACTCGTGCGCCAGCATGCGCCCGAAACCGAGCGCCGCATCATCGCTCGCCAGCCCGCCCGGCCCAGACGGCGGGATCACGGTCACGCACACGCGCCCCCCGGCCTCGTCCCAGCGCGCATGCATGTCAAACGGAGCCTCGCCGGCCGGCGTACAGGCCAGGGCGGCGACATCACTGCGCCTGTCCAGCGCCCGCCGGACCAGGCGGTCGACATCCTTGCCGCGCGCCGAGTGCGCCCCCAGACCAGCCCGTCGCAACTGGGAAGCCGACGCGTTGAGCCACTCCTCGGCTTGCACATTGGCTTGCCGCAACACCCCGGACGCATCGAAAACGAGAATTGGCACGGCGGCCCACTCGGCCGCTCCGAGCGTCGGCATCACCGCCTCCAGCTCGCCGCTCACGCCGCCGCGCGCTGTCCGGCGCTGCCCAGCCGGTGCAGCGCCCCGAGAACTTCCGCCGGGTCGCTCGACCGGCACAGCGTGTGCTTGCTTTCGCTGCGCAGGTCAGCGTCGAACCCGCGGCATTCCTCGTCCACGAAACTGGCGAAATGCTTGCGCATCATCCGGATTCCCAGCGGCTCGCCGTAATGCTCGAGGCTGTCCTCGAACTGGCAAGCCAGCGCTTCCAGCTTGTCGGCCCACGGCGTCATCACGACCGGCTCGCCCAACAGGCTGCGTCCGATCTCGCCCACCAGCCATGGCCGTCCCTGGGACGCCCGCCCGACCATGACCGCGTCGGCCCCGGACTGCTCCAGCGCGTCTCTGGCGTGCTCGGCGACGAGGATGTCGCCGTTGACGATGACCGGCAGCGATACCGCCTCGCGCACCGCCCGCACCGCCGCCCAGTCGGCCTCGCCCTTGTAAAATTGCTGCCGCGTGCGCCCGTGCACGGTGACCATCTGCACCCCGGCATCCTCGGCCCGCCGCGCCAGTTCCGGTGCATTCAGGCTGTCATGGTCCCAGCCCAGGCGCATTTTCAGGGTCACCGGCACCTTGACCGCCGCCACCGTGGCCTCGATCAGGCCCAGCGCGTGGTCGAGGTCGCGCATCAGCGCCGACCCCGACAGGCCCTTGGTCACCTGGCGCGCCGGACAGCCCATATTGATGTCGACGATGTCGGCCCCCGCCGCCTCGGCAATGCGCGCGCCCTCGGCCATCCAGTGCGCCTCGCGCCCGGCCAGCTGGATAATGCAGGGTGAAAGGCTGGCATCGAGCGCCGCCTTGCGCACCATGTCCTTGCGCCCCTGGGCCAAAGCGTCACTGGCTACCATTTCAGACACCACCATGCCGGCCCCGAACTTCTGGGCCTGGCGCCGGAATGGCAGGTCGGTGACGCCCGACATCGGGGCCAGGACGGCCGGGACGGTGATCGCATGGGATCCGATGGAGAAGGTCATCTGGCTGGACAAATCCTTGCGGGGCATCGTAAGCGGGCAAGCTATCGTTCTTGCTGCGCTGCGGCAATCGGGGAAGGAAGTGTCATGAGGCTCGGCGCCGTCATTGTTGCTGCCGGACGAGGCGAACGCGCCGGCGGCGGCATCCCCAAGCAGTTCCGAGCCCTCGCTGGCCGCAGTGTGCTCGCGCGCACCCTCGCGACCTTTCACGATCACCCCGCCATCGATGCCCTGGTCGTCGTCGTCAATCCCGACGATAGCGAACACCTGGACCGGGTTGCCGACGAGAGCGGCATCGACTTCGAGCGTGTGCGCGGCGGCGCCACGCGCACGGCCTCGGTCCGGGCCGGCCTTGACGCCCTGAGGGCCCGCAACATCGAGGCCGTGCTGATCCATGACGCGGCACGTCCCTTCGTCAGCACCGACCTCATCGATCGCCTCGCCTCCGCCCTGCACGACCATGGCGCTGTCCTGCCCGTCCTGCCCTCGACCGACGCCCTGCTCGACGTGCGCGACGGTCGCATGCGGGCCGCCATAGACCGCGAGCCCGTGCACGCCGCCCAGACCCCCCAGGCTTTCCGTCTGGCACCCCTGCTGGCCGCCTATGACCGGTTGGGCGAGCGCGCCCTGGCGGACGATGCCTCGGTGGCCCTGGAAGCGGGCATGGAGGTCCACACGGTCAGCGGCGAAACCGGCAATTTCAAGCTCACCCGGCCCGAGGATTTCCAGCGCGCCGAGCAGACCCTTTCCGCTGCATCCCACTACGTCACCGGCCAGGGTTTCGACGTGCACAGGCTGGAAAGGGCCGACAGCATGTGGCTGTGCGGGGTGGAGATCAGGGCCGGCCTCGGCCTGGTCGGCCATTCCGACGCCGATGTCGGCCTGCACGCCGTCACCGATGCCGTCTTGGGCTGCGCCGGGGCCGGCGATATCGGCCAGCATTTCCCGCCCAGCGACCCGCAATGGGCGGGCGCGTCTTCGGACCGTTTTCTGCGCCACGCCGTCGGCTTGCTGGCTCGCGCCGGTGGCACGCTGGTCCATGCCGACCTTACCCTGATCGGTGAACGTCCCAAGGTCGGGCCGTACCGCGAAGCCATGCGCCGGGTGTTGGCAGACCTGCTCGGCCTGCCCCCCGCCAGGGTCAATATCAAGGCGACCACGACAGAGAAACTCGGTTTTACCGGCCGCGGTGAAGGTCTCGCCGCGCAGGCCATAGTGACTGCAAGGATGACCCCATGATGTTTCCCCACTCTCTCATCGAACAGGCGGAAGACCTGATCGAGCGGGCGACCACCGCCGGCGTCATGATAGCCACGGCTGAAAGCTGCACGGGCGGTCTCATCGCCGGCCTGCTGACCGAAATCCCGGGCTCGTCGGATGTGGTGGATCGCGGTTTCGTGACCTATTCCAACGCCGCAAAGACCGAGATGCTGGGGGTTCAGGCCCGCCTGATCGAGGCCCATGGCGCCGTCTCGTCCGAGGTCGCCCGGCGCATGGCAGAGGAAGCCTTGCTGCGCTCGAATGCCGACATTGCGGTCTCCGTCACCGGTATTGCCGGCCCCGGCAGCGATGGCGACAAGCCGGCCGGCCTCGTGCATTTCGGCCTGGCGGTACGGGATCAGGCGACCCGGACGACCGTGCACCGTTTCGGTGACAGGGGCCGTGATGCGGTCCGCCTGGCCAGCGTTGCGACCGCGCTAGACCTGGTGGCCGAGGGCGTCGATCTCTTCGGATAGGTCGGCGTTCGGGTCGCCTGCGGGTGAGAATCGGCGCGCCGCCTCATCGGAAAAGAACCCGACCATCATGCGCGCCGCGCGCTCGCGATTGCTTTCCAGCAGCATTTGCAGGATCGGGTTCTTGAACGCCGCCTTGACCATGAACTCCACCAGCGTGGACCCGTCCGACAGAGCGTGAAAGCGCCAGACATTCTCCAGCACGCGGAACGGTCCGGCGACGAAATCGACGTCAATGGCGCGCCCGGCCGCGTCGGAATGAACTCGCGAGGTGAACCGCTCCGTGACGAACTTGTAGCGCACCCGCGCTTCGCAGGTCATCGTCGTCAGCGGCCCGTCATGGCTCTCCGACAGCACACGCATGGCTGTGATCTGCGGAATGAATTGCGGGTAGGAGCGGACATCGGAGACCAGCTCGTACAGATCATCCGGTGCGAAAAACAGGCGCAGGCGTTCGCGGGTATCCACGCGACAGCCCGCCTCAGCCGCGCGCCAGCGCGGCGTCCCGGGCCGCCCGCAGGCGGGCAAAGTCCTCGCCGGCATGGTGGCTCGAGCGGGTCAGCGGCGTCGCCGAGACCATCAGGAAGCCCTTGGCCCGCGCGATCGTCTCATAGGCCTTGAACTCGTCCGGCGTGACGAAGCGGTCGATGGCGGCGTGCTTGCGGGTCGGCTGCAGGTACTGGCCGATGGTCAGGAAATCGATGCCGGCCGACCGCATGTCGTCCATGACCTGCATCACTTCTTCCTTGGTTTCGCCAAGACCGACCATGATGCCCGACTTGGTGAACTGGCTTTCATCGCGTTCCTTGACCCGCTCCAGCAGGCGCAGCGAATGGTAGTAGCGCGCCCCCGGACGGATCGACAAATAAAGCCGCGGCACGGTTTCCAGATTGTGGTTGAACACGTCAGCCTTGGCATCGATCACCGCTTCCGCCGCTCCCGGCTTGCGCAGGAAGTCGGGCGTGAGGATTTCGATCGTGGTGCCCGGCGTGGTCGTGCGGATGGCCTGGATGACGTCGACGAAATGCTGCGCACCGCCATCGGCGAGGTCGTCGCGATCGACCGAGGTGATGACCACGTGCTTGAGACCCATCTGGGCCACGGCCTCGGCAACGCGGCGCGGCTCGTCCGTATCGACGGCCGCCGGCAGGCCGGTCTTGACGTTGCAGAAGGAGCAAGCCCGGGTGCAGGTGTCGCCCAGGATCATGAAGGTGGCGTGCTTTTGTTCCCAGCACTCGCCGATATTCGGACAGCCGGCTTCCTCGCACACCGTGACCAGGCCCCCCTTCTTGACGATGTCCTGGGTCTCGGCGAACACCTTGCCGACCGGCGCCTTGACGCGGATCCAGTCCGGCTTGCGCAGGATCGGGCTGTCCGCCCGCTTCTGCTTCTCGGGATGGCGGGCGGCACGCATCTCGGACGCAGCAAGCCGCGGCTCGCTTGTGTTCGAGGTCACCGTATTGTCGATCAGATTGGCCATGGCCTGCACATAAGCCGAGGCGGCGCTGGCATCAAGCTGGGCGTACTGTCGTGGCTGCTGGCGTGAGGCCGAACGGTAAATATTGCATTTGCCGCCCCGCCCCCTAGTCTGGAACGCATTCCTTTGAGAATACGGAATTGGGCAGAGCAGCTGGGCATGAGCGAACACGGGTTGGGAAGTGGGGCGGCACGCGCCTATGAAGCCGTGCTCGATCTGGTGTCCCTGAGCACCGCGCCTCATGACGATCATGCCAGCGCGATCGACGCCCTGCTGCAACGCTGCCAGGCCTATTTTGACTTGCCGCTGGCCATGGTCGCGCGCATCAGCGGCGAGCGCTGCGTGGTCGAGCATGTCATCGACAAGAAGGCGGGATACACGCCAGGCAAGACCTACGCCCTCCTCAATTCCTATTGCGAGAAAGTCGTGGCGACCGGCGAGACCGTGATGATCGACGATGCCGGCCAGACCGAGTTCGCCAACAATCCCGGCTACGAACCCAATGATGAAGACACCTATATCGGCGCCTGCCTGCGGCTTGGCGACCGGATATACGGGACGCTCAACCTCGCCGCGGCCGAACCGCGGCCCTCGCGCTTTGAGCGCACCGATGCACAGGTACTGGAAACCGCGGCTGCCCTGATCGCCTTTCACCTGCGTGCCCACGCCGACCAGGAACGCTTCGACCTTGCCATGAAGGGATCCCAGCTCGGTCTTTGGCAATGGAATGCGGAAACCGACGAGCTCACCGTTTCGCCCGAACTGCACAACATCACCGGCGAGATCGGTCTCGGCGAGAAATGGGGGATGGAGAAATTCCTCGACGCCGTGCATCCGGACGACCGTGACCGCGTCCAGAAGTCGGTCGAGGGCGCCATGCTCAAGCACGAGCCCTACGATGTCGAGTTCCGCTTCCGGCATGGCAAGGGCGGACACATCTGGGTCCGCTCGCGCGGTCTGGCCAGCTGGGACCGCGAAGGCATGCCGGTTCAGGTCGCCGGTTCGCTGGAGGACATCTCCCAGCGCAT
>NZ_JBTLRI010000002.1:442075-572571 GCF_054482675.1 Maricaulis sp. CAU 1757
GTTCCGCTTCCGGCATGGCAAGGGCGGACACATCTGGGTCCGCTCGCGCGGTCTGGCCAGCTGGGACCGCGAAGGCATGCCGGTTCAGGTCGCCGGTTCGCTGGAGGACATCTCCCAGCGCATCGAGCACGAACGCCAGCTCGCGGCCCAGGCCGAGGCCCTCGAGCGCAAGAACGAGGAGCTCGAGCGCTTTGCCATCCTTGCCTCGCATGACCTCCAGGAACCGCTGCGCAAGATCTCCGGCTTCGGCGAACTGCTGGTCCAGAAGTACGCGCCCAATCTGGATGAGCGCGGTCGTCAGTACATCGCCATCATGTCGAGCTCGGCCCAGCGCCTGCAGCGCCTGATCGATGACCTGTTGCGCTATTCACGGTCCAGCAATGCGCCGCTGGCCCGGCGCGAGGTTGATCTTGCTGCTGTCCTCGAGCAGGTCCGTGACAATTGCTCCACCCTGGTCGCCGAGAATGCCGGCCGCATCGAGCATTCCGGCCTGCCGTGCCTCAAGGCCGACCCCGGCCTGATGGAGCACCTGTTCCAGAACCTTGTCAGCAACGCCCTGCGCTATCGGTCCGAGGCATCGCCCGTGGTCGAGATACGGGCTGAACGCAAGGACGACGAATGGTGGATCAGCGTCGCCGACAACGGCGTCGGCTTTCCGCCCGAGCAGGCAGAACGCATCTTCGACATGTTCCACCGTCTCGGCGGTCGCGACCGGGACGCTGGCAGCGGCATCGGCCTCGCCATCTGCCGCCGTATCGCCGAACGTCATGGCGGCCGGATATGGGCCACGAGCGAGCCGGGAAAAGGATCCTGCTTCACCCTCGCCCTGCCTGTGAAAGCCGGATAGGTTTTTTAACGGCACCGTCCTATTGTGGCGTCGGGGAGGGAGCTAATGGACATCTGGGCCCGCATAGACGCTGTTACCGATGCCGACCCGGTGCGCGACTTCAATCACGCCATGCGTGGCCGTGTCGCGTTCAGCTACGCCTTCCTGCTCACCATAATGCCGCTGACCAATGCGGCGCTGCTGTACTGGTCGGGTGAAGGCCGCCCGGGGATGATGTGGGTCGGCCTGATCGCCGGCCTTCTCGCCATGGTGTGCGGATTGGCCGGCATTCTCACCCGCAATGCCTCCGTGACCATGGTTCTGATCCTGATCTTCTCGGTTCTCGTCTACGCGGCCAGCATATGGGGCAATCGCGGCGGCATCCCGCCCTCCGCGGTCTACCTGCCGGGCGTCGTGCTGGGCTTCTACCACTTCTGGGGACCTCGCAGCCTGCTTTTCGTGCTGCCCCTCCTCGGCGTCTTCTTCGCCGGCGTGTTTTACCTCTATCACGCCGCTCCCGAACCCGTGCTCTATCCGGTTACGGCCTTTGCCTACGCGGTCGGGTTCGCCTGCCTGTGGCTGATCGGCCTCGGCTCGATGTACCGGGCCGCGGCGCGCGACGCCAACCAGGCTCTCGCGCGGGCCTATGATGACCTGCAGACAGCCCTGCATGCGGCTGGTCGCGCCAATCGCGCCAAGTCAGAATTCCTGGCCAATATGGGTCACGAGATCCGCACTCCCCTCAACGCCATTCTCGGCATGACGTCGGTCCTGAGCCGCGAGGGCGATCTCAATCCGACCCAGGCCGAACGCCTCGGTCTGGTCGAGGATGCCGGCGGGACCTTGCTGGAACTACTGAATGAAGTTCTCGACCTGTCAAAGATCGAAGCCGGTGCCATGCATGTCGAGGCCCGGCCCTTCGACCTGCCGGCACTGGTTCAGAGCGCCAGTGCCACCTGGCAGGAACAGGCCGTCGCCAAGGGCCTGGCTTTCACCGTCCGGATCGAGCCCCTGCTGTCGCCGCGACTGCTCGGCGACACGCTGCGACTGCGCCAGGTCCTCGGCAATCTCCTGTCGAATGCGGTCAAGTTCACGGCTCACGGTTCGATCCGGGTCGAAGTGAGCCAGCGCGCCGGCGACAGCGAAGCGCCGCTGACGGTGATCGAGGTCATCGACACGGGCCCGGGCATTGCCGAGGACAAGCAAGTATCTGTCTTCGAACCGTTCAGCCAGGCCGACACCTCGACGACCCGGAATTATGGCGGCACCGGGCTGGGACTGGCGATCTGCAACCGCCTGGTCGAGCTCATGCAGGGCGAGCTGAACGTGTACAGCCGCCCCGGTCACGGCTGCCGCTTCGAAATTCTCCTGCCCCTCGCCCCGGCGCTGTCCCCACCGGGCGCCCAGCCTCATGTCCAGGCCGATGACGGCACGCGTTTGCTGAGCGCTGGCGGGGAGCCCGTCCACATCCTGATCGTCGACGACGTGGCGACCAACCGGGTCGTCCTGTCTGCCATGTTGCACCAGGCTTTTGGCCCTCGCCCGCACGAAATTGTCAGTGCCGCCAGCGGCCCGGAGGCCGTGGATGCCTGCCGCGAGCGCGCCTTTGCCCTGGTGCTGATGGACATCCAGATGCCCGGCATGGACGGCATCACCGCCACGCGGCTGATCCGCTCCACGGCCCCGGTCGACGGCACACGATTCATTGCCGTGACCGCCTTGTCGGACGCGGACACCGACGCGTCGGACATATCCGGCCAGTTCGATGCGGTGCTTGCCAAGCCGGTCGTGCATGCCGATCTGCTCGATGTGCTTGAAACCCAGCTGGCCGCCGCCGCCAGACCGCCCGGCCACGAGGCCAGGGCTGTTCGCTAGCTCGCCGGATCGCGCTCATTGACCGCGTAAAGATCGGCCATCAGGCTGGGAGGCGTGCCATCAACCCGGTCTTCCAGCGGGCTGTCATGCACCACCAGGAGATCGCCGCCCCTGCCATCGCGCCCGACCAGTCGCTCGATCCCTTCGGGATGGTCCCGGTCGCCGACATAAGGCAATTCGCAGACCGTCTCGAGCCGCGAACTGGCGACCACGCCGGACGTGGTGTCATAGACCGCGCTGCGCCAGCGCAGCACGCGCGCCGGCCCGTCCGACGCCAGCGGCGTTCCGACCAGCACCAGCAAGTCTTCCCCGTCGAGGCACAGATCGCGTACCCCCAGCCCTCGGGTGTCGAGCAGGTGTTTGCGATAACGCCGCTTGCCTTCGATCCGCCGCGGCTTGAGGCGGCCGGACTTGCGCTCGCGCACCTCCATTTCCAGAATCACCGCATGGCCGCGGATGACAGGTCCGCGAAGGCCCAGCCACACCCGCTCCTGGCGCGAAGCCAGCCCCTCGATATCGAACCCGTTCTCCTTGCACGGCATACCGAGAAATGGTTCGAGATGGGCGTCATCGCGCAGGTATTTGAGCAACGCGCTCTTGTGACGGTAGAGCTTGAGGCTGGCCGCCCGACGCTTGCCGTCCTTGCGCTTCAGGCGCGCCACCCCGGGTTCGTCCTCGATGATCGGAATGCGGCCGAGAAAATACCGGTTGGGATCGCGCTTGATGTCGAGCAGGCGTTCGAGGCCTTCGGCGGCGCCATGCACGTCGCGATCCGGCGTATTGCGTTTGAGCGAGTGCGAACCGGTAATCCAGAGCCAGCCATCGCGGGCCGACAGGCCTTCAATGTCCATCTCGCCGTCCGGTCCGTCCGGCAAGCGGAAGAAGTCCGACAGGACGATGTGCGAGTGATCGCCCCAGCTGCCATCCTCCTGCTGGTAGAGCACTTCCACGGTCGCCGTTTCATCGCACGCGGTAAAAAGGGTCCGGCCACAACTGGCAACGGCGGAAATGCCGCGCTGCATCGGGTCCTCCACATGGGCCAGCGATTGGCGATGCTGAAAGACCAGGCGGCACTGCCGGGTCGGTTCGGCGGTCTTGGCGGTCATGAATGCTCCTGTCGAGACAATACAAGGCGGCGTCAGCTGACGCGCCCGGCCTGGGCGCGCAACAACAGCGAATTGAGCTCCGGCATCGAGACCGGCTTCTGCAAAAGCTGGGCGTGCTGATATTCGCGCGGCAGGTGGGAAAGCTGATAACCGGTGAGGAAAGTGTACGGGATCTTCCGCTGCTCGAGGATCTGCGCGATGGGGAAGGACAGTTCGCCGGACAAGTTCAGGTCCAGCACGGCAAAGTCGATATCCTCTTCCCGGGCCATGCTGCGCGCAGTCTCGATGTCGTGTGCCGGGCCGACGACGAAGTGATTCATGGCTTCCAGGGCCATCGACAGATCGAGGGCGATGAGGACTTCGTCTTCGGCAAGGAATATCTTCAAGTCACTTCCCCGGTTGATAATATCAACGCAATCGAGCCGATATCTGTTCCACATGCCTGAAACAATGCTGCAAGTCCGGTCCGTCAATCTCCGAAACATCTTGCCTTTCCCTCGCCTGAACCAGCAGTCTCGGGGTCGATTCGCGTTTTAGGTGAGTTGGGGGAGAATTCACGGATGCTGGACACGCGCTCACTGGTCGTGGCCCTGGTTCTGGTCATGCTGATCGGCATTGTCCTGCACTTTGTGAACTGGCGCATCCATCCGTCCAGCCGCGGCGCGCGCTCATGGACGGTCGCGCTGGGCTTCAAGACGTTCGGCCTGTCCCTGTCGGCTTTCTTCGCGCCGGATCACGCGGGGCTTGGGTTGTGGATCCTGTTCATCACCAACACCGCCATCTCGACCGCCTATGTTCTGCTGTTGTCCGGTACCGCGCACTTTGCCGAGCGCCATTTCCCGCGCTGGGTCTATGCCGTCCTCGTGGCGAGCTACGTGCTGACCTATGCCTGGTTCATCTTTGTCGACCCCCAGGTGGCCGGCCGGGTCATCATGATTGCGCTGGTCATTTCGGTCACCAGCATCCTGTCCATAACCCGCCTGCCCGCCATCGCCCGGCGCGATGGTCTGCCGGGCGTGGCTGTGCTGCTCGGCGCCCATGTCGCAGCCGGCCTCTATGCCACGGTCCTGGCCATCGCTTTCATGCTCGGCGGCAGTGCAGTCAACAATGTCTATGATGACAGCCAGCTCATCCCGCTCGCCGTGCTCGGCCTGATCGCCGTGGAGGCATCCACGATCTTCGGCTACCTCCTGCTGACCTCCGCCTATACCCAGGCCCGGCTCAACGAGCTGGCGCGCACCGACCCGCTGACAGAACTGCCCAACCGGCGCGCTTTCGAGGAAGTTCTGCAAACCCGGCTTATGCAGCGCCACCCCGAGGCGGGTCAGGTCCAGCTGGCAATCTTCGACATCGACCATTTCAAGCGGGTCAATGACGTGTACGGCCACGAGACCGGAGATGACGTGCTGCGGCAGATCGCCCGTCTGTGTCGGCAAAGCCTGGGTGAAGCCGATTTCCTGGCCCGTATCGGAGGTGAGGAGTTTGGGGTCATCGCCGCCCCGGGTACCGATCGCGATGGCATGTGGGCGCTCGCCGAACGCCTGCGCCGGACAGTCGAGACGGGATCGGCGCAGGTGCAGGGCACTCGCTTGTCGGTGACCATTTCAATCGGCTGCGCCCAGTCCTCCGCCGAGGACAGCATCGAGCGGGACCCGCTCTACAGCCGCGCCGACAGCGCCCTGTATAGCGCCAAGGCCGAGGGCCGCAACCGGACGGTCTACGCCTGATCGTCGCACCTGGGACTAGTTGAAGACCAGCCTTACCGGGTCGCGATGCCCGTCACCCTGGCGAGCTGTCCGGATCTCCGGTCCGACACGTATATTGGTCAGCATTTCCTGGTCTTCGACGGTGTCGGCGAGCAGGTCATTGTCCACCAGGAAGGCCGACAGGTCTGCCGGCACCGGGGCGGTGAAGTAGATCCACACGAACTCGCCATCCACCTCGGCCCCGACAAAATCACTCTCGATCAGGGCACCATCACCTTCGCCAAACCGGAATCCGGCGCGAACATAGGCTTCGATACGGTCCAACCCGTCCGCCGAGGCCAGGACGTCGGAGGCATCACGGCCGCTCTCGCCCAGCGCGTCCATCAGGTCCACGCCATAGACCCGGTGCGAGATCTCGAACTCGGCATTGATGGTGTCGAGCCGGATATCGGTGACCCCGGAATGGCCGCGATGGGCGATGGCGGGACCGGTCCCCAGGACCAGCCCCGCCAGGGCCCAGACGCCGAGGCGCGAAAGCGCCCGGCCGGTCTTATTCAGAGCGGGTTTCCACACTGTCTCGGCTCACTCTCAGATCCATGTCATCCATCATGTTCGAATTGTCCCGGCTGGACCGGTAGACGTCCAGGCGTGACGGTTCGATACGCGGCGGAAAATGGTTGTTGGACCGGTCGGCATCGGCAATCTCGTGGAACGGATCGAGTTCCACCGCCGTAAGACTGCGCTCGTCGGTGTAGGTCCAGGTCACCTGATCGGGATTGTAGCGCCAGACCTCGGCCGGAATGCGCACGATCTCCTCGCTGCCATTGGCAAAGCTCAGGCGCAGGATGATCGGCATCACCACGCCGCCCCGGTTGGAGAAATCGAAGTAGTAGACCTTGAAATCGCTGTCGAGAATCTCCGCCTGCCAGTCTTCCATCTCCTCGCGACCGGATTCGTAGGCTTCGCGCTGGCGGTTGGTCACCGTGTGGGTGTCATTGCGCGAATAGAAGTCGATGACCTCCGGATTGCTGTCGGCATAGGTCGACAGGCCTTCGCGGCGATTGGCCAGCTGGGTGCGGCTTTCCGGCAGGGCCTCGGCCTCCGCGCGCGAGCGGGCGTTCTCGATCTCGGGATTCTCGGTGTTGAACTCACCGACGATGACCCGGTCGAGGGCGATGTCGACATGGTCCGTCGAATAGAACCAGCCGCGCCAGAACCAGTCGAGGTCGACGCCGGACACCTCTTCCATGGTGCGGAAGAAGTCATACGGCGTCGGCCGCTTGAAGCGCCAGCGCCGGGCATAGGTCCGGAAGGCCTCGTCGAACAGCTCGCGGCCCAGCACGGTCTCGCGCAGGATGACCAGTGCCGTGGCCGGCTTGCCATAGGCGTTGGGACCGAACTGCACGATGGAGTCCGACTGCGTCATGATCGGCATCTGGTTGGTCGACACCATGTAGTCGACGATCAGGTCCGGGTCGCCGCGACGCGACGGGAAGTCCTCCTCCCAGCGCCGCTCGGCCTGGAATTGCAGGAAGGTGTTGAGCCCCTCATCCATCCACGTCCACTGGCGCTCGTCGGAATTGACCACCATCGGGAAGTAGATATGGCCGATCTCGTGGATGATGACGCCGATCAGGCCGCGCTTGGAGCGCAGCGAATAGCTCAGATTGCCGTCTTCATCCATCACCGGGCGGCCATAGGTGCCGCCATTGAAGGTGATCATCGGGTATTCCATCCCGCCCTGGGGCCCGGCGATCGATTGCGCCACCGGATAGGGATAGGGGAAGGAAAATTCGGAATAGACCTGCAGCGTATGCTCGATAGCCCGGGTCGAGAAGGTCGACCACAAGGGTTCGCTCTCATTGGGGTAGAAGGACATGGCCAGCACGCGGTCGGGCGCCACGCCCTCCCCGTCCTGCTCCACGCCGACCGCGTCCCAGATGAACTTCCGCGACGCCGCCCAGGCAAAGTCGCGCACGTTTTCCGCCGAGAATTCCCAGGTCGCTTCGGACCGGGTGCCGCGACGCTCATTGGCGCGTGCCTCCGCCGGGGTCACGATGAAGACCGGCTCATCGGCCTCCATGGCCTCGTCGAGACGGTCCCGCTGGGCCTGGTTGAGCACCTCGTCGCTGTTCTGCAGCACGCCGGTGGCCGACACGATGAAGTCCTGCGGCACCGTGATGGCGACGTCGTAATCACCGAATTCCAGACCGAACTCGCCGCGCCCGAGGAAGGCCTTGTTGTGCCAGCCCTCATAGTCGGAGAAGGCCGCGGCACGCGGGAACCACTGGGCGATCTGGTAGATGCAGTCGCCGCCGGTATCGCCGGTTTCCTCGAAGCATTCCCAGCCGGCCCGTCCGCCGACCACCGCGGTCTCGATCAGCTGGTAGTCGAACTCGATGGTGAAAGTGACCGCGTCGCCGGTCTCCAGCGTATCCTCGAGATCGATACGCATCAGCGTGTCGACAATGGTGTAGTCAAGCGCTTCACCGTCAGCGCCGGTCACGCCTGTGATGTTGAAGCCGTAGCCGTCATTCTCGATCCGCTGCCGGCGCCGCACCGCGGCGGCGGAGATGCTGTCGGTCCTTGTCCCGCCGACCCGGCCTGACGAGCGACCACCACCGGACACGGTCTCGGTCATCACGGCGATGGAATCGGGGCGGAAGCGGTTCTGGTCGAGCAGGAACCAGAGATAGTCCAGCTCGTCGGGGGCATTGTTGGTATAGGTCACCGTCTCGGTGCCGGTCAGTCGTCTGTCACCCTCGTCGAGGCGCACATCGATGTCGTAATCGACCTGCTGCTGCCAGTAGTCGGGCCCCGGAGCGCCGGTTGCCCGGCGCACCCGGTTCGGGGTCGGCCAGTCCTCGTCCTCGAGCTGGCGGAAGGCATCACGCCAGTCATTGGTGGTCTGCTGGTTTGGCTGCGCCGACGCTGCCACGCTGAATCCGGCGCTCGCCGCCACGGCCAGCGTCATCCAGTTTACTACTCGCATCACGGCCCCACTCCCCGAAACCCAAAATCGCAAGCCCGGAGATTTAGCGCGACATTGCCGCCGGGTCATCCGTCCTTGCTGAATTGTCATGTTGGGGAGACGCGGAAGGCCCCCGATTGCCGCGGCAGCCGGGGGCTCCGTTGATTCAGCTGGCGTCGACTGTCGGCCCCGAACCTTGACCGGGCGCGGCGCTGGCCGCGACCGGCATTTCGTGCCGACGACCGGTCGAACTGAGCAGCCACGCGCCAAGTCCGACGACCCAGATCACCGTACCGGCGAGCATGCCGAGGCCAACGCCGAAGATGGCACCGAGCAGCCAGGCCGCGCCGAACACCACGACCAGCGACAGCAGGCGCAGGCCAAAGCCCAGCGGCTGTTCCGGAGTACGGTTGAAGATCAGGTCACCGAGCGCGAAGCCGCCGAACACATAGCCCAGCACCAGCACCACCGGCAGGACAAGCCAGAGGAAGGGGATCAGCGGGATGCCGATGACCACGATGGCCAGCAGCACGGTCAGCACCACCGCGAACACGACCGAGAACGGCACCGCGATGAAGCCGAGCACCACCGACACCAGGGGGCGGCGGCGGAAGGCCCGCACCACCTGGCTGGTCCCGCGCGGCACCAGGGCCAGCACGATGAGGCCGAACAAGACCGCACTGGCGGCCATGGCCAGGCCGAAGAAATGCATCGGCGCACCCAGTGCCTTCCACGGGCCGGCGATCTCGATATCGATGTCATCCCAGTCGCGGGCGCCGAAATTGACGTCCTGTTCGGTGTAGTCGAGGTTCGGGACCTGCGCCCCGGCCGCCATCACCGGTTCGATCGGGCTGCGCACCCGCAGCATGCCGTCAATCCGGGCCCCGTCCAGCACGTAGACCTCTTCAGCTTCGACCTCGACATCGCCATGGAACTGCCCGGACAGGGTGACCTCACCGCCGCGCACATTCACGAAGCCATGATAGGTGCCGTCCAGTTCGACCTGGCCGCCGGCGAACTCGGCGAACTCCGTGATCACACTGGTCGACGCGACTATGACCTCGCCCCCGCCGGCATGCAGCGTGTCGTGGATGATCGCGTCGATGAAGACGCTGCCCCCGGCCAGATGCGCACTATTGCCCACCGACCCCCGCACATTGACGTCACCGCCCGCCACATCGAGATTGCCGCCGATGGTGGCATCGATCTCGATATCGCCGCCGGCGATCGACACATTGCGTTCAACTTCGCCGTTCAGGGTAAAGTCGCCGCCCAGATACTCCACATCGCCCCGGACAGTGGCGTCGATGTCGCCCTCCCCGGTTATGGCGAAGATGTCACCTTCGATGACACCGCGAACCACCATGTCCCCGCCGAAGAATATGACGTCATCGGAACTGCCGTCGATCTCGACTTCCCCGCCGATCACCTGGGCCTCGGCCATCGCCAGAGGGCCGGCAAAAGCCAGGCTGATCGCCAGTAGGATAGACTTGATGTTCATGGATAACTCCCTTTGCCCCCAGGCGTAGGTTTCATTGAACGCAGATTGCTGGAGCCGTGATGCCTAGTCCCAGTCCTCGACCAGGTCATCACAATCCTCGCCGTCGCGGTCATGGACCACCAGATTGTCTACCCGGGCGCCGTCGGCCACCATCGGGCTGTCCACGCTCCAGACGGTCAGCGTGCCTGAAATATGCGCCGTATCGGTGATTTCCAGCGTGCGGGTACAGATCTCTCCGCCCTCGGCCAGGCGACCGGACACGACGATCTGCCCGTTGTCCCGGCCGCGCGAACGGTTCAGCTTGTCGGCCGATACCAGTTGCACGGGCGCCAGGGCTTCACCGGCAAACTCGAGACGGCCTGCCTGGGCCTGGACCCGGTCGGCAAAGCGGGCCGTCACCCGCATCTCGCCGGACGCCAGATGGGCTTCGCCCTCGACCTGGCCGGCCACGGTGAGCTCGCCGGCGGCCAGGTTCAACTCGTCCCCGGCCCTGCCGTCCCAGTTGACGTCACCACCGGCGATCGAAACTTCACCCGCGACCGTGCCGTTGAAATTGACATCGCCGGCTGCAATTGAGACCTCGCCGCCGATCTCCATGCCGTCGATATCGACATCACCGGCCACCAGGCTCAGATCACCGCCTACGCGGCCCCGCAGGTTGAGATCTCCGGCCAGGCGGGAGTAATCGCCATCGGTGTCGAGCACCCGAAAACCGTCCGCCGTGCGCGACTGGTGCAGGCGCTTGGTCCCGTTATCGCCTTCATCGGCGACCACAACCACACACCCGCTCAACATCACCGCACCACTGATGGCCGTCATGGCCATACAAGCCTTACGCATCCCACTCTCCATTTTTGCTGTCCGGTGCGAATTGCCTCTCGGCAAGTCCGGTGCAGCCCATGCTCCCCAGCATGATTCAGACCATACATTATCGAAAAACGATATCAAGAAGTTTTTTCGTTTTTCGATAAATCCTTCCTGAAATACGAGATGCGCTGCGACACATGACAGCGCCTCCGGCTCTCCCCCCTTCCCTCGCCCGATACCGCTAGTAAGATCAGGCACCAATACGAGCCCGTGAAAGGGGCCGCAGGGAGGAGAAAGCATGGTCGACAATGCTGAAGCGGGGGCATTCCATGCACCGGTGACCGGGCAGGATGGAATGGTGTTTCGCGGACCCGAGCTGGCGCCGTCGCGCTATCGCAAGTCGGTAGTTGGGGCGCTCATGGACGCCCGGCGCAAATTCGGCGGCAGCAAGCTTGCCGTGATCGACGCCGACGGTCGCGAGCTCAGCTATGACGACCTGGCCAAGGCCACCTTTGCCCTTGGCCACGCCCTCAAGGACGGAACCGAGCCTGGCGAGGCCGTCGCCATCCTGCTGCCGACCGGCGCGGGCGCCATCATTTCCTTCTACGCCATTTCCGCCTATGGCCGCACCCCGGCCATGCTCAACTTCACTGCCGGTGCCAAGGCCCTGCGCGCTGCCTGCACGGCCTGCAAGGCCAAGCGCATCGTCACCGCACGCAAGTTCATTGAGCTGGGCGAACTGGAAGAGCTCGAGGCCGATCTCGCCCGGGATTACGAGCTGGTCTATCTCGAGGACGTGCGGGAAAACCTCTCCACCGCCGACAAGGCCGCCGCCGCCATCGGCATGGTGGCGCCGTGGGCCGTGCGCTCGCATCCCAAGCCCGATGATCCCGCCGTCTACCTGTTCACCTCCGGCACTGAGGGTGAACCGAAAGGCGTGGTCCTCAGCCACGCCAATCTGCTCTCAAACGTCGAACAGGTCCGCGACCACGTCGAGATCTTCCCCACGGACCGCGTCTTCAACCCGCTACCGACTTTCCACTGCTTCGGCCTCACCGGCGGCGTTCTCGTGCCCCTGGGCCTCGGCGTGCCGGCGGTCTGCCACCCCACGCCGCTGCAGGCCAAGACGATCGTCAAGCGCATCGCCGAGACCGGTTCGACCATCCTGTTCGCCACCGACACCTTCATGAACCAGTATGCCCGCGCCGCGAAGACCGAGGACCTGTCCTCCCTGCGCATGGCCGTGTGCGGTGCCGAGCGGGTCAAGGACGAGACCCGGGCCACCCTGCGCAAGAAGTTCAATGTCGAGATCGTGGAGGGCTACGGCCTGACCGAGGCCGCGCCGGTCTTCGCGGTGAACCAGCCCCAGAACAACCAGCCCGGCACGGTCGGCCAGATCATGGGCGGCTGCGAGGCCAAGCTGGTCCCGGTCGAGGGCATCCCCGATGCCGGCCAGCTGCACATCAGGGGACCCAACATCATGATGGGCTATATCCGCCCCTCCGCCCCGCTGGAGATCGATCCGCCCCAGAATGGCTGGCATGATACCGGCGACATCGTGTCCATCGACGAGGCCGGCTTCCTGCGCATTCGCGGCCGGGTCAAGCGCTTCGCCAAGCTGGGCGGCGAAATGGTCTCCCTGACCGTGGTCGAGAACTGCGCCACGTCGGTCTGGCCCGACAACATGCACGCGGCCTGCGCCCTGCCCGACAGCCGCAAGGGCGAACAGGTCATCCTGCTGACCGACAATCCCGACGCGGAGCGCAGCGACCTCGTCGCCTTCTACCGCAATCACGGCATCAGCGAGCTGGCCATTCCCAAGCGCATCATCCACGCGCCGGAAATCCCCGTCCTGGGCACCGGAAAGATCGATTACGGCAAGGTCCAGAAGATCGTCGAGAAGGCCATCGTCTCGCAGGTCGAGGAAACCGCCTGAGGCAAGACCGACGGTGGGTGTCAGGCCTCGGCCTGGGACTCGCTACGCTCCAGGACGCGACTGGCGGGCACGGTCAGCTCATAGCTCAGACCGCCCCGCTCGGGGCGGACGAGGCGGCCCTCGCCGCCCAGGGCATCCGGGACGATCTTCTCCAGCACGGTTGACCCGAAACCCTGCGATACGGTGCTGACGGGGCCGTTGCCTGACGCCACACCGCTCTCGGACCAGTAGATCCGCACACCGTTGGAGACCTGCCAGCCCAGACTGATCCGGCCAACACCGCGCCCGAGGGCGCCATGCTGGACCGAGTTGGTCGCCAGTTCGTGCAGCATCAGGGTGAGGACAAAGGCCGCGCGTTCGGAAACGGCAGCCGGGTTACCGCCTTCGATATTCAGCAGCGGCAGCCCCTCGTCCTGTGTGAAGGGGCCCAGCGCCGCTGTGCACAGGCGGTGCAGCGGCAAGGCCTGCCATCGATTGGCGGCGAAGGCGGCCTGGGTGCGGGACAACGAGCCGATGCAATCGCGCAAGCGATGCACCAGACGGTCGGTGTCGGTCTCGTCCTGGTCCAGTGTCGAGACCAGGAAGGACACATGGGTGAACAGGCTGCCCATGCGACGGCGCAATTCCTCGATGATGACCTCGAGATCGTGCACCGCGCGGTCGCGCGACACGCTGGCGACCTGCAGCATCACGGCCTCGGCCAGTTCCTGCAGGATGGTCCGCTCTGCAGGACCGAAATCGTGCCGCGGTTCGGTGTCGATGACGCACAGGGAGCCCAGCGCGTAGCCCTCATGGGTTATCAACGGGGCCCCGGCGTAGAAACGGATATTCGGCTCGCCGGTCACCAGAGGGTTGTCGGCGAAGCGGGGGTCCTCGAGGGCGTCCGGAATCACCATCACGTCGCTGTTGCGGATCGTATGGTCACAGAAGGCATAGCAGCGCGCGGTCTCTTCCACCTCCAGACCGTGCCGGGCCTTGAACCATTGGCGGTCGCGGTCAATCAGCGAAATCAGCGCGATCTTGGTGTGGAGGGCATGCGCGGCAAGCCGAACCAGGTGATCAAACCCCGGTTCCCGACCCGCTTCTATCAGTCCAGTTCGATCCAGTGCCTGCTGGCGACCTTCGTCGAGCATGATCCCTCCGCTCGCCTGAAATCGAATTCAGGGCATTTTACGCCACGACCGGCACCGTGTCAGCTGTCAAATCAATCGATGGTAAGCAAAGCGCTTTCCGGCAAAGGGTCCGCCGCCTCAGATGTGCAGCGCCTTGCCATAGGCATCCAGCACGCTCTCATGCATCATTTCCGACAGGGTCGGGTGCGGGAAGACGGTGTGCATCAGCTCCGCCTCGGTGGTCTCCAGCTGGCGCGCCACGACATAGCCCTGGATCAGCTCGGTGACCTCCGCGCCGATCATGTGCGCGCCCAGCAGCTCGCCGGTCTTCTCGTCGAACACCGTCTTGACCAGGCCCTGGTCATCGCCCAGCGCGATGGCCTTGCCATTGCCCACGAACGGGAAGCGGCCGACCTTGACCTCGTGCCCGGCCTCCTTGGCCTGGGCCTCGGTCAGCCCGACCGAGGCCACTTGCGGGTGGCAATAGGTACAGCCCGGGATATTGCCGGTCTCGAAGGCGTGCACGTCCTGGCCGGCGATCTTCTCGACGCAGACCACGCCCTCATGCGACGCCTTGTGGGCCAGCCAGGGCGGCCCGGCCACGTCCCCGATCGCGTACAGCCCCTTCACATTGGTGCGTCCGAATCCGTCATTCACGACGTGGCCGCGCTCGATCTTCACGCCCAGTGCCTCGAGCCCGAGATTCTCGATATTGGCGGCGATACCGACGGCGAGAATCACCTTCTCGACCTCGACGGTCTCGCTCTTGCCGTTGGCCGTCTTGATAGTGACACGTGCCAGCTTGCCGGACGTGTCGACCTTGTCGACCTGGGCCGAGGTCATCAGGGTCATGCCCTGCTTCTTGAACGCCTTGGCGGCCAGGCCGGAGATTTCCGCGTCCTCGACCGGCAGCACCCGGTCCATCATTTCCACCACCGTCACCTCGGCTCCCATGGTGCGGTAGAAGCTGGCAAACTCGATACCGATAGCGCCCGAACCGATAACCAGCAGGGATTTCGGCATGGCGTCCGGCACCATGGCTTCGCGATAGGTCCAGATCTTGTCACCGTCCGGCTCCAGCCCGGCGGCCGGTATGGTCCGGGCGCGCGCGCCGGTCGCCAGGATCACGTGCTTGGCCGTGTACCGCTCCTTGCCAACCACCACGCTCGGTGCGTCCTTGCCCTTGTCGAGCTTGGCCGTGCCCTCGATCACGGTGACCTTGTGCTTCTTCATCAGCATGCCGATGCCGCTGACCAGGCGTCCCGACACCTTGCGCGAGCGCTCGACCACCTTCTTGATGTCAAAGGCGATCTTGTCGGCCGACAGGCCGAAATCGCCGGCATGCTGCATCAGGTGATAGACTTCCGACGTCCGCAGCAGCGCCTTGGTCGGGATACAGCCCCAGTTGAGGCAGATGCCGCCCAGCTTGTCGCGCTCGACGACCGCCGTCTTGAAGCCCAGCTGGGCCGCCCGGATGGCCGCCACATAGCCGCCCGGCCCGCCGCCGACCACGATCACGTCGAAATTGCTGCTGGCCATGCCGCACTTCCTTCACATACGAATTAAAACCGGGACTCTCTACCCGCTGAATATCAGCCCGCCCCCATCCGATCAATGCTCGCAAAGCCGCGTCCATTGGCGCTAGGCTGTCCGCCTTCAGGAGGGACACCCCATGCAGATCGACAGCGTCCGGACCCCGGATACCCGTTTTGAGAACTTGCCTGACTGGCCATGGCAGCCACGTTACGTCGATGATCTTCCCGGGTATGCCGGCCTGCGCATGCACTATGTCGACGAGGGCCCGCGGGACGCCCCGGTTGCCCTGTGCCTGCACGGTGAGCCGAGCTGGGCCTATCTCTACCGCAAGATGATCCCGGTCTTCCTCGAGGCCGGACTGCGGGTCGTGGCGCCGGATCATTTCGGCTTCGGCCGCTCCGACAAGCCGGTCGCCGACGAGACCTACACCTTCCACTTCCACCGCGAGGCCATGCTGGCTTTCGTCGAGCACCTCGACCTCACCGATATCCTGCTGGTGTGCCAGGACTGGGGCGGTCTGATCGGCCTCACCCTGCCGATGGCCGCGCCGCAGCGCTGGTCCCGCCTGCTGGTGATGAATACCGGCCTGGGCATCGGCAAGCCGGCCGGGCCCGGCTTCGACGCCTGGCGCGCCTTCGTCGCCGAGCGCCCGGATTTCGATGTCGGGCAACTGATGAAACAGGCCACGCCGATCCTCACCCCGGAGGAGATCGCCGCCTATGACGCGCCCTTCCCCGAACCGCGCTACAAGGCCGGCGCGCGCACCTTCCCGGCCCTGGTGCAGACCGATCCGGACATGGAAGGCGTCGATACCGGCCTGGCCGCGCTCGATTTCTGGCAGCACGCCTGGCAGGGCGACAGCTTCATGGCCATCGGCATGCAGGATCCCGTCCTCGGCCCGCCGGCCATGTACTGGTTGCGCGACCAGATCCGGGGCTGCCCGCCCCCGATGGAGGTCAAGCAGGCCGGCCATTTCGTGCAGGAATGGGGCGAACCCATCGCCCGGGCCGCCCTCGAACACTTCGGCCTCAAGCGGTATCGGGCCTGAGAAGCGGATCCCGGCCAGTGGTGACTCATTGATATAAATGTCTATAAAATCAGTAGCATCAAAAGTGTCGAGCGGGAGCGAGCTGTAGACCGTGCTCTGGCCCGTGCTCTGAACCGTGCTCTGAACCGAGCTGGCGACCATGCTCCGGACCATGCCGCGATCGTGACCTGTCCGGACCGGCGCGAAGGCATTCCATACAGGGCGACAGGCCGGCAAACTGACAAGCGATAGCGCGCACAACCCGATCCTGCCGAGCGCAAACCACCCCTTGACCATGACACCTCCCCAGTTCATGGGGACCATGCCATGTCGGGCAAGCCCTTGCCTGTGACCGCGATCACGCCTGATCGATTATTCTCCGGCCGGGCCGCGCCGTGCCTAGATATCCTCGATCGACTGGGTCAGGTCGCTGTCGGTGTTGTCGCCCGTATTGACCACGCCGGCCTTTTCGATCAGCAGGATATGCACCTCCTCGGTCTGGGCGACCGGGCGGTGGCGCACGCCCTTCGGGATGACGCACAGCTCGCCCGGCCCGAGCAGGACCGGTTCGGCGTCCTCGATCTCGATGCGCAGCAGGCCGCGCGAAACGAAAAACAGCTCGTCCTCATTCTCATGGCGGTGCCAGTCGAAATCCCCGACCGCCTTGGCCAGCTTGATGTCGTAATCATCCATCCGCGCCACGCGCTTGGGCGACCAGGCCTCGTCGAACTGGGCATGCTTGGCGGCGAGGGATATCACTTTGATCGTCATGGCCGATTCTCCGTCTGACCGGGCTGCGAGTATAACGCCCGCCATCGCCCGAGCCAGTCCGCGGCGCGCTTGGCCAGTTTCCGCTTGACCCCGGCGCCACACGGCCCTAACTGCCCGCCGCGCATCTCAAGGATTGCCTCGCTTGCACCCCGTCCCCCTCGGCGCCCGCGCCATGCCTGTCTTCGACATCGACAGCGTCTGCGACGACCTCGCCGGACAGGGTTGGAGCGTCTGCCAGCTGGCCGACCCGAGCCTGCCGCGGACCCTGTTCGCCGAAGCCGACCAGCGCCACCGTGCCGGCCAACTCAGCCGCGCCGGAATCGGCCGCAGCGATGAACACGGGGTGGAAAGCCGGATCCGCCGCGACCGCACCCGCTGGCTCGACCGCGACAGCGCCGCCGAGGCCGCCTGGCTCGATTTCGCCGAAGACCTGCGTCTCGCAATCAATGCCCGCCTGATGCTCGGACTGTTCGCCTTCGAGGCGCATTTCGCCGTCTACGAGCCCGGCGCCTTCTACGCCCGCCATCGCGACAGCTTCCGCGGTGCGCGCAACCGTATCCTCTCCAGCGTGTTGTATCTCAACGAGGATTGGCATCCGGATGAGGGCGGCGCCCTGCGTCTCTACGCCGACGACGATGACGCCGCGACCGTGCTGGCCGACATCCAGCCCCACATGGCCCATCTCGCCCTCTTCCTCAGCGAAGACATCCCGCACGAAGTCCTGCCGGCCCGCCGGGCGCGCTATTCGATCGCCGGATGGCATCGCTGCAATGACCGCGCCCTCGCCCCGGCCCTGCAGGCCCGGGCCCTTCCGCTGGCAATCTGAGCTATTCCAGCGGCTTGGCCGGAGTCGGCTTGCCCTTCTCGTCCAGCGCCACCATGACATAGGCCGCCTCGCCCACTAGGCGCCGCTCGCCGGACATCAGGTCTTCCGCTTCGGCTCGCACCGCGACTTGCATCGAGGTCCGCCCCACGCTGGCCACCCGTGCCGTCACGTCGAGCAGCTCGCCCTCGCGTGTCGGGGCAATGAAATCAACCTTGTCCGAGGCCGCCATGCCGACATCGGTACGCGTATGTCGCGACGCCGCCATATAGGCCGCCTTGCCCATCAGCGACATGGCATTGCCGCCGAACAGCTGGCCCAGATGATTGGTATCGCCCGGGAAAACCAGCTGCAGGGTGCGCGCATATCCGGCCGGCGACGCCTCGAAATCCGGCTTGGCATCCGGCGCCGGCGGCAGGCGCTGCGGATTGGTCTTGCGGTCGGCAGCGACCATGGTGAAGGCCCCCCGCGTGCACACATGCCGCCCACCCGTACGCAAATCCTCCGCCGCCAGCTCGACATCGACCACCAGCGAGCTGCGCCCGACCATGCGCACCTGCCCGGTCAGCTCGACCAGATTGCCGACCACCGCCGGGGCGACGAAATCCAGCTTGTCACACGACGCCGTGACAAACGGCCGCCGCGCATGCCGCGCCGCCACCAGGAAGGCCAGCTTGTCCATCTCCGCCATCGCCGCACCGCCAAAATACGTGCCCTGGTGATTGGTCTGGTGCGGAAAGACGAGATCGGCATGCCGGATCTCGGCGAGGTGGCGGGCTGGGGAAGACATCGTCGCGGCCTCGTTGGTTTGAAAACGGGGCGCCTTCAGCGCCCCACCTGCCCATTCATCTCTTGCCGAGAGTCCGCCTCAGAGGGGCAAAGCTGTCAAGGGTTCCAACCGCGTAGCGGCGCTCCGCGCCCTTGACAGCTTTGCCCCTCTGAGGCCCGCTGGCTGACAAGAGATCAATGGCTTATCCTGCGCTGCGGCGCGATGCGATCAGTCGCGGAAGGAATCCACCTCACCGTTTTCCCCGCCTTCATGGCGGGGCCTCGAATCCTGTCTACACCCGCAATGGGAGTCGCCTCACCCTCGATCAGCGTCATAAGGCCCCGCCATGAAGGCGGGGGAAACATCGAGGGTCCGGTAGAAATACGGCGCCGCGAAGCGGCACCAAACACCCCTACATCAGCATCGTCATCGGGTCTTCGACATACGTCCTGAACGCGTTCAGCCACTGCGCGCCCGTCGCGCCATCAACCACCCGGTGGTCGCAGGTCAGCGTCACCGTCATCACGGTGGCGACAGCGAGCGCGCCGTCCTTGACCACCGGGCGCTGTTCACCGGCACCGACGGACAGGATCATGCCCTGCGGCGGATTGATGATCGAGGCGAAGGACTTGATCCCGAACATGCCGAGGTTGGACAGCGAGAACGTGCCCCCCTGGTATTCCTCCGGCTTCAGCTTGCGATCCCGGGCCCGCGCCGCCAGGTCCTTGGTTTCGTTGGAGATGTCGACCAGCCCCTTGAGGTCGGCATCCTTGATGATCGGCGTGATCAGCCCACCCTCGATGGCCACCGCCATCGACACGTCGGCGTGCTTGTGGCGGGCGATATGGCCGCCCTCAATCCACGACGAATTGGCCGCCGGAACCTTCTTCAGGGCCAGGCCCGACGCCTTGATCAGGATGTCGTTGACCGAGACCTTGGCGCCGTCCTTTTCGGCAGCGGCATTGATGCGCTTGCGGAAGTCCAGCAGCGCGTCGATCCGGCAATCCACATTGAGCGGGAAGTGCGGGATATCGCGGAAGCTGTCGGCCAGGCGCTTGGCGGAAATCTTGGTGATCCCGTCGGCCTTCTCGATGTCGTAGCGGTCGCGGGCAATCCCGTGGGCGGCCAGCGGATCGTCCATGTCGACCGGCGCGGCGGCCGGCGCCTCGGCCGCCTTCGTGGCGGCAGAAGACGGCTGTGCATTCTCGACATCTCGCTTGACGATTCGACCATAAGGCCCGGACCCTTCGATGCTTTTCAGATCGAGACCCTTGTCCGCCGCGATCCGCCGCGCCAGCGGCGAAGCCTTGACCCGCTCGCCATCCTTTGAGGGCGCCGGCGGCACGCTCCCTCCCCCGCTCGCGGGGGAGGTGGCACCGCCCTTCGCGGCGTCGGAGGGGGCCGGCGCCACTTCCGGCGCCGGTGTCTCGGCTGTCTCGGTCTTCTTCTCCGAAGCCTGGCCCGCATCCTTCAGCGCGCTCTCGTCCTCGCCATCCTCCAGCAGCACGGCGATCACGGCATTGACCTTGACGCCTTCCGTGCCCTCCTCGACCCGGATCTCGCCAACCACGCCCTCATCGACCGCTTCCACTTCCATGGTCGCCTTGTCAGTCTCGATTTCGGCAATGATGTCACCGCTTTCCACGGTGTCGCCCGTCTTGACGTGCCACTTGGCGAGAGTGCCCTCTTCCATGGTCGGTGACAGGGCGGGCATCAGGATTTCAATCGGCATGATGGTGTCCTCGCGTCAGGCCTGGTTGGCCGCGTCGGGGTGAAGCTTGTGGATATTCTCGTCCCAGTTGGCGCCGTCGAACTCCTGGAAGCGAAGCTGGAGATCGGAATCCTCGTCGAGACAGCGCAGATTGACCGAGATGCCGTGCGGATGCGAACGCGGCTTGTAATGCGCCTTGACGCCGCAGGTCTTGCAGAACCAGTGCTTGGCCGTATGCGTGCCGAAGGTGTACTCGGTCAGGCTGTCGGCGCCGGAAACGAGCTTGAAGTCAGCGTCTTCCACAAACACGTGGATGAAGCCGGTCTTGGCGCAGATCGAGCAGTTGCACGACAGCGCCACGACCTGGTCCGGCAATTCGACCTCATAGCGCACGGCGCCACAATGGCAGCCGCCGGTGCGCGTTCTCTTGTGCGTTTGGGCGCTCAAAAATTCCACTCCTGCATGCTTTGACTCAGATCTGCCAGCCCCCAGGTGAGCAGGGCTGTCCCGATGACCGATCCGGTCAGAAAGCCGAACACAAAATACACCAGACGGGGCCGACCGAAATCCACCCGCCCTACTCCGCGTAACAGACGGCCTTGGCCGCCTTGACGATGTCATCCGTGCCCGGCAGGGACAGCTTTTCCAGATTGCCGGCATAGGGCAGCGGCACGTCTTCCTGGTGCACCCGGGCCGGCGGGGCGTCGAGATAATCGAAGGCTTCCGCGGTCACCACGGCGGCGATTTCGGCGCCGACGCCCATCCGGCCCCAGCCTTCCTCGGCGCAGACAATGCGATTGGTTTTCTTGACCGAATTGACCACCGTCTCGGTGTCCAACGGGCGCAGCGTGCGCAGGTCGATGACCTCGGCGTCGATACCATCCCCGGCCAGGATTTCCGCCGCTTCCAGCGCGAAACCGACCATGCGGCTGTGCGCCGTAATGGTCACGTCGGAGCCCTCGCGGCGCACCTTGGCCTTGCCGATCGGCAGCACCCAGTCGTCGACATCCGGGATGTCGAAGGTCTCGCCGTAGATCAGCTCGTGTTCGAGGAAAACCACTGGGTTGGGATCGCGGATCGCCGCCTTTAAAAGACCCTTGGCGTCGGCCGCGTCATAGGGCGCGATGACCTTGAGGCCGGGCACATTGGCATACCAGGCCGAATAGTCCTGGCTGTGCTGGGCACCGACCCGGCTGGCCGCCGAATTGGGGCCGCGGAACACGATCGGACAGCCCATCTGGCCGCCGGACATGTACAGCGTCTTGGCCGCCGAATTGATGATGTGGTCGATCGCCTGCATGGCGAAGTTGAAGGTCATGAACTCGACGATCGGCTTGAGCCCGTTGAAGGCCGCACCGACACCCAGGCCGGCAAAGCCGTGCTCGGTGATCGGCGTGTCGACCACGCGCTTCGGCCCGAATTCGTCGAGCAGGCCGCGAGTGACCTTGTAGGCGCCCTGGTACTCGGCCACTTCCTCGCCGATCACGAACACCGTGTCGTCACGCCGCATTTCCTCGGCCATGGCATCGCGCAAGGCATCCCGCACGGTGATCTCGACCATCTTCGTACCGTCCGGGATTTCCGGGTCCGATGCGTTCGAGGCCGCATGGTCGATACGCTCGACCTGAGCGCTATCGGCGCTCTTGGTCTCTTCGGCGGGCGCGGTTTCGCGCGCGGGCTTGTCTTCGGCCTTCGCTGTCGGAGCCTCGATGTCGGACGCGTCCTCGCCCTCTTCCGCCAGCAGGGCGATCGGCGAATTGACCTTGACGCCTTCCGTGCCGGCCTCGACCAGCAGTTTGGCGACGACGCCTTCCTCAACCGCTTCCACTTCCATGGTCGCCTTGTCGGTCTCGATCTCGGCGATGACGTCACCGCTCTCGACGGTGTCGCCTTCCTTGACGAGCCATTTGGCCAGCGTGCCCTCTTCCATGGTGGGAGACAGGGCGGGCATGAGGACTTCGATCGACATGGTCAGGTATGTCCTGTGTTGATTACAGGCGCCCACGGACTAGCCGTTGGCGGCCTCGGGTTTGTAGCGCAGCGCGTGCTGGCGCATTTTCGTGGCAAATTCGATCAGCGTGTTGAGCGGTCGGATCAGCACTTCGATGCGGCACATGCAGCCATCATCATCGAGCGAGATCTTGTCGATACCGACCAGGCCCATTCCATCCACTTCACCGGTGAACTCGAGGATGATCTCGTTCGTCTCCACCCATTGCTGGCGATACTTGAAGCCTTCAATGGTGGTGATCACGCCCATCAGGATATGGATCAGGTAGCGCTTGTCGGCCGACGGCTTCCAGACAACCGGCGAGTGCAGCTCGCAGCCCTCGGCGATAATGCTGTCCAGAAGCGCCGCATCGCGCGTCTCCACGGCCTTGTGCCAGGTATCGATGAAATGCTTGACCTGCGGTGTCATGACTGTCCTCCCCCGAAAAACACGCACTCCGCCACGTTGCGCGCCGAGAGGCGAGCAATCGATGCAGTGTGCGGGTCCAGGGCGCGGCCAGCTGTCATGGCGTCAGGCCTCCAACAGTACGTCGGTATAGAGCTCGCTGGGATCGGGCTCCGGGCTTTCCTTGGCGAAATCGGCCGCTTCGGCGACATGCGCCTTGATTTCCTTGTCGATCGCCTTGAGCTCGTCCTCACTGGCATGACCGCCATCGATGAGACGCTTCTTGACCAGATCGATCGGGTCGGACTGGGTGCGGATGTCGTCAACTTCCTCGCGCGTCCGGTACTTGGCCGGATCGGACATGGAGTGGCCGCGATAGCGATAGGTCTTCATCTCCAGGATGAAGGGGCCTTTGCCCGAGCGTGCGTGCTTGACGGCCTTCTCCGCCGCGGCGCGCACAGCCTCGACATCCATGCCGTCGACCTGCTCACCGGGAATGCCGAAGCTGGCGCCGCGCTTGTACAGCTCGACCTCGGACGACGCCCGCTTGACCGAGGTGCCCATGGCATACTGGTTGTTCTCGATCACATATATGACCGGCAGGTCCCAGAGCTTGGCCATGTTGAAGCTCTCATAGACCTGGCCCTGGTTGGCCGCACCATCGCCGAAATAGGCGACAGCGATCTTGCCATTGTCCTTGTATCGGTCGGCAAAGGCGAGGCCGGTACCGAGCGCCACCTGGGCGCCGACAATGCCGTGGCCGCCGTAGAAATGCTTCTCGCGGGAGAACATGTGCATCGAGCCGCCCTTGCCGCGCGAATAGCCACCCTCGCGACCGGTCAGCTCCGCCATGACGCCCTTGGCGGTCATCCCCGTGGCCAGCATGTGAGCGTGGTCGCGGTATCCGGTGATCACCTGGTCGCCGTCTTCCAGCGCCGCCTGTATCCCGGTCACCACGGCCTCCTGGCCGATATAGAGGTGACAGAAGCCGGCAATCAGGCCCATGCCATACAATTGGCCGGCCTTTTCCTCGAACCGCCGCATCAGCAGCATGTCGCGATAGTACTGAAGGAGTTCGTCTTTTCCCGCCGCTTTCGGCTTGGACGACTTGGATGAGCGTTTCGTGGCCATTTATTCGCACGCGAAATATTAGCTCCGCGTTCCCCTGAAACTGATACCGGGCCATACCAGATAGTGCGGCGCAGCGGCAAGAGGGCCAGTGGGTTCTGTCAGGTAGCGCGTGCTCGGAACGCGGTTCGAATCGCTAGGGAAAAGCCGAAATCAGACGTACAGTGCACCCGGGCGATCTGCCCTGTCATGCAAAGGAATGCGTCATGGCCAAAGGCCAACAACGCGGCAACCGCGAAGCCAAGAAGCCGAAAGCGGAAAAACCCAAGAAGCACAATGCGTCGCAACCATCGACCAAACCCGGCGCCGTCGCCGGTCTGGAGCACATGAAGCGCTAGGCGCTGATCCAATCAGTGAAATCTGGGGAATGCCCGGCCGCAGCGTCAGTCAGCGCTGCGGATCGGGTTCGATCTCGACGATGTAATCGCGCGGATGCGCCACGTTGAGGATATCGCGGGCCCGCTCCTCGACATAATCGAGATCGAGGCTGTCCGAGCGCAAGCGCGAAGCAGTGACCTCCAGCGCCTCGCGCTCGGCCCGGGCCACGGCCAGTTCGGCTTCGGCGCTGCGAATCTCGTTCTCAACCACGATCCAGTTGAGCACGCCCTGCTCGCCTGTCAGCGCGTGATAGCCGAAATAGGCAATCGCGACAGCGAGAAAGAAACTCAATCCGAGGCGCTTGAGAGCGTCCACCACCACATTCCTTTTGTCTGGCGTCTGAGCGCCATTTCTTGACTGGAATCGAGTAGACAGGATCAGCGTTTAGGAAGCGTGAATCGGTACCGATCAGTCGCGGCTGTAAAAGCGCGGCACGACGAAGACCAGGAACAGTGCGAGCAGGACCGCGATCGTTGCCGAGATGATCAGCGGCATCGGGCCGACCACCGCCGCTGAACCGGTATAACCCTCGGTTCCCCCCGCCATTTCCCGCGACATTTCAGCAATTTCCGGCTGTTTTGAGAAGGCTTCGATCCAACCCGCATAGGCCGCTGCGATCGACGCGGCGACGTCCGGCAGACGGGCGTACAGCCAGGCAAGGTCGATACCGACGCGCTCCGCCAGGTCCAAGGCCGAGACGATGAAACTGAACAGCGCCGCCAGGAAAACCAGCGTCTTGGTGACAAAACCCATATCCGCCCTCCGCGTCGATTGGGATCGAGCATAGCGGACCCGTCAGCAAGCCGGAACGCCGAATCGAAACGGACCCGGCCAGGTCTCCCCGGCCGGGTCCGCAGGCGTGCCACGACGCCCACGTCAGTCGCGCGGGACTTCCTGCAGGTGGCGCACTGTCACCGTGGCATTGCCCTGCTGGCAGAAGGACATGTCGGCTGGACTGCCCTCGATGCGCACCCACTCGCCATTGGTGAAGGGAATGTCGTCGCTGACGATGGAATAGGTATCGCCATCGCGGGTCGTCAGCAGATGGCATTCCGTGCCCTGCGACACCTCGCCTTCCAGCGTCCAGATGTCGCGGCGCTCGCCCTGGTCATGACCGTCATCATCGCCGTAGTCGGGCTGGTCGTCATGGTCGTGATCGCCGCGCGGATGGTCATGGCCGCCATGATGGTCCTCGCCATCGACGACTTCGAAATCATTGGATTTCAGTGTCAGGCCGCGGTCGGTATCGACCACGAAGGTCAGGACCTGACCGTCGCGGGCCCAGTCGGGGACTTCGGTCTCGGCACTGAGCCGGCCGTCGGAACCGACCTGTACTGTATCGATCGCCTGCCACTCCGAGGAACGTGGGCCGGCACCGATGGTTACCCAGTCACCGGGCCGCAGATTGCGCGCTTCAAGCTCGACCGGGCTGCCCGGCGGGCCGACATTCGGTTCGATCGAGAAGCCGAACTGGCGGTCCTGGCGAGGGATCGCGATCTCCTCACCCGGACGCAGGGCCCAGGGGTCGGTGCCCTCGTTCTCGTTCATCAGGTCGAACAGGGACAGGCCGAAGCGCTGGGCAACCTCGAAGAAGGTGTCGCCTTCGCGCACCTCGTAGCTTTCGCGGTCCGGCTGGCCATGGCGGTCCTGTGGCGAACCCGGATTGGCCTCAAGACGAATCACGGTGCCAACTTCCAGCCTGCGCGGATCGAGGTCCGGATTGAGTTCCATGATCCGGTTCAGCGATACCCGGCAGCTTTGCGAGACCGCGTGCAGCGTGTCACCGCGCTCGATCTGGTAGTGCGCACCGCACTGCGAGGACTGCGCCTGCACCGCACCGGCCGACAATGCCAGTGCGGCCGACGAAATGGTGGTGAATAGGATGGGTTTCAGGTGGGACATGGCATTTGTCTCCGTCTGCTGAATACGCACCCAAAGAATGGATTCTGCTCCAATTTGTTCCGGAAACGTGAGGGCGAAAGCTCCTCATTCGGCCAGCAGAAAGCCCGCCACAGTGCTCTGCGACGGGCTTTCTTGAATTCAGGCGTGGGAAGCTGGGCTTAGCTCGCCAGGCCGGTATCGCCGGCATACATTCCGCTCTGACCCAGCTGGGCTTCGATCCGCAGCAGCTGGTTGTACTTGGCCGTGCGGTCGGAGCGGGCCAGAGAACCAGTCTTGATCTGCCCGCAATTGGTCGCCACGGCGAGGTCGGCAATCGTTGAATCCTCGGTCTCGCCCGAGCGGTGGCTCATCACCGCGCCGTACCCGGAGCGCAGCGCCATGTCGACGGCATCCAGGGTCTCAGTCAGCGTGCCGATCTGGTTGACCTTGATCAGGATGGCATTGCCGGCACCGGTTTCGATGCCGTGTGCGAGCCGCTCCGGATTGGTCACGAACAGGTCGTCTCCGACCAGTTGGCAGCGTCCGTCGAGCGTGTCGGTCAGTGCCTTCCAGCCCTCCCAGTCGTCCTCCGCCATGCCGTCCTCGATCGACAGGATGGGATACTGGTCGACCAGCTTGGCCAGGTAGGCAGCGAAACCGTCCGCATCATGCGTGGCGCCGGCACCTTCCAGGACGTACTTCCCGTTCTTGTAGAACTCGGTCGAGGCCACATCGAGGGCCAGGCCCACCTCTTCGCCAGGCTTGTAACCGGCGCTCTCGATGGCCGCCATGATGACGTCGAGCGCCTGCTCCGCCGAGGTCAGGTTCGGGGCGAAACCGCCCTCGTCCCCGACATTGGTGTTGAGGCCGTCCGCCTTGAGCCGTGACTTGAGAGCATGGAAGACCTCGGCACCGCAGCGCAGGGCTTCGGAAAAGCTCGGCAGGCCGACCGGCATGATCATGAATTCCTGGAAGTCGATCGGATTGTCGGCGTGGGCGCCGCCATTGATGATATTCATCATCGGGGTCGGCAGGACGCGAGCATTGAGGCCGCCGACATAGCGGTAGAGCGGCATGGCCTGCGCTTCCGCGGCCGCCCGGGCAATCGCCAGCGACACACCCAGCGTCGCATTGGCGCCCAGGCGTGATTTGTTGGCCGTGCCGTCGAGCTCAATCAGCGTGTCGTCGATCTGACGCTGCTGCTCGGCATCGAGCCCTGCCAGGGTCTCGAAGATCTCGCCTTCCACAGCCTCGATGGCCTTGCGCACGCCCTTGCCGTTATAGCGCTCGTCGCCATCGCGCATCTCGACGGCTTCGTGCTGGCCTGTCGAGGCGCCCGACGGGACCGCTGCGCGGCCGAGGCTGCCATCTTCCAGCAGGACGTCGACTTCGACCGTCGGATTACCCCGGCTGTCGAGGATTTCGCGGGCGAGGATGTCTACGATGGCGGTCATGGCATTAGGCTCCGGCAGTTGGATGGGTCCGCGCGCTTGATAGCCCGTTGCGCCACGGAGGCAAGTGTTTCGGCCTCTACGGCCGCCTGCTGGGCGCAGGATAAGGAAAAGCGCGCCCGGCAACACCGGACGCGCTTGTCATGATCTTCCAGTTCAGCCGCCCGCAGGCGACTGCCGGCGACGAATCAATCGTCTTTCGGCTCGAGAATCTGGCGACCGCGATACATGCCGGACTTCAGGTCGACATGGTGCGGACGGCGCAGCTCGCCACTATCCTTGTCTTCCACGTAGACCGGGTTGGACAGCTTGTCGTGGCTGCGGCGCATGCCGCGCTTGCTCGGCGTCGTTTTACGCTTAGGGACGGCCATGAGCCTCTCCACAGTTTGAAAATCACGGATCCGGACAGCCCCGAGCCATCCGGTTGAGCCGCGCCGTATACCCGCTTCGATCCCGGCGTGCAAGCCTGGCCTGCCGTGCCCGTGCCCGGCGGGCAGCGCGGATCAGTGAACGTCGATTTCGGCGCCCATGAAAGCGCTGAATTCATGCCGCTCCGGTTTCCCGTAAACATCGATTTCAGCGCCCATCCGCGCCGCCACTTCGGCGCGTTGCGTGGCGTGTACGGACCCAGAGCCGCCGGTCGAAGCATCCACCTCGACGCGTTCGCACACCAGATCGCGGGCATTGAGCATGCCGCCGGTATTGAGATCGAGTTCCATCTCGCTGCACGTCCCGGTGATTCGCACCATGGCTCCGGTGTTGACGGCGACATCCAGCATGTCCGCACTCAGGCCATCGACTTCGGCCGAGACACCGCGGTGAAAATCGAGGCCCATCAGGCTGGGCACGGTAATACGCACCGTGACGTCCAGCATCTCGTTGTCCGACCACCAGCGTCGGTCCTGACGCACCACCAGCTCGCCCCGGTTCACCTCGATGTCCAGCTTGTCGAAATCACCGGCCGAGCCTTCCAGCACCACCGAGTGGCTGTCCCCGATACTGGCCACCAGGTTGAACTGGCCGCCGGCATTGAGGCTCGAGAATATTTCCGTCTCGACAACCAGGCTGTCCTGGGCTGCCGCCAGGCCGGAGCTTCCCAACATCAGGGCAAGGGCACCTGTCGCAATGGACTTCATGCTGTTCTCCATGTCTCCCCGCCGTCACAGTCTAGCGGCTTCCCCCATTCGATGCATCCGGCCCCCGATTTGGATGCAACACGCCAGTGTGTGCGACACGCAATTGCTCCACAATCGCATTCTGGCGGAAAACGGACATCGTCCGGCAATGGAGGGTTGGGCGTGAATTACGATGATTACGGGACCTGGTCGAAACGCATTTCGGACTGGTCCGTGAGTTATCTCAAGAGTCTGCGAGGGCGTCCTGTCCGCTCCCCTTCACGCCCCGGCGACGTGCTCGCCGGCCTGCCCCGGACACCACCGGAAGACGCCGTGTCGATGGACACGATCTTCGCCGATTTCGAACGTCTCGTACCGGACGCGATGACCCATTGGCAGCACCCGCGCTTCTTCGCCTATTTTCCCGCCAATGCCGCGCCAGCATCGATGCTGGCCGAACAGCTGGTCTCAACCATGGCTGCGCAATGCATGCTCTGGCAGACCTCACCGGCGGCGACGGAGATGGAAATACGCATGATTGACTGGTTGCGCCAGGCGCTCGGCTTGCCGGACGGCTGGCGCGGCGTGATTCAGGACAGCGCGTCCTCGGCCACCCTGTGCGCCATCATGACCATGCGTGAGCGGGCCCTGGACTGGCGCGGCAACCAGTCCGGCCTGGCGGGCCATGCAGCTCCGCGCATCTATGCCTCGGCCCAGGTTCATTCCTCGATCGACAAGGCGTGCTGGGTCGCCGGCATCGGTCAGGACAATCTGGTCAAGATCGCCACTAAGGCGGATCACGGGATGGACCCGGAGGCCCTGCGCGTGGCCATCGCTTCAGACCGCGCCGCCGGTCATCTGCCCGCCGGAATCATCATCTGCACCGGTGGCACCGCCATCGGTGCATGCGATCCGGTGGCCGACATCGTGGCCATCGCCAAAGCTGAAAACCTTTACACTCATGTTGACGCCGCCTGGGCCGGCTCCGCCATGATCTGCGAGGAATTCCGGCATCTCTGGGACGGGGTCGACGGCGTCGATTCGCTGGTCTTCAACCCGCACAAATGGCTTGGCGCCCAATTCGACTGCTCGGTGCAGTTCCTCGCCGATCCGGCGGCGCAGTTGCGCTCCCTCACCCTGCGGCCGGACTATCTGGAAACTCCCGGCGAGAGCGACATCGTCAACCAGTCGGAGTGGACCATTCCGCTGGGCCGACGTTTCCGGGCGCTCAAGCTGTGGTTCCTGATCAGGGCCTATGGGCTGGACGGGCTACGCACCCGCATCCGCAATCATGTCGCCTGGTCACGCGACGCCGCGGCGGCCATCGCCGCCCTGCCCGGGCTGCACATCGTGACGGAGCCGTCGCTCAGCCTGTTCAGCTTCGCCTGTTCGGCCGGAGATGATGCCACCGCCGACCTGCTCGCTCGCATCAATGCCGATGGTCGCACCTATCTGACCCAGACCCGCCATGAGGGAGCCTACGTCATCCGCTTCCAGGTCGGCCAGTTCGACTGCACCCGGGAGGATGTGATGGACGCTGTTGCGGTGATTGCAGAGCTTGCCGAAGCGGCCTGATCAGACCATCCGGCTCTGGTGCAGCGCCGCCGCGATGAAGCTGGCGAACAAGGGGTGCGGATCAAACGGGCGTGACTTGTATTCCGGGTGGAACTGCACGCCGATGAACCAGGGATGGTCCTTGATCTCGACGATCTCCGGCAGGATCCCGTCCGGCGACAGGCCCGAGAAGATCAGCCCCGCCTCTTCCAGTTTGTCGCGCCAGTGGACGTTGACTTCATAGCGATGGCGGTGGCGCTCCTCGATGTGCGCCGACCCGTAGATTTCGCGCACCCGGCTGCCCTCGGTGAGCACCGCCGGATAGGCGCCGAGACGCATGGTGCCGCCCAGGTCCCCGTCCACGGCGCGTGTCTCGATCTCATTGCCGCGAGCCCATTCGGTAAGCAAGCCGATGACCGGTTCGCCGTCCTCGCTGAACTCGGTCGAAACCGCGTTCTCGACACCGACCAGGTTGCGCATCGCTTCCAGCACGGCCATCTGCATGCCGTAGCAAATGCCGAAGAAAGGCACCTTGCGCTCGCGAGCGAACTTGGCGGCGGCAATCTTGCCTTCCACGCCGCGCTCGCCGAATCCACCGGGCACCAGCACGCCGTGCACGTCCTCGAGCGGTTCGAACGGGTCATCTTTCTCAAACTGCTCGCTGTCGAGCCATTTCAGCTTGACCTTTACGCCATTGGCGATGCCGCCGTGGGTGAGCGCCTCGATCAGTGATTTGTAGGCATCCAGCAGGCCGACATACTTGCCGACGACGCCAATCGTCACTTCACCGTCCGGATTGGCGATGGTGTCGGAAATCGTCGTCCAGCGCGACAGGTCGGGCTCCGGAGCGTCATCAATGCCGAAATTGCGCAGGATCTCCGAATCCAGGCCCTGGCGGTGGTATTCCAGCGGCACGTCATACAGCGACGCCGCGTCGCGACCCTCGATGACCGCGCTTTCCTTGACGTTGCAGAACTGAGCGATCTTGCGCTTGTCGCCCGGCAGGATCGGGATCTCGCAGCGGCACAACAGAATATCCGGCTGGATGCCGATCGAGCGCAATTCCTTCACCGAGTGCTGGGTCGGCTTGGTCTTCATTTCGCCGGCCACCTTGATGAAAGGCAGCAGGGTGACATGCAGGAAGACGGCGTTGTCCTCGCCCAGTTCCTGGCCGAGCTGCCGGATCGCCTCGAAGAAGGGCAGGCCCTCGATGTCACCGACTGTGCCGCCGATCTCGCACAGCACGAAATCCACGTCGCCGGCATCGGACAGGACGAATTGCTTGATCTGGTCGGTAACGTGCGGAATCACCTGCACCGTGGCGCCCAGATAGTCACCCCGGCGCTCGCGCTCGATGATGCGCGAGTAAATGCGCCCGGTGGTGATATTGTCGGCCTGGCTGGCCGGCACGCCGGTGAAGCGCTCATAGTGACCCAGATCGAGATCGGTCTCGGCACCGTCATCCGTCACATAACATTCGCCGTGCTGGTAGGGCGACATCGTGCCCGGGTCGACATTCAGATACGGGTCCAGCTTGCGCAGGCGCACCTTGTACCCGCGCGCTTGGAGCAGCGCACCGACTGCGGCTGAAGCGAGGCCTTTTCCGAGCGAGGAGACCACGCCGCCGGTAATGAAAATATATCGCGGCATGGGCCGTCTGATTATCCGAGATTCGCCCGCGCCGAAAGACGCGAGACTGATTTTCCAGAAAAAAGCTTGAAGGCGCTAGGCGCGGATCAGCCGTCGGTCGGGACCGGAACGCCAGTTTCATCGTCCTCGACGACGTCCTCGATCGCCACCGGAACGTCGCGATCAAACACGCTGCGACCGTCAGCGCCGATACTGGAGACAACGGCCAGCAGGATCGAGTTGGCGATAAACACGCCGCCCAGGGCCATGGTTGTCCGGGTCAGCACGCTGGCCGCGCCGCGGCTCGACATCATGCCGCCGCCACCGCCACCAATGCCGAGGGCTCCCCCTTCTGAACGCTGCAGAAGGATGACTGCCGTCAGGCCAGCCGCGACGAGCAGCTGGATGATCAGGAGAACCGGGAGCAAAGCTTGCATGAAATACCGCCGTCAATCACAGGCCGATCTGGCCAAAACCCTGAACGGGACCGCCTGGCGGGTCGACCAAAGGTCGCCGCCGGGAAATGTCCCGTCACATGGCGGCGCGTTTTATACCAGGCTCGCTGGCTTGGCCAGCATCGTCTGCGGTGGCTTGCGCCTCGGCTGCGGCTTGCGCGGCGGCCTTGCGCTGCGCAGCCATGGCGGCCTTGGCCTGCAATCGCCGGCGCAGATTGCCGACGGTACGGCCGATCTCGTCCTTGGAACGCTCGAGGCTGTCGCCGTTCGCGAACGCGGCGTAGGCGCCCATCGACAATTCCTTGATCAGGCGAAGCGTCGAGGGCTTGGCACCCTCGCCAGTACCAAGCGAGACGATCTGGTCCATCAAGGCGGCCACGACCTCGCCGGCCTCCTGTCGGCCCGCCTTGTTGATCAGGCTGCGGAGCTCGGCCGATGATTTCTGCAGGTCGCGCACGTCGAGCGGAATCACGGACGCCCCTTCTTTGGCGTCCAGGTGCAGCTCAACCGTAACGACGATCCGCATGGCAACACGCCGAACACGCTCGTTTGCGACCATTGCCTTGGCTTCCTTGACCCAGCCATTGGCCTCGTTGAGCATCGTGGTGTCGTTCTCGACGATGGCCTGCAGGAAGTTGGGCACCGAGATCGGTGCCGCATCGGTACCGCGCTGATCGTCCTTGCGACGGTCAGGGCCGATGTAATCGGAGGTGACGATGAAGTCCTTGCGATTCTTGATCAGCGTGCGCACGCGCTCTTCGGCAAACATGGTGGAAAACGGTCGCACGATGACATCGTCGGCGCCGCATTCAATGGCCTTGCGGATGTGATTGGTATCCCGGCTCCACGTGGTCAGCAGGAATACGGCAAACGGGTTTGAACCGACTTCATTGCGACGCACCGACCGGACAAGCTTGAACACGTCCGCATCCGAGCCGCTGGAATCCGCCACAACCAGCGCAGGCGACGTTTCCGAGAGCGCGGACTTGAACTCCGTCAGGGAGGTCACGCAGGAGATCTGTCGGAAGCCCATTTCGTGCAGGGCATAACGTGTGGTGCGCTGGTTGACGTGAATTGGATCAAACAGAAGCACTGACGCCCGGGCGTAGTCGGAATCGGCCATACTCGGTATTGCTCCCGCAATCGCTCATCGCTTCAAAATCAAGGCTGCACCATGCCGTGAAGAAGTTTCAAAGCGCTTACCGAGATAGTTAGGATTGACCACCAAATGCGCGAATTATCGCGTTAAAATCAGCTGGTTTCAGACTGGCACCACCGACCAGCGCGCCGTCCACATCAACCAGGGCGAGCAGTTCGGCCGCGTTTCCCGGCTTCACCGATCCACCATAGAGCACTGAAGTATTTGACGGATCAGGCAAGTGTTTGCGGATCGAAGCATGCATCGCCGCGACATCATCGACCGAAGCCGTCAGCCCAGTGCCAATGGCCCAGACCGGCTCATAAGCTATGACCAGATGCTGAGCATTCGCTTGCTTTGGCAGCGATCCGGCGAGTTGGCGGGCAACCACGGCTTCCGCCTCCCCGGCCTCTCGCTGGTCCCGGGTTTCGCCGACGCAGATGATCGGAACCAGCCCGGCGGCTTGCGCGGCTTCCGCTTTTGCCCGCACATCGCAATCACGCTCGCCATGGTCCTGACGGCGTTCAGAATGTCCGACAATGACATGGCTGGCCCCGGCATCCCGCAGCATCGCGGCCGAAACATCCCCAGTATGTGCGCCTGACGTCTCGGCATGGCAATCCTGGCCACCGACCAGAACACCCGTTCCACGTGCTGCCTCGGCACTCGCAGCCAGCAGGGTCGCCGGTGGACAGATCAGGACTTTCAGTGACTTTGCCTCGGGAACCCGGATTTCGTTGAAGAAGGCCAAGTCTGCCCGACGGCCGTGCATCTTCCAATTGCCTGCGATCAGTGTGGTCCGGGTCATGGGCGCTCCAAAGCCGTCATCTGGATCTGTTGGTTGTTTCGAGCAGTAATGCCCATCGCCGGTAGGGGCAATCGCAGCAAGGCCACGAAGTACAGCCTGACAGTGCCTTGCGCTTGTAAGCGGAAAACCACGCCGTTACCTTCCGCGCAAACTTCTCCAGAGGCTATTCGATCTCATGCTGTCCAATCTCCGGTCCTTCGCCAAGTCGCCTTGGGCGCTCGTCATCATCGTCCTGATCATCGTGGCGTTTGCCTCGACCGGCGTCGGCGGCATATTCACTGGCAGCGGTACGGCCGTCGTCGTGGTTGGCAGCGAGCAGATCTCGCAACGCGAACTAGCCCAGGCTTATGAGTTTGAACTGCGCCGGATCCAGCGTGAAAACCCGGACTTCACGGCACAGCAGGCGCGCGAAGCGGGCCTTCCCGACCAGGTCCTGCAACGCCTGATCGCGGAAGCGGCGTTCACCGCCAAGGCCACCGAGTTGGGCCTTGCCGTGTCACCGGACGCGGTGGTGCGCGAAGTCGCCAGTTACGAGGCCTTCCGCAATCCTGTGACCGGCCAGTTCGACGCCGACACCATGCGTGAGGTCTTGCGCAGCAATGGCACCACCGAGCAAATCTTCGAAGCCCAGGTCAAATCCGACCTGATGCTGCGCCAGCTGACCTCCGCTCTCACTGCGGGCAATGACCTGCCGCCGCAGCTCGCGGCCACCCGTTTCAACGTCGCCGGTGAGCGCCGCCGCCTGACCGGTCTGGTGCTCGACCCGGACAGCCTCGACAGCATCGAGGCACCGAGTGACGAAGTTCTGCGCGAATACATTGCCGCCAATCCGGATGTCACCGGTCCAATCGGTCTGCCGGTTTTCACCGCGCCGGAGTTTCGTGGAATCAGCCTTGTCCGGTTCCGCCTGGAAGACTTTGTGCGCAATGTCGATATCGACGAATCCCTGCTGCGCGAGACCTATGAGTACCAGGTGGATGCCGGCATCATCGGCACCGCGCCGCGCCGCAGTTTCGTCCAGCTGACCGCGCCGGATGCCGACACCGCCGAGCTGGCAGCGAGCCGCCTGAACGAGGGCGTGACCCCGTCGGACACGGCCGCCGAACTCGGCCTCGTCGAACCCCTGACCCTTGAAGAAGTTCAGGCCTACGAGGTCCCCGACACCCTGATCGCCGATGCCGTGTTCGCCATGCGCGAGGGCGAGGCCCGGGCCGTGGAAGGTCGATTTGGCTGGAGCATTGTCCAGGTCACCATGGCCGAGGACGGGGTCACGCCGACCTTCGAGGAACAGCGTGAAACCCTTCTTACCGAGGCGGCCCGGGCCCAAGCGCTCGACAACCTTTATGACCGCGTGTCCGCCTTCGAAAGCGCGCGTGCAGATGGCATGACGCTGGAAGATGCCGCCCGCGAGACCGGCAGCCCGCTGGAAATCTTTGCGCCGATGGATCGCTATGCGCGCTATGAGGACTTGGAAATCGACATGGAGCGCTTCACCGCGCTCGGGCCTGACATCCTGGCGACAGCCTTTGAACAGCCGCAGGGCTTTGCCATCGACCTGCAGCAGTACAACGAGACCGACTATTTCACGGTTCGCGTCGACAGCATCACCGAGGAGCGCCTGCGCGAGCTTGACGAGGTGCGTGACGAAGCGGAGGCCCGCTGGCGCATGATCCAGGTCGATACCGCCATGCAGGCTCGCGCCGAGGAGGCCCGGGCCGCGCTGGTCGCCGGAGACGATCTTGATATTGCAGCGCTCAGCTTCGGCGGTCGCGGCGAGAGTGTCACCCTGAGCCGCGGCGAGACGGCGGGTGGCTTCGGTCGCGACGTCGTCGCCCGCGCCTTCGCCAGCGATCTGGGTGAGTGGGTCGTTGTGCCCAATCGCGCCACCGGTCAGTACGTCATCCTGACCGTCGAGGACATCATCCCCGGCGGGGCCGAGGGGGCCGAACTCGGCGAACTGGCAGCCATCGACAACACGCTGTCGCAGGAATTTGCCGACGATGTCCTGCTGTCCGTGCAGAACGCCCTGCTGGAGGAATACGGCATTGACGAAAGCGCCATTGACCGTCGCCTGTTCAACAATGCCATCGGCCTGTCCGACAGCCCGCAATGATCGACTCCTCACCCGCGATCGCACCGGATTTCGCGACCGCCGCCGCCATTCTCGAGCGCGGTGAAACCTGCCTGCTGGAGGCCCGGCGCGCCGACGACCTGCTGACGCCGGTTGCCGCCTACCTCAAGCTGGCGGCTCACCGGGTCGACAGCTTCCTGCTTGAATCCGTCGAGGGGGGCGCCTGGCGCGGCCGCTATTCGGCCATCGGACTGGATCCGGACCTGATCTGGCAATGCCGGGGTGGCCAGGTCCGCGAAGCACATGGCACGGCGGTTGCCGGGCGGGAGTTCTCGCCCGTCGACAAGGCCCCCATGGATGCTCTGCGTCAGGTCATCGAAGCGGCCCGCTGCCCGCTTCCCATCGACGCTCCGCCGCTCGCCTCCGGCCTGTTCGGCTATGTCGGTTACGACATGGTGCGCCATCTCGAAAACCTGCCCGACGGTGCTGCCGCCGACCCGCTGGGCCTGCCCGACGCCTATCTCGTCCGCCCCCGCATTCTCGTCGTGTTTGACGCGTTGAAGCAGGAAATTCGCGTCTTCTGCCCGATCCGTCCGGGTGAATACTCGCCCCGCGAGGCCTACGACGCGGCCAGCGAGCGCATTCACACGACGCTGCAGACCCTGGCCGGCGCCGTGCCGGAAGTGACTGCTCCTACAGGCACTCTCGGGACCGCCCGGTCAAACCAGTCCGAGGATGATTTCCGTGACGCCGTCAACACAGCGCGCGACTATATCCGCGCCGGCGACGCTTTCCAGATCGTGCCCAGCCAGCGCTTTTCTGCAAACTATCCGGCCAACGCCTTCCACCTCTACCGGGCGCTGCGGCGGCTCAACCCGTCGCCTTTCCTGTACTTTTTCCGCTTCGACGATTTCGAGATCGTCGGCTCTAGCCCGGAAATCCTGGTCCGGCTGCGCGACGACGTCGTCACCATTCGACCGATCGCCGGCACTCGCCCGCGCGGTCGCACACCGGCGGAAGACAAGAGCCTCGAGGACGACCTGATGGCCGATCCGAAGGAGCGCTCGGAACACCTCATGCTGCTCGACCTCGGCCGCAATGATGTCGGCCGCGTGGCCCGCCCGGGTTCGGTGCGCATCACCTCCCGCGAGCAGGTCGAGCTCTACAGCCACGTCATGCACATCGTTTCCAACGTCGAAGGCGATCTCGCCGAGGGCGAAGACGCGGTGTCCGCCCTGTTCGCCGGCTTCCCCGCCGGCACCGTGTCCGGTGCGCCCAAGGTGCGGGCCATGGAAATCATCGACGAGCTGGAACCGCACCGCCGTGGCGTCTATGCCGGTGCCGTGGGGTATTTCAGCGCCGATGGTGGCATGGACACCTGTATCGCGCTGCGCACGGCGGTGGTGAAGGATGGGGTCATGCACGTCCAGGCCGGGGCCGGCGTCGTACTCGACAGCGATCCGGAAGCAGAACGCCTGGAGACCGTCAACAAGGCGGCAGCCCTGTTCCGGGCCGCCGAGATGTCACTGCAGGGCTGAGCCGTGAGCACTGCCGGCGGCACCGACCGCTCTGGTGCTGGCGACCGGCACCGAACGCGCCTGCTCCAGGTCGCGCGCCAGCTCCGCCACGCCAACCAGTTCGACGCCGCGTTCACCGGCACCGGAAATCCATGCTTCCAGGACATCCAGGGTCGCCGCGTGCGGATGTCCGATCACCACGGCCCAGCCGCGCGAACGGGCCAGCTCCTCGGCCTCGTCGAGACGGTCGGCGATGGTCGCCGGGTTGATCACGTGGTCGAGGAAGATATCGCGTTGCAGGCTAGGCAGGCCCAGCCCTTCAGCCACGGCGTGACCGCGACTCCCTGCGGTGGTCATGGAATCAAGAAACAGGGGCCGGCGCTCGGCAATTGCCGACAGCGCCACGCGTAGGGCGCGCGGATCCTGGGTAAATCGGCTTCCCATGTGATTGTTCAGCCCCACCGCGTCGGGTATCTGGGCCATGGCCCAGCGCAAGCGCGCCTGCAGGTCAGCGTCGCTGAGACCGGTCCGCAGCACATTCGGTCCCGGGTCGGCCAGACCAAGCGGCTCCATCGGCATGTGCAGCAGCACGTCATGTCCGGCCTGCGCCGCACCGGCGGAAATCTCGCTCGCCGCTTCGGCATAGGGCAAGATTGCAATGGTGAGGGTCGTATCGAGTGCGATCAGGCGCGCCGCCGCGTGCGTGTCCAGCCCGACATCATCGATCACGATCGCCAGCCGCGGCCGGTCCGTGCGCGGCGCCGGAGGCGCGCTGTGCGCTGCATCCGATCCCAAGGCAACGACCTGGTCGCCGGCCACTTCGAGCGGTGTCGGCAGGGCTTCGGTCTCAGTCGCTTCGACCGGCCCCAGGTGGCGCATCTGGGGCACTTCCACCACTCGACGCTCGGCGCTCTCACTGCCCCGATCAAACCCGCCTTGGCTGGACACCGAGAATACAACGCCGCCGACGATGTACGCCAACCCGACCAGCGCGCCGGCAAAGGCGGGCATGGCGGAGTGGACGGACCGAATCACGGGGCGACGAAAGGACTGCATGGGCCCAAGCACGCCCGACACCCGTTAAGCAGGCGTTAAGTACACGAACGCATTGGCGCGACGCTCGCTTGGCACTAGGTTCAGCCCCCTGCCCACGCATGCGTTTCGAGGCCTCCATGCTGCTGATCATCGATAATTACGACAGCTTCACCTTCAACCTGGTCCACTACTTCCAGGAATTGGGGGCCGAGACCCGGGTGATCCGCAATGACGCCATGAGCGCTGAAGACGCACTGGCACTGGCACCCACCGGCATCGTCCTGTCCCCCGGGCCATGCGATCCGGACCGCGCCGGCATTTGCCTGGACATCCTGCGACAGGCCCCGGCCAACCTGCCCATCCTGGGTGTCTGCCTTGGCCACCAGGCCATTGGCCAGGCCTATGGCGGCAAGGTCGTTTCGGCGCGAGACATCATGCACGGCAAGACCAGCCCGGTCGAACACAATGCCAGTGGCCTGTTTGCCGGCCTGCCCTCGCCGTTCAATGCCACGCGCTATCATTCGCTCGCAGTTTGCCGCGACCGGGTACCGGATGACCTCGCGGTCACGGCGCGCACCGCCGATGGTGAGATCATGGGCCTGTCGCACGTGTCGCGCCCTGTGCACGGGGTGCAGTTCCACCCGGAATCGATCGCCTCGGAACATGGTCACGCCCTGCTCGGCAATTTCCTCGCCATGACCGGCGCACCGACCCGCGCCGCGGCGTGAACTGCGCGGCTTGACCGCGAGTGATTGAAATCGCCCGGCCTGCAGGCTAAATCGCTGGTGTTCGCTTGTTTCAGCTCCTGGGCCCCTTGGTATGCCGCTAGATCTGCCGAAATCTCTGCCGATTGCAGCGCGCGTTCGATACCGGCGCCCGGACCATCGATGGCGTGGGCTCGACTAGCCTCGCCCTTTCGATTCCGCAGACAAGCAGAAGACAGGCAATGACCGCACTTGCCCGATGCCTGGCCGTCCTGAGCCAGAATCAGCACCCCAATTCCGAAGACCTGGCCGGCGCCTTCGACGCGCTCATGGATGGCGAAGCCGACGACATTTCGATTGCCGGACTGCTCATGGGTCTCGCTGCACTGGGAGAGCGTCCCCAAGACATCGTCGTCGGAGCGCGGGCCCTGCGTGCCCGCATGACTCGCATCAGCGCCCCGACCGGCGCCATCGACACGTGCGGAACCGGGGGCGACGGCAAGGGGGCCTACAATATCTCCACGGCTGCCGCCATCGTTGCCGCCGGCGCCGGCGCCGTGGTCGCCAAGCACGGCAATCGCGCCGCCTCGTCGAAGTCCGGCTCGTCAGATGTGTTGGCCGCCCTCGGCCTGCAACTCGACGGCCCCGCCAGCCGGGTCGAACAGGCGCTGCAGCAAACCGGTATCGGTTTCCTGTTTGCCCCCGCCCACCATTCCGCCGTGCGGCACGTGGCACCAGTGCGCAAGGCCCTGGGGGTGCGCACCATTTTCAACCTGCTGGGCCCGCTCGCCAACCCGGCCGGAGTGACTCGCCAATTGCTGGGCGTCTATGACAAGCGCTGGCTGGAGCCGATGGCCCATGCCCTCGACCTGCTGGGCTGCGAAAACGCCCTTGTCATGTGCGGTCGGGACGGGCTCGACGAGATCACCACCACGACCACCACCGATCTGGTCGAGCTTCGCCACGGCGAAATTCGCCGCTTTACCTTCCACCCGGAGGAAGCCGGCATTGCGACGGCAAGCGAGGCCGACCTCAAGGGCGGCACGCCCGAGCACAATGCCGGAGCGATCCGTCTCATGCTCGACGGCAAGGCAGGCGCGTTCCGCGATATCGTCCTGGTCAATGCCGGCGCAGCACTGGTCGTGTCCGGTCACGCCGCGACGATCCCGCAAGGCGTGGAGCTCGCGGGTCAAGCCATCGACAGTGGCCGCGCCCGCGACGTGCTGGCCCGCCTGATCGCCATCACGAATGGAGAGGCCTGAGATGACGGCATCGACACCCGACACGCTGGCCCGCATCGAGCAATACAAGCGCGAGCACATTGAAGCGTGCAAAGCCCGACGCAGCGAGCCTGAACTGGCCGCCCGTGCCAATGACATGGTGGCCCCGCGCGGCTTCCACCGGGCGCTCGGCCATGCGCATCGCTCCGGCCAGTTGGGCCTCATTGCCGAGATCAAGAAAGCCAGCCCGTCAAAGGGCCTGATCCGCGCCGACTTCGACCCACCCGCCCTCGCCCGGGCCTATCAGGCAGGCGGCGCGCATTGCCTGTCCGTGCTTACCGACACGCCTAGCTTCCAGGGCGCCGACGCCTACCTCACGGCCGCCCACGACGCGGTCGACCTGCCAGCCCTGCGCAAAGACTTTCTCTATGATCCCTACCAGGTCACCGAAGCCCGCGCGCTCGGTGCCGACGCCATCCTGGTCATCCTGGCCGCCGTCGACGACGACACCGCCAGGCGCCTGATCGATGCCGCCGGGCGCTGGCGCATGGATGCGCTGGTCGAGGTGCACGACGAAGCCGAGATGGAGCGTGCCCTCGCCCTGTCCTCCCGGCTGATCGGGATCAACAACCGCGACCTGCGCTCCTTCGAGACCCGGCTTGAAACCTTCGAGCGCCTCGCCCCCATGGCCGGGCCGGATATCCTCCTGGTTGGCGAGAGCGGCATTACCGGTGCCGCCGACGCCCGCCGTCTGGAACGTGCGGGCGCCCGCGCCCTGCTGGTCGGTGAAAGCCTGATGCGTCAGGACGATGTGGAGGCTGCAACCCGCGCCCTTCTGGCCCCGCCTTCTGGTCATTGAAGGCCACCGGCAGGCGGCTTGACGCCGAAAAGGAACACTTATAGAACATACGAGCTATTCCCGGTTTGTTCCGCGCCTACTGCGCGGAACATGCCGCACGAAGTGAAGGGGCCCGACGTGCTGACGCGCAAGCAAAACGAACTTCTCCTGTTCATCCACAAACGGATTCGCGAGACGGGCGTTTCGCCGTCCTTTGACGAGATGAAGGGGGCCCTCAACCTGGCGTCCAAGTCCGGCGTGCACCGCCTCATCACCGCACTGGAAGAGCGCGGCTTCATCCGCCGTCTGGCCCACCGTGCCCGCGCCCTGGAAGTCATCAAACTGCCCGAGTCGGCGGCTGCCGCCCTGCCCCCGGAAGCCCAGGCTGGCGGCGCGGAGCTCGGTCCCAACGTCGTGCGTGCCAACTTCAACAAGTCTGCGGAACCGGAACCGCGCGACAGCACGGTGGAAGTACCGCTGCTCGGGCGCATCGCGGCCGGTGTCCCGATTTCCGCCATCCAGCATGAGACCGATCGTATCCCGGTGCCGTCCGACATGCTGTCCGGGGGCGAACACTTTGCCCTGACCGTCAAAGGTGATTCGATGATCGAGGCCGGCATCATGGATGGTGACACCGTGTTGATCCGGCGCTGCCAGTCTGCGGATAGCGGCGATATCGTGGTCGCCCTGGTCGATGACGAGGAAGCCACGCTCAAGCGGCTGCGCAAGAAAGGTGGCTCGATCGCCCTGGAGGCTGCCAATCCGGAATATGAAACCCGGATTTTCGGTCCCGACCGGGTCAAGGTGCAGGGCCAGCTGGTCGGCCTTATCCGCCGTTACCACTAGGCTTCTCTGACGCACCCTGTTTCAGGAGCGCTGCCAGGCACGCCCGTCTCCAGGCGGCCGGACGCGGCGTATGCGCGCCGGCTGCCCCTGCCCATCAAGCCAGACCAGGGCGGCACCGTGGCGGGCCAGATCCTCTCCGTCGAACATCAGCGCGTCGCAGCCACGCACGAGATGCGCCGGCACGACGAGCCGGGTGACGATAACGGTGCTGCGCCGGCAATCCTCTTCCAGCGCTTCGAAAGCGGCCGGCTGCGCAATCTCCAGCGGTCCGGCATGTGCCACGCAGCCCAGCTCATCACAGCGCCTCGGCATTGCCCCGGCCGGCTCACGCACCGCTTCACGCTCGAGAAAGACCCGCACGGCAAACCGGCCCCTCCGGCGGTCACTGACCTGCCACTCGCCGGCGGCATTGCGCGCCACCGCCACCGCACTCTCACTGACATAGAGGTCAGGCCCCGTCCGCGTCACCCAGCCCAACGCCACGACAGCCATCAGGCCAAGTCCCACCAGGCGGGCCCGCGCATCCCCGAGAACCAGCACCACAAAACCTGCCGCGTAGAGCACAAACACCCAGTCGGGGGCCGCCGCGACCGTCCGCAGCGCGCCTGGCCATGCGGCCACGGTGTGCGCCGCCCACAACACCAGAGCAATGCCCTGCCCCATCACCCAAAGCGGCAGGCCCTCAAGACCCATCGGCAGCAGGAAGAGCGACAGGATACCGGCCGGCATGACCACCAGGGTGAAGACCGGCATGGCCAGCATGTTGCCGGCCAGTCCGAAACTGGCGATGCGGTTGAAATGGAAGGCCGCGAACCCGCCGGTCGCCAGCCCGGCGATCAGGCTAGTCGATGCCAGACCCCCGAAAAAAAGCCGGAGCGGGCGCAAGGGAGCGAAAGGCGCTGCGGCCGGCCGATGCAATTGCCAGTGCCGCGCCGCCACGATCAGAGCGGCAACAGCGGCAAAGGACATCTGGAAACCGACCGAAATTACCGCCTCCGGCGTTCGCCCCAGCACGATCAGCAAGGCGATGGCGAGCGTGTGCAGGGACACGCCCCGCCGCCGCAGCAAGACGGCCCCGAACAGGGTCGCCGCCATGATGTAGGCGCGCTGGGTCGGGATCGCTGCCCCCGACAGGGCGAGATAGGCCGAGGCTGCCAGCAGGGCGATGAGGGCCGCCGGCCGCGACGCATCATGTGCCGCCGCCCACCCCGTTATCAGAGCGAGCCCGGCACGCACGGCGAAGAACACCCCGCCGGCCAGCAAGGCCATGTGCAGGCCCGAGATCGCCAGCAGATGCCCCAGTCCGGCATTGCGCAAAGCGTCCACATCGCGCGCATCGAGCGCCGAGCGATCGCCGGTCAGCAAGGCGGCTGCCAAAGCGCCGCGCCGGTCCGGCAAATGCCCGCGGATGCGTTCCGCGATCCGCCATCGCCAGGCGACCAGCCAGCGCGCGGGTGAGCCTTCCCAGCGCTGCGGCACCGGCACAGGTGGGGCTATGGCAAATCCGGTGCCGATCAGGCCGCGGCTCATGGCGTGGAAAGCGAAATCAAAACCGCCTGGGACTGCCGCTCCGCGCGGCGCGGCGAGGACCGCCCGCACCCGAACTGCGTCGCCGGGCAATAGATCCCCCGCCCGCCCGCGCACCCGGACGCGCAAGCCCGGGCCGTGATCGGGGACCCGTATGACCAGGCGTGGACGGCCGCTACCGGTGTGCTCGACGGCTTCCAGCCAGCCCTCGATCTCGACCGCATCGCCGGACGTTTCGAGCACGGGCTGGCGGCCGAGATACGCCAGCCGCACCTCACAGCGCCAACCGCCAAGCACCAGACCGAGGATCACAGGACACACCAGGATTGCGGCCCGAGTGCGCCTGGCTGCGACCAGCGCCAGTGGAGTGGCCGCCAGCGACACCACGAAGAGCAGCTGCTCCATACCGGACGGTTCCACCGGCCACACAAGGTGAGCCGTGGCCCCTCCCATGAATCCAAGCGCGAAGAAGATTACCGGGCTCAGCGAAGGAGCCCCGGCGAGCAGGTCCAGTACCGGGCGGACTATCCGCACCCTGAACGCGGGCCGGATCACATCGGGTCTGGCCACGACGCAGCCTTCGGTCTATCGCAAGCGCGAACATCCATGCTAACACGACTTTCCCTTTCCGCAGCGCAGCATGATCTCGCAAGTGCAACAGAAACCTTCTCAAATCCGGACGCGCTTTGCGCCGTCCCCGACCGGCTTCCTCCACATCGGAGGCGCCCGCACCGCCCTGTTCAACTGGCTTCTCGCCCGGCGTCACGGTGGCGAATTCTTCCTGCGTATCGAAGATACCGACCGGGCCCGTTCCACCCAGGCCGCTGTTGACGCGATCCTCGACGGATTGACCTGGATGGGCCTCGACTGGGACGGTGATGTCGTCTCCCAGTATGAACGCGCGGACCGCCACGCCGACGTGGCCCAGGAACTGCTGGCCCGCGGCCTGGCGTTCAAATGCTATCTGACCCCGGACGAAGTCCAGGTCGAGCGCGACGCCGCCTTTGCCGCCGGCCGGGCCCTGCGCTCGTCCTGGCGCGACCGCGACCCGGCCACCGCCCCGGCCGACGCGCCCTATGTGGTCCGTTTCCGCGCGCCCGACAGTGATGTCGTCGTCGACGACGCCGTGCAGGGCCAGGTGCGCTGGGCTGCCAAGGAGTTTGACGATCTCATCCTGCTGCGTTCCGACGGCTCGCCAACCTACAATCTCGCCGTTGTTGTCGATGATCACGACATGGGTATCACCCACATCGTGCGCGGCGATGATCACCTGGTGAATGCCGGTCGCCAGAGCCAGATCTACGACGCGATGGGCTGGGTCCGTCCGGTATTCGCGCATGTACCGCTGATTCACGGACAGGACGGCAAGAAGCTGTCCAAACGCCATGGGGCCCTTGGCGCCGAGGCCTATCGCGACATGGGCTACCTTCCGGAAGGCCTGCGCAACTACCTGCTGCGTCTGGGTTGGTCGCATGGCGACCAGGAAATCTTCTCCGATGAGGAAGCCCGCGACGCCTTCGGTCTGGACGGGCTGAACAAGGCCCCGGCCCGAATGGACATCGACAAGCTCAATCATATCAACAGCCAGCACATGCTACGGGCCGACAATCAGCGTCTCGCTGACCTTGTCGAGCCCTTCCTGGCTGGGCTAGAAGACCGCATCGAGGAGACCGAGACCGTCCGCGAACGCCTGCTGGTGGCCATGCCGGTGCTGAAAACCCGCGCCGCGACACTGGAAGAATTGGCCGCCCAGGCCTACTTCCTCGTCAGGCCCCGACCGTTCGCGATCTCGGGCAAACTCGCCAAAGCCTTGAATGACGAGGCAAGACAGCGTCTTTACCGGCTCTTCACCCGACTGTCCGAAATGGATGGCTGGACAGAGGAAGCGCTGGGTACGGAATTGAAAGCCTTCGCCGAGGCCGAGGATGTCGGTTTTGGCAAAATCGGACAGCCGCTGCGCGCAGCACTGACCGCAGGAGCACCCGCTCCCGACCTGGCGCAGGTCATGGCCTTCATCGGCCGCGACGAGGCGCTGGAGCGTATCAAGGACCAGATGACACCCGTCAATTGACGGCGGTCGCCACCAGGGGATGAGATGATGCAAAACAAAGCCAAGCCGAACGGAACGGCGACCCTTAACTATAACGGCAAGAGCCTGGAACTGCCGATCCTCTCCGGTGAGATCGGGCCGGATGTCATCGACATCCGCAAGCTCTACGCCCAGACCGGAATGTTCACCTATGATCCCGGCTTCACCTCGACCGCGAGCTGTGAGAGCCAGATCACCTATATCGACGGCAATGAGGGCACGCTGCTCTATCGCGGCTACCCGATCGACCAGTTGGCCGAGAACTCCAACTTCACCGAAGTCTGTTACCTGCTGCTGCACGGCGAACTGCCCAAGCCGCAACAGTTGGACGATTTCGACTGGACGATCCGCCGCCACTCGATGCTGCACGACCAGTTCGACCAGTTTTTCCGCGGGTTCCGCCGCGATGCCCACCCGATGGCCATCATGGTCGGCACGGTCGGCGCCCTGTCCGCCTTCTACCACGACTCGACCGACATCAATGATCCCGAGGCGCGCACCATTGCCAGCCACCGGATGATCGCCAAGATGCCGACCATCGCGGCCCGGGCCTACAAGTATGCCATTGGCCAGCCCTTCATCAGCCCGCGCAACGACCTCGACTATGCGGCCAATTTCCTGCGCATGTGCTTTGCCGTGCCGGCCGAGGATTACGAGACCAATGCCGTTCTGGCCAAGGCGATGGACAAGATCTTCATCCTGCACGCCGACCACGAGCAGAACGCCTCGACCTCGACCGTTCGCCTCGCCGGGTCCTCGGGTGCCAACCCGTTTGCCTGCATCGCGGCCGGTATTGCCTCGCTGTGGGGCCCTGCCCATGGCGGTGCCAACGAGGCGGCGCTCAACATGCTCAACGAGATCGGATCGGTCGACAAGATCCCGGAGTATGTCCGCCGCGCCAAGGACAAGAACGACCCGTTCCGCCTGATGGGCTTCGGTCACCGGGTCTACAAGAACTACGACCCGCGCGCCAAGGTCATGCGCGAAACCTGCCATGAGGTCCTGGACGTTCTGGGCGTGCGCAACGACCCGACCCTGCAGGTCGCCATGGAGCTCGAACGGATCGCCTTGGAAGACGAATATTTCGTCGAGAAGAAGCTGTACCCGAACATCGACTTCTATTCGGGCATCACCCTGAAGGCGATGGGCTTCCCGACCGAGATGTTCACCGTGCTGTTCGCCTTGGCCCGCACCGTCGGCTGGATCGCCCAATGGTCGGAGATGATCGAGGACCCGTCCCAGAAAATCGGTCGGCCGCGCCAGCTCTTCACCGGAGCCACGCCGCGCGACTACACCGCGCCGGACCAGCGCTGATTGGTCGACCAGATCTGACGCAGAAAAGGCCGCTCCCGTCCGGAGCGGCCTTTTTTATTGGTCATCGGCCCAGGTCGACGTCAGCCCTGCGCAAGTCCTGCCAGCACCGCGCGCGCCGCCCGCTCGCTGGCCCGCCCCTCTCCGCGCATTCCTGCCGTCGTCTGACGCAATGCGTCGGTGACCGCAGCCCGCGCCTCCGGATCGTCAAGAAACGCCGCCACGGCCGCTGAGAGGCTGTCTGGCGAACAGTCCTGTTGAAGGAATTCGGGCACCAGTTCGGCATCGGCAGCCATGTTGACCAGTGAAATGTATTTCGGCTTGTACAGCTTGAGACCAGACAGCAGGAAATAGCTGAGCCCGCCCAGCCGGTAGGCCGTGACCGTCGGCACGCCTGCAGTGGCCAGTTCGAGCACGACCGTCCCCGAGCAGGCCAGGGCGACATCCGCCGCAGCAAAGGCGTCGGCCTTTTCCTGCTCGCTCACGACCACAAGATCGCCCAGCCCCGGATCGTCACGCAAACGCTCGGTGACCAGGTCGGACACCGATTCGGCAAGCGGCACGACGATGGCAAGATCGGGATAGCGCGCCTTGAGCAGCGCGGCGGCTCCCCGGAAGTCGTCGAACAGCCGCTCGATCTCCGACGGGCGGCTGCCGAACAGCAACACCATCACTGGCACCTCGGCGCTGATCCCGTGACGCTGCCGCAACGCCGCACCGTCTCCGCTCGGCAGCCGCTCGAGACTCGGATTGCCGACGAATTCAACATCGATATCGAGCCCGTCATAGAACGGTACATCGAGCTCGAGGATGGTCAGCAGCTGGTCGAACACCTCGGCCATGGTCTGCGCGCGCCCGGGCCGCGTGGCGAAGACCTGGGGGCCGACATACTTGACCAGCCGTATCGACGGATCTGCGGCACGGACACCCTGGGCCACCCGCAGGGTAAAGCCCCAGCTATCGATCAGCACCACGACGTCGGGCTTGCGCGCCAGGATCGCCGTCACGGCCTGGTCCACCAGCTTGCGAATACGGCCATACGCCTTCAGGCCCTCGAACCAGCCCAGAATGGACAGACCCGCCGTGTCCATGTCGCTGCTGATGCCCTCGGCGGCCATGCCGGCACCGCCAATGCCCGCGAGACGTATGTCGCCGTCCGTCAACGTCTTGAGCGATTGCGCCAGCCCGGCGCCCAAAAGGTCGCCGGAGCGCTCTGCCGCTACCAGATAGACCAGCGGCGCCCGGCTCACAGGGGCGCCTCAACGATCAGGAAAAGACCTTCCTGTTCAGCCGCTTCAATTACCTTCTTGCGATGGAGGATCAGTGCTCCGCCCGCTTCGAGTACGATTCCGGCCAGGCCGGCGCGCGCGCACAGGCGCACCGTTTCCACACCGATGGTCGGCAAGTCGACCCGTCGCTCCTGGATCGGCTTGGGGCATTTGGCCAGAACGCCGGCACGCTCAGCAGCGTGGCCACGCACCGTTTCGGGCAGGCTGGCCACCCGCTCGAGCATGAGATTGGTACCTTCCTGGGCCTCCACCGCCAGCACCACACCACGCGCCACGACAACACCCTGCCCGATATCCAGGGCACCGATGCGCGCGGCCATGTCGTGCGCCTTGCCGATGTCCTCGCGATGGGCTTGCAGGCTCTCGCTGGCGACGATGACCCCGGCCTCGGGAACGAGCTCCGAGAGCAAGTCGTCAGCACCCAGGACAGAGAAGCCCGCTTTCTCAAATTCGCCCACAATGACCCGGATCAGGGCGTCATCCCCGCGCCGCGCCGCGGCCACGACCTTCGGCAACAAACCGACGCCGTGCGCATCAACGCGCAGGGTCTTGAAATCCGGGCGAGGCACATAGCCGGCAAAGCAGATCGCGTCACATTCCGCTTGCTTGAGCGCACGTATGACATGCCCGAACTGCCCGACCGAGAACTCGCTGGTTTCGAAATCGCTGAAATCGCGATCAACCATGCCCTTCAGGCTGATGACATGCAGGCGACCGGAACCGACGGCGCGGGCAATCTCCAGCGGCAGGTCGCCCCCGCCGGCGATCAGTCCGAGCTTCGACCAGACCGGTTGTGTCGTCGCGTCATTCATACGGCATGCATATGGAACGTTTGGCATCGTCGCGGATGAAGGCAATGATCTCCATAACCGGTTCATTGTCCTTGTAGAGCCGCGCCACGTCGGCCACACGCTCTTCGAACGTGCCTTCCTCGGCGAACAACAGGCGATACGCTGCCCGCAGGTCACGCAGCGTCTCGCGTGGCATGCCGCGGCGCTTCAGGCCGACGATGTTGAGCCCGGCGAGGTGGGCCGGCTGGCCGACGACCGAACCGAATGGAATGACATCATTGACCAGCTTGGCGAGGCCGCCAATGAAGGCATGGTCGCCGATCCTGGTATTTTGGTGAACACCGGCTCCGCCACCGAGAATGACGTGGTCGCCGAGCACGGTGCCACCACCGATCATCGCGGTATTGGCGAAGACCGCCCGGTTTCCAACAATGCAGTCGTGCGCCACGTGGGTGCCAGCCATGAAGTAGCCGTCGCTGCCCACCTGCGTGCGACCGCGACCGAACGCGGTGCCAGGGTGCATGGTGACGTTCTCGCGCAGGATATTGCGCTCGCCGATCACCAGATCGGTGTCTTCGCCCTGGTATTTGAAGTCCTGCGGCGGGTGACCGATATGGACCCCGGGATAGAGTACGCAATCGGCGCCGACCGACGTGTTTCCAGCCACTGTGACGTGCGAAACAAGCCGCACCCGATCACCGAGCTTGGCCTGTGGCCCGACCACGCAGAACGGTCCGATCTCGACATCGTCGCCAAGCACGGCACCATCTTCGATGATGGCGCTTGAGTGGATATTTGCGTCGGCCATCAGTGTTCCACTGCCTTGGCAGAGAATTCGGCCTGGACGGCACGCTTGCCGTCGGCGAACACCTCGCCCTTGAATTTGAACACGCCGTGCCGGGCCGCCACCACTTCCACCGGCATGCGCAGCATCATGCCGGGCCGCACCGGCGAGCGGAACCTCACCTTGTCGGTGCCCATGAAGAAGACCGTCGCTGCGTCCGGAGCGACATCCAGCGTCTTGTACATCAGCACCGCCCCGGTTTGCGCCAGCGCTTCCAGCATCAGCACACCCGGCATCACCGGATTGCCCGGAAAATGGCCGGGAAAGAACGGCTCGTTCGCGCTCACGCCCTTGAGCCCGACTATCGATTTTCCGGCCACGAACTCCTCGGCCGCATCAATTAGTATGAAGGGGTATCGGTGCGGCAGAATGCCGAGCAATTCGCTATGTTCGATCCGGTCGGACACGCTCTAATCCTTGTTCCTGGTCTTCTTCGCCCCCTGCGCGAGGCGACGCAAACTGGCCACTTCCCGCATGAACTGACGGATTGGCTGGGCTGGCGCCCCCGCCCACACTCCGTCCTCCGGCACGTCAGTCATGACGGCTGCATTGGCGCCCAGGCGGGCCCGATCACCAATGTTCAGATGATCGGCCACACCGACCCGCCCGCCGAACATCACGTAGTCGCCGATCGTCGTGCTGCCGGACACACCGGCAAATGCGGCGAACATGCAGTTCCTGCCGACACTGACATTGTGTCCGATATGGCAGAGATTATCGATCTTGGTCCCCTCACCGATCCGGGTCGCCCCAAACACGCCGCGGTCAATGGTCGAATTGGCCCCCACGGTCACCCGGTCGCCCAGCTTCACACATCCCAGGTGCGGCATGTCGACGGCCCGCCGGTTCGACAATGCAACGCCGAACCCGGCCTCGCCAATCACGGCAGCCGCAAGAATGTTGCAGTCTTCGCCCAGGTCGGCGCACTGGATAACCGCTCCCGCACCGATCGAGGTCCCCGCTCCGATGACGCAGCCCGGCCCGACATAGGCATTGGCGGCCAGCCTGACACCGCGGCCGATCCTCGCTCCTGCACCCACGACAACTCCCGGCCCGATCATCGCATCGTCGGCGATCTCGGCATCCGGATGGATGGCAACGTCACCGGTGGCGGTGCGAACGGAAAACAAGTGGCCCAAGGCGACCGCGAATGCGCCTTTTGGCTGGGCATGGGTCAGCACAGCATGACCGGATCCGGCCAGCTCCTGCGCGGCATCGGTTGGGACGATCACACACCCCCCGGTCACGCCGTCAGGAATGGTTGTCAGGGCCGCACGGTTGTCCGCGAAGGCCAGTGCGCCGGGCGACAGCTCACTGATCGGCGCGGCATCGGATATCTCGCCATTCCCTGACCCGGAATCAGAAATCGCCGCACCCGAAAGCGCGGCGATCTCATTCAGGGACAAGGGGCCAAGCCGGTCGAAGAACCGTGTTTCAGCCACCATGTCATTCCCCGCTTTGTCGTTACTGCTGCTGGCCTGCAGCCGCGTTCTGAGCGACCCGGACACGCGTCACCGTCACTGTCGGCAGCGCCGCGTTGAGACGCTCGATGACCACATCGCTCAGGTCTACGCTCGGCGATGCAAACACCAGGGTCGAACGATCGACCAGGATGTCCAGATTGCGCTCGGCGACGACGGCTTCGAGGATCGGGCTGAGGGCCTCATAGACCGGAGCCATGGCCTGGCGTTCGGTCTGCACCAGCTCCTGCTGGCGGGTCCGGCGGGTGATTTCGAATTGCTGGGCCTGCTGGTTCAGAGCCTCGACACGCTGCATCAGGTCCGGGCGGGCCTGGATGGCCTGCGGCGTCATGGATGCGGTTTCAGCATTGAGACGCTCGGTCTCCTGCTGGAGCGGCTGGCTCATGGCCGTGAGCTCGGCGTCGATCTCTTCAGCGATGGCCTGGATACGGGTCTGGATGTGCTGGCCCACCGCGCTCTCGCGCAGAACCCGCTCCTCGTTGATCACCGCGATATTGGTCTGCGCAACGGCCGGAGCCGCAATGCCCAGCGCCAGCAGCGGGAGGATGAGGAAAGTCTTGATCAGTTTCATGTCTTAGAACCCTGTTCGCGTACTAAACCGGAAGAATTCGGCTCGGTCGTAGTCTTCCTTGATGAAAGCCTCCGCAAAGTCGAACCGGACCGGTCCAAAAGGTGAATCCCAGAAGATCGAGACGCCGGCCGAAGCCCTGAGCGCCAGATCATCAATGGTGAAGAGTTGCCCCGGTGACCCCTGCTCGACCTGATCTGGCTGGTCCAGCAGGCCCAACGTGCCAAATTCGGTGAACACGCTGCCCCGCACTCCGTACTGCTCGGGCAGACCGAGCGGGAATGCGACTTCGAATGCCCCGATCGCGTAGAGGCGGCCACCCAGCGAGTCACCGCGCTGGATCTCGCCCGTGACGGGGTCGACACTCACGGCCCGCGGGCCGATGCCGGCCACTTCAAAGCCGCGGAAGGAATTGCCGCCCTTGAAGAAGCGGTCGTTGATACGGACGCTGTCCCCACCCCACGGCAGCACAAACCCGCTGTCCATGGTGAAGCTGGCGACAACATTATTGCCGAACCAATTGCTCAGAACCGGGCGGTAGATGCCACCGGTGATTTCCGAGCGCACATAGCGCACATCACCGCCGACGCCGGCGAAACCCTGGCTGAATTGCAGGCGGAAGCCGTTGGTCGGCTCGATCGGATCATTCAGCCGCGACCAGTTGAGCGTGTAGGTGAGCACCGACGTGGTGCGCGCGCCCGACTGGTTGAGCAAGGCCTGCGAGGCCGACGAGAAGACCAGGACATTGTCGTTCCGCAGCGTGTAGCCGAGCTGAAGATTGGTCGAAGCCGTGACCGGGAAACCGAGACGCAGGCTGGCACCCGTCGACTCGGTCTGGAAGGAGGCTTCCGACAGGAAGTCCGAATTGACCCGGAACAGGTCGAATCCGGCAGCCAGATTGCGGTCGAGGAATCGCGGCTCGGTAAAACGCAGATCAAGGGATTCGCGGTTTGAACTCGCCGAGATGCGGAAGCGCAGGAACTGGCCGCGGCCACGCAGGTTGCGCTCCGAGATCGACAGGTCGACGAGGAAGGCGTCGGTCGACGAGAAACCGGCACCGAAGGCGAGTTCGCCTGTCGGCTGCTCGGTCACCGAAACGTTGACGCGCGCCCGGTCCGGAGCCGAGCCCGGGGATTCCTGGATCTCGACATCCTCAAAGAAGCCCAGGCGCCGCACATTGATGCGCGAGCGGTCGAGCAGGACCTGGTTGAAGGCGTCACCTTCCACAATGTCCAGCTCGCGCCGGATCACCCGGTCCAGGGTCCGCGTATTGCCGGCAATGTCGATACGCTCGATATAGACGCGCGGCCCTTCATCGATGACGAATTCGACGTCCACCGTGCGGGTATCGCGATTGCGTTCGGTGAGCGGGCGGACATTGACGAAGGCGTAGCCCGACGCACCCGCCGCAAAGGTCAGCGAGTCAATGCTGTCCTCGATCAGCTGGCCGCGGAACAGGTCGCCCTCACGCACCGGCAGGATGCGCGTCAGGAAGTCCTCGTCCAGGTCCGGAATCTCGGTCGACACCGAGACATTGCCGAAATTGTAGAGCTCGCCCTCATCAATGGTGATGGTGATGTAGAAGGAGCGCTGGTCCGGTGTCAGCTCGGCAACCGCCGAAAGCACGCGGAAATTGGCATAGCCCTGGTTGGTGTAGAACTGGCGCAGCAGTTCCTGGTCATATTCCAGGCGGTCCGGATCGTAATTGTCATTCGACGACAGAAAGCGCCACCAACGCGATTCCCGCGTCACCATTTCACGGCGCAAACGGCGATCGGAGAAGCTCTCATTGCCGATGATGTTGATCCGGCTGACGCCGGTCACCGGGCCCTCGGAGATCTCGAAAACCAGATCGACCCGGTTTTGCGGCTGCTCGATGAGCTTCGGCGTCACTGTCGCGGCAAAGCGGCCCGAGCGGCGGTACACTTCGATGATGCGCTGCACGTCGGACTGCACCCGGGCGCGCGTGAAAATGGCGCGCGGCTGGGCTTGGATCTCGTCGGTGATCTTGTCGTCATCAATGGCGCGATTGCCTTCGAGAATGACGCGATTGATGATCGGGTTTTCCTGCACCATGACAACGACGACCTGGCCACGGTCGGCGATCTGCACGTCCGAGAACAGGCCCGTTGCGATCAGGGTCTGGATCGACAGGTTGACCAGTCGGGAGTCCCAGGTCTGTCCCGGTTGCAGCAACAGGTAGGAGAGCACGGTGTCGGCCTCGACCCGCTGATTGCCCTCCACCAGGATCTGGCGGATCACCGGCTGGGCCTCGACTTGTGACGCCGCCGCAGGCGCTTCCGATTCCGTTTCCTGTGCCGTCGCTATCGCAGACAGATTCGCAGTCAGAAGAGCCGCAAAGAGCGCACGCAGTACACTTGCCATGGAAGATCGCCGCTTGCTGGGCCCGGTCAAAACATCTGTCCGAGCAGGTAATTCAAATCATTCCAGGTCGCTACAAGCATCATACAGAGCACGAGTGCAAGCCCCACCCGGAATCCGATGGACTGTGCCTTCATGCTCAGCGGACGCCGGGCAACCGCCTCATAGGCGTAATACACCAGATGCCCGCCGTCGAGGATCGGTATCGGTAGAAGATTGACCAATCCCAGTCCCACCGAAAGATAGGCGGCGAGGTGAATCAGGTTGACGACCAGAAGAAGCGTGCTTTCACCGGCGCTTTGGCCGGCCTCGACACTTGAGACCGCCGTCTGTCCTGCCGTCGTGGCAATTCCCACGGGCCCGTTCAGCAATTCCACAGAGGCACGTCCGGTAACCACCCGGCTGACATAGCGGCCCGTCATCGATACCGCGGCCCAGGTTCGATCAATCCCGTAGCCGACGGCGGTGACCGGATTGAACCGGTCCCGCAACGGCGGTCCGGCCACCGAACCGAGGCCCAGTCGACCCAGCGTCCGCGTTCCGCCGAACGGGTCCTCGACCGCGGTCGCCCGCGGGGCTGCCCGCAAGATCAGGGTTTCGCCCTCGCGATTGACCGTGAAACGCAATTCCTCGCCGGGCCGCCAGATCACCTCGGTCACGATCTCCTGGAAGCTGCGGATCTCATTGCCATTGATGGCCAGGATCTCGTCGCCCGGTATGAACCCGGCCTCCTGCGCAGCGCTGCCCTCGGCAACCGACCCGACCACCGGGGCCTGGTAGGGCTGGCTGCCAAAGCTCAGCGCCAGCGCGGCAAAAATGGTGATCGCCAGGATGAAATTCGCGATCGGACCGGCGGCCGTGATGAAAGCACGCTGCCAGATCGGCTTGAAGTGATAGCAACGGTCCGCATCCGGACCCATGCGACGGCGTATCTCGTCCAGCTTGTCGGCATCGGGCTCACTGGCTGCGCCGGCGTCCCCGAGAAACTTCACATAACCGCCCAGCGGAAAGGCCGCGATGCGCCATACCGTACCGCGCTTGTCCCGCCAAGAGACAACGGTTGGGCCGAACCCCATCGAGAACGCCTCGGCATGCACACCGCACAGACGGCCGGCCCAGTAATGGCCAAGCTCGTGGATCACCACCACGATTGAAATCAGGAAGACGAATGAAAAGATCGTCAGTATGCCGCCGCCAATGAGGCCCATTACGTTACTACCATCCCTATTGGTTTGCTGACCGGACTCGTATCAAGTCACGTGCCAGATAGCGCGCCCGACTGTCGATGGCGAACACATCCTCGAATGCGCTCAACCCGGCCGGCATGTCGGCATCGGATGCCGATTGGGCGAGAACCTCTTCAACGCAAGCGGCGATGTCAAGAAAGCCGATCCTGTCTTCAAGGAAGGCCTCGACCGCGATTTCGTTGGCGGCGTTGAGCACCGTCGGCGCAATACCGCCCGAGGCGATCACTTCGCGGGCCAGGCGCAAGGCCGGAAAGCGTGCTTCGTCAGGCGCTTCGAACTCCAGCTTGGCCACCTCACCCAGTTTCAACCGTTCCACCGGCGCCGCCATGCGTTCCGGCCAGGCCAGCGCGCTGGCGATCGGCGTCCGCATGTCCGGCGAGCCCAGCTGCGCGAGCAGGCTGCCGTCCGCATACTCTACTAGGCCATGAATGATGGACTGGGGATGAACGACGACCTCGACTTGCTCGGCCGGCAGGTCGAAGAGCCAGCAGGCCTCGATGATCTCGAGGCCCTTATTCATCATGGTCGCGCTGTCGATGGTGATCTTGGCGCCCATCTCCCAGGTCGGGTGGGCGAGGGCATCCTTGCGCGTGGCCAGGCGCATGCGTTCAGCCGACCAGGTCCGGAAGGGACCGCCGGACGCGGTCAGGGTGATCGACCGGATGGCCGCGCGCTGAGCCGGGTCAAACACCTGGAACACAGCGTTGTGCTCGCTGTCGACCGGCAAAAGAGTACTGCCCGACTGGCGGGCCGCGGCCATGAAAAGCGGCCCGGCGCAGACCAGGCACTCCTTGTTGGCGAAGGCCAGCGCCCCGCCCTGCTCCAGCGCCGCCCGCGTCGAAGGCAGCCCTGCCGCCCCGACAATCGCCGCCATGACCCAGTCGGCCGGTCGGCGCGCCGCCTCGACCACGGCATCCTCGCCGATCCCGATCTCGATCTGGGGATGTCCTGACAACCGCTCGCGCAATTCGGTGCCGGCTGCGGGATCGGCAATGGCGACAAACTCCGCGCGGTGCGCGATGGCGGCCTTGGCCAGTGCCGCCGCATTGCGGCGCGCTGTCAGTGCCACGACCTGATAGGCGTCGGGCTCGGCCCGACCGACCAGATCAAGCGTGGCCTGGCCGACCGATCCGGTGGCGCCGAGGACGGACAGTCGCCGCGCCGTCATACGATCCTCCAGCCCAGAGGCAGGACGCTTTCCACCAGCACCGCCGTGATCACCGCCAGCATCAGCGCGTCAACCCGGTCCAGCACGCCGCCATGCCCGGGGATGAGACGCCCGGAATCCTTGACGTTAAAACTGCGCTTGAACAGCGACATGGCGAGATCTCCCAGCACCGAAGCGATGGCCACCAGGGCCCCGAACACGGCGGCATTATCGCCCTTGAGGTCAAAGATTGCAGCGCAAACCACAGCCGCCGCCACCCCGCCGGCCATGCCGGCCAGGAAACCCGACCAGGTCTTGTTCGGACTGGCCTGGGGGATCAGCTTGGGTCCGCCGAGCCAGGTCCCGACCAGATAGGCGAGAGTGTCGGCTGCCCAGACGATGGCGAACAGCATGATCACCGCCTGCAGTCCGTTGTCCGGCTGCGCCCGAAGCGCCGCCAGCAGGGCCGCCGCCAGTGACACGTATAGCACGCCGAGAACTTCGACCGACCAGCCCCGGCGCCAGCGCTCGAAAGCACTCGCTGCGGTTCCAGTCCCGCCCCAGAACAGCGCCTGGGCCATGTCCGTCTGGCCCGCCAGGAGCACCGCGCCGGACGCGGTCGCGCAGGCGATGGCGTAGGCCACGGGAGGCGCTTCCGGATCCGACATCTGGATCCATTCCCACGCCATGGCAGCGGCGAAGGCAGCCACCCAGGCGGTGAAGAAGATGTCTCCGGCCAGCAGCAATGAGATGGCGACCAGCGCCAGCAGCACAGCCGAGATCAGGCGCTTCTGGAAGACCGGGTCACGCCGCACCGGCATCAAGCCCCCCGTAGCGCCGACTGCGCTGGCGATAGGTGTCGAGGGCCTGACGGAAATGGTCGGCGGAGAAATCCGGCCACAGCACGTCGAGAAAAAGCATCTCCGCGTAAGCCGCCTGCCACAGCAGGAAGTTGGAGATGCGCTGCTCGCCGGAGGTACGGATCAGCAGGTCCACGTCGGGCATGCCCGCCGTGTCGAGCGCGTTGGCGAAGCAGCTTTCATCAACCGCTTCGGCACTCAACTCACCGGCTTCAACGGCCCGCGCCAGATCGCGCGCGGCCCGCACGATCTCGTCGCGGCCGCCATAGTTGAAGGCAATGGTCAGGAAGAAGTCGGAATTGTCGCGGGTGCGCGCTTCGGTACGCTCGATGATCTCGGCCAGGTCCGGGCTGAGGTCCGACCGGCGACCGATGATGCGAATGCGCACGCCGCGCCGGGCCAGGCTTTCCAGGTCCGCCTCGACATAATTCTTCAGCAGCTCGAACAGGGCCCCGACCTCATCGGCCGGGCGACTCCAGTTTTCCGTCGAGAACGAGAACAGGGTCAGATGCCGCACACCCAGCTCGCCGGCCGTCTCCACCGCCTTGCGAACGGTTTCCACGCCCTTGCGATGACCGAAGGCGCGCGGTCGCCCACGCGCCTTCGCCCAGCGTCCATTGCCATCCATGATGATGGCGACGTGATGGGGTTCCGTCAGTGAAGCGGAAGCGTTGTCACTCATGGTCTCGCTCCGCCGAACGGGTGATCAGACCTGCATGATCTCTTCTTGCTTGACCTTCAGGCTCTCGTCGACCCGCTTGATGGCCTCGTCGGTCAGCTTCTGCACGTCCTCGGCATAGGACTTGTGCTCATCTTCCGACAGCACGCCATCCTTTTCGAGCTTTTTCAGGGCATCCATGCCGTCGCGACGCACATTGCGCACCGCAACGCGGGCATTCTCCGCATACGATCCGGCCAGTTTGGCGATCTCCGCGCGACGCTCCTCGTTGAGCGGGGGGATCGGGATCCGCAGAAGCTGCCCCTCGACCACCGGGTTGAGGCCGATGCCGGAATTGCGGATTGCCTTGTCGATGGCGCCGACCATCGACTTGTCCCACACCTGCACGGTGATCATGCGCGGCTCGGGAACCGAGATGTTGGCCAGCTGGTTGAGTGGCGTCGGCGTGCCATAGGCCTCGACGCGGATCGGCTCGACCAGGCCGGCGCTGGCGCGACCGGTACGAAGCCCGGCAAACTCCTTGCGCAGGGCCTCGATCGCCCCGTCCATGCGGCGCTTCAGGTCTTTTTCGTCAAAATCGGTATCGTCGCTCATCGCCCCGCCCTCTTGAGATTACGAATGGGTGTCCTGCGCGTCCTTGCGCTTGCCGATCATGGTGCACACGCCCTGGCCGGCCAAGACGCGGGCCAGACCGCCCTTGTCATGGATGTTGAAGACCACGATCGGGATGGCATTCTCCCGCATCAGGGTCACGGCCGAAGCGTCCATCACCTTGAGGTCGCGCGTCAGCACATCGAGATAATCCAGCTGGTCATAGCGCTCGGCATCCGGATTGGTCCGCGGGTCTTCCGAATACACGCCATCGACCTGGGTGCCCTTGAGCAGCGCGTCGCAGCCCATCTCCGCCGCCCGCAGCGCCGCTGCCGTGTCGGTGGTGAAAAAGGGATTGCCGGTGCCCGCTGCAAAGATCACGACCCGGCCCTTCTCCATGTGCCGGGTGGCCCGACGGCGGATATAGGGCTCGCACACCGTAGTCATCGGGATGGCCGACTGGACGCGCGTCTGGACGCCGGTGCGTTCCAGGGCGGTCTGCATGGCCAGGGCATTCATCACCGTTGCCAGCATGCCCATGTAATCGGCTGCGGCCCGGTCCATGCCCTTGGCGGCGCCGGACAGGCCGCGGAAGATGTTGCCGCCGCCAATAACCAGGCACATCTCGGTGCCGGCCCGCACGGCCTGGGCGACCTCTTCGGCGATGCGCGTCGCCACCTCGAGGTCAATTCCGTAATTCTGGCTGCCCATCAGGGCTTCGCCAGAGACTTTGAGCAGAACCCGCCGGAATTGCGGCGGGTTCGCTGTGCCAGACGGCTCGGATGAAATTGAATCGGTCACGGCGTCGCAGCATATAGAAAGCGGCGGCGCTGGAAAGCGCCGCCGCTGTCAGTCTCAGGATTGGCCGGTGGCAGCTGCCACCTCGGCCGCGAAGTCTTCCGTCTTCTTCTCCACGCCCTCGCCCAGCGCCATGCGCTGGAAGCCGGAGATCTCGACGGAGGTACCCATGTCCTTGGACGCGTCGGCCAGCACCTGCTCGATGGTGCGGTCCGGGTCCATGACGAAAGCCTGCTTCAGCAGCACGACTTCCTCGTAGAACTTGCGCATGCGGCCTTCCACCATCTTCTCGACGATGTTTTCCGGCTTGCCCGAAGCGCGCGCCTGGTCGGCAAACACTTCACGCTCCTTGTCGGCGATCGCGCTGTCAACACCGTCAATATCGACGGAGACAGCCACGGCCGGCGAACCGGCAGCCACGTGCATGGCGATCTTGCGGCCCAGCTCTGCGAGCTTGTCCTTGTCACCATCCGACTTGAGGCCGACCAGGACGCCGATGGCGCCCATGTCGTCGGCCGCCGGATTGTGCACGTAGCTGGCCACGACGCCCGGCTCGGCGGTGACGGTGGCGACGCGGCGCACCGACATGTTCTCGCCGATCGTGGCGATCAGGTTGGTCAGCTTGTCATCGACGGTTTCGCCGGACGGCAGCTTGGCCGACTTGAGAGCGTCGACGCTGTCGCCGGTCTCGACGGCCAGGCGGGCGATGTCCTTGACGGTGGCCTGGAACTTCTCGTTGCGGGCCACGAAGTCGGTTTCCGAATTGACCTCGACGACGGCACCCTTGCCGCCATCGGTGGCCACGGCGACCAGGCCTTCGGCCGCAACGCGGTCGGCCTTCTTGGCGGCCTTGGACAGACCCTTCTTGCGCAGCCAGTCAACGGCGGCTTCGAAGTCGCCGTCCGTCTCGTTCAGCGCCTTCTTGCAGTCCATCATGCCTACGCCGGTCTTGTCGCGCAGTTCTTTCACGAGAGCAGCAGTGATCGCAGCCATCGGTATCTCCTGGAATTGCTGTGTACCGCGAAGCTTACGCTTCGGTTTTCTCATCGTCGGACGACGGAGCGGGGGTCTCTTCCGCTGCGGCCGGCTTGTCGTCGGCCTTGGCCTTCTTGGTGGCCTTCGGCTTCTCGGCTTTCGGCTTTTGCGCCTTCGGCTCTTCGGCAACCGGCTCTTCGACCAGCGTCTCGACCGGCGCTTCCGCCTCGCCCAGATCCATGCCCATGGCCACCTGGCTGTCTGCCATGCCGTCCAGCGCCGCGTCGGCGATCAGGTCGCAGTACAGCGAGATGGCGCGGCTGGCGTCGTCATTGCCCGGGATCGGGAAGTCGATCGGATCCGGATCGCAATTGGTGTCGACCACGGCGATTACCGGGATGCCCAGCTTGCGGGCTTCCTGGATGGCGATGCCTTCCTTGTTGGTGTCGATCACGAACATCAGGTCCGGCACGCCGCCCATGTCCTTGATACCGCCGAGCGACCGGTCGAGCTTCTCGCGCTCGCGGGTCAGCATCAGCTGTTCTTTCTTGGTCAGGCCGGCCAGGCCGCCCTCGGCCTCGAACATGGCTTCCAGCTCGCGCAGGCGGGCGATCGAGTTGGAGATCGTGCGCCAGTTGGTCAGCGTGCCGCCGAGCCAGCGGTGATTGACGTAGTACTGGGCGCACCGCGAAGCAGCCTGGGCCAGCGGATCGGAGGCCTGGCGCTTGGTGCCGACGAACAGGATGCGGCCGCCCTTGGCAGCGGTTTCGCGCACCTTGACCAGGGCCTGGTGCAGCAGCGGAACCGACTGGGACAGGTCGATGATGTGAATGTTGGAACGCTCGCCGAAGATGAAGTCCTTCATCTTGGGGTTCCAGCGGTGGGTCTGGTGACCGAAGTGACAGCCGGCTTCGAGCAGCTGACGCATGGAGAAATCAGGGAGAGCCATGGTAATTTCCTTTTCCGGTTGGCCTCCACGGAGCGGAGCCGCGCGCACCTGCGAGCGGCACCGGAGCGTCAGGTCACTATGACCGGACGGAGCCCCGTGTGCGTGATGGCGCGGCTTATAGGCTCACCCATGCGCATTGGCAAGCACGGACAGGCAGGATGATTGCAGCCATCCCGCCGGCCCGGTCCCGCTCAGTGGCGAGGCGCTTGCCCCGGGCGTCCCGAATACAGGTCCGCGGTTATTCGGAAGCGGCCGTTTCCGGTGAAACAGAGGCGTGATCAGCGACGTAATACCAGCGCCCGTCGATCAGCTGTTGCACGTCCATGAAGCGTCCGGTGATGGAAAACTCCTCGCCGCCCCCGGCCGGTGTCTGGCTCAGCGTCCACACGCCCCAGGCCGCGTGATTATCGCCGAAATGCGCCGAGCCGTGGGTCTCGATGTCCAGGCTGATATCGTCATAGGCGTCGAAAAACCCCTGCCAGTCGGCCCCGATGGCCGCCGGACCGCGGACATGATGGGTGCCGGGCGAATAGCTGTCGGCATCCTCGGTGTAAAGCGAAGCCAGGGCTTGCGAGTCCTCGGCCGCGACGGCAGCCACAAAGGCCTGCAGCAGCGCCTCCGGCGTGTCCTGGGCCACGGCCTGCGAACTTGCGAACAGCGCCAGCGTGCCGGCGGATATCAAACGGATCATTGATGCCTCCCCAAAATCCATCCGCCCAGATTGTCATGGCCCGACCGGAGCCGGCAACTTCAAACTGGCGGCGCATACCTTCGCACGCTTCACGATATTGCGAGGCCGGGCATTGCGAGGACCAGCACGAAATCCGCCATGGCGGCCACCGCCTGGCGATACGGGAGGAAACGGGGCGGCGGGACGAACCTGCCGAATATTCAAAACAAGGGTTCATCACGCCACCCCGTTCGCGGAGATTTGGGCCAGGCCTCGCGGCACCGGATTCCAGACCGGTCGGTAGGGGCGATCCATGATTAGTGTCGCCGCGACCTCCCGATAGCCCCGCCAGCGTTCCGGCTGGTCCTAACCGGCACCCGGACGGGCTCCGCCCGCTCCACGACCACAGATGACCAGGCCTGTGCCTCCCGTGCCGTGAAGCCGGGGGAAGTGTCCCATGCGCCAGAGGGGGTGGGGATGAAAACGGGCGGAAAAAAGGGACGCCCTCTGATTTCATTGATGAAACCGTCACGGACGGTCGCGAAAAGTGCGGAGAAAAAAATTTTATGACCCGCCGCCGCCCGGCTGTCGCCGCGCTGTGGCGGGGCAAGCCCGCCTCCCTCTCCCTGGGGAGGGGGTATAGATAAATCAGGTAAATATTGCTCTACTGGCGCTAGTTGATATGAGGGGGCCTTTGGTGGAGATCGAGACAGTCGAATACGATACCCCACAGAAATTGATCTTGGCCTTAATTGAAATTAGCCAAGACGGAAAGCTATTTAGAGGGCATTCTGACCGCGAATGGAGGCTGATTCCATCAGCTACAAGGTCCGCACTAAATAATTTAAGTAAAAACGAAAATGACGACTTTAATGCACTGGATCTTATTACACAAATAAGAACGGTACATAATAATCTGAAATTATCAAGAATCAAAAAAACAAAAGACTTCTATCAGCTTTGCGCGAGCCATGGCATTCCTCTACCTGACTTGGGCCCTGAAATGCATGCTGAACTCATGGGTTTCAGTCGACCGCTATCCAGTATAACCCGCGTAGCCACTAGCTGTCCTGGGCCCGAGCCTGAGCTTTGGTCGCTCTTGTCGCTTATGCAGCATTACAAAATCGAAACAGAACTTTTAGATTGGACGAGAAACCCACTTGTCGCGCTATTTTTTGCTACAGAGGGCTCTGTACAGGCCGATGGATGTGTCTGGGAGTTCGAAGAGGCTCCAATTAATAGCGCCCCACCCCACTCAACGGTTAGCTGGAGTGGGTCGTTATTAGGCTTCCGGTCGCCGCTTGAGGGAGGAACTGACTGCGCGATCTTTTTGGAGCGACCGACGTACATCGAAAATTCAAGGATTAAAGCGCAAAACGGCGTTCTATCGATAAGCGTTTTGGATCACAGAAAAAGCACCTCCCCACTTGAAGACGGGGTGCGGTCTGCTGGCGATGCATTTGACTTTGCACAAATTTACATGCGCTTATGTAAGCACTTACTTGCAGTAGAAAAATTCGGCCTAGACACCCCCCCCACTATAAAGAGGCATATCGTCAGAAATCAATTTAAGCACGAATTGCGTCGATATCTTAGCAACATGAAAATTGATACACTTTCCGTTTATCCAGAAATAGGGAGCATCGGGGGTATATTGGAATAATAACGCGACAATATCCCAACTATTTAGTTTAACGTTTTTAAGAATCAGTAGGGCGCTAGCAAGCGTCTCAAATTAGATTTACAGAGCGCATTAAATTAGTACCTTTTTATAAATTATTGAAGGCGGGCTTTAAAGCATTCGAATATCTATAAATACTGTTTACGACATAGCTCACCGTAACGCATATTGACCTTCCTTATTTTGCAAAGAAAACTTTTTATCTCGGCAATTTCACACGACAAAGCGCCAATATTTAATCATTTATGTAGGTATTGTAATAATGAAATGTCCGCCGAAATATATTTAACGGTTGCATAAATGATAACCCCATCGACATCCTCTAATTTAAAAGGCTTGTTTAAGACAAATCGTGCGGGCTGCCCCTCTCCATCATTAATAGAGATGTTCTCCGCATAAAGATAAGTTCTATCTGAACTATCCAAAATGGGGTTCAATCGTCCATTTAATCCGGAGATGTAGCCTGTTCTACGTATTGTGGTAGACCCTATATTGCCTTTTCGGGTAAGCCTTATGTCTAAAGTACCGCTAGTATCAATCTGCTCATAAATAGCCGCAGGAAACTCGGTGTGTGAAACAACGATAGTGCTTGATCGACGAACCATCAGGTCGAATTCCGCAACGCCGTGATCGCTAGTCTCGAGGGCGGTGTATGTACCATTTTCAGCCTGTACGGTTACAGAACAACCTTTAATCGGAGTGCCTTCATCGTCCCTAACGATGACAGTTAGCTTGGATTGTTCGTGGGTGTCGGTTTCCGCTAAGGCACTGAAGTCGCCGCGGACCAATTCAGTAGGCACCGTTCCGCCAGAGCTGATTAGTTTTCGTATAATTAGAGAGACGAGCTCTTCGGGTGAGCGGTTTTGAAGTGAGATGTAGCCAACAGTCTGCAGAACACCGGGCACTTGAGTATCGTCGAACCTCGCAGGAAGAATGTATTCCTGCGCTTGTCGAAATGCGCGGGCCTGAGCCGATGCGCGCTCATGGCCGGTCCAGACCTTTTCCGAGTAGGCCTTAGAGATGAAAATCACCGTAAACCGTGCTTGGTTCAGATACACATCGCAAAGGTGATCGTATAGGTTTTTCCCCCATAAATCAGCCTCTTCGAAAAGGTCATAGAAGACGTTTACTCCTTGATTTTTAAGAAGGTTGGCGACCTGATCGACGTATTCTCGATCCTCTCCAGCAAATGACAATGCGATGTCATATTTGATTTCGTTCATTTCGGAGTCTCTCATTAATGCAGTTCAAGATCGAGAGCCTTCAAGCCTAAGGCTTTTGCGTCGGCTGATACAAGAAAAGCCGATGTTTGGCGCGGCTGAGGGTACTGGTATTCGATTCCCAAATAAGCCTTAGGGTTCGGATCAGCCCGCTCGCCAAGTTCCCCAACCTTGTTAGCCTCCTTTCCAATGAGTTCCACGCTGTTCGCCACCACATGCCGCCGTCGCGTCTCGCCCTGGTCAAAGTAGTTGGCAGTCTCAAACTTCCACTCCGGGCTGAGATGATACCGCGCAAGCGCCTCCGCGTGGGTCTTTATCCTTTCCACCGGAACCGGCTCACCGCTAGTGCGATCAATCGCCCGTGAGGCCGCGAGCGCCGGATCGCGCTCAAAGGGCGCAATCGGCTTGGGTGTGTTCCTTTTCTTCGGCCGCCCGCGCTTGTTCGGATCGGCACCCAGGTCTTCCGGCATGTCGAGGCTCGTGACCGGCTTGCCGGTAAAGCTCACCATGAAGCCGAAAGGCCGCACCTGGTCGCAATAGGGCTTCCCTTCATTGAAGTGATCCATCCACTTGAGGAGGTCGGGGCTGGTCGCACCGAAGCGGCTCGCGGCAGGAGCCTGGAGAGCGGGGTGGTAGTCGAGCGAGACGCGTTCCGGATGACCGGCAAGGGCTGCGGTGATGATGTTGTGCCAAAGATCGTATTGCCACCGGCTCACCCCGATCTCTCCGAGGGGCACGACCGGGTCAGGCACGTCAGGAGCGGGGGTGTCAGGGCCGTATGGAGCCATGAGGTGCCCTAGGCCGTGCGCGGATGCCTTGCGGATGATCGGGCGACCATCCGGGTCCAGATTGAAGAGGGCGTAACGCTTGGCGGAGATCGCGAAGGCGTAGAGCGGCTCAAGCTCGCCCGACCCGTCGGTCGCAAAATTCACATCCTCCATCTGAAGGATCGATCCGGGTTTGCGATATGGATTGAGGGGCGCAAACCACTCCACTACCCGGCCGACCCTCTCGCGGAACGCGTCTCGCTCCAATCCTTCCGGCCGCGCGATCGCAAGGCTGTCCGTATCACAAAACGCCCAGCCCAGGCCTTGTGCCTTCGCCTCGGCCTCAGCGAGCGCCAGCATCAGCCGCGCTGCCCCGGTAATCAGGGTGCCCAGGAGCGGGTGGAAAGACCGACCGGGCTCCTCCAGTGCAGTGCTTTCGAACTCTCCAACAAACCCGTCGGGGCCGTAAACGTTTATTGCCTCAGGCTTTGGCGCATTATCGCGCAATATCTCGATATAAATTCCGTAGGAGGTCGAATTAGCCAGAATTTTAATGGCCAGTTGATTGGGGTCTTTTGCCTTTTTCGCCTCATCTCGCAGGTCAATTAAGCGATTAAAGGCGTCGTCTTTTTCAGGGTTTATCGCGTAATCGGTATTGCCGAAAAGATTTATCGAATTGAGGCCCTGTTGCGCCGGGCCGGGCTTAAAGGAAACCGCTTCAATAATTTCCGGCGCTTTGCCGGTCAGAACCTTGGCGGCCATCACGTCGGCCAGCGTGTACCAGATCTCGCCGTCATAGCTGAGGTGGTTAAGGCCGATGGTCTTGGTCCCGTTTGGGCTGGGGTCGTATTTGGCGCGGACCGGCAGGAGGTCTTCGTCGGGCCGGACCTTCACCAGCGTGGTCAGCGCACGCCAGGTCTCGCGGTCTTGGAAATCCTGCCGGGTGGTGCGTGACAGGAACGCACGGGTGCCCTCTGTGTCATCGGCCCAAGTGAAGCCCTCCGCGATTACGAAGCGCCAGAGCCCCATGAGCGCATTGACGGTCGGGTACATCGACTTGAAGTCGGTATAGATGACCTCGGTCGGCTGTCTTCGGATGCCCACCTCGGCGCGGCCGCCATAGAACGTGCTCATTATGGTCCCGAACAGTTCACGCGGCACGTCCTGACAGGCCAACAGGGACTTGATCCCCATCTCCTTCAGATAGGCCTTGCCGATGCTCGCCTCGCTGATGATGCGGTGGGCCGGAGTGTTTAGGTCATGGGTCTCGTAGTCCTTCACGAGAGCCGCGTAGCATTCCCAGGTCGCTTGCACGTCGTCGCGGGCATAATCGAGATAGCTTGTCGTGAGCGGCCCACCATGCTCCTCGCTGGCGGCCTTGCGGGTCTTCGTCTGCAAGCTCTCACACAAGCTCGCCAGCGAGTGACTGCGCGAGGTCAGCGCAGCGGCCAGCGTCTTGAGGTCGACGAAGTACCCGCCATGCCGAGGTGTGCGAAGTCCACGCTTGCGCATGCCGCGCGGCGTCTCCTGCCGCCACGGAGCGGAAAACTGGATAAGGCTCGCACGGGCAGAGAGGTGTTTGACCTGGATGCGCGGACGATTGCGGCTTTTGACCAACTCGAAAGAGAACCCGCCCCGCATATCGCGCCGAGCCGAGCCGTGCTTGATCGCGATCCGTGAGATATCGAAAGGCAGGTTAAACCCGGCAATGGTCGCATTGTGGTCATACCCGTAGGTCAGAAGCACACCCTCGTTGAAATCGTCTAGCGAGCGCAGGGCAAGGCTTCTCGCCTCACAATAGGCCCTCAGCTCAGCCTCCTCCGAAACGCTCAGCGTCCCGGGCGGGAAGAACGCTCCTTCCTCCACCAGCTCCCCCGCCTTGCGGATCTGATAGAACCCAAGCCGCAGGCCTTGCGAGGCGTCGGTTCGCGTCTCCGTGTCGAAGATGACGACATAGGGAGACGGCTCATCAAGCCCCCGCCGGCCGCTCCCTTTGGCTACGGGCTTGGCATTGGGCTTCTCTGTGTAGGCGCGCAAAGCAATCTTGTTGGGAGCGTCCGTCACTGCGCGTCCTCCGGCTCATAAGGCCGGACATGCTCCGCCTGGCCGAGCAACCATTCGCCGAACTCCGCAAGCGTTACCCCGATCCGCGTCAGCCATTCGGCAAGCGCCAGGAGATAGCGGCCGATGGTCTCCATCTGAGGGTTGTTGGTCACCGGTGCGTAGGAGAAATCCTTCTCCGTATCGCTCACTTCACGATGGCAATTGGAACACTGGACGCCCCCGTCATCGTGGAATTTGCGCGGCGCGAGATGCGAGTACTCCATTGCGGCCGGGTGCCTGGAATACCCGCAGGTCAGGCAGATGGGGTTTCGTGTGCCAAGTCGCCGATAATCGGCCTCGCGGCGCTTTTCGGCAGGGGTAGGTGTCGTCATGGATTTGTCTCCTCTAGCTGACGATTCGATAAATTTCGTGGAACGCGATCTCCTCCACGGCCGCGATGCGGTGGAGCGCGTTGGGATTGGTCTCAAAGGGATAGAAGCGGCCGTGAATATCGGTGACGCCCTGGCCGTGGAGTTCGGCCAGAAGGTCGATGTCATTGGTGCTCGTGAACCGGCCCTGGCGGTCCCAGGCTTGCCCGGCCTTGGAGGCGGGTTTGAAGCCGTCCACAAAGATTTCCTGGACGCGCCCACCGGTCTGGACTGGCACGCGCCGGACGCGCGGGTCGTGGATGGTCCAAACCCGGCCGCGCCGGGTGGCGAGGTTTCGCAGGCGAATAAAAGTCCGCAGTCGCTTTTCGGAGACGCCCGCCTCTCGGGCGGCCGCACCGATACCGACACCGCCGCGCATCAGGCGAACGGCGGCCTCGATCCGCGGTGTGCTTTTAGGGAGCCGGTCCACATTGGAGGCTAACGGCTCACCCTGGCGCGGGTGGCCACGGGCCTGTGAAGGGCTCAGGCCGCGCTTGCGGCCGCGCTCCACGCGGCGGCGGTATTCTGCTTTGTAGTCGCGTTGACGCGGCATGGAATCAGTCTCCGGTGTGAGAGACCGAGTCCTACTTGCTGCTAATTCGAGCTATTGCTGGCGGTAATGTCCTTTGTAACCTCCTGCCGTCCATGACGCCTGACGAACTAGCAACCGCCTTGGCAAACACGGGCCGCGACGTCCCCACTCGCACGCTCAAGGATTGGCGAAAACGTGGGCTGCTGCCCCCTTTGGTCAAATACAGCCGGGGGCGCGGCCGAGGTATCGCCAGGCGGTGGACCACAACCAATATCTTCGAGCGAGCTTGCGTCACTTGGCACTTACTGAGGCGTTTGAGCCTGGTAGACGATGCGCTCTTTCATCTCGCCGCGAGCGGATATTATGTCGCGCCGGACATTTTACGGCTCGCCTGGCTTTCGCGCCTCGACCGGAGAGAGCGCCAAATTTCCGCGAGCGGCCGACGTCGAAAGGACGGTGTCGACGGTTTGCTAAGTGCGGAACCGCCTTCCCGCCTCCTTCCTGATGGGGCTCAGGAGCTGAACCTAAATGGGGTGTTGCAGCTCTTTTGGGAGCTTCAACGCGTCTATTACACCGGTAAGCCCGTCGAGCGAGATGAGGTGTTCGCGCTCATCGACGCCGCTGGCGAAGCGTTCGGAGCAAATACGAGCCGGTGGGAAGACTTGGAATTGTTAGAAGATGCTATGGAAGCGGCGCAGGCGTTTTTTGATCGCGAATTCGAATACTCGTTAGTTGCGTCACTTAATCGGCACTCTTTCGTAGCAGCCCAAACAGCCCATAGCCGGGTCTGCCGAGCGCTCCGAGCGGTGCATGTAAATTCCGGCATTGGCGTGGACTATGATCCTGTCGCCATCGCCAGTCAGAGCGTCGCGTTTGGTCCGAGCTTGTTGAAGTCCTTTCTGTTCCTGTCCGACATCGTTGGACCTCGACGGCTTGTGTTAGCCACCCGCCAATTTGATTTATGGGCGCTTCGCGCAGAGTTTGAGCGAGTTAGTCCTAGCGCTGCTGCCGCAATGCCCACCAAGCGTACAAGAGCCGACCTACAAAGAACTTGCCGCGCTGTTTTCTTGGGTCGCGGATTCTCAAATCCTTGATAGCTGCTAAGCTCCTATATCAGAGGGGAGTGCAGCATGACCATCAGCCGTCAGATCGACCTCGAAGACGCCAGCGCCGCTAAAACCGACGAATGGGCAGAGCGGTGCCGTTTTTGGCTAGCCGAGTACGAAGCCGTCATTCCGAAGCGAAAGCGCCGCGAGCGTCAAGCGCATCCGCTGATCCTCACCGGAAATGGAATGTCGATGCGGGTTGATCGCGGCGCGCTCGTCATTCGAGACGGCCTCACGCACTACCCCCAGGATGCTAAAATCCACCGCCTATTCCCTGGCCAGTTGGAAAACCCACCGCGCGTCGTCATGCTAGATGGGAGCGGCGACATCACGCTTGCGGCTCTCGACTGGCTTGCAGAGCAAAACATCCCGCTTATCCGCCTTCGCTGGGACGGCCGTGTAATCTCCGTCGTGGGTCAGACAGGATATGCGGCGGACCCTGATAAGGTCGCTTGGCAGATTGCAACGCGGAAGGATGAGCGGGCGCGCGTCGAATTTGGCATTCCGTTAATCCGCAAGAAGCTCGAAGGCACGCTCCGAAACCTCGCTGAGTTTTTCCCGGAGTCCGCTCGGAGGGATCGAGCGACAAAGACCGCTGAAACGATCCTGAGCGAACTTGAGCAGGCCCCACCAGCAACGGCCCGCGAGCTATTGGGCCTAGAGGGCAAGGCCGCGTCAGCATACTTCGCCGCCTGGCCCACGATCCCGATCCTGTGGAAAGACTTGGAGAAAAACCCGGTCCCTGAGGACTGGCTCACCTTCAAATCGCGGTCCGCGTTGCGGGCGAAGAAGGTCCCGACCAACCGGCGGGCCACCCACCCCGTGAATGCGATGCTGAATTACGTCTACGGGATGCTGGAAATCCGCACGCGCATCCAGGTGATTGCCGACGGGTATGACCCTACGAAAGGCATCCTGCATGGCGATGGGATTAGCGGGCGGGATGGATATGTTTTTGATCTGATGGAGCCGGGCCGTTCGCTAGCAGAGCGGGGCATTTTCGCGGCCCTCAATGAGTGTCAGCTAACCGCTTGCGACTTTCCAATTAACAATCGCGGGACCTGTCGGTTGGGACATGATTTGGCGCGACGTATGGTGGCAACTAACGGTTAGGGGATAGGCCCTTATTGGTAGTTCGCCCTTGTCGAGCAACGCGACCCATTTCTAGAAGGTGAAATTGACGTATTTCTGCTTCAACAATACGGCCGCCTCTTGCACCTCGGCTTTGAGAAACGTCGTACTCAAAATTAAATTCGTACGGGTTTATATGACTGGCAACCCCAACTATAGCTCGCGAGCTACATTGAACCCGCCCTATACTCCTATCAATGGCTGTCGCTCTAACCAATTCAAGTCGCACATCTGACGGTTCAATATGCGAAGTCCACGCCTGCTGATTGTAAATGTTTGCGATGATATTCCTCGCAGAATTAATCGTAGACGCTCTACCACAAACATCTGGTCCCAACCGATTAGCAAAATCGTTTAAAGGCGAACCCGGTTGAAGCAAGAAAGCGACAGCCAAAAAACCTGCCAACACGATGCCCGAGGCGATGGCAATGAGCCCCAAAAAGCGGCCTACTTGCTTAAGTGCTCGCAGCATTCACTCCCCCAAGTGACGTACCAGTTGAAAGTTACACTTTTTGCGAGCATTAATGCAAGGGCTTTACTTTCGCCCTCGACGATTTGGGGTTGTGTGGAGGGAGGCTTTGAATGGGAAGCAGTACGTCGGCGAGGCGTCCCGATTGGGCGCGAGATGAAATCATCCTGGCATTACAACTCTACCTGAGTCGGGGTTACACGCTGAGCAAATCAGACCCAGATTTAATAGCACTTTCTGATCTGCTTCGGGCCCAGAGACCTCTCCGATCGAAGACCGACCCGATTTATCGCAACCCGACTGGGGTTCTCATGAAGTTGGGGAACTTACGGGCCGTCGATCCTAGAGAAACAACCGCAGGGCTAAAGCGCGGCTCGCGGTTGGATCAAGAAGTTATGGACGAATTTCTCTACCACCCTGCACGGCTACAGAAAGTCGCTGGAGCAATACGGGCGATATTTGCTTCTGGTGAGCTCACATTGGAAGATTCATATGTGGCTGTCGGAGACGACTTCCAAGAAGCTGTGGAAGGGAGAGTGCTTACAGCTGTTCACCGCAAGCGTGAGCGAAACCGCAAGCTAATCCAACGAGCTAAAGAAAAACGTCTAGGTTCAACCGGTGCGCTAGCTTGTGACGCCTGCGGGTTCGACTTTCTGGATTCGTACGGGGAGCGCGGTCGCGGTTTCATCGAGGTACATCATACGAAACCCGTATCGGAATTACGGCCAGGAGAGACCACTCGATTAGCAGACCTCGCGCTTCTACGCGCCAACTGCCACCGTATTATCCACCTGGCGAGACCTTGGCTATCAATAGTCGAGCTTTCTCAGCTTTTAGCGCTACAGCGGGAGGGGCGTTAGCCATGCATTATACTCCCAACGTAAGCGAATTTACATATGGGCACGCAATTACTCGTGAGGTGGGGGACCTCTTGAGTGCGATAGGTTGTTCTGTGACGCCATTTCTTCCAAGTCTTCTCCATGAGAAGGTCCTCGGCTTTGATGTTTCCTTTGATAGGCCCGGTGTATCGCTGTTGCTCCAGTTCAAAGTATCAGACCGGTTAACACGCTTTCACACAACTAAACGGTCCCCCGTTCGCCCGGCACCTCTCGCAGACGTCTTTTATCGATTCTTCGTAGATGTGGATTCCCATCAGTTCGCGAACCTGCAAAAACAAGAGCTTGAAGGCGCAGAAGTCTTTTATATCGCTCCTGAGTTCGCCACTTGGCAGGAATTCTCAAATTACTTCGCGGAATCTAAAGTCGCCGAAAAATCGGTGTTGATAAAACCATCAGAGATACAACGGGGAAGCAAAGGCAAAGGGGGACGGCACCGAGTTGTGTACGATGGCGCCAACGTTCATGTATGCTCTAAGCCTGTGGAAATCAGGTCGCTGCGAGTATCTGACGCTCTGAAAAAAGCGGTTGAACAACCTGTCTCAGGCCTTGAGCCAATACGATACCTCCTACATTCGCAAGCGCTTAATATCCAACGAATTAACCCGATGGCGGAAGAGCTGCTTGATTCACTTCCTGGAAGACCTCGCTCCGACGCAGATTGGGCCGCTGCATTGGTAGGGATCAATGCTTGGCAGGTAGGCGCTCAGACAGTGTTCGCAACGCGCTAACTGCAACGTCGCCATTTAGTCGGGATATATCTATACCCCCCCTCTCCCTGGGGAGAGGGATCGAGGGAGAGGGGGAATGGCGAGGTCTGTCCGGAGAGGTTATTCTTGTGGCGGGCCCTCTCTGGAGAGGGCGGTGCCTCCCCCCGCCTCCGCCCCTTCGGGGCACCTCCTCCCCGGGGAGGAGGTGGGCCCAGCCTTGCCGTCCACGCCGGCATTTGGATCGCTCCCCCGCGTGCGGGGGAGGGTCAGCCCGTCTCCACCGACGCCACGCCGCGCACGCCCTTGAGGGCGGCCTGCAGGGCCGGGTCGGCGCTGTGCCGGCCGGGCAGGCGCAATTCCACCTCGCTGCCATCGGCGACCGGCACGAACAGGTCGATGACAGCATCATGACTGGCATCGGAGCGGGCATTGGCGCGCTCGAGCCGGCTGTGCACGCCGGTCAGCGCCGCCGCCTCGTCCAAACGGATGCGCAGCTTGCTGGCGCTCACCCGTGTGTTCAGCACTTCCAGCCGGTCGGCGAAGAAGGAGATCTGCTCGTCGCGCTCGTCGACCCGGCAATTGACCAGCACGGCCTGGCCGGCATCGAGGATGTCGCGATACTCGCGCAGCAGGTCCGGCGAGATGAACACCTCGAACTCGCCGGTCGGATCAGACAGCGTGGTCCAGGCGAAACGTTCACCGGACTTGTTGGAAACCCGCTCCTGGCGCCGCCGCACCACGCCGGCGAGCCGCAGGGCCGTGGCCCCGTCGGCGACGCGCGCCGGGGCCTCGGCAAAGAACACCACCCCGCGCCCGGCCAGGTGCTCGGTCAGATCGTCGAGCGGATGGCCGGACAGGTAGAAACCGATGGCCGCCAGTTCGGCGTCGAGCCGGTCGGTCGCCGACCAGCTTTCCGGCTCCGGCAGGCGCGGTCGCTCCAGCGCAACATCATCGCCGCCCCCGCCGAACAGGCTGGCCTGGGCGCTCTCGCGCTGCTGGGCCGCATGCTGGGCCATGGACAGCAGGGTTTCCGCCGAGGCAAACACCCGCGCCCGGTCCGGATCGAGGCTGTCGAAGGCCCCGGCCCTGGCCAGGTTTTCAAACGTGCGCTTGTTGACCTGCCGCGGATCGATGCGCTCGGCAAAGTCGTACAGGTCCTTGAACGCGCCATTGGCCTCGCGTTCGGCAACGATGTGCTCCATGGCGGCGAAGCCGACATTGCGGATCGCCCCGAGGGCAAAGCGGATGGTCCCCTCCTCGACCGAGAAATCGGCCTCCGAGGCGTTCACGTCCGGCGGCCGCACCTCGATCTTCATGCGCCGGATCTCCTGGAAGAAGGCGGCCAGCTTGTCGGTATTGGCGGCGTCCAGCGACATCAGCGCGGCCATGAACTCGACCGGGTAATTGGCCTTCAGATAGGCGGTCCGGTAGGCGATCGCGGCATAGGCGGCGGCATGCGACTTGTTGAAGCCGTAGCCGGCGAACTCGGCCACCAGTTCGAAGATGTAGGAGGCTTTCTCGCGCGAAACGCCCTTCTTCTCGGCGCCTTCGAGGAAGCGGACCTTCTGCTTGTCCATCTCCTCCTTCTTCTTCTTGCCCATGGCGCGGCGCAGCAAATCGGCCTCGCCGAGCGAATAGCCCGACAGGATCTGGGCGATCTGCATCACCTGTTCCTGGTAGATGATGACGCCGTAGGTTTCCTTGAGCACGCCTTCCAGGTCCGGGTGGAGGCAATCCACCTCGGCGCGCCCGAACTTGCGGTCGACATAGACGTCGATATTCTTCATCGGGCCCGGGCGGTACAGCGAGATCAGGGCGATCAGGTCCTCGATCGCATCCGGCTTCATCTTCTTGAGCGTGTCGCGCATGCCGGAGGATTCCAGCTGGAACACGCCGATGGCATGACCCGACATCAGCAGTTCGAAGGTTGCCGGGTCGTCGAAATCGATGCCCTCGATGTCCGGTACGTCCTTGCCGGCCGAGGCGATGTAGCCGAGGGCCCGGGCGATCACCGTCAGCGTCTTGAGTCCCAGGAAGTCGAACTTCACCAGGCCCGCCGGCTCGACCCATTTCATGTTGAACTGGGTGGCCGGGATGTCCGAGCGCGGGTCGCGATAGAGCGGCACCAGTTCGGACAGCTTGCGGTCGCCGATGACCACACCGGCGGCGTGCGTCGAGGCGTTGCGGAACAGGCCTTCCAGCTGCAGCGCCACGGTCAGCAGGCTGTCGACCGCGTCGTCATTGCGGCGCATTTCCTGGAGCTTGGGCTCGATCTTCAGGGCTTCGGCCAGGGTCACCGGATTGGCCGGATTGGCCGGCACCAGCTTGGCCAGCTTGTCGACCAGGCCGAGCGGCAATTGCAGCACCCGCCCGGTATCGCGCACCACGGCGCGCGCCTGCAGGGTTCCGAAAGTGATGATCTGGGCCACCCGGTCATGGCCATAGCGTTCCTGCACGTAGCGGATCACCTCGCCGCGCCGCTCCTGGCAGAAGTCGACGTCGAAGTCGGGCATCGACACGCGTTCCGGATTGAGGAAACGCTCGAACAGCAAGCCAAAGCGCAGCGGGTCGAGATCGGTGATGGTCAGCGCATAGGCGACCAGCGAACCGGCGCCCGAGCCGCGGCCCGGGCCGACCGGGATGTCATGGTTCTTGGCCCACTGGATGAAGTCCGAGACGATCAGGAAATAGCCGGGAAACCCCATCTGCCGGATCACGTCGAGCTCGAAATCGAGCCGCTCGCGATATTCCTCTTCCGTCGCCGCCAGCGGTCCGGAGGCCAGTCTCTCGGTCAGTCCTTCATGGGCCCGCGCGGTCAGTTCCTCGGCCTCGTCGCGCCCGCCCACGGTCGGGAAACTGGGCAGGATCGGCTTGTGGGTGCGCACGCGGAAGGCACAACGGCGGGCGATTTCCAGCGTGTTTGCCAGGGCTTCAGGCAGGTCCTGGAAGCGGCGGTACATTTCCTCCGGCGCTGCCAGATCATGCCACGCGGTCACCCGGCGCCGGTCCTTCACGGAGACAAAGGACGCCTCGGAAATACACAAGAGCGCGTCATGCGCCTTGTGCATGGACGGCTCCGGGAAATACGCCTCATTGGTCGCCACCAGGGGCAGTTCGCGCGCATAGGCCTGTTCGACCAGCCAGCCTTCCGCCTCGAGCTCGCGCGGCAGGCCGTGGCGCTGCAGCTCGACGTAGAGCCTGTCGCCAAACGCCTGCTGCAGAGCGTCCAGACAGGCCGCCGCCTCCGGCTGCCGCCCGCCCACAACCTGCCGGTTGATGACGCCGTCCGGGCCGCCGGTCAGGCCGATCAGACCCTCGGCGTGCTGCAGCACCATGGCCAGCGAAACCTGCGGCTCCTCACTGCCGTCGACCTCGAGATAGGCCGCGCTCGAAAGCGCCATCAGATTCCGGTAGCCGGTCTCGTTCTGGGCCAGCAGCGCCAGCATGCCGTCCGGAGCGGCGCGCTCGCCGGGATGCGGATCATTGACCCGCACCGCCAGCGTCACGCCGACAATCGGCTGCACGCCGGCATCGGCGAGCTTCTCGGAAAACTCCAGCGCCCCGAACAGGTTATTGGTGTCCGTCAGGGCCATGGCAGGCATGGAGTGGCGCTTGCAGGCCTCGGCCATCTGCGGAATACGGATCGCGCCTTCCAGCACGGAATAGGGCGAGCGGACCCGCAAGTGCACGAAGGGATGACTGGCCGCCATGACTGAAAACCTCCACCCGGGCGGCCCACGACACCCGCCGCACCGCACCGCACTCAAGCCGCACCCAGCTTAGGTCAGCGAGCGCCACCCAGCCAGCGCCGAGATGCACGCAGAGCTGAATGTTCCACAGGCGGACCCAGCCCAGGCCCGGCGCTGACGGTTTTAGGTCAGGCACCGGGGCCGAGGGCGAAACGCCCAGGGCAATAAGGTCAGGGCGATCGGTCCACGAACCAAGCCAGCCCATTCTTGCGCCAACGGACCATGCCCGCCGAGGAGCCCTGCAAGATGCACCGGCGTGCTCGGGTCTCGATCAGCAATCCGTTCAACGCCGCTCTCCCGGGGCGCCTGGTCCGCTAGGTCTGCAGTCCATCGGCGCCGGCGCACCCGCATGAGGCTTTTCCTGCTACCATGCTGGAAGATCGACCAGACCGGCCTGAGCCGGCTCCCGGCCCAGCCCATTTTGCCTCGAAAGTATTGCGCCGCGCGCGAGAGAGAACCATTGATCTCTTGTCGGCCAGCGGGCCTCAGAGGGTTCAAGCTGTCAAGGCCGCCTCCGGCGCCGCGAAGCGGGCATGCGCCTTGACAGCTTGAACCCTCTGAGGCGACGTCCCGGCAAGAGATGAATGGTGGGATGAGCCGCCGAGGGCGCCCATTCGACAATCAAGCTTCAGGCAAACTCTTTCAGATCCGGGGCGACCGCGCCGCAGATCTACGGGCTGAGCGCTGAATGGCTGAGTGGTCAGCCTGCCTTAGCCAGCTCACCGTTCAAGGTGGCCTCTCGCGCGCCAAACGACCTGGGACAACACACCCGGCCTGCCCGGCCCGAGCGTCGAATGCCGTTCCTGCCTCAGCCCCTCACATCGCGCCGAGAACCGAGCCCCACATGGTCACCATCCAGGTGAAACCGAGAATGGCCGTGGCCGCCGATACGTCCTGCAGAATCCGTCGCATATGCTGTCCCCCGAATATTTGTTCCGGGTTTGTTCTAGAGCGGGCCGCAAGTCGGGTCAAGCGAAATCGTTCCGCTTTCGTTCCGCTCGGGGAAAATGCGGTTCAGGCTTGCTGCCGCCTCACACCGGCACCGGTGCCACATAAGCGGTCAGATGGCCGTGGTCGAAGGTGACCACGCGGTCCATGCGGGCGGCCAGCTCGTGATTATGGGTCGCCACCAGGGCGGCGGCGCCCTGCTCCTTCACGGCGTCCCGGAAGGCCGCGAAAACCTGGCTGGACGTGTCCGGATCGAGATTGCCCGTCGGTTCGTCGGCCAGCAGGACACGCGGCCGGTTGGCCAGGGCCCGGGCGATGGCGACGCGCTGCTGCTCGCCACCGGACAATTGCGACGGCTGGTGGTCGCGGCGCTCGGCCAGGCCCAGCCGGGCCAGCAGCGCGTCGGCCCGGGTCACCGCTTCGGACCGCGGCCGCCCGGCAATCAGCTGTGGCAGAACGATGTTCTCCCGGGCGTCGAATTCCGGCAGCAGATGGTGGAACTGGTAGACGAAGCCGATATCGCGACGGCGGATGGCGGTTCGCTGGCTGTCATTGAGCGCGCGCGTCGCCTGACCGGCGATCACCACTTCGCCGGCATCCGGGCGCTCGAGCAGTCCCGCGGCGTGCAGCAGTGACGACTTGCCAGACCCGGACGGTCCCACCAGGCCGACGATCTCGCCGGGCTGCAGGTCGAGATCGACGCCGCGCAGCACCGGAAGTTCGCCCGCCTCGGTGACATAGGTGCGCTCCAGGCCGCGCAGGCTCAGGACCGGATCACTCATAACGCAGCGCCTCCACCGGATCGAGCCGGGCCGCGCGCCAGGCCGGCGGCAGGGTGACCAGAAGCGACACCGCCAGACCGAAGATCGAGATGAAGACCACCTCGCCCCAGTCCAGCTCGGCGGGGATGCGATAGAGATAGTAGACGCTCGGATCCCAGACCGGGGTTCCGGTCAGCACCGTGATGAAATCCTGGATCGGCCCGATATTGAGCACGAAGAGCAGGCCCAGCAGGATGCCGGCCAGCGTGCCCAGCATGCCGATCGAGGCGCCGACAATGAGGAAGATGCGCAGCACCGCTCCCTGCGTGGCGCCCATCGTCCGCAGGATGGCGATGTCGCGGCCCTTGTTCTTCACCAGCATGACGAGGCCGGAAATGATGTTCATGGCGGCAATCGCCACCACGATGGCAAGGATCAGCCGCATCGCCGTGCGCTCGAACTGCAGGGCGCGGAAAAACGCCGGGTCGAGCCGGGTGTAGTCATAGACCGCACTCAATGGTCCGGTGATCGCCTGGATCGGGGCCACATACTCCGGCGCCGTGTCGGCATCGTCGAGGCGGATATGGATGACGTCGTAAGCGTCCTGCCGGACAAAGAAGAGCTGGCCCTGCTGCAGCGGCATGAAGGCGAGGCTGTCATCAATGGTCGAGACACCGGCGGCCAGGATGGCGCCGACATAATAGGCTTTCTGTTGCGGGCGCGCCCCGAACACGCTGGACGCGGCGCGACTGGAGGTAAAGGTCACGCGGTCGCCCACGGTAACGCCGAGTTGTCGGGCCACCCCGCTGCCCAGCACGATCACATCGCCGCCATTGCGGCCCTCCCCGAACTCGGACAGATCGCCCTCGACCAGGCCGGTCAGGCTGCCCGGCTTACCGCCCGAGGCAATGACATCCATGCGGGCCAGATCCGCCGGCCGCACGGCAAGAACCTGGATGAACGTCTCATAGCGTTCCGAGGTCACCATCGCCTGAGCCTGGACCACCGGATCAGCGCTCCTCACGCCGGGCAAGGCTTCGATCTCGCCGATCAGCCGATCCACTTCGTCAACCGGCATTTCGCGTGTATCGACATATACATGTGGCTGAAAGCCGAGAAGCTGGCTGAACAATTCGGTGCGGAAACCGTTCATGATCGACATGACCGCGATCAGGCCGGTCACGGCCAGAGCGATACCGGCAAAGGAAATGATGGCGATCAGGGCCACGCCGCCATGCCTGCGCTTGGCCTTCAGATAGCGGAACGCGATCTGGAACTCGAACGGGCTGAACGGCATGGCACCCGGCGCTTTCTCCGGGCCCTCACGCATCGGCCGCCGACCCCGCCGCCAGCCGGTTGATGGCCGCGTCAAGCGACATCTCCTCGGTTTCGCCGGTCGCCCGCACCTTGAGCTCGACCGTGCCGGACTTCAGCCCGCGCGGGCCGATGACCAGCTGGTAGGGCAATCCGATCAGGTCGGCGGTGGCAAACTTGCCGCCCGGGCGTTCCGAGGTGTCGTCATAGAGCGGGTCAAGGCCCAGCGCCGACAGCTTGGCATAGGCGCTCTCGCAGGCCGCGTCGGAGGCCTCGTCACCAACACGCAGGTTGAGAATGCCGACCCCGAACGGCGCCACGCTCTCCGGCCAGATCACGCCCTTTTCATCGTGATGCGCCTCGATGATGGCGCCCAGCAGGCGCGACACGCCGACCCCGTAGGAGCCCATGTGGACCGGACGGTTCTGGCCATCGGGATGTTGCACACTGGCCTTCATCGGCTCGGAATACTTGGTGCCGAAATAGAAGATATGGCCGACCTCGATGCCGCGCGCCGAGAGCTGGCGATCGGCCGGCACGGCGGCGAAGTCCTCGGCCACGTGCATTTCGTCGGTTGCCGCATAGAGCGCCGTGCGCTGGTCGACCAGGGGCTGCAGATCGCCCTCGAAATCGACATCGCTGCCCGGGGCCGGCATGTCGACCAGGTCGGCATGGCAGAACACCTCGCTCTCGCCGGTCTCGGCCAGGACGATGAATTCATGGCTCAGATCGCCACCGATGGGTCCGGTATCCGCCTTCATCGGCACGGCCTTGAGGCCCAGGCGGGCGAAAGTGTTGAGATACGCCACGAACATGCGGTTGTAGGACTTGCGCGCGCCCTCCTCGTCGAGATCGAAGGAATAGGTATCCTTCATCAGGAATTCGCGCCCGCGCATGACCCCGAAGCGCGGCCGGATCTCGTCGCGGAACTTCCACTGGATGTGGTAGAGCAGCTTGGGCAGGTCCTTGTAGGAGCGGCACGATCCCCGGAATATCTCGGTGATCATCTCCTCATTGGTCGGCCCGTACAGCATGTCGCGGCCATGCCGGTCGATGATGCGCAGCATTTCCGGACCGTAGTCATCATAGCGCCCGCTCTCGCGCCACAAATCGGCCGACTGGATGGTCGGCATCAGCATTTCCACGGCACCGGCCCGGTCCTGCTCCTCGCGCACCACCTGTTCGATCTTCTTGAGCACCTTGTGGCCGAGCGGCAGCCAGGAATAGATGCCGGCGGCCTGCTGGCGGATCATGCCGGCGCGCAGCATCAGCTGGTGCGACACGATCTGGGCGTCGGACGGTGTTTCCTTCAGCACGGGCAGGAAAAATCGGGACAGGCGCATGAGGGGAATCCGGTCTGAGAATGGGTCTGACCCATTAGACCGGGTTGGCCCGTCATTACAAGGCGGGCGTCAGTTGGCCGGTCTCTGGGTGAACCGCGCCTTGTAGACGCTCGGTGCCAGGGTCACCGCTGATGCCAGCGGAGGCCGCAATTCGAAGGCGCGCGGTGCACGGTGAATATCGTAGACACGCATGAGACAGAATACGTCGCTACGATCCTCTGAAACCGCCAGCTCATTCTCGGTGATGTAGAACGGTGTGCGCTCGCTGCCGGGCGTGGTTTTGACCTCGATCAGACGCTCCCGTCCGTCGGGCTCGAAGGACGCGATGTCGTAGCCCGCGCCATCCCCGACCTCCTTGGCTGTCCAGACCACCTTGCGGGCCAGGTCCGCCCTGCCCTGTTGCCGGAGCCAGTCCTTCTCACGCCGATACACCAGAGCCTCTCCTTCCTCGCCAATCTGGCGATTGCGGAAATCCCGGACGACCGGATCGAATTTGCGAACTAGACGCTGGACGTGCTCTGGTGTTGGCCGGATGGATCGCGCCGGCGGCTGGCCGACGAACAGGTCTGACGGCTCTCGGGTCCCTCCCCGGGATGCCGGGGCCAAAAGAGAATGCATGCGGGCGGGCAGGAGCTCCCGCACGGCGTCCGTCAGAAGGTGCTGGAAATTCCGCCTTGGCGCGTATCCGCGAACCCAGGGTAGCCCAAGCTCGTCCATGACCGCGCTGATATTGCACATCTTGAATTCGATGGACCCGCGGGACCGGCCGGTCTGTTGCTGAAGCTGCCGGTTGAGAGCTGCCTTATTGGTCGCGCGTCCGGCCAGATCGTCGACCAGCAGGTCGAGATAGGCAGCCACGATCGCGGCAACCTCCATCGGCGACCAGTTCGTGCCTAACCTATCGTCTCCATCCATGACGCCAGGTAAAGCGATCAGACCGTGATCAGCAAGCGAAATTAGGGTCTTGGGACGCTACCACCCGCCGCCGGTCGGCATCCATCGGCCTACCACGCCGCTTTCGGTGACCGCGAAATAGATCAGCCACAGGATCGAGGTGGCGACCGTGGTCCACCAGGCCTTGCGGCCCAGCCCGTGATGCGTCGGGGCGCCGGGTTCCGACCCGGCGACGATCTCCCCGTCCTCGTGCTGCGAGGTCACACCGATCGGCAGCATCATGAACAGGACCAGCCACCACATGATCAGGTATACCACGATGCCATTGACCACGCCCACGCCGCCGTCGCGGATGAAGAAGCCGCTCAGCCACAGCAGGCCGGTCAGGATGACCGGGGCGAGGAAAAGCGCGCGTTTCACGCGCCGGGCTCCTGCATAAGTTCGATCAGCTGGCCGTTGGAATTCTTGGGGTGAATGAAGATCACCGGCACGCCATGTGCGCCGACATAGGGCTCGCCTGTGCCAAGAACCGTGGCGCCACGCTCGCGCATGGTGTCACGGGCCGCGATGATGTCGGGCACTTCGAAGCACAGATGGTGCTGGCCACCCTTCGGATTGCGCTCGAGGAATTTGTGCACCGGGCTGTCATCGCCGAGCGGTTCAAGCAGTTCGATCTCCGAATTGTCCAGCTTGACGAAGGCCACGCGTACGCCGAGATGCGGGAAGTCCCTCGTCTCGGTCGCATCGTCGGCACCATAGAGCTCGGCATAGGTTTTCTTGGCCGCCTCGATATCCGGCACGGCCACACCGACATGGTTCAATCGTCCGATCTTCATCGCGCTCTCCCCGTTCTTGATGCTTGTCCTGATACGCTTGCCGGGCCGGATCAGACCTCGACGATGATCACTTCCACCCAGGGCTTCTTGCCCCACATCCGGTTGGCCTGCCGACGCACCGCGCGGCGCAGCTCTTCCTCGGCCTGGTCGCTGTCGCGCCGGGTCCGCTTGGGGAGCCGCTCAAAGGTCCGCTCGGTCTCGTCGGCCAGCGTGTCGTAGAAGCTTTCCTGCGATCCGTCCGGGTCGATGGCGATGCCCTGCCCGCGCACGTCCGGTCCGCCGACCAGCTCACCGGCTTCGTCGACCGCGATCGAGACCACGATCATGCCGGACTGGGCCAGCTTGCGGCGCTCGCGCATCGAGAAGGCGTCATCCTCGGTCAGGAAATTGCCGTCCAGATGCCAGCGCCCCGCCTTGACCTCGTCCACGATGGCTGCCGTGCCGTCGGACCGCAGCTCGACCAGGTCGCCATTGCGCACCGTGACTGCCTGCGGCACCTGCAGCTCGAGCGCAAACTCGGCGTGTTCGATCAGGTGGCGGCGCTCGCCGTGAACCGGGATCGCCACTTTCGGCTTGGCCCAGGCATACATCTGCGCCAGCTCGTCGCGGCACGGATGGCCGGACACGTGGATCGGCCGGTCACGCTCGGTGATGATGTTGACGCCACGCTCGGCCAACGTGTTCTGCAGCGCGAAGATGCCGATGTCATTGCCCGGGATGACCCGGCTGGAGAAGATCACCGTATCGCCGGTCGACAGGCTGACATTGCGGTGATTGCCCTCGGCGATACGCGACAGTGCGGCGCGCGGCTCACCCTGGGAACCGGTGCACAGGTAGAGGATCTTGTCCTTGGGGAAGGACTTGGCCTCCTCCTCCTCGACAAAGGGCTTGAGGTGCTGCAGCAGGCCGACCGACTTGGCGGCGGCGGTCATGCGGTGCATCGAGCGGCCGACCAGGCAGACGCGGCGACCATTGGCCTCGGCCGCCTCGACGGCGGACTGCAGGCGCGCCACGTTTGACGCGAAGGCCGCAATGGCGACCCGCCCGGTCTGCTCGCCGACCGTCTTGATCAATTCCTCGCGGACATCGCCTTCGGAACCCGCCTCGCCCTTGGAAAACACATTGGTGCTGTCACACACCATGGCCAGCACGCCCTCATCGCCCAGCTTGGTCAGGGCGCTGACATCGGTCTGCTCACCGATCAGCGGGTCGGCATCGATCTTCCAGTCTCCGGTGTGCAGCACCATCCCGGCCGGGGTGCGAATGGCGAGGCCGTTGGGCTCCGGGATGGAGTGGGTCAGGGTGACCAGCTGGATATCGAACGGGCCGAGGTTGAAACGGCTGTCGAGGGCGATCTCGTGCAGCTCGACCTCGTCCAGCAGACCGAATTCACGCAGCCGGTCGCGCACCAGCCAGGCCGTGAACGGGGTGGCCCAGATCGGGCAGCGCAGGCGGCGCCACAAATGCGCCACGGCACCCATATGGTCTTCGTGAGCGTGCGTCAGCACCATGCCGAGAAGGTCGTCACGGCGTTCCTCGATGAAGCTGGGATCGGGCATGATCAGATCGACGCCCGGCGTCGACAGGTCACCGAAGGTGACGCCGCAGTCAACGATGATCCACTTGCGGTCCTCCTCCGGGCCGTAGCCGTAGAGGTTGAGGTTCATTCCGATTTCGTCAGACCCGCCGAGCGGGAGAAAATAAGCGCTGTCGGTCAAGAAGAGGTACCGCCGTTGAGTTTCCAGACTTCGTGAAGGCCCCGGATGGTCAGATCCGGGTCGTAATGCTCGATCGTTTGCGACGCGCCCTGGAACAGGGACACCACGCCGCCGGTCGCGATCACCGTCATGGGCTGGGCGTACTCTCTCCGGAGCCGCTCCACCAGCCCGTCAATCAGGTCGATATAGCCCCAGAACACGCCGGACTGCATGGCCGAGACCGTGTCCTTGCCCATTACCCGGGCCGGTTTCGCGATGGCGACGCGCGGCAGTTTTGCGGCTGCCAAGTGTAACGCCTGCATCGACAGATTGATCCCCGGCGCGATGATACCGCCTTCGAAGGCCCCGTCGGCAGCGATGACGTCGAATGTCGTCGCCGTGCCGCTGTCGATGATGATCAGCGCCCCGTCATACTTCGCCCGCGCTCCCAGCGCGTTGACCAGGCGGTCGGCGCCGGCATCTTGCGGCCGGTCGAGGCGGACCTCGATACCCAGCTTGACGCCGGGCTCCCCGACGATGACCGGCTCGGCATTGCAGTAGCGTCGCGACAGGTTGCGCAGATTGAACAGGGCCTGCGGCACCACGGTGGAGATCACGCAGGCTTCTATGTCGGAAAAGCTGAACCCGTTGAGCGCCATCAGCTGGGACAGCCACACCGCGTGCTCGTCGGCGGTGCGCGTCGAGTCCGTGCCGGATCGCCACTGGGCCACCCAGTCGGAGCCGTCATGGATGGCGAACAGCGTATTGGTGTTGCCGCAATCGATCGCGAGGAGCATGGCTAGCCTTTCGCCGGCTCGGGAAAAAACACGTCGCCTGCCGAGATATACCGTCGGCCGCCACCGTCCAAGTCGAGCCGCAGCGTGCCGTCCGGCGCCAGATCGGCGAAGCTGCCATGCAGCGTCTCACCGGCCAGCCGAACCTCGCAGCGCTCGCCCAGCCCGTGGGCGCGCGCCAGCCAGGCATCGCGCACCGGACCGAAACCCTGGGTCTGCCAGCGCAGGCGCCAACGCTCGAACGCCTCGACCAGGCGCGGCAGCGCCGCTTCCGGCGACAGGGTCACGCCGTGCGCAGCCAGGCTCGTCGCCGGGCGTTCGCTGTCATCCGGGAAATGCGCCAGGTTCACGCCTATACCCACCGCCAGCCACAGTCCGCCCCCCGGCGCCGCCCCGGATTCCAGCAGGATACCGGCCAGCTTGCGGCCGTCGATCAGGACATCATTGGGCCATTTCAGTCGCGTCCGGGCCCGCCCCGCCAGCGCCGCATCGCTCATCTCGCCGACCGCGAGGGCCGCGATGAAAGACAGTTCCGCCGCGGCGGCGGCGCCGACATTGAGCGTGTAGAGCCCGGTGGTCAGCAGATTGCCGGTTCCGCCGGTCCAGACCCGGCCGCGGCGTCCGCGACCAGCACTCTGGCGCCGCGCCGCCAGCCACACCGGACCGCGCTCGCCGGCCTCGGCCCGCTGGCGCATGTCGGCATTGGTCGAGCCGGTCTCTTCAACCCAGTCCAGTCGCGGGAAAGAGTCGCTCACACCGGCTAGAGAACAGTCAGACCGACCGTGGTCGCCCGGTAGACCAGCCAGCCCATGACCGGCAGCAGAAGCACCGTCGACAGGCCCGCCAGGCGCGTCACCCAGTACACGCTCGGCGCCGCCGGCACGAACTCGACTTCGCTGTCATCGAACCAGATCACCTTGACGATGCGCAGGTAGTAGGCCGCGCCCACAACCGAGAACAGCACCGTCAGGACGGCCAGGATCAACAGGTCGGCCTCGACCGCGGCATAGATCAGGAAGAACTTGCCGAAGAACCCGACCAGGAAAGGCAGGCCGCCGATCGAGAACATCAGCGCCGTCAGCGACCAGCCGAGGCCCGGATTGCGCTGGGCCAGCCCGGCCAGGTCGGAAACCTGCTCGACCATGCCCTCGCGGGTACGCATCGACAGGATGGCCGAGAAGGAGCCGATCGAGGCGATGATGTAGAGCGACATGAACACCAGCAGCGCCCACAGGCCGGTCTGGCTCGCCGCCGCGATGCCGACCAGGGCATAGCCCATGTTGGCGATCGAGGAATAGGCCATCAGGCGCTTGATGTTCTGCTGCATCAGGGCGCCGAAGGAGCCGATGCCCATGGACAGCACGGCGATGATCCAGACGATGTCGCGCCATTGGTCGACGACCGCGCCGAACGGCTCCAGCAGGACCCGGGCCAGCAATACCATGGCGGCGAATTTCGGTGCCGTGGCGAAGAAGGCGGTGACCGGCGTCGGGGCACCTTCGTAGACGTCGGGCGTCCACATGTGGAAGGGCGCGGCGGAGATCTTGAAGGCCAGGCCGGAGATCACGAAGACGAGGCCGAAGACCAGGCCGATGCTCGGCCCTGCCTGCACCGCCACGGCGATCTCGTTGAATCCGGTGGCACCGGCATAGCCGTAGACCAGGGAGGCGCCGTACAGCAGCAGGCCGGAGGACAGGGCACCAAGCACGAAATACTTCAGGCCGGCTTCCGAAGCCCGCAGGCTGTCGCGGTTGAACGCCGCGAGAACATAGAGCGCCAGCGATTGCAGCTCGATGGCCATGTACATGGAGATCAGGTCATTGGCCGAGACCATCATCACCATGCCGGTGACGGCTAGCGCCATCAGGATCGGAAACTCGATCTTGCCGAGCTTCTCGGCCCGCAGGTAGGGCATGGCGATCAGCAGGGCGATGGCGGCAATGAAGGTCACCGCGACCTTGGAGAACTTCGCCAGCCCGTCAAACACGAAGCCGCCGTCGAACGCCGTCCCCTCGCCCTCAACACCCAGCAAGGCCACCAGGCCGGCCACGACCAGCAGGCCGATGGTCAGCCATTGCACCAGGCGCTCGACGGTATCGCCGTCGCGCTTGAGGAAGACCCCCAGCATCAGGAGCGCCATAGCGCCCCCGGCCAGGATCAGTTCGGGAAGAAGGAGCGAAAGGTCCCGGGAAAGCATGTCGGCCGTCATGGCTCGCTTCTCCTACTGGCCAGACGCGGCAAGCGCCGCATCATAATTGGAAATCAGATTGCCGACCGAAGCCGCCGTGATGTCGGTGATCAGGGTGGAGAACAGGCCGAGCAGCAGGGTCATGATGATCAGCGGCACGAACATCACCCATTCCATGCGCGAAATGTCGGTGATCGTCTCGAGCTTCGGGTTGGTCAGCTCGCCAAACACGACATTGCGGTACACCGTCAGCATGTACATGGCCGACAGGATGACACCGACCGCGGCGCCGGTGGCGATCCACCAGTCGACCTGGAAGGCCCCGACCATGGTCATGATCTCGCCGATGAAGCCGGACGTGCCGGGCAGGCCGACATTGGCCATGGCAAACAGGGCGAAGATCGCCGCATACACCGGCATGCGGTGCACGAGGCCGCCATAGAAGGCGATCTCGCGGGTGTGCATGCGGTCATAGATGACGCCGACACACAGGAAGAGCGCACCCGAGATCACACCGTGCGAGATCATCTGGTAGATGGCGCCCTGCACACCGATCTCGTTCATCGCGAACAGGCCCATGGTGACAAAGCCCATGTGCGCCACCGAGGAATAGGCGATCAGCTTCTTGATGTCGGTCTGCCGGAAGGCCACCAGCGAGGTGTAGATGATGGCGATGATCGACAGCACGAAGACGAGCGGCGCGAAATAGTCCGAGGCCTCCGGGAACATCGGCAGCGAGAAGCGCAGGAAGCCATAGCCGCCCAGCTTCAGAAGCACGCCGGCCAGGATCACCGAACCCGCCGTCGGCGCCTGCACGTGGGCGTCCGGCAACCAGGTGTGGACCGGCCACATCGGCATCTTCACCGCGAACGAGGCGAAGAAGGCCAGCCACATCCACATCTGGGCCTCGCGGGCGAACTCGGTCTCCAGCAGCACGGTGATGTCGGTGGTGCCGGCCTGGAGGAACATCACCACCATGGCCACCAGCATCAGCACCGAGCCGAGCAGGGTGTAGAGGAAGAACTTGAACGCGGCATAGATCCGGTTCTGCCCGCCCCACACGCCGATGATGATGAACATCGGGATCAGGCCACCTTCGAAGAAGATGTAGAACAGCACCAGGTCGAGTGCCGTGAACACGCCGATGATAAGCGTTTCCAGCAACAGGAAGGCGATCATCAGGTCGGCGACGCGTTTCTTCACCGAGAAGCACGACAGGATGCAGATCGGCATCAGGAAGGCCGTCAGCAGCACGAACAGCACTGACAGCCCGTCCACGCCCATGCGGTAACCCAGGCCGATCTCGGCCAGCCAGGTCACCTCGTGGACGAACTGGAAGCCGGCCACTTCAGTGTCGAAATTCCACACCAGAAGCACGGACAGCAGGAGCGTCACGATGGTCGCGATCAGGGCCACGCCACGCGAATTCCGGTCAATCAGGGCCTGGTCTTCAGGCCGCGCCGTAAAGCGGAACAGCATGATGACCAGCGCACCGATGGCCGGGACGAAGGTGAGGACGGAAAGGAAGGCTTCGAACTCGCCGAACATCTTACAGGCCTCCTGCGCCGGCCACGATCCACAGCGTGAAGCCGAGGATGCCGATCAGCATGACGAATGCGTAGTGGTAAACAAAACCGGACTGGCCGGAGGCGATGCGCTTGGCCGTGGCCAGCGTCGTGCCGGCCACACCATTGGGGCCCAGCCCGTCGATCAGCTTCACGTCGCCGATCTTCCAGAACAGGTCACCCAGGCCGCGCGCGCCGCGCACGAAGACGAAATGGTAGATCTCGTCGACATACCACTTGTTGTAGAGGAAGGCGTGCAGCGGACCGCCGCGGGCCGCGATGCGGGCGCCCAGCCCTTCACGGATCAGGTAGGCGTAGACCGCACCGAGGAAGCCCAGCAGGGTCACCGCAAACGGTGCCAGCAGGACCCAGACCGGCGGATGCGCCGCGCCGTGGCCTCCGGCATCGCCGTGCCCGTCGGCTGCGCCGTGCTCGTCTTCGACGGCATGGCTGCCAGCAGCGGCATGATCGTCGGCGACCACGGCATGATCGTCCGCCGCGACGGCGTGGTCACCGGCCTCAGCAACGGCGTGATCGTCGGAGGCGACCGAATGATCGTCCGCGGCATCGACCGCGTGCCCGTCACCATAACCGACCGGATGGTCCTCCACGGGCGCGTGGTGCGCCGCCGGCACGGCGCCGTGCCAGAAGCCCTCGGCACCGTCACCGATGAAGCTGGAGCGGAACAGGCCACCGGCCAGGATCGCACCCACGGCCAGCACCAGCAGCGGCAGCGCCATCGGCCATTTCGGGTCGTGCGCGTGCTCGTAGGTGTGCTTGTCGCCGCGATAGGTGCCGTGGAAGGTCATGAAGATCAGGCGCCAGGAGTAGAAGCTGGTCAGCAGCGCCGCCACAACCCCGATCCAGAAGGCCAGCATGCCGTAGGGCACGCCCTCGAGGCTGGCGATATAGGCCCCCTCGATGATGGCATCCTTGGAGAAGAAGCCGGCGAAGCCGAGATCCGGGATCAACGGCACGCCGAGCATGGCGAACGGCAGGCCGACACCGGTCAGCGCAATCGTGCCGATCAGCATCATGATCCAGGTGTAGGGCATCATCTTGTAGAGGCCGCCCATCTTGCGCATGTCCTGCTCGTCGTGCAGGCCGTGGATGACGGCGCCCGAGCCGAGGAAGAGCAGCGCCTTGAAGAAGGCGTGCGTGAACAGGTGGAACATGGCCGCGCCGTACAGGCCGAGACCGGCGGCGAAGAACATGTAGCCGAGCTGCGAACAGGTCGAATAGGCGACCACCCGCTTGATGTCGTTCTGGGCCACGCCGACGGTGGCCGCAAAGAAGGCCGTGACGCCGCCGATGATGGTCACGAAGGCCGAGGCCGCCGGGGCCGCCTCGAAGATCGGGTAGCAGCGACACACCAGGAACACGCCCGCCGTCACCATGGTGGCGGCGTGGATCAGGGCTGACACCGGCGTCGGGCCTTCCATGGCGTCCGGCAGCCAGACGTGCAGGAAGAACTGGGCCGACTTGCCCATTGCACCGATGAACAGGAGGAAGGCGATGAGTTCCATCGCCGGCAGGCTCATGCCGGCAAACTCCAGCCGCGCCGCATCGGCCGCGCCGATCGAGGAGAACACGTCTTCAAAGCCGACCGAACCGAACACCATGAACACCGCCATGATGCCGAGGGCGAAACCGAAATCGCCGACCCGGTTGGTCACGAAGGCCTTGATGGCCGCGTCATTGGCCGACTTCTTCTTGTACCAGAAACCGATCAGCAGGTAGGAGGCCAGGCCGACGCCTTCCCAGCCGAAGAACAGCTGCAGGAAGTTGTCCGCGGTCACCAGGGACAGCATCGCGAAGGTGAACAGCGACAGGTAGGAGAAGAAGCGCGCCCGGTGCGGGTCATGCTCCATGTATCCCCACGAGTACACGTGCACGAGGGCGGACACCGTGTTGATGACGACCAGCATGACCGCCGACAGGCTGTCCAGCTTGATCGCCCACGACACGTCGAACGAGCCGACGCTCATCCAGGTGGCGAGCTGGATCGTTGTGGCATTGCCGCCGAAGGTGACGTCGAAAAAGACGAACCAGGACAGGATCGCGGACAGCAGGACCGCACCCGTGGTGACGATCTGCGCGGCGCGATGACCGACATAATTGCCGAACAGGCCGGCAAAGATCGAGGCCAGGAGCGGCCCGAAGACGATGATGGGTGCCATGGTCCCCTAGCCCTTCATCAAGTTGACGCCCTCAACCGAGATATCACCCCGGTTGCGGAAGTAGACGACGAGAATGGCGAGGCCGACCGCAGCTTCCGCTGCCGCCACCGTGAGCACGAACAGGGCAAAGACCTGGCCGGCGAGATCGCCGAGAAAGCTCGAAAACGCCACGAGATTGATATTGACCGACAGCAGGATCAGCTCGACCGACATCAGGATGATGATGACGTTCTTGCGGTTCACGAAGATGCCGAAGACACCAATGGTGAACATGATCGCCGCAACGGCGAGATAATGTCCCAGCCCGACTTCCATCATTCCCCAATCCCCTGTCCCGGCTTGATATCCAGCATGTCGATCGCGTCCTTGCGGTCCCGGCCGACCTGGGCCGAGACGCTCTGGCGCTTGACGCCCGGCTTGTGGCGCAGGGTCAGCACGATGGCGCCGATCATGGCGACCAGCAGCACCAGGCCAGCGATCTGGAAGAAGTAGACGTAATCGTCATAGATCAGCGTGCCGAGGGCTTCCACGTTCGACATGTCGCCCGGCATCACCGCGTCACGCAGCGCCATGGCCTGCGGCGCGGCCTGCCAGGTGAAGCCGATCATCGCCAGCTCCGCGGCCAGGACCAGTGCCACCAGCGCGCCCAGCGGAAGGTGTGACCACATCCCCTGGCGCAGCTCGGCAAAGTCGACGTCGAGCATCATCACCACAAACAGGAAGAGCACGGCGACGGCGCCGACATAGACCACGATCAGCAGCATGGCGAGGAACTCGGCGCCGAGCAGCACGAACAGTCCGGCCGCCGAAATGAAGGCCAGGATCAGGAACATGACGGACCTGACCGGGTTACGGGCAATGACGACCATCAGGGCCGACAGGATTGCCACTCCGGAAAAGGCCCAGAAGGCCAAAGATGCGAGCATGGCGCCCTCTTGCGTTGATTACACGTCGTGTCGCCGCTGATCAGCGGTACGGCGCGTCTAGTTCCAGATTCTTGGCAATTTCCCGTTCCCAGCGATCGCCGTTCTCGAGCAGTTTTGCCTTGTCGTAAAACAGTTCCTCGCGGGTCTCCGCCGCGAATTCGAAGTTCGGACCTTCCACGATCGCGTCGACCGGGCAGGCTTCCTGGCAATAGCCGCAATAGATGCACTTCGTCATGTCGATGTCGTAGCGCGTGGTGCGCCGCGACCCGTCCTCGCGCGGCTCGGCCTCGATGGTGATGGCCAGGGCCGGACACACCGCCTCGCACAGCTTGCAGGCAATGCAGCGCTCTTCCCCGTTGGGATAGCGGCGCAGCGCGTGCTGGCCCCGGAAGCGCGGGCTCAGCGGTCCCTTCTCGAACGGGTAGTTCAGCGTCGCCTTCTTCTTGAAGAAGTAGGTCATGCCGAGCCCGAAGGCGGACCAGAAGTCCATCAGGAGGGCACCGCGAATGGCTTGTTGGAAACGGCTCATGGGCATTATCCTTGCGGGCCGTAGACGACGGCAGCGCCGACCAGGGCGACCGCTGCCAGCGAGGTCGGCAGGAAGATCTTCCAGCCCAGACGCATCAGCTGGTCATAGCGGTAGCGCGGCACCAGCGCCTTCACCATCGCGAACATGAAGAAGAAGAACACGACCTTGGCGGCGAACCAGAAGAAGTGCCAGGCGTGCGAGGCCAGGTAGGGCCAGTCATTGACGAAACCGTCCGGGAACGGCGCATTCCAGCCACCGAAGAACAGGATGGTGGTCATGGCGCACATCAGAACGATGTTGAGATACTCGCCGACCATGAACAGCAGGTAGGGGGTCGAGGAATACTCGACCTGGTAACCCGCCACGAGTTCGGATTCCGCTTCCGGAAGGTCGAAGGGCGGCCGGTTGGTCTCGGCCAGTGCCGAGATGAAGAAGATCACCGCCATCGGCAGCATGACCAGGAACATCGGCAGCGGGAAGGCGTGGAAAGCCAGGAAATTCCAGTTCCAGAAGCCGCCGGCCTGGATCTCGATGATGTCGCTCAGGCGCATCGAACCGGAGAACAGCAGCACGGTGACAATGATGAAGCCGATCGAGACTTCGTAGGACACCATCTGCGCCGCCGAGCGCATGGCGCCGAGGAAGGGGTATTTCGAGTTCGAGGCCCAGCCGCCGATGATGATGCCGTAGACACCCAGCGACGACATGGCGAACAGGTAGAGGATGCCGACATTGATGTCGGCGATCACCCAGCCCGGCGCCACAGGCACCACGGCCCAGGTCACAAACGCCAGGATCAGCGTGATCAGCGGCGCCAGCAGGTAGAGCGAGCGGTCCGCCCCGGCCGGTACCACGATCTCCTTGAACACGAACTTGAAGAAGTCGGCGAAGGACTGCAGCAGGCCGAAGGCGCCAACCACGTTCGGGCCCTTGCGCATCTGCACCGCGGCCCAGACCTTGCGGTCCATCAGCAGCAGGAAGGCCAGCGAGACCAGCAGGACGATCATGAAGCCGAGGATCTGCAGCACGGCCATGCCGACCCCGCCCCAGACGCCGAATTGTTCGATGAAACCGCTCATCGCTTACTCCGCCGCAAGCTTGGCCGGATCCGCAGCGAGGGCGGCACATTCCGCCAGCGTCTTGGATGCCCGGGCAATCGGGTTGGTGAAATAGAAGCTGCGCACTGCCGGGGCGAAGTCCGCCGCCGCCAGCTCGCCGTCCTTGCCTATGGTCTTGACCGCGAACGCGCCAGCCGTGGCCGAGCCCGGGGCGTGGTCGATGCCGGCAAAGACCGGATGCTTGTCGAACAGGTCCTGGCGCAGCTGCACCAGATTGTCATACGGCAGGGTGTGACCGAGGCGTTCCGAGAGGGCGCGGAAGATGGCCCAGTTTTCCTTGGCCTCGCCCTTCGGGAAGACGGCCCGCTGGGCCAGCTGGACCCGGCCTTCCGTGTTGACGAACATGCCATCCTGTTCGGTCCAGGCGGCGCCCGGCAGGATCAGGTCCGCGCGGTGGGCGCCATTGTCACCATGACTGCCGACATAGATGACGAAGGCATCGCCGAACTGGCTCATGTCGAGCTCGTCGGCGCCCAACAGGACCACCGTGTCCAGCTCGCCGGCCTGCGCCGCCGCCTGGATGCCGGCGACGTCTCTGCCGCCCTCGCCCGGCAGGAAACCGAGATCGAGACCACCGACACGGCTGGCCGCCGTGTGCAGCACGTTGAAGCCGTTCCAGCCATCGGCGACCGCACCGACCGCATCGGCCAGCTCGCCGGCCGCGCGCAGAACCTGCGCGGCCTGTTCGCCGACCAGGGCGCTGCCGCCGAGAATGATCATCGGCCGCTGGGCATCCTTGAGCGTCTTGATGAAGCCTGAGCGCTTGCGCTTCAGCCCCGCCAGGTCGCTGGTCGAGGTGCCGACATGCTCGTATTCGTAGGACAGGTCGACGGCTTCGCCGATCAGCCCGACCTTGGTGTCATTGTGCAGCCAGGTCTTGCGGATGCGCGCATTGAGCACCGCCGCCTCGACGCGCGGATTGGCACCGATGATGAGGATGGCATCGGCCTCCTCGATGCCGGCGATGGTGGTGTTGAAGAGGTATTCCTCACGCGCACCGCCACCCAGCCGGGCGCCGTCCTGGCGACAATCCAGCGAACTCACGCCGAGGGCCGTGAACAGGTCCTTGGCGGCCTTCATCTCTTCCACCGAGCACAGATCACCGGCGATCACGCCGATCCGCGAGGCGTCGCCGCCCAGCTTCTCGGTGGCCACCGTGAGGGCCCGGCCCCAGTCGATGGCGGCCAACTTGCCGCCCTTGCGCTCATACGGCTTGTCGAGACGCTGCCGGCCCAGGCCTTCCCAGGCGTAGCGCGTCTTGTCGGAGATCCATTCCTCGTTCACGCCCTCGTGCACGCGCGGCAGGATGCGCAGCACGGCAGCGCCACGGGCGTCGAGGCGGATGTTCGAGCCCAGCGCGTCCATGACGTCGATGCTCTCGGTCTTCTTCAACTCCCACGGACGGGCATTGAAGGCATAGGGCTTCGAAGTCAGCGCGCCGACCGGGCACAAATCGATGACATTGCCCGACAGTTCCGAAGTGACCGCGCTTTCCAGGTAGGTGGTGATCTCGGCGTCCTCGCCGCGGCCGATCATGCCGATTTCAGGCGAGCCGGCGACCTCTGTGACGAAGCGGACGCAGCGCGTGCACTGGATGCAGCGCGTCATCTCCGTCTTGATGATCGGGCCCATCTCCTTGTCTTCGACGGCGCGCTTGTTCTCCGGATAGCGCGAGCCGGAACGGCCATAGACCAGAGACTGGTCCTGCAGGTCGCATTCTCCGCCCTGGTCACAGATCGGGCAGTCCAGCGGGTGGTTGATGAGCAGGAACTCCATCACCCCTTCGCGCGCCTTCTTGACCATCGGCGACAGCGTGTTCATCGCCGGCAGCTCGCCATTCGGGCCGCCGCGCATGTCCTTGACCTGCATGGCGCAGGACGCCGCCGGCTTGGGCGCGCCGACCAGCTCGACCAGGCACATGCGGCAGTTTCCGGCCACCGACAGGCGCTCGTGATAGCAGAACCGCGGAATTTCCCGCCCGGCCGTCTCGGCCGCCTGCAACAGCGTGTAGGAAGCCGGTACTTCGACTTCTTCGCCGTCAATGATGATTTTGCGGAGTTCGTCGCTCATCACTTAATCCTCGGCCGTCCGGCGCTTTCAGCCGGCTCGTTGGTGGTCGGCGTCGCAACAAACAGGTTGCGGACAATCGCCTTTAGGGTCATCGCGGCCTTCAGCACATGGTGCTTGGCCATGCGGGCCATATGAGCCGGACCGGAAGCTGCGGCGCAGGCCTCCGCTGATTCTATTGCGTCCAGATAGCGCTTCGGCGGCGTCTTATGGATCGCGATGGCTTTTTGGAAGTGGCTGACTGCAAGAGAGTAGTCAGCTTCGCGCATGCTCACCTCGCCGCGCAAATACCAGTTTTCCGCCCGCATTTCACGCAGTCTGACGGCGGCGCCCTTCCACAGGTGCGCGCTCGCTTCGACCGCCATTTCGAAGGGATACTCAATCGCTTCCTCGGCCTCGGGGTAAGCGCTGAAGTCCTCGTGGAACAGGCTGTCACGCTCGAGACCGGGGAAAAACTCCCGGCGCAGGGCATCATTGCCGGCCTTGAAGCTGTCATAGAAGGCGCGGGCCTTGGCGGCACTCACCGGGCGGTGCTCGCCGGCATAATTGGCTTCCAGGATGGCAATCAGGTCTCCGCGGTCCGGATTGAGCCGTTCATCCACACGGCCAGGTACATGCTGGTTGAAAGCGGTCAGATAGGCGAGCCCGAACGCCGACAGGGACCGGTTCCGCCGAGCCGGACGCGTCAGCCCGTCCAAGCCATCAATCCCCGCGGCCACGCGGAAATCGGCGGCCAGGTCCCGGCCTACCCACTGGTCCCGCTCAAACAGCCGGACATCGACGGCATCGCGACCGAAGGTCCGCGTCCAGCGCTCCACCAAGGCGGCATAATCGTAGTACGGCGCGCCGGCCGCCGGGAAAATTGGTGCCTTGTTCGGGTTACCTGCTTTCAGCCGCGTCGAATAAAGGCTGACCGCCACTTCGTCCTGCCGGCGCAAGTAGACGATAATCTTGACCTTATCGAAATGACGGTCCAGCAGGCGCTTGAGTTTGGCAACCTCTTCGACCGTCGACAGGCGGCTTTGCAGATGCTCGCTCGAAACGAGAACCGTGCAGTCTTCCGGGCACTGCGCGATGAGCTTTGCAACATCGTCTTCGACCGCCGCATCAAAGCGCTCGCGCTGCTCCGGATTGACCAGGCCGAACCGCGCATGAAGGTCCGTCCTGGAGCCCCCGTCACTCATGGCATACGCCGCCAGACGCGCATGATTGGTCCCGCCCAGAATGCCCGGCACGACATAGCCCGCCTCACACAGACGCTCCCGGTTCTGATGGATCAGATCCTGGATCGTCGTGGTCCCGGTCTTCTCGGTCCCGATGTGTATGACGGCGGTCTTGACCATGTGAACGGCTAACCCGGCCCTATTCCGCTGCGACTTGGCTGACAAACACCGGCTTGCCGGCGCGGTAATTGTTGATGCGGTCCTCGATCTCGTGGCGGAAGTGGCGGATCAGCCCCTGCACCGGCCACGCTGCCGCGTCACCGAGCGCACAGATCGTGTGGCCTTCCACCTGGCCAGCCACGTCGAGCAGCATGTCGATCTCTTCCGTCGAGCTCTCGCCGCGCGCCATGCGCTCGAGCACACGCCACATCCAGCCGGTGCCCTCGCGGCACGGCGTGCACTGGCCGCAGCTTTCGTGCTTGTAGAAATAGGAGATGCGCGAGATCGCCTTCACCACGTCGGTCGACTTGTCCATGACGATGACGGCGGCGGTGCCGAGGCCGGACTTGTGCGCTGCCAGGGCGTCGAAATCCATCAGCACGTCGTCGCAGATATCCTTGGGCAGGAGCGACACGGACGAACCGCCCGGGATCACCGCCTTGAGATTGTCCCAGCCGCCGCGCACGCCGCCGGCATGGGTCTCGATGAGCGTTCTCATCGGCACCGACATGGCTTCCTCGACATTGCACGGCTTGTTCACATGGCCGGAGATCGAGAAGATCTTGGTGCCGACATTGCGCTCGCGCCCGAAGCTGGCGAACCACTCGGCGCCGCGGCGCAGGATGGTGCCGGCGACGGCAATCGATTCCACATTGTTGACCGTGGTCGGGCAGCCGTAGAGGCCGGCATTGGCCGGGAATGGCGGCTTGAGACGCGGCTGGCCCTTCTTGCCTTCCAGGCTTTCCAGCAGGGCCGTTTCCTCGCCGCAGATATAGGCGCCGGCGCCGTGATGGATGTAGACGTGGAAGTCCCAGCCATGCACGTTGTCATCGCCGATCAGCTTGGCCTCATAGGCCTCCCGGACGGCCTTCTCCATGGCCAGGCGCTCGGTGACATATTCGCCGCGCAGATAGATGTAGCACTCGTGCGCCTGCATCGCGAAAGAGGCGATCAGGCAGCCCTCGATCAGGAGGTGCGGGTCGTGCCGCATGATCTCGCGATCCTTGCACGTGCCCGGCTCGGACTCGTCGGCATTGACCACCAGGTAGTGCGGGCGCTTGCCCACTTCCTTGGGCATGAAGGACCATTTCAGCCCGGTCGGGAAACCGGCGCCGCCGCGGCCGCGCAGGCCCGACGCCTTCATGTTGTCGATGATCCAGTCCCGGCCCTGCTGCAGCATCTCGCCGGTCATGTTCCAGGCGCCGCGCTGCTTGGCGGCGTCAAGATCCGGCGAGTGGTGACCGAACAGATTGGTGAAGATCCGGTCCTTGTCCTGGAGGAGTTGGGTCATGCTCAGCCCTCCGCCTTCTGGGTGTTCGGCAGCGTGAATTTCTCCGCGCGCGACCCGTCATAGAGCGATTTGTCGGTCAGGAGTTCGGTACCGTGCGGTTCCGACGCGTTGCGGTCGGAGTGCGGCCCGTATTTGACGTCCTTGCCAGCGGCGAGATCGTCGAGCAGCTGCTCGAAGCCTTCCGGCGTCAGATCCTCGATGTAATGGTCGCCATCGGCATTGGCGAGCTGGATCATCGGCGCATTGGCGCAGGCGCCCATGCACTCGACCTCGACCCAGGTGAACTTGCCGTCGGCGGAGATCTCGTGGCGCTTGCCGATGCGCTTCTCGCACACCTTCATCAGGTCCTCGGCCCCGCGCAGCATGCACGGCGTGGTGCCGCACACCTGGACCAGGTGCTCGCCGACCGGGGCGAGATTGAACATGGTGTAGAAGGTGGCGACCTCGTAGACGCGGATATACGGCATCTCGAGGCGCTCGGCGATCAGGCGGATGGCCGGCTCCGGCACCCAGCCCTCCTGCTTCTGGGCAATCCAGAGCATCGGAATAACCGCTGACGCCTTCTTGGCTTCCGGGTACTTCTTCAACCAGAACTTGATCTCATCTTCGCTCTTCGCATTGAAGGCAAAGCTGTCCGGCTGCTGCTTGGCGAGGCGGCGAACGCTCATCGGTCGATCTCCCCGAAGACCACGTCCAGCGACCCGATGATCGCCGAAACGTCGGCCAGCATGTGGCCCTTGCTCAGATAATCCATGGCCGCCAGATGGGCATAGCCGGGCGCGCGGATCTTGACCCGGTACGGCTTGTTCGAGCCGTCCGAGACGAGGTACACGCCGAACTCGCCCTTGGGCGCCTCGACGGCGGCGTAGACCTCGCCCTCCTCGACGTGCACACCTTCGGTGTAGAGCTTGAAGTGCTGGATCAGCGCTTCCATCGAGCGCTTCATCTCGGCCCGGCGCGGCGGCGAGAACTTGCTGTCCGTGGCCAGGACCTCGCCGGCATTCTCCGGCTGCATCAGCCAGTCACAGCACTGGATTATGATCTTCACGCTCTCGCGCATCTCTTCCATGCGGCACAGATAGCGATCATAGCAATCGCCATTCTTGCCGATGGGGACGTCGAATTCGAGCTCGTTGTAGACTTCGTAGGGCTGCGCGCGGCGCAGGTCCCAGGCGAGGCCGGAACCGCGCACCATGACGCCGGAGAAGCCCCAGGCCAGCGCGTCTTCCTTCGACACCACGCCGATATCGACATTGCGCTGCTTGAAGATGCGGTTTTCCGTCAGCAGGCTGTCAATGTCATCCAGCGCCTTGGGGAAGGTGTCGCACCAGGTGCGGATATCCTGGATGAGCTGCGGCGGCAGGTCCTGGTGCACGCCGCCCGGGCGGAAGTAGTGCGCGTGCATGCGGCTGCCAGAGGCGCGCTCATAGAACACCATCAGCTTTTCGCGTTCTTCGAAGCCCCACAGCGGCGGCGTCAGCGCGCCGACATCCATGGCCTGGGTGGTGACGTTGAGCAAATGGCTCAGTATCCGGCCGATCTCGCAGTACAGCACGCGCACGAACTGGCCCCGGCGCGGCACCTCAATGCCGGCAAGCCGTTCAGCGGCCAGGCAGAAGGCGTGCTCCTGGTTCATCGGCGCCACATAGTCGAGGCGGTCGAAATAGCCGATGCCCTGGAGATAGGTCTTGTGTTCCAGCAACTTCTCGGTGCCGCGATGCAGCAGGCCGATATGGGGATCGACGCGCTCGACGACTTCGCCGTCCAGCTCCAGCACCAGGCGAAGCACGCCGTGCGCGGCCGGGTGCTGCGGTCCGAAATTGATCGTGAAATTGCGTTCCGAGGTGGGGGTTTCGATATCGGCCATGGTCTACTTGCCCTTCCCTTCGAACGCCTTCTCGTCACCCGGGATGACGTATTTGGCGCCTTCCCACGGGCTCATGAAGTCAAAGTCGCGGTATTCCTGGACCAGCTCGACGGGCTCGTAGACCACGCGCTTCTCTTCCTCGTCCCAGCGCACTTCGACATAGCCGGTGAGCGGGAAGTCCTTGCGCAGCGGATAGCCTTCGAAACCGTAATCGGTCAGCAGGCGACGCAGGTCCGGATGACCGGAGAACACGATACCGTACATGTCGAAGGCCTCGCGCTCGAACCAGTTGGCGACCGGATAGAGCTCGGCCACCGACGGCACCGGGTTTTCCTCGTCCGTGTTCAGCTTGACGCGGATGCGGTGGTTCTGGTGCATCGACAGCAGGTGGTAGACCACTTCGAAACGATCCGGTCTGCCGGGATAGTCGACACCGCAAATGTCGATCAGGCTGGTGAAGCGGCACGCCGCGTCATCACGCAGGAAGGTCAGCACCGGCTCGATGCGGTCACGGTGGATGTGCACCGTCAGCTCGCCGTGCTCGATATTCCAGGCCGTCACCGCCGCGTCCTGGGCCGCGGCAATGTGCTCACCGAGAAGTTTGAGGGATTCGCTCATCTGCCCTGCTCTCCTAGCGCTCGATCGAGCCTTCGCGACGGATTTTCTTCTGCAATTGCAGAATGCCGTAGACCAGCGCTTCCGCGGTCGGCGGGCAGCCCGGCACATAGACGTCGACCGGCACGATGCGATCGCATCCGCGCACGACGGAATAGGAATAATGGTAATAGCCGCCGCCATTGGCGCACGAGCCCATGGAGATGACGTAGCGCGGCTCGGGCATCTGGTCGTAGACCTTGCGCAGGGCCGGAGCCATCTTGTTGGTCAGGGTGCCGGCGACGATCATCACGTCCGACTGGCGCGGGGAAGCGCGCGGCGCAAAGCCGAAGCGCTCGACGTCATAACGCGGCATGGAAGCCTGCATCATTTCCACCGCGCAGCACGCCAGGCCGAAGGTCATCCACATCAGCGAGCCGGTGCGCGCCCAGGTCACCAGGTCATCGGCCGCCGCCACCACGAAGCCCTTGTCGGCCAGCTGATCGCTGACACCGTCAAAGAACGGGTCGTGCTTCTTGGGATCATAGCCCGGCACGGTGGCACGGCCGGCCATGCCGGCGTGGGGGGTCAGATCAGAACTCATGGACTACTCCCAATCCAGCGCGCCTTTTTTCAGCTCGTAAATGAAGCCGACGGTGAGCACGGTAAGGAAGACCATCATCGACCAGAATTCGAACTCGCCGAGATGCTCGCGCAGGCTGACCGCCCAGGGGAACAGGAAGGCGACCTCGAGGTCGAAGATGATGAACAGGATGGCGACGAGATAGAAGCGCACGTCGAATTTCATGCGCGCATCGTCGAATGCGTTGAATCCACACTCATACGTGGAGACTTTTTCCGGGTCCGGTTTCGACGGAGCGATCACGAATGCGGCGAGCATGAAGCCCAGACCAATCGCGGCAGCCAGACCGAAGAAAATCAGAATCGGCAGATAATCGAGAAGCAGCGCGTCCATCGCCAACCTCGCCTCGTTGCGTGCGGATGGGCGGGGAGGCCTTGCAATGCTGGCAAATTCCGTCTCGAAACGGAAATGTGATGCCAAGCAGGCCCCCTGCCCGATTTGGCGCGGAAGCTAGTGTGCTGCGACGCGAGGAGCAAGGGCTAAAGGCCGCTGGCGTCAGTGCCAATTGCCGCACCCCGACTGGATTTTTCGCAAATGCGAACCGTTTGCAGCGCCGGATCGCAAAGGATCAACTTGCATCATGGTGGAAAGCTGTTTGAATCATCCCACCATCGTCGGACCGAATTGGGCTGGCTTGACCTGTCCGGCGGCCGGGCTAGCTGTCGGTCCATCGGCGCAAGGAGATGTTCATGACCGAAAAACTCGACGAAGTTGAAGCGACGCAGGCCACCAAGGGGCTGGGCGTCAAATGGGTCCTCGTGGTCGGGACCGTCGCGGCGGTCATCGCCCTGTTTGCAATCTTCGCGGTCTGGACCTGATCCGGACCCGCGGCTGAAGCGGCGCATCCGGCCATGCTCAACGACTATATCGGTGTCCTTGGCTTTCTGGTGATCGCAGGGGCCTTCTCATGGCTCGTCGATCACAGTCCGCTTGCCAAGTACACGTTGACGCGGGCCATGGATGTGCACCGCAAGCGCTGGATGATCCACATGGCCGGGCGCACCGTGCGCATCATGGACGGCCAGATCATCGCCGGCCTGCAGAACGGCATCGCGTTCTTTGCGTCCACTGCCCTGCTCGGCATCGGTGCCGCCTTCACGCTGCTGACCGCGCTCGACCCGGTGATCGCCGCGGTCAATGACGTACCCTTGTTTACGGCGAGTTCGCGTCAGCAGTGGGAAGTCATGACCTTGGGCCTGCTCGGCCTGTACGCCTACGCCTTCTTCAAGTTCGGCTGGTCCTACCGGCTGGTCAATTATTCCGCCATGCTGCTGGGCGCGACGCCGGATATCCAGCGTGACGGAGAGCCCGACGAGGCCACCCTGCGCGCCGCCTACCGGGCCGGCGCCATGAGCGTGGCCGCCGGCCGCCAGTTCAATCGCGGCCTGCGCACGCTGTTTCTGTCGATCGGCTATCTGGCCTGGATCGCGGGCCCCTGGGCCCAGATCGGCATGACGCTGCTGGTCACCGGCATTCTGACCTTGCGCCAGTTCTCCGGCCCCGCCCTCGCCGCGGCGATGACGGCGGACGAGGACGCGATGGCCAGTATCGATGCCATGCCCCGGAAATCATGATTGTTTAAGGTCCTTGGTCGATAACATCGAGGGAGCAATCATCCGGAGCGCCTTATGTCGGCCACTCCAGCCTCATGCAGCCTCTGCTCCAAGCGAGAGGGGCGCGCCTTTGCAACGCCGATCCGCATGGCTTTCCAGCCGATCGTGGATATTGCGGCGGGCAGCGTCTTTGCCCATGAAGCCCTGCTGCGCGGGCCGGACGGCGAAGGTGCCGGAGACGTCCTCGCGACCGTCGACTCGTTCAATCGCTACAGCTTCGACCAGAAATGCCGGATCACGGCCATCCGCACCGCGTCACAAATCGGCATACCGACTCCAATCACCATCAACTTCATGCCCAATGCGGTGTACGAGCCGGCCAACTGCATCCGCGCCACCCTGGCCGCCGCTCGCCGCCATGATTTTCCGCTCACCAACATCATATTCGAGTTCACCGAGACCGAAGCGGTCACCGACAGCGGCAAGCTCAAGGCCATCATGCAGGAATATGCCCAGCACGGCTTCCGTACCGCGATCGACGATTTCGGTGCCGGGCATTCCGGTCTCAATCTGCTGGCCGACCTGCAGCCCGACTTCATCAAGCTCGACATGCATCTGACGCGTGGGATCGACAGCGACAAGCGCCGCCAGGCGATCGTCCGGTCGATGGTGACACTGTGCCGGGAACTCGACATCGTGGTGATTGCCGAGGGCATCGAGACGGTTGCCGAAATGGCCACCCTGAAACATCTCGGCATCAGCCTGATCCAAGGCTATCTCTTCACCAAGCCCTTGCTCGAGGACTACTATCCCGACAGCCGGATCCTCCAGGCCATGGCCGCCTGACGCCGAGACCCGGCCCTCCCCGGCGCCCTGATTTCATCCGCCCGGACCCTGGCCCGCCCGGACAGGAGTTGCCCGCCCAGCCGGTTTGCGTCCAGATTGCGGACCAGACGATTCTTTGAGCTGGGGGACAGACAATGAAAATAGGTACGGCCATCCTCAACACGGTCGAGCGCGCTGGCAATCGCCTGCCAGACCCGGTCACCATTTTCGTCATCCTGATCGGCGTCGTCATGGTCGCCTCGGTCATCGCCGCGCTCGCCGGCTTGCAAGCCGTCCACCCGCTGACCGGCGACACGGTGGTGGCCCAGAACCTGCTCTCACCGGCCAACATCCAGCGCCTGCTGCTGGAAATGCCCGACACCTTCACCAGCTTCCACCCGCTCGGCATGGTCCTCGTGGTGATGATCGGTGCCGGCCTGGCCGAGCGCGCCGGCCTGTTCGGGGCCGGCCTGCGCAGCCTGGTCAGCGGCATCCCCGGATTCCTCCTGACCCCGACCCTGGTGTTCGCCGGCATCATGAGCAATCTCGCCGTCGACGCCGGCTATGTCGTGCTCATCCCGCTCGGCGGCATTGTCTTCGCCGCTGCCGGCCGCAACCCGGTGGCCGGCATGGCTGCCACCTTCGCCGGCGTGTCGGCCGGCTTCTCGGCCAACCTCGTGGTCGGCGCCCTGGAAGCCCTCCTGTTCGGCATCACCACGAGCTCGGCGCAATTCCTCGTCCCCGACGCCGAGATCGCGCTGACCGGCAACTGGTATTTCACCGCCGCCCTGACCCCGGTCCTGATCGTCGTCGTCACCCTGGTCACCGATCTCGTCGTGGAACCCCGCCTCGGCCCGTGGACACCCAGCGCCGACTTCAAGGCTCCGGACAATGAGAATGGCGAGCTGTCCAAGCCGGAACGCAGCGGCCTGCGCTGGTCCGGCCTGGCCCTGCTGGCCGTGACCGGTCTGACCCTGTTCCTCGTCTTCGGTCCCGGCCAGACGCTGCAGGACCCGACCAATCTGGACAATCCCTACGCGCCGCTGCTCAACAGCCTGGTCGCCATCATCTTCATTGCCTTCCTGGCGATGGGCCTGGCCTACGGCATCGCCGCCGGCACCATCCGCTCCGACCGTGACGCGGTGCAGATGGCCTCCAAATCCATGGCCGACATGGGTCTGTACATCATCCTGGCCTTCGCCATGGCCCACTTCATCGCCCTGTTCAACTGGTCGAACCTCGGCATTTTGACCGCCATTGGCGGAGGCGAGGTGCTCGGCCAGCTCGACCTGCCCGCCCCGGTCCTGCTGATCGCCATGATCCTCGTGGTTGCGGTGCTCAACCTGTTCATCGGTTCAGCCTCGGCCAAATGGGCCCTGATCGGGCCGGTCCTGGTGCCGATGCTGATGCTGCAGGGCATATCGCCCGAAGCCTCCACCCTCGCCTACCGGATGGGCGACCAGGCGACCAATATCATCACCCCGCTGATGCCCTACCTGCCGCTGGTCCTGGTATTCGCCCAGCGCTATGTGCCGGACTTCGGGCTGGGCAGCCTGATTGCGACCATGCTGCCCTACTCGCTGGCCATCCTGGTCTCGTCCATGGTGCTGATGGGTATCTGGTTCGCCCTCGGCCTGCCGCTCGGCCCGGCGGGCGCGGAATTCTTCTACACCCTGCCGGAAGGCGCGGCTGTCGCCACGCCATAGGCGACGCCGCCAGAAACGGAAAACGCCTCCCCGAACAGTCGGGGAGGCGTCTTTTTGTGTGCAGATTGGCGCCGCCGCTAGCTGGCGGAAGCCGGGGCCGCCGCTGACCGGCCCGGTCGACGGTTTCGGCCATGGCTGGCCGGTCGACCCTGGCCACCCGGACGCCCCTGGCCGCCCGGACGACCGCCGCCCTGGCCGTTGCGCGCCTGGTTCTGGCGCGGCTGGCCCTGGGCCAGGTGGGGACCGGACTTGCGGCCACCGCGGCGCTTCTTCTTGGCCGGCTTTTCCAGATCGGCCAGGCGGTGGAATTCAGCCTCGTCGGTAATGAATTCCTTCTCGATCGTGAGGCCGGTCAGCTTCTCGATATCCTTGAGATATTCGCGCTCGCTGGGATCACACAGGCCGATCGCCACACCGCTCTTGCCGGCCCGCGCCGTCCGCCCGATGCGGTGGACATAGCTTTCCGGGATGTTCGGCAGCTCGTAATTGATCACGTGCGAGACACCGTCGACATCAATACCGCGCGCCGCAATGTCGGTGGCCACCAGCATCTTGATCGCGCCGGTCTTGAAGCCGTCGAGCGCCTTGATGCGCTGGGCCTGGCTCTTGTTGCCGTGGATCGCCGCTGCCTTGAGGCCGTACTTCACCAGGTGTTTCTGCACCTTGTCGGCGCCGTGCTTGGTGCGGGTGAAGACGATGGCGCGCTCGACCGAGCGGTCGGACAGGATCTCCAGCAGCAGGTCCTTCTTGGCCTCTTTCGAGGTCAGCAGCATCTGCTGGTCGATACGGTCGACCGGCTTGGACACCGGGTCGACGGCGATCTGGAACGGATCGTCCAGCAGCTCGTGCGCCAGGGCCCGGATCGGCTTGGGCATGGTCGCCGACAGGAGCGCCGTCTGGCGCTTGGCCGGCAACTGGGCCACGACCTGGCGGATGGCCGGGAAGAAGCCCAGGTCGAGCATCTGGTCGGCCTCGTCGAGGATCAGCGTCTTGACGTCACCCAGCTTGACCGCGCCGGAACGCGCATGGTCGAGCAGGCGGCCCGGCGTTGCCACCAGGATGTCGACGCCCTTGGCCAGGGCGCGGATCTGCGGACCCGGCTTCACGCCGCCCACGACCAGGGTCGAGGACACGCGCATATGCTTGCCATAGGTGCGCACGCTTTCCAGGATCTGGGCCGACAGCTCGCGCGTCGGCGACAGGATCAGGGCGCGGCAGCACTTGGGCCCCGGACGCTGCTTTTCATTGGCAATCTGGTGCAGCAGCGGCAGCACGAAGGACGCCGTCTTGCCGGAACCGGTCTGGGCCGTGCCCAGGAGGTCGCGGCCGTCGATGAGGGCGGGAATGGCCTGCGCCTGGATCGGCGTCGGGCTTTCGTAACCCTCGTCCGTGAGAGCGCGCAGAATGGGTTCGGCCAGGCCGAGATCGGTAAATTGAGTCAAAGGGAAATACTTTCAGATACGGCCGCGCAGCCGGTTCTCCGGCGCGTCGGCAACAGGGATAATGTCGGAAGCTTGCGTAGATCAGCTGCCAGTTCGGGCGGCGCCGGAGCGCCTCGGGTGGCAGGGATCAATACGCGATCGGGGGACCTCGAAACGGTCAACCACACGATTGTCTTGCCAACGTCGCCCCGCCTGGAAACCCTTCGGTTTCCCTACACACGGGATGATCGTGAGGCCCGTGTCACACGTTTCGCCCGGGCATGCAAACGAATTCAGCGCATGGTTTATGCAGGTTCGCCACGATCCCCGGCCGTTCCCGCCTGCTGCCGGTAGGCCCGCGGGGTACAGCCGACATTGCGCTTGAACGCCTTGTAGAAGGTCGAGCGGCTGTTGAAACCGACCGCCAGGGCGGTGTCCAGCACCGTCTCGCGTCCACTGAGCAGGCGCGGCTTGGCAGCCTCGACACGCCACCGGTTGACGAAATCGAAGAAGGTCTCGCCCACGGTTTCATTGAGCGTTTGCGACACCAAGTTGGGAGCCGCCCCGACCGCCTTGGCCAGGCTACCCAGCGACAGGCTGGCATCCTCGTACAGGCGGCTGTCGCGCATAACGCGCTCCAGTTTGCCGGCTATCCGCGCGGCCTGCTCCGCCGACAGCGCCGAACGGCCATATTTGCCGGCTGGCTCCGGCACACCCCGCGACTCCGCTCCTGCCTCGGCCCGACCCGGACCTGTCAAACCTGCAAGCAGCAGACTGGCCTCGAACGCCAGGCCGAGTCCCAGCACGCCTTCCAGCGGCGCCAGGCTGAACCCCCACAGATTATCTGTCACCAGACTGCCGACGATCAGCACCCAGCCGACAGCCAGCACGCCGAGCAGCACGTCGAACTCCCGCACTTCCAGGCCTTCTGTGTTTGAATACCGATGCTTCAGCGCGTTTCGGTAGCGCCGCAATAGCCGTGCCGTCTGCCAGCCATCCCACATCGTCCGCGCGCACCAGGCCAGGATCAGCACAAACACGCATAGCACCCATATCAGCCCGGGAAGGCTGACGGGATCAGCGCCGTCCACCAGTATGGCAAGGCGTTGGGACGATGGCAGCGCGAGGAATCCCGCCACCAGCACAGCCCCGGCCAGGGTCGGACTCCAGCGCCGCCACCAGGCCAGCCCGCGCGCCGGCGCCGCGCCGACCAGGCGCTCCGCATAGCGGCGGACACAGACCGGCAGGGCCATCAGTGCCGGCAGCATCACCAGCAAATGGGCCGGCGCCAAGCCGGGCAGGAAGGCACCGACCAGCGGTCCGGCGGCCAGAACCGCGACCAATGCGTGCAGAATGGCCAGGCTCGATCGCTGGCCCCGCCCCGCCATTCGCGCGCTGGCCAGAATCGCCACCGCAGCGACACCGAGTACCGCGGCCGATAGCGCCAGCGCCCCGTTTGCTACCCCGATCTCAGCCATCTCGGCTCACCCCTGTCCCCGCCCTAGCCTCATCCGCACGCCGGGCGGCTTTGGTCCGGCGGCAAAAGTTTTGTCCTCGCCTGCCCGCTCGGACGACACACACGGCGCGAGCGGACAGGGTCTGGCCTGTCGAGCCCGACCAGGGCCCCAGTCAGCAAGAGTGCAAGCATGTCCGATCTGATGCCAGCCGCCTGGCACTATCTCACTGTCATTCACATCATTGCCGGCAGCGTCGCGGTGATCGCCGGAGCTCTCGCCCTTGCCGCGCCCAAGGGCCGCCCCCTGCACCGCGCAGGCGGCAATGTCTTTGCGGTGGCAATGACGGTTTCGACCATACCGGGCATCGCCCTCGGTGTTGCCCACGCCGGGGAATTCTACATCACCGCCCATGCCGGCATCCTGGCTCTCTACCTGGTGGCCAGCGGCCGCCACGCCGCCCGCAGCCGGTCCGCGCTCGAGCGCAGGCCGGTCAGACTCTTGGCGATCGTCAACGCAGCCAACCTGGCGGGCCTCGCGGGCCTCGCGCTGCTGGCCATGTTCAGCGCCAGCGGCCGCGTCCTCGGCTTCCCTCCGACCGACTACATGTTTCTCGCTGTCCTCGTGGCCCTGGGGCTGGGCGGTGACCTGCGTGTGCTGTTCCACCCCCGGCTTTCCCGTCCCCACCGCATCGCCCGCCACCTCTGGCGCCTGTGTCTGGCTTATTTCATCGCCGTTGGTTCGGCCTTCACCGGGCCCGGTGCCTCGGCCTTCCCGGAAGCGCTGCAGCAGTCCGGCCTGCTGGCCCTGCCCGAGCTGGTGACCTTGGCCCTGCTTCTGTTCTGGCTGGCTTACACCCTGTGGCCGCGGCGCCGAAGCACGGGCGCGGAGTCGGCACGATGATCGAACCCGCCCTGATCGCACAGCTCCACCTTGGCGTCGGCACCCTGGCCGTTCTGGGCGGCTTTGCCGCTTTCCTCTCTCCCAAGGGCGGCCCTATCCACCGATTGTCCGGCCAGGCCTTCTTCTACTGCATGCTGTTGCTGTGCCTGTCGGGCCTGTGGATGAGCCTGTCACGCTCCATCCTGTTCACGGTTTTCCTGGCGGCCCTGGCGGCATACGCCGTAACCAGCGGCTGGGCCGCGGCCGGCACGCCCACCCGATCCAGGCGCGTCCTGACAGTCTACAGCGGCCTGTGTTCCGGCCTGATCACGGCCGGTTGCCTGCTTGGGGCCCTAGCCGCTGCCAACTCGCCCGACGGACAGATCAATGACCTGCCCCCGGCCGCCTTCCTGGTCCTGGCTGCGGTATCAACGCCGATGATGGTTTTCGACCTCAGCTATGCGAGGACCGACCGGCCGTCGCGTGCGCGGCAACTGGCGCGCCATGCCGGCCGAATGGGTCTCGGCCTGTTGATCGCCACGTTCATCTTCTTCTTCGGCAACAGTCACGTCCTGCCGGACGCCGTGCAGCACCCGGCGCTCATGGCTGCCCCGGTGCTGGCGGTCGCAGCGCTGCTTCTGGGGAATCTGGTCCGCCTGCGCCGGCCGCGGAGCCGGCCATCTTGAGATCAGGCAACTCACTGGCTCTGGCTCTGGCCCCGGTACTGGCATTGCGGTCCGCCTCACCGCAGCCCCGCCACAAAGCCCTGCACCGCGTCGACCACCGCCGCCACATCACCGGCGAAGATAAGATGGTCCTCGCCCGGCAGTTCCAGAAGTGTGGCGTCAGGAATGCAGCGCGCCAGGTAGCGGGCTTCCTCGACAGCGACCTCCCGGTCGCCGACACGGTGCATCAACAGGGTTGGCACCTTGATGCGCTTCAGCACGTCACGCACATCGACCAGCGTGTTCATGCGTGCGAGGTCCAGCGCCGCGCCTGGGCTGGCACTGCGACGCTGGTACACGGCCCACCAGTCACGGAACTCCGCATTGTCGGCCAGGCTTGGCGCCATCGTGTCCACTCCGATGGGCCGACCCCAGTATTCCCGGATGTCCCTGTAGAACAGCGCTCTCTGCTTTGGCGTCGGGGCCCACGGATAGTCCGCGGCCCATTCGCGCCGGGCGAACACGCCGAACAGTGCCAGCGCCTGAACGCGTTCCGGACACGCTGCTGCAAACGACATGGCCATCCCGCCGCCTTCGGACATGGCGAGAATCACCGCCCGCTTCGAGCCGGCGGCATCCATCACCGCGCGGACATCATCCATGCGCTGCTCGGTCGAGGGCAAGCCGACCGCACGATCGGACAGGCCGGTCCCGCGCTTGTCGAACAGGATGAGCCGCGCGAACGAGGCCAGGCCCTCATAGAAGCGTACCATGGATGGCGCTTCCCAGCCGTAATCAAGGTGTGACACCCAGCCTTGCACATAGACCAGGTCGATCGGCCCCTCGCCCACGACCTGATAGGCGATCTGTGTGTCGCCGCTGAGCGCATACTTGACGTCCGGGCGACGCACTCGGCCTGGCCAGGCCGTGGCCACCGGAACACCGAGCCGGTAACCACGCTTGGGAACCGTGACGACGATATCCGCCGCCTCCGCACCGAGCGCCGCCCGCAGGGCGCGCGCCAGTTGGGCCAGCGAATCTTCCGAAGCGATCCGGTCAGGCCACAGGGTCTCGATGAGCTCGCTCTTGGACAGCAACCGCCCGTCGCTTTCGAGCAGCAGGCGCAGGAATTCGTAGACCTTGGCCCGAATGGCCAGATCTTCGCCGTCACGGGTCAGGCGACCTGTACCCGTGTCCAGCTGGAAGCCGGAAAAAGAATGCACAGCGTCTGCGTTGGCGTCCGCCATCGGATTTCAGAACTCTTTCAGGACCCCGACCAGTATTGCGCTGTATTCACTACACGGATTCAGGAAGATAATACGGAGAATAAAGATGCGCGTCTTCACGATGGCCTATGGCCTGATCTGTTACCTGTTTTTTCTGGCCAGCTTTCTTTACGCGATCGGCTTCGTCGGCAATGTCCTCGTCCCGAAAACCCTGGACAGTGGTGTGGCCGGACCGCCCGTGCAGGCGCTGATCTGGAATGGCGCCATACTGGGCCTGTTCGCGGTGCAGCACTCGGTCATGGCCCGGCCCGCCTTCAAGCGCTGGTGGACCTCCATCATCCCGAAAGTGGTCGAGCGCTCGACCTATGTCCTCGTCTCCAGCCTGACCCTGGCTGCCGTATTCGTCGTCTGGCAACCCCTGCCCGCAACCGTCTGGACCGTCACCGCGCCGGCCGGCGTCATGGCCCTGAACGGCCTGTTCTGGCTCGGCTGGACGATCGTCGTGCTGTCGACCTTCCTGCTCGGCCATTTCGAATTCTTCGGCCTGAGACAGGTCTGGCTGAACCTGCGCGACCGCCCCTTCCCCGACCCGGTCTTCCGCACGCCCTTCCTGTACGGCCTGGTGCGCCACCCGATCTATCTCGGCTTCCTGCTGGCCTTCTGGTCGACCCCGGTGATGAGCCAGGGCCATCTTTTCTTCGCGGTGATGACGACGCTGTACATGCTGGTCGGCATCCAGCTGGAGGAACGCGACCTCGTCACCGCCTTCGGCGACACCTATCGCAGCTACAAGCGGCGGGTCTCGATGATCATCCCGCTGCCGGGGACATCCAAACCGGACTGACCGGCGCGCCGCGGAGCCTCTGAAAACACGCTGAAACGCAAAACGGCCGCCCCGTCGGGGCGACCGTTTTTGTGTGCAAACCATTTCGCTGGGAAATGGCGCGAGTGACGGGACTCGAACCCGCGACCTCCGGCGTGACAGGCCGGCGCTCTAACCAACTGAGCTACACCCGCTAAGCGGCTCGCCGAAGCGAGGTGCGTTGTTTATGCGGGCCACCGATCCGGGTCAAGCGAGTTTCGGCAGGTTGCTGCAGCGCAATTGCAGCGACCTGCAGTTCAGGCTCGAAATCGCGCTTGCGCCCAGCGCCGTGTCACCGTGATCGTGCTGTCGATCAGCACGGACAAGTCGGCTTCGCCGATCACATAGGGCGGCATCAGGTAGATGATGTTGTTGAACGGGCGCACCCAGACCCCGGCCTCGACGAACATCGCCTTGAGGGTATCCAGCTCCGGCAGGCCGGCCATCTCGATCACCCCGATGGCCCCCTGCCAGCGCACATCGACAACCCCGGGAATGTCGCGCGCCATCGGCAAGCGCTCAGCATAGGCCGCCTCGATGGCTGCCACCTGTTCCAGGCGCGGCTCGCGTTCGAACAGGTCGAGCGAGGCGTTGGCGGCGGCACAGGCGGCCGGATTGCCCATATAGGTCGGCCCGTGCATCAGCGCCACTTCCGGACGGTCATCCCAGAAAGCCTCGAACAGGCGCGTCGAGGCGATGGTCGCGGCCAGCGGCAGCATCCCTCCGGTCAGTGACTTGGATACCGTCATGATGTCGGGGACCACGCCCGCCTTGTCGCTGGCGAACATCGTGCCGAGCCGGCCAAACCCGGTCATGATCTCGTCGAAGATCAGCGGCAGGCCGCGCGCATCGCAGGCCCGGCGCATGGCCTGCAACGTCTCGGGATCATGAAACCGCATGCCGCCGGCGCCCTGCACCAGCGGTTCGGTCATGACACCCGCAATGGAACCAGCGTGCTCGTCCAGCAATGCCTCGAATCGCTGCGTCGATTCGGCATCGACCGGCAGTTCGGCGACGATCTGATGCGGCAGCGCCCCCGCGAACAGGGCGTGCATGCCCTCCTCCGGGTCACACACCGACATGGTGGCCAGCGTGTCGCCGTGATAGCCGCCGCGGAAACAGACGAATTTCGCGCGCCCGCGCACGCCGCGATTGATCCAGGACTGCACGCACATCTTCATCGCGATCTCCACCGAGACCGATCCCGATTCGCTGAAGAAGACGTGGTCCAGATCGCCCGGCGCCAGCGCCGCCAGCCGCGATGCCAGCCGCTCCGCCGGTTCGTGTGTCAGCCCGCCCAGCATGACGTGCGACATGCGCGCCACCTGGTCCTGCACCGCCTGCACCAGGTGCGGGTGCGAATAGCCGTGACAGGCCGTCCACCAGCTCGACACGCCATCGATCAGCGTGCGCCCGTCGGCGAGGGTCAAGCGGACGCCCTCGGTGGAGACCACCGGCACCGCCGGCGCCGTGGTCTTCATCTGCGTATAGGGGCGCCAGAGATGGCGCGACGCCGGGTCGAACCAGTCGGCGTTCGGGGCGTGAGGCGGGGTTTCGGGGTCGAGATTCGGCATGTGCAGGGCTTTAGCAGCCCGGCAAACTGTGCGACAGGGCTAGGCATGAGATCACCTGCCGCAAGCCTTGACCTGTTTGCCGCCGACAAGCTGGCCCAGCTCGACCGCAAACAGCTGCGCCGAGCCCCGGTCGAGACCCGCTCGCTGGACGCCGTCCGGGTCGAGCGCGACGGCAGCGAGCTGGTGAACTTCTGCTCCAACGACTATCTCGGCCTGGCCCGTCACCCCCGGGTCGAAGCCGCTGCGCGCGCCGCCATCGCGGATTACGGCACCGGTGCCGCCGCTTCGCGCCTGGTCACCGGCGGGCACCCGCTCCTGTTCGAGCTGGAACGGCGACTCGCCGCCTTCAAGGGCAGCGAGGACTGCCTCGTCTTCGGCTCCGGCTATCTGGCCAACCTCGCCATCACACCGGCCCTGGCCGGGCGCGACGACATTGTCTTCATCGACCAGCTGGCCCACGCCTGCCTGCACGCCGCGGCGCGCCTGTCGGGGGCGCGTATCGAGGTGTTCCGCCACAATGACCTCGCCGACCTCGAACACCGCCTGCTGGCCCATCGCGATGGTGCGCGCCATGCCCTGATCCTGACCGATGGCGTGTTCTCCATGGATGGCGACATCGCGCCCCTGCCCGACCTGCTTGCCTTGGCCGACGCGCATGACGCCTGGACGCTGGTTGACGACGCGCATGGCGTCGGAGTGCTGGCCGAGGGTCGCGGCAGCGCGGAAGCCTTCGAGCGCTCGGCCCGCGCGCCGCTGCAGATGGGCACCCTGTCCAAGGCGCTGGGTAGCTATGGCGGCTATCTGTGCGCCTCCCACCGGGTTTGCGAACTGCTGCGCAGCCGCGCCCGGCCACTGGTCTTCACCACGGCCCTGCCGCCGGCCAGCGCCGCCGCGGCGCTGGCGTCCCTGGACATCATCGAGACCACGCCGGACCTGACCCGGCGCCCCATCGAGCTGGCCCGGCGGCTGGCCCGCCATCTCGACCTGCCCGAACCCGTATCGCCCATCCTGCCGGTCATCTTCGGCGATGCCGCAACGACGCTGCGGGCCTCGCAGCAGCTCGCCAAAGCCGGTTACCTGGTCACCGCCATCCGCCCGCCCACCGTACCCACCGGCACGGCCCGCTTGCGCATCACCCTCTCGGCGGCGCACAGCGAAGACCAGGTCGACGGTCTCGCCGACGCCCTGCTTCCCCTGCTCAACAGCCGCGAGTCCGCCGCATGAAGCGTCCGCTTTTCTTCACCGGTACCGGCACCGATATCGGCAAGACCCACATCCTGTGCGCCCTGCTGGAAGCCCACCGCGCGCGCGGCGGTACGGCCCGCGTGCTCAAGCCGGTCGTGTCCGGCTTCGACCCGGACAACCTCAATGCCACCGACACCATCCGCCTGATGCGCGCCAATGGCGAAGCCCTGACGGGTGATGTGCTGCAAAGCGTTACCCCGTGGCGCTTTCGTGCCGCCCTGTCTCCGGACCTCGCGGCCCGGGCGGAAGACCGTGACCTGGCCTTCGACGCCGTGGTCAACTGGTGTCTCGACGCCATCGACCCTGACCAGCCGACCATCGTCGAGGGTGCCGGCGGCGTGATGTCGCCGATCGCCGAGGGCGGCCTGAATCTCGACCTCATTCGCGAGCTCGACGCGCGCCCGGTGCTTGTCGCCGGTGGCTATCTCGGCACCATTTCGCATACGCTGACCGCCCTGCGCGTACTCGACGGCAGCTGTACGGTCATTCTCAACCCGTACGGCGAGTTCGAAACCCCGATCGAGGACACGGCGGATCGCATTGCCCGCTTCGCCGGTCGTGCCGACATCCGGATCTTCGACGCCAGCCACCCGGAAGCCCTGCTCGACCTGCTGCCCGCAAGCTGAGCTTGCGCACCAGGGAACCGCAGCCCCGTTGCCGCGTTGCTTGGCGAACAGGACAGGCCTGCTTGCCGTGCGCGAGCGGGCTGTCTGCGCAACGACAACCGGGCTGAGGGTTTCAGCCGGTCACTGGATGGAGACTGACCTTGAACCGTTACACGCTTGCCGCCCTGTCATCGGCCGCCCTGCTGGGTCTGGCTGCCTGCTCGGACAATGAAGCCGTGCGCGACGAGGATCTCGTCGACCGTGAGGAGGAGCAGACGACAGAGACGCCGGATGTGGTCCTTCCCGAGACCCTGAGCATCAGCGGCTCCCTCGCCTACCGCTCCCGCGTCGCGCTGCGACCGGGCTTCACCGCCGGCATCATGGTGATCGACACCACCGATGATCGCCCCGGCGAGCCGGTCAACGAGACCGAGATCGAGATCAATGACCAGCAGCCGCCGATTCCCTTCCAGATCACCCTCGACGGCGACGACCTGGACCCGGACAACAGCTATGCGGTGCGCGGCGAGATCCGTGATCCGTCCGGCGAGGTGCGCTGGGCCAGCGAGACCGACCAGGCCATCGACATCCGCCGCGCCAGCCAGCAGGTCGGCGTCATGACCCTGGTCCGCGTCGACAGCGAGGAGGATGGCGAGACGCCTGTCACCGGGGACGATGCGCTGATGCGCTTCCAGTGCGGCGACCAGGAACTCACGCTTGAGAATACCGGCCCCGACAGCGCCCGCCTGACCTGGGGCGCGGCCAGCTTCAACGTTAATCGCCTCGGCAGCGAGGAAGGCACGCGCTATGAAGCGGCCGGCGGGAATGTCGTGTTTGACACCACCGACGCCACCGCCACCCTCACCGTCGCTGGCCAGACCTTCCCGGTCTGCTCCCAGATCAACGCGGGCTGAACCTCATGGCGTAACGGCGGGGCTGTCCGGTCCCGCCGTTTCGGCTGGCAACAGGGCCAGCACATCCCGCGCACTCTCCGCGATCTGCCCCGCATACCCCGCCTGCGCGCCGAAAGAGAGCTGGCTCAGGCCGATCGCATCCAGCAAGGCCTGGCGCTCCTCCGGGGTCAGCACCACCGGCTCCTCTGGGAAATGATACCAACGGATGGACAGGCCCAGTATCTGCTGGGCATCGACCACCGTCATCCAGGTCTGTGCGTCCTGCCACCGGGTTTCCGCCCGGTTGGCATGCACGGCCAGGGCGCGGCGCAATTCGTCGTCCGACAGCATTTGCAGCCGTCCCGTCATCACCAGCTCATCATAGGTCGGCGATGATGTCTGGAGGGTCGGAGCGCCAACGGTGCGAAAGACCGGCGGCCCCAGAACTGCTGGATCTGTCTCGTAGGGTTGCTCGCTGAGCAGGCGGCGGGCCGTGTCGTAATTCGCCTGCATCGCGCGATCGTGCTCGACCACGGCCTCGTTCTCGGTCACCAGATACTGAAAATCCTCGCGAAGGCGATCCAGGACGACCGCCTCGCGGAAGCGGTCCTCACGTGCGTCGTACCAGGTCGAGACCTGCAGACCGATGATCACCCCGAGCACGACGATGGCAAAATCCAGCCCCACCGCGAACCAGTCCTGTCGGCGCACATGTCGCGTCAGTCGTCTCAAGATCATTCCACACCCCCGCGCGCAATCGGCGGCAGTGTCGGGCCTGGCCGCACCGATGACAAGCGGGATGCCCGCAGCCGAAATCCACTCTCCAAGCCTGAAAGGTCCGGGTCTACGCCGGCGGGTCCTGGTGGCGGACCGACGCGCGCCCGCCCACCACTCTCTGCCAGCGCTCGATACGATACCCGTGCTCCGACAGGCAGTCCGTCATGGCACGCCGGATCGCCCTTTCACGATGGTCCCGCACCCGCCGGCTGTGGCCGACGGCCACGAGGATGCCGACGACGGGCATGGCAACCAGCGCCACATTTGACGCCGTGATCAGGCTGATTGCTGCCGTGTCTGCTGCCCCCACGAATATGACCGCCCCGGTGCCATAGGCTGCGGCGGCGCCCAGCGCTCCCGATTGCAGGACGGCGAGTTGATAGTCGGAGCGGACCCCCTGACTGACCAGATTGCTGCAGGTTTCGACGATACCAGCGAACGCGGCGTCAGCCTCGACCGGATCGGCCGGGATGGGCATGTAGTGCCGCGGCACCGTCGAGCAGCCCGCCAGCATCACCATCAGACCCAGACACACCCCACGCGTCCACATGAGCGCACCCGCCGGTTAACAGGGCGGAGCATGCGCCTGCCCGGACCGGAAGGCCACAGGATTCTGGGCGCATGAAAATCAAAGTTCGTGAGGAAACAGAAATGGTGGGCGGTGACGGGCTCGAACCGCCGACCCTCTCGGTGTAAACGAGATGCTCTCCCAACTGAGCTAACCGCCCGTACCGGCGCATGGCGACCGGACGCGCTATCTATGCCATGCCCCGGCGGGCGCGCAAGGGCACGACGGGGTGCAACACAGCCACGCCCCCGATTGATTGCACCTAGGCACTGCGCACCGGGTCGATGCGGTCGGCCGCGTAACAGCCCAGCACCCGGATTTCCCGGGTGTATTGCTCGAGCAGGGCCACCGCCGTGCCGACACCGGGGGCGTCGCGATGGCCCTCGATGTCCATGACGAACATCTCCTCCCATGGATTGCCCGGGATCGGCCGCGATTCCAGCTTCAGCAGATTGATATTGTTGTCTCGAAATCCGGTCAGCGCGTCGATGAGCGCCCCGGGCACGTCGCGCGTGGTGAACAGAAGGGACGTCTTGCACTCGACCTCGCGACGCGGCCGACGCGGTTCACGGGCCAGGACAATGAAGCGGGTGTAGTTCTCGGCATGATCCCCGAGATTGCGCTCGAGGATCTCGAAGCCGAACAGGCGCGCCGCGTCCTCTCCGGCAATCGCCGCAGCGGTCTCTCCGGCCTCCAGCAGGCGTTCCAGCGCCCGGGTGCTGGACGCCGCCATGTGCGTCTTCAGCTCCGGCCGCCCGGCCAGATAGCGCCGGCATTGCGCCAGCACCTGCGGGTGGCCGAACACATCGGTGATACGGCCCTGCGAGCCTGGCCGGCCGATCAGGCAGTGATCGACCTTGAGCAGCAGTTCGCCGACAATGTGGATGCGCGAGGCCAGCAGCAGGTCGTAGACCTCGGCGATCGACCCGGTCGTGGTGTTCTCCAGCGGCACCACGCCATACTCCGCCTCTCCGCTCTCGACGGCGCGAAAGATCGAAATGAAATCGCGCTGCGGCGCCGGCATGACGCTGGCCCCGTGACGCTCGAACACCTTGTGCGCGGCGATATGGCTGTAACTGCCCGGCCCGCCGAGATAGGCGACACTCGCCTCGTTCAGCTCATCATCGCGCAAGCCGTCGAAATGCTGGCGCTGGCGCCGCACCGAGAGGTCGAACAGCTCGTGATAGAGCGCTTCAACCAGATGTGCGGGCACCTCTTTCTCGCGCGCCAGCTCGGTCACCTGGGCAAGCACCTGGCGCTCGCGTTCGCGGTCGCGCACCGGAAGACCGTCCTTGGCCTTGGCCTGCCACATCTGCTCGACCAGCTGCAGGCGCTGGGCCAGCAGTGCGACCAATTGCGCGTCGACTCGGCCAATCGTGTCGCGAAGTGTGCTCTGGGTATTGCTCATGCCCTGTCCTGCCCTTGCGCTGACAGCAAAAGGGCCTCGCCCGGTAGCGGGGAGGCCCTTCTGGTCTTTGGTTGTCCCGTGACCTCAAACCGCCGCCCCGCCGTGCCGAAGCCGACGATAGAAGGAGCGGAGGAAGACGTATCCAGTCATGGCACCAGACTGACCGCCCGCCAGGCGCGCGTCAATCTCGCCGGTGACTAGTGGGCGATTTGCGGGCCACCCTGTTCCGGCGTGTTCTGCGACGCCATCGCGGCCAGAGCGGCCTCGTCGGCCTCGGTCCACTCGACCGGCTCGACCGGCTGGGTCAGGGCCCGCTGCAGCACTTCGTCGGCGGTCTCGACCGGGATGATCTCCAGGCCTTGCTTCACATTGTCGGGAATCTCGGCGAGGTCCTTCTCGTTCTCCGCCGGGATTAGCACCGTCTTGACGCCGCCACGCAGCGCCGCCAGCAGCTTCTCCTTGAGACCACCGATCGGCAGCACGCGGCCGCGCAGGGTGATCTCGCCGGTCATGGCGATGTCCTTGCGCACCGGGATGCCGGTGAGCACCGATACAATCGCCGTCATCATGCCGGTACCGGCTGACGGACCATCCTTCGGCGTGGCCCCTTCCGGAACGTGCACGTGGATGTCGGCGGCGCGGAACACGGTCGGCTTGATGCCGAGCGACGGGGCCCGCGACTGGACGAATGAATTGGCCGCCGAAATCGACTCCTTCATCACGTCGCGCAGATTGCCGGTCACCGTCATCTTGCCGCGACCGGGCATGCGCACGGCCTCAATGGTCAACAGATCGCCGCCCACTTCGGTCCAGGCCAGACCGGTCACGACACCCACCTGGTCCTCCTTGTCGGTCTCGCCGAAGCGGTGCTTGCGCACCCCGGCATAGTCGCCAAGATTGTCCGGCGTGATGGTAATTTCCATCTGCTCGCCGCTCTGCAGCTTGCGCACCGACTTGCGGGCCAGATTGGCAATCTCGCGCTCGAGATTCCGCACCCCGGCCTCGCGCGTGTAATAGCGGATCAGGTCACGCAGTGCCGCTTCGGTCACCGTCCACTCGCCGGTCTTCAGCGCGTGGTTCTTCATCTGCTTGGGCAGAAGGTGACGCTTGGCGATCTCGACCTTCTCGTCCTCCGTGTAGCCGGCGATGCGGATGATTTCCATCCGGTCGAGGAGCGGCTGCGGCAGGTTGAGCGTGTTCGCGGTGGTCACGAACATGATGTCGGACAGGTCGTAATCGACTTCCAGATAGTGGTCGTTGAAGGCCGAGTTCTGTTCCGGGTCCAGCACTTCAAGGAGTGCCGAGGCCGGATCGCCGCGATAATCGGCGCCCAGCTTGTCGATCTCGTCGAGCAGGAAGAGCGGGTTGGAGGAATTGACCTTCTTCATCGACTGGATGATGCGGCCCGGCATAGAGCCGATATAGGTGCGCCGGTGACCGCGGATCTCCGCCTCGTCGCGCACGCCGCCGAGCGACATGCGCACGAAATCACGGCCGGTCGACTTGGCGATCGAACGACCGAGCGAGGTCTTGCCGACGCCGGGCGGTCCAACCAGGCACAGGATCGGGCCCTTCAGCTTCTTGGTGCGCGCCTGCACGGCGAGGTGCTCGAGGATGCGCTCCTTGACCTTGTCGAGACCGTAATGGTCGTCATTGAGCACGTTCTCGGCGCGCTCGAGATCGGTCTTCAGGCGCTTGCGCTTGCCCCACGGCACCGCGAGGATCCAGTCGAGATAATTGCGCACGACCGTCGCCTCGGCGGACATCGGGCCCATATTGCGCAGTTTCTTGAACTCGGCCTCGGCCTTGGCACGGGCTTCCTTGGAGAGCTTGGCTTCGGCCAGCTTCTCTTCCAGCTCGGCGAGTTCCTCGCGGCTGTCATCGCCCTCACCCAGCTCGCGCTGGATCGCCTTCATCTGCTCGTTCAGGTAATACTCGCGCTGGGTCTTTTCCATCTGCCGCTTGACGCGCGAGCGGATCTTCTTCTCCACCTGCAGCACGCCGATCTCGCCTTCCATCAGGCCGAGCACGCGCTCGAGCCGCTTGGAGACGTCGGGCTCTTCCAGCAGCGCCTGCTTCTCATCGATCTTGACCGCCAGGTGCGCGGAAATGCTGTCGGCCAGCTTGCCGGGCTCGCTGATCTGGGCCAGCGAGGCCAGCGCCTCCGGCGGCACCTTCTTGTTCAGCTTCACATAGTCTTCGAACTTGCCGGACACCGTGCGCATCAGCGCTTCCAGCTCCGACGCATCACCCGTGTCTTCCGGGATCGAGGTGCACACCGCCTCGTAGAAGTCATCGCGGTCGGTATAGTCCTCGATCTCGACGCGCACGCCGCCCTCGACCAGCACCTTGACCGTGCCGTCCGGCAGTTTCAGCAATTGCAGCACCGAGGCGACCACGCCGGTGGTGTGGATGGCGTCAGGCTTGGGATCATCGTCGGAAGCCGTCCGCTGGGTGGCCAGCAAGATCTGCTTGTCACCCTTCATCACCGCTTCCAGCGCCTTCACCGACTTCTCGCGCCCCACGAAGAGCGGCACGATCATGTGCGGGAACACGACGATGTCGCGCAGCGGCAGAAGGGGAAGTGTTTTGGTCTGGGACATGCTTACTCCATGCGCCGCCCGTTACGGCACGGCGCGATCTGTCATCAACGTCGAATTGACTCGGTTCGGGAGGGCCGGACCGGCATGGGCTGCCGATCCGGTTTCCCGTGTTCCGCTAACAGGTGGCGATCCAAGCCGCCGGAATCAAGCTCCGGTGCGCTTGTCGTCCTTGCGTTCCGCATAGATGCACAGCGGTTTGGCATTGCCATCAACCACCTCGGCATTGACGACGATCTCCTCGACGCCTTCCAGACCCGGCAGGTCGAACATGGTCTCCAGCAGGATGCCTTCCATGATCGAGCGCAGGCCGCGGGCACCGGTCTTGCGGGCAATGGCCCGCTTGGCGACCGCCTTGAGGGCATCCTCGGTGAAGGTCAGGCCGACGCCTTCCATCTCGAACAGGCGCTGGTACTGCTTGACCAGGGCGTTCTTCGGCTCGGTCAGGATCTGGACCAGGGCGTCCTCGTCGAGATCTTCCAGGGTCGCGATGACCGGCAGACGACCGACGAATTCCGGGATCAGGCCGAAGCGCAGCAGGTCGTCTGGCTCCACCTCGCGCAGGATCTCGCCCGTGCGACGGGCATCCGGCTCGCGCACATCGGCCCCGAAGCCGATCGAGGAACCTTGCCCGCGCTGCGAGATCACCTTGTCGAGGCCGGCAAAGGCGCCGCCCACGACGAACAGGATATTGGTGGTGTCGACCTGCAGGAATTCCTGCTGCGGGTGCTTGCGACCACCCTGGGGCGGCACCGAGGCGACGGTGCCTTCCATGATCTTCAGCAGGGCCTGCTGCACGCCCTCGCCCGATACATCGCGGGTGATGGACGGGTTGTCGGACTTGCGGCTGATCTTGTCGATCTCGTCGATATAGACGATGCCGCGCTGGGCCCGCTCGACATTGTAATCGGCGGACTGCAGCAGCTTGAGGACGATGTTCTCGACATCCTCACCGACATAACCGGCTTCCGTCAGCGTCGTCGCGTCGGCCATGGTGAAGGGCACATCGAGGATGCGCGCCAGCGTCTGGGCCAGCAGCGTCTTGCCGCAACCGGTCGGGCCGATCAGCAGGATGTTCGACTTGGCCAGCTCCACATCGGCGTTCTGGGCCGCGTGGTTGAGGCGCTTGTAGTGATTGTGCACGGCGACGGCGAGCACGCGCTTGGCATGCGACTGGCCGATCACGTAATCGTTCAGGACGTTGAAGATCTCCTGCGGCGAAGGGACACCTTCGCGGGATTTCACCAGCGAGGATTTGCTCTCCTCGCGGATGATGTCCATGCAGAGCTCGACGCACTCGTCACAGATGAACACCGTCGGCCCGGCGATCAGCTTGCGCACCTCGTGCTGGCTCTTTCCGCAGAAAGAGCAGTAGAGCGTGTTCTTCGACTCGCTGTCTCCGCCCGTGGTCTTACTCATGACTGCTCCAATTCAACCCCTCGCCGGGGTTCGATCCTGTTGGCTTCATCGATCCGGCGCCCTGCAAAATCACGGCCGAACCTTAGCAAACGGTTTCTGTCACTCACCATACGATCATACCGAAGGGCGCTCGATCAAGCGTCAAGCGCGCCTTGGGTTACCATCTACTTCTTCGACGCGTCGTCTTCGTCGTCGCCACGGCGCACCGTGATGTGGTCGATCAGGCCGAAATCCTTGCCTTCTTCCGCCGACATGAAGTTGTCGCGGTCGAGCGCATTGACGATCTCGTCATAGGTGCGACCGGTGTGCTCGACATAGATTTCGTTGAGGCGTTTCTTGATCTTCTGGATGTCCGCCGCATGGCGCTCGATGTCCGAGGCCTGGCCGCGGAAGCCGCCGGAAGGCTGGTGCACCATGATGCGCGCATTCGGCGTCGCATAGCGCATGCCGGCCTCACCGGCCGTCAGCAGCAGCGAGCCCATCGAGGCGGCCATGCCCATGCACATCGTCGACACCGGGCTGCGGATGTACTGCATGGTGTCGTAGATCGCCAGGCCGGCAGAAACCACGCCGCCCGGCGAGTTGATGTAGATCGAGATTTCCTTCTTCGGGTTTTCCGACTCCAGGAACAGGAGCTGGGCCACGATCAGGCTGGCCATGTGGTCCTCGATCGGACCGGTGATGAAGATGATGCGCTCCTTCAGGAGACGCGAATAGATGTCGAAGGAGCGTTCGCCGCGGCTGGTCTGCTCGACCACGATCGGCACCAGGTTGGACATGACGGCCTGGGGATCTTGCATTTGAGGCTCCTTGGGTTCCGGGCCGGCAGGCGGCCCGTTTCTCATCAGACGGGTTTTTTTAAATATTGCGAGCGTCGCGGTTGTAGGCAAGGCGCAGGCTGCATCGCGACCTGTGAAACGGTGGTAAACAAAAAACGCCGGTGCTGTGTAGCACCGGCGTTTTGCTGTGAACAATCAGATCATCGATCAATCGCTCTTGGCAGCGGCCTTCTTGGCCGGTGCCTTCTTCTTGGCCGGAGCCTTCTTGGCGGCCGGCTTGTGGTCGGCCTCCTTGGCAGCGGCTTTCTTGGCCGGGGCCTTCTTCTTGGCAGCCGGCTTGTCTTCACCCGACTTGGCGGCAGCCTTCTTCTTGGCCGGCGCCTTCTTCTTGGCCTTCGGCTTGGCCGGGACCTCGTCCTCGTCGGCGAACAGCGCCTCGCGGTCGACTTCCGTGTCCTTCACCTCGGCCAGCTCGAGGATGTAGTCGACGACCTTTTCCTCATACAGCGGCGCGCGGACCTGGGCGATGGCCTGCGGGTTCTTCTGGTAGAACTCGACGACCTGGCGTTCCTGGCCCGGATATTTCTGGGCTTCCTGGCCGATGGCGCGCGACAGCTCTTCCTGGGTCACGTCGATCTTGTTGCGACGGCCGATCTCGGCCAGCACCAGGCCGAGGCGCACGCGGCGCTCGGCGATGCCGCGATATTCGTCCTTGAGCTCGTCTTCCGACTTGTCCTTGTCCTCTTCCTCGAGGTGGTCGTGCTCGATGGCATGCTGGACTTCACGCCAGATGTTCTCGAACTCGGCCTCGACCATTTTCGGCGGCAGGTCGAACTGGTGCTCGGCGTCCAGGGCGTCGAGCAGGTGACGCTTCACCTTCATGCGCGACTGGGCGGCGTGCTCGCTCTCGAAACGCTTCTTCAGCGCGTCCTTGAGGGCATCCATGGAGTCGAGGCCGAGGCGCTTGGCCAGCTCCTCGTCGACCTTGGCTTCCTGCGGCGCCTCGATGGCCTTGATGGTGGTCTCGAAAATGGCGTCCTTGCCGGCCAGGTGCTGGGCCTGGTACTCGTCCGGGAACTTGACCTTGAGCTCGCGCTCTTCGCCGACCTTGGCGCCGATCAACTGCTCTTCGAAGCCCGGGATGAAGGCGCCGTCGCCGATGGCGACGCGGGCATCTTCCGCCGAACCGCCCTCGAAGGCCTCGCCGTCGATCTTGCCGACGAAGTCCACCACGACGACATCACCCTCTTCCGCCTTGGCAGCCTTGCCACCCTTCTTGGCGGAAAATTCGCGGTTCTCTTCGGCCAGGCGCTGCAGCGCCTCTTCGATCTGCTCGTCGGCGACCGGCGCGGTCGGGCGCTCGAGGGTCAGCTTGGACGGATCGGCCGGCTCGAAGTCCGGCATGATTTCCAGCGACACGTCGAACTTGAAATCCGACTTGCCGGCCAGCACGTCCTTGGCTTCGCTGACGACCTTGATGTCAGGCTGCGAGGCGGGACGGATCTTCTTCTCGTCGAGCACTTCCTGGGTCGTGGCCGGGACCAGCTCGTTGAGCATGTCGCCCATGATCGACTCGCCGAACATCTTGCGGATGTGGCTGGTCGGCACCTTGCCCGGGCGGAAACCCTTGAGGCGCACTTCCGGGCGGATTTCTTCGATTTTCGCGTCCAGGCGAGCTTGCAGATCGTCAGCCGGGAAGACGATCTCGTAGGTGCGGCTCAAGCCTTCGGAGGCTTTCTCGGTGACGTTCATGAGGTTGACCCTGATATTCCAAGTGGAGAGCGGCCGGAGCCGCGGCAAAATCGAGCGCGCGTTATGTCACGGGGATTCGCGCTGCGCAACGCTGCGAAGCGGCTGGGGTCAACTGGCATGGCACACGGAGCGAATGCGCCCACCCCTGTCATCCCGCCCGCATGCCCCGCGCAGGCGGGGCGAAGGGCCGGGACCTATACGCGCCGCCGTGGGCACGACCGCGCTCGGTCGGGCCGACTGCGCGGATATGGGTCCCGGACTTCCGCCCGGCTCGAGACCGGGCATTCATGGCAAACGGGGTGAATGCGCCTTTCCCTGTCATCCCGGCCGCATGCCCCGCGCCGGCGGGGCGAAGGGCCGGGACCCATACGCGCCGCCGTGGGAAGCACCGCGCTCGATCTGGCCGATACCGCGGATATGGGTCCCGGACTTCCGCCCGGCTCAAGGCCGGGCATCCATCCGGGATGACACCGAAGAGCTAGGATAAAGCTCCCCGCCCCTCAGCGCCGCAGCAGCACCCCACCGAGCTCCGGCTTGCCGCCTAGGGAGGGATGCGGATAGGCGACGAGTTCCCCCTCTTCCGGCCACCTCCAGCGCGCTTCGGGAAACAGGTCGCGCATGGCCTCCGGCGCACAGCCATAGGGCGGACCGCCCCGCTCCTCTTTCTGCATGAACAGCGCCAGCAGCGCCCCGCCCGGCTTCAGCCAGGCGTGCACCGCCGCCTCGTAATCCGCGCGCAGGCGCGGCGGGATGGCACACAGGAATGTCTGCTCGTGGACCAGGTCGAACGGCGCCCCGGGCCGATAGGCCAGCACGTCGCCCTCGACCAGCTCCGCCTCCAGGCCCGCCGCCGCCAAGCGCTCGGCCTGCCAGGCCAGGGCTGTTGTCGACAGGTCGGCCCCCGTCACTTTCAGCCCCAGCCGCGCATAGGCTTCGACTTCCGGCGCACGGCCGCAGCCCGGCACGATGATGCGGGCGCCGGGCTTCAGCCGGCCCGTCTCGCGCCACTGCCGCAGCGCCGGATGCAGGCCGGGCCGTTCCCACGGGGCATCGCCGGCGCGAAACCGCGCCTCCCAGTCCAGGGCCGTGCGTTCCTCATTCATTGCGGTTGATCTCCGGGCCCGCCATGCCCCCATATTGGCCAACCGGACGTTGCCGTCCACAGCCCGCCTCACCGGCCTGCACGTGGCTCTGCAGCACGACTTGCACCGCCCGTCCCGCCATGCCATCACCGCGCCGCCGAAGCATGCGGATGTGGCGGAACTGGTAGACGCGCCAGATTTAGGTTCTGGTGCCGAGAGGCGTGGGGGTTCGAGTCCCTCCATCCGCACCAACGGTGATCCCTGAAAGCGAAGCCCTACTCCGCCGGATCCTTGGCCACCAGCTCGTCGGCCACGGCGTCATCTGTCAGCGCCACGTCCGACGCCCCCGCCTTGGCCCGCCTCGCCTTGCCGTGCTTGGCGCTCATCGGCGCCCGCGTCAGCACGAACAGCGCCGTCAGCCCGCCCGACAGGACGTTGGCGAGGGCCACGCCCCAGATCACCCCGACCGGGGCGCCGACCACAAGACTGCCGACCAGCACGAAGGGGATCATCAGGCCGATGGCCCGCCCGGCCGTGATCATCATGCCGTAGGCCGGCCGGCCCAGCCCGTTGAAGCCGGCACTGGCGGCGATGGTGATGCCGTAGCCGGCAATGGTCAGCGGCACGATGTGCCAGTAGTCACGCGCCACCGCCTGGCCCGCCTCGGACGGCAGGAAGAGCGCCGCCAGCGGTCCGGCGCCGAGCCACAGGATGGCGGCGATGCCGAGCGACCAGGCGATGCAGAACAGGAAGGAGGAGCGGAAGGCCTCGCGCACCCGCGCCGTGTCATTGGCGCCGCCATTCTGGCCCGTCACCGCGCCGATCGAGGCCGACAGGGCAAACAGCGGCACGATGGCGAAGGCCTCGATGCGACCGGCCACGCCGAGCCCGCCCACCGCGGCGTCGCCGAAGCGCGCCATTCCCAGGCCGGACAGCGCCACGGTCATGGCCAGCGGGTTGAAGATATTGGAGAAACAGGCAGGGATGCCGACCCGGGCAATGTCCGACCAGTGGTGCCAGATCTCGCCCAGGTCGTGAAATCCGAAATGGATCAGCTTTTCCTTGAAGGCGAGATACCAGAATACCAGTGCAAACGTCACCGCATTGGCCGCCACCGTGGCCAGCGCCGCGCCGGACACGCCCCAGCCGAGGCCGGGGAACAGGCCGAACACGTCGTCGAGAATGAAGATCGGGTCGAGGATCAGATTGACGAAGGCGGCGCCGATCATCATCAGCGACGGCACCAGCGCATTGCCCAGCGCCCGCAGGATATTGCTCGCCACCATCGGGGCCACGATCAGGGTGATGCCGCCGAACCACACGCTCATATAGGCGGTGACATGCGGCAGCATGGTGTCGCTGGCACCCAGCGCGATGAAGATCGGCTCCACCGTCAGCACGCCGACCACCGACACCGCCCCGACCAGCAACAGCGCCAGCAGCATGGCATCGGTGGCGATGCGCGGGATCGAGGACGTGTCCTTGCGCCCGGCCGCGCGCGACACCGCCGACACCGCCCCGGCGCCCAGCCCGATGGAAATGCTCATCACCAGCATGGTGATCGGGAAGCTCATCTGCACCGCGGCCTGCTGCGCCGTGCCCAGCGTGCCGACCCAGTAGGTATCGACAATGCCGACCAGCATCATGGCCAGGATGCCGAAACTCATCGGCACCAGCATGCGCAGGATGTGACCGAACACCGATCCCTGCGTCATGTCATGTGCTGCCCGTCCGGCCATCGCCCAAATCCCTCGTCTCGCTCTGATGGCACTCTAGGCGCGCCCGGCCCGGCCCGTCAGGTCACCACAACAGCAACACCGTCACGATCGCGTGACGGTCTACAACCGCCCCGCCCGCTCGAGCTCCGCCTCCAGTCGCCCCCGCGCCTCCGGCAATTGCCGGTCGATCGGCCACAGCACCCGGCGCTCGATGAAATAGCCGGTCAGTGCCAGCCCGCGCGCGATATCGCCCTCGGCGATCTCGCCCGACCCGCGCATGAAGGCTGGCAGCTCCAGCAGCTTGGCCGCATAGGGCTCGGCCTCCTCGCGGCACACGGCGCGTCCGGTGCGCGGCGAGACATGGCTGAGCTCATCCACCGCCCCGGTCACCGCGCACCGGCTCAGATCCAGCCCGTAGCCCAGGTCGGACAGCAGCCCGGCCTCCCAGCGCACATACAGCGCCGGCCAAATGTCGATGTCGTCAAGCGCCTCGATGAAGAGCTGGAAGCCGTGATGCACCCGCGCGTGTGCCTCGCGTTCGGGCAGGCACATGACCGCCAAGGCACAGGCGGCATTGAGCCCCGCCAGCGCCACCCGGTCCTCCATCACCGCGCCGGCGCCCAGGCTTTCGCCCTCGATCTGGAACGAGCCCAGATGGTCCTCGAGCCGCGCCCGCCAGCTCACCGCCACCTGGTTGCCCGGCTGCAGCACCGGCCGCATCCGCCGCGACCGCCCGCCGCGCACCAGCCCCGCATGCCGCCCGTGCTCGGCCGTCAGCACCTCGACAATCGCCGAGGTCTCGCCGTGCGACCGCACGGCCAGGATGATGCCGGTATCACGCCAATCCATGGGGAATGTTGTGCCTTGAGTCTCAGCCACCGAAAGGATCTAAAGCGGCGCCCCCGCTTTTCTTCCCCGCAAGGCGGGGAAGTGGCCGAGCGCAGCGAGGTCGAAGGGGTCGCGGGCGCCAGCCCG
>NZ_JBTLRI010000003.1:0-313094 GCF_054482675.1 Maricaulis sp. CAU 1757
GTATCGCTGAGGCCTTGGAAAGTGCCGTGAAGCACGGCGCTGACGCGATCGCGATCGCGGGAGGTGACGGGACGATCCGCGCGGTCGCCGAGGAGGTCGCGCGCTCTGGGCTTCACCTGCCGCTCCTTCCACTGCCACTGGGCACTGCCAACTTGTTGGCCAAGCGCTTGTACGGGGATCGCGACGCATTTGAAATTCTGGAAGAGGCGCATGGCTACCGGGAAGACGTCGTGCCCGCAGGCATACTCAATGGCCACCTTTTCCTGGTTGCCGCAGCCATTGGTTTCCCGTCGTTGTTTGCCCGTGCTCGCGAAGTATTGCGAGACGCCGACCGGCCGACGCCACTCTGGGACAGCTTCAAACGGGCTCTGGTTTCGTTCCAGTATGCATTCAGGCCCCGGGTTCGTTACAAGTTGGATCGATCGCACCGGGCTGCACGCCAGAAGGCGAGTGGCATCTACTTGTCGATACGGGCCGACGATCCGGATGGCTTTGATTGTATCGTCGTGCACTGGCGTCATTTCTGGGATTTGCTCAGCATGCCCTGGGAAGCCATGGCCGTGAATGAATCCGAGTATGCGACAACGCGTCGGACGCGCGTCGAACGGGTTGTTGCGAAGTCAAGTAAACCCTTGTCCGTAATGGTCGATGGAGAGCCGATATTCCTCACAGAACCCGCAATGATACGCATGATACCCAACCCGCTGGCGGTTCTGCGACCGGAGGAGTGATGCAGCTCCTCCATATTGCAGACCTGCATTTCGGAGCGGAAGACAGTGCGCTTGTTGATGCCTTCGCCACCTATTGTGAAGAAGCACAGCCGGACATGATCATAGCAGCTGGCGATTTCACCCAGGATGGCCGGAAGCAGGAATTCGAAGCCGCGGCGGACTTCTTCCGCCAGTTGGGCGTTCCGGTTATCGGCGCGGCTGGCAATCATGATGTTCCGGTCCGTTCCGTGTGGCAGCGCTTCGCGTCTCCCTGGCGGCGGTTTCATCATGCCCTGGGGGGTGCCGTGACGGATCGCTACGAGAGCGAAGGGCTGCATGTGGAAACCCTGCACACTGCGCGGCGAGCGCAATTCCAGCTTGATTGGTCACTTGGCCGCGCCGCCGCAAGTGACGTTTCAGAGGTCGTGAACCGACTGGCCCGCTCAACAAGTCGCACCCGCATCCTGACCTGCCACCACCCGCTTCGCGCGCCCGGGGGGAATCAAGGACGGGCTCGAACGCGCTATGGCGAAACCGCTGCGGGAGTCGTGGAAACGGCGTGCGATTTGGTGCTGACCGGGCATCTTCATCAGACCTTCGTGCTTCCAGCCGTGCAGGGAGACCACACCTGTTGGTTTGTTGGGGCTGGCACCACCTTTTCCCACCGAACACGTACGGAGCCGGCCGGCTTCAATCGTATTGAAATCCAGGACCGCGCAATCCGCGTCCAGCATGTGGTTGCGGAGGATGGTACCCGCTTTGCGCCCGGCCGGGTTTGGAATCTGGAGCGCGAGTCGCTGTCCTGATCGGCACCTTCTCAGGAACAAATTTTAGGCCGTCGCGTTTACCTGCCACACGCAAAAGGGAGCAGACCATGCGTACACTTATGGTAATGACCGTCGCCGCAACGAGTGTCTTGGCGGCATGTTCCAGTCATCCCAATACGGCGCGCAACACGGCCGCCGGCGCGGCTCTCGGCGCTGCCGCCGGTGCGGTGATTGGCAACAATACCGGTAGCGGAGACGCTCAGACGGGCGCCTTGATCGGTGCCGCCGTCGGTGCCGCTGGCGGTGCCGCGGTCGGCTGCCAGCAGGACCGGGCATGTCCGTGGAACGACAACAATCCGCGTCATTCCGAGCTTTATTACGACCAGCGTGCAGGTCGCTATTACTTCATCGACGAAGGCTCGAATTGCACCTATTGGCGCAATGGTGAGTTCCGCGGCTGCTAACTGGAAGCCGGATCAGATAAGTGCCAGTCGGTTCAAGCTGGCCGTATACCAGGCTCGAAGCCCCGGGATGTGTCCCGGGGCTTTGATTTTATTCAGGGGAAAGCGGTTCGGCTGGAACGGTGGGGCGAGTGGAGCGTTCTACCGGGGTCTATCAAGAGGAGACCGGTATGAAGCGAGCCACTTCAGCCATTCTGATCGCACTGCTCACTCTTTCCGTGGCGGCCTGCAACACCATTTACGGTGCCGGCCGTGACGTGGAGGAAGCTGGTGAGACTGTTCAGGATGCGGCCGACTAAAGACTCGTCGTCTTTTACGCCAAGCTAAAAAAACCCCGCTCTTCCGAGCGGGGTTTTTCATGTTTGCGGGTCAAAGGCATTTAGACCCGAGGCGAGCCGCCGCCACGGAACAGGCGCATCGCAAGTGAGACGGCGAACAGGATCAGGAAGATCACGAACAGGATCTGGGCAATCCCGGCGAGTGACGAAGCGATACCGCCGAAACCGAACACGGCTGCGACGATCGCAAAAATGAAGAACATAAGGGCCCAACCCAACATGGCATTCTCCTTTCAGTATGATGTTTCGAAGATCTAGAAGGCGAGGTTGAGGTTGCGCTCAACTTGTGCCCGACATGGCTCCTGGTTCAGGGGCCGGTGGGGACAGGAAGTCGTTGAGCAGGTTTTGCTCGGCTTGCCTGAACCCCTCTTGCAAGTCGCGCCATTCAAGGTGCGCGACCAATTTGTCCGTGTCGGCGTCATATCTGACGAAGCCGGCAGGATGATCGATCATGCCGAGAGTGGAGCCATCAGGTCCCTCCCAGAGAATCTGATAGGAATGGACGGCGCCGTCATCGGTGCGGATTACAGTCTCAACGCTGCCACTGGCCTGCCCCGTGATGTCAGTCACCGGCGTGGCCTCGAACTCATGCTCGGTCTCGGGCCAAATCGTCAGGGCTTGGTCGGTCGCTGTTGACGGGCTTGCAGGCATCGCGGATAGCCCGGTCGCGAGGGCGACCGTGCTGATGGCGATGGTGGCTGCGGCGAGACGTTGCATTGTTCTGTTCCTGAAACCTCTTGCAGCTGCAACGCTTTGTTTGGCGCTTGGTTCCCAGGAGAAGAAAAGGAACGCGTGCCGCAGTCGTCCGTTTTCCTGTCCTTGGAGGGGCCAGTCGGCCCCCAGGAATTAGGAGGAGTGCAAGTCATGTTTGGCTGGACGGTGGCTTTTCTACTGCTAGCTCTGGTCGCGGGCTATTTCGGGTTCTTTGCGCTGGCCGGCACCGCCGCTTTCATCGCTCAGGTACTATTTGTTCTGTTTCTTATCCTTCTGGTCTTGCAGGGGATTATGGATGCGGTGAGGGGGCGGCCGCCCATTTAGGCAAAAGCGGCGACGGCCGGATGTAAAAAAATGTACTAGGTGCGGGAACGAACCCGGGCGTAAGTCGTTCTACTCTTGCCCGGTCGGTAGGGTCCCCCCCTTCCTCCCCGCACCCCATGCCCTCAGGCAGCCGACCGGGCACCTTCCTCCTTGTTCAGATTAGTCACGCCCAGTCTGCGCGTCTGGGTCCGTGATAAGCATCTGTAAAGGAGTGGTTTTTTCAGTATTCGAGACCTCGCTTAAAGTTGAATTTGATCGAGGTCATGGGAACCGGAAGAACGCCGAGCGCGTTTTTCAGGCCGAATGCGCGGTGCATTCCAACGTGACTAAGAAGTTTAATGGAGAATTCGATATGAAGCGCATCCTGATTGCCACGACATCGCTGTTCGCCGCTTCGACGGCCTATGCTCAGGAAGGCGACGTCGATCCCACCGTGCATGGTGATGACATGCACATTGAAACCCAGGTCGAGGCCGATCTGGACCTGAACCACGAGCGCGACTGGGCCGAGACCACGGCACATGCCGCGTTCACCGAAGATCATGAGCTCGTCGATGCGTCCGTCTATGGTGTTGATGGCGAGGAGATCGGTGAAGTCGAGATGGTTCGCCTATCTGCCTCAGGTGAGGTCGACGCTATTGTGGTCGAGAAAGAAGGCCTCCTCGACCTCGGCGAATCCGAACGACTGCTTGAAATGGAGGATTTTACAGTGGACCGGGGCGATGACGCCGTCATGATCCGGACCACCCTGAGCAGCGAGCAGTTTGAAGCCCTCCCGGAGTTCGATGATGATCGTGTCGCTCTTGATCAAGTAGATGATGAGAGCGACCGGTATGACGTCGCGGAGATCGACGATGACGACCTGTCTCTCGACGATGATGATTGGGAGACCCCTTACACAGACCATCACGAGCTTGTCGAAGCCGATGTGTTTGGATCCGATGGGTCGGAGCTAGGCGAAGTCGAGCGCGTGCGCCTGTCCTCCTCCGGCGAGGTGGAAGCCGTGGTTGTTGAATATGGCGGCATTCTCGAAGTCGGCGGCCGCGAGATCCTGGTCGAGGCCGGTGCCTATACGACCGAGATGATTGACGATGACCTGCGGCTAACGCTGACCTACGACCAAGCTGGCTTTGAAGCCCTGCCCGACTTCAATGAGCGTGAAGCCACGACCTATCCGTTCAGCGATGATGATATCGGCAATGATAATGCCGATGAAGAAGGCGAACCGGACTTGGGTGACGGTTCGCGCTAAGCGCGGGCAGTGACCCTAAATACAAAGGGCGGCGCAGTGCGCCGCCCTTTTTTCATGTTCGACGCAAGAGTGCGGCGGTCAGCCTGCCTTGCGCACTTTCTCGGCATCGAGCTGGGCGATCATTTCATCGAAATGCTCCGTGACTTCGCCCTGAGGGAGGCGCGTCATCAGGCTCACCAGCACGGTGGTCGCGCTACAGGCGATGAAGCCCGGGATCATTTCATACAGCACGCCTGACAGCTTGAAGACGTAGATCCAGACCAGCACCGTGACCGCCCCAGTAATCATGCCGGCAATAGCGCCACTGCGCGTCATCCGCCGCCAGAACAGGCTGATCAGCACGATAGGCCCGAATGCCGATCCGAAACCGGCCCAAGCGTTGGACACGAGCGTCAGGATGTTGCTCGACCGGTCGAAGGCGAGGCCGATTGCGACCAGGGAAACAGCGAGAACCGACAGGCGACCAATGAGGACCAATTCCTTTTGTCCCGCGTCGCGGCGCAAGAAGGTCTTGTAGAAATCCTCGGTGAGCGAGCTGGATGAGACCAGCAGCTGGGAGGAAATCGTGGACATGATCGCGGCCAGGATTGCGGCCAGCAGGAAGCCGGCAATCAGTGGGTGGAACAGGACCTGGGACAACACGATGAAGACGGTTTCCGGGTCGTCCAGCGACAGGTTCGTGGAAGTGACGTAAGCTAGGCCGGCAATACCGGTCCCGACTGCGCCGACCACGGTTACGATCATCCAGCTCATCCCGATATGCCGGGCCGTCGCAACTTCACGCAGGCTGCGGATGGCCATGAAGCGGACAATGATGTGCGGTTGGCCGAAATAGCCGAGGCCCCATGACATCGTCGAGATGATGGCAACGATGGCAAGCCAACTCCATTGCTCCGGGAAGAACGCCAAACGGTCAGGGAAGCTGCTGTCGATCGTCGCCACCATTTCGCCTGCACCCCCGATCTGCATGAGGGTCACGATCGGTACGAGGATCAACGCCACGAACATTATCACCCCTTGGACAAAGTCCGTCAGGCTGACCGCTAGGAAGCCACCGAAAAGCGTATAGGCGACAACAACTCCTGCGGTCAGGAACAGGCCGAGGCGATAGTCGAGGCCGAAGGAGGCCTCGAACAGCTTGCCACCAGAGACGATGCCGGCCGAGGTGTACAGCGTGAAAAAGATGATGATGACGATCGAGGACAGAATGCGCAGCGTCCGGGTTCGATCATCGAAACGCTTCTCGAAATAGTCCGGAATGGTGATCGCATCGTGAGCCACCTCGGTATAGACGCGCAAACGCGGCGCTACGAGGCGGTAGTTGAAGTAGGCGCCGATCACCAGACCGACGGCAATCCAGGCTTCCGACAGGCCGGTCGCGAAGATGGCACCCGGCAGGCCCATCAACATCCAGCCACTCATATCTGAAGCGCCGGCCGACAGTGAGGCGACGGCGGGGTGCAGCTGGCGACCACCCAGCATGTATCCCGACACGTCGTCAGTCGACTTGCGGTAGGCGTACAGGCCAATCGCCATCATCAGGATGAAGTACAGCGCCAGGGAAACCAGCGCTTCCACGTCGATATCATTCGGTGTCATGAAGGTGCCTTGGGTGGAGAGTGAAACGTCGTCTCAATCCGGCAGGAAGTGGCTCAGGGGCGGGTCTGCCCTTCACCGTGTACCAGGTACTTGAAGGAGGTCAGCTGCTCGAGCCCAACCGGACCGCGGGCGTGCATTTTGCCTGTAGCGATACCAATCTCTGCGCCCATTCCGAACTCCCCCCCGTCGGAAAACTGTGTCGAAGCATTATGCATTACGACTGCACTGTCGATAGTCGTCAGGAAACGCGACGCAGCAGCTTCGTCCTCGGTGACGATCGCGTCGGTATGACCGGAGGAGTGACGGGTCACGAAGTCGAGCCCCTCCTCCAGCCCTTCGACCACTTTCACCGACATTATGCTGTCCAGATACTCGGTATCCCAGTCGTCATCACCTGCCGGCCGGATGGACGGCGCAATAGCACGCGCTTCGTCATCGCCTCGCAACTCGCAATCTTTCAATTGGTTGACCAGGCGGGGCAGGAAGTCGGCCGCGACCGCCTTGTCGACCACCAGGCTTTCGGTTGCCCCGCAAACGCCGGTGCGCCGGAGCTTGGCGTTCTCGGTGATGGCCAGCGCCTTGTCGAGATTGGCAGCAGAGTGGACGTAGGTGTGGCAATTGCCTTCGAGGTGCAGGAGCGTGGGAACCTTGGCCTGGTCGCGCACCAGCGTCACGAGCCCCTTGCCGCCACGGGGGATGACCAGATCCACGAATTCCGTACATTGCAGGAGGTGCTGCACCGCCGAGCGGTCTGTGCTGTCGATCATCTGGATGGCTGCGTCGGGAAGGGCGGCGTCGCGCAGGCCGGACTTCATGCAGTCGACGATAATGCGCGTCGAGTTGAGGCTCTCCGAGCCGCCCCGGAGGATGACGGCATTGCCTGATTTCAGGCAGAGGGCGCCGGCGTCTGCGCCCACATTCGGACGCGACTCGTAGATCATGCCGATCACGCCCAGTGGAACGGCGACCCGCTCAATGCGCAGGCCATTAGGGCGCTTGAACTCCGCCAGTTGGCGGCCGACAGGGTCAGGCAGGTCTGCGATCATTTCTACCGCGCTGGCGATCCCCTCGATGCGGTCCTCGTCGAGCATCAGGCGGTCGATGAAAGACTCCGGCTTGCCCGCTTTGCGTACACCTTCAACGTCCGTTTTGTTGGCCTCTAGGATTTCACCGGCGCGCTGACGCAAGGCCCTGGCCGCGGATTTCAGCGCTGAGTTCTTCCGGTCAGTGGTCGTCGTGGCAAGTTCGCGGGCTGCGGCGCGAGCGTTCTGACCAAGCGTGTCGATGTAGGATTTCATGTCTGTCATCAGGATGTCCTTTTCTTGTTGTACCGCGCGCTGCAAGAAGCCTAGCGGAGCTCTTGCGCTCGCGAATAGGCGGCCTTGGTCGCGTCCTTTACGAGCGTTTCGAAGGCACGGTTGCGCGTCAGGGCATTGATGCCCGCCTCAGTCGTGCCCTTCTTGCTCATGACGGAATTACGGAGTTCCTCGGCCGACTGGTCTGACCGCGATGCCATTTCAACGGAGCCGGCGACTGTTTCGAGCACAAGCCGGCGGGCTGTTTCGGGACTGAAACCCAGCTCTTCGGCGGCGTCGATGTAAGCCCTCAGAAATTCGAATACATAGCCCGGCCCGCTGCCCGCAACCGCGGTAATGCGGTCGATCTCGTCCTCGCTATCAAGCCAAACAGCCTGTCCGGTCGCTTCCGCTAGACGGGTGGCGAGCTTGATGTGTCGTGACTGGCAATCCGCACTGGCATAAAGGCCGTTGACGCTGCGGCCGACAAGCGCAGGCAGATTTGGCATGAGGCGGATGACGGGGCGTTCGCCGAGTGTATCGCGCAGCGATTCCACGGAAGTACCGGCGGCGATCGAGAGGAAGCAACCATCATCGCTCAGAAAGTCCCGGTAAGCGGGCATTATGTCGGCGATCTGCTGGGGTTTGACCGCCACTATGATGGCGTCAAAGCGGCGGTCGGCCAGGGCCGAGGCATTTCCGGCATGCGCGGCGGCGGGAGGAATGTTGTTGCCGCTCCGATTGACGGCTGTGAATTGGGCTGGAACCTCATCGACCCAGCGGCTCAGCATCGCGCCGCCCATTTTCCCGCACCCTACCAGAAGTATATCCATGCCATCCTTTCCTGCGCCCGTCCCGAGTTTCCGCGTCGGGCTACAACCATAACAAGGCGTCCGATGCACTGGGGTGCTCCGGACGGTCAGCGCGATATATAGGAAGAATTAATTCGAGTTCAAATAAGATTTCCATATGGAACAAAATAGCGATCGAGCCGTTAGCGGGTGTGGTTGTGGCCCAATGTAGGCCGCAGGGCCTTTGCGCAATCCTGTGCCCCGGCAGCAGGCCGAGTGGGGCGTGGGGTTGAAAAAATTTGAAGACTAAATATCTAAGGCCGTGCTGAACGGGCGAGGCACGAGTCCCGGCGACGGTTTGCCCGGTCTAACATCATTCAGGAGATGTCATTGAGTGAACGAAAACGCATTGTCGTGAAAATCGGATCGAGCCTTCTCGCCAACGACAACCGGCTGACACTCAATTACGCCTTCATGCATGGCCTGATGTCCGACATCGCCCAGCTGCGTGAAGACGGCTACGACGTAATTCTGGCGTCGTCCGGCTCCGTCGCGCTCGGGCTCAACACCATCAATTGCTCACCAGAGAACGCTGGCGTCCTAGACAAGCAGGCTGCTGCCGCTTGCGGTCAGCCGCTCCTGGTGAACGCCTACAAGCAGATTGCCCACGAGTTTGGCTACGACATCGCGCAGATTCTTGTCACGCTCGAGGATCTTGAGGAGCGACGTCGCTTTCTCAACACCAAGAACACGATTCAGCGCCTGTTCGAGCATGGCGTGATGCCGATCGTGAATGAAAACGATACCATTACGACCGAGGAAATCCGGGTCGGTGACAATGATCGTCTCGCAGCCAAGGTCGCCCAGATGGTGCAGGCGGAGCATCTGATCCTGCTGACCAATATCGACGGGGTATACGATCGTAACCCGGAGGACCCGGCCGCCGAATTCGTCGAGACGATCGAAGATGTGAGTGAGTACCTCGAAGTTACTTCCGGGACGAGTGCTCTGGGGTCGGGTGGCATGCTCACGAAGATGCGCGCCGCCAACATGGCGCAGAATGCCGGGTGCACGACCTTAATTGGCGAAGGCCAGATCGATCGGCCCGTTTCATCTATTCTCAGTGGTGAGCGGCGTCATACGACGTGTGTCGCTAAGGGTACCCCCCGTTCGTCCTGGGCGGTGTGGCTGACCAATCGCCTGCAGCGCGGTGGTGGGCTGGTACTCAACGAAGATGCTGCCAAGTCGCTGCGTGAAAACAAGCGCGGTGTGGGGCACGAAGACGTGCTCAAGATCCACGGCACATTTCAGAAGGGTGACGTGCTGCACGTTTACGCCCATGACGGCGAGGAGATCGCACGCGGTCTGACCAATTTCTCGTCGGACGAAACCATGGTGCTGGCGCGTCACGCGGATCATGATGTCCAGGAATTGCTGGGCTACCAGGCCCGTCCCGAGATCATCAACCGTGACAACATGGTGATGCTGGAGGATTACCACCTGCCTTGGGACGCTCCGACCAAGTCGCTGCGCCTGGTCGCTTCCTGACCTGAAATTGCCGTACCCAAGACTGGAAAAGTCCTGAAGCCGGGCGCACACTCCTGCGCTGACAGGCCGGAGTGGAATTCTCATGGATGATGCCAGCAAGATGGGTGCTCGAATCGCAGACGACGAGAAGGCGGCAAAACGCGCCGCCACGCTGCTCGATCTGCTGTCAGTCGAAGAGCTGGATACCGACCTCTACCGGGGCCACCGGAATCCCGGTGGCAAGGGACGAGTGTTCGGAGGGCAGGTTATTGGCCAGGCCCTGATGGCTGCTGTCGGTTCGGTGGAGGCGGATCGGATCTCGCATTCACTGCATGCCTATTTCATGCGGCCAGGCAATGAGGACTATCCGATCATTTATCGCGTCGAGCGCGACTATGACGGGGGAAGCTTCTCCAACCGGCGTGTGATCGCCATGCAGCGGGGCAAGCCCATCCTCAACATGACGGCCTCGTTTCACCGGGATGAAGGTGGGTTGTCACATCAGGTTGGAATGCCAGATGTACCAACGCCGGATGCGCTGGAATCCGAAGCGTCGCTGCTCGCCCGGTACCGGGATGAAATGCCGGAAGAGGTCTACAAGTTCCTGTCCCGGCCCCGCGCAATCGAAATGCGCCCTGTCGAGCCGTGGATGCCATACAGGCCGGTCAAGCGACCACCCGAGCGGCAGATCTGGTTCCGCTTGGCGGGGCCCGCTGGTGATGACCCTGTCATGCACCGGGCGATACTCGCCTATGCGTCAGACATGGCTCTTCTGAGTACGGCGATGCAGCCACACGGGGTCAGCTGGGTCAGTGGTGACGTCCAGTCGGCGAGCCTCGATCATGCCCTGTGGCTGCATGATGATTTCCGGGCCGACGAGTGGTTGCTCTATGTAACCGACAGCCCCTGGGCCGGAGGCGCCAGGGGCTTCAATCGCGGGCGGATATTCAGTCGCGACGGTCGGCTGGTCGCTAGCACAGCCCAAGAGGGGCTGATGCGGGTGCGCAAGCCCTAGAGGACTTCGAACAGGCCGGCGGCACCCATGCCGCCGCCTACACACATTGTCACCACCACGTATTTTGCGCCGCGTCGCTTGCCTTCGATGAGAGCGTGCCCGGTCATGCGGGCGCCTGACATGCCATAGGGGTGACCGATCGAGATCGAGCCGCCATTGACGTTCAGAAGGTCGTTGTCGATCCCTAGACGGTCACGGCAATAGATGACTTGAACGGCGAAGGCCTCGTTAAGCTCCCACAGTCCGATATCGCTGGTCTTGAGGCCGAACCTCTCCAGCAGCTTGGGTACCGCGAAAACTGGGCCGATACCCATTTCGTCTGGTTCTGTTCCGGCCACGGCCATGCCCATATAGCGTCCTAGCGGCTTCAGGCCGCGCTTGGCAGCCAGTCCTGCTTCCATGACCACGCAGGCCGACGCGCCGTCAGACAGCTGGCTGGCATTGCCAGCTGTGATGGTGCCGCCGTCGATGACCGGCTTCAGGCCGTGCAGGCCTTCAAGCGTCGTGCTGGGGCGGTTGCCCTCATCCTGACGCAGAGTGACTTCTTCCGAGGAAATCTTGCCGGTTTCCCGGTCGGTCACGAGCTTGGTCGCATCGACCGCAACAATCTCGTCGTCAAAGCGACCCGCCTCTTGGGCGGCAGCCGTACGCTGCTGGGATTGCAGGCCGTACTCATCCTGAACATCGCGGCCAATATCGTAGCGCGCCGCAACGGTTTCCGCGGTCTGCAGCATCGGCATGTATATGTGCGGATGCATCGCGACCAATTCCGGATCCGGCGCCACCCGCATTTCCTTGGTCTGCACCATGGAAATCGACTCCACACCGCCCGCGATCACCACGTCCATGCGATCGACTATGACTTGCTTGGCGGCGGTAGCGATCGACATCAGACCGGACGAGCATTGGCGGTCGATCGACATGCCGGCGACTGTGACCGGCAGACCGGCTCGCAGGGCAGCCGTGCGGCCTATCGTGTGCTGAACGCCTTGCTGCATCGCTGCTCCGATAATGCAGTCATCGACTTCCGCCCCTTCGATGCCGGCCCGCTCGACAGATGCGCGAATGGCATGTGCGGCCAGGGTCGGAGACGGGGTGTTGTTGAAGGCACCGCGATAAGCCTTGCCGATCGGCGTGCGGGCTGTGGAAACGATAACGGCGTCGCGCATGATTCGATCACTTTCCTGTCTGTGCGCCGCGCCAAGGTCCGGCCGGCTTGCGAATTACTTTCTGTGTCGGGACTTGGGTGGTGGTGAAAACAATCCTGACGTCAGGGTCGAAGCGTATCCGGCGATAGCCTCGCTCGCCGGAACCGGCCTGATCCAGTCGCGCAGATCGTAGGCCGCATTCAGGCCGCCCATAAGTACCTGGCTGGCGATGAGCGGGTCCACGGGCTTTATTGAGCCCTCTGTAATGCCGTCTATCATCATGCCTGCAAATCGCCGGGCCATGCGGTTGGAGCGCTCCAGGACATTGGTGCGCCAGTCGGTCGGCAAGGCATGGAGGGCGGTCGAGCGCAGCAGGGGGAACTCGCTGTAGAGCTGAATATCCAGCAAGGTTGCGATGGCGCAACTTAGTTTGTGCCACTCGCTACCTTCGAGTTGTGTGGCTGATCGCTGCACGAGGGAGACGCGGCCATAGCTGCGGTGGAAGCATTCCAGGACAAGTTCGTCCTTGGCTTCGAGGTGGTGGTAAAAACTGCCCTTGGTGACGTTCAGTTCGGACGCGATCTGCTCGACAGAGGCCCCGCGATAGCCGCGTTCATTGATCAGCATCGTCGCCGCTCGAGCGAAGTTCGCCGGCATGCCTTCAATGCCTACGCGCAGCGAGCTCTCATCTATGTCGAGGATCTCCGGGTCCCAGCCGCTGCCGGTCGGCAAGAGCCCGTGTTCGAAAATCTCTATCAGCCGACGGCACACCCGCGGGTAATCGCCGGAAGAATACTGACTCAGCCATGCTGGAACCCAGAACAGGGTATGCAAGAGCACGTGGGCGCGTACGGTGCCGAGGACCTTGTCTTCCTGGCTGCGGGGTATTGGGAAGAATTCTCGCAGGCTGCGGAAGACCGCCACATACCGATTGGTCAGCTCTGTTCCGAACGGTTCGTTGAGGGCGCGAATGTCGGACAGGATGGCGAGAGGGCGCTCTTCATTGGCCTCGATCTTGTGTTGCAGATCGAAGGTCAGTTCGATAAAGCGCGCGACCCGCTGGCGCGGCGTCGCGGCTTCGGCTGCCGTGTCGACCAGGGCCTGGATGCGTTCAAGCGATCGGTCCATGACCGCCGCGGCCAGCATTTCCTTCCGCTTGAAGTAGTAGGTGATGCTAGTGGTGTTCAGATCAACCAGCTGCGCCACATCGACAAAGGTCATGCCGCGAACGCCATGCCGGTTTATCAGCGTCGCCGCCGCATCGAGGATGCGTTCGCGCTTTTCCTGAAAGCGGCGGGTCTGGGCGTTCGGTGAGGGGTCGGGGCGGGCCATCATCAATTTCGCTTAGCAGAGAAAGAAACCGGCGTCACGGTGCCGGGGGTCGCTCACAATGAGTGTGTGAGAGCCGCGATATCAAGCATCAGGTATGCTGTACTTTGTCCCTTCGATTGATATCGATGACGTCAGGCAGCTTCACCGGTTGCATTCTGGACAGTTCCGGTGTCCGCTGGCAATGCTTGGCCGAAAGTCGAGTATGTTCTTGCATGGCGACGCGTAGCGTGGCCGAAACGCAGCAGGGAGCTCCAGATGTCTCTTTTCAGCCTTAAGGGGCAAGTCGCGATCATTACCGGATCTTCGCGTGGTATCGGTGCCGCGATCGCTCGCGAAATGGCCGCCCACGGGGCCAATGTGGTGATCTCCTCGCGCAAGCAGGACGCTTGCGATGCCACGGCGGACGCCATTAATGCCGATTATCCGGAGCAGGCGATTTCCGTGCCTGCCAATATTTCCGCCAAAGACGACCTGGAGAACCTGGTCGCGGAGACCCGCAAGCGGTTCGGTCGAGTGGATATTTGCGTCTGCAACGCCGCCACGAATCCTTACTACGGGCCCATCGGCGAAATCTCCGACGAACAATTCCGCAAGATCCTCGACAACAATGTGTTGTCCAATCACTGGCTGATGCAGATGGTGCTGCCGGAAATGGTGGAGCGTAAGAAAGGCGCGCTGATCATCGTGTCCTCGATCGGTGGCCTGCGCGGATCACCGACCATCGGGGCCTACAATGTGTCCAAAGCCGCGGACTTCCAGCTCGCCCGCAATTACGCGGTGGAATATGGCCGTCACAATGTCCGGACGAATTGCATTGCACCGGGCTTGATACGCACGGACTTCGCCCGCGCCCTCTGGGAGGACCCGAAAGCCGAGGCCGCCTTCAAGTCGAGCCATCCGATGCGCCGCATGGGCGACCCGCGAGATCTTGCCGGTGCGGCGGTATTCCTGGCCTCTGACGCAGCCGCTTACGTCAATGGTGAAACCATTGTGGTGGACGGCGGCTCGACCATCTAGGCTTACTCGTCACTGCTTTTGTTGGCGGACAGTTCGTCAAGAATCTCCCGGCTGTGCTCGCCCAGACCGGGGGACCGGCGCGCAGCACCCGTTACCGCGCCGGACATCCGAATGGGCGTTCGTACACCCTTTATGCCATCGAGCTTGATCTGGGTTCCGCGATGGCGTGCCTGAGGTTCGGCAAAGGCCTGGGCAACAGTGTTGATGGGACTGGCCGGCACCCCTATCTTCGCGAGCTCTTTCAGCCATGTCTGACAGGGCTGCGAACTCGTGATTTCCGATATGCGGGCGCTTAATGCCTGACGTTGGGCTACTCGTTCTGCGTTGGTGCGGTATTGCGCAGCTTCCGCGTCAGACAGGCCGAGCAGGCCGGCCAGACGAGCGAACTGGGCGTCATTGCCGCAAGCGATCACCATGTATCCGTCGCTGCAAGGAAAAGCCTGGTATGGCACGATATTGGGATGCGCCGAACCGGTTCGGGAGGGCGATTGCCCGGTCGCGAAATAGTTCAGTGCCTGATTGCCCAGTACGCCCATCATTGAGTCCAGAAGGCTCATATCGATGTGCTGGCCCCGACCGGTGAGTTGCCGCTGGGCCAATGCGGCCTGGATGGCAATAGTGGCATAGAGTCCGGTGAAGATGTCGGCAAAGGCAACACCGAGACGCTGGGGCGGGCCATCCGGCTCGCCGGTCAGGTCCATGATGCCGCTCATGGCCTGGATGGCGAGGTCATAGCCGGCCTTGTCTGCGTCCGGCCCTGTCTGTCCGAAGCCGGTAATCGAGCAGTAGACGAGTTTTGGAAAGCGTTCGGCAACGGCGCCGTAATCCAGGCCGTATTGCGCCAGACCACCGACCTTGAAGTTCTCGATGAGGACATCTGCTTCGGAAAGCAGTGCGAATACGGTCTCGCGTCCCTCCGGTGTCTTGAGGTCCGCTATGACAGACCGTTTTCCCCGGTTGCACGCATGAAAATAAGCAGCGGATGTGCCGCTGGCATGTTCGACCCAGGGCGGACCCCAAGTCCGGGTGTCGTCCCCGGTCGGACTCTCCACCTTGATCACATCGGCCCCGAGGTCGGCGAGGGTCTGCCCGGCCCAGGGACCGGCCAGGATGCGGGCCAGTTCAACGACCCGGACCCCCTCTAGCGGCCGTAGTGACTGGCTCAACGTCCGATCTCACCGGTATCCAGGAAGGGCGAGGCATCGAGATCCTCGGCATCCATCAGCTCGGCAATCCGCTGCAACGAGGCGATCAGCATGTTCTGCTCCCAGGGCTGGAGCTCCCGGAAGCTGCGCATGAAGCCGGCCTGCAGGAGTTCGGGCGCGTCATTGGCGGCGACGTGCCCCTTGTCCGTCAATCGGGCCAGCACCACACGCTTGTCGGAATCGCTGCGTATACGCTCGATCAGGCCGGCATTTGTCAGGCGGTCTAGGATTGAGGTGATCGTGGCCTGGCTCAGAGAGACCCGGCGCGCGATGGCGCTGGGTGAAAGCTCGCCGCCCTTGCGCAGGGTGTCGATGACCACCAGTTGCGGCGCCGTCAGGCCCGTCGCCTTGACCAGGCGCTTGGATTGCAGGTCGATGGCACGGGTAATCCGGCGCAGGGCAACGAGAATTTCGTCATGATCGCTCATCGGGTCTCCCTCAAGCCGGTGATGCGTGCGCTGTTACAGCCATTTGAGCCAACGGAACACGGCGAGCTGAACCATTGTGATCAGGCTCAACAGAGCAAGGAATATCCAGAAGGCACTTGTCAGGTCCGCACCGGGGATACCGCCGACATTGATGCCGAGCAGGCCGGTCAGGAAGCCGAGCGGAAGGAAGATCGCCGCCACCAAGGATAGCATGTAGAGATTCTTGTTCATCCGGTCAGCAAGCGTGTTGGCCAGCTCGTCCTTGACGATCTGGGCACGCTCACGAATGGCATCCAGGTCTTCCAGGTACCGAGTGACCCGATCATGGTTTTCCTGCAGCCGCCGCCGGCTCACCGCGTCGATCCAACTGAGTTCGGAGGTTCTGAGGTAGGTGATCACGTCGCGCTGGGGCGCAAAATGTCGTCGGAAAACGATAGCCTGTTTGCGCAGGGAGATGATCTCCTGGCGCACCGCGGGCGAGGGCTCGTCGATCACGCTTTCCTCGACATCGTCCAGGCGTGTGCTGAGCTCGGTCATCACCGGCTCCATGCGTTCGAAAAGCCGCGCCGACAAAAGGGCAACGAACTCGCCCGGATGACGAGGGCCATTCCCGGCGGCAAGACGTTCCTGGATGTCTGTGACCGCCTTGAGGCTTCGCAATTGAACCGAGACGATCCGGTGCGGGTCGATCCACAGTCGCAATGAAATCATGTCTTCCGGCTGAGCATCGGCGTTCAGATTGACGCCACGCAAGATCAGCAACATGCCCCGTTCGAACTCGACCACGCGCGGCCGGGTCTCCTCGGCCAGCAGGGCATCTGTCGCGAGCGGGTCGAGATAGTCGAGCTCTGTTTCGATCCAGGCTCTGGTCTGGGGGTTGCGGCCGTCCAGATGAACCCATGCAAGCGTGTCATCGCGTATGATGGCCGACGTCCTGTCGGCGGTGAGCAATTCGCCATAGCCGTCGCCATTGATGGCAGCGGAGTAGAGGATTGGTGAAGCGTCAGCCACGGTCGGCGTCCTTCTGTGGCAGCGGTGTGCGTATATGGATGTCCTGCTGCGGGAATGGAATCTCGATGCTGTTGGCGCCGAACTTCCGCCAGATCGCAAACATCACCTCGCTCTGGGGGCCGAGCCGCCCTTTCACCACATCATCGATCCAGAAGTACAAGGTGAAGTCGACCGAGGATGAGCCGAAGGTGCGCAGGAAGCATTGCGGCGACGGATCGCTAATGGTGAGCGGATGCTCCTTGGCCGCTTCGAGGATCAGGTCGCGGGCCAGTTCGAGGTCCGCTCCGTATGAGACGCCGACATGCACCTCGATGCGGGCATGTGAGTTCGACAGCGTCCAGTTGATCACCCGGCTTGTGATCAGGTCTTCATTCGGAATCAGTATTTCCTTGCCGTCAAAGGTCTCGACGAGCGTGAAGCGGGCGCTCGAACGGCGCACGAAGCCGAAAATGCCGTCCGGCATCTCGATCAGGTCATCAATTTCAACCGAGCGCTCGAACAGCAGGATCAGGCCGGATATGAAGTTGGAGGTGATCTTCTGAAGGCCGAAACCGAGTCCGATGCCGACCGCACCGCTGAACACTGTCAGGGCCGTCAGATCGAGCCCGATCAGGTCCATCGCGATCAGGAACGCGATGATGTACAGCGCGATCTGGAACACCTTGATGACCAGGACGCGTGTTGTTGACCGCATCCGCGACAGGCTGTTGACGCGATGCTCAACGAGGCTGGCGATGATGGCCGCGGACCAGAAGATCAGGGCGATGACCAACGCCCCGCGCAATCCCGACCAGGCGCTGATCTCGACATCGCCGATCTGGAAGGTGAGCGGGGCCAGCCAAGCTTCGACGCGCTCGAACGCCCCGCTCAGGCCCGCGACGACGATCGCCAGAAGGGTCAGGAAGATCAGCCAGCCGGCCCACGCCCCGTTCGGCTTGATGATTTTCAGGAAGAGGTTTTTCATGCGGCCTGCTCTGCCCCGCGGGTGCGCGCCTTTGTGACTTGGTTAAAGTGGGTTGCGGAAGCTGACAAGCTTGTCAAAGGACTAGTAATCTCGGCTCCACTGCACGGAAACGCTGGCATCGCTGTCGGCACCGATCACGGACAGCAGGCTCAGGCTGGGTGTGAGTTGCCACTCCACGAGGATTTCGGCGAGGGCTGACAGCCCGCTGGTTCCAACCTCGACATAGACGTTGTCTCCGAAACGCCGGCCTCCGGTGACCTGCAGGTCACCATTCTCCCCGGTGTTGAACGAGAGTCGGTCAATTCCGGCCAATTCGCGCAACTGACCGACGACATCGAGCAAGTTCTGTCCCGACAGCTGGGCCGCGAGTTGCGCAGCTTCGAGGGCTCCCAGCTCGCTGACCGGTCGATTGAACAGGAGACGGGCAATGATCTCGTCTTCCGGCAGATCAGGTTCGCTTCCCAATGTCACCTGGGGCGAGGTGATGGTCCCTCTGGCCCGAGCAGTGGCAGTGAAGTCCGGCCGTTGATGGGTCGCAGCGATGTTGACGCGGGCATTTTGCGGCCGCCCGTCGAAACGCACATAGCCGTCGCTCAGGCGGAAGCGGCGATTGAGCACAAACGCCCATCCTCCAAGCAGGTCGGCACGACCGACGATTGACGGGTCGAGCGGCGAGCCGCGGACCCGCAAGTTCAGGGCCCATTCAGTGGTAAAGGTTTCGGTCGAGATATGGACGTTGTCGTCGGCCATGACCCGGTAGTCCAAGAGGATCGGGAGTCGACTGCCACTAATCGCCCGGCGATCCTTGGGCAGATTGATCTCGCGAACTTCAATTGTGGGAACGGATTGAGTGCCGCTCATTACGGGTTGGGCGCGCAGCTCATCAATATTGGCCGCTCCGCCAATGCTCAATCCGTTTTCATCCAGGCTGAGCCGGGCGTCGCCGGACGCCTCGACTGTCAGGTCGTCGTTTCGTGCGGCATGGAAGTCATCGAAGCTGACATTGGCTTCAGCCCGTAGCCCGGCTTCGGTGAGGCGGGCGCGACCCGAACCGGACAGGCTGCCATTGCCGCCGTCCGTGGCCGACAGCGTTTCCACGTCCACGCCGCTGTCAGTGAATGATCCGTCGAGGGTCAAACCGACAATGCGGCTGGCGAAGGCCGGATACACCAGTTCGCCATTGCTAACCCGCAACTGGCCGTCGAGTTCTGGGTCGCCGCGGGTGCCGGAGATGCTCATGGCCGCAGAGATGTCGGCGCTCTCGACCTCCACCGCCCCCTCTGAGTAAAGCGCTGCCAGGGCGACCAGGCTGCCCTCCGCCGTGAAGTCGCCGGAGATCGCAGCGTCCGGCGGGCCGGCCAGGTTTGCCAGATTTGATGTCGGACCCGCGCGGACGACTTCCCCGTGGGCATCGAGACCACCGCCGGTCAGGCGCAGTTCAAGCGACGTGTTCTCCGCCACGTCAAGCTGTGCATCCAGGCGTAATCGCGGCATGTCCGCAACTGCAGGAGAAGCCAGTTCGGAAACCGCAATGATGGCATTGCCGCTCCACAAACCGTTGCGTTGAGAAAGCGCTGCTTCACCATCCAGAACCCCTTCTCCTGCCGGAATGTCGGCGATATCTGCCAGCATCTCCACCGGCAGGTCGACCAGGGTGAGGCTCGCTGTGGGGTCCGGGCCCAGCGTGTCGTAGAGCAAGCTGGCGCGACCGTCTCCCAGCCGGACTCCAGCACTGGCAAAGAAACCGTCCGACGACGCGCGCACCTCAATCGGATCCGGTACGCTCCAGGGATGTACACTCCATTTTCCGCCCGGCGTGAAGCGCAATTCCACGCCGTCATCGCCGACGGACAGCGTGCCCCGTCCGACGAGGTCGAAACGGCTGCGCATGCGGCCGACGGCCCGAGCCTGCAGCGTCATGTTCTCGAGCTGGCCGGACAGGGTGATTTCGGCGGTATCGAGCAGGGCGCCGCCACGGACCAGATTCCGGGCCTGCAGGCGAGCATCGACAACGCCGGCGCGCAGGTCGCCCGGCGGCGCGACATAGTCGATATCGAGCTCCAGCTTGTCCTGCTGGCGAGCGCTGACCTGTGCGGCGAACTGGTCGGGCGTGCGGCGCGCCTGGCCGACCAGCTGGATCTCGCCAAGCTGCCCCTCGATGACCTCTACAGACCAGTTCCCGCGATCATACAGGGCCGTGCCTCCGAGGCGCACACCGTGGCCGGCGCTCTCCTGACCCGTCAGGAGCCAGTCGGCTCGGGTGGTGCCGGCGCCTTGGCGGAGTTCGATGGCCAGTCGCGGGTCACTGACACTCACCGGACCCACAGACAGAGTTCGCGTCGTGCTCAGTACAGTCGCGGTGAGCCCGTCGTCCGTCGAGCGGGCCTCGAAGGTGGAAGCGAGGGCCCCGCTGAGCTCGATCTGGGAGAGGGGCACGGACCCGGAGTAAGCGAGGTCACCTTCGCTGCGCCAGCCGTCCGGGCCGATGCGGGCGGATAGGCTCGCGCGCAATTGCTCAGCCCCGATACGGAGCTCAGGAAAGCGCCATTCCTGGCCGTTCCTTCGGATGCGTCCATTGGCCCGCAGGCCTCGAAGGGACGGGCGCAGGGCCTCTGACCAACGCACCGAGCGCGCATTCACCACGAAGCGCGCCTCGCTGGCCGACAGGGTGGTAATGGTGGCCCGGACGGGGCCGCTGCCGACCGGGCTGACCCGGGACAGGTCGGCTATTTCAACCGCGGCATCAAGCGTGAACGGCGTGGCCGGTTCGGAAAGGGAGCTGATCGGGACTGTGCCGTTCGCCTGTAGCGTGGCCTCGGTCGATGTCAGCGCCAGGTTGTCGAAGGTCAGCGATCGCGTGCGCGAATTCCAAACCAGGCCACCTTCAACACTCGACGGGCCGGTCAGTAAAGGATCGAGGCGGTCGATCCCCGGCTCGGTGTCGCGAAGCTCAAGATCCATGTCGACGCGGTATTCGGAGGGGTGCCGTTCGATCGACAGCGCGCCGTCGATCCCGCCGATGCGAGCTGGCTCGGCGGTCAGGCTCGTGGCGGCTATGCGGCCGTCCATCCGCACACCGTCCGTTCGGTCCAGCGTGCCTTCCCAGGTCAGCGACCCGACCCGGGCGCGGCCATTTGTAAGGGTCGCTAGTACCGGTCCGGTCAGTACCATGGACAACTCATCCGGCTGACCGGCGCGGGCCCGCAGATTGATGATCGCTCCGGCGGCTTGAAATTGCGCCGTCTCAAGGTCCAGGTCGTCGCCTCGGCTCCCTGTGAGCGCCAGCTCGGCGTCGTCGATCAGGCCTTGGTAGTCCTCGGGGATCATCGGCCACGGAGCCGTGTTGATGTCGGCATTGAGGCGCCAGCTGTCCGGTGACCATTGCAGCGTGCCGTCGGCCAGGGCGACGGTGTCGGCCTGAAGGCTGAAGCTGCCTTGTCCGGCTTCGCCAGTACCGCTTGCCTGGAAGCCGCCGGAAACGGCCTGCTTGTCGAGCCGGAGCAGGCGGGCGACCAATCCGCCGGGTGCTCCCTCGATGTCGAAATTGCCGCCCACGTTTTCAGGTGAAACAAGAAATTCGCCCCGCAGTCGATCGCCTGGCTGATCCAGGCGGACCGCGTCCAGTTGCCCGCTTGCGGCGTTCCCGCCGGACAGACGGAGAGCACCGTTCACGCGGATCTCGGCAGCCAGACCGGCCACCGGCTCGGCCAGGGACAGGGTGTCGATGTGAAGGTCGCGTAGATCGAGTGTCGGGAAGCTTGGCGCGCGGTTGCGTTCACTGTCGGGCTCGTTGCTCACGGGGCGGCGCAAGACATTCACCTCGCCGATGTCGACACTCTTGACCAGGAGTGTCTCGCCAATGCTCGAGCGCGCATTCCAGTCGACATCGATATCACGCACCTGCAGCCACACGCCGTCCCGGTCGCTGAGCTCCAGGCTGTCGATGTGGAAGCGGCTGAGCAGGTCACCTTCGATCCCGGATAGCTGCAGGCGGCCGTGTTCACCTATGGAGCGGTCGGCAATGTATTGCCGGGCCAGCCAGCGTCCCGGTGCGGTGCCGGCGGCCAGGCGCAGGCCCCCGACCAGCAAGGCCAGTCCGACGAGGGCGATGCCGAGCCAGCGCAGGGCCCTCACGGAATTTGGACCGAGCCAGCTCAAAACGCCTGCCCCAGGCTGAAATAGACCTGTATCGCTCCGTCACCGTCGCGCCTATCGAGCGGGGTGGCGATATCGAATCGAACGGGGGCGAAATCGAAATGATAGCGGACGCCGATGCCGGCTGCGGCGCGCATGTTGCCGAACTCGGGCGAGGTGCCGGGGTCAACGGAAGCCGCGTCGACAAAACCGACTACTCCCCATCGGTCGCGGACACGCCAGCGCAACTCGGCGGCGGTTTCCACGACCGACAGGCCGCCAAGGGGTATGTCGGTAGCGCTGCGAGGTCCAATGGACTGGTAGCCATAGCCTCTCACCGACCCGCCTCCACCGGCAAAGAAGCGTTCGTCGATCGGCAATTGGTCGACTGAAACACCCTGCAGGCTGCCGACGCGCAAACGTGCTGCCGCGACAAGACTGGAAGTCAGCCGCTGATAAACAGCGCCTCGGACCTGGATGCGGGCATAGGTCGATTGCAGGTCGCCAAACGTGCGAGCCGGAGCCAGCTCGATCGAGGCGAGGAAGCCGGAAGTGGCGTCGAGCGGATTGTTGCGCGAGTCATAGGCCGCGGCGAGCGGTAGTTTGGCGGTCACGACGCTCTGTTCCACCAGCGCGTCGGACACGTCGGAAGCTTCCAGTGCGACACCGGCGCTGTACGTTCGCCGCGAGCCCGAGCGCCGTGTGATGCTGAAGGCGGTGGACGCCTCGACCAGTTCGTAGGCGGCTGTGTCCTCGCGAACCAGGCCGGCTTCGGCAAACAGAGTCTGTCGGTAGCGTCGCCAATGCGGGCGCGAGAGGCTTGCCTTGAGCCCCTGGTTGAGCTCGGCGGCGACACCGGTGAGCGTGAGAGTTTCGTCGCGACCCAGCATATTGCGGCGCTTCCAGGTCACTTCCGTACCGGCGCCCTCGGTGGTGGAGTAGCTGGCGCCGACCTGGACGGTGTGGCGCGGCGCTGCGGTGAGCTCGATGTTGACCGTGCGCTCGGAGTTCGCGTCCGGTGGGCCGAGGGTGACCAAGGCCGAATTGACGCTTTCAAGCCCGTCGAGGCGCGACTGGAATTCCAGCATCTCGTTGCGATTGGCAATTTCGCCGGACTGGAAGGGTGACATGCGGGCGAGGAATTGCGGGTCCCAGGCCCCGGTGTCGCGATTGATCGTGCCGTAGCGGGAAAATGCTCCCGGGTTGTAGCGGAAGACGACATCGCCGAGCGTGGAGGCGTGGTCGACGGTGACCACGCGTTCTGCCGCTTGAGCATCCGGCCAACCGGACGTGTGCAGAGCCACGAGGCCGCGGGTTTCTGCGCTCAGGACGGCTTCGGCGCGCAGCGGGGCACCGGTACTCAGTTCGATGGCCGCGGCTGCCTGTTCGCCGGCGCGAGTGTCGTCTCGCGCCATAACCGTGACCTGGCCGACCGTGTAGACCGGGCCGGGGACGATCCGGATGCCGGCCATGTCCTGGGCGTCAACGAAGGTTTCGATGCTGGCGGCGTAATAGCCGCGCGACCGCAACACCCTCTGGGCCCGGGTGGCCGCCCGTCTGGCATCACGCAGGGGGTTTCCGGAGGTGGCGCTGTCGGCCTCGGTCCGATCGCCGACAACTCGTTCGACTTCTTCGCGAAGCTCTGTGTCGCCAATGCCTTCGACGCGGGCCAGAGGCTGTGCGATAGCCGGCGTCACGAGCAGCAGGAACAGCAAAACGAGAAGGAAGAATCTCAAACCAATGGTCCGTGGAAGTTGCTGGTGCCGGTATAATGATCGCTGCCCGTTCTGTCCTCCCCTTTCTCGGTCCGGGATGACTGGAATTTCGACGCCTCGCCTCTTCCAACTACACAGTTGCAGGTGCACGATGGACGCCTGCGAGGAGCGCGCGATCAAGGATACACCATGTCGCATTTCATGACCTTGGGGCTAACAGTTCTGGCGCTGGCCGTGTGGCCGGCGAGCGATGCGGACAGCACGATTGCCAGCCCCGCCGGGGGCGCGCTGCAGCGCGCTGGCGGCTACCAGGTTGAAGCGCGGTATTCCAGCTCGGTCATGATCTTCAAGGTCGGGGAAATCTCTTTCCGGGCCCGCTTTGCTCCGGCCGGATACAGCGCCAGCAGCTTCGTGGAGGCGGCTGGCCTGGCAGCGCTGTTCACCGATTTCGACATCCGGGCGGAAGTGACAGGGCGGCGGGCGGCGGGCGAGGCTCGGCCGAACCGCTACGCCCATGTCGAGCGCACGGGACGCAAGGTGCGCTCGGTCGATGTGTCATTCGATACCGGGACAGCCCAATCGGTGGCCGAGCCGCCGTTCGGATCGTGGGGCGTGCCGCCAGCCAGTGCCGAGGAGCGAACCGGCGTGGTCGATCCGATGACGGCCTTCTTCCACCTGTCAGAGCAGCTCCGCCAGGCACCTGAAGCCGGATGCCGCGGGCGGCTGCCGGTGTTCGATGGCAAGCAGCGCTATGATTTGCGGCTGGAGTCGATGGGCCATCAGGATTTGCGCACGCGGGCGTGGAGCGGCGAAGCGCTTGTGTGTCACGCCTATTACGAGCCGATTTCCGGCTATGATCCGGAAGACCGTCCGAGCGAGGCGGAATTGCGCCATCCGCTGGAAATATGGCTGGCGCCGCTCGCCGAGGGGCGGATCTACCTGCCGGTAAAGCTGCATACCCGCGCCGGTTATGGCGGTGTCACCATCGAGGCAGTCGCGCTCGATGTGGCGGAGGGTTAGCCGCAACTTCGAACATCGCGCCGGTGTGACGGGGATCACGGCGGGCGCAAGTGCGGCGCGCTAATCAACAGTCGCTGCGGATGACGCAGCCAGCCTCCCGGCAGTGTTCCGGCCCTGCAGGAGACGGATGGGGCGTGATCCTTGCCCAGTTGCGAAGCCCCAACTTCGCGTCACGCCCCATCATTTCTCCCCTTGCCAACGCAGACTTTATGAGTTGTTGAAAAAGAACGGCTTTCGGGCTTGCGTGAGGCAGGCCAACGCCGCCATCATGCGACCCGGGCAAGGGAGACGGTCATGGCAGAGGCGCAGCGCTATCGCGCATTCATCAGCTACAGCCATCAGGACCAGTCCTGGGCGCGCTGGCTTCATCGCTCTCTCGAGGGCTACCGCTTGCCCCGCCGCCTGGCCGGAAGCGGCCGGGGTGAAGCGGCGGTGCCGCGCCGCCTCACACCGATTTTCCGTGATCGCGATGACCTGCCGGCTGCGTCCGACCTGTCGGCCTCGGTTCGCGAGGCTCTGGGCCGTTCCGACGCCTTGATCGTCATCTGCTCCCCGGCCGCCGCGGCGTCGCCGTGGGTGAATGAAGAGATCCGGGTGTTCCGGGAGCTCAATCCCGATCGACCGGTGCTGGCCGCCATCATAGATGGCGAACCCGAGGCCGCGGCGGCGGGCACGGCGGATGCGTGTTTTCCGCCTGTCCTGCTGCGTCCGGCGGAGGGTGAGACCGTCCGCGAACCCGTCGGGGCCGACTTCCGGCCGGGCGGTGATGGCCGGAGGCTGGGCCTCCTGAAGCTGATTTCAGGCTTGCTTGATCTGAAACTTGATCAATTAATTCAACGAGATGCGCAAAGACGGCAACGACGCGTGACTGCCATCACAGTCATCTCCCTCGCCTTTTCGCTAGTCCTTATGGCGTTGACCTTCTTTGCGGTCTCCGCCCAGTCCGAGGCCGAGCGACGCAAGGCCGAGGCAGAGGACTTGATAGAATTCATGCTCAGTGATCTTCGCATAAAGCTTGAACCGGTCGGTCGCCTCGACGTCCTCGACGCCGTGGGAGCCAAGGTGATCGACTATTACGATGCCCAGAATGATCGCCAGATGATGCCGGATGATCTCGGCCGGCGCGCCCGTGCCTTCCATCTCATGGGCCGCATCGATTCCGCCGCCGGCGACATGGAAGGCGCCTACGAGCATTTCGTGACCGCCTATCAGGCGACCGAGCGCATCTACCAAGTCGAGCCGAGCTCTCCGGCGCGCATCTATGAGCACGCACAAAGCGCCTTCTGGGTCGGGTTCTTTGCGCTGGGCCGCAATGATCTGGAGACGGCCGAGGCACGACTGGGCCAGTATCGTGACCTGTCCCAGCAACTGCTTGACCGTGACCCGGACAATCTGGAGTACCGCACCGAGGTCGCCTATGCGCAGGCCAATCTGGGCGCGGTTTACACGCGGCAGGGCAATTGGGAGGCGGCTTACCGAACCAAGCGGGCGGCCCTGCAAAGCCTGCTGAGCTTGGCCGAGGCCCAGGATTCGGCGCAGGCCTGGAGCGAGGTGGCTGACGCCTATGGCTGGGTTGCGTTGACGGCCGAACATGTCGGGCGGGTCGATGAGGCCATCGAGGCGCTCCGCGCACAGATCGCGCTCTACGAGGCCGGGCTCATGGGGGAGCAGAACTGGACCATTCGCCGGGATTCCATGGCCGCGGATTATGCTCTCGCACGCCTGCTGATCGCGGCCGGACCAGACACCCGACCGGAGCAATTGGAAGCGGCCCTGGAAATCCTGGAAGTCGCCTCGGTGGAAGCCGAAGCGCTGGTCCAGCACGACCCGTCGAACATGGAATGGCGGCTTGTCGCCGTGCGCCAGAGATTGTGGCTGGCCGAGGCCCTCCTGCTCGATGGCCAGGCTGGCCGTGCCCGCGATGCCTATCTGGACGCCACCGGTTTCATGAGCCATTCGGCGTGGGAGGGGATGGACGGGCCGCGATTTGCCGAGACCCGCCTGCATGCCATGCTGGTCGAAGCCCGCCTGTTCGCGGCGCTGGGTGAGCCCGGATCGGCACGAGAGACCCTGCAGCACCTGATGGTGCAGATCGAGCGCAGTGGTGTCTGGGCCCGCAGTTCCAGCAAGGGACCATCGGTCTATGCCGGCGCGGCGCTGCTCATGGCCGACCTGCTGGAGGCCGATGGCGAATTCGAGGCTGCACGCGACATGCTTGAGCAATTGGTCGAACACCTGGCACCGGTCGAAAGCGATCTCGGTGCCGGCGCTAGCCACCTCTTCCACCAAGCGCTGGAACGGGTCGCCGCGGAATAGGGCGTACGGAGTTTGTGTAATGTGCCGGCATAATCTGCCAGCGGCTGTGAGGGGCGCTGCAAATTCTGCTGTTTGGGAAAGCAAATAGGGGGACAGCATGGCTGCCATCGACCGAGAGTCATTCGACGGAACGAAGCCGCAGGAGGACCTGCAGGCTGCGTGCGGGTTCAAGACTACGCGTACCCAGATCAGCCTGATCGCCAGTGCCATTGACGGTTTTGTCGTCGTCACCGGTAGTGACGAAGGTCATGGGGTATTCGACGACGAGGCGATCTCGTCCATTCTGCTGACCTTCTCGCAGGTCGTGGATGACCATCCGGGTGCCACGGCCGGATCCCTCCGCATTGCCGTGCAACAGGCACTGGCAGGGCACTGGAAGCCTTGCGGTGCCGTCAATCCATGTCCCTTCGACCAGGACTTGCAAGTGCCGACCCGGATGATTTTTCATGTCTATTCGCCAGGGTGGGGGTTCGAGGCAGCGCGTCTGAAATTCAAGGGCAAAATTCCCGCCGGGGAATTCTGCGGATTGGCCTGGCTGCAGCTCAACGGGGCGGGGCAGCAACCCTACTCGTTCGAGCTTTCGTGCCGGGCCAGCGAAGCCGCGAAGTATGAATTTGCACTCTACATCAAGGCGTCTCAGGATGCCGGCAACCAATCGACCCGAGTGATTATCGATCCGCTGATCAAGGTGACGCCGGACTGATCAGGCGGTTACCGACCGGACGCAGGACCGAATGACGCGACGCCAGATCATCATGGAGCGTTTTAATCATGGCGATCTGGCGCGCGCCTATGATCTGTGCCTCGACGGCATTCGAGAGCGACCGGACGATCTCTGGCTGAAGCACCGTGCCGTGCTGTGCCTGCTGCGCTCCAATGCCCTGGAGCGCGCCGAAGCCGACTATGAGCGTTTTCAGTTATCCCATGCCAGGCACGACGAGGACTGCATGGCACTGGGGGCGCGGCTGCTCAAGGCGCTCGCATTCGAGGCCAGCGCGCCTCATTTCAAGGCCGCTGCGCGTGCCGCTGCCGACAAGTATGTCGATGTATTTGCCCGGACAGGGGGGCACTACCCGGGGGTCAATGCCGCCACGATGGCGTTTCTGGCCGGCCAAAGCGAGCGCTCAGAAGGCCTGGCCCGCGCGGTCGTCGAGCGCTGCCGTGCCAGCCTGCCCGCCAAGCCGGAAGCGGCCTACTACCAGCTCGCATCGCAAGCCGAGGCCAGCCTCCTCCTGGGCCAGTCGGGCGCTGCCCAGATGGCTTTCCTTTCGGCCGTTTCGCGTGACCCCGAAAATTTCAGTGCCCACGCCACCACGCTGAGGCAATTACGTCTCATCGCCCGGCTGAAGCAACTCGACCTGGCCTGGCTCGAGCAGGCCGGGCCACCTCGCCCGGCGCACTTTGCCGGCCATATCTTCGAGTCCGGCGACGGCAAGACGGCCCTCGACAACGCCACGCTCGAGCGTCTCAACCAGCAGATCGAGGACGCCCTTTCGACCGAGCACGTTGGAGTGCTGCATGGCGCCCTGGCTGCGGGCTCTGACATTCTGATCGCCGAAGCGGGCCTCCGCGCCGGTTGCGAGCTCGCTGTCGTGCTGCCGGTTCCGACAGGCGTTTTTATCGACGCATCGGTGCGCCCGTTCGGAGACGCCTGGGTGAAACGCTGCGAAGCCTGTCTCGGTGCGGCCGACAGTATCCGGGAGATGACCAGCGACCGGCGTATCGTCTCAGAGCTCAATCTCAATTATTCCAGCACGGTCGCGATGGGGCTGACCCGTATCCGGTCGGAAGCGCTGGCTGCCAGCCCATTGCAGATCCTGATCCAGGACGAGCGGGGCAGTGCGGCGCGCAGCGGCACGGCGCGTGACGCGGAAATCTGGCGCCGAACCGGGCTGCCGCAGGTGCGGATCCCGATTGTCCGGGAGGTGCGACCACAGTCCGGCAAGGCCCAACCGGCACCGGAAGCCAAGGGCGCGGCGTTCCGCCCGGTGATGCGCGCCATGCTGTTCCTGGACGTGCGCGGCTCCACCACAGTGCCGGACGACCAAGTCCCGGTCTTTGTCGAAACGGTATTGGGACGCCTTGCGCAGATCTGCCGGGCGCAGACACCCGCCCCCAGCCACGCAGACAGTTGGGGCGACGGGATGTTCCTCGCATTCGAAAGGGTCGGAGCCGCGGCCCGCGCAGCAGAGGAGTTGCGCCGGGCGTTTGCCGCCATCGATCTGAACGCCCTGGAGCTGCCATCGGGTCTGGGCCTCCGGATCGCTGGCCATTATGGCCCTGTCCACGAGGGGCTCGACCCGTTGCAGGGCCGCGCGTCGCCATTCGGTGGCCAGGTGGCTATCGCATCTCGCATTGAGGGGGTGACCACGCCGGGCTCGATCTTTGTCAGCGAGGCCTTCGCTGCGGTGCTGGCAATCAGCGGCGAGACCGGGTTCCAGTGCGAATATGTTGGCCAGACCCAGATCGATTCCCTGCTTCCCGAGGTGCCGCTTTACGCGCTCAGGGCGGTTGCCGAGGATTCGCTGCTGGGTGGAGGACGGGCGCTGTCAGCCGGGACCGCGAAGGCGGTGCAGGAAATCGGGGTCGATGAGCTCGATCCGGGAGTCGCTGCGCCTTAGCAGGCCACGCTTTTCCAGCCCGTTGACTGTGCGCGACGCGGTTTCTCGGGTTGTGTTGACGCGACGTGCGAGCTCGGTCATCGACGGTGCGGGCTGAATGATGCGGCGTTCGGCGTCTTCGAGGGTTTCCGCCATCCGCAGGAGTTCTGCATAGACGCGCCCCGGCGCCGAAAGGGCGGACAATTCGAACATGCGCTGTGTCGTGTTGTGGACCCGGTCGGCAAGGGTGCGCGACAGGGCCCAGCCGATGGCACCATGGTCCAGCATGAGGCGCTGGAAGGCCTGGTGTGAGAACACGCCCAGGCAGCAGGCGCTTTCGGCTATGATTTCAGAGCTGCGCGGGGCGCCAGTGAGCGCCGCCATCTCACCGAAAATCGTCCCGGCGGCGAAGGCGTCGAGCCAGATTTCCTGGCCGGACTCGGACAACAGGACGACCCGTGCCTCGCCCTCGAGGAGAAAGAAGACATGCTGGTCGTCATCATCCTGGGCGATGATCGATCGACCCGGAGGCACTTTGCGGATGTCCGCCGCCTCGCGCATGCCAGCGCGCGCAGCCTGATCGTCCACACCGAAGATGTCGAGCGCACCGTCCCAGGCCGCTTCCGTCGACAAAATTGCCATGCCCGAACATCCCGCTAGCAACATGTTGATGAATAACAGGTTGGTTTGGCAGGGTCAGCATGATTCGGGGCTCGCCGAACCGGCATTTCACACTCTGCAGGCATTCGTTTCTCGCAAGAAACCTGATTTACTGGAGCGGCAAACTGTTCGGGGGGAATTCCAACGTGCGCATTGTCCTTACGGCGGTCACCGCCATTTTCGCCATCGTCGCATCTGTCCAGGCCCAACCATCGCCGCTCGACGCCCGATATGACCCGGCCATTCCCGGGCCCGTCGAGACGCTGGGGCACGCTTTCGGTGCCGAGATTACCGGCCCGGAAGCGGCCGTGGACTATTTGTACGCGCTGGCCGAGGCGGCACCGGAGCGCATGATGGTGCGCGAGTACGCGCGCAGCTGGCAGGGACGACCGCTGGTCTACGCGGCAATCAGCAGCGCCGACAACATGGCCCGCCTGGACCGCCTGCAGGCCAATCTGCAGAGCCTTGCCGACCCCCGTGGACTGACTGCCGAGGCGCGCAACGAGCTGATCGAGGCGACGCCTGCCGTGGTCTGGCTTTCCTATGGCGTGCATGGTGACGAGATATCCTCGACCGATGCCGGCCTGCGCACGGCCTATCACCTGCTGGCGGCGCAAGACGACCCGGTGGTCCAGACCATCCTGGAAAATACCATTGTCATCATCGACCCGACGCAGAACCCGGACGGCCGGGCCCGATTCCTGGCCTCGTTCTCAGCGGCGCGCGGGCTGGAAGCCGATGACGACCGCTATAGCGCCGAGCACGACCAGCCATGGCCGGGCGGCCGCTATAATCACTACCTCTTCGATCTCAATCGCGACTGGTTCACGCGTAGCCAGCCGGAAACCCGGGGCCGGGTGGAAGCGATCCAGAACTGGTATCCGGTTGTGCTGGTCGATGCGCACGAGATGGGCGGCGAGGAGAGCTATTTCTTCGCCCCGGCAGCCGAGCCCTTCAATCCCAATATAACCGCTGAGCAGCGCGCCGCTCAGGAGCGCATCGGGCGCAATCACGCACGCTGGTTTGACCGGCTGGGCTACGACTATTTCACCCGCGAGGTCTATGACGCCTTCTATCCCGGCTATGGTGACATGTGGCCGACCCTGCAGGGCGCCATCGCCATGACCTATGAACAGGGCTCGGCGCGCGGCCTGGCCTTCCGGCGCCGCAACGGCGAGGTGCTGACCTATGGTGACGGGGTCGACCACCATTTCGTCGCCAGCCTGTCGACGGCCCAGGTGGTGGCCGAGAACAAGGCGCGCTTCCTGAGTGATTTCGTCGCCATACGTGGCTCTGCCGGTGCCGTGGACGGGCCGCAGGCGGCGCTGCTGGACCTCGCGAGCAATCGCTGGGGGGCGGAGCGCATGGCCCGCAACCTGGCTGCCCAGGGTATCGAGGTGGGGCGCACCCGGACCGGTATCAGTGCCTGCGGGCAGGACTTTCCCGACGGTGCACTGCTGGTGCGTTACGACCAGCCGGCCGGTCGCCTGGCGCGCACGCTGCTCGAGCCGACGACGTCTCTGCCGGCCGATTTCCTGGCTGAACAGGAGCGGCGGCGCGAAGCCGGCCTGGATCACCAGCTTTATGATGTGACCGCGTGGTCTCTGCCCCTGATGGCCAATGTCGGGGCCGTGAGCTGTGGCCGTGCCCCGAGTCTGGAGACGCGCCGGGTGGATGCCAACGCGGCGATCGAGCGGGTTGCCGCAGGCGTTGAGGCGCAATGGGGATATGCCATCCCGTGGCACAATGCCGGCCAGGCCCGCCTGGTTGTGGCCCTGGCCCGCGAGGGCGTGCCGATGCGCACGAGCGAGCAGTCATTCCGCATGGGTGGCCGGGACTATCCGGCCGGCAGTGTCCTGGTCCCGCGGCATACGGCGGACGACGGACTCGATGCGCTGATCGAGCGTCTGGCGGCGGAGATCGGCGCTGAGTATGCCGGGCTCGCCGACAGCTGGGCCGAGGATGGGCCAAATCCGGGCTCCAGCGCCTTCCGCCCGATCGAGGCGCCGCGCGTGGCCATGCTGTGGGATGACGGAACATCGCCGACCTCGGCGGGCGCCACCCGGTACGTTCTGGAACGGCGCTACGGCTTGCCGGTCGCGGTGATCCGGACCGGCACGGTCGGGTATGCGGACCTCGGCCGTTACGACGTGCTGATCCTGCCGGAGAGCGGCTATGGCGGCTATGAGGCCGCGCTGGGCGGCGCGGGGCGCGAGGCGCTCGAGGGCTTCGTGTCGGATGGCGGAGTTCTGGTCGCCCTGGGCACGGCGACGCGCTGGCTGGCCGGCGGCGAGGAGCCGCTCTTGGCAGTACAGCGCGAACGCGCCGCCGACACGCCGCGCGAGGCCGGAAGGGGCGAGGGCAGTGTGGTCGACGGCACGGTTATCACTTCGGAGGCCGAAGCCGCCGCACACGTGACGTCGACGGGCGCCATGCCCGACACGGCGCCCGGGGCGCTAGTGCGCGTGGAGGCCAACGAAAACGCCTGGATGTCGGCGGGCTATGCGAACGGGGCGGTGGCCTTGGTCACGGGGTCGGACATCTATGCGCCGGTGCCCGCCAATGTCGCCGATACCGCCATGCGCTTTGCCGGGCCGGACACGCTGGTGGCCGGCGGGCATCTATGGTCGGAGAATGCCGAGCAGCTGGCTTTCAAGCCGTTTGTCCTGTCCACACGGCACGGCCACGGACAGATTGTCGCCTTTACCCAGTCGCCGACGACGCGGGCCTATCTGGAAGGACTCGATCTGCTTCTGCTCAATGCCGTGGTGCTGGGGCCGACGCGGTCGCGGCGCTTCCGCTGAGGCGAACAGGTCTCCAGCCAGGCACGAAAAAGGGCGCGCTCGAGATGAGCGCGCCCTGATTTCATGCCGCACTGGCAGGACCGGCTTAAACGAAGCCCTTGAACTTGTCCTTGAAGCGCGAGACGCGGCCGGCACGGTCCAGCATCTGCTGGTTGCCGCCGGTCCACGCCGGGTGCGAGGTCGGGTCGATGTCGAGGGTGAGCGTGTCGCCTTCCTTGCCCCAGGTGGACTTGGTCTGGAAGGTGGTTCCGTCCGTCATCTTCACATTGATCATGTGATAGTTCGGGTGGATATCCTTTTTCATCGGTCCGGCTTTCTTTGTATCCGCCGCGCCACACCGATCCACAGCCGGGCACGCAGCTCAATAAACTCAGGAGGGCGAGCCTATACAGGAGGCTTGTCGGCTTCGCAAGCGGGGCTGTGAGTCTTGCAGAGACGGTCTGGGCGCGGGGCCGGGCGAGGGCTAGTCTGAGCCCTGTACAAGGGGGATTGCATGATCAGAAGCGGACTGGCCGGCCTGGCGCTGGTGATGAGTGTGACCGTGCCGGCGACGGCGCAGGACGAGACTGCGGTGACGGCGACACCGATCGAATTCGGGGTCAGCCACACTCTGCATTCCGACATTCTCGGCGCCGAGCGGACGATCAATGTCTGGCTGCCGCCACGCTGGGAGGACGGCGAGACGCCTTATGACGTGCTCTACGTGCTCGATGGCGGACTGGAGCAGGACTATCCGCATATTGCCGGGCTGGCCCAGCTCGGCGTGCTGTCCTGGCAGTACAAGCCGTTGATCGTGGTCGGGATCGAGACCAAGACGCGGACCCGCGAGCTGACCTCGCCGCCGCAGGACGCGCGCTATGTCTCGGCCTTCGAGGGCGCCGGTGGGGCCGAGTACTTCCGGCGCTATATCGCCGAGGAAGTCATCCCCTTCATCGAGACGACCTACCGCACCGGCGAGCGGCGGGCCCTGATGGGGGAATCGCTGGCTGGGTTGTTCGTGGTCGAGACCCTGCTGCAGGCCCCGGACCTGTTTGACGACTGGATCGCCATCTCGCCGAGCCTGTGGTGGGACGACCAGCGGGTGGCGCGGGAGGCGGCCGGGCATCTCGCGAGCGGCGACCGCGGCGGCGACCGGGTCTATCTGAGCATGGCCGATGAGGGCGGGACGATGCAGGCGGGCCTCGACATGGTTCTGGAAGCCCTGGCGGGCACGGCAGAGGGGCCTGCGGTGCGCTATGTCGACCGCAGCGAGAGCGACACCCATTCGACGATCTATCACGGTGCGGCCCTGGACGCGCTGCGTTGGCTCTACCCGCACCCGCCCTGGGATTACGGGCCGGCGCCCTGGTATCTGAGCGAGGATGGCGAGCCGCCTGCGGAGGGCGAGGAGTAGCGCGGCGCGCATCGACGTGCGGATGATGTGTGTGTATGCTTTCTGCGGACAGTTGACAGGTTTAGCATGAGATACGATCAGCCCCCCAACCGGAAACGGCTCAACCTCACCGTTCGGGAAGACACCGTTTCGGAAGCCAAAGCTCTGGGTCTCAATGTCTCGCGCGCCGCAGAAGCAGGTATCGAAGCGGCCGTGAAAGCGGAGAAAGAGCGTCTCTGGCTGAAAGACAATGCAGATGCCATACGCGCCCACAATGAGCGCATTGAGCGGGAGGGGACGTTCTTCACGCCGCATTGGGACAAGGACGACTAGGTGGCGCGGTTCGATGTCTACCAGCTGAAGAACCGGGACGGTGCGCTGGTCGTCGACGTCCAGGCCAACCTGCTGTCTGAATTGGCCAGTCGGGTCGTGATTCCGCTGGTTCCGATTCGGCCCGGATCCGCAGAATCGGACGATCGTTTGAAGCCCGTGCTGCAGGTCGCAGGTTCCTCTTACACTTTGCTCACCACGGATATTGCAGCCCGCCCGCTGTCCCGCTTCGCTCGAACTGTCGACAATGTTGAAGCCACGCACCGCGACGACATTGTCGCGGCACTCGACTTCCTTTTCCAGGGGTTCTGACCCTCAGCGCGCGGTCAGCTTCAGCTCGATGCGGCGGTTGCGCTCATTGTCTTCGGCCGAGCGCCCCTCGACGATCGGGTAGTGCTCCCCGAACCCGGCGGCGACCAAGCGGTCAGAGGGGACGCCGAGATCCTCGAACCAGTTGACCACCGAGATGGCCCGGGCGGCGGAGAGGTGCCAGTTGGACGGATAGGTGGTGCGGATCGGGACCGGGTCGGTGTGGCCGTCGATGCGGATGACCCATTCGATGTCGGACGGAATCTCGTCGGTCAGCTGGATGATGGCGTCGGCGATCGGGCGGAGGCTGTCGCGGCCCTCGCTCGACAGGGCGGCGGATCCTGACGGGAAGAGCACGTCCGTTTCGAACACGAAACGATCGCCGACGATGCGCACGCCGGTGCGGTTGCCGAGGATTTCGCGCAGCCGGCCGAAGAAGTCGGAGCGGTAGACGGCCAGCTCCGCGGCGCGTTCGGCAAGAGCGGCGTTGAGGCGTTCGCCGAGATTGATGACCTGGGCCTCGGCCTCCTCGGCGCGCACCTCGGCGGCGTCGAGGGCGGCATTGAGGCTGGCGATCTGGTCGCGCAGGACCTGCATCTGCTGGTTCAGCAGGGCCAGGGCGCGCATCGCCTCGTCGGACAATTCCTCCTGGGCGGTCAGGTCGGCCCGCAGGCTTTCCGCCTGGCCGGTGGCGAAAGCCAAGGCATCGGCGAGCTGGTCGCGCTCGGTTTCCAGCCCGGTGATGGTCAGTTCCAGTTCGGCATTCTCGTCGCGCGCGAGGCTGAGCTCGTCGGCCAGCTGGGCCAGCTGGGCATTGAGGCTGGCGAGCTGCTCGTCGCGGCCGGTGAGGGCCCGTGACAGGGCAAACTGGCCGGCGACGAAGATCGACAGCAGGAAGACGATGACCAGCAGCAGGGTCGCCAACGCATCGACGAAGCCCGGCCAGTAATCGCCGGCATCGCTGTCCTGGTAGCGGGCGAGGCGCGACGTCATCATGGCTGGTCGCCGCCCCCGCGTTCGCGCGACTGCAGGGCCCGGATCAGGACGCGGATCTCGTCACGCAGCATGCGGGCGGTTTCCTCCTGGCCGGCGCGGGCATCTTCGCCGAAGCGCTGCAGCGTGGTGTCGAGCTGCCGGGTATGGCGTTCCAGGGTGTGGGCCAGGCGATCGAGGGTTTCGGCGGTCTGTTCCAGCAGTGCCCCGACATAGGCCGGGGAGGATTCACCGTCGCCACCGCCGGCCGGACCAGCCGCGGCCAGGCGGGAGATGGTCGACAGCCATTCCTCGATCTCGTTGAAGAAGCGGTTCTGGGCGCGGCTGGCCTGCAGGTCGAGGAAGCCGATGACGAGCGAGCCGGCAAGGCCGAAGAGCGAGGAGGCGAAGGCCGTGCCCATGCCCTGGATCGGATCCTCGATCGCCGACATCAGGCGCAGCACGTCGGCCTCGCCGCCGGTCGAGCTCTCGGTGACGGCGCGCACGGCCTGGCCGACGTCGGAGACCACCTGGAGCAGGCCCCAGAAGGTGCCGAGCAGGCCGAGGAAGATCAGCAGGCGGCCGAAATAGCGGGTGAAGGCTCCCGCTTCGGCCATGCGGGCGGCCACCGAGTCGAGTACGGTTCGCACCGAGTTGGCAGACAGGTGCACGCGCCCTCGGGTCTGGCTGATCATCGAGGCCATGGGGGCGATCAGGGCGGGCGGACGCGGCAGCTGGGCCGGGTCTTCCGACGAGCGGAAACGCATCAGCCAGCGCGCCGCCGGGCCGATGCCGAGCGCCTGGGCAAAGGTGTAGATGATGCCGACGACGAGGACGCCGAGGATGAGGCCGTTGATCGCCGGATTGGCCATGAAAGCTTCCGACAGCGGCTCGTATAGGGTCAGGGCGAGGGCGCCGACCACGGCGACGAACAGCGCCATCCAGATAATGTAGCGCCAGGGTCCGGTGAAGCGCACCAGCGGCGCGTCCTCCACGGGCTGTTCCCGATCATAGGTGGGCATGTTGTCCCCTTCATGCAGCGGCGACCATTCCTCCCCTTCGATTGGGACAATTTGGAGGCGAGGTCAAAGGGGGAATGGTTTGTCGCTCACCGGGCACTGCGATGCGGTGAGACCGAAAGGTAGCCGAAGGCCAGGCCGAGAATGATGCAGAGGGGTGAGTAGAACTCGGCATTGAGCGAACCGAAGGGCTGCAGGGCCGGCGGGAACAGACCCGGGATATAGGTGATCAGCCCGCGCGCAAGAAAGATCACGGCAAGACCGAACAGTGGCAGACGCAGGAGGACGAAAAAGTCCCAGTCGAAGACGCCGCGCATGACCGCCATGGCGCCCGCCCCGAAGAGCAGGATGGCGATGATGAAGATCATCTGGGGCGGCGGCATGTACTCGCTTTCCGTGCCGATCACGGTGCGCACCAGTTCGACCTCGGTCTCGGCCGGCCACAGGCCGCCAAACCCCCAATAGGCGTGCACCGCGGCGATGGCCGTCATGATGGCAAAGGTCAGCCACCCGATGATGATCTGGACCATGTCTGGCGGCCCCCCGGCCTCGGTCAATCGATCGCCTTGACGATGCTCTCGGCCATTTTCTTGGCGTCGCCCAGCAGCATCATCGTATTGTCCCGGAAGAAGAGCGGATTCTCAACGCCGGCATAGCCGGAGCCCAGTGAGCGCTTGACGAAGAAGACGGTGCGCGCCTTCCAGACCTGCAGGACCGGCATGCCGTAGATCGGTGAGGCCGGATCGTCCTCGGCGGCCGGATTGGTGACGTCATTGGCGCCGATCACGAAGGCGACGTCGGCATTGGCGAATTCCGAGTTGATGTCCTCCAGCTCGAAGACCTCGTCATAGGGGACGTTTGCCTCGGCCAGCAGCACGTTCATGTGGCCGGGCATGCGGCCGGCGACGGGGTGGATGGCGTAGGAAACCTCGACGCCCTCCTCCTTGAGCATGTCGGCCATTTCCTTGAGGGCATGCTGGGCCTGGGCCACCGCCATGCCGTAGCCGGGCACGATGATGACCTTGCCGGCATTCTTCATCACGAAGGCGGCGTCCTCGGCCGAGCCCTGTTTGGCATTGCCCTGGGGACCGGCTTCGGCAGCAGCGGCGCCATCGGCCCCGAAGCCGCCGAGGATGACGGAGATGAAAGACCGGTTCATGCCCTTGCACATGATGTAGGACAGGATGGCGCCGGACGAGCCGACCAGCGCGCCAGTGACCAGCAGGGCGGTGTTCTCGAGCGTGAAACCGAGCGCGGCTGCCGCCCAGCCGGAATAGGAATTCAGCATCGATACCACGACCGGCATGTCGGCGCCGCCGATCGGGATGATCAGGGTCACGCCGAGCACGAAGGCGGCCAGGGTGATCAGCCAGAAGGCCGTCTTGGCTTCACCGCCGGAGGCCATCAGGAAGACAATCATCAGCGTGATGAAGGCGCCGATGCCGATATTGATGAGATGACGGACGGGCAGCAGGATCGGCGCGCCGGACATGTTGCCGTTGAGCTTGGCGAAGGCGATGACCGAGCCGGAAAAGGTGATGGCGCCGATGGCCGAGCCGAGCGACAGCTCGAACAGGGACAGGCCCTTCAGCTTGCCCAGCGGGCCGGCGATGCCGAAGGCTTCCGGGGCGTAGAGCGCGGCGGCGGCGACCAGAACGGCGGCCATGCCGACCAGCGAGTGGAAGGCCGCCACCAATTGCGGCATGGCCGTCATGGGCACGCGCTTGGCAATCACGGCACCGACACCGCCACCGACGGCAATGCCGAGGATGATGAGCGCTGTCGAGGCCAGGTCGAGCTGGACGGCGAGCAGGGTGGTGACAATCGCGATGGCCATGCCGACCATGCCGAAGAGATTTCCGCGACGCGCGGTCTCCGGGCTCGACAGGCCCCGCAGGGCGAGGATGAAGAGTATGCCGGAGGCCAGGTAGAGGAGGGCTGCGAGATTGGCTGACATGCCTCAGCGCTCCTTTTTCTTGTACATGGCCAGCATGCGTCGTGTGACCAGGAAACCGCCGAAGATATTGACGCTGGCCAGGGCGATGGCGAGCGTTCCGACGCCGCGGGCGAAGCCGGCGCCGCCCTCACCGTCGCCCTCGATCCCTGCCGTCGCAGTGGCCGCCAGCAGGGCGCCGACGATGATGACCGAGGAGATGGCGTTGGTGACGGCCATCAGCGGCGTGTGCAGGGCCGGGGTGACTGACCAGACGACGTAATAGCCGACGAAGATCGCGAGAACGAAAATCGCCAGTCGGAAAATGACGGGATCAACGGCTTCCATGGCGGAGGGGCTCCTTGCCTTCTGGAGGTTCAGCGTTGGCGGGGAATGAGACCGCCCATGGACACCACGCTGCGGCAGTCCAGGGCAGGGTGAGGCGGGTGCGGCGAGTAGGCGCCGATCTGCTGGCATAGCGCGGCGTCGCGCGCGGCGATATGGCGGACCGGCAAGGCCTGCCCGGCGTGGTGGAAATGCAGCAGCAGTTCCAGCGCGGTATCGGCCCCGCCGGGCCGGCCGCCATCAGCAAAGGTCATCAGGTATCTGACGCCTTCGACGCGGTCCCAGCAGGTAAATCCGATCCCGCCAATGGCGACATGGATGAAGTAAATGGTGCAGTCATAAGCCTGCGGCGCTTCGCGCGTCAGACCGGGAATGGGCTGCAGCAACTGGTCGGGGATCTGGACCTGGACCTGGGCCGGCAGTTGTACGCGCTGTTGCGCCGCCGGCGGCCGGGTCATGGACTGGGCTTCGGCGGTTCCGGCGAACAGCAGGACCGAAGCGATCAAAGCACACACTACACGCATGTTTCCCTCCCTTAATGTCAGGATTTCAACTCAGGCGTCTTCCCTGGCCAGGCTGGGATGCACGATCTTGCCGTCCCGGGTGAGTGCCATGCCCTGGATGACCTCGTCATCCCAGTGCGGTGCCCTGTTGCCCTCATCATCGACCAGGAGCGGCAGGAGATTGGCCAGGTTCTTGGCGTAAAGTGCGGAGCTGTCGGCCGCGAGGCGTCCCGGAAGATTGGCAAAACCAATCACCTTGACGCCGTTGTGGTCGACGATCTCGTCGGCCCTGGTGAGCTCGCAATTGCCGCCGGTCGGAGCAGCGAGGTCGACGATGACCGAGCCGGGCTTCATGCTGTCCACCATGGCTTTCGAGACCAGTTTCGGCGCCGGCCGCCCGGGGATCAGGGCGGTGGTGATGACGATGTCCTGCTTGGCGATGTGGCTGGCCACAAGTTCGGCCTGTTTGGCCTGGTATTCCCTGGACATTTCCTTGGCGTAGCCACCGGCCGTCTCGGCCTGCTTGAACTCCTCGTCCTCGACGGCAATGAACTTGGCGCCGAGCGAGGCGACCTGTTCCTTGACCGCCGGGCGGACGTCGGTGGCGGTGACGATGGCCCCGAGGCGGCGGGCCGTGGCGATGGCCTGCAGCCCGGCGACGCCGACGCCCATGATGAAGGCCTTGGCCGGGGCAACGGTGCCGGCAGCGGTCATCATCATCGGGAAGGCGCGGCCGTACAGATGGGCGGCCTCGATGACCGAGCGGTAGCCGGCGAGATTGGCCTGGCTCGACAGGGCGTCCATGGCCTGGGCCCGGGTGATGCGGGGCACGAATTCCATGGCCAGTGCATCGATGCCGGCGTCGGCCAGGGCGGTCGCGCGTTCCTTATTGCCATGCGGTTCGAGGTGGGCGACGAGCAGGACGCCCTTGAGCTTGGCCCGGGTGGCGTCGTCGGGCGCGCGCACCGCGAACAGGGCCTCGGCGCCCTTCAGCGTGGCCGCGGCGGTGCCGACCTCGGCGCCGGCGTCCTGGAAGGCCTTATCGGTGATGGCGGCGGCGAGGCCGGCGCCCTTCTCAATCCGGACCTGATGGCCCGCCGCGACGTATTTCTTCACCGTCTCGGGTGTGGCCGCGACGCGGGTCTCGCCCGCATGTCGTTCTTTCAGAATGGCAATTCGCATCTCGTCCCGCCGTGCTGGTGACCGGGGGACACGATGCTTGAATTCGACGGGCAGGGAAAGGCCCCCACCCAAATTCTATTGAAGTCGGGGAATTCAGCCGATTGCCGCGCCGAACAGCATGACGATGCCGCCGGAGATCAGGGTCAGGATGAACATGCCGGCCACGGTGGCGTACCAGGCGGCCTTCATCTTCAGCACCAGGCCGGCGACGACACCGGCAATGGTGACGCCGATGAGCGAGCCCAACCAGTCCGTGCCGACCGCGAACACGAGGGTCATGTAGAGAACCGAAAGGCCGATGATCAGCGAGCTCCAAAGCGACACCGCCATGAAACCGTCATAGGTGCTCTTGTGGTGCGAAACATCCATCTCGCCGCGAACGTGATCAGCTGCCATGGCTGCAACCCCTGTCAAAAAGATGCGATCTGCGGGAGGCGATAGCACGGGCCGCCCGATGCGCCAAGATGCGGACTGTCGCAGGACATGACAGGTGTCATGAAAGATGGGTGAAAGCGGTTTCTGCCGCTGGTACGGTTGATCAGCCATTCTCCGGTCAAGCAAACCGATGAGGCTGTCATGCAATCCGATTTCAAAACCGAACTTCGCCAGGTCCAGCACCAGTATCTGCTTGATGCCGGGGGCGGCGTTTCGCTGCCGGTGGCTGGCGCCATCTACTGGATCGTGCTGGCGGTCCTGGCCGGCCAGATGGAGGTGGCGCAATGGGCGTTCTGGGCGGCAGCCCTGTCCGGAGCCATCTTCCCGCTCGGTCTCTTGCTGCAAAAGCCGCTGCGCAGCCCGTTCATGAAATCCAAGTCGCCGCTGTCCGGCGTGGTCATGCTGGCCATCTTCGGGATCAACGCGCTGTGGCCGCTGCACTTCCTGATCATGGGCGCGATGCCGGAGGCCACCGTGCTGTCGCTTGCCATCGGCATGTCGCTGCACTGGCCACTGATCGGCTGGGCCTATGGCAGCCGGGTCTGCATCATCCACGGTGCCGCCCGGGTGATCGCCGCGACCGTGCTGTTCTTCGCCCTGCCAGAGCTGCGCCTGGAGGCCGTCCCGCTGGCCATGGCCGCACTCTACCTGGCCGCGGCTGCGGGCATCCGTTGGGAAATCGGTCGCATCCGTCGTAATCGTGGGGCGGGTGAAACCGTCCAGGTCATGGGGGTGGCGTGACAGATCAGAAGAAACCTCGGCCGGGTCCGCATGCTGCGGGTCCGGCCGGCGCCGGCTGGCGCCGCTGGGTCGCTGGGCTGTCGCCGCAGCGGCCCTGGCTGCACCTGGCCTATCTCGGCTTCCTGCTGTTCCCTTGGACGCTGCAGACGCCCGAGCGCGCCGAGGTGCTGCTGACCGTCGCGGCGGTGGCGGTCTTTCTGGGGGTCTATGTCATCGCCATGTGGCGGCGCGACCGCACGGCCCTGGTCGGCGCCACGATCAGCCTGGTGATCGGCCTGGCCCTGATGCCGATCAATTTCGCGGCCTCGGTCTTCCTGGTCTATGCGGCAGCCATGCTGGGCCGGATGCGGGTGGCGCGGGAGCGCTGGGTCGGTCTGGGCGTGTGGGCGGTGGCGGCCCCGGCCGGCGCCCTGTGGATCGGCATGCCGCCGGGCTATCTCGCCGCCGTCCTGGCGTTCGGCGTGATGGTGGCGGCGGCCTCGGCCTGGGCCGGCACGCAGGAGGACCGGGATGCCGAGGCGGAGGATCGCGAGGCGCTGGCGGCCAGCCTGGCGGCCGATGCGGAGCGCCAGCGCATCGCTCGTGATTTGCATGACCTGCTCGGCCATACCCTGTCCCTGGTCACCTTGAAGGCCGACCTCGCCAACCGTCTGTTTGACGCCGACCCTGAGCGCGCGCGGGCGGAGATCCGGGCGATCGAGACGATCAGTCGTAATGCGCTGGGCGAAGTGCGCGAGGCGGTGACCGGATTACGCCAGCGATCCCTCACGGATGAGGCGCGCGAGGCGATGGGGCAATTGCAGGCGGCCGGGCTCGCCACGCGGATCGATCTCGGCGCCGCCATTGTCCCAGCACGAGCCGAGGCGGGACTGGCCATGGTGGTGCGCGAAGGGGTGACAAATATCTTGCGCCACGCCGCTGCTAAGCGCGCGGAGTTGGTTCTCGACGGGGACCAAGGTTGCGGCCGGCTGACCCTGCGCGATGACGGGCTCGGCGGGGCGCGCTTCCAAGGCCGGGGGCTGGACGGGCTGCGCGAGCGGCTGGAGGATATCGGGCTGCAGCTGAGCCTGGTTGACGGCCTCGAGGGCCGCGGTACGGGGCTGCAGGTGCATTGGGAGGAGACGGCGTGCTGAGTGTGGTGATTGCCGAGGACCAGGGCCTGCTGCGCGACGCGCTGGCGACCCTGCTCGGGTTGGAAAGCGATATCGAGATCGTCGGCCAGGCGGAGACCGGTCGCGAGGCGCTGGACCTGGTGTCGCGACTGCAGCCGGACGTGCTGCTAACCGATATCGAGATGCCGGAATTGACCGGGCTGGAAGTGGCGGCGCAGCTGCAGCGGCGGCAGGCAAAGACCCGGATTCTAATCGTCACCACATTTGACCGGGCCGGCTATCTGCGCCGGGCCCTGGAGGCGGGCGTCAGTGGCTATGTGCTCAAGGACACGCCGTCGGGCGAACTCGGCTCGGCGGTGCGCAAGGTGGCAGCCGGCGAGCGGGTGATTGCACCGGGCCTCGCCGAACGCGCCTGGAGCGAGGCCGACCCGCTGACCGACAGCGAGCGCCGCCTGTTGCGGCTGGCCGAGGCCGGCATGACCAGTACGGCGATCGCCGAGGCCGAGGGCCTGGCCCGTGGAACGGTCCGGAACTACCTGCACAGCGCCATTTTCAAGCTCGGCGCCAGCAACCGTATCGAGGCGGCCCGGCTGGCCCGCGAGCGCGGCTGGTTGTGACGAATCGGGGGTTTTGCTAGAGCTGGAGCAAGGGAGGTGCGGCATGAAGCTGTCGTTTGTGATTGTTACAGCCATTCTGGCCGTCGCGGTGTTCGCGGGTCTGACCGCCCTGGACTACTTCAATTTCGGAGCCTTGGAGCTGAACTGGACCCGCGCCGGCGTCATCTTCGCGGTATGGCTGGGCGTGCTGGTGGCGGCCGGCCTGATCGGCCAGGTCAAGCGCGCGACGACACCGCGCCCGGCCCATGTTCCGGACGACGTAGCGCGCGAGATCGACGCTCACAGGTAAGTCTGGTCAGCCCCAGCCCGGACCGGTCAGGACTTCGAGGGCCGCGGCCATGGCGAGCGGCTGGTCGAGAATGACGTGGTGCTCCGCCCCCGGGATCGACACCATTGAGGTGTCCGGACCGAAGACCTCTCGCATGTAGCCCCAGACCTCGTCGGTAACCAGCCGCGAATTGGCACCGCGGAACAGCGCGATGCGGGTGTCCAGCCGTTCGACGAGCTCGGTCGGGTGCAGCCGGTCGTGTTCGAGTTTCTGCCAGAGCTGCGGATCGAACTTCCACGTCCAGCCGTCACCGCCATCGGGGCGCGGGGACTGCTTCAGCGAGCGCCGGGCGATGTGGTCGAGCAGGAATGCGTTGGCGCAGCCCTGCTCGGGCAGGAGGCGGAAACGCATCAGGGCGGTGTCAAAATCAGCATAGGTCTGGCCGCCCCGACGCGGCGGGGTCGAGCGCTGTTTTTCGTCCGGCTCACGGATCGGGCTGTCAATGACGGCGATGCCGGCGATGTCGGCGGCGTGCGACAGCGCCGTGCTCAATGACACGAAGCCGCCAAAGGAATGACCGGCAATGAAGGGAGCACCGGCGTCAAAGGCCCCGCCGGCGCGACCGGCGGCCATCACTTCGGCCGCGTAGGTTTCCATGGTGTAGCGCTCGCGGTGGTCGCTATCGCCCATGCCCGACAGGTCGAGGGCCACGATGCGGCGCGTGTCGGCGAGGAAGGGGGCGATGCCGTCCCACCAGTCCTTGTGCGCGACACCGCCGTGCACGAGCACGAGGCCGGGACGGCCAGTCTCGCCCCAGGCTTTCCAGCAGATGCGGGCGCCCTTCACGATGACCTCTCCAGTCTCGCTGGGGATGTAGAGGGCGTGCTCAAACCAGGCCGGTGCCGGGGGCTTGGCGCCTTCGAAGGCTATCAGGGGCGCCGGGGGCCGGGCTTTGCCGGCAGGTGCTTTTGTCATGGTTCAAGCGCTACCTGTGCTGCTGCGCTGCGTCAATTGCTGCAGGCTCAGTTGGACAGGCGTTCCATGATCAGCGGCGCCAGCAGGACGGCCCAGGCATTGTTGGCGACATGGCCCAGTATCGGCGCAACCAAGCGGCCGCTCCACACGCGGGCCAGACCGAGCACGAGCCCGAGCAGGAAGGTCGAGCTGACAACCATCAGGCCCTGAGCGATATGGATCAGTCCGAAGGCGAGCGCTGACAGGATGATGGCGATGACGGCCGGCAGGCCGCGGGCCCGCAGCATGGGCAGCATCCAGCCGCGGAACAGGGCCTCCTCGATCACTGGCGCGATCAGCAGGACCAGCAGGAGCACGGCCCAGGGCGCGGCGCCGGTGCCAGTGAAATTGTCGACATTGGAAAGGTCCTCGACCCTGGCTCCGCCGGACAGGGTCAGCGAGGGATCGCTCATCACCAATTCGTGGAAGGACAGGCTTATGCGGCCGGCGAACAGCACCATGAAGAGGAGGGCCAGGCCGGCGAGGTGGAGGTCTATGGGCCGGATGGGCCAGATCGCGAAGACACGGAAATGGCTGTCAAAGCGCTGGAAGTACAGCCACATCACGGCACCGAAGCCGAGATAGGCGAGCGAGATGGCAAGGAAGCTGGCGGTCGGGCCGGGAAAAACCTGCTGCAGGTCGGGCGCGGCCTTGTAGGCCATTGCGGTCACGAACTGGAGCGCGATGACCATCGCAAACAGCAGGGCCGGCCACACCACGAGCCCGGGCAGTGTGCGGGCGAGGGTCTCGTGATGGTGGTCGGCGATACCGGCAAAAACCTCGCCCGTGCGGCGACGGACCGATGCGCGTGTCGCATCATCCTGCGGGCTCTGGGTCGGGAGTGTCGTATCCGGCATGCCAAGCTTCTGTTCCGGCCCGGACGGGCCATGTGCCTGTTATGCTTAACCGCTTCTTTCCGCGTCTTAAACGTCAAATTTAGAAGAGTGTCCCATAACGGTGCGCATAGACACCCCACCAGGGGACGGTGGAGAGGCCAAAAGGCCCGGTGAATAACAAGCGACCGAAAAGGCGTGGGTGATGGTGAAAACAGTTCTGATCGTGGATGACGATCCGACCCAGCGCCGCCTCCTCCAGGCGGTGATTGAAAAGCAGGGCTACCGGGCCGAGACCGCGGACAGCGGCGAAGCGGCCATGGAGCGGGTGTCGGCGTCGGGGGTCGACGTCATGCTGCTCGACCTGATCATGCCGGGCATGGACGGGATGGAGACGCTGGAAGCGCTCAAGCGCAAGCATCCGGATGTGCCCGTCATCGTGCTCACGGCGAGCGGCGGCATCGAGACCGTGGTGGCGGCCATGCGGGCCGGGGCCGTGGATTTCTTCGTCAAGCCGGCCAGCCCGGAACGCATTGCGGTGTCGATCCGCAATGCGCTCAAGGTGCAGAATCTGAGCGGCGAGATCCAGCGCCTGACCAAGAAATCGACCAACAAGCTGGGCTTTGCCGACATGATTGCCGGCGCCCCGACGATGCGCCAGGTGGTGCGTCTCGGCGAGCGGGCGGCCCAGTCCGACATTCCGATCCTGATCACCGGCGAAAGCGGTGTCGGCAAGGAATTGGTGGCCGGCGCGATCATGGCCGCGTCCAAGCGCGCGGATGCGCCCTTCGTCGCGGTCAATTGCGGCGCCATCCCGGAAAATCTCGTGGAATCAACCCTGTTCGGCCATGAGAAGGGCGCCTTCACCGGCGCCGTCGGCAAGCATATGGGCAAGTTCCAGGAAGCCGATGGCGGCACGCTCTTCCTCGACGAGATCGGCGAACTGCCGCTCGACATGCAGGTCAAGCTGCTGCGGGCGCTGCAGGAAGGCGAGGTTGATCCGGTCGGCGGCAAGCGCCCGGTCAAGGTCAATGTGCGCATCATTTCGGCGACCAATCGCGATCTCGCCGAACAGGTGGCCAATGGCGCCTTCCGCGAGGATTTGTTCTATCGCCTCAACGTGTTCCCGATCGAGGTGCCGTCGCTGCGCTCGCGCAAGGATGACATCCCGGCCCTGGTGCGCCATTTCATCGGCCGCTTCAATGCCCAGGAGAACAAGTCGATCATCGATGCGGCGCCGGAAACCCACGCGCTTCTGTCGAATTTCGATTGGCCGGGCAATGTGCGTCAGCTGGAAAACTCCGTGTTCCGGGCCGTGGTGCTGTCGGACGGCGATTATCTCAAGCCGGAAGACTTTCCGCAGATTTCCGGTCTGGCACCGACCATCCAGGATGCCGACACGGCGCCCCAGGCCCCCGCCGGAGCGCCAGCCGCGGCGGCTGACGCGTCCTTCCACGCCGTGGCGGCCGAGGCGGCCGGGGTGGACATCATGGACGAGGGCGGGAATTTGCGCTCGCTGGAGGACATCGAACGCGACCTGATCGAGTTCGCCATCGAGACCTATGCCGGCCGGATGAGCGAAGTCGCGCGGCGTCTCGGGGTCGGCCGGTCGACCCTGTATCGCAAGGTGCGCGAATACGAGCTCGACGTGGACGGGGTGCGGGCCGCCAGCTGAGCGGGACCCGACGAAGACACAGAACAGGCCGGGCCCGCAAGGGTCCGGCCTTTTTGCGTCGGGACCGGTGGATCTAGGGTGGTATCGCGGCGGAAGCGGATCCGCCTCTGGCGGGGATGCGCCGGCGGGGCGCGGTCAAATCGGCTGCAGACCCCGGCGCGATTCAAGTCGGTTTCAGAGAGGGTTGGAAAAAACGGGGATAACTTTTCCTGCATCCCCACATTTTCAATTTTTTTTCGCGGCGATTTCAGACCCTTGTCTTTTTTCTGGCGCTCAAAATCCGACGGGGGTCCGTCCGGGGGGATACTCGATCGGTTATCGGTGAGGGCCGAGCGGATGAGGGCGTGACCATGGGGCAGGAAGGAACCAGAGAGGCGCAGCGAGCGGGGCTAATTGGTCGCGTCGTCGCCCATGCCCAGCTGGCGTTCCACGAAATCGGCCTCGCGGCGATAGTAGAACAGCTGGTTGGCCAGTTTCGACCAGCCATGGCCCTCATCCGGAAAGCGCAGGAATTCGGCCTCCACGCCGTTCCCGCGCAGGGTGGTGACCATGATCTCGGTCTCGCCGATATCGATGCGCGGGTCCATCACGCCATGGCTGTAGAGCACCGGGACGCGGATCCGGTCGGCCTGCCGGATCGGCGAGTTCTCGGTGTAGAAGTCGCGCCATTGCGGATCGGAGATGTCGCCGTATTCGATGCGGTCGGAGGCCTTGAGGGCCGGCGAGGCGATCTCCAGGGCGGTGACCCAATCGGCCACGCCGAAAGCCGAGATGCCGGCGTCAAAGGCGTCCGGATAGGCGGCGAGGACCGCATTGACCATGTAGCCGCCATAGGAGCCGCCGGAGACGACGGCGCGGTCGGCGTCGAGGCCGGGATCCGCGCGCAAATGGTCGAGCATGTCGATCAGGTCGCGCACGCTGTCGAGCCGCTTTTCGCGGTCGTCGAGGGTCACGAAGGTGCGGCCGAAACCGGTCGAGCCGCGCACATTGGGCTCGAACACGGCGATGCCGCGATCAACATAATACTGCGCCACGGCGTTGAAGCGGGCCACGGACTGGGCGGTCGGGCCGCCATGCACGCGGAACAGGACCGGGTAGGGCGCTGCGCCGGAGGCGGCGTCGGGGCGGTAGAGCAGGCCCTGGAGGGTGACCCCGTCGCGCGCCTCGATGCGGATGCTCTCGGGACGCACCAGGCGGTCGGGGTCGAGGCCGGCGAAGTTGGCGCTGAAAACTTCGGACAGAACGGATGTGGCGAGGTCCAGCAACAGGATATTGCCGGGCGTGCGCCAGCCATTGGCGAGAATGGCGAGCCGGCTATGGCTGTCGCCGCAGCTCAGCCCGTAGCGGCCCTCCGGCAGGTCCGGGACCATCGTGTCCGTGCCCTCGGTCCGGTCGCGTACATGGACGCGCTCGAAGCCGTCATGATTGGTGGTCCAGACGAGATAGCGGTCGTCCCGGCCGCACAGCCCGACATCGCCGGCATCGGCGTCTGTGGCCGCGAGGGTCTCGAACGCGCGGGTCGCGAGGTCCATGCGGGTGAGCGCGGCAAATTCGCTGTCGCGATTGGTGGCGAGATAGAGGGCGGCGCTGTCATCGCTCCAGGCGAGGCCGCCATCGGTGTGGTTGGCGCGCGGGTCGGGGGCGGAGACGAGGCTGGTTTCGCCGCTGGTCAGGTCGAGCAGGGCAAGGGTGTCGGAATCCTCGCCGACGGCTTCGGTGATGACCACCCAGCGCCCGTCCGGCGACACGGAGCGGGCATAGACATTGCCTTCATAGACCCGCTCGGGCTCGCCCTGGTCGAGCGGCGCGACATAGACGTCGAAATCGAGCCCGTTGCGTTCGGTCGAGGCGTAGACGATGCGGTCCTCGCCGAGGAAGTCGCCGAACACGCGGAATCCGTTCTCGGTGGCGGGCAGGACCACGGCCTCGGTGTCACCCTCGGCCGAGATCCGGTAATAGGCGGGCCGTTCATTGCCGTCATTGTCGGCGCTGTAGAGCAGGCCGGAGGAATCGGGCAGCCAGTCGAACGCGCCGACGCCGTTGCCGAAGGTGAGTTGCTGCGGCTGGCCGCCGGTCGCGCTGACCACCCAGAGCTGGGGCGCGCCGGTCAGGGACCGGGTGAAGGCGATCCGGTTGCCGTCGGGCGAGAGGGCGGCGCTGCCCGCCCCGTTGGCCAGGATGTAGCGTCCGATATCGGCGGGATCTTGGCCGGCCAGGCCGACGCGGACCGGCTCGCTGCCCGGCTCGACGGCCTCGATCGACAGATCGGCCCCGGAGGCGCCGCCGATACCGGGGGTGTCCTGGGCCAGGGCGGAGGGCCACAGGCTCGCGCCGCTGACCACAAGCGTGGCAATGCCGAATGCGCGCAGATTCATGACGTCCCCCTGCTCAGAGGCAGGGAGACTAGGTCTGCACAGCCCTGGCAGGCAAATCACATTCCGGGGTGCCAGGCCAGTTCGAAGCGTTCGAACACGCCGTCCATGTCCTCGCTGAACGCAAAGCCGTCGCGGGCCGCCTCGCGCTGCCAGTAGGCGAGATGTTCGCGCATCCAGTAATCCAGGCTGCCATCCCCCTCGCCCTCGTCCCAAGCGAAGGCGGCGTCGGCCGTGCGTACCGGGCGGACCTCGACGGATGTGGTGCGCACGACGCAGGCCGGGGCGCCGCGACCGTCGAGGATGAGGGAGACATCGCCGGGTTCGACGAGGCGCAGGCCATCGCCGCGGTAATGCCGCGCCAGCGCGCAGGTGGCCCGCTTGCGTCCGGCCAGGACAAGGGCGAGCAATTCGTCATTCATTGCCGGGTCGTCGCCGAAGCCGCCGATCTCGAACGGCTCGGCGGTGCTGCCGGTGGCGGCCTGGAATTGCTGCCAGAAGGCGCGTTGGTCAGGGGTCATGGAATGCTCGGCGGGGTGGGGGTTGCAAGGAGGGGCGTGGTCAGGAAGCGCGCGTGCGTGGACCAATTCATTGTTTTCTTGCCGGGATTTCGCCTCAGGGGTCCAGCGCTGTCAAGGCGCATGCCCGCTTTGCGGCGCCTTCGGCGGCCTTGACAGCGCTGGACCCCTGAGGCCCGCTGGCTGACAAGACAACAATGACCTGAACTGCGCCTTGGCGCGCTCAGTTCTGACCGAAGCCGCTACTCGCCGTGTTTGTCGCGACCGCCGCGGATGACCCGGAAGGCCGGCCGTCCGGGCTTGGTCTCAAGAGGAGCCGGGGGCGCGGAGCTAGTAGCGTCGTCCGGCAGGTCCTCATTGATGTCGCGACCACGTGGGGCGGGCCTGGCCTTGGCTTTGAAGCCGGAGCCGCGCGACATCGGCTTGCGTGCCTTGCCCCTGGCCTTCTTCTCGATCTCGCGCAGCTTGATCGACTGGCGCGCCGACAGGGCCTCGTCGCGGGCGCCCTTGTCGGGGTCACTGAAGGCCGAGCCGAACTCGTTCAGGCGTTCGCCGACGCTGTCGAGAAACTCGTCCTCCCACTCCGACAGCTTGCGGTCGGGCGTGTCGCCGGCTTCCGCCTCGCGCCTGGCCCGGGCCAGGCGGCGCAGGGCCTTGCGGGTCTTCTTCTCGTCAATCTCGCGCGCCACGTCCCCGTCAGTGGAAGACAAACGTCTTGGCGACGATCTTCCACTCCCCGTTCAACTTGTAGAGCAGGAACATATCATCCACTTCGCGCTCACCCCAGACCATGTGGAGATGAGCCCAGGCGACGGTGTCCTCGACGATGCGGATGTCGCGGATCTCGGCCGGGCGGTCGCCGGAGGGATTGCCGAACCGGTCGGCGAAATCGCCGAGATTCATCGGCTCGACATGGTCGGCTTCCCCGTCCTCGCCCGGGCGCCGGATGAACATCACGCCCTGGTCGGTCTCGAAAGCCTGGCGGGCCAGCTCGGACGAGCCGGTATTGCCGGCCTCCACATAGGCCATGACGGCGGCGCGGACGCCCTCGATGTCGGCCTCGGACTGGGCGGCGACGGGGGCGCTGAGGATGAGGGCGGAGGCAAGGGCCGCGACGTATTTCATGATAAATCTCCCTGTTTGGCAGGAGACTAGGCCGGAGTGTGGCCGACCTCTACTTACAATCATGTGAGGCGCAGCGGCCCGCTGGTGGCGGCGTCGACTAGCTTTCGACGGCGCCGAGATAGAGCTCGAGCAGGGCTTCGGCTTCCTGGCGCTCATTGCGGTCGATCTTGCGCAGCGAGATGACCTTGCGCAGGATCTTGGTGTCGTAGCCCATCGACTTGGCCTCGGCGTAGACTTCCTTGATGTCGGCCGCGACATTGGCCTTGTCTTCTTCGAGCCGCTCGATGCGGGCGACGAAGGCCTTGAGCTGTTCGCGGGCGGCGCCGCCAATGGCGTCGGACTGGTCGATCGGGCCGGAATCGGTCGCGGCGGCAGCAGGGGCGGTGTCGGTGAAAGCCATGGATATTACCTTGTCAGCGGGGGAGGCGGGCGGAGATTAGGAGCGCGGGCCGCCGGTCTCAAGGGGCCGCGCCAGCACTGCGGGGGCGTTTTGTCAGTGCGCCGCCGCGAATGTCGTGCACGGCGCGCAGCACTTCAAGCGGATGATGGTGGTGGAGATTGTGCCCGGCCTTGCGGATCCAGCGCAGTTCAGCGTTGGGCAGGCGCTCGGCGACATCGCCGGCATGACGCTCCGACCACAGCACGGTGTCCGGCTTGCCGGCGATCAGGACCACGGGATGGCTGATGTCGGCGTAACGCTCGTGCTGGTCGGCGAGATGGTGATTGACGCGGGCCATGTCGTCGGCATTGGCGAGCCAGGCCTGGGGGCGGAACAGGAGCGGCAGGCCGGTGCGCCGGACATAGTCCTCCGGCATCGGTTCCGGGTGGAAGGCGCGCGCGGCTCCGGCCTGTGCCTGGCGGTCGCCGATCAGCGGCACCACGATGCGCGAGAGGGACGGGCCCAGCACCGGCCAGAAGGTCGCCTTGTTGAACCAGGCCGCTTCACCGATCCACGGCGACAGGGCCGGCGCGACGAGAACCAGGCCGTCGACCCGGTCGGGATGATCGATGGCGATCCGCGTGGCAATGGCGCCGCCCCAGGAATGCCCGATGATCACGGCCTGCGGGATGTCGAGCGCCGTCAGGAAATCGGCGATCAGTTCGGCTTCCCGGCCGGGCGACCAGCTTCCGGCGGGCCGTTGGCTCCAGCCGAGACCGGGCCGGTCGAGCCATATCACGTGCTCGTCGGCAAAGCTGTCGGCCAGGGCCAGGCGCGGTTCTTCCAGATTGGAGGCGGCGCCGTGCAGGACCAGTACGGGAGGTCGGTCGGGGTCGCCGGTTCGCCGATAGTGGATCTGGACCCCCCGGACCTCCACGAAATCGCCGCCCGGCGGGTGATGCTCGGCCAGCCGGTGCACCTTGCGGAAGGCCAGGGCCGACGAGCCGACCAGGCCGGTCGCCAGCCCGCCCAGCAGCAATCCGAGCGCCAAGCTCACAGGGACCGTCCCCGCCCGGCCCGCTCGAGCCGCTCGACGGCCTCGCGCGCCGCTTCGTGGGTCGGGTGGATGTCGAGCACCTGGCGGTAGGCGTCGAGGGCGGCCTCCCAGGCCTCGGCCCGTTCGAGCACGCGGGCGACGGCGAGGTAGGCGTCATAGCGCCGCGGCTCCAGGGTCAGCGCGGTGTTAAGCGTCTCCAGCGCGAAGGCCCAGTCCTCGGCCCGCGCGGCCTGGCGCCCGGCGGCCAGCCAGCCTTCCGCATAGTCCGGGGCGAGCTGGATGACGTGGCCGAACATGCGGGCCGCGATGTCGTGATTGCCGGCCTGCTCGGCGGCCCGGCCGCGGTCCATCATCAGGGCCACGGTCTGGCTACCGGAATGCGCCCACAGGGCGTGGATCTCGTCGATCAGAGGCGCCGCCTCGCGCGCCGTCTCGGCTTCGGCCAGGGCTTCGAGCCGGTCATTGAGACGCGCTTCGGGAGACTGGAACTCGCTGCGCGGCGCAACGCCGATATCGGCCGGCGGCGCGGTTTGGCCGGTGAGGGCGAGCAGGAGGGACAAGGCGGTGAACTGGATCATGGCAGGAAGATATAAGGCCTACCGCCGGCGTCCAGTCGTCACAGGCATTTCCTGTCGCGGAATTCATGTGTGCTGAGGCAGTGCCCTCTGCCCGGCCACTTGGACTCGTGTCGTCTCCGCAAGCGGGTGCCATCGGCGCAGGATGAGACGCGCAAAGTCGGTCGGTGGATCATCGCGTCCCGGATTGAACGGGCGGCTGGCCGGGTTGACGGCTGGGGTCAGTGTGCCGGCTGAGCGGCCTGCCCCTTAGCCGCCGTATCGAGCCTGTCCATATGACCGGCTTCCAGGCGCAGTGACATGGCACCGAGCAGCTCGTCGAGCTGGTCCAGCGAGGTGGCCGAGGCGATGGGCGCGGTGACGCCGGGCTGGCGCGCACACCAGGCCAGCGAGATCTGGGCCGGCGTGGCGCCGGTCTCGGCCGCCACGGCGTCGAGAGCGGCCAGCACGTCGCGGCCCCGCCCGTCCAGCCATGCCTCCATGCGGCCGCCGCGCGGGCTCTTCTTCAGGTCCTCGCGGCTGCGATACTTGCCGGTCAGGAACCCCGAGGCGAGACCGAAATAGGTCAGGACGCCGAGATTGCTGCCGATGCAGAAATTCTGCAGCGTGCCGGAAAAGCCCTCTGGCTTCATCAGATTGAGTTCCGGTTGCACGATCTGGTAGGCGGGCCAGCCGCGCTGGGTGCTCATGGCGATGGCCTCGCCGATGCGTCCGGCGTCGAAATTCGAACAGCCGAGCACGCGCACCTTGCCGGCATCGACCAGTTCGGCGAAGGCGTGAAGCACCTCGTCCATGGGCTGGTCGTCATCGTCCTGGTGGGCATAGTAGAGGTCGATATAGTCGGTCTGCAGGCGGTTGAGCGAACGCTCGGCGGCGGCGGCGATGTGTTCCGGGGCGAGGCCCTTGCCTTCCGGGCCGTCCAGCATGCCGACCTTGGTGGCAATGAGCACGTCGTCGCGCCGGCCGCGGCGCTTCAGCCATTCGCCGATGAGGCGTTCCGACTCGCCGCCGGAATGGCCGTCGACCCAGGCCGAATAGACATCGGCGGTGTCGATCATGGTGCCGCCGGCCTCGACGAATTTGTCGAGAATGTCGAAGGCTTCCGGCGGCCGGGCGGTCCAGTTGAAGACATTGCCGCCGAGCACCAGGGTGGGGGTTTCCAGCCCGCTGGTTCCGAGCTTGCGCATCTGCGGCATAGTGGTCTCCTTGCTTGATCAACCCCCGGAGCAACGCGGCGGCGCCAGTATCGTTCGTCAGGCGGCCGACGCGCGAGTCAGTTCGATGACCCGGTGCAGATGATCGTCGGCATCGCCGAGCTGGTGGTCGATCATGACCAGGCGCTTGGCGTAATGCGAGGCGGCGTATTCCCAGGTCATGCCGATGCCGCCATGCATCTGGATGGCTTCCTCGGCAACCAGGCGACCGGCTCTGCCGATCAGGTTCTTGGCCTTGGCCACTGCAAGCCCGCGCTCTGCGGTCCCGAAATTCCCGGCGGCGTGAATGGTGATGGAACGCGCCTGCTCGATCTCGATGGCAAGGTCGACGAGGCGGTGCTGCAGGGCCTGGAAAGTGGCGATCGGGCGCCCGAACTGCTGGCGCTGCATGAGATAATCGCGGGTGGTGTCACGCAGCACCTCCATGGCGCCGACGGCTTCGGCGCACAGGGCCAGGCGGCCGGCGTCGAGGGCTTCCGCGACAGCCGTTGCAGCGTTGTCGCCGAGCCGTGTTGCCGAAGAGGCGTTGAGCATGATCTCAGCCGCGCCACCGCCGTCGATCATGGCGTATCCGAGAATCTCGGCATCCGCGCCGGCGACCTCGAAGAGGTGCACCGCGCCGGAGCTGTCCTCGACCGGGACCAGGATGAAGTCGGCGGCCGGAGCCCCGTAGACCACGGTGCGGCGGCCCGTGAGCCGGACGGTGTCGCCGTCCCCGTCAACCTCGATGCCCGGATGGCCCTGGCCCGGTCCCCAGTCAGCGCTGTCGATGGCGAGCGCGGCCCGGCTGGTGCCGGCGATGACCGCGTCGATGCGGTCCTGGTGGCCGACTGCCGCGTAGAGCCGCAGGGCCATCAAGTTGGCCAGGACAGGCTCGGGGCAGAGAGCGCGACCCAATTCCTCGAACACCGTGGTGATGTCGAACCCGGCGCCGCCAAACCCGCCCTGTTCCTCGCCGACCAGCGCTCCGAGAATGCCCAGCTCGGCCAGCCCGGCCCAGATCTCCGGATCGTGGAAGGGAGCCTCGTAGGCATAGCGATTGCGGTGTTCGGCGGTGCAATTGTCGGCAAGAAAGCGGCGCAGGCTGTCGGAGATCATGCGCCGGTCATCGGTCGGGGTGAAGTCCATCGGTCAGGCTCCGAACAGGTCTTTGGCAATGATGTTGCGCTGGATCTCGTTGGATCCACCGAAGATGGAGAGCTTGCGGTTATTGAAGTAATCAGCCGCGTGGGCCACCGCGTCCGGCGGTGCCACGGCCAGATTGCCGATCACCTCCTCGGACGGGAAGGGGGCCGCCGCCGGGCCGAGGGCGCGGCGGGCCAGGTCGTTCAGAGCCTGGCGGATCACCGTGCCCTTGATCTTCAGCATGGAGGACACGGAGCCCTGGGCATCGGCCACGCCGGAGAGCATGCGCAGATTGGTCATGCGCATGGCTTCCAGGTCGATCTCGAGTTCTGCCACGCGGGCAGCGAAGAGCGGGTCTTCGATCAGCGGGCGGCCGCGCCGGTGCATGGTGCGGGCGAGGGCCTTGAGCTGGACCAGGGCCTCGGTCGAAGCGCCGACACCGGCGATCGAGGTGCGTTCGTGGCCGAGCAGGTATTTGGCGATGGTCCAGCCCTGGTTCTCCTCGCCGACGAGGTTTTCCGCCGGAACGCGAACATCGGTGAAGAACACCTCGTTGACCTCATGGCCGCCCTCCAGCAGGCGGATCGGGCGCATCTCGATGCCCGGCGTGTCGAGATCGACAAGAATGAAGGAGATGCCTTCCTGCCGCTTGCCCTCGGTGGATGTGCGCACCAGGCAGAAGATGTGGTCGGCATACTGGCCCAGCGTGGTCCAGGTCTTCTGACCATTGATGATGTAGTCATCGCCGTCCCGGATGGCGCGGGTCTTGAGGCTGGCCAGGTCGGAACCGGCGCCCGGCTCGGAATAACCCTGGCACCACCAGTCGGTGCCATCCAGGATGCGGGGCAGGTAATGGGATTTCTGTTCCTCGGTACCGAATTTGAGGAGGACAGGGCCGAGCATGCCGACGCCGAAGGGGACGATGCGGGGCGCGTTGGCGAGGGCCAGCTCCTCGTCGAAGATGTGCCGCTGGACATTGTTCCAGCCCGGGCCGCCGGCCTCCTTCGGCCAGGTGGTGGCATACCAGTTGCGGCTCTGCAGCGTGGCGTGCCAGGCGATCATGTCGTCCTTGGAGAGCCCGTGCCCCTGGCGCACCTTGCGAGCCAGCTCCTCGCTCAGATTGTCCTCGAGAAATTGTCTCACTTCACGGCGGAAGGCCTCTTCCGCCTCGGTGTATCTCAGATCCACAGCCAGCTCCCTTACCGGTCACATCCCATATTCGATGACACGGTATGTTCTAGGTCAGAGACAGCGGTTTGCAAATGGCCGGATTTGCGATTTGTGGTGCGTCAGATTGACGGTAGCAGGCCGCGCCGGGCCAGGGCCTCGCGCAGTCGGGTCTCGCCGGTAAAAACCTCGGCATCGAAACCGAAGGCCCGGGCCGCCTCGACGTTCTCCGCGCGATCATCAAAGAACAGGACCTGTTCAGGCGCGTGCGGCAGGCGTTCGGCGGTGATCTCGAAGATCCGCCGGTCCGGCTTGATGACGCCTTCATGGGCCGAGACGATGACGTCGCGCATGTACGCCATGGACGGGTAGAGCCGGTGCACTGGTTCGACCCATTCGGCGGGCAGGTTGGTCAGGGCGTATTGCGGCACGGCGCGGGCGGCCAGCTCGTTCATCGCTTCCGCAGTCCCCGGCACGCTGCCGTCGAGCATGCCTTCAACGCCGCTCTCCCAGGCGGTGATCGCATCCGCATAATGGGGGAAGCGTTTGATCAGCGGACGGCGATTCTCGGCCATGGGCACGCCGCGGTCATGGGCTGCATGCCAGTCCATGGTGCAGACCTCGGCGCAGAAGCGCCGCGCTTCGTCGGCATCGCCAAACCAGCGCGTGTAGAAACGCAGGGGCGACCAGTCGAGCAGGACATTGCCCAGGTCCCAGAGCACGGCATGTGTGGTCATGCGGGCCTCCCGGTGTGTTTCGGACATGACAAAACCCGCGCACGCGGGGTGCACGGGTTTTGCAATCGGTCAGACATCAACCGCGCTCGCCGGACAATAACCGGACGGCAGCGCAGGTGTCAGGACTAGCCCGCGCGGGCCTTGAAGCGCGGGTCGGTCTTGTTGATCACATAGACGCGGCCACGGCGCTTGACGACCTGGCAATCGCGGTGGCGGTTTTTCAGCGATTTGATCGAGCTGCGGACTTTCATCGGATGACCTTCCCACAAGCGGGTGTACGAAACGGAGCGCGGTGGATACTGGAGGCTCGCAGCCATGTCAACGCGGCTTGTGCGCCTCGATCTTGCGTTTGTCAGCGAAACACCGGCAGCCCGGCCGGCTTCGCCGACGGGGCCGGGTGAGGCTGGTCGGGCGCGTTGAACATGGACACCACCAGGGTGGGCTCCTCGCGCGGCGGCGGCTGACAGACGGCATAGCCGGCTTCCGGCATGGCCGTGCTGACGTTGAGGCCGAAGCTCGAGGCTTCATGCGGCAGGATCGGGTAGTCGTGATTTCGCCCACCGCCAATCAGGTCGTCGGTGAGCGAGCAGCTGCCGTCCTTGCGGTGTGCCTCGTTGATGAACTCGCAGGCGAAACGACGGGCTTCCTGAACCGCCTGTTCGGCCATCTTCGACAGGATGAGCATTTCGTCATTGACCCGGTCGGCGTTCTTCTGACGTGGCAGCTCGGCGAGCAGCGGGGCCGGCATCCAGAAATACTGCGGGTCGATGGGTCCGAGTACCGCGCTCGACCCCATGACGATCTCGTCGCAGGCCAGGGCGATCATGGTGCCGGCCGACTTGGCGCGGTAGGGCACGAAGGCGGTCTTCCGGCCCTTGTGGTGCTTCAGGGCATGCAGGATCTGCTGGGTCGCCGAAGCGATGCCACCGGGCGTGTGCAGGATGATGTCGACCGGCCCGTCCGGCGCGGCGGAGCGGATGCGGTCCAGGGCGTCAATGGCGGTGTCGGTGTCGACATACTCGTCCGGGTCGTGGTGGACGATGCGGATCACCGTGCTGCCGCGCGCCTCGGCAAAGGCGCGGGTGCGTGCATCGACCGTGGCCCGGTGGGCCGCGCGCGGTGATAATTGGTCACTGTCGGCTGTCGAAAGGGCCGCGGCCTGTGGCGGTTTCGAGCGCGCGCCGGACGCCAGCGCCCGAGCCTCCGGCATGGCCGCGGCGTGTGGCCGGCGTGCCGCCTTCGACGTGGCAGGCGGGGCGCTGTCGTGTTCCGCCTCGCCGGAAGGCCGCCCGGCGCCGCCAAACCGCCAGGCGGTCAGGGCCATCAGGATAAGGGCGATGGCGCCCAGTCCGAGCCACCCCGCCAGGCTGATACTGGTCACTACACTCAACATGAAATTCCCCCCTGCGCCGACCTGTGCAACGCGCCGGCGCGCCTCCCCGAAGCGTTAATAAAGGTTAAGGCCGGGCCGGGAGCAAGCTTGTTCTCTCGGAACCTTTTGGTTTGCGGGCGGGTTAAAACACCAGCACTTGCGCCTTCCGACCAAGCGGGGTTGGCATGTCCGACACGTCCGCCAGCAGCGATCCCGGTATCTCCAGACGCGGCTTTCTGGCCGCCGTCGGGGCCTGGTCGATTGCCGGGAGCAGCGCCGCCGGAGCGCAGGGTGAGGGCGGCGTTTCCAGCCGGATGGTCGATTACCATTCCCGTGACGGGCATGGGGATGTGTCCGGCCTCCTGGCCTGGCCGGAGAGCGGCGGCCCCTTTCCCGGCGTTATTGTCCTGCATGAGGACCGGGGACTTGACCCTTATATTGCCGACGTCACGCGCAGGCTGGCCGCCCACGGCTATCTGGCTTTTGCGCCGGACGGGCTGAGCAGTGTGGGGGGCTATCCGGGAGCGGATGACACAGCCCGGGGCGTGTTTGCGACGCTCGAGCGGGCCCGCCTGCGGTCGGACTTCCTGGAGGCGGTCGAGTATCTGCGCCGGCACCCGCGCTGTACCGGGCGGGTCGGGGTAACCGGCTTCTCCTTCGGCGGCGACATGTGCCACGACCTGGCCGCCGAGACCCCGGACCTGGCCTGTGCCATCCCGTTCTACGGACGACCCGAGCGGATCGAGGACCTTGCGGCGATACGGTCACCGCTGCTGTTGCACCGGGCGGGTGACGACACCCGTGTCGGCGACATCTGGCCGGACTACGAACGAACCCTGATCGAGGGCGGCCATGTCTATGACGCGCCGCTCTATGCCGGCACGCGGCAGGGGTTTCACAATGCCTCCGGGCAGGACCACCACCCGCAGGCGGCCCGCCTTGCCTGGCTTCGCACCCGCGCCTGGCTGGCGCAATTCCTGGCCTGAGCCACATCCCCCCTTACGGTTTCGTCAGTTGCGATGTCCGCCTGCAGACCGCTATGGTCCCGGCATGAAAACCTGCCTGGCCTGCCTTCCAGCCGCGATTGCGGCTTTTTTCATGGGTGCCTCCGAGCTCAGCGCCCAGGATGTGCCAAGCTATGACGTGGATGTGGAGCTCGTCCTCGCTGTCGATATTTCCTATTCGGTGGACGAGGAAGAGGCCCGCCGCCAGCGCGAGGGCTATGTGGCGGCGCTGGCGTCGGAGGACGTGATCCGCTCGATCCAGGGCGGGCCGCTCGGGCGCATCGCGGTGATCTATGTCGAATGGGCAGACGCCGATGTGCAGCGCGCCGCCACCGAATGGACGGTGATTGCCAGCGAGGCCGACGCGCTCGATTTTGCCGCCCGTGTCGCCGCCGCCCCGTTCGAACGCGGCCAGTACACGGCCATCGGCGCGGCCATAGCTGACGGCGTCGAGCGCCTCGCCACCAATGGTCATGACGCGCCGCGCCGGATTATCGATATTTCCGGCGACGGGCCGCAGAATCAGGGGGTGTCACTGGCCACGGCGCACCGTCTCGCCGACGAGGCGCGGGTCGTGGTCAACGGCCTGCCTGTGATCAGTGAACGAAAGGCGCGCTGGAACCATCCGTCGGAAATCGACCTGGCCGGCTATTTTCAGGACAATGTCATTGTTGGGCCCGGGGCCTTTGTCCTGCCGGCCCGGGCCGAGGACGAATTCCGCCAGGCCATCCAGCGCAAGCTGGTGCTGGAGATCGCGGGCACCGCGCCGGCTTCCGGTGAGCTCGCCCCTCCGCTGCGGAGCCTGGCACCTTGATCCGCCTGGTCGCCCTGGCGGCACTGGCCCCCGGCATCCTGTCCCTGGCCGGGCCGGACGCGGACATGTCGGGGCGCGGCTTCGAGCCCCGGCCGATGGAATACAGTGCCGACGGTCGGCTCAAGGTCGATGTCGAGCTGGTGCTGGCGGTCGATGTGTCCTCTTCGATCGACGAGGTGGAAGCGCGGCGCCAGCGCGAAGGCCATGTCGCCGCGCTGGCCGACGACGATATCATTTCCTCGATCCAGGGCGGGCCACACGGGCGCATCGCGGTGATGTACCTGGAATGGGCCGACGCCGATTTCCAGCGCGTCGTGGCACCGTGGACGGTCATCGAGACCGAGGCCGACGCGCACGCCTTTGCCGCCACACTGGCCACCGCACCCTTCGTGTCGGGCCGACGCACGGCCATCGGCGGTGCCATCAACACGTCCGTCGACCTGCTGCAGAGCAATGCCTATGACGGCGCCCGCCGGATCATCGACCTGTCCGGCGACGGGCCGCAGAATTCCGGCCCCGGCCTGGCGGCGGCGCGAGCCCGCGCGGATGCGGCGTTCATCACGGTCAACGGCCTGCCCATCGAGCCGCAACGCCAGCATCCCTTCCGGCCCTCGGTGTCGATCGATGTCAGTGCCTATTTCGAAGAACACGTGATCACCGGACCCGATGCTTTCATCTCGACGAGCGACCGGAACAATGATTTTGTCGACGCGTTGCGTCGCAAACTGATTGTCGAAATTGCCGGGCTCGACCCGGCGCAGTTCATGAGGAACGGATGATCCGCCTAGTTTCTGCTGCCATCGCCGCTTTCGCCCTGTTCGCCACCCAGGCGCCGGCCCAGCCGGAAGGGGAGAGTTTCCAGGACTGGCTCAGCGGATTCAGGGCGCGACTGACCGCCAGCGGAGCCGAGCCGGCGACTGTGCGCTCGATGCTCGACGGGCTCGAGCCGGACATGGCCATCATCGAGCGCGACCGCAGCCAGCCGGAATTCGTCCGGCCGATCTGGTCCTATCTCGACATCGCAGCCTCGCAGCAGCGCATCGACAATGGCCGCACCGCCTATGCCGAAAACCGCGAGCTCATCAATGCCATCGCGGCGCGCTTCGAGGTGCGCCCGGAAACCCTGGTGGCGATCTGGGGGCTGGAAAGCTCCTATGGTGCGATTACCGGCAATGAGGACGTGGTACGCGCCCTGGCGACCCTGGCCTGGGAAGGCCGTCGCCGCGGGTTCGCCGAGGACCAGCTGATCGCCATCGCCCGCATGATCGACGAAGGCTATGCCACGCGCGAGCAATTGCTCGGCTCCTGGGCCGGCGCGATGGGGCAGACCCAGTTCATTCCCACCACTTATCTCGAGCGCTCCTATGACTGGGATGGCGATGGCCGGCGCAATATCTGGACCGATTACGGCGATGCACTGGCCTCGACCGCCAACCTGCTGAGCCGGGCCGGCTGGGAGCAGGACGCTCCGGCTTTCGTCGAAGTGACCGTGCCGGACAATTTCGACTTTGCCGACTGGAACCCGAACACCAGCAAGCTGGTCAGCCAGTGGTCCGTGCAGGGCATCATGCCGGCCAATGGCAATACGTGGTCCGCCGCCACGATGATGCGCCCGGCGCGCCTGGAACTGCCGGCCGGGGCGAGCGGTCCGGGATTCCTGACCTTTGCCAATTTCCGCGTGATCAAGCGCTACAACAACTCGACCGCCTATGCGCTGGGTGTGGCCCTGCTGGCAGACCGCATCGAAGGGCTCGCGGGCATTCGCGGCAGCTGGCCGGAGAATGATCCGCCGATCACCCGCTCGCAGACCGAGGAATTGCAGCGCGCGCTCAACGGGCTCGGCTTTAATGCGGGCACGCCGGACGGCATTGCCGGACCGAATACACGCTCCGCCCTGCGGGCCTTCCAGCGCTCGCGCGGCCTGGTGCCGGACGGCTATATCGGGCGGGCGATGTATGATGCGGTGATGGCGGCGACCCGCGGCTAGGGCTCCAGCTCGACCTCGACAATTTCCGCCGTGCGGCGGATCGCCGGGTGCAGCCAGGCGAGGGCCAGGGCGAGCACGCTGAGGCCGGCGGCCAGGGCGTAGGGGCTGAGATGGCCGACCTGGTTGTACAGGAAGAGGCCTCCCACCGGGCCGATGATGAAGCCGAGCCCGGCCGTGGCCGTGGTCAGGCCGGCGACGCGGCCCTGTTCTTCCGGCTTCACGGCCACCGAGGCCCCTCCGACAAATCCCGAGCGCGCCAGGCCGAAGGCGAAGCTGACAATGATGTAGGCCGATACGATGCCCGCATAATTGGGCACGATCATCATCAGGCCGCTGCCGGCCAGGGTGAGCAGGGCACCCAGCCCCATCAGCACGCGCGGGCTGGCCTGCAGGGCCGGGATGACCACCAGCTGGGCGACGATCAGCGCGCCCGCGCCGGCGGCCAGCGCGATGGCCGACATCTGCAGGCCGGCGCTCTCGTCGAGGCCCAGCGTGTCCATGATGAAGAAAGCCAGGGTCGACAGGCTCAATGACTGTACGATCCAGATCAGCGCGCCATAGCCGACAAAGGCGGAAATCCGCGGGTCGGCGGCGAAGGCGAACTGCTTGAACGGGTTGAGCGGGCGCTGCTGGACGCGCGGCGGCGATTGTTCGGGCAACTGGAACCAGACGGCGACGGCACCGAGCGCGACCGTGCCGGAAATCAGCACCATGAAGGCGGGCACGCCGACCAGGTCGACCAGCGTGGCGGCCAGGGTCGGACCTATCACAGCGCCCATGCCGAAGGCGGCGGTCAGCCCGGCCAGCGCCTCGGTGCGTTCGGCTGGCGTAGTGCGGTCGGCGACATAGGCCTGGGCGGCCGGATTGGTGGCCGAGCCGAGCCCGCCGAACAGGGTGCGCGCCAGGGCCATGGCGAAGATCGCCGCCAGCGGCGGCACCCAGCCGCTCTCACCGGCCCAGGCGGCGGCAGCGAAGATCAGCGTCGACACGGCGAAGGAGGACAGGCCGAACACGATCAGCGGCTTGCGTCCGCGCCGGTCGGACAGGGCGCCCCAGATCGGGGTCATGGTCATGAACAGGACGGCGGACACGGTGTAGATCGCCCCGACCCAGTACTCCTGCACCGCCAGCTGGCGCGCCAGCGGCGGCAGGATGGCGAACAGCATGTTGTTGCCGATGCCGGTCGCCATCAGGCACAGGAAGAGCAGGCGGAAGGCCCCCCGGCGCTCCGGCGAGCGCAGCGGTGTGGGTGTTCGGGGCTGGGGCGGAACGGGATTGGCGTTCTGGAACATGCCTCAGCTGTAGGCTGCGTCAGCTGGGGCGTCCACGGCAAATCAGGAGGCCACGGGTAAACACCCATCTAACGCCGGTTCAACCGGACATTAAGCTTACCGCGTCATAGTGCCGGTCGAACGGGGGAAGAAATCGCCCGAATGACGACGGTGGATGAGTAGATGTTCCAGATTATCGGCATTGTGATCGTGTTCGGCATGGTGTTCGGCGGGTTTGCCCTCGCCGGCGGCCATTTCGACGTCATCCTGAAAGCCCTGCCTTTCGAGATGATGATGATCGGTGGCGCCGCAGTGGGCGCCTTCCTGATCGGCAACAAGCCCAAGACCGTGACCAAGACGCTGGGCGACCTGGCCAAGATCTTCACCGGCTCGAAGTGGAAGGCGCAGGACTATACCGACCTGTTGTCACTCTTGTTCTTGCTGACAAAAACAATGAAGACAAAAGGCGTTATCGCGCTCGAAAGTCACATCGAGAACCCCCAGGACAGCGCCATATTCTCGCGCTATCCCAAGATCATGAAAGACCATTTCGCGGTCGACTTCATCTGCGACACGCTGCGCATGATGACGATGAACCTGGAGGACCCCCACCAGGTCGAGGACGCGATGGAAAAGCAGCTGGAGAAGCACCACCACGAGGCGGCTGATCCGGCCCATGCCATGCAGACCATGGCCGATGGCCTGCCGGCGCTGGGTATCGTCGCCGCCGTGCTGGGCGTGATCAAGACCATGGGCGCGATCGAAAGCCCGCCGGCCGTGCTCGGCGGCTATATCGGCGGCGCCTTGGTCGGCACCTTCCTCGGCGTGTTCATCGCTTACGGATTTGTCGGTCCGTTCGCCGCCTACATGCAGTCGATCTACGACGAAGAGCATCAATTCTACAAGATTATCCAGGACGTTCTGGTGGCCCACCTGCACGGCAATGCGGCCCAGATCTCGGTCGAGATCGGTCGCGGCGGCGTGCCCTCCAAGATGCAGCCGAGCTTCGGCGAGCTGGAAACGGCGCTCGATCAAATCCCCTCCGAAGTCGGCTGACCAAACCAAGCCACACGTGAGACACTGGCGCGGGGCGAAAGCCCCGCGCCTTTTCATGTGCGGGACTGGAAAGGCGCGGATTTCGCGCCTAGAAGGGCGACATGAAGATCAAGGACGCCGAACTCCTCATTGTACCGGGCCTGGGCAATGCCTCGCCCTTCCACTGGCAGTCGCGCTGGCAGGACAAGATGTCGACGGCCCGACGTGTCGAACAGGACAACTGGGACAGTCCGCAATGCGAGGCCTGGGTCGACCGCCTGGTGGCGGAAGTCGACCGCGCCGAGCAGCGCGTCATCCTGATTGCCCACTCGGTCGGCGTGCTGACCGTGGCTCACGCGGCCCCGCGTTTCGGTGAGGGCCAGGTGGCCGGTGCCTTCCTGGTCGGAGCCTCCGACTGGGAGCGTCCCGAGTACAAGGAAAAGTATGGCGAGCACGGGTTTGACCCGGTGCCGCGCAAGCCGCTCGGCTTTCCCGGGCTGATGCTGGCCAGCTCCAACGACCCGACCTGCAATATCATCAAGGCGGAGGCTTGGGCGCGTGACTGGAACGTGCGCTTCGGCAATGCCGGCGAGGCCGGGCATTTCGAACCGGAGAGCGGACACGGCCCGTGGCCGGAAGGCCTGATGGCCTTCGCCAAGTTCACCCAGAGCCTGGAATGAGCGAGAGCCCGTCGCTGGTCTGCGCCCCGGCGCGGCTGGACTGGTCTCAGACATCCGGTCCGCGGGCGGTGGATTATGGCGACGTGTATTTCTCGGCCGAGGACGGGCTGGCGGAGACGCGGGCCGTGTTCCTTGAGGGCTGCGGCCTGCCGCAGGCCTGGGCCGGGCGGCGGCATTTCACGGTCGGCGAGTTGGGCTTCGGTACCGGGCTGAACGCGCTGGCGCTGTGGCAGGCCTGGCGCGAGCACCGGCCGCCGGGCGGCTGGCTCGACCTGGTCAGTGTCGAGAAGCATCCGTTGCGCCGCGACGAGGCGGCCCGGGCGTTTGCCGCCTGGCCGGAACTGGCACCGCTCAGTGAGAGATTGCTGGCGCAATGGCCGCCGCGCTTCAAGGGTGCCCACCGGATGGTGTTTCCCGAGGACGGGTTCGCCATCACGCTGATGCAGGACGAGGCCGAGGCGGCGCTGGGGCAGGTCGAGGCGCGGGCCGATGCCTGGTTTCTCGACGGTTTCGCTCCCGCGCTGAACGGGGCCATGTGGTCGCATGGCGTGTTTGATGCCATGGCTCGACGGAGTGCACCCGGCGCAAGGGTCGGGACATTCACCGTGGCCGGCGCGGTGCGCCGCGGGCTGCAGGCCGCGGGCTTCGCGGTCGAGAAGAAGCCGGGATTTGGCCGCAAGCGGGAACGACTGGAGGCGGTGTTTTCGAAGGCGGCCCAGACGCGGAAAGCCCGGACGCCGGAGCGAGTGGCGGTCGTGGGAGCCGGGATTGCCGGAGCCAGCCTGGTGCGGGCGCTCGCAGCGCGGGGCGTCGAGGTGGACTGGTTGGACCAGAAGGGCCTGGCGGCGGGCGCATCGGGTGCGCCGGCGGGGCTGCTGACGCCGCGTCTGGAGCGCGCCGACCGGCCGCATGTGAGGGCCACACTGGCAGCCTATGCCTTTGCCCGATCGCTGTATGGCGCTCTGGAGGGATTTCACGCCAGCGGCGCGCAGCGGCGGGCGCGCGATGACAGGGAGGCGGCCAGGTTCGAGGCGCTGGCGGAGATGCTGGGCGAGGGGTTTGCCTGGCGCGACGGGGCGTTGCACATGGCCAGTGCCGGATGGTTCGAGCCGGAGCGTCTGGTCCGGGCCGTGGCGAACGGTCTCGATCCCCGCCGGGCGCATGTGGTTGCGGTTGATCAGCATCCAGATGGCGTCGTGCTGCGTGATGCGGACGGGCTGGTCGTGGCCGAGGCCGATCATGTGGTGCATGCCGGCGGGCACGGCGCGGCGGCTTTCTACGGCGACCTGGAGCCGTCAGCGGGCCAGCTCGCCGTGTTTGCCGGCACGCCGCCGGAGCAGCCCGTGAGTTGGGGGCAGTATGCTTGCCCGGCTCCGGATGGGGTCCTGATCGGCGCCACGCATGTTCGGGGCGAAGTCGCCGGAGCCATGGAACAGGCTATTGCCGGCTTCCGGTCGGATGTGGCATCGGCGCTGCCTGGTCTGGCGCTGGGCGAAGTGCTGGAAACCTGGTCAGGGGTGCGGGCGACCACGGCCGACCGGCTGCCCGTCCTGGGCGAATGCGGCGCGGGCCAGAGCGTGCTGGGTGGATTCGGGGCGCGCGGGTTTGCCCACGCCCCCCTCCTGGCAGAGGCATTGGTGGCAGAGCTGTTCGGCCAGGCGGGAGCGCTCGAGCGGGACGGACGGGCCAGCCTGGATGCCGGCCGCTTTGAAGCCCGCCGGCGTCGCCGCAGCGGCGGCTAGCCGCTTCAGAAATACACACTCCAGAGCGGATTGGTGTCGGGTCCGACTCGCAGTTCGGCGACCGGGCAGTCGGTACGGTAGCAGTGCGGGTCGATCTGCAATTGCGGGCCTTGGCGGGCGGTGAAGGTCAGTTCCACCGGCCCGGTGGCCAGGGTCACCGGCTGACCGCTGACAACCGGTACGAAAAGCGGTGCGCCGAGACCGGCCGAGGCCAGTCCGGCAATCACGAGTGTCTTGGCCAGCATGAGTTGATCCTCGCTTGTAGCCCCATCCAGAAACCCGGATGCCTGGCAGCGCGCTATTGGATGCATGGAGGATGCCCCGGAGAGGAGATTTCCGGCGCGCGGCTTGCACGGGTGAGGGGAAGAGACGCCGGGGAATGGCGCGAAACGGCACAGGTGAGCTTACATGAACATCGCACCAGCGGACGTGACGGCAGACCGGCGGGCAGGCTCCCGCCACATCTGGTTCCTCAATTCCGCCTTCGACAAGATTGGCCTGGACACGGCGATGCGGCGCATTACCGAACGGCCGGCGGGTGCGCCTTTCGCCTTTGTCGTGACGCCGAATGTCGACCACCTGGTGAGGCTGGAGCACGATACCGTTCTGGCCACGCTGTATGCGCAGGCCTGGCTGACCGTGTGCGACAGCCGGGTTCTGGAGCTGATCGGGCGGCTGTCCGGCGAGAAGATCGACGTGGCGCCGGGGTCGGATCTGACCGAGCGCCTGTTTGAAGAGGTGATCGATCCGGACGAGCCGATCACCATTATCGGCGGGTCGGCCGAGGTCATCGACGCCGTTTCAAAACGCTACGGGTTGAGCCGAGTGGCCTGGCACGAGCCGCCGATGGGGCTACGCGGCAATCGCGAGGCGATTGACGCGGCGGCGCGCTTCGTGGCCGAGAATCCGGCACGCTACACCTTCTTCTGTGTCGGCTCGCCGCAACAGGAGCTGGTGGCCGAGGCCTGTCTGGACCGGGGTGACTGCACGGGTATCGGGCTGTGTGTCGGCGCGTCGCTGGATTTCCTGGCCGGCAAGGTGCAGCGGGCGCCGCGCTGGATGCAGCGCTCGCGGCTGGAATGGCTGCACCGGCTGGCGCAGGAGCCCCAGCGCATGTGGCGGCGTTACCTCGTCGACGGGCCGCGGGTCTTCCTGCTGTGGCGCCGCTGGCGCAAGTCCCAGCGCAAGATGCGAGAGCTGATGAAAACGCTGTCCGAGCCGAATCGGGTGCGTGAGCGTCAGCTGCACGAACGCATCAAGAAGCTGGAAAGCCAGCTCGCCGAACGCTCCTGAACCAGCTTGCCTTTTCCGGGGGCGCTCACTAGCGTTCGCCGCGTGATGGTTCCCTCACGGGACGAACAGGGAAGCCGGTCCGGCAGGCCACGTGCCAGCCAAGTCCGGCGCTGTACCCGCAGCCGTAGGCGGTGAGCGGCGATGTATCAGGCCACTGGGCTCATCACGAGGCCCGGGAAGGCGCATCGTTCGCACTGACCCGCAAGCCGGAAGACCTGCCATCACTGTCGTCTGTCCGCCCGTGCGGGAACACACGGGTATGGCGCGGTGATTTTCCGTTCTTGACGACTCCTTGCAACCTGCCGGGCGCGCTGTGCCCGGTCCAAATGCTGTGGAGACGTGGCAAATGCGAAGTGGTTTTTCGGGCCGGCTGGTACTTGCGAGCAGTGCCCTGTTGGGTGTGGCCGGCGGCGCCCTCGCCGAGGAGTTGCCGGGCGAGCCGGACGACGTGGTCTATGTCACAGCGGCACGGGTGGCGCTGACGGCGGAGGATGTCACGGCGAGCGTGACCCGGCTCGACGCGGCGGAGCTGGAGGCGCGCGGAACGGTGTTCGTGACCGATGCCCTGCGGGCCGTGCCGGGCCTGGCGATTTCCCGCTCGGGGCCGGCTGGCTCCCTGACCCAGGTGCGGGCGCGCGGCGCGGAAGCCAACCACGTGCTGGTGCTGATTGACGGCATCGAGGCGTCGAACCCGTTCTCCGGCAATGCCGATTTCGCCCATTTCGCCTTTGACGACCTGGCCGCCATCGAAGTGGCGCGGGGCGAGCAGTCGGCGCTGTGGGGTGCGGATGCGATCGGCGGGGTGATCCGGCTGACCAGCCGGCGGCCGGAGGGGCCGGGGACAGAGAGCTCCGCCCGCTTGGAGGGGGGCAGTTTCGACACTTTCAGGGCCAGCGCCGGGCTGACGACACAACGCGAGCAGGGTTGGCTGTCACTGTCGGTCTCGACCCTGGCCAGCGGCGGCATCGACACGTCGGGCCTGGACGGCGAGCGCGACGGCTATGACCAGCGCACGCTGCATGCGGCGGCGCAGGTCGAGCTGAGCCAGCGCTGGCAAGTCGAGGCGAGTGTGCGCGCGCTGGCTTACAAGGCGGCTTTCGACAGCGACACCGACTGGGACGGGCGCCTCGACGATGTCGATCGTCAGGCGCGCGGGGAAACGCTGTACGCCCGTCTGGCGCTGAGCGGAGAGCAGACGCTTGGAGGCGTGACGCTCAGCCACGAGGCGGCGCTGCAGCGGACCGGGGATGTGGCGCGCGGTTACGCGGACGGCGCGCGCACGCAGCGGGCCGAGGGCGCGCGCTTGCAGGTGCACTACCTGGCGACCGGTCGCTGGTCGACCGGCGGCATCGAGCACAGGCTGAGCGGGCTGGTCGAGCAGGACCGCGACACGCTGTCGAGCTTTGCCGGGGCCGGTGACCTGTCCAATCAGGACCGCACGCTGGAGCGTGCGGCGCTGGCGCTGGACTATGGGGCCGGGCGCGGTCCCTTGGATGTCACGCTGTCGGTGCGGCGCGAGGCCAATGACGGCTTTGCCGACGCCACGACCTGGCGGGTCGGCGCGGCCTGGGCGGTGGCGGCGCTGGATGGCCGGGTGCGGGCCAGTATTGGCGAGGGCGTGAAGAATCCGGGGATTTACGAGCTCTACGGCTTCTTTCCGGACTTCTTTCAAGGCAATCCGGGCCTGGTTCCGGAGCGTTCCCGGGGCTGGGAGCTGGGCTGGGACCAGTCATTGTCGGGCGGCCGAGCAGAGCTCTCGGTGGTGTATTTCGCGTCCGAGCTGGAAGACGAGATCTACAGCGACTTTGCCAGCTTCCCGGCCACGGCGCGCAACCGGGTTTCGGTGTCGCAGCGGCACGGGGTCGAACTGGCCGGGCGCTGGGCAGTGTCGGATGCGGTGTCGCTGATGGGCGCCTGGACCCAGATGCGGAGTGAGGAAAACGGTGTGGCCGAGATCCGCCGCCCGGACAGCCTGGGGTCGCTGACCCTGGACTGGTCGCCGCAAGTGGTCTGGTCCGGCGCTTTGACGGTGGACCATGTTGGGGCCCAGACGGATACCGACTTTGCGACGTTCACGACAGTGAGGCTGCCGGCCTATACGCTGGTCGGAGGCCAGCTGCGCTGGGCCGCGGGCGAGGCGCTGGAGGTTTATGTGCGCGGGACGAACCTGCTCGATGAGGAGTATCAGGATGTGGTCGGCTATGCGACGCCGGGGCGCGGGCTGTATTTCGGCCTGCGCTATCGCGGCTAGCCTTGTCGCCGGCCTGGTGCCGGTGGCAGGCGAAGCCCAGGACACGGCGCGACCGGGACGGGTCGCGTCGGTTTCGCTGTGCGCGGATGCCTACGTCCTCGCCCTGGCCTTCCCGGGCGAGGTGGCAGCGCTGTCCTGGCAGGTCGACGCGCCGGTGTCCGCGGCGCCGGACTGGGCCCGCGGCAAGCCGCAGGCCTGGGCCGACGCAGAACGCCTGCTGACGCTGCGGCCGGATCTGGTGGTTTTCGCGGCTGGCGAGGGCGGGCGCACGGCAGCCCTGCTGGACCGGGCGGGCGTGGCCCACGTGGAACTGGCCTGGGCGCGTGATTTCGACGGTGTGATGGCCAATCTGCGTGTTCTGGGGACGGCCCTGGGACGTCCAGAGCAGGCGCGAAGGGTAATTGCGGAGCTGGAAACGCGCCTCGAGGCGATCGAGGCGCGACGCGAGCAGCGCGGCGCGATGCCGAAGGCGGTGTATTTGAGTGCGTCCGGTGGATCTGCCGGTGCGGGCAGCTTTGTCGACGCGGTTTTTGCGCTGACGGGGGCCGAGAATGTGGTGGCCGAGCGCGGGGCGCGCGGCTGGACCCAGGGTGATCCGGAACTGGCGCTGACGCTGGCGCCGGATGTCGTGGTGACCAGCTTCTTCCGGGACGGGTATGACGGCCTGTTCAGTCGCGCCGCGCACCACGCGGCCTATCGCCATTTGCTGGAAGGCCCGGCGCGCATCGAGGTGCCGGCTGGTTACTGGCCGTGTGCCGGGCCGGGACTGGTGGACGCGGCGGAGGTGCTGGCGGACGGTCTGGATCGCTGGGCAGCGGGGCAAACCCGATGAAACCCGTGCTTCTCAATGGCGGATTGGCGATTCTGGCCGGCCTGGCGGCGCTGGCCGGGTTGCTTGCGGGTGACGCGCGGCTGGGTCTGGAGGCGTTATCCGGCGCCGTGAGCGGATCGCAGGACCTGCCGGCGCTGGTCCTGCGCGAATTGCGGGCGCCGCGCGTGCTGCTCGGCCTGCTGGTCGGAGCGGGGCTGGGCGGTGCGGGGGCGGTGCTGCAGGGCTTTTTCCGCAATCCGCTGGCCGATCCGGGCATTGTCGGGGTGTCGGCGAGTGCCGGGCTGGGCGCGGTGACGGCGCTGTATTTCGGGATGGCCGGCCTGTTCGTGCTGGCCCTGCCGCTGGCGGCCATTGCGGGCGCCGGGCTGGGCGTGGCGCTCTTGTTCCTGATCGCGGGGCGGGGGGCCAGTGCCACGACGCTGATCCTGGCCGGGGTGGCGGTCAATGCGCTGGCCGGGGCGCTGACGGCGCTGGTCATGAACCTCGCCCCCAATCCCTGGGCCCTCGCCGAGATCGCCTACTGGCTGATGGGCTCGCTGCGCGAGGCGAGCTGGACGCAGGTGATGTTCGCGGCACCGCTGATCCTGGCCGGGCTGGGACTGGCGGGGCTGGCGCCGGCGGCGCTGGACCGGCTCAGCCTGGGCGAGGACACGGCGCGCTCGCTGGGGGTCGATCTGGGGCGGCTGCGCCTGCTGGTGGTCGGGGCGACGGCGCTGGCGGTCGGCGGCGGCGTGGCGGTGGCGGGGGCGATCGGCTTTGTCGGCCTGGTGGTGCCGCACCTGCTGCGGCCGCTGACTGATTACCGTCCGGGCGCGCTGGTCCTGCCGTCGATGCTGGGCGGGGCGCTGCTGGTGACCCTCGCCGATCTCGCCACGCGGCTGATTTCCGGGCCGGGCATGCCGCTTTATCTCGGTGTGCTGACGGCGCTGGTCGGGGCGCCCTTCTTCCTGTGGCTGGTGCGCGTGTCGCAGAGGCGGGCGCCATGACGGAACTGGTTTTTGATGCGGTGAGTGCGGGCTATGGCGAGCGGGCGGTGCTGGCGGAGGGGTCGGCACGGCTGGCCGGGCCCGGCCTGGTGGCGCTGGCGGGGCCCAATGGCGCCGGCAAGTCGACTCTGCTGAAACTGGCCGCCGGGCTGATGGCGCCGACGCGGGGCGCGGTGACGCTGGACGGGCAGGCTGTAGCCGATCTGTCACCACGGGCGCGGGCGCGGCGGGTAGCTTATCTGGCGCCGGACGGCCGCTCGGCCTGGCCGATGAGCGTGCACGCCGTGGCGGCGCTGGGGCGGGCGCCTTTCCTCAAGCCGCTGCGGCAGATGGGTCCGGACGACGAGGCGGAGATCGAGCGGGCGCTGGCGCGCACCGGCGTGCTCGACCTGGCCGAACGGCGCTGTGACGAGCTGTCCTCCGGCGAGAAGGCGCGCGTCCTGCTGGCCCGGGCGCTGGCGGTGCGGGCCGAGGTACTGGTGCTCGACGAGCCGATCGCGGCGCTGGATATTCGCCACCAGCTCGACGTCATGCGCATCCTGCGCGAGGAGGCCGATGCCGGGGCGCTGGTCCTGGTGGCGATCCACGCGCTGGATCTAGCCACGCGCCATGCCGACCGGGTGCTGGTGCTCGACCGGGGGAGGCTGTCCGCTGACGGACCGCCGGAGCGCGCCCTGGCGCCGGACGTGCTGCGCGAAGTGTTCGGCGTGTTCCCGGGCCCGGCGGGGTTTGAGCCGGTGGCGGAGTAGGCGCTATTCGAACACGATCTCCGGCGCCGGCTTTGACGCCATCTCCGCCGCTTCCAGGGCGGCGCGGGCGACTTGCCGGAAGGCCCGGCCGACCGGGGTGTCGTCCAGCGCCGCGGGGCGGCCTTCGTCGGAGCACTGGCGCAGCTCGGGGTGTAGCGGGATCTCGCCCAGGTAGGCGAGGCCGATGGCTTCGGCTTCGGTCTTGACGCCGCCTTCGCCGAAGATGTGGCTGGTGCCGCCGCAGTGCGGGCACAGGAAGACGGACATGTTCTCGACCATGCCCAGCAGGGGGACGTGGGTCTGCTCGAACAGGGCCATGGCCTTGCGGGCATCGTCGAGGGCGAGGTCCTGCGGGGTGGAGACGATGACGGCGCCGTCGACCGGCAGGTCCTGGGCGATGGCGAGCTGGGCGTCGCCGGTGCCGGGCGGCATGTCGAGGATGATGACGTCGGCCTCGCCCCACTCGGTGTCGGTGAGGAATTGCCGGATGGCGCCCTGCACCATCGGGCCGCGCCAGATCACCGGGGCGCCGGGCTTCACCACGAAGCCCATCGAGACCAACTTGACGCCGTGCGCCTCGACCGGCTGCACGCCCTTGTCGGTCTTGCGCAGGCCGGGCACGTCGGTGAGGCCGAACAGGCGCGGCGCCGAGGGACCGTAGATGTCGGCATCCACGAGGCCGACCTTGAGGCCGTCCTGCGCCAGCGCGACCGCGATGTTGGCGGCGACGGTGGACTTGCCGACCCCGCCCTTGCCGGAGGCGACGGCGATGATGCGCTTGGCGGGCTTGGGTTTCGGCGCGGCGGCCGGGCGCTTGTGAGCGTGCGGTTTGGGTGCCGGTTTGGCCGGGGCTTGGGCGTCGCGGTGGGCGGTCATGATGATGCGGGCGCGCGTCACGCCGTCGAGGGCGGTGACGGCGGCCTCGATCTCGGGCTGCAGGCGGTCGAGATCGGGCTGGCCGGCGACCGGGGGTGACAGGATGATGGTGGCGGCATCGCCCTGCAGGGCGGCGGACTCGACCCGTCCGGCATCGATGATGTTGCGGCCGGACTGGGTCTCGATGACCGAGGCCAGGGCCTGTTTCAGCTTGTCGTCCATCACCCGCTCCCGAATTTGCGTGCCTCCGATTTAGGCGCTTGGCGGCAGCGCACAACCGGCAAATGCGGTGGCCGGGACGCGGGGTGTCGCGGTGGACATCGTGTCGCAGGGGAAAACTGACTCCTCCGGTTGCACGGCACCACCCTGATGTTCTATTTTTGTTCCATGACCAGAACCCTGATCGACAAGCTGTCCGTGCTGGCTGACGCGGCCAAGTATGATGCCTCCTGTGCCTCGTCCGGGACGGCCAAGCGTAGTGCGCTGGGCACGCAGGGGCTGGGTTCGACCGAGGGCATGGGGATCTGCCATTCCTATGCCCCGGACGGTCGCTGCATCTCGCTCCTCAAGGTGCTGATGACCAATTTCTGCATCTATGACTGCCGGTATTGCATCAACAGGGCCTCGTCGAATGTCGAGCGGGCGCGCTTCTCGACCGAGGAGCTGGTGAAGCTGACGCTGGATTTCTACAAGCGCAATTATATCGAGGGCCTGTTCCTGTCCTCGGGCATCATCCGCTCGCCGGACTATACGATGGAGCAGATGGTCGAGGTGGCGCGCAGCCTGCGCGAGGATCACGGCTTTCTCGGATATATCCATCTCAAGACCATTCCGGAGGCCGATCCGCTGCTGATCGAGGCGGCGGGGCGGCATGCCGACCGGCTGTCGGTGAATATCGAGCTGCCGACCGACCAGGGGCTGGAAACCTTGGCACCGGAAAAGACGGCGACGTCGATCAAGCGGGCCATGGGCTCGGTCAAGCTGGGCATTGACGACAATATAGACGCCCGGCGCTCGCGGCTGATCCGCAAGGCCAAGCCGCCGCGCTTTGCGCCGGGCGGGCAGTCAACGCAGATGATTGTCGGGGCGGACAGGTCCCGCGACAGCGACATTATCCGCCGGGCCAGCGGGCTGTACGCCAATTACGCGCTGCGCCGGGTCTACTATTCGGCCTACAGCCCGATCCCGGACGCGTCCAAGGACCTGGCGCCGGTCAAGCCGCCGCTGATGCGCGAGCACCGGCTCTACCAGGCCGACTGGATGTTCCGCTTCTACGGCTTCGAGCCGGACGAGGTGATCGGGGCGACAAGTGACGGCATGCTCGATCTCGAGCTCGATCCGAAGCTGAGCTGGGCGCTGGTCCGGCGCGACATGTTCCCGGTCGACATCAACCGGGCCGATCGCGAGGCCTTGCTGCGGGTACCCGGGCTGGGGCCGCGCTCGGTCGACCGTATTCTCAAGGCGCGGCGGCTGACGGAGCTGGGGCTGACCGAGCTCGGGCGGATCTGCCAGTCGCTGAAGAAGGTGCGGCCCTTCATTGTAGCGCGCGACTGGAGCCCGGGCGGGCTGACCGATGGCGAGCGCCTGCGCGGCCTGTTCGTGCCGCCGCCGCAGCAAATGGCGCTGTTGTGAGCGTCGCCTCGGCGCAGCTCGCCGGGCCGGCGGATTTCCACGGCTGGCGGGTGGCGGCGCGGGATTTCTGTGGCCGCGGGCTGGCGCCGGAACGGGTCCGCTTCGAGGTGCCGGGTGAGGCGCCAGGACTGTTCGCCGGGCCGGGCGGGGCGGTGAATTCGCAGGCCGGAGGGAGCGATGCCGAAGCGCGGCGCCCGGTCTCGGCGCCCAAGCGCTTTGTCGAAATGGCCCGCCGGGCGGCGGCGCATCGTGACCCGGAGCGGTTTGCACGGCTCTACCGGCTGCTGTGGCGGCTGCAGGACCAGCCCCGCCTGCTCGACGATGCCAGCGATACCGACGTGGGCTGGCTGATGGCGTGCGAGAAGGCGGTGCGGCGCGACATCCACAAGATGCATGCCTTCGTGCGTTTCCGGGCGGCCGGCGAAGGGCCGGGCGGGCGGGAGCGGTTTGCCGCCTGGTTCGAGCCGGAGCACTACATTGTCGAACTGGCGACGCCCTTCTTCATGCGCCGCTTTCCCAACATGGACTGGCTCATCGTGACGCCGGAGGCGAGCGCGGCCTGGGATGGCGAGCAGCTGCGCTTCGGTCCGGGCGGGACGCGGGCCGACGTGCCGGCCGAGGACGGGCTGGAGGCGGCGTGGAACACGTATTTCGCCTCGATCTTCAATCCCGCGCGCCTGAAGACGCAGGCGATGACGTCGGAAATGCCGAAGAAATACTGGAAAAATCTGCCCGAGGCGGCACAGATCCCCGACCTGATCGCGGCGGCCGAGGCGCGCCAGCGGACGATGCGCGAGCACGGCGTCAGCGAGGCCAATCCGCGTGCGGCGGGATGGGTCGCCCGGGCAAGACGAGATGCTGCGGCGCCGACAGACCCGCTGGAACAGGCGCGCGCGGCGGTCCAGTCATGCCGTGAATGCCCCCTGGCCGGGCCGGCGACCCAGGCGGTGTTCGGTGAAGGGCCCGGCACGGCGCGCCTGATGCTGGTCGGCGAGCAGCCGGGTGATCGCGAGGATCTCGCGGGGAAAGTGTTTGTCGGGCCGGCGGGCGCGGTGCTGGACAAGGCGCTGGGCCAGGCCGGGCTGGACCGCGCGGCCCTATACCTCACCAATGCCGTCAAGCACTTCAAGTTCCTAGCCCGTGGCAAGACGCGGCTGCATGCACGGCCATCTGCTCGCGAGATCGACACGTGCAGCGCCTGGCTCGCGGCCGAGCGCGCCGAGGTGCAGCCGGAGGTGATCGTGGCGCTCGGGGCCAGCGCGGCGCGTGGCGTGCTGGGGCAGGCGGTCAAGCTGGCGGATGTGCGCGGAATGGTGCTCAACCACGAGGGGGCCCGGGTCATTGTCACCGTGCATCCCGCCCATGTGCTGCGCAGCGAGGGCGCCGTTCGGGCCGAGGCGTTCGACCGGCTGGTCGCGGACCTGGCTCGCGCCAAGGCGCTTATTGCGTCTGAACAGGTCTGAATTTCAAGAGGGTGGATGGTGGGCGATACTGGGATTGAACCAGTGACCCCTTCGATGTCAACGAAGTGCTCTCCCGCTGAGCTAATCGCCCATCCGTCTCAAGAGAGCCGGGTTCTTAGCGCCTGATGCGCGACAGTGCAAGACGGCTGTGACGGTGGATCGCACATGCCGCTGCAGCGACCTCAGGTCATCTGCACCGGCTGGTGCACAAAGGGCCGCATGCGGGTCAGCCCGGCCAGGTAGTCGGCGTCCTCCTCGCGGTAGCGCGCCTCCCATTCGGCGCTGCGCGAATCGCTGACCCGGTGGACCGGATTGTGTTCCGGGACCGGCGGTGTCGCGGGCAGGTCGAGGACGTGGGCAAACAGGCGGATGACCCGCTCCGGGCGGGCAATGATGTCCTCGTAGTAAATCCGCACCGGCTCGATGGCGAGGCGGCCGAACTCCCGTTCCCACTGCATTTCCTCATCATGCAAGAACTTGATCCAGGCGCGGATGGCTTCGGCCTGGTAGAGCACGGCGTCGCGGACCTGGCGGGCCTCGTCGGTCATTTGCGAGGAGTGCAGCACACCGGACTGATGGGCGATGTGCATGGAAATCCCCTGGCGCACGATATTCCGGCGACGCAGGTAGAAAAAGCGGTAGCCACGATCGAGCACGTCGCGCCGACCGGTCGCCTGGCGACCCCAGGTGAGTTGCGCCAGGGAGAGCTCGACACCGCTGACGCCATTGTCCGAGGCGTGGCGGGCCAGGACGCGGCGCAGCAGCGTGTCCCAGTCAGTGGCGCCAACGGCGCGCGCCTGGTCCTCGGCCCGGGACACGCCAAGCCACTCCTCCGGATAGCCGAAAGCGGCGGTATCCTTGAGCAATTGTGCCAGATAGGTGCTGCCCGAGCGTGGCAGCATGCAGATCAAATAGCGGGCAGCCAGCTTGCGCTCATCGAGTTCGGCATGGGCGTCGGCCGCCGGCGCCCCCCCGGTGGCAATGTAATCGAACATTTCCGACATGGTGCGATAGGGCACGCCGGCGGAGGCCGGCATGACGGCGGTTTCAGGCCGCAGCACCGCGGAAATCTTCATGGTCTCGGGTCTGGGGGAATCGGCCATGGGTCTCGAATGCGGTGGAAGGAATGGTGGGCGATACTGGGATTGAACCAGTGACCCCTTCGATGTCAACGAAGTGCTCTCCCGCTGAGCTAATCGCCCATCCTTCAGGGAATACCCGATCTTCTAGTCCTGCCTTCTCGCGCGTGCAACCGGCGGGTTGCATGCAGGACACGGCCCACGCCCTCGTCTGTAATCTTCCTGTCATACAAGCCCGTACCCATGACCGGTGTATGACATTTGTGCAACAACGGGCAGCCAATGTCGGCAGAAACAAGGCACTGCGCTTTCATGAGTGAAACGCCTTGTTCATACTGCCTTCAGGAAGGGGTCAACCCAACCTTGCCGCCCGAGGTCGAAGAGCCTGGCGGCTGTCTGTCAAAAAAGGGGTAATACCGTGAATATATCCTGGGATCGCGAGCGCCTGCTGCGCTCGACCATTCTTGCCGGATTCGCGGCGGCGGGTCTCACCATCTCGCCTGCGTATGCGCAAGACCAAGAGGAAGACGAGGACGAACAGTCCGAAGAGGCTTCTTCTGGAGAAGACACCATCGTCGTCACCGGTTCTCGTATCCGTCGTGACGCTTTCGCCTCCGTGGCACCGCTCCAGGTCATCGATGCACGGGAAATCCGTGATGCCGGCCTGATCGACACCGCGCAAATCCTCCAGACGTCGACCGTGGCGCAGGGCGTTCAGCTCGACAACACGATCTCCGGCGCCTTCGTGACCGACGCCGGTCCGGGTTCGAACACGATCACCCTGCGTGGTCTCAACCCCGACCAGACGCTGCTCCTGATCAACGGCCGCCGGGTTGCCCCGTCGGGCGCCGAAGGTGCTCCGTCGCTGCCGAACGTCGACATCATCCCGACCGATGCCATCCAGCGCATCGACATCCTGCTCGACGGTGCTTCGTCGGTGTACGGTTCGGACGCTGTCGCCGGCGTTGTGAACGTGGTCCTGCGTGACTCGTTCGAAGGCTTCCAGGTCGGTGCCTACATCAACTCGCCGGAACAGTCCGGTGGCGGTTCCCATCGCTGGAACATGATGATGGGTGATAGCTCCGAAAACGGCAGCTACATGTTCTCGATGGAGTATTTCCATCAGGACAGCCTGAAGATGAACGATCGGGACTGGAATTTCGACCCGACCGACAACCTGTACTGCTCGCGCGACATCGAGATCGCCACGGACGGTTCGCTGCTCTCCGAGTGTGAAGGCGGCATCATCAACCGCGTTCGTACGTTCAACTACTATGTGAACGGTCAGCCGAGCCTGGCATCCTACTTCGCCCACCCGGGTTTCTTCGGGGTCGACGTCTATTCGACGCCGGGTTCGACAAGCAATCCGGGCAACCTGCCGGTTGGCTGGTCGACGGGTACGTCCACGGACGAGCGTTACCGCTCTTCCTACCTGGACCAGTCCTCGGACACGATTCCGGACTCGCAGCGTTACAACTTCCTGTTCACGGGCGACTACACGATCGATCGCTTCCTGGGCCAGGACAACGTCAACGTCTTCACCGAAGTCCTGCACACCAACTCGCAGACGACGTACAAAGCCGGCTACCACGGCCAGATCTTCCCGACCGTTCGCGCCGACAACCCGTACAACCCGTTCGGTTATGACGTTGTCACGATCTTCGCTTCGCCGATCGCGCGTTCGAACATCGAAGTCGAAACGCAGTACACGCGTTTCTTCGCGGGTCTCGAAGGTGACTGGAGCTTCGCTCCGTCCTGGTCGTACGAGTTCTTCGGCGGTTACACCCGCTCGATGGGCTACTCGTCGCGCCCGGCGGTGGACGAAGAGCGCCTGACGGCCATCGTCGCCACCACCCGTGTCGATCCGGCCACCGGCGACATCATCTGTGGCTATGACAACAACGACGTGTCGCTGTTCGGCTTCCTGTCCACCGAGTCCTGTGTCCCGGTGAACCTGTTCGCACCGAGCCTGTATCCGAATGACGGTGTCACCGCGCCGCATTTCGCGACCCAGGAAGAGCACGACTATCTCGCCATCGAGCGCACCGCGACCACGCTGGTCGACCAGCTGATCTTCGGTGGTTTCACCACCGGCCCGCTGTTCGAACTGCCGGCCGGTACGGTCAATGGTGTGTTCGGTATCGAATGGCGTCGTGACTCGCTCGACTCGGGCACCGACACCGTGGCGGCTACCGGCCGTGCGGCCGGCTTCTTCGCCGACCGTAACTCCGTCGGTACTGCCGAGCTCACCGAATTCTACGGCGAGCTGTCGATCCCGATCGTGTCCGGTGCTCGTTTTGCCGAGGATATCTCCCTCGAGCTGGCCGGTCGTATGACCGACCACGAGTTCTACGGCACCAACTCGACCTACTCGGCGCGTGCGTCCTGGATGATCACCGATTGGTTCACCCTGAACGCCACCACCGGTACGTCCTTCCGGGCCCCGAACCTTCGGGAACTCTTCCTGGGCGGCCAGACCGGCTTTGCCAGTGCCTTCTCCGATCCGTGTATCGTTCCGCTCGCGGCTCGTAACGGAACGGCTTACGACCCGGCAAACGAGACGCGTGACCCGATCGTGCTGCAAAACTGCCGCGCGGAAGGTGTCGATCCGACCTCGCTGGGCCTGCAGGGTGCGTCCTCCATCGAGGCGTTCCGTGCCGGTAACCCGGGTCTCCAGCCGGAAACGTCCGATGCCTACAGCCTCGGTTTCGTCATGGAGCAGCCCTGGTTCAGCGGCTTCGATGCGTCGCTGCGTGTCAGCTACTTCGACATTGAAGTGAATGACTCCATCGCCATCCCGGGTACGGCGTTCTCGCTGGCCCAGTGCTACAACTCGACCAACTTCCCGAACGACCCGTTCTGTGCGCGTCGTCAGCGGAATGCTCAGACCGGCCAGCTCGACTTCGTCGACAACACGCCGTTCAACGTGGCGAGCCAGCAGGCGACGGGTTACGACATCAACGGTCGTTTCAACCGTGACTTCAACATTTTCGGCGGCTTCAACTACGACCTCAACGCGGTCTACACGAAGTCCGAAGAAGTGTTGAACCAGGCCACTCCGCAATCCGATCTCAACAACTTCGTTGGCGATTGGGGTAACCCGGAATGGCGCGGTACGCTGACCCAGCGTTTCGAGCGTGGTGATTGGACCCTGACGGCACGTTCGCGCTACATCGGCGAGCAGGCCTCGATCCGCAACGTGGTCGGTGTTGACTATGGTGAGCGTATTCAGGCTCCGTCCGAGCTCGGTGGCGATGCCGTCGATAGCTGGGATGGCACCTGGTACCATGACCTCTCGGTGTCGCTTGACCGTGACACCTGGGGCGTGACCTTCGGCGTGAACAACGTGTTCAACGAAGAGCCGGCCATCGTCGACCAGAATGCCTCGGGTGCCACCCAGGGTAATTCCAGTGAAGTTCTCGGTTCGGGTTACGACCTGCTCGGCCGTCGCTTCTTCGCTCGGATCGCCAAAGCCTGGTAAGGTTTTGCTGATTTGAGACTTGGATTGGGCCCGCTCATTCGAGCGGGCCCTTTTCTTTGCCACGGACACAGGCACAAAAACGGACACAGGCACAAGAAAGGGCCCGCCGGATCGACCGGCGGGCCCTCTTCATGTCCGCAATCGGCTACAGGCGATCAGGCCGCCATGACGCGGGCCACTTCGTCGACCAGTTCGCGCAAGTGGAAGGGCTTGGACAGCACCTTGGCATTGGTCGGCGCGCCGGAGCCCGGATTGAGGGCGACGGCGGCGAAGCCGGTGATGAACATGATCTTGAGCGAGGGGTCGATCTCGGCGGCGCGGCGCGCCAGCTCGATACCGTCCACCCCCGGCATCACGATGTCGGTCAGCAGGAGATCAAACTGGGCCGGCTGTTCGCCGATCGCATCCAGTCCCTCTTCACCATCAGCACAGACCAGAACCTCGTGCCCGGCGCGCTTGAGCGCCTTGGCGAGGAAGTCGCGCATCGAATCGTCGTCTTCTGCCAGAAGAATCTTAGCCATCCTGGGTCCCACCCTTGCGAAAACTCAAAGTGACCTCATCCATAACCGCATCTGGTAAAAGTCCGCTGAACGCGGCTGATGCTTGACCGGATGAATGCAGCTGACCACTGTTTGGCCATGACCGCACCGCCGCCATCATCGCTCGCCCGGGCCGAAACGGCAAACGCAAATACCGATCCGGCCGTGGTCGAAGTGGTGCCGAGGCCGGGCGATATCGCCTGTCCGGTAATCGTGTGTTCCCCGCACTCGGGGCGTGACTATGACCTCGTCGATGTGCCGGAGACCTGCCTGACGCGAGACCAATTGCGGCGCTCGGAGGATGCCTATGTCGATGCGCTGATAGAGGCGGCACCCGAGTTCGGGGCGAGCCGCATCACGGCGCATTTCCCGCGCGTCTTCGTCGACGTGAATCGCGGGCCCTGGGAGCTCGACCCGGAGATGTTCTCGGACCGTCTGCCGGATTATGTCGACACGGCCTCGAGGCGGGCTGCTTCGGGGCTCGGCGTGATCCCGAGGATCGGCGTCGAGGGGCGGCCGCTCTACCGCCGCCGGCTGCGTTTTGCCGAAGCCAGCGCCCGCCTGGAGCAGTGCTACCAGCCCTATCACGCCGCGCTGGCGGCGCGCATCGAAGCCGTGCGGAGGCGGTTCGGCTTGGCCTTGGTGGTCGACATGCACTCCATGCCCAGCCACAGCGCACAGCAGGCTGATTTCGTGCTCGGTGACCGCTTCGGGACGTCATGCGCGCCGGTGGTCAGCGACCGGATCGAGGCCGGCTTGGCGGGAGCCGGTCGCCTTGTGGTGCGCAACCGGCCCTATGCCGGCGGTTACACAACGGAGCATTACGGGCGTCCCGAGACGGGCGTTCATGTCGTCCAGATCGAAATCAACCGAGGCCTCTATCTCGACGAAACGCGGGTCCACAAAGCCTCCGGCTGGGACACTTTGCACAAAGAAATCACAGCGTTTATCAAATATTTAACGGAGGTGGACTGGGTCCGCCAATTGCCACGGTGAGGCACTCCCTCTAAGGCGAAACGAGACGTCGCGCCTCGCCCGGCACGCGCTTTGCTCCCCTGTCACGTGTGCGTCCCGAAACGGAGCAGCACGACACGGGAAAACAGGCGGTGAGTAGAGTAATGACCAATGACATTGACCTGCATGTAGGCAAGAGGCTGCGCCGGCGGCGCCGTCTTCTCGGACTGACGCAGCAGCAATTGGCGGAATCCGTCGGGATTCGCTTCCAGCAGATCCAGAAATACGAGTGCGGGGCCAATCGGGTCAGCGCCAGCCGCTTGTTCGAGCTGGCCGAGTCGCTCGATGTGCCGGTGCAGTATTTCTACGAGGGCCTGTCGGAGCGCGGCGCCGCAGAGGAAAGCGGTGACCAGCTGGCTCCGGACGTGCTCTCCCAGAAGGAAACCGTGGACCTCATCCGGGCCTATTACCGCCTCGGCGAGCGACCACGCAAACGGCTGCTCGAACTGGCCAAGTCGCTGCAGCCGGACGAAGTGGCCAACGACGCGGCCTGACCGGACCGGGCGGGCGCCATGCAGGTGGCTCGCCCCGATCCGGTGCTGGCCTCCGGCCGGTCGCCGTGCTAGGCGCGGACCATGACCGAGACCGTTGAAATCACTGCCGACGATCTGGCCGTCGCGCATGCCATGGCCGACGCGGCGCGGGCTGCCATCCGGCCCTTCTTTCGCACCCAACTCGATATCGACAACAAGCTCGAGGCCGGTTTCGATCCGGTGACGGCGGCCGACCGCGCGTCGGAAACCGCGATGCGCTCGGTGCTGGCCGAGCGCTGTCCGGATGACGGTATCTTGGGCGAGGAATTCGGCAGCCAGACCGGCCGGAACGTCCGCCGCTGGGTGCTCGACCCGATCGATGGCACGCGCGCATTCATCTCCGGTCTGCCGAGCTGGACGGTGCTGATCGGGCTGGAGATCGGCGGCGTGCCCCGCCTCGGAGTGATCGACCAGCCGCATATCGGCGAGCGCTTCGTCGGGTGGCCAGGCGGGGCCGCCCTGATCGATCGGGACGGCAAACGGGCGCTAAGAACACGATCCGTCAGGCGGCTGGCCGACGCCACACTGATGACGACTGATGCGGACCTCTTCCCGGCGTCCGAGCGCGCGGCGTTTGGCGGGCTGTGCGGCCGGGTGCGTCTGTGCCGCTACGGCTTCGACGCCTATGCCTATGCCATGCTCGCGGCGGGCGGAGTTGACCTGGTCGTCGAGAGCGGGCTGCAGGTCTATGACGTTCACGCGCTGATCCCGGTGGTTACCGGGGCGGGGGGCGTGGTCACCAACTGGTCGGGCGGGGACGCGTTCGGAGGCGGTCAGATCGTGGCTGCCGCGACAGCCGAGCTGCACGCGGAAGCCCTGGAATTGCTGGCTGAAGCGGCGGACTGAGTGGCAGCTGGGACTTGAGCCGAGAGGTTTCTCCAGCCTAGCTGTCGAGCATCACGCGAACCGGCGGTGCGCCGAATTCCAGATGAGTGACCGATCGGTTGCCACGCTGGCGCGGGCGGTAAACCGCGAGGTTTTCGCTGACGTCGAGCGCGGTGCGTTCGCCATTCTCGTGCACCGCCCAGGCCTCCGGCGCGCTGCCCTCGAAGTAGAAGTTGAGAGACTTCAGGTTGGGGGCAAACAGGGCAGCCACGCCGGCCACTTCGCGGACCGCTTCATTGGCCTGACTGAGGGCGAGCAGCAGGTCGTCCTGGGCGTATCGCTCGGACGGGGCGAGAGACAGGGCGAAGGTCATCGACAGCGACATTCCGCCGCCTTCCTGATTGACCCAGACATCCGGCGCACTCTCGAGCGCCTCGAGGCTGGGCAGGTGGGCCAGCCGACCATCCGGGCCGGGCGCCAGCTCGTGGCGCCGACCATCGTGTTCGTACCACAGCTCCACCTCGTCCGGGCTGGCGGTGCGCTCGCTGCTCAACACATAGGCGAGGGTGAAGTGGCTGCGCCGCTCCGCCTCGATACCCAGATAGGTGTCCCAGTGCGGATAGAGCTGGTCCAGAGGCGCGGCAATGCGTTCCACGTCCTCGGCAAGGGCGGTGGCGCCAAGCATGCTGACGCCCGCGAGAATGGCCGAGAGGGCCTGTCTCATTCTTCGCCGTCCTCTGCGGTCTCGGTGTCATCCGCACTCTCGGCCGCGAGGGGCTTGCGGAACAGCAGGGTCATGCGGTCGCTCTCGCCGATGGCGTCGAAGGCCTCGCGGTCGAACTCGTCGACGCCGGCATCGTCCTCGGTCGGCGAGCGGCGCACCGGCGGCAGGGTCCAGACGCCGAACGGGTGATCGGCATTGTCGTTGGGATTGGCGTTGATCTCGGACGAGCCCACCAGTTCCAGCCCGGCTTCCTCGGCGAGGGCGATGACGAAGGATTCCTGGACATAGCCGGTGCCGGCATTGGGATCCTGCTCGCGGGTCGAGGGCAGGCGGTGTTCGACGACGCCGACAATGCCGCCCGGCTTGAGCGCTTCGTAGAATTCGGCGAAGGCCTGTTCGGCGTAATTGCGGGCCATCCAGTTGTGGATGTTGCGGAAGGTCAGGATGGCGTCGGCCGAGCCGGGCTCGACCTGAAGGCCGACATTGCGGTCGAAGCCGGCGATCTGGATGTCGCCGTAGATCGCGGTGTCGGAAAAGCGCTCGATATAGCGCTCGAGGGCGCGTTCGCGGGCCGAGCCTTCGCCGGTGTCCGGGAAGTGGGCGGCGATGTAGGTGCCGCCATTGGCGTCGACCCACGGCGCCAGGATCTGGGTGTACCAGCCGGCGCCCGGCCAGATCTCGACGATGGTGCCGGAAGGGTCGACACCGAAGAATTCCAGAGTCTCGACCGGGTGGCGCCATTCATCGCGCAGGGCCATGTCGCCGCGCCAGGGTCCGTTGACCACCGAAGACAGCTCGCTGCGGTCGATCTCGGCGGGCGTCGCTGCAGCCGGAGTCGCCGTGCTGTCGACGTCGTTAGTCTCGGCCATATCGGTCGCGGCGGTCGGGGTCTCGTCGACCGTTTCGGGGTCAGGCGAGCCGCAGGCGGCAAGAACCAGGAGCGAAGAGCCCATCAGGGCGGCCAGGGCGGTATGACGCATGTCGCAGAACTCCGATTGGTAGCGCGGTTGACATCACTCCTAACGAAGGCAGCAGGCAGACGCAATTGCGGCGTATCGAGGGCTTGCACAGCTCGCGGTCGCTTCCCATCTATGCCGTGCAGGCCGCCTTCACGGGGTCTGCGACCCGGCCGCAGCCAATCGGTGTGGCGCGGGTCCGCTCAACCGCCCGGCACGGGTGCCGGGCCTGTTTGTCGCTCAAGAGAGGATAGACTGACATGCGTACTGTAGACTTTACCCCGCTTTATCGTTCGATCGTGGGTTTTGACCGGCTGGCCGACATGATGGACAGCGCCACCAAGATCGAGTCCCAGGGCTATCCGCCCTACAATATCCAGCACGTGGAAGATGACGAGTATCTCATCGAGCTCGCCGTCGCCGGCTTCGGCGAGGAAGACCTTGTCGTGGAAGTGCAGGAAAACGTTCTGACCGTGTCCGGCCGCATCGGCGAGAAAGACGACGCCGATGAGCGCCGCTTCGTGCACCGCGGCATTGCCGAGCGTGCCTTCGAGCGTCGCTTCCACCTGGCCGACCATGTCGAGGTCGCTGACGCCGGGCTGAAGAACGGCCTGCTGCGCATCCGCCTGGTCCGCGAAGTCCCAGAGGCGGCCAAGCCGAAGCGCATCGCCATCACCAATGGTGACAGCAAGACCAAGACCAAGCTGATCCAGGGGGGCAAGACGAAGGCGGCCTGACCTCCGTCTGCCTTCGGGCAACCCTCCAAGTACACGCAGGAAGGCGGTGGACCCGGGTCCACCGCCTTTTTGCTGCGCATGAATGGCGTGGGTCAGGCGGCGTTCAGATCGACGGCGCCGTCAATATCGTCGACATCGCTGGTGAAGCTGGCATCGACATGGCTTCCGGTGAAACAGGATCCGGTAAAGCGGCTCCTGCGCACGTCGGCGCCGTTCAGGCGGGCGTAGGAGAAGTCGGCACCGGTGGCCTTGACCTGGCGCAGATCGGCACCGCGCAGGTCGCTGTAGCGCGCACGCACACCGGCCAGCGATGCGGGCAGGATACGGTCGCCGTCGAGCAGGAGCGGGCCCATCTGGCAATCGCGCAGGTCGGCATTTGAAAGATTGGCCCCGGTCAGATCGGCGCCGCGCAGGTCGGCGCCGCGCAGGGAGACCATGCGCAGGTCCGCGCGCTCGAGGCGGGCACCCTGCAGTTGGGCCCCCTCCAGATCGAGCCCGTACAGCGTCGCGCCGCGGGCGTGGAAGGCGGTCAGGGTCTTTCCGGCCAGGGAATTGAGGCCACGCAAGTCCATGTCATCGAACAGGGAGGGCTTGCCCTCGCGACCGTCCGTCTCGCACCATTTCATGTGGTCGGCGAGCTGCTGTGACACCGGATTGTCGAGATCGCGCACATCGACGCCGACAGGCTGTTCGGTGAGTGCGCCTTCGGTGTTCATGCGGTCCTTGCGTGCCATGTCGGTCTTGATGCCGACCAGGACGCTGTCGGTAAAATCGGAATCGGTCAGGTCGGCGCCGGACAGGTCGGCACCCTCCAGATTGGCGCCCTGGAAGGTCGAGCCACGCAGATTGGCGCGCACCATGCGGGCCCCGAGCAGCATGGCGTCGGTGAAGTCGGCGGTCTGGGCGGTCATCCCGGCCATCTTGGACTTCGACAGGTTGGCGCCGGTGAAATTGGCTGTGCCCGCATCATTGATCTGGGTCTTGTGGCTGAGCATGGCCAGACCCTTCTGCTTGTCGATCTGGGCAATCGCGCCTTCGCGCATATCGGCCTCGGTGAGGTCGGCACCGGTCAGATTGGCGCCCCGCATGATGGCGCCGCGCAAATCGGCGCGGCGCAGGGACGCGCCTTCGAGATTGGCCTGACGCAAGTCGGCGGCGAAGAAAATGGCGCTGTTGAGTGTCGCCCCGGACAGGATGGCTCCGCGCAGCACCGCCCCGCTGAAATCGGCATCCGAAAGATCGCGGCCGGCAAGGCTCAGATTTTCCAGGACGGTATAGGCGAAATTGGCCCGGGCCCCGCCGGAACGACCCGACCAGAGACGTTCGTGACGGTCGCACATGGCGTCAACGTCTTGTTGCGTAAGGGCTCTGTATTCGATGGGCCGACCGGTCATGGTGTCGTCCTGTTGGGCAAGCATGGTTTCAGTCGCCCAGACTGCAACAGAACCGGTTAATACACTGTATGGTGGGCCTGCACGGGCCGCGCCAGGTCAGGGGCCAGCCGCGGATCGATCGAAATGCGGTTTTCGCCACGCGCTCCGCGACGATCCAGCTCGGCGTCAAGCGCGGCTGCATCAAGCTTGGTCGCGGTCGCGTCCAGCACGCCGTCATAGCGGGCCGGGTTGCGGTCTGCATAGACCAGCGGACGGCCGGTTTCGAGGCGGTGAAAGAAGCCGGCATAAAGGGCTTCGGCCGCAGCGGAACGCAGGCCGGTTTCGACGCGGATGCCCGCCGCTTGCAGCTGGTCGAGGCCGGCGCCGTTGACCTGCGGGTGTCGGTCGAGCGCGGCGATGACCACGCGGGCAATACCGGCATGGATCAGCCGGACCGAGCAGGCGCCGGAGCGTCCCTCGAACGCACACGGTTCCAGAGTGACATAGGCGGTGGCGCCGCGGGCCTCGGTGCCGGCCTTGGCAAGGGCGACGGCCTCGGCGTGCGGCCGGCCGCCATCGGCGGTGGCGCCGGTGGCCAATATCCTCTCGTCGCGCACCAGAACGCAGCCGACGGACGGATTGGGAGCGGTCCGGCCGAGTTGGCTGGACGCCAGGGCCAGCGCCAGGTCCATGTAGCGGGAGTCGGCCGGGGAGGGCATGTCAGGGCAGGGCGGGCAGCGCCTTGGCCCGGTCGGCGTCGAGATAGCGCGCGGCGACGGGCTTCGTGCCGCTGTCGTCGAGATCGATGAGGAGCGGGTTTCCGGTCGGGATCTCGATATCCATGATCGCCTCGTCGCTGACCTGGAAGAGCAGCTTGACCAGGGCCCGCAGACTGTTGCCGTGGGCGGCGATGATCAGGGTCTCGCCGTTCTTCAGGTGCGGCGCGATATCGCTGCTCCAGTACGGCTCGACCCGGTCGAGTGTCGATTTCAGGGATTCCGCGGCCGGCAGCTGCTCGGGGTCGACATGGGCATAGCGCGGATCGTTCGCCGGATGGAATTCGTGGTCGCGACCCACGGCCGGCGGCGGCGTGTCAAAGGACCGGCGCCAGATGCGCACTTGCTCGTCGCCGTGGCGGGCCCGCGTCTCGTCCTTGTCGAGGCCGGCAAGAGCCCCGTAGTGGCGCTCGTTGAGACGCCAGTGCTTCTCCACCGGGATCCACAGCCGGTCGAGGCCGTGCAGGGTCAGGTGAAGGGTGCGGATGGCACGCTTGAGCATCGAGACATAGCCGCGCTGGGGCGCAAACCCGGCCTCAGCCAGAAGTTTGCCGGCCCTCCGGGCCTGGGCCACGCCCTCGTCGGTGAGGTCGACATCGACCCAGCCGGTGAACTTGTTCTGCAAGTTCCACTCGCTCTGACCGTGTCGAATGAGGGCGAGTTGCGGCATGTCGATCTCCTGTCCGATGGGCGCGCCAAGCGATAGCCCGGGCCGCCCCGCGGAGCAAGGCGCGGGCGCCGCCAGAAATCGCGCAGCAGACACAAGATCGTCACTCCCGCCCGATACCAAATCATGCTAGTGTCCTCTTCAACAACGGCGGGTGAGGAAGACCAGCCACACCCGCTCTCTGACAGCCGGTTGCCGGCGCAAGCCGACCCCGGCGCATGGTCGGATCGGCCCGGTTCACCATCGTCCCCCTCTGAATCGGATGCTGCACGACCATGCCGGCCGCGCACGTCCCTTCCCCGGACGTGCGCGGTTCTGGTATGGGACCCGGAAACAGCGGCCGCGAATGGCCGCGACCGCGCTGTTCGAGGACGTCCCGCATGCCCGTTTTTGACACTGCCGCCTCCGCCCGTCGGGTCATCGCGACCGAACGGGACGGACTGGACCAGCTGGCCGCTTCGATCGGCGAGGATTTCGTCGCCGCGGTGGAGTGTGTGCGGGCCATGAAGGGCCGTCTGATCTGCGCCGGCATCGGCAAGTCGGGGCATGTAGCGCGCAAGATCGCCGCGACGCTCGCCTCGACGGGCACGCCGGCTTATTATGTCCACCCGACAGAAGCGAGCCATGGCGATCTCGGCATGATCGGCGCGGGTGATGCGGTTCTCGCCCTGTCCAAGTCAGGCGAGACCAAGGAGCTGGGCGATCTGATCGCCTATTGCCGGCGCTTCGGCGTGCCGCTGATCTCGATGACGGGCGCCGCCGACAGCACTCTGTCAAGGGCTGCCAATTTTCCGCTTGTCATTCCCGATGCGCCCGAGGCCTGCGGCGAAACCCGGGCGCCGACCACCTCGACAACGCTGATGATGGCGCTGGGCGACGCGCTGGCAGTCGCGCTGCTGGAAGGGCGCGGCTTCACCGCATCAGATTTCAAGACATTCCATCCCGGAGGAGCGCTCGGCGCGGCGCTGGCGACGGTCGGTGACATCATGCACACCGGCGATGCAGTGCCGACAATCGGTCTTGATGCGCCGATGAGCGAAGTGCTGATCGAGATGACCACGAAGAGCTTCGGCTGCGCCGGCGTGTCCGATGACGCCGGGAAGCTGGCCGGGGTGATCACTGACGGGGATCTGCGCCGTCACATGGGCGCCGATCTTGTCGACCAGAAGGCGCGTGACGTGATGACGGCGGACCCCAAAACCGCGCATGCTGGACTGCTGGCGGCCGACGCGCTGCGCCTGATGACCGCCGGCGAGATCAAGATCATGCAGCTCTTTGTCGTCGATGAAACAAAGCGACCGGTAGGCATACTGCACCTGCACGACCTGCTTCGCGTCGGGCTGAAATGAGCCGGGACAGGCGCGCGGTCCTGGTCGGCAGCACTGCAATTGACGGTCTAAGAGCTTACGAATTGCGCTATGACCGGTCAGGGAGACGTGCCGGGAGGAGTGCGGATTGACCTGTCTGGTCACGGGAGTAGCCGGGTTCATCGGGGCCCATGTCGCCGGCCGACTGCTGGCGCGTGGCGAGGCCGTGATCGGCCTCGACAATCTCAATGACTACTACGATGTCCGGCTCAAGCAGGCCCGACTTGATCGGCTGGCCGGTCAGGGCGACTTTCGTTTCGAGAAGATTGACCTGGCCGATGAGGAAGCGGTGCGCGCCCTGGTGGCCGAAACCCGGCCGGAGCGCATCATCCATCTCGGAGCCCAGGCCGGCGTGCGCTATTCGCTCGAGGCACCGTTTGCCTATGCGCGCTCGAACCTGATCGGCCACCTGGCGGTGCTGGAAGCGGCCCGTGATCTCGGCGATCACCTGCAGCACCTGGTCTATGCGTCCTCCAGCTCGGTCTATGGCGAGCGTGCACAAGTACCGTTCCGGGAAGATGACGCAGCCGAGACGCCGGCCTCGCTATACGCCGCGACCAAGCGCTCCGACGAGCTGATGTCGGCGTCCTATGCAAGCCTGTACGGCATTCCGGCGACCGGGCTGCGCTTCTTTACCGTGTATGGCCCGTGGGGGCGGCCGGACATGGCCTACTGGCTGTTTGCCGACGCCATGTTGAAGGGCCAGCCGATCAAGGTCTTCAACGAGGGCCGGATGGAGCGCGACTTCACCTATATCGACGACATCACCGAACCCCTGGTGCGCATCGCCGACGACGCACCGGCGCGCGGCCGGCACGAGGTCTACAATATCGGGGGGTCCTCGCCGGTGAAGCTGATGGACATGATCGGCACGCTGGAGCGCGAGCTCGGCTGCACGGCGGACAAGATCATGCTGCCCATGCAGCCGGGCGATGTCACCCGCACCTATGCCGACACCTCCAAGCTGGAGCGCGATTACGGGTATGCACCCAGCGTGCGGCTGGACGACGGGCTGGCGCGCTTTGCCGAATGGTTCAAGGATTGGCGCGGCCGCACGGGCTGACCCGATCAGCTGCCCCGGAGCGTCGCCTCGAGGACCGTGCGGGCATCGGTTCCGAATTCGGCATTGGCCAGCGCGAAGGCCGCGCTGGCGCGCAGATAGCCCAGCTTGCTGCCGCAATCATAGGACTGCCCCTCATACTCCAGGGCGTGGAAGTCCTGGCTGTTCATCAGGCGCACCATGGCATCGGTGAGCTGGATCTCGCCACCGGCACCGGCGCCCTGGTCCGACAGGAGGGCGAAGATTTCCGGCTGCAGGATGTAGCGGCCGGTGATGAACAGGTTGGACGGGGCCTCGTCGCGCGGCGGCTTTTCCACCATGCCCTTCATTTTCATCAGCGGACCATCGCGGTCGACCGGGTCGATGACGCCGTAGGAGGATGGGTCGTCGCACGGCTCCACAGCGATGACATTGCCGCCGGTTTTCTCGTAGGCGGCGGTCATCTGGGCCAGGCAGCCGGTCTCGGCCTTGACCAGCATGTCGGGCAGCAGGATGGCAAAGGGGTCATTGCCGATGATGTCGCGGGCGCACCAGATGGCGTGGCCGAGGCCGAGCGGCGCCTGCTGACGCACGAAACTCATGGCGCCGGGCTCGAGCCGGGTAGCGTCGAGCTCGGCCAGGATGTCGTCCTTGCCCTTGCGGCGCAGGGTTTCCTCGAGCTCGTAGGAATTGTCGAAATAGTCCTCGATGGCCGACTTGTTGCGACCGGTGACGAAGACGAAATGCTCGATGCCCGCTTCCAGCGCCTCGTCGACCACATACTGGATCGCCGGCCGGTCGAACACCGGCAGCATTTCCTTGGGGATGGATTTGGTCGCCGGCAGGACGCGCGTGCCCAGGCCTGCGACCGGCAGAACCGCCTTGCGAACTTTCTGCATGCCGTCTTCCTTCTCTCCGGTCACCGATTCAGCGCCGCTGCAAGGGCTAGCGGACCCGTCGTGCACCGTCCACCGCACTCATTCACTTCGCCATTTCAAAACGATCCTATATACCGGCAGGCGCACAGCAAACAGGTGAGATCATGGGGAAGAAATACTTCGGCACTGATGGCGTCCGCGGACTGACCAACAGTTTTCCTATGACGGCCGAAACCGCACTGCGCCTGGGAATGGCAGCAGGCAAGCACTTCGTGCGCCATTCCGGGCGCCACTCGGTGGTCATCGGCAAGGATACCCGCCTGTCGGGCTACATGATCGAATCGGCGCTGGTGTCGGGCTTTACCTCCGTCGGCATGGACGTGTTCCAGTTCGGCCCGCTGCCGACGCCGGCGGTGTCGCTGATGACGCGGTCCTTGCGTGCCGATCTCGGGGTCATGATCACGGCCTCGCACAACCCCTACCATGACAACGGAATCAAGCTGTTCGGTCCGGACGGCAAGAAGCTCGACGACAAGACCGAGCTGAAAATCGAGAAACGCATGGATGGCGGGCTCAGCGACGACCTGGCCAAGCCGGACGAGCTCGGCCGGGCAAAGCGCGTCGACGATGCTCAGGCGCGCTATGTCGAGATCGTCAAGTCGACCTTCCCGAAGAACCAGCGCCTGTCGGACCTCCGCATCGTCATCGATTGCGCCAACGGCGCCGGCTACAAGGTCGCACCGACAGCGCTCTGGGAGCTGGGCGCCGACGTCATTCCGATCGGCGTCGAGCCGGATGGCTTCAACGTCAACGAGGAGTGTGGCTCGACGGCTCCGGCGCGGATGAGCCGGGAAGTGGTCAAGTATCGCGCCGATCTGGGGATTGCACTCGACGGGGACGGCGACCGGCTGGTGCTGTGCGACGAGACCGGCCAGGTCATTGACGGCGACCAGATCCTGGCCGTGCTGGCCAAGCACTGGGCCGACCAGGGCGAACTGGCGCAGAAGGCGATCGTGGCCACCGTGATGTCCAATCTCGGGCTGGAGCGCTACCTCGAGCGGCACGGGATCGGGCTCGAGCGTACCCAGGTCGGCGACCGCTATGTGTCGGAGCGCATGCAGTCCACGGGTATTAATCTGGGCGGCGAGGCCTCGGGCCACGTGGTGATGCCGGATTTTGCCCCGACCGGTGACGGGCTGATCGCGGCCCTGCAGGTCCTGCGCGTGCTCGACCGGTCTGGCAAGAAAGCCAGCGAAGTGCTCAATGCCTTCGAACCGGCGCCGCAATTGCTGGAGAATGTGCGCCTCAAGAAAGGCGCCAAGCCGCTCGCGGATGATGCCGTCAAGAAGGCCATCGCGGCGGCCGAGGACAAGCTGGGCAAGGACGGCCGGGTCGTGGTGCGGGCTTCGGGCACCGAACCGGTCATCCGCATCATGGCCGAGGGCGACGAGGCGGAGATCCGCAAGTCGGTCGACGATATCCGTGCGGCGGTGGAAGCCTCGTCAAGCTGACGCGGCGGCATGAAGGCGGCTCATCCCATATTGCACGAAGTGCAGCACCTGCGGGCGCTGGCCGTGCTGCTGGTCGTGCTGGCACACCTGCACCAGGGCGAGGCGCGCTTCTTTCCCGACGCTGTGCTGGGCGACTTCGCCTATGTCGGCTTTGCCGGGGTCGACATATTCTTCGTCATTTCCGGCTTCATCATCCATCACCTCTACCGGCATCGACGAACCCTGAGCGGCCGTTTCTTCCTCGACCGGGCCAACAGGATCTTCCCGCTGTACTGGATATTCACGGGCCTCGCCCTGGTCGGTTATGCGGTCATGGCCGACGAGCTCAGGGCGGATCCGGGGGATATCGACCTGGCGGGGTCCCTGCTGCTCTTTCCACTCGGGCATCCGCCGATCCTGCAGGTCGGCTGGACGCTGACGCACGAGCTCTGGTTCTACGGCGTGTACGGCCTTGCCCTGGCTCTGCCACGTGCGGGCCGGGCGGGCCTGGCCCTGCTCTGGGGCGGGCTCAGCCTGGCCGTTCTGGTCAGCGGCTGGCAGGCCCCCAATGCCTGGCTGGCGGTGGCGGTGAGCCCGTTCAACCTGCAATTCCTGGCCGGCGTGCTGCTGGCCGAATTCGAGCCGCAGGCGCGGGCGCGGCGCTGGCTGCCGCTGGTCATGGCCGGGGCCGGGGCCGGGCTGGCGCTGGCCTGGACGGCCGATGGCGGGCTGACCACGCTGGCCGCCGCCGGGGCCCGGGTCGCCGTGTTCACGCCGCTGGCCGTGGGGGTTGTGTGGAGCTTCCTGGCCTGGCGGCCGGCGCTGTGGCGGACTGTCGAGCGCATCGGCGACGCCTCCTACGCCATCTATCTGAGCCATCTCCTGGTGATCGGCGTGCTGGCCCGCATGCTGCCGCAGCTTGTGCCGGTGCCGGCACTCCTGAGCGCGCTCTACTGGCCGCTCGGCCTCGGCGCCTGCCTGATCGTCGGCGTGCTGACCCACTATCTGCTCGAGCGTCCGCTGCTGGTCGCGGGCAAGGCGCTGATCGCGCGGGGCTTGCGCTGACGGGCCTGGCACTGTACCGGGCGGGAATGCGCCCTTGCACGCCCTGCCTGCCTCGGCGATACCCTCGGCGTTCAGAACAGGAGTGAAAGCCCATGCGCGTGGCGATGATCGGAACCGGCTATGTGGGATTGGTGTCGGGGGCATGTTTTGCCGATTTCGGCCATGAAGTCGTGTGCGTCGACAAGGACGCCTCGAAGGTCGAGACGCTCAATTCCGGTGGCATCCCGATCTACGAGCCGGGCCTCGACCTGCTGGTCGAGCGCAATGTGCGCGAAGGGCGGCTGAGCTTTACCCAGGACCTGGCCGCGGCTGTGAAGAATGCCGAGGCGGTGTTCATCGCCGTCGGCACGCCATCGCGGCGCGGCGACGGGTTTGCCGATCTGAGCTATGTCTATGCGGCGGCCGAGGAGATCGCCAAGGTCATCGACGGCTATACCGTGGTGGTCACCAAGTCGACGGTGCCGGTGGGCACGGGCGACGAGGTCGAGCGCATCATCAGCGCCACCAATCCGGATGCCGATTTCGCGGTCGTGTCGAACCCGGAATTCCTGCGCGAAGGCGCGGCCATCGACGACTTCAAGCGCCCCGACCGGGTCGTGGTCGGCACCGATGATGAGCGCGCCCGCACCCTGATGCGCGAGCTGTACCGGCCGCTCTTCCTCAACGAGACACCGATCGTCTTCACCTCGCGCCGCACGTCGGAGCTGACCAAGTACGCCGCCAACGCCTTCCTGGCGCTCAAGATCACCTTCATCAACGAGATTGCCGACTTGTGCGAAGAGGTCGGGGCGAATGTCCAGGAAGTGGCCAAGGGGGTCGGCCTGGACAACCGGATCGGCGCCAAGTTCCTCAATGCCGGGCCGGGCTATGGCGGGTCGTGCTTTCCCAAGGACACGCTGGCGCTGACCCGCACGGCGCGCGATTACAACGCGCCGCTGCGCCTGATCGAGACCGTGGTCGAGGTCAATGATGCGCGCAAGCGGGCCATGGCCGACAAGGTGGTCGAGGCGTGCGGCGGGGACGTCAACGGCAAGACGATCGCCGTGCTCGGCGTCACCTTCAAGCCCAATACCGACGACATGCGCGAGGCGCCGAGCCTGGAAATCATCCCGGCCCTGCAGAAAGCGGGGGCGCGGATCCGCGCCTTCGATCCGGCCGGCACGGTCGAGGCGGAGAAGCATTTCAACGACGTCGACTTCGTGTCCGGTCCGTATTTCTGTGCCGAGAATGCCGACGCCCTGGTCATCATCACCGAGTGGAACGAGTTCCGGGCCCTCGACCTCAAGCGCCTGGGCAAGTCGATGAAGGACAAGGTGCTGGTCGATCTGCGCAATATCTATACCGGTGACGAGGCCCGCAATGCCGGCTTCAGGTATTCCAGCGTCGGGCGGCCGGACGCCGAATAGGCCGGGCCACATCGCGGGCTTGCATCGCCCGGTCTATGGCATATGACAGGCGCCAGACGAGTTGAGGGGACGCCGCGTCATGACCAAGAAGCCTTTTGCCGAACTCTCGGACAATACGTGGGAATTCGAGAACGAGGCTTTGATCAAGCCGACCGGATTCCGCGAGTATGACGCGCGCTGGTGGTTCGGCCATCCGGACAGCGACAAGGCGCCCGACCTCAACCTGTACGGCGTGCAGGCGCTGGGCCTCGGCCTGGGCACGCTGATCCACGAGCTCGGCGTCGAGCCGAAGATCGTCACCGGGCATGACTTCCGCAGCTATTCGCTGGGCGTCAAGCAGGCCCTGGAAGTCGGGCTGATGGCAGCCGGCATTGAGGTCCACGATATCGGCCTGGCGCTGTCGCCGACGGCCTATTTCGCCCAGTTCGACCTCGACGTGGCCTGCGTGGCCATGGTCACGGCGAGCCACAACACCAATGGCTGGACCGGGGTCAAGATGGGCTGCGAGCGGCCGCTGACCTTCGGGCCGAAGGAGATGTCGCGCCTGAAGGAGATCGTGCTCAGCGGCGAGGCCGAGACGCGCCCCGGCGGGGCCTATGTGCGCGAGCACGGCGTGGCCGAGCGCTATATCGCCGACGTGGCGAAGGACGTGTCGATCAGCCGGCCGCTGAAAGTGGTGGCGGCGTGCGGCAATGGCACGGCGGGGGCCTTCGTGCCGCAGGCGCTCCGGGCCATGGGCGTCGAGGTGATCGAGATGGATTGCGATCTCGACCACTCCTTCCCGCGCTACAATCCCAATCCGGAAGACATGAAGATGCTGCACGCCATGCGTGACGCGGTGCTCGAGCATGGCGCCGATGTCGGGCTGGGCTTTGACGGCGATGGCGACCGCTGCGGCGTCATCGACAATGAGGGCGAGGAGATCTTCGCCGACAAGATCGGCCTGATGCTGGCGCGCGACCTGGCCCCGCTGTACCCGGACTCCACCTTCGTCGTCGACGTCAAGTCGACCGGCCTGTTCGCCATCGACCCGGTGCTCAAGGCGCACGGCGCCAAGACCGACTATTTCAAGACCGGCCATTCCTACATCAAGCGCCGCTCCAAGGAGCTGGGCGCGCTGGCCGGGTTCGAGAAGTCCGGCCACTTCTTCCTGCAGCCGCCGATCGGGCGCGGCTATGATGACGGGCTGGTGGCGGCGCGCGCGGTGCTGCAGATGCTGGAGCGCAATCCGGACCGCTCGATGGCCGACCTGCGCCGGGCCCTGCCGACCTCCCATGGCTCGCCGACCATGTCGCCTCATTGCGATGACGAGGTGAAGTACGAGGTGGTCGAGCGCATCGTGGCCCAGTTCGAGACCCTGAAGGCGGACGGCCGGACGGTCGCCGGCCGGGCCATCGCCGACATCAACACGGTCAACGGCGTGCGCTTCACCCTGGAGGGCGGCGCCTGGGGGCTGGTGCGCGCCTCGTCGAACACGCCCAACCTGGTCGTCGTGGTCGAGAGCCCGACATCGGCGGACGACGTGGTCGCGGTGTTCCGCGCCATCGAGGGCGTGCTGGCGGACTACCCGGAAATCGGCGCGTTCGACCAGAAGCTGTAATCTATGAGCAGTTGCAGCCCGTTCATGTCCCGTTCACAAGGGTAAACGCAAATGCGCCCGTCGGGGCCTGCCCTGACAGGCGGCCGGGTGCCGCGCGGCGGACCTCCGGCAGGTCCAAAGCGTTGATTTTCAACCTCCCGGTGCGGGCGCTGCCGGGATTCCCCTGGGGGGAGGCGAGGTCTTCCGGCCGGCTCGCGGACAGGAAGAATTAACCTTTTGGGCAATCGTCCGTTGCGTAATTGTAACGCTTTGGGCCAAACCATGGCGAATTCGCTCAGGTTGCGGCCAACACAACAGTTTTTGCACTTGACCGCCGAGCCGCCGCCGACTTAACTCAGCCGCGTTCGGCGCTCTCGAACTTTGACAAGGGGCGTCCGGGCACGTCTGGTTCGCGTAGAGGTGCGGGGGCAGGACGTGCTTTTCCTGGAAAGTCATGCGCGCTGAACAGCCATGGCTATGTGTACTTAGATGGGGGAATCCCTAATGAAAATGACTCACCTTTTTGCCGGTGTGGCCGCTGTTGCGCTCACTGCTGGCGCTGCCTCCGCGCAGAGCATTGTTACGAACACCGACGGCGCTAGCTCCGCTATCTTCGCCTCCGAAGTTGACCTGTCTGCTGCTGCTTACCAGGACATCCTGGCCGTTGCTTTCACCAACGATGGCGACGAAGAGACCGCACTCAACTCGCTGGGTGCCACGGATGACGTGAACGTGACGCTGACCCTTTCCGGCGGCCTGACCTTCAGCTCGTTCCTCAGCAACGCCAACGTGACCAATACCGATGGTACGGATGCGGGTGATTGCTCGCTGTCGATCAGCTCTGGCGGCAGCAATGGTGGCCAGACCGTGACCTTCACGTCGGTCGGCAATGCCTCGTTCGACCCGACCTCCTGCGACTTCGCAGGCGCGGCTTCTTCGAACCTGTTCGCCTTCTCCATCCCGGTTGACATCGAAGGCACGGGTAACATCGCTGTCGAGATCTCGCTGGCTTCCACCGGCACGGTCCTCGACTCCCAAGCTTACGATGCCGGCACCGGCACCGATGAGTTCGTGCAGCAGGATGACGGCGTAGTCTTCGCCTTTGTCGCCAGCGATTCCGTCATCGACCTGGACAGCGATTACGAGTTGTTCGACACGGCGTCGTCGACCACCACGATCGGTTCGATCGAAATCGACGAAGCCTCCGTCCTCTTCTCCGTTGGTACCGGCGGTGCTGACGACGAAGTTCTCGACTTCACCGACGCCACGCAGTTCGATGGTGGCACGGTGACCGTGACGCTTCCGAACCCGGCTGGGATTGCCAGCGTCACTGTCGATGGCATTGCTTCTGACAGCTTCACCGGCGGTGTTGCGACCTTCAACCTGAGCAATGCTGAACTGGACGGCCTGAACTCGGCTGGTCCGGTCGTCCTGACGGCTGATACGACGACGCCGGCAGCGATTGCCAACCAGACCGTCACTGCAACGGCTTCCGCCGATGCGGCGGCCGGTGGCGACATGTCCTCCAGCAGCGACAATGACGACCTGGGCACGCTGACCCGTGAAGGTTCCAACACCGGTACCTTCGAGTGGGTGGGTGACTCGACCAAAGCCACGCGCACCATCTTCCGTGCCGTTGGCCTGGGCGCCACCCTGCCGACCATCCGCGTCACGATTGCCAACTCGACCAACGACATGGACGGCGAGTACATCGTGACCCCGACCAACTCCGTCGTGAACGGCGAGCTGGTCATGTCGCAGAACGACATCACCAACGCTGTCGGCAACTTCGGCCGCGCTGACGTGTCGTGGAGCTTCGAAGCTGACGGCATCACCGTTCGTCGCTTCAACGCCACCAACGGCGTGATCTCCGAAATGAGCACCGACTACGCAGTCGGCGCTGACGAGATCGGCGGCTAATCCTTCTCTTCACGAGATCGATGGGAAAGGGCGGCTTCGGCCGCCCTTTCTTTTTGTCCGGATGCCGCTACAGCGGCGGGAGGCCGCTTGACCCGCGCGGCCGGCCACGCTCAACTGCGGCTCGGCGGGGGTCGGACAGGTATCCGGCTGCTGCCTGGATGCGCGGGTGCGCGGGGCACCGGCGTCAGGCCGGCTGTCACGGGCCGTCGTCTCGGGGGAATTCCATGTCGATCCGGTTGTCCGGCGCCGCCCTGGCCGCGCTGCTTTCTGCCAGCGTGGCCGAGGCCCAGTTGCTGGTGACCAACAGCGATGGCCGGACCCAGGCCCGGTTTGCGCACAATATCGACCTGGCGACGGCCGGGTATGAGGACATGCTTTCGGTCACACTGAGCGCTGGCGGAGACGAGGAGAGCGTGATCCGAAGTCTCGGCGCCAGCGACGACATCGACGTTACCGTGCGCCTGACGGACGGGCTGAGCTTCAACGGCCACCTGACCGGGACCAGCGTGGTCAATACCGACGGCGCGGCCGCGGGAGATTGCGGGCTGGGCCTGGCCGCCGACGGAATCGATGGCGGGCAGACGGTAACGTATTCCTCGGTCGGCAACGCCAGTTTCGACCCGACCAATTGCGACTGGGGCGGCGGGGCCCAGCATTTCGCCTTTGCCATCCCCATTGCCATCGGCGGCACCGGCACGGTGGAAATCGACATTGCCCTGACCGCGACCGGAACGCCGCTGGCGAGCGCGACCTATCAGTATGGCGGCAGCCAGGATTTCGTCAGTCAGTTGTCGACATGGCTTGGCGGATCCAGCAGTCTCGTGGTGACGCTCGACCTGGCGACGGGCTACCAGAGCTTTGTGCCGAGCGGCAGCATCACCGCAAGCTTTGCCGGCTATGGCTCGTTCACGCTCTCGAACGGGATCAGCGTCTATTCCTATGTCGGGCCGGGGGGCGCGGATGACATCCTCCTGGACTATGCCGATGCTAGCCAGTTCGAGGGCGCGGAGCTGGTGGTCAGCGCCAACAATCCCGCGGGCCTGGACGAGGTGACGATCGCCGGCCTGAGTGCCGGCCCGGTCTCGATCGCTGACGGCAGTGCGACATTTGCCCTGAGCCCGGCCGATCTGGGTGTGCTGGACGCCGGGGCCGCAACCAGCCTGACCCTCGATACTGCCAATCCGGCCGCCGTGCAGACACAACTCCTGCTGCTCTCCGGCACCGTCCGGGCCGCGGCGGGCTCCAAGCTGCAGGATTTCGAAGTCTCCAAGTACGCCTTCTACCTCGACCGCCAGATCTCCCGGTCAGACACGTTCGAGTGGGTTGGGGACAGCACGGCGGCGACCCGCAGCGTGTTCCGCTTTACCGGCCTGGACGACACGCTGCCCGAGATCCGGGTCAATCTGCGCAGTACGACCAATGAGGCCATCGAAACAGGGCCGTATCCGGTGACCCCGGCCGCAGCGCCCATCCAGGGTGAGCTGATCGTCACGGTGGACGATTTCGACATTGCCGATTTCGGGCGCAGCGATCTGTACTTCGAGATCGAGGCGCTCGGGGTCACGGTGCGGCGCCTGCTGGTCACCAATGGCGTGGTGAGCGAGATGGCGACCGATTACACGGTCGGGGCCGGCCAGATCGGCGACTAGCCCCGCTTGCGCTGCCTGCCCCGGCTTTTCCCGGAGGGGATATCGGCTATGGTGCGGGCCATGTGAGTGTCGGCCTTTCCGGAGGCCGGGGGAGACGGCATGGACCCGCGACCAATCGGCGAGATTTTGCTGGCCGAAGGCCAGATCACGGAGCGCGACCTGGAGGGGGCGCTGCGCTACCAGGGCGAGATCGGGGCGCTGCTGGGGCAGGCCCTGCTGCGCATGGGCGCGCTCTCGGAAGAAGCGTTGCTGGGCGCGCTGTCGCGCCAGCTCGATCTGCCGGTGCTGGGCCGTGAACACCTGCCGGAGGATGCCGGGCTCTATGCCCGCGCCGCCGAGGCGGTCGGGGTGTCCCGCGACTGGCTGCTGCATCATGATGCCGCCGTGTGGTTCGCCGTGCCGGGCGACGCCGACGAGGGCGCCCAGGACGCGGTGACGGCCGGCGAACTGGAACCGATCCTGATGGTGTTCGCCCGGTCGCCGCTGGAGCCGGTGCTGATGGACACGTTCGAGCGCAAGGCGCCGGGTCCGGTGCAGCTGGTGCTCGGTTCCAACCGCCTGCTCGACACGGCGCTGGCCTCCTTGCGCACGGCCGGACGGGCGGAAAGCAGCGACCAGACCGACGACGCCCAGCGCCTGCGCGAAATGGCCGAGGAAGCGCCGGTCATTGACTTCGTCAATTCCATGTTCGAGGACGCGCTGCGCCAACGGGCGTCGGACATTCACATCGAGCCCTTCGAACAGCATTTCCAGGTGCGCTTCCGCATCGATGGCGTGCTCGGCCTCGTGCAGACCCTGCCGCGCGCCCGTTTCGATGCCGTGGCCAGCCGCATCAAGCTCCTGTCCGGCATGGACATCGCCGAGCGCCGCCTGCCCCAGGATGGCCGCCAGTCGGTGCGCTTCGCCGGGCAGGACATCGATCTGCGCGTGTCCTCCCTGCCCGGCGCCTGGGGCGAGAGCCTGGTGCTGCGCCTGCTGCGCAAGCAACAGGAATTGCCGTCCCTGGAAGGGCTTGGCCTGGACGGCGCGTCGATGCGCACCTTCCGCTCGCTGGTGGCCGAACCCAATGGCGTCATCCTGGTCACCGGCCCGACCGGTTCGGGCAAGTCGACGACGCTGTATCGCGGCCTGGAAATGATCAATGACGGCGCGCGCAAGATCATCACCATCGAGGACCCGGTGGAATACGACATGGAGGGCGTGACCCAGGTCCAGGCGCGCGCGGACATCGGCTACACCTTTGCCCGCGGCCTGCGCGCCATCCTGCGCCAGGACCCGGACGTCATCATGATCGGCGAGATCCGTGACGGCGAGACCGCGGCGATCGCCGCCCAGGCCGCGCTGACCGGGCACCTCGTTTTCTCGACCCTGCACACCAATTCCGCGCTGGCCGCGGTCGAGCGCCTGATCGACCTCGGTGTCGAGCGCTTCCTGTGCTCCGCCGCCCTGCGCGGGCTGATGGGCCAGCGCCTGGTGCGCCAGCTGTGCCGCAGCTGCGCCGAGCCGGCCGGTCCGGAAGAGCGCCAGGAAGGCGAGCGACTGCTGGCCGAGGCGAGGGCCCAGGGCGCCCGCCTGCCCGATATCGGCACGCCGGACTGGAAGGCCCCGAAAGGCTGCCCCGCCTGTGCCAACCAGGGGTATTCCGGCCGCATCGCGGTCTATGAGGCGGCCCGCATCACCGCGCCCGTGCGCGCCGCCATCAATGCCGGCGGCGAGCCGGCGGCCCTGCTTGCCGCGGCCCGCGGCGACGGCTTCCTGACCATGGCCGAGGATGGCCTGCTGAAGGCCGCCCGGGGCCTCACCTCGGTGGCTGAAGTGATGCGCGTGGTCGGTACGGGCAGTGGCCCGGCCGGGGCGGCGGCCAGCGCGCACGACCAGGGTGTGTCCGTATGAGTTCAACCCAGATGTCCGATGCCGCCCGGCCCGTCCTGGTCCTCGGCATGCACCGCTCCGGCACGTCTTGCCTGGCCGGCTGCCTGGAAGAGGCCGGGCTGTGGCTCGGCGAGGTCAACCGCGCGGCCGCCTTCAACAAGAAGGGCAACCGGGAGAACCGCGCCGCCATGGACCTCAATGACGTGGTGCTGGCGGCGGCCGGCGCGGCCTGGGACAATCCGCCCGCCGAGCCGCCGGCGTGGAGCGACGAGGCGCGGGCACGCCGGGACGAGATCCTGGCCGGCTATCCGGACGACCGCGTCTGGGGGCTCAAGGACCCGCGCTGCCTGCTCACGCTGGACGGCTGGCTGGAACGCCTCGATCCGCGCCATGTCGGCACGTTCCGGCACCCGCTGGAAGTGGCCGCCTCGCTGCAGCGCCGGGCCGAGGCCTGGAATGGCGAGCTGGACATCGAGCACGGGCTGGCCCTGTGGCGCGCCTACAATGCGCGCCTGCTGGCGCGCCATGATGACCAGGCCTTCCCGATCATCCGCTATGACCAGGACGCGGACCGCTATCTCGACCGCGTTCGCGGTGTGGCCGGCGATCTGGGCCTGCCGGCGCCGGACGCCATAACCTTCCTAGACAGCTCCCTGCGTCACGAGGCCGCCGACGCGCCGGTCCCCGACAGCTGTCTCGACCTGTGGAACCGTCTCAATGCCCTTGCCCTCTGAGCCTGCCCGGCCACGTGTCAGCGTCGTGGTCATCGCCTACAACATGGCGCGCGAGATCCCGCGCACGGTGACATCCCTCCTGCCGCCCTACCAGACCGGCCTGGCGGACGGTGATGTCGAGGTCATCGTCATCGACAATGGCTCGCCACACCCGGTTTCCGAGGCCGATCGGGCCGCCTGGCCCGACTGTGTGCGCTATCATTTCGTCGAGGATGCCAGTGCGTCGCCGGCGCGCGCCCTGAATGAGGGCGTGGCCATGGCGCAGGCCGACTGGGTCGGCGTGCTGATTGACGGGGCCCGCATGCTGTCGCCGGGGGTCCTGTCGCTGTCACTGCAGGCCCGCTCCCTCAGCCCGCGCGCCGTGGTCGGAACGCTCGGTTTCCATCTCGGCCCGAAGCCGCAGCAGATCTCCACGCGCGAGGGCTATGACCAGGCCGAGGAAGACCGCCTGCTGGCCTCGATCAACTGGCCCGGTGACGGCTATCGCCTGTTCGACATCGCCGCCCTGGGGCAATCGGCACGGCTGGGATGGTTCGGACATATCGCCGAAAGCAATGCGGTTTTCCTGTCCAAGGACCTGTATCAAATGGAAGGCGGCTATGACGAGGCCTTCACCATCCCGGGCGGGGGAATCGTCAATCTGGACTTCTTCAAGCGGCTGACCGAGAACCCGGACAATCTCTACGTCCTGCTCTATGGCGAGGGCAGTTTCCACCAGCACCATGGTGGCGTGACGACGTCGCGGCCGGTGTCCGAGCCGGACCCGGAGACCGGCACCAAGACGACGTGGCAGCGCTATGTCGATAACTATCGCGACATCCGTGGCGTGGACTATGATTTCCCGCGCCGGCGGCCGCTGATGCTCGGAGAGCATTGTCCGCCGGTCATGCGCGCCGTGGAGCGCATGGTGGCCGAGATGGCAGAGGCACGGGCGCGCTCATGAAGTACGAGCAGGACGATGTGATCCGGCAGAAGGTCGAGGAAGGCAAGCACCGCCAGGTCATCGGCGGCTTGTGGGACATGATGGGGCGGCTCCAGCTCGACTTCCTGCGCCAGGCGGGCCTGCAGCCGGGCCATCGCGTCATCGATGTCGGGTGCGGTTCACTGCGCGCCGGGGTTCCGCTGACGCGCTATCTGGAGGCCGGGCATTATTACGGCATCGACAGTCAGGAAAGCCTGATTGATGCGGGCTGGGAGCGCGAGATCAAGCCGGCAGGGCTGGCGGAGAAGCTGCCGCGCGATCACTTGCACGCCACGTCCGAGTTCGATGTCAGTGTGTTCGGGACGCACTTTGACTACGGCATTGCGCAATCGGTATTCTCGCACCTGCCGCTGGAGCGGCTGGTCGATTGCCTGAATGCCGTGGCGCCCTGGTTCCGGGTCGGCGGGACATTCTTCGTGACCTATTTCGAACGTCCCGATGATGCCGCGCCGGACACACCGCTGGCACATGCCCCCGGGGGCATCGTGAGCTATCCGGACAGAGACCCCTTCGACATGACGCCGGGGGCGCTGCGCGCAGCGACGCCAGACGAATGGACGCTCGACCTCGTCGGCGAGTGGGGGCACCCTCGCGACCAGCGGATGGCCGGTTTTATCCGGCGCTAGGAGACGCGGCAGCATGGCGATCTTCGTTTACAAGGCCCTGGGTCCCGATGGCGCCACAGTGGAAGGCCGGATATCGGCCAGCGACAAGGTCGATGCCTTGCGCCAACTGGAAGGCCAGGGTGTGGCGCCCTATCAGCTCGCCGTCAGCGGCCCCGAGGACCGGGTCTACGCTCGGCGCAAGGCCCGGCCGCAGGATCGCTTCCGCTTCATGCGTCAGCTGGCCGTCTTGCTGAAGGCCGGCATGCCTTTGCTTGACGCATTCGAGACGGTGGCAGCGGACGAACCGTGCCGTGATCTGGCGCAGCAGGCGGCCCAGGTGCGCCAGGACCTGCGCTCGGGAACACCCCTGTCGCGTGCCTTCACGACCCATATGGCCAAACTGCCACCGTATGCGACCCGCCTCATTGAGCTCGGCGAAGCGACCGGGCAGCTGCCCAAGGCCCTCAACGACATCGCCAGCCAGATGGAGCTCGACCTCAAATCGGCGTCCGAGGTCCGCAATGCGCTGGCCTATCCCAGCTTCCTCGCGGTTGCCGGCCTGGGAGCGGTGGCCTTCATGTTCCTGTTCGTGGTGCCTCGCTTCGCCAACCTTCTGGGAGACGACCGCTCGTCCCTGCCGGGGTTCTCGCGCTGGGTCATCGAGACGGGGGTATTCATGAGCGAGAACCTCATCCTGACGCTCATCGTGATCGCGGCCGTTGTGGTGGGGGCAGGCTTGCTGGCGCGCAATCCCGGGGTGCGCTCCGGAATTTTGGAGGCGCTGTTCCGCATGCCGGTCGTCGGTGGTTTTCTGCGAGCGTCCGAGGTCGCCCGCTGGGCGCGGGCGTGCGCCACCGCCCTGTCCGGTGGCGCGCCTCTCCTGGATGCCCTGGTGCTGGCGGAAAGCTCGGTTGTGTCCTCCAAGCGCCGCCAGTCCCTGGCCGAGGCCCGGCGCGCGATACGAGCCGGCGAAGCTATTGACCAGGCCTTGAAGACGCACACGGATTTCGACGCCATGACGCTCAATCTGGTGCGTACCGGCCGGGCGTCAGCGAGCATGGACGAGATGCTCACCTTCATTGCCGAGATCTATGAAGAGGAATCGCGCAATCGGGCCAAGCAGCTGACGTCGCTGGCCGAACCTCTGGCGGTCCTGTTTATCGCCGGGGTTGTGGGTCTGGTAGTGGTGAGCCTGGTCATGGCCATGACCAGCCTGTACGACGTGGCGCTCTGAGCGCGGCGCGCGTCAGGCCTTCTCCGGTGAGCGCCAGCGTTCGGCAGGCCGCCCGCCGCATCCAAGGATTTCATTGCTTGCCGGCAGGCGTCTCGGATCACGGGCCATCGCCGCCCACACGGCACCCGGGTGGAACCAGTCGAGTTCCTTCCACACCAGCCCATTGCGCTCGGCCTGGTCGACGAGCCAGTGCTCCGGGTAACGGACATTGGCCGGATAGGTCCAGGGCGCTTCCGGGACCGGGGCCGCAGGGCCTGCCTTGATATAGCTGAGGATGAAGATGCCATCCGGCGCGAGTGCCGAGGCCGCGCTTGCAAACAGGCGTGCCGTGTTGTCGGCACCACTGTGGGTGATGATCGACTGCGCGACAATGAAATCGAAGGTACGGCTGAAAGCCCCGCAATCGAACTGGTCATTGGTGTCGAATGATGGGCGCTTGGTTTCCAGCAGGCTGTTGCCCGTTTCGAATCTGACCGCGTCCTCGATCAACCAGTCATTGGGTTCTATGCCGAAATAGTGTCCGGGCGAGAGGAACGGAATCAGGCAGCGGCCAAGCCGCAAGCTGCCGCAGCCGAAATCGAGGACGGTGTCCGTTTCCTCCAATCCCAAGGCAAACAGGAGCGACAATTGGAGCTGTGTCAGAAGGCCGTAGCGGGCGGGCGGGCCGACATAGGCGCGGTAGTGACTGGGGTCGCCAGCCTTCAAGGCGTTCACATCCTGCTTTGGTGTTTCGTAAAGCACAGCCCAACCCCCTGATGTGCCCTTGGATTTTTCAATCTCTACCTTAAACGGGATAAGACGAAGCGTGCAATTCAATTCGCCCGTGCGGCGTATCATTGGCCGGTTCCGGCGGGCATGGTAAAAAGTCACCGGGCTGCTTCATCCCTGTTTCGGTGTTGGTGAGTGAATAATGGCGTTTGAAAATACCAGTAGGCTTCGATCTGGCCTGAACAGACTTGCGCGGAAGCGCCCGGGTTACTCCCTGATGGAGATCCTCGTCGCCGTGGCCATCATCGCTGTCCTCGCTACCCTGGTCGGACCGCAATTGTTCAACCAGCTGGATCGTTCAAAGGTGACCGCCGCGCAGACCCAGATCCGGATGATCGAGTCCGCGCTGGATACGATGCGCCTGGATATCGGGCGCTACCCGTCTGAAAGCGAAGGCCTGGCCCTGCTTACCGCTCCTGTCGAGGGCGTCCAGGGAACCTGGTCCGGGCCGTACATGGATGGTGGCTTGCCAAGTGATCCTTGGGGAAATCCCTATCGTTACCTGCCGGCGCCGGTTCCCGGAGATCGGGGACAAGTCGTGTCATTTGGGGCTGATAATGCCGAGGGTGGCGAGGGTTTGAACGCGGATATAGGGCTATAATCGAGCTTCAGGCACCTTCCCGCTCTGCAGGGTTCTCCCTGCTGGAGATCCTCGTCGTCCTGGCCATTCTGGGTGTCACGGCGACCTTGAGTGCGCCAAGCGTCGCTCGCATGGTGGAGCGCCGGGAGGCTGCTGCCGTTCTGAACACGGCGGTCGCTGAACTGATCGATCTCAGGGTACATGCCTTCACCCGCTCCGCCGCGATCGGCTCCGACGACATCGAATCCCAGATTCGCAGTCAATTGCCGGACGGCTGGCAGGTCGAGGTCGCGGAGGGATTTGCATTCAACGCGCTCGGGTATTGCACCGGAGGGCAGATCGCGCTGATTCAACCGAATGGCACTCGGCGCACTCAGTCGTTCGCCGCCGGCAATTGCTCGCAGGTCCAGTCAGCCATTGCTAGAAATCAAGCGGGCTTCGGGATTGAAGCCAGGCCACCCGACGCAGGCTGATCGGTCTGGACACCTCGCCCAAGGTCAGCTCGGCATTAATCTGGTAGAGCGAAATATCGTAGAGGCCGGCGCCCAGATAACCGTCGGCGAATGGTTCCGAGGCGATCAGCTCGCTTTGCCATGTCAGGGTCCATTCCGAAATGACCAATTCACCTTCCGGTTGCCCGATCGGATCGATGGCCTGCAGGTAGGCGAGGGCGCTTGCTTCCACGTCCAGTCGTGCCGCTGTTGCCTGCAGTCGAGCCGTCGAGTTCGCCAGTGAGCGCTGCAGCTCGAACAGGGGAATCATGGCGGCGGCAATCACGGCGATTGCGACCAAGGCCTCCATGACCGAGAAACCGTCGCGCCTCACGTCACCGCCTCCCAAATGGCCACCGTCAGAAAGCCGGCAACAAGTCCGGGCCCGAAAGGCATGCGCGTGTTCGACCGCACCGATAAGGCCAGCCCGGCGAGAGCTGTGAGCACTACGGCAACAAGTAGCGCCGGTCCCACATTGGGCAGTGACACCCAGGAGCCCGCCGCGACGGCGAGAAACACATCTCCGCTTCCCAATCCGATCCGCCCGGAACGAGCCCGCACAAACAGCCAGGCCAGCACGAGAATGCCGCCCGCCAATGCCGCCGCCGCCAAGCTTTCGACAATTCCATTGACGCCCGCTGTCGATACCGCATTGACCATGCCCGCAGCCAGAATGCCGGCGCTCGCTAGATCTGCGATCAGGCCAGTTCGCAAGTCCGTCACGACGATGTTCACAGCGCCTACAACGGCGATCGACGCCGCTGTGGCGCCGACATAGTCCCACCCCGAGCCCAGCATGAGAAAAAGCGTGCCAAGTCCGGCGACGAAAGGCGGCGCGCACCAAATGAGGGCGGCGGGCCGGGATGATGAGCGTCGCAGGGTGGCCCAGTCGCCGACGCAGAGCAGGCCGGAATAGGCCGAGACAAGCAACAGCGCGGCTAGGGCCGCTATCGGGGCAACCCCGCTGGCCATGCCATCAAGGCCCCGGCTCGTCCGTGTCCTGCCATCCGGCAGGGCGGATCTGCATGGGCTCGCTGGGCGGTACGAGGGTCCGGCTGCGTCCAGTCTGATTGCTGAAATTCCGGTTCATTGCACCCACCAAGGCATCCACCAGCACCTGGCGGTCATTGCGGGTGTCCAGAATGTACGGTGTGACCAGGACTACGAGCATCGTCCGTGTAGACGACAGGGTTTCGCCGCGGAACGGCATTCCGACGACCGGGATGTCCTTGAGAAAGGGAACCCCGGTATTGCCGCGCGTAAACCGGTTCTCGATCAGGCCACCCAGGACCGCGGTCTGGCCGTCCTGCAGCGAAAGCTGGGAGCTGAGCGAGCGGTTGGAGATCACCGGACTGGCAATCGCAGTATTTTCGTTGGCTTCCGCCGAGCTGACCTCCTGATTGATGGTCAGGTCGATGCGATTGCCGCTGTAGACGCGGGGTTCGACCGTCAAAAGGATGCCGGTCGAGCGGTACTGAACAGTTTGCAGGATATCGCTGGAGCCGCCGGTTTGGGTCGTCGCCGCCCGCTGGGACGTGATGATAGGGACGTCGGTGCCGACCTGGACCGAGCCTTCAACCCCCGATCGGGTCACGATTCTCGGCGTAGACAGCACATTGATCTGGTTGTTGCCCGCGCTGGCGCTGGCAGTCAGGGTGACCTCGCCGGTTTCCACAACCCCGCTGAAGCCGTCATTCGAGGCGAGCGAAGCGGTAAAGCGCGGCGCGATCTCGGAGTCGAAAATCAGGTCGAGGCTGTAACTCGAGTCATCGGTAAGCGTGACTTCCGCGATCGTCACCTCGATGAGGACCTCCGGCACCGGAGTGTCGAGTTGGCGGAGCAGGGTGCTGACCTGCTCGAACTCCGCCTGGGTGCCAAAGAAGATGATGCGATTGCCCTGCTCGTCGATGGTCAGGTTGCCGATGCTGGTGACACCAGCGGGTCCACCTTCGGAACCACCGGTCGAGCCCTGGCCCGCAGGCACGCCCGAGCCAGCTGCGCCGCCGCCGATCACGCTTCCCACGATTTGAGCGAGACTGGACGCATCCGCATTCAGGACCTGGTAGACGAACGGATTTCGCGCTTCGCCGCGATAGGCTTCTGCGTCCAGGTCTCGCGCCAGCTCAAGCACGTGGTCGGCTTGCATGCGATCGGAGGCGAAGATCATCAACTGGTTGGTGAAAGCGAGCGGCAGCAGGGTGATGGGGCGCGGAAATCCGCTTCCTACACCGATCGTGAAGCCTTCCAGCGTCAGGATCTCGTTGAGGGTTGTCGCCAGTTCTGTGGCGTCCCAGTTGGCCGGGGAGAACGTCACCACCTGGGTCCCTGCAAACTGCAGCTCATCCATCTCGTCGATAATGGCCAGCGCCGCGTTCACGTCGTCCGCCAAGCCGCTCAGAATGAGCGCATTGGTTCGACGGTTGTTCCGGATCATCAGCTCGGAGCGGTTAGGCAGGGCCTGCTCCAGGATGGCCTGCATGTCCGCGACATCAATTGCGGACAGTTGGACGAACTGGACAACGGGTCTTAACCCGCTGGGGACGTCCGAGTGGGCGCGCGATGTTATGAAACGCGGCATCTGGGCCCGCAGCTCATCAAGCTGGACAACCCTGAACAGCCCGTTCTCGTAGGTGACGCCGAGCCCGTAATCTTTCAGAGCCTCTTCCACCAAGGCGAGAAAGGTTGCTGGCGGCATGTCGCGGACACTGCGGAGCGAGATCGTTTCGTCCAGTTCCAGGACTTCCGGTCCGAGTGTAAAGGGTTGCTCCAGGATCTCGCCGAAAACCGTATTGAGGAAGGCCGGCAGGGGCTGGGGCGGCAGCGTGACGTTGATCAGCTCGCCCGAAAGTCGCGGGACTTCCCGGGGCCCGATTGTGGACGCGCTGCGTCCGGGCGAGATGGAGGGAACCGACCTGACATCGACGTCGGGGCCGAGACGATCGCTTTCGGGTGTCTGGCCGAGCTGGATCGCCGCCGGCCCGTTCGATGCGTCGGTGTCGGATGCGGTGACGGGAAGCGTTAGCTGCATCCACCGCTCCTCCGGCGGGCCCGATTGGCTGGCGCAGCTCGTCATCAGGGCCGAGCTGGCGCAGGCGACGATGATGGCGTGCTTTCTATTCATTGGAATTCCCCTCCGGCCTGAAGGCGTCGAGCCTTCGAACCTCGCCTTCCCGTGTCAGGATGATGTGAGTTGGTGCGATCGTCGAGATGACCCAGCCATCCGCAAGGCGGTCGCCTTCCCGAAAAACCGCTGCTCCGTCCTGTTCGCCGTAGAGATACAGGCGCCAGTCGCCTGAACGGCGGACAAAAGCTGAGAGATTGGGCGTGTACAGCGCGACTTCCAATGTGTCGACGGACGGCCCTGCCGCTCCTTCTCCAGTGGAATCGGGTGTGCGCAGAGTGGCTTCCGGGAACAGGCCTGCGGCTGAAATGCGCGCGACGAACTCGTCGATGTCATCCGCATCGGGGATGGTGATCGCAGACCAGTCGCGGGCATTTGTTTCCAAGGGCGCATCGGGACGCCCAAGCGCCGAAAACGCGCCCATCAGAAAAGCGGTGGTGGCAAGGAGAACACTCAGGAACAGGCGCGCGGATGACGTCATGACCGAGTCCCGGTGCTGTTGTTCTCCATGTCGTTCCCCACGACAGCGGGGGCCTCAAGCCGGATTTCCAGATTGCCGTTCACCCGACTCCAGCTGAACGCCGTCGGCACAAGGAGCTGGGGATTGCGGGCCAGTTCCTGAAACAAGGCGAGAAACTGTCCCCGGGGATCCCGGGCCGACAGGGAAAGCTCGAAAACGACCGATGAGCCTGCAAGGGGCGTGGGTGCGGGCTCTACAGTCACCCGTGGCCGGGTCAGGTCGGCAACGCGAGCGGCCGCTTCAACTTCGCCCTGGAGTTGGGCGACGATGATACCGGCGGTATCTCCCCTCCAGAACGCGCTCCGCGTCCGATCAACCGAGTCTCGGGCTTCATCCGCCCGCGCGATCCAGCTGTCGTCATTGGCAAGCGCGACCTGCAAATTCCGTTCGCGCTCGAGCTCAGCCACCTCGGCGCGCGTCTGGTTCACGCGACTCCCCAGTTCGCCAAGGCTCCATAGTGCGAGGATCAATAGCAGCGCGCCGAGCCCCAGCATTGCGCGAGGCGTGGTCTGCTCCCGCAGTGATGCGAGTAACGTCTCGGCCCTGTTCCTGAACGTCATTGCGTGTCCTCGACTTCTGCCAAGACCGTCCAGGATCTTGCCTGGCGGCCCGGCTCGATCAACACGCCCGTGATGTCGGACAGACGCTCGAGGGCCTGAACAAGAGGAGCGGGGGCAAAATCATCGGGCGCTGAAATCTGGATGGTCAAGCTGTTGTCGCGGAGGGAGAATTCCTGCAACTCCGCATCATAGGCCGCAACCGTCTCCGCGAAGACTGCGAGCAGCTCGGTCGGATGAACCCGATCAATCTGTTCCGCATAGATGGCAAGTTCCTGGATCGCGGCTTGGGTTGCGGTTCGCGCCGCGCCCAGTTCCGATGTGGCCTCCCTCAGACCGGAAAGCTCGTTCGAGAGAGAGGATTTCTGGATCTCCAGGAAAGCCAGCTGAGCGGCGAGATAGAGCGCCGGAGCAACGAGCAGGGCGATTGCCATGGCGCCCAGGTCTTTCCAGTGAATGTCCCGAAGGCGAAGCAGCCGCAATGCCAGCGGTTGTCGACGCGCATGCGCGAGCCAGGTCGGCCGGACCGGTTCCGGCGCCGTCGCCGGCCCAGACATGCGTGCCCCCCGAAGGAAGCGCTGCCAGGCCCGGTCGTCCGGGCGTTCGGGCCACCATCGAGACGCGGCCAGAACATTGGACTCCCAGATTTGGCCTTCAAACCCGTCGGAGCAGCGCACCAGGCGGGCTCCCTGCCCGGGTGCATGGAGCGCGGTTTCCGGCAAGGCCCGACCTTCAAACTTGTCGAGACCCGCAAGGGCCGATTTGGGCCAGCTCCAAACGCCGACTTTCCGGTCTCCCCATTCGAAATGGAATTCGGGGTCTGGAATAGCGGTGCGCGTGCGTGCCGCCAGCAGGGTCGCCTGAACTGTCTTGGGTCCCAGTTGGCCCGGCGGGTGAGGCATCAACTCGTAATGGCACAAGCCTCGGCTGATGATACATTGTTCGCCAAGCCAGAAGCGGCGCAGACGGTCGCCGCCACGCTCAATCAGACCGTCCGCCCGAACGCGCGTTCGCGGCGGGTTCGGGAATACCCTCAACACTCTCAGCACCCTCAACGACCATAACGCTCCGCGCGTACTCCCCTCCTATAACGTATTTGCTACGCAGGAAGAAGGGCGCGATGGAGCTACCCAAATTGATGTCGACAACGGTTCGTCGCAAAGGCGTGCCGCTTGACGGGTGGGTCAGTATCACAAAAGTCGGGCCGGGGAATGACGGGCCGCTGAGCGGGTCCAGCTCTTGATCGTATTCGGGCCGGCCGACCGCTGCGAAAGATGTGTATTCGCCGACTTCAAATGCACGCTTGGCTTGGTGTGCGGTTGCGGGATCCTCCAGCATGGCTCGCAACATTGGCTCGGACACGAGGCGCGGGTTGAGATTGTTTGTGGTGCGGACCCGAGCCAGCATCAGCATTCTCGCAGGGTCGGTACACAGTGGCGTTTCGTCCCAACCGAGCGCTCCGCATGCTTCCAATGCGTCACCTATGGGACGATTGGGCGGGGGCGGGGCATCGCCGTATTCAGCCGCTTCGGCTCCCCCCAAGCGCTTGAAGTCGTCTTGGTCCTGATAGTCCGCGAGGACAGCCGCCAAGCGGCTGGCCTCTGCACCCGGAATACCGAACAGGGCCAGGTTGCGGGCCTGAATACGCTCGTCGAGCGTGGCAATGTTCAGAAAGGACTGGTCGTCCAGCAATCTGACCAGGGTGTCGGTGTCAGAGTACCGGAAGGGTGAGCCATCGGCTGGCAGTCCCGGAGCGCCAGGGGTCGCATTGCCGGTCGTGCCGAAAAGGGCGGAATCGGCAGATCCGCCGATATTGAGGCCGTAAGCATTCACCGGTTCGGTCAGAAGCAGGTAGAGCAGGGTCTGCTCAGCCGAAATCATGTCGACTTCCTGGGAGGTGCGATCGGCCAATGCGGTGATGGCGCCCGCCGAGCGCTGAACCTGGCGGGCAGCCACTGTCGAGACGATTGCAATGACCGCGATCGAGGCCAGTGCCAGGGGGAGAACATAGCCGGCTCGCCGGGCCATTATGGACGCTCCGAGCCGAACAGGTCCTGATCCCGGAATGGGGGTGGGGCGGTCACAGGCAGGTAAAACAGCATGGTCGTGTCGGAACCGTCAGCTTCGCTGATTGATAGGCGAATAATCACGGGAAGAGGGATGTAATGTAGGCCGCGCAGCGCATCCGGGTCGGGCCAGGTCTCGGTCCAGTGTTGATCGCGCGAGGACACCTGGCTCCGGTTACGCGACCGCAGAAACTGGGATGCAATGTCTCCGGCGGGTTCAACGAAATAGTCGAAGGCCCCAGTTGCTCCCGGCCATGCAGCGACTTGAATGATGTTGTCTCCCTCGCGGTATAGCAACTGAAGCTGGGAGCCATCTTGCGATGTTTCCAGTGCGAGAGAGTAAGCGCGCCGCGGACCCAGTGGCCCGGTTAACGGTGCCGAGGTGACTGCCGAAAAGCCGCTGGGCGTGCCGGCAAAACGGGCCTCGCTGTCGAGATAGTCAGGTAGGGTAGCCGCGATGGTTGTGCGTAGCGATGCCTGGTCGATTATCGACCCCGTTGCAAACCGCGCCGCCTGTTCAATGCGGACCCCGTTACTGGTCGCAACCCGAATGGATTCGATGCTGACGATCGCGACGATACTGGCGATGGCGAGCATGACCAGCATCTCGATGAGGCTGAGGCCGGCTTCAGGTCCAAATCTGTGTTGTCGGTCTCTGGTGCGTGGCATCTTGGCTGCAGCGGGTTACGGGACGAACCCTCATTGGACCATACACGACCCGGGCTCAAGCCGAAGCAACCGGGATGCTTGCGATACACGCGCCGGAAAAATCATGCCGGAGGCTATGATGGCACCCTCCAGCGGTATAAACGCCTTTGTCCCGGACGTGTAATCGCGGTGTGGCCGAGTGCTGAGCCGGGAATGGCGGTTGGTTCGGTGTCGGTGAAGTTGGGGGCAGTGGCATGCTTGGGTCCGGGGCACTGAGCCTTTCTGAGAGGCGTCGCCGGCTTGGAGGCTGGATTCGGCAGCTTCTTGGAGGCTTCCTCATACGGTTCAAGCGGCGCGGTTTTCACTTCGGCCGGTTTCCCCGATACCGCACCTGGCTCACGCAACACCTGGCCGCATCAGGGCGATTACCGTCCGATCTCCCGGTTTCGGTGCTGATCCCGGTCTTCGAACCCTCTGTTAGCGAATTCAGGGAATTGCTGCTGTCCTTGACGCAGCAGTCCCACACGGCCTGGGAAGCGGTCATCTGTGACGACGGGTCGTCTGACCCAGCGCGGATCCAAGCGGAGGTGGCCCGTCTCGACGACCCGAGGGTCAGACTCATCCGGCTTGACCGGAATTCCGGAATCGCCAGGGCAACGGCAGCCGCATTGGCAGAGGCGAGACATGAAATCGTGTGTTTTGTCGACCACGACGACGTCCTTACGTCGGTCGCCCTGCGCGAGGTGGCGGGGTATTTCGAACGCCACCCAGAAACGGCACTGGTATATACCGACGAGGACAAGATCAGTGGTGGCGGCCGCTTTGATGAGCCCTATTTCAAGCCCGATTTCGATCAGCGTCTTCTTTATTCACGAAATTACATCAATCACTTGACCGCTGTGCGTGCCAGCGTTGCCCGTGCGGTGGGGATGGGCGAGCGGGGCCTGGATGGGGCGCAGGACTATGATTTCGTGCTGCGAGTCATGGAGCATGTCGGACCGGAAAGCATCGGGCACATCCCTGTGGTGGCCTATCATTGGCGCCACAAACCCATGTCCTCGAGCTTCTCTCATCGATTCAAAGAGGAAAGTGAGGCAGCCGGGCGCCGTGCCCTTGAGGCCCATTTCAAACGAACGGGCCAGACGGCGCACATTCACCAGCAAGATGGCAATCGACATCTGGTGTGGCCCGTCCCGCGTGACCAGTCCGTCAGCGTCATTATCCCGACGCGCGACAAGATAAACCTCCTCGACCAGTGCGTGGCTGGAGTGCTTGAGAGTGGAAGCGATCTGTGTCTCGAGATCGTTGTGGTCGACAATGACTCGCGTTCAACCGAGGCGCGGGACTGGTTGGAACAAGTTCCGGCGCGTGACAGTCGCGTGAAGGTGATCAGGGGCCCGGGCGATTTCAATTTCTCGGCGCTGGTGAATGCCGGTGCCGCGAGTGCCCGCAGTGACCTGTTCCTGCTCCTCAACAATGATGTGAGTGGTGGCAGTAAGGGCTGGTTGGAATTGCTTGCGGGGGAGGCGCTGCGGTCGGGTGCCGGGCCAGTCGGGCCGAAACTGCTCTATCCGGATGGACGCATCCAGCACGCCGGTGTCGTGCTCGGGCCGGATGGTGCGGCGGGGCATTTCATGAAGGGCGAAAGGGCCCATCGGGCCGGCCCGTTCCATCATCTCCAGCTGACCCGGACCGTGAGTGCGGTTACCGGAGCCTGCATGATGGTGCGACGCAGCGTCTTTGAGGAATGCGGGGGCTTCGACGAGGCATTCCCGGTCGCGTTCAATGACGTTGATTTCTGCCTGCGTTGCGGTGCGGCAGGGTTCGCATCGATCTGGCGCCATGATGTGGTCCTGACCCATCTGGAGGGCGCATCGCGGGGGCGCGAGGATGGATCGAATCCGGCCTACCGGGTGGCCCGGGAAGATTTTCAGAAGAGGTGGGCCAAGCTTATTGAGCGCGACCGCTACCAGAATCCGAATCTCGACCCGACCGCCGAGTTGGCCAGCTTGAACTGGGGCATGGCCTCGCAGGGCGGATAGCGGCAGATGTTTTTTGACAGCCCCAATGGCGAGCGCTATGCGACTAGTTCTTCTGCTAGAGCGTCTCAGTTATGAATTCCACAGCGACCGAGATTCCCGGTGTCATCGTGTTCGAGCCGGCTCGTTTCGAGGACAGCCGCGGTTATTTCTCCGAGACCTTCAATGCAAGGGTGTTCGAGAAAGCCGGGCTGCCGACCGGGATCGACTTCGTCCAGGACAATCACTCTTACTCCGCCCAGCGCGGTACCATACGCGGTCTGCACTACCAGGCGCCGCCGCAGGCGCAGGCCAAGCTTGTGCGCGTGGTGCGGGGCGCCATCAAGGATGTGGTGGTTGACGTGCGCCGCGGGTCGCCCAGCTACGGGATGCATGTCGGGGTTGAGTTGTCGGCAGACAATGGCCGACAAATCTATGTCCCCGAAGGCTGTCTGCACGGCTTCGTGACCCTGACCGACGATGCGGAAGTCGTTTACAAGGTCAATTCGTACTATTCGAAAGAATGCGAAGGCTGCGTCCTCTGGAATGATCCAGACCTCGGGATTGACTGGGGGGTCGATGCCGGGGAAGCCAGTTTGTCCGCGAAGGACGCTCAGGCGATGCTGTTCAAAGACTTTGCGTCCCCTTTCCACTACCCTTGATTCGCTGATTTCGGAGGCGCATCCATGAAATTGCTTGTTACCGGCGGTGCCGGCTTCATCGGTTCGGCAGTGGTGCGCCGCGCCATATCGGAGCATGGCTTTCAGGTCGTCAATGTCGACAAGCTGACCTATGCGGCAAATCTCGCCAACCTGGCGTCGGTGGAAGCGGATTCGCGCTATTCGTTCGAGCAGGCCGACATCGCCGACGAAGACGCCATGCAGACCATTATTGCCCGGCATGCACCCGATGCGCTGATGCACCTCGCAGCCGAGTCACATGTCGACCGGTCGATCGATGGTCCCGGGGACTTCATACGAACCAATATCAACGGCACGTTCTCGCTGCTTCAGGCATGGCGCGGTTACGTCGACGGCAAGGCGGCTGAGGAGCGCGCGCGCTTCCGGTTTCATCACGTGTCGACGGACGAGGTTTACGGGTCGCTCGGCAAGGTCGGCAAGTTCACCGAGACCACTCCCTACGCTCCTCGCTCTCCCTATTCGTCCAGCAAGGCGTCATCCGACATGCTGGTTCGGGCTTGGGCCGAGACCTACGACTTGCCGGTAGTGATCACCAATTGCTCGAACAATTACGGTCCCTACCAGTTCCCCGAGAAGTTGATTCCGGTGGTTATCCTGAAGTCCCTGGCCAACGAGCCGATCCCGGTTTACGGCCAAGGCGAGAATGTCCGCGACTGGTTGTTCGTCGATGATCATGCTGATGCGCTTTTGACGGTCCTGAAGGGCGGGCGGCTCGGCGAAACCTACAATATCGGGGGAGACAACGAGCTCTCCAACATAGAGCTCGTCCGGGAAATATGCGCCATCATGGACCGCTTGCGACCGTCTGACCGTCCCCGGGCGGAGTTGATCACCCATGTCACTGACCGCCCTGGTCATGATTTCCGGTATGCCATCGATGCCAGCAAGATTCGCGACGAACTGGGCTGGACCCCGAAAGTGCAGGGCTTTGACGGCCTCGAGCAGACCGTGCGTTGGTATCTCGACAACGAAGCTTGGTGGAAGCCGCTCCTGAGCGAGCGTGACGCGACCGCGCGACGCGGGCTCAAGCGGGCCTGATCCGAATGGCCCGGAGCCCCCTAGTCCTGGTCTTCGGCCGAACCGGCCAGGTCGCACGCGAGACGGTTTCGCGGGCCGCGAAGTTCGGCCTCGAGGTGCAGGCCCTGTCCCGTGACGACGTGGACCTGACCGATGTCGAGGCGGTTCGGGCCGCGGTGCTGGGCGCGCCGACCGAGACCGTTGCCGTCTTCAATGCGGCGGCATACACCCAAGTCGATCAGGCGGAAGCCGACGCGGAGGCGGCGCAGCGCGTCAACTCGGACGCGCCGGGTGCCATGGCTGCAGCGTGTGCCAAGCGCGGGGTCGGTTTTATTCACATTTCGACCGATTACGTCTTTGACGGCACACGGGGCGAGCCTTATCGAGAGACTGACCCGGTGGCGCCGCTCGGGGTTTACGGTCGCAGCAAGCTGAGTGGGGAGACAGCGGTCCTGTCGGCTTGCCCCGATGCCCTTGTTCTGCGGACGGCCTGGGTTTTCTCGCGACATGGACGCAACTTCGTAACCACCATGCTCCGACTGGCTCAAAGCCGCAGTGAGCTTCGGGTGGTTGACGATCAGCGAGGCTGTCCCACCCCGGCCGGCTCGATCGCGGACGCAGCCCTGGAGCTGGCGGGGCGGATGGCGGATGGCCAGTCGGTGCCCGGCGGTGTATTCCATTTTGCCGGTGACCAGCCGGTGAGCTGGAAGGAATTCGCCGAAACAATTTTTGACGAGTGGCGAGCTCTGGGGCATGAGGTGCCGACCGTGGCTCCCATAGCCAGCAAGGATTACCCCACTGCGGCCGCGCGTCCGGCCAATTCGGTGCTCAACTGCGAGAAAATCGAACGAGAGCTCGGATTAAGGGCGGCAGCGTGGCGAGAGGCGCTCAAGACGGATCTCCTCTTCCTCGCCAACAACTCAAACTCCGGAGACTAATGGATGACGCGTAAAGGGATTATTCTGGCCGGGGGGAGTGGCACGCGACTGCACCCGATGACGCGAGCCGTGTCAAAGCAATTGCTGCCCGTCTACGACAAGCCGATGATCTACTATCCGTTGTCCTCTCTGATGTGGGCCGGGGTCCGTGAGATCTTGATCATAACCACGCCGGAGCATCGGGTGCTGTTCGAGGAATTGCTGGGAGATGGTTCGGCTTGGGGAATTTCGCTGACCTATGCAGAGCAGCCCAAGCCGGAGGGGCTGGCCCAGGCCTTCCTCATCGGCAAGGATTTCCTCGGCGACGACCCCTGCATCCTGATCCTCGGCGACAACATCTACCACGGACACGGCTTCCAGGAGTTGTGCGAGCAAGCCGATGCGCGGACGACCGGCGCGACCGTTTTTGCCTACGAGGTCGATGACCCGGAGCGGTATGGGGTTGTGGAGTTCGATCGCGACGACAACGTCGTTTCGCTTGAGGAAAAACCGCTCGAGCCCAAGTCGAATTTCGCGGTGACTGGCCTCTACTTCTACGACAACAAGGTTGTGGAGTATGCCGAGCAGGTAAAGCCGTCGCCACGGGGTGAGCTCGAGATCACGGACCTGAACGGGATCTATCTTGAACGGGGTGAGCTGAGTGTCAGCCGCATGGGGCGTGGCTATGCCTGGCTCGATACCGGGACCGTGGAAAGCCTCGTCGACGCAGCGAATTTCGTTCGGGCCATCGAGCATCGGCAAGGGCTCAAGATTGGTTGCCCGGAGGAAGTCGCGTTCACCCAAGGGTGGATTGATGGTCAGCAACTGCGCAATTTATCCGGGCAGCAGGCCAAGTCGGAGTACGGAAAGTACCTGTTGAAGCTCGCTGACAGGGATGCGGCAGGGCGCTGAACGGCGCCGATTGAGAGCGGGCTGACAGTTGCGGGGGGTCATGGGCACAAAGCTTGTTCTCCACATCGGGCGCCACAAGAGTGGCACTTCGAGCATTCAGAAGTTCCTAGCCAAGCACGCGGACCAGCTCTCCGAGCAGGGCGTGCTCTACCCCTTCACGGGGCGTGAGGCCAATGGAGTTGGTCACCACGAGTTATGGTGGGCAGTCAGGCGGGCGCAAACCGATACCACGGCGCTGGCCGCCATGGTCGAGCAGCTCGAGGCCGAAGCTTCGGGGCATGATCTTGTCATCATTTCCAGCGAGGGGTTCCAAAACCTAACCCAGCCCCACGTGCTGAAGAACATCTTCGGACGCTTCGATATCCGGGTTGTCTGCTATTTGCGCGAGTTCGTCGCGTACATGGCGAGCGGATACGCCCAGTATGTCCACCGCAACAACTACTATGTTGATTTCGAGAGTTTCGTGCGCAATCCGGCGTATAATGCCCCGAAGTTCATAGACAAATGGCACTCGTCCGGCCTGCCCGTGGAGTTCGCCCTGTTTGACCGAAGTGCACTCAAGGGCGGCGATGTGATCGAGGACTTCATCGCCCGACTGGGATTGAAGATCACGTCAGGCGGGGATCCGGACGCAAATCCTTCCATCTCCAGGAATCTTTTGTATTTCAAGATTTTGTCTAACATGGCAGGAGTTGATGGCAGGCGCCATTACAACGCCTACCGGAATCTCGCCCGGGAGCATGCGCAGTTCCGCGGAGCCATTCGCATTTCCGAGGATGTGCAGGGCCGGCTCAGGGAGCGCGCGGACAACGCAGCAATCGAACTTGCGGTTGGTCAGCCTCTGCGCTTCAAAGACTACACTGCCGAGCCGGTTTGGCCCGACTTTGAAACCTGGGACGCTGATCTGGCGCTCATCATGCAGAACTCCCGACTTGCCGGGAACAGAGAGCCCTTGAGGCGAATTCTAAAAGGAATCTGAGCCGGCATGCCATCGATGCGCGCGGGCCTGATCATGTGTTGATGCTGGCAGAAAAATCCACACTTTCCCTTCTTGCAACGGGCCTGCTGGACTGGCGCCGGTGGGCCTGGCTGGGCCTGTACGATATTCGTCTGGCCAACCGGCGTTCGCTGCTGGGCATGTGGTGGCCCACCCTGTCACTCGGACTGTTCGCATTCGGCGTGTCCATACTGTTCAGCGAGTTGCTGGGGCGGGAGTTCTCGTTTTTCTTTCCCCACTGTGCCTTCGGTTGGCTGGTCTGGGGCATGATCAACAGCGGCGTAAGTCGCGGTTCGCTCATGTTCATCCAGGGGCGCAACATCCTACAAGAGGCGGTGTTTCCGCCCAATACCCTGATCCTGAGAGAGCTGACGCGCTATGTCGTGCAGTTCTTTCAGAACCTTCTTGTGCCTATTGGCGCGATCCTCCTCGTCGGCCGCGACATCCCGCTGATCGCACCTTTGGCACTGCTTGGACTGGTCCTGAACATCCTGGTTATTCATGGCGCAATGCTGTCGCTGGCTGTCATCTGCGCCCGCATTCGCGACGTGCAGCACCTGGTGGATGCGGGGATGCGGCTGGCATTCTTTCTGACCCCCATCATCTGGGCGCCGGAGTCGGCGACCGAGCGGGGTGCCTTCATCGATTTCAATCCGTTCTACTACATGCTTGAGGTCATCCGCGGCCCCTTTATGAGTGGTGAGGTGCAAGGGTTCCACTTCTTTGTCGTCGCCGGGCTCGCCGTCGTTTCCAACCTTGCCGGGGTGCTGCTGTTCAGCTGGTCGCGCCGCCGCCTGATCTACTGGCTGTGATCGCATGACCGATGTTTCCATCACCACGCGCGGCTTGAGTGTCGCATTTCCGTTGAGCGGAAGCCGCAAGCCAGCGGACGGCGCTGCGATCGACTCCGGCGCGAGCCGGTTTGTGAAGGGGCGGCACGGGCTTTCCCTGATGGCACTGCGGGATCTGGACCTGGATATCGCGGCCGGCGAACGAGTGGGGGTCTGGGGAAAGAACGGGTCCGGAAAGACCACGCTTCTACGCACGCTACGCGGGGTATACCCACCGGTGGAGGGCACCATTCGCGTCCGCGGAGACGTACAGTCGTTCTTCAATATCTCCTTCGGCATGAATGAAGACGCGACCGGCTACGAGAACATACTGATCCGGGGCGTGATGATGGGGGCCTCGCCGGGCGAGATGAGACGGCGGACCGAGGAGATCGCCGCGTTCAGCGAGCTTGGTGAGTTCCTGAATTATCCGGTTCGGCAGTACTCGGCCGGCATGCGTATGCGATTGGCGTTCTCGGTCGCGGCGACTTTGCCGTCGGATATCCTGCTGATGGACGAGTGGTTGTCGGTGGGTGATTTCGACTTCCGCAAGAAGGTTGCGGAACGTCTCCGCGACGTGGTTCGGTCCTCAAAGATCCTGGTCATCGCATCGCACAACCGGCGGATCCTCGAAGCCGTCTGTAATCGATTGATTATTTTAAAGGATGGGCGAATTGAATCGGATCTGAAACTTGGCGAAAGCCAAGGCGAGATCCCATTCTTCAATCCGGCAGCCAATGAGCTGTCGAACGACTGAGTTGGCCCGCCTTCCACTCGTTTGACCGCTTGTTGCCCGGGACGCGACATTGAAGCTTGCTTCTCGACTCTGATCTGTGCTCCATGGCCCCCGGTTTGCAACTCGTGCAAATGGGGGAGTGAGTTTCCTGCGGGCCATGCTCGGTAGAGGCTCCCTGAGGTGGGATCAATACAACTGGCGGGCCCAGTCATGTCGTCGAATACAACTCGTGAAGCAATCGCGGCGGAAAGCAAGGGGAGTCCCGGGACGGCACGGGGGGCAGCCAACGTGCACCTGTCTGCTTCGGAAAAACGCAGCGAAGTGGCAAGGGGAAGCAAGGCGCGGCCCCAACGCAGTGTTGTCCTTATTCTGGGAATGCATCGCTCTGGCACATCTGCAATTACCCGGTTGCTCAATATCTGTGGCCTAGCATTGCCCGATCGCCTCATTGAGGCGCAGGAGGATAACGCCCTTGGGTTTTGGGAGCCCGAGGAAATCGTCAAGGCGCATGATGCCTACCTCGACGGGTTGGGCCTCCAATATGATTCCCTCAAAGTCCTGCCAAGGGGCTTTGAGGCGGATGAAGGTACTCGCGCGCTGATCGCCAAGATCCAGCGAGTGGTCCAAAGCGTGCCCGGACGAAAGCCCGTGGTGTTGAAGGACCCAAGGATTGCGAGGTTGTTGCCGGTCTGGCGCAAGGCGATGGAGGAAATCGGTGTTTCCCTGAAAGTCGTCATCATCGTTCGCAACCCTTTGGAGGTCGCGCGATCGCTAGATCGCAGATCGCAGTTTTCCTACGAAAAGTCGTTCCTGCTCTGGATGATCTACAATCGTGAGCTGGAACTAAACTCACGTGGTTTGTCGCGGGTCTTCGTGACCTACGAGAGCCTGTTGGAGGACTGGAAAGCTCAGGTGCAGCGGATTGCCGCAGCGCTGCGGCTTTCCAGCCTGCGCGTCGACGCAGCTGCCGCAAAGGAGGTCAAGACCTTTCTCCGGCCAGACATGCGGCACCAGCAGGCTACCGATGAAGACCTGGTCGAAGAGCCGCGAGCTTTTTCCTGGGTGCAGTCGTTGTACTGGTCATTTCGGGAGGCCGCTAACGGCGGAACGGAAGTCGATGACTCAGTCGACAAGATATATGCGGATGCAGGGCCCGCAATAGATGTTCTGGGTCAGGTCATCGACGACAAAGACAGTGATGTCTATCAACTGGCGACCAAGCTCAACTCCAAGATCAAGGCGGCCGAAGACAGCGCAGGCGCGAAGGCGTTGGCCGAAGTCACGAAGATGCGTGAGGAGGTGCTGCGGGTCCAGTATGAGCTGCATGAGAAAGAGCTGCAGCGAGAGTTGGCTGTCCTCCGTGACGAGTATGAAGCCCATCTGCAGGCTGCAAGGCAAGAAAAGGATGAGGTTACAAGAAGCTACGAATCCCAAATCGAGTCCGAGCAGGCAGAGCGGGCAAGTGCAGCTCAGGAATATGAGCGTGTTCTAGAGGAATTGCGGGAGGAGAAGGCAACCGCTGCTCGAAATTATGAACAGGCTTTGGAGGAGGTGAGGGCGGAGAAGGCACAAGTCGACGAGGCTCTTCGCAAGGTGATTGTTGCAGAACAGCAGGAGCGGGCCCGTGCGGACGAAGAGGTCCGTCGGAGTGCCGCGTTGCGAGTCTGTCTCGATCAGCAGGAGCAAACATGTCGCGATCTCGAGGCTCGTGTCGCCAAACTGGGTATTGACCTTGATGCCGAGCGGGACCTTGCGAAGCAGCACGCTGCCGAACGCGACCGTGCGGTGGCCGAGGCGAAGCAGCACGCTGCCGAACGCGACCGTGCGGTGGCCGAAGCGAAGCAGCACGCTGCCGAACGCGACCGTGCGGTGGCCGAAGCGAAGCAGCACGCTGCCGAACGAGGCGGTGCGGTGGTCGAGGTGAAGCAGCATGCTGCCGAACGCGACCGTGCGGTGGCCGAGGCGAAGCAGCACGCTGCCGAACGCGACCGTGCGGTGGCCGAGGCGAAGCAGCATGCTGCCGAACGCGACCGCGAAGTGGCCGAGCGACTCGAATGGGAGCGACGAGCAGAATGGCTGGCCGATACAATCCGGTCCGGTCGCGGTTTTGGCTGGAAGCTGCGTAAGAGCCTGATGGGATGGGGCCCGGTCGGACGGTTCCTGGTCCTGGCCAGTGGACTATACAGCCCGGCTCTCTTGGCTCGCCCCGACAAGATGCTTCGATTGTTCCGCCAGAGCGAGGCGATCCGGAAGAGCGCGTTGTTTGACGCACTGGCCTATCTGGAAGGCAACTGGGATGTTCGCGCGGCCGGAGAGGATCCGGTTCTGCATTATATCGCAACTGGCGCAGCGGAGGGACGCAACCCGGGCACCGGATTTGACACCCGGTTCTACCGCGACACCTACGCAGATGTGCGGGCTTCGGGCCTCAACCCGCTCTACCATTATCTGGAGTTCGGACGCGAGGAGGGGCGACTGGCGCTTCCTCCCCAAGCGGAACTTGAATACGATCCTTTGCAAGCGGTGCTGGAGCCGTACGCGGTCCGCCCCGACGATGTTGTGGCGCCGGAAATCCACGCCGGGGAAGCGTTCCTCGATCGCTTCGGCCTGCTTGGTGAGGAGCCAGACTTTGCCGGGGCCGTGTCGGCTCTCAATAGTGATATCCGGAAGCTGAACATCGTCGACGCAGACGCAACCGAGCAGCCGGATGTCAGCATCATCGTACCGGTTTACGGGCAGCTGCCCTACACCCTGAATTGCCTGGACTCGCTGCGGGGGCAGGCCTCCCGATACACCGCGGAAATCATTGTCTACGATGACTGCTCTCCGGACATGCTCACTCGAGAGTTTGTGTCGCAGGTTGAGGGGGTGCGGTTCATACGCGCGTCCGAGAATGGCGGCTTTATACAAGCTTGCAACTCCGCCGCTGAACATGCCCGCGGGCGGTTCCTGATCATGCTCAACAATGACACGCGTGTTGTGCCAGGCTGGCTCGATTCCCTGATCGGCTCATTCGACACATTCCCCAACGCCGGGCTCGTGGGATCCAAGTTGTTCTACCCGGACGGCAGCCTGCAGGAAGCAGGCGGCATCGTTTGGCGCGATGGCTCGGCCTGGAATTACGGTCGCAATGACGATCCCAACAAGCCGGAATATTGTCACGCCCGACAGGCCGATTACTGCTCCGGGGCATCGATCGCCATTCCGGCGGATCTCTGGCGAAATCTGGGTGGGTTCGATGGCAACACCTACGAGCGGGCCTACTACGAAGATACCGACCTCGCGTTCCGAGTGCGCGAGGCCGGCTTCGAGACCTGGTTTCAGGCACTTTCGCGAGTGGTGCATTACGAGGGCAAAACATCCGGGACTGACGAAGCCGCCGGCGAGAAAGCCTACCAAGCCTCCAACCGCGAACGTTTCCTCAAACGGTGGCTAAATACCCTTGGCGATCACCGCGAGAATGGCGAGAAGCCTTGGCGGGAAGCCGTCCGTGCAAACGGGCGAATGGCGCTGCTGCTGGATGCGACGACACCGACGCCAGACAAGGACTCCGGCTCGCTGGATGTCATCAATCTGATCACGATGCTGCGCGAGCTGGGCTATGGTGTCTGCTTCGCACCGGAAGATAACATGTTGTTTTACGGGGAGTATACGCGCCGCCTTCAGGAGGCTGGCGTGCAATGTCTCTATCACCCCTATTGCCTGCCGCTAGAGCCGTTCCTTGAACAGAATGGTCAGGAATTCGACGTCATCGTAGTGCATCGCCTTGAGCCCACACGGCGCTGGTTGGAAAAGCTTCGTCGATACTGCCCGCACGCCAAGATCGTCTACAACACGGTTGACTTGCACCACATCCGCGACCGCCGTGAGGCCGAGCTGAAGAATGACAAGGCGCTGCTGGAGCGCGCGCAGGAAATCGAGAAAGTCGAGTTGGAGCTGATCGAACGCTGTGATGCGACGATCGTGGTCAGCAGTGTCGAGCAAGAGGCACTCAAGCGCATCAATCCCAGATGGAATGTCACCCATCTGCCGCTCATCCGAGAGGTCCCGGGCAGTGACAAGGGCTTCGCTGATCGAGGCGGGATCGTGTTCGTCGGTGGCTTTGCCCACCAACCGAATTCCGACGCGGTCCATTATTTTGCCGAAGAGATCTGGCCTGAAATAAGACGTCGCATGCCTGACTGTACATTCCGCATCATCGGCAGCCGTATGAGCGAAGATATCCGCCAGCTGAAAGAAATCGACGGGATTGAACCGATCGGATTCGTCGAGGACCTGAAGCCGGTTCTCAATAGTGCGAGACTAATGGTCGCGCCCTTGCGTTTCGGCGCTGGCGCGAAGGGCAAGGTGATCTCCAGCCTTTCGCACGGCTTGCCCTGCGTGGCGACCTCCATCGCGGCAGAAGGCATGTTTGCCGGCTCCGATGAGGGCCTGTTCGTGGCTGACGATCCACACCGTTTCGCCGAGCTGGTCGAAGAGCTTTATCATGACGAAGACCGGTGGGCGGCGGCGTCTTCCGCTGCAGTGGCATTTGCCCAGCGGAAGAATTCTCTTCAAGAAGGCCTGCGGATCCTGCGCGAGGATCTCGGAGTCGCCTGAGTGAATTGTGGCAGGTGACTTCTGCCATTACCGAAAGAACGATGGCCGGATCGGCGGTTGATCGTTCGATGACATAATTTCCGGGAAAGGGATTTTGATGCGAGGCAAGGACACGGGTCCAGTGTTTATCGTGGGCTCCTATCGGTCAGGCACCAGTGTCACGACCTGGTGCCTGGGTCAGCATCCGAATATCTGGGTTTTGCCGGAAACCTATTGGCTGGCCGATTTCGCTCGCAGCATCGAGCCCATGTACGAGCATGGTACGGCCCAGCCCGCCGCGCATTTCGCACGTTGCGGTCTGACGCTCGAGGACTTCCAGCATGAGGGGCGCGAATTCGTCAACGCCGTGATCCGGCGTGGCCAGGAGCGCCGCGTGCGGAAGATTCTGACCAACTACCAGAACGGCGGGCAGCAGCCGGACGGGTTGTGGTTGCAACACGCACCCGGCGAACCGAAAGAGCGGTGGGTCGACGGGACACCGGAAAATTCCCACTCCGTTCGTGAACTGCATGCGCTTTTCCCGAACGCCCATTTCATCCACCTCGTTCGCAATCCGCATGAAGTCGTGCGCTCGCTCGGCAAGTTCGAAACGGCGGGCGGCGAAGCGCAGGAAACCAAGGATGCCTACGCCACGTGGACCCGCCTGGTCACGGCGGCCTGGGAGGCCGAACAAGACCTGGGCAGTGATATTGTCCGCCGTTTCTACCATGCCGACCTGGTTGAAAAGCCCAAGGAGACGGTGTCGGCGATGTTGAGTTTTGTCGGTGAACGCTTCCGGTCCAATTGCCTGAAGCCGCTCGGGGAAAAAATAAACTCCTCACGCGTTGACGATGAGCGGATACCGTCGCGAGACTCCCTCGACCCGACCTTGCACACCGATTTCGACCGGGCCGAGGCGCTGTTCGAGGAATTGCGGACCAGCTGAGGGCGATCAGGGGCCGGACGAAAGGGAGCTTAGCCATGTGTGGCATTGTAGGTGTGGCCGGACGAGCCGGGGCATATGCGGTCCTGTTGGAAGGACTGCGTCGGCTTGAATATCGGGGCTATGACAGTGCCGGCATCGCGGTCCTGGACGGAGACGCCAGCGCTGACCGGATTCGCGCGGCCGGCAAGGTGTCTGCGCTGGAGTCGCGCGACCAGGGTGGTCTGTCGGGATCCTGTGGCATTGCTCACACCCGCTGGGCCACGCACGGTGCACCCACCGAGCCCAACGCCCATCCGCACCGGGCCGGCCGGGTCATGTTGGTGCACAATGGTATCATCGAGAATTACAAGGTGTTGCGGGCCGAGCTGGCCGAAGCCGGTCGCGCCTTTGGCAGTGAGACAGACACCGAGGTTGTTGCCCACTTGCTGGACAGTCACCTCGCGGCCGGGCATGACCCGCGCGCCGCGTGGCAAGCCACCCTCGACCGGCTGGAGGGGGCGTTTGCCCTGGCGGCGATAATCGATGGCGAACCGGACCTGGTCCTCGGGGCGCGCCGCGGTGCGCCCCTGGTCGCCGCTCTGGGCAATGGCTGCAACTTCCTGGCGTCTGACATCATGGCGATCTCCGGAGAAGCCTCGCATGTCATCTACCTGGAGGAGGGGGATGGCGTCGTCGTCCGGCCAGGCAGCGTCGACGTTTTTGATGAACACGGTGAGCCTGTCGAGCGCCAGGCGGCGGCCGCTCCGACGTCCGTGGTTTTGGCCGAACGCGGCAATCACCGCCATTTCATGCAGAAGGAAATCTACGAACAGCCGGAAGTCGTCGGGCGCACGCTCAGCGCCTATCTGGACGCTGTGAACGGCCGGGTGAGGCCGCGCGACGGAATCGATTTCTCGGAGGCCAGCCGGCTGATCATCATCGGCTGCGGCACGGCCGCCTTTGCCGGAAATGTGGCGCAATACTGGTTCGAGGCCATGGCCGGTCTGCCGACCCAGGTCGATATCGCCTCGGAATTTCGCTACCGCAATCCGGCCTTCATGAAAGGGGATGTAGCGCTCTTCATCTCGCAGTCCGGTGAAACCGCCGACACGCTTGAAGCCCTGCGCATGTGCAAGCAGGCGGGCCTCACAACTATTGCCCTCGTCAATACCGCGCACTCGACCATGGCGCGCGAGGCCGACCTGGTGGCGCCGACCCTGGCGGGGCCGGAAATCGGGGTGGCTTCGACAAAGGCCTTCACCTGCCAGCTTTCGGCACTCGCCTCGCTGGCGGTGCTTGCCGGGGTGCAGCGCGGACGCATCGACGATGCGCAGCAGGATAGGGAAGTCAGCGGCCTGCTGGCGATACCGGGCCTGATGAGTGCGGCGCTGGCGGTGGAAAAGCCGATTGACCGGCTGGCGCACGAGCTCTCGCATGCCTCGATCGTGCTCTATCTGGGGCGCAACGAGTTTTTCCCATTGGCCCTGGAAGGTGCACTGAAGTTAAAGGAAATCAGTTATATCCACGCCGAGGGATATGCCGCTGGGGAGCTCAAGCACGGCCCGATCGCGCTCATCGAGGACGGCGTCTCGGTCGTCGTGATCGCACCTCATGACCGGCTCTTTTCGAAGACCCGCTCGTCTATCCAGGAAGTGCGTGCGCGCGGCGCCCGGGTGATTGCCATCACCGACCAGACCGGCGCCCGCGAGCTTGAGGGCGAGGCTGAGACGGTTCTGACCCTGCCGGATGTCGAGGGCCTGGCCGCACCTATCGTGGCGGCAGTAGCGGTGCAGTTGCTCGCTTATTACGTCGCCGTGCACAAGGGCACGGACGTTGACCAGCCGCGTAACCTCGCCAAGTCTGTGACCGTAGAATAGCGTAATGTTTCGTGACTTTGTGGCATACGAGGGCGGGGTTATAGGCGCTGCGTAATCCGGGCCGCGCCGCGGCCGCAGCACGCACAGGCGTTTTCCATGGCTGACATGATCCCGTTTATCGACCTGCAAGCCCAGCGGGCCCGTATCAAGGAACGGCTCGACGCCGCCGTCATGAAAGTGCTCGATGAAGGGCGCTACATTCTCGGTCCGGAAGTCAGCGAGCTGGAGACCCGGCTGGCCGATTTCGCTGGTATCGGAAAAGCACTGAGCTGTGCCAACGGGACGGATGCCATCCTGATCCCGCTGATGGCGTGGGACGTAGGCCGCGGCGACGCGGTCTTTGTACCCAGTTTCACCTTTGCCGCCACAGCGGAAGTGGTGGTGCTGGCGGGCGCCTCGCCGGTCTTCGTCGACATCGACCCTGACACTTACAATATGGATCCGGACAGCCTGCGCGCTGCGATCGAGGCTGTGAACGCCGATGGCAAGCTGACGCCGAAAGCCGTGATCGCCGTGGACCTGTTTGGCCAACCGGCCGATTATCCGCGCCTCGAGCCGATCGCTCGCGAGCATGGTCTGAAACTGGTTTCCGACAGCGCCCAGGCGTATGGCTCGACGCTGGACGGCAAGGCCAGCTTGCACTGGGCGGATGCCCTGACGGTCAGTTTCTATCCGGCCAAGCCGCTCGGCGGTTACGGCGATGGCGGCGCTGTACTGTGCAAGGACGACTCGCTGTTCGCCACCATGAAATCGGTGCGCGTGCACGGCGAGGGGCGTGAGCGCTACGAGTATGCGCGCATCGGCCTAAACTCGCGTCTCGACACGCTGCAGGCGGCCATCCTGCTGGCCAAGCTCGAAGTCTTCGCGGAGGAAATCACGGCGCGCCAGCGCGTGGCGGACGCTTATGCCGCCGGCTTTGGCAACGCCGTGAAGACGCCGCACGTGGTCGCCGGCGCCCAGTCGACCTGGGCTCAGTACACGATCGAAGTCGATGATCGCGACGCCTTCCGCGCGCATCTCGCCGAGCACGGCGTGCCGACCGCGATCTACTATCCTATCCCGCTGCACCTGCATGACCCCTACAGCGCATATCCGCTGGCGCCGGGCGGACTGCCAGTGACCGAGGCGGCAGCCGGCCGGGTGGTTTCGCTGCCGATGCATCCGGATATGCCGGATGCCGATATCGAGCGCGTCATTGCGGCGGTGACGTCCTACCGGAACGATTAAGACCTGCAGCGCCAGCCGGGCCGTACAATCGACCGCGTAAACATCGCCGACATGTTGCGCCACAGTGCCGGATGACCTATCAGCACTTCCAGCGTGTCACACAAGCGGTGCGGGGGAGCAGGCATGCTGATTCCCGCCGGTTTGCTGTGCGCTCCGTGACGGGCCTGGCCGCGCCGGTCCGGCTGTCCGGGCGCGGGCCCGGACCGATCAGGTGGCGCGGGTTTTCCCGCCCTCAGACGAGGACTGAACAGGAACATCATGTCAGCGATTCAAGAGTCCGTTTCCAAATACGCGGCGCGTTTCAAAGAGGCCCGTCCGAGGTCACAGCCGCTGTCCGCGCACCTGCGTGCCCTGGAAGCGGAAAGCATGCATATCATGCGCGAAGTGGCATCAGAGTTCGAGCGCCCGGTAATGCTCTACTCGATCGGCAAGGACAGCGCCGTGATGCTGCACCTGGCGCTCAAGGCCTTCTTCCCGTCGCGCCCTCCGTTTCCGCTGCAGCATGTCGACTCGACCTTCAAGTTCAAGGACATGATCAGCTTTCGCGACGCCATCGCGAAGGAGCTGGGCCTCGAAGTCCGGGTTGAGATCAACACGGACGGGGTCAAGCGGGGGATCAACCCCTTCGATCACGGCTCCAGTCTGCACACCCAGGTGATGAAGACCGAGGCCTTGCGCTCTGCGATGACCCGGCACGATTACGATGCGGCCTTTGGCGGCGCCCGCCGCGACGAGGAGAAATCGCGCGCCAAGGAGCGCATCTTTTCCTTCCGTGACGCTAATCACGTCTGGGACCCGAAGAACCAGCGCCCTGAGCTCTGGCGCAATTACAACACCAAGATCCGCAAGGGCGAATCGATCCGCGTCTTTCCGCTCTCCAATTGGACCGAGCTGGATATCTGGCAGTACATTCTGGAAGAAGACATCCCGATCGTGCCGCTCTACTTTGCCGCCCACCGACCGGTGGTCGAGCGCGACGGCCAGCTGATCATGGTCGATGATGAGCGCCTGCCGCTGAAGGAAGGCGAGAAGCCGGACCTGAAAATGGTGCGATTCCGCACGCTGGGCTGCTACCCGCTCACCGGCGCCATCGAGTCCAGTGCCCAGAGCCTCGAGGAGATCGTGCTCGAAATGCTGACAGCTCGGACCTCGGAGCGGTCCGGCCGCCTGATCGATCACGATGAGGCCGGGTCAATGGAGAAGAAGAAGCGCGAGGGGTATTTCTAGTGACCGTGCAAAACACCCGCGCCGATGTCATCGAGCGCCTGACCCAGTCCGGCGGCCAGGGCGTGCTGCGCTTTCTGACCTGCGGTTCCGTCGATGACGGCAAGTCGACCCTGATCGGCCGCCTGCTGTTCGACTCCAAGCTGTTGTTCGAAGACCAGCTCAACGTCCTGGAACGCGACAGCCGCAAGCACGGCACCGCCGGCGACGAGATCGATTTCGCGCTGCTGCTCGACGGGCTGGAAGCGGAGCGCGAGCAGGGCATCACGATCGATGTCGCCTACCGTTTCTTTGCCACCGAGAAACGCAAATTCGTGGTCGCCGACACGCCGGGTCATGAACAGTACACGCGCAACATGGCGACCGGCGCCTCGACTGCCGATGTTGCCGTGATGATGATCGATGCCCGCAAGGGCGTGCTCGTCCAGACGCTGCGTCATACCTACATCGCGCAAATGATGGGCATCCGCCACATCGTGCTGGCGGTCAACAAGATGGACCTGGTCGAACATGGCCGGGGCCGGTTTCACGAGATTGTGGCCCAGTATCTCAAGAGCGCCGACGAGCTCGGCTTCGAGACGATAACGCCCATTCCGATGTCGGCGCGCTACGGGGACAACGTCACCAAGCGATCGGAGACCATGTCCTGGTACACCGGGCCGACCCTGATCGAGCACCTTGAAGGCCTCGATGTCGACTCCGACATCCAGCATGAGCCCTTCCGCATGCCGGTCCAGTGGGTCAACAGACCAAACCTCAATTTCCGAGGTTACTCCGGGACCGTCGTGTCCGGCCGGATCAAGACCGGTGACGCCATCGTCGTGGCCCAGTCAGGCCAGGCGGCGAACGTCGAGCGCATTGTCACAGCCGACGGTGACCAGAATGAAGCCGTGGCTGGTGATGCTGTAACCATCGTGCTCAACCACGAGATAGACATTTCCCGCGGCGACGTGCTGGCGGCTGCCGACCAGCGCCCGGAAGTGACCGACCAGTTCGCTGCCGAGCTGCTGTGGATGCATGAAGAGGACCTGCTGCCGGGCCGGTCCTACCTGCTCAAGATCGGTACCGCGACCACTCCGGCGACGGTGTCCGCGTTGAAGCACCGGGTCGACGTCAACACCTACGAGAAGAAGCCCACCCGGACACTGGAGATGAACGGTATCGGCTTCTGCAACATGTCGACCGCCCGACCGATCGCCTTCGATCCGTATCACAAAATCCGGGACATGGGCGCCTTCATCCTGATCGACCGCTTCACCAACCAGACGGTCGGAGCCGGGATGATCGAGTTCGGCCTGCGCCGCGCCTCCAATATCCATCATCACGCGATGGACGTCTCCAAGGACGACCGGTCCAAGATCAAGAGCCAGAAGCCAGCCGTGTTGTGGTTCACGGGGCTGTCCGGTGCCGGCAAGTCGACGGTGGCCAATCTGGTCGAGCGCAAGCTGGCGCGGGCTGGCCATCACACCTACTCTCTGGACGGTGACAATGTCCGGCACGGCCTCAATCGCGATCTCGGCTTCACCGATGAGGACCGGGTGGAAAACATCCGTCGCATCGGCGAAGTCGGCAAGCTGTTCGTTGACGCCGGCCTTCTGGTGACGTGCTCGTTCATCTCCCCCTTCCGCTCCGAGCGCCGCATGGTGCGCGAGCTGGTCGAGCCGGACGAGTTCATCGAGGTCTTCATTGATACCCCGATCGATGTCTGCATCGCGCGCGACCCGAAGGGCCTGTACAAAAAGGCCCAGGCTGGCGAGATCAAGAATTTCACAGGCTTCGACAGTCCGTATGAAGCGCCGGAGAACCCCGAGTTGCGCATCGATACGACGTCGATCTCGGCCGAGGAAGCGGCCGACAAGGTGATCCAGCACCTGCGTGATACCGGTCGTCTAGGCTAGGTTTTGCGTCACGGACAGAAAAGGCCTCCGGAACCCTGTTTCCGGAGGCCTTTCTTTTGGTCGGTCGCTGTCCGCTTTGTCAGCCGGTGGTTCGGCCCCAGGCGACGAAGGCACCATTGAGGTATTCCACGGCCTCCTTGGCATACAGGAATGGTTCCCCCTCCGGCGTCAACACGGCACCGCCCGCGGCGTTGAGCACGGCATGGCCAGCGCCGGTATCCCACTCCTTGGTGGGGCCGAAGCGCGGATAGACGTCGGCGCTGCCTTCCGCCACCAGGCAGAATTTCAGGGAGGAACCAGCCGACACTCTCTCGGTCACGCCTTGGGCGTCGGCAAATGCCAAGGTCTTCTCGTCAGCGTGCGAACGGCTCATCACTGCGGTCATTCCGGAATCCGGCCGGGAGCGGGTGTGAATAGGCTCTAGCGTGTCTGGCGTGACACTGTTGCCGGCTTTGCAGGCGCCCGCCCAAGCCGAGGTGCCGCCGACAAATATGCGTTCCCGGGCCGGGGCGAAGACGCAGCCGGCTGTCGGCTCGCGGTTCTCGATAAGCGCGATATTGACGGTGAACTCACCATTCTTGTTGATGAACTCCTTGGTGCCGTCGACCGGGTCGACGAGAATGAATGCGGCGCCGGTATCCGGCCGGAAACCAGCGGAGAAGCTTTCCTCGGCGAGCACCGGAATGCCCGGCAGCGATTTGGCAAGTTCGGCCAGAATGATTTCCTCGGCCTGCTCGTCGGCGTCGGTCACCGGGGATTTGTCATCCTTGCCGCGGGTCTCGAAATCGGAGCGGTAGATGTCCATGATCCGGGTGCCCGCGAGGCTGCAGATACGGGCAAATTCGAACGCAATGGCGTCCTTGTCTTCGAGACCTGTCATGACTGCTTACTCGTACTAGAGGTGAAGAAGGGTGAGCACGCTGAGCGCGCCGGTGGAATAGGCGACAAAGACCACACCGCCAAGCTTGAAGAAGTCACCCAGGCTGTAGCGGCCCGGGGTCATCACCATGAGGTGGGTCTGATAACCGAACGGCATAAAGAAGCTGGCACTGGCTCCGAAGGCCGTGGCGAGGGCAAAAGCCTCGCCGGGCAGGCCGAGCTGGGTCGCGGTATGCAGCGCCACTGGCAGGGCGGTGAGGGCAGCGCTGGCATTGGAGAACAACTCGGTCATTGCCCAGGCGAAGAAGAAGATAACGGCAAGGGCGATCACGGGCGGCAGGCCGGTGGTTATATCGGCAATGAAGTCGGCTGCGGCCGCTGCGGCGCCGGAGCGCTCAATCAACAGCGATAGAAGTACCGCGCCCCACAGGATGATCACCAGGTCGAAGGGAAAGCTGCGGCGCACCTCGCGGGGCGTCACCCAATTGGCGGCCACGGCCAGGGCAGCGACGCCGAAGGCGGCGATGTGAAAGGGAATGAGTTGTGTGAGGGCGACGCCGATGAAAACCAGGAATGTCAGGCCCAGAAACCATGCGTCGCGCGGTCTCATCGGGCCTTGGCCGGGATTGTCAATGTCGAGGATGTGAAGATTGGGCCGGACATTGTCACGGGTGGCAAAGTCGGGGCCCGCGGCGAGCACCAGCACGTCACCAGTGCGCAGACGGATGTCACCAAGCTTGCCCGACAGACGCTCCTCGCCGCGCCGGACGGCCATCACCGAGGCGTTGAAACGGGCACGAAAACGCGCCTCTCGGAGGGTCCTGCCGACCAGCAGGCTCTGGCCGCTGATGACCGCGTGGTAGAGCTCGCCTGGTGTACGGGTCTGCAGCCGCGGATCGAGGTCGAGACCGGCAATGCCGCGCAGCTCGTCGAGCTGGTTGACGTCGCCGACGAGGATCAGCCGGTCGTTCTCCTGGACCACGAATCCGGGGTGAACGGGCGTGATGACGCGGTCGCCCCGAATGATCTCTGCCAGGAAGAAGCTGTGCAGGCGCCGCAGATGGGCGTCTGCCACGCTCTGACCGATCAGGCTGGAGCCGGCCGTGATGCGTGCCTCGATATGGAAGATGTCGCCATTGTCTTGATCACTGTCTTCGGGCTGGCGCAGCAGGATTGGGGCGAGAATGACGAGCGTGACCAGAACGCCCAGCGCGACGGCGAGGCCCGGCAGGGCGAAATCGAGCACTCCAAGTTGGATGCCCTGGCGGGCGGCCTCACCGGTGACCATCAAGCTGGCCGAGGTACCGAAGGGGGTCAGCATGCCGCCAGCCAGGGCAATATAGGACAGCGGCAGGAGCAGGAGGTGCGGGCTCAGGTCGGGACGGCGTGCGGCCGGGCCCAGCAATGATGCGACGACGGCCGTGTTCGGGGTTACCGAGGAAGCCAAGGTGGCGGCGCCCAGAAAGCGCGCCAGCTGGCGCCGCGGCGACCCGCGACGATGGCCAAAGAACGCACTTCCGAGGCCGGGAAAGCGCGACAGGGCGGAGGCGATGATGACCAGGCTGGTAACGGCGATTATGGCCGGGGTGGTAATGCGCTCGACCGACTCCTCGAATCCGATGCGCCCGGTGGCAATAACGGCGAAAATGAAAGCGGCAAAGGCCCGGGCCGTGGATACCCGCCCAGAGACCAATGCGGCCGCCAGGCCGAGCACCAGGGCGGCGTCCAGTATCATGTCTCCCACACCATCCCCCGACGCCGGTAGTGGTCTTTCCGACGGCCCGCCCGCCCCGTCCAATGGCCAAGACGGTCGCGAAGCGCCCCTGAATTGGCTAGACAGGAGGCAGGGCCGCGCCAGTCGCTTACATCGCACACGTTGCGGCGGGCCAAAAGTCAAACACTCAGGAGTCCCGCGTGCGCCCAGTCGCAGACATCTCGGTCCTCATTGTCGCCTATCGGAGTCGTGCCACCATCCAGCGCTGTCTCGACGCGCTGGCGGCACAGACCGTGGCGCCGCGAGAGGTCTTCCTGCTGGAAAACGGTTCGCCGACGGGCGAGACGGTCGATCTGGAGGGGCTGCCCGACTGGATTACGCCAGTTTCCAGTGATGAGAACCTGGGGTTTGCGGGTGGCAATAATCGGCTCGCCGAGCGCGCCGCCGGACGCTGGCTGGCCTTGCTGAACCCTGATGCCTATCCGCATGCTGACTGGATCGAGGCGCTAGACGCGGCGACGCGGCGTTACCCGGATTTCGCCCTGTTCGGCTCAACGCAGTATCAGGCTGACCAGCCGGGTCTGCTGGACGGGTCCGGTGACGTTTATCACGCCGTCGGCCTGGCCTACCGCTCCTGCTACATGCGCCCGGTGTCGATGCTTCCGCCGGAAGGTGAAGTGTTTGGGCCGTGCGCCGCGGCTGCGCTGATCCGGCGTGACGTGTTCGAGGCGCTGGGGGGATTCGACGAGAGTTTCTTCTGCTACAACGAGGATGTCGATCTGGCCGTGCGGGCGCGCCTGGCAGGGCACCGGGCGATCCAGCTGCGCGGTGCGAAGGTCGATCATACCGGTTATGGCTCGTCGGGACGACGTTCGGACTTTGCGACCTATTACGGCGTTCGCAACCGCCTTTGGGTGTTCCTCAAGACCATGCCGGGCTGGCTGCTCTGGCTTCTTGCGCCGGTGCACGCGTTGGCGACTGCGCTTCTAGGCCTGGCGGCGTTCAAGCACGGTCAGGCGCGGGTGTATGCCCGGGCCATTCGCGACGGGTTGAAGGCGTGGCCGCGGATCATGCAGGCCCGGCGCAAGCTGCAGGCCGAGCGGGTTGTGCGTCCCAGTGCCTATGCGCGCATGATGTGCTGGAACTCTCGTGCCCTGCTCACCCGCGAACCCGATATCCGTCCGGTGAAGCCGGGCGCGGTCAGCACTCAAGAGGTTCGAGCGCAGTAATTTCAATGCTCTGTATGTCGGCCCTGTTCTGACCGGAGCGCCAGTCCGGCCACACGCCGATATAGCCGTAATCCCAGGCGCAGCTCGGCGCCGCGACATCCTTGTCATAGGCTTCGAACTCTCCGCTGATCTCGCGGCGGTCCCAGGCGTCCTGGCCGATGCCGGGAACGAAAAAGGCGATGCGGACACCGTCTGCGGCGTTTTCATCCGGCTGGCGCATGACTACGCGGATATCGACCCGGTGGCCCTGAAGGGCCCGCAGCTCTTCCGGAGCGAGAGTGTAAAAGGCGCCGGCCGACTGGATGCCGTCGAATGGACCGCGTTCAGCTGTGATGCGGACGAAATCACGCTCGTTCTGGCTCAAAAATTCCGCGCTCAGCCCATTGCCCAAGGTGATCTGTGCGAGGTCGGGCCCCGAATAACTGACTCCCTCGGCGAAGATCTCGGCGGTCGAACGCTGGTTGGATTCGCCGAAACTCAGCGCGCCAAGCACCATGCCGGCTGCAAGCGCGGCGGCGACGGGAAAGAAAGCCCAGTCAGGGAGGCTGATCATGCGATTGTCCGTTCGGTTCGGCGCGCTTGGAGGCACCCTGCCTGTTTGGCCTGCCCGATCCGGCAGGTCAATTCCCGCCCATGCTGCTCGCGGCGCTGGCCAGAGACTCAATTCCGCCCTTATTGGCGCTTTCAATCCCCAGCAGAGTCAACGCCTCGGGGCGCCCAGTTGAGGAATGACTTGAACTTTGTCGCGACGCAGTGGATTCTTGACGTATGAACGTGCGACCTGATGCCAAGGCGGACCCGCTGGTTGCCGCCGTCGCCCGCCTCGACGGCGCCATGGGGCGTGTCGAACAGGTGGCCCGGCGAATGCGCCAGCGAGTGGCCCGGGCCGAGGCGCAAGCCGAGCAGTCCCGGGATGCCGATGGCGACCGCGCCCGGCTGGCCGAGGAGCTCGATATTGCCCGTGGCCGGGAGGCTGCGCTGCAGGACGCCGTTCAGGCGGCCTCGGATGCCCTGGACGGGGCCATCGAGGAATTGCGCGAACTGGCCCGCGAGGAGGAGTGACCCATGTCGAAAGTGACCGTCACCCTGAATGGCCGCGATTTCACCATTGGCTGTGAGAGCGGTCAGGAAGCCTATCTGAAGGAACTGGCCGGTGAGCTGGACCGCAAGGTCTCGGCCATCGCCGGAGATGTCGGCCAGATCGGAGATTTGCGTCTTCTTCTGATGGCTTCGCTTCTTCTGGTCGATGACAACAAGGACGCGGTTCGGCGCATTGCCGAGCTCGAGGAGCAGGTCGAACGCCTGCGCCATGAGCGCCATGGAGCGGCCAGCCTGCAGGCCGAGGAGCGCGGCAGGATTGCTCGCCAGCTGATTAGTCTGGCGGAGCGCCTGGAAGGCTTTGCCGGAGACCTGGAGGGACCGGATCCGGACGGCGCCGAGACGGTCGGGGCGGAGACAAAATCACTGTTTGCAGAAGCGCGCGCTTGAGCTTGTGGGCCAGACACGCCACATACACTCTTGGCGGTTATCTGCAGCGCGCGACAGGGGCGTCTATCCCGCGGACCGTACACCTCCACGAGGGAGCTGCCTCTGTTTGGGACCGTGGTCCCTTATACGCGGCGCCCACCTGAATTGTCGGGTCAGTGGGGATTTACACGCCCCATCGGCGCAGGCGGAGCCGCCACATGTCCATTGAGGGCCGCAAACAGAGCCTGAGATCGCAGCTGCTCAAGCGGCGGCGGCAGGCCGAGCTGGATAATCCCGGCGCGGCTCTGGCGGCCATGGACCGCTTTCCGGCGCGCTTTCGTCCGCAGCCGGGTGGTGTGATTGCCGGCTACCGGCCTCTGGGCAGCGAAATCGATCCTACTCCATTGATGCAATTGCTCGCCGCCAACGGGCTGCGCCTCGCGCTGCCCGTCGTGGTGGCCGAGGACCAGCCGTTGGAATTTCGTGCCTGGGACGGGCATGGCGCGCTCGAAGAAGGGCCGTTCGGCATAGAGGTACCCGGGCCCGACGCCGAGGTGCTGGTGCCCGATCTTCTGCTGGTGCCCCTGCTGGCCGTCGACGAGACAGGCATGCGCATGGGCTATGGCAAGGGGTTCTATGACCGTACGCTGGCAGCGCTCAGGGCATCTGGCCCGATCAAGGCGGTCGGCATGGCCTTCGACCAGCAGATCATAAAGCACGTGCCGCGCGCCGCGCATGACCAACCGCTCGATGCGCTGCTGACGCCGACGGGATGCCGTGAGTTTCGACACGCGGTGTCCGGCAAAGCAGCTCGCTGATCAGTCCGCCGCGCTATGGCTCTCTCAGGTCGTAGGACGCAGCGCCTGTCCGCGATATCTCCTCTGCGTAGGCTACGAAGTCCGGTGGCAGCCCCTCCTTACCGAAGCTCTCCCATACGAGTCTGCCTCCATCGCTGGCCAGAACGAACACCAGATCTTGTCGGACGGCATGCCACTGGCTGTCCGGCAGAAGACCGTCCTGATGCAGCTCGTACATGACGCTGTAAATGTGCAGGAAATGCCCTGTCAGGATCAAGAACTGCATGCGTTCGTCGGCATCCAGATCCGCGTGATGGGAGATGCCACGACGAAACATAGACGCGTTGGCTTTGTCGCCGGCCGTAAGGGCGTGCAGCTGGCCGGTGGCCTCGACGAACTGGTAGCGCGCCGCGGCCCGCAACTGCTTGGTGTTCTGACGCACCTGAAGGGCCAGGTAGAGCAGGGTCGGGCCGATCAGCACCACGGCCAGGATTTGTGATATCAGATAGGCGTCATTCAGTGTCATCAAGGTGTCCCCCCGGGCCACCCTAGCGGGTCGAGCCGCAGCCCTGCCAGCCCAAAACAAGCAAGAGGGACCGCCGGAGCCATCCGCGATGCCGCTGCGCGTCCGACTTTAGCGGCCTTGCAGAATTCCGGGTTGCCTGTTCAGGACCCTGAAGGCCAGGGCGACGAGTTCAAGAGCGGCGTTTTCATCGACCTCAAAAAGATCGCTGACGCTCAGTCGGGCCTCGCTCGTTTGCGGCGGGACTTCGGTCGATGAGCTTGGGGGCGAAGGTCCGTCCCAACCGCGCGAGTGGAGCCAGTCGAAATGTCCCGCGTTTACCGAGGTCACGGTTTCGGCAGCCTCCGGCCGAAGCGCAATGCGGTCTGTTAATCCCATCTTCTGGGAGACGAGTTGGACAACCCGCCACAGCCGTTCCGTTTCATCGGCCCGAAAACGCCATTCGGCAGGAATTCGTGACTCGGTCCGGTGGATGATCTCGAGCGCCATCAACGCTTCTGCGGACAGTGACTCATTGCTGCGATTAGACGGCAATTCCGGCGGGGTCTGCAGCCCGAGGGAATCTGCCATGACCTTTGCGAATTCGCCGGCAGGATCACGCTCCTCCGCAAGAACGGTATCGAATGATCGGATGATCGCCGGGGTGCCAAAAGCGTCTTCGAACGCCTCCACCATTGGCCTGACGCGAAGGTCGTAAGCGGACGGCGCGATGAGCGGCCAGTAGCGTTTCGCGTATTCCTGCATGAGTGAGGCATAGTGCGCGGCTGCATTTCGGACCCAAAGCAGGATGCGGACGTCATCGCCGACCGGCGCCAGAAAGTCGCGCAGTTGGCCGATGCCGTCGAACGGGCGATTGGATGTATCGAGCAGAAAGGCGTCGGTGATCTCTTCGCAGGACAGGACGACATGACCGGAGTGGCCGGATATCTGCTCGTGCAGAGCCGATCGCGCGACTGTCAGATCTTTTCCGGCAGTATGGCGCATGTTTCCGAAGAACGTTCCCAGACTGCGCTGCTTGAAGTCATTCTGGACAACCGGGTAGAGCACGCCGGTCGCTTCCAGCTGGGCGCGCTTGGCATTGAGCGCGAGCTGGATACTTGTCGTGCCCGTTTTCGGATAACCGATGTGAAGCAAAACCGTCATGACAGCGACCGAGCCTAGCGGTCTCGCTCTGGTGCACAAGCCTGGGGGGCAGGCTTCAGGGACGACGGGTGGAGCATGCGAGCTGAATGCAGCTGCTTCATAGTAAAAGCCCCGCCGAAACCGGCGGGGCATCCAATCGCGTGTACCGGGAATAATCCCTAGTAGCGGTAGTGCTCGGCCTTGTACGGGCCGGCCTGCGGTACGCCGATATAGTCGGCCTGCTCGTCGGACAGCACGGTCAGCTTGGCGTCGAGTTTGTCGAGGTGCAGGGCCGCGACCTTCTCGTCGAGGTGCTTGGGCAGGATATAGACCTCGTTCTTGTACTCCTCGCCCTTGGTCCAAAGCTCGATCTGGGCCAGCGTCTGGTTGGTGAAGCTGGCAGACATCACGAAGCTCGGGTGACCCGTGGCATTGCCGAGATTGACCAGGCGGCCTTCCGACAGGAGGCAGATCCGGTTGCCTTCCGGGAATTCGACCAGGTCGACCTGCGGCTTGACGTTGGTCCACTTGAAGTTCTTCAGGCTCTCGACCTGAATCTCGTTGTCGAAGTGGCCGATATTGCAGACGATCGCCATGTCCTTCATGGCCCGCATGTGGTCGACGGTGATGATGTCCTTGTTGCCTGTGGCGGTGACGAAGATGTCCATGTCCTTGAGCACGTCCTCGAGGCGCACCACCTCGAAACCGTCCATGCAGGCCTGCAGGGCGCAGATCGGGTCGATCTCGGTGACGTAGACGCGGGCGCCGGCGCCGGCCAGCGACTCGGCCGAGCCCTTGCCGACATCGCCATAGCCGCAGACCACGGCCTTCTTGCCGGCCATCATCACGTCGGTGCCGCGGCGGATGGCGTCGACGAGGCTCTCGCGGCAGCCATAGCGGTTGTCGAACTTCGACTTGGTGACGCTGTCATTGACGTTGATGGCCGGGAAGGGCAGCTCGCCGCGTTTCTGCATCTGGTACAGGCGCATGACGCCGGTCGTGGTTTCCTCGGACACGCCCTTGATGGCCTTGCGGGCCTTTTCGAACCAGCCCGGGGTGGCGGCGATGCGCTTCTTGATCTGGGCGAACAGGTAGGTTTCTTCCTCGGACTTCGGATGGTCGAGGATGGACGGATCCTTCTCGGCCTTCTCGCCAAGGATCAGGTACATGGTCGCGTCGCCGCCATCATCGAGGATCATGTTGGCGGTTTCACCATTGCCCCAATGGAAGATGGCGTCGGCATAGTCCCAGTATTCTTCCAGCGTCTCGCCCTTGGTGGCGAACACCGGCACGCCGGTCTCGGCGATGGCGGCGGCGGCGTGGTCCTGGGTGGAGAAGATGTTGCACGAGGCCCAGCGCACTTCCGCGCCGAGCGCGGTCAGCGTCTCGATCAGCACGGCGGTCTGGATCGTCATGTGCAGGGAGCCGGCGATGCGCGCGCCCTTGAGCGGCTGGCTGTCACCAAACTCTTCGCGCAGGGCCATCAGGCCCGGCATCTCGATCTCGGCCATGTCGAGCTCGATCCGGCCCCATTTGGCGAGCGAGAGATCCTTGACGACGTGGGGTTTTTCCGCAGCAAATTGCGTCATGACCTGAAGGTCCTTCCGTGGTTCTTGTTTCATAGTGACGGAGCCGGCCGTCCGGCGCCGCGAATTGATCAGGCGAGCGAGCGAAGCTGCTCGGCGAGGTCGGTTTTCTCCCATGAGAAACCGCCCTCAGTGTCAGGCCTGCGACCGAAGTGGCCGTAGGCAGCGGTTCGTGCATAGATCGGCCGGTTGAGCTGAAGACGCGTGCGGATGCCGCGCGGCGACAGGTCGGTCATCTCCCGCAGGGCATCTTCCAGTTTGGCTTCATCGACCTGGCCGGTGCCGTGCAGGTCGACATAGAGCGACAGAGGCTTGGACACGCCGATTGCGTAGGAGACCTGGATGGTGCAGCGCTTGGCAAGGCCGGCCGCGACGACGTTCTTGGCCAGCCACCGGCAAGCATAGGCGGCTGAGCGATCAACCTTGGTGGGGTCCTTGCCGGAGAAGGCGCCGCCACCGTGGGGGGCGGCACCGCCATACGTGTCGACGATGATCTTGCGACCCGTCAGGCCGGCATCGCCGTCCGGGCCGCCGATGACAAAGGTGCCCGTCGGGTTGACGTAGAATTCCACTTCCGGCGGAAACCAGCCGTCGGGCAATACGTCTTCGACGACTGGACGCACCAGTTCGCGGATCTCGTCTTGGCTCAAGCCGTCCTTGTGCTGGGTCGATACGACAACCGAGGTCACGCCGGCAGGAACGCCATTCACATAGCGCAGGGTCACCTGCGACTTGGCGTCGGGCTCGAATTCCGGGCGTTCGCCGGACTTGCGGAGCGCCGCCATGCGCTGGAGGATCTTGTGTGAGTAGGTGATCGGTGCCGGCATCAATTCCGGGGTCTCGTCAGAGGCATAGCCGAACATGATGCCCTGGTCGCCAGCGCCTTCATCCTTGTTGTCGCCGGCATCGACGCCCTGGGCGATGTGAGCGGACTGCTCGTGCAGGAAATTCTGAAGGTTCGCATGCTTCCAGTGGAAGCCTTCCTGCTCGTAGCCAATGTCGCGCACCGCCTCGCGGGCAGCATGCTCGATCTCGGCATCATCGATATCGGCGGCACAGCGCACTTCGCCCGCCAGGATAATCTGATTGGTCGTGGTGAGCGTTTCGCACGCCACCCGCGCTTCAGGGTCCTTGGCCAGAAACAGGTCAACAATGGTGTCGCTTACGCGATCGCAGACTTTGTCTGGGTGGCCCTCAGAAACGCTTTCGGACGTAAACATGTAGGACGATCGGCTCACTGCGCATACCTCATATAAAGAACGCTTTATATGGCAGGGATAGATCAGATGCGGTCCCCTGATGCAAGCGGATTGGGTAGGAGGCCGCCAAAAAGCCGCGCCGTCCGGCCAATGCGGAAGAATTTACTGGCAAGCCTTCTGATATAAAGATATCTTTATGTCGTGATGGTCGCGTGTGCGACATGCGGTGGCACGCCAAGTGAGGATTGCGGGTATGGAGGTGAAGAGGAACGGGGTGGCGATGGGAACGGGATTGAATGTGTCATTCGAGTTCTTCCCACCCAAGACTGAAGCCATGGAGGCCACGCTCTGGGACTCGGTGTCCCGGCTGGAGCCCCTGGCGCCTCATTTTGTTTCCGTAACTTATGGTGCGGGCGGGTCGACGCGCGACCGTACCCACAGGACAGTGCGCCGGATTGCCCGGGAAACCGATATCCAGCCCGCGGCACATTTGACCTGTGTCTGCGCCACCCGCGCGGAGATTGACGCGGTCATCCGCGATTACTGGGAAAGCGGCATCCGCCACATCGTGGCCCTGCGCGGCGATCCGCCGGGCGGGCTCGGGGACGCCTATGTTCCGCATCCGGGCGGCTATGCCAACGCGGCGGAGCTGGCTGCCGGAATTCGCGCGATCGGGGATTTCGAGATCTCGGTTGGCTGCTACCCGGAAAAGCACCCGGAGAGTCCGAGCCGGGCATTTGATCTGGATCTTCTGAAAGCCAAGATCGATGCAGGCGCGACGCGCGCTATTACCCAGTTCTTTTTCGATCCCGACGTGTATTTCCGGTTCCGGGACAGGGCGGCAAGGGCCGGGATAGATATCCCGATCGTGCCCGGCATCATGCTGCAGCCGAACTTCGCCGGTCTCAAGCGCATGGCAGGCATGTGTGGCGCATCACTGCCGGACTGGTTGCACCGGGCCTATGAGGGACTTGAAGAGGATGCCGATACCCGGCGCCTGGTCACGGCTCACGTTGCGGCCAAGCTGTGTAACAAGCTGCAGGCGGGCGGCGTCGACAGTTTCCACTTCTACACGCTGAACCGGGCCGAGCTGGCGCTGTCGACCTGTCAGCTCCTCGGCGTCAGAGCCGATCAGGCACCCCTGGCGGAGGTTGCGCAATGATCCGGGAGGACCGGCTGGCGGCCCTTGATCAGGCGACGCTCGACCGGGTTGTCGTGCTGGATGGTGCAATGGGAACGGAGATTCAGGCACTCGCGCTCGACGAAGCCGGTTATCGCGGCGGCCGGTTTGCCGACTGGGTGCAGCCGATCAAGGGCAATAACGACATTCTCAACCTGACCGCCCCACAAGCCGTGAAAGCCATCCACCGGCGCTATTTCGAGGCCGGAGCCGACATCATCGAGACCAATACCTTTTCCGCGACCTCGATCGCCCAGGCCGATTACGGCATGCAGGACCTGGCTGCGGAGATCGCCTGTGAAGGGGCCCGGCTCGCCCGTGAGGCGGCCGACGAGCTGGAGGCGGAAACCGGCACGCCGCGTGCCGTCGCGGGTGCCATCGGGCCCACCAACAAGACCCTGTCGATTTCGCCGAAGGTCAATGATCCGGGATATCGCGACGTGACCTTTGAAACCGTACGCGCGGCCTACGTTGAGCAGGCGCGGGCGATGCAGGCGCATGTCGACTTCTTTCTCATCGAGACAGTCTTCGACACGCTCAACGCCAAGGCGGCCATCAAGGCGCTGATCGATCTGGAAACGGAGACAGGCGAAACCCGTCCGATCATGATTGCCGGCACGATTACCGACCGCTCGGGGCGCACACTATCGGGACAGACGGCGGAAGCTTTCTGGCATTCAGTGCGCCACGCCAAGCCGTGGGCGATCGGTCTCAATTGTGCGCTCGGTGCGGAGGAGATGCGCCCCTACGTGGCAGCCCTGTCACGTGTGGCCGACACCCGTATCCTTGCCTATCCCAATGCCGGCCTGCCCAATGATATGGGCGAATATGACGAACAACCGCAGGAAACCGCTGCGGCGCTCTCGGAGTGGGCCCGTTCGGGCCTTGTGAATATCGTCGGCGGCTGCTGCGGCACGACCCCGAAGCACGTCTGCGCGATCGCGGCTGCAGTCAGCGGCGTGCCGCCGCGTCGGCCTGCCACGCCGCGGCAAGCCATGCGCCTCGCCGGCCTCGAGCCTTTCGAACTGGCCTCGTGACCCGTTCGGTTGATCGCGTCCCTCTCCCCGATCTGTCTGCCAACTCCATGTCAGTGAGTGCCCGATGAGCCAATCCCAATCCCGGCCGGTCTTCGTCAATGTCGGTGAGCGGACCAATGTCACGGGGTCGGCCCGTTTCCGGAAGCTGATTACCGAGGGAGATTACGCCGAGGCGGTTTCGGTGGCCCGTCAGCAGGTCGAGAACGGTGCCCAGATCATTGACATCAACATGGACGAGGGCCTGCTCGACAGTGTCGAGGCCATGTCCACCTTCCTGCGCCTGATCGCGGGTGAGCCGGATGTCGCGCGCGTGCCGGTGATGATCGACAGTTCCAAGTGGGACGTCATCGAGGCCGGGCTTCAGAACACCCAGGGCAAGGCCATCGTCAACTCCATCAGCCTCAAGGAAGGCGAGGCCCAGTTCCGCGAGCAGGCGATGCAATGCCTGGCCTATGGCGCTGCCGTCGTGGTGATGGCGTTCGACGAGACCGGGCAGGCCGATACCGCCGACCGCAAGTTCGAGATTTGTCAGCGGGCCTACAGGATCCTTGTCGAGGAGATCGGATTCCCGCCGGAAGACATCATCTTCGATCCCAACATCTTCGCCGTCGCGACCGGTATCGAAGAGCACAACAATTATGCGGTCGATTTCATTGAGGCGACGCGCCGCATCCGCAGGGCGATGCCCGGCGTGCATGTGTCCGGCGGGCTGTCGAACATCTCGTTCTCCTTCCGCGGCAATGAGCCGGTGCGCCGGGCCATGCACTCGGTCTTTCTCTTCCACGCCATCAAGGCGGGGATGGACATGGGCATCGTCAATGCCGGCCAGCTGGATATCTATGACGACATCGAGCCGGAGCTGCGCACCCGGGTCGAGGATGTCATCCTCAACCGCCGCGATGATGCCACCGACCGGTTGCTCGAGCATGCCGAACAGTTCCGCGGCAAGGCGAGTGGGCCGGCCAGGGTACGTGACCTGAAGTGGCGCGAGGCCCCGGTAGCGGATCGTCTGCGACACGCGCTCGTGCACGGCATCAACGAGTTCATCCTCGAAGACACAGAGGAGGCCCGGCGCGCCGCGAAGCGCCCGCTGCATGTCATTGAAGGGCCACTGATGGACGGCATGAATGTCGTCGGCGACTTGTTCGGCGACGGGAAGATGTTCCTGCCGCAAGTGGTCAAGTCGGCGCGGGTGATGAAGCAGGCCGTGGCCCATCTCATACCTTACATGGAAGCGGAGAAGGCGGCGGCCGGGGACACCCGCACGTCGAACGGCACGGTGGTGATGGCTACCGTGAAGGGAGATGTGCACGATATCGGCAAGAACATTGTCGGCGTGGTGCTGCAATGCAATGGCTATGACGTGATCGACCTTGGCGTGATGGTGTCGTGCGACGCCATTATCAATACCGCACTCGAGCGGCAGGCCGACATTATCGGCCTGTCCGGCCTGATCACTCCGTCGCTGGACGAGATGGTCTATGTCGCCTCCGAAATGCAGCGGCGCAATGTGAAGCTGCCGCTGTTGATCGGTGGCGCCACAACGAGCCCGGCCCATACCGCGGTCAAGATCGACCCGGTGATTTCCTCGGCGCCTGTTGTGCATGTGCTCGACGCCAGCCGGGCTGTCGGCGTGGTCTCCAAGCTTCTGTCGGATGATGCCGATTCCTATGCGGCCGCTGTGCGGGCTGACCTGGCCAAGGTGCGCGAGCGCCGACTGGCGGCGCGCAGCAAGAAAAGGCGTGTCCCGCTGGCCAGGGCCCGCGAGCAGTCCTGGGAGTGCGACTGGTCGTCCTATCAGCCGCCGAAGCCGAAACTCACCGGAACCCGGGTGCTGCACCCTTCGGTGGAGACGCTGATCCCCTATATCGACTGGACGCCGTTCTTCTTCACCTGGGAACTCAAGGGCAGCTACCCGGCCATCTTCGACGACCCGGCGCGCGGCGAGGCCGCCCGCTCATTGTTCGAGGACGCCAATCGCATGCTCGAGCGCATGGCCAGGGAAGAGTTGCTCAAGCCGCAGGCCGTGGTCGGGTTCTGGCCGGCCAACCGGCGCGGCGATGACGCTGTGATCTTCACGGATGACAGCCGCAGTCGGGTGTTGGCGACGATGTACGGGCTGCGCCAGCAGGCCGCCAAGGACAATGGCAAGCCGCATTACTGCCAGTATGATTTCCTGGCACCGGAGGGCCAGGAGGACTGGCTGGGCGGCTTTGCCGTGACGGCGGGGGACAACGAGTCCGTGATGGAGGCGTTTGACGCCGCCAAGGACGATTATTCCGCCATCATGTTCAAGGCCTTGTCCGACCGGCTGGCCGAGGCGGCGGCAGAATGGCTGCACCAGCAGGTTCGTACGACGCACTGGGGTTATGCGCCAGACGAGAACCTGTCGCGAGAGGAGCTGATTGCCGAGGCCTATGCCGGTATCCGCCCGGCGCCAGGCTATCCCTCCCAGCCGGACCACACGGAGAAGCGCACCCTGTTCCAGCTGCTCGACGCCACCTCGGCAATTGGCATCGGCCTGACAAATTCCTTCGCGATGACCCCTGCATCATCGGTCTCCGGGCTGATGCTATCGCATCCGGACAGCGTCTACTTTGCGGTCGGTCGCATCCTGCGCGACCAGGTCGAGGACTATGCCGCCCGCAAGGGCTGGACGGTCGCCGAAGCCGAGCGCGCGCTGAGCCCGATCCTGGACTATGAAACCGGCGAGCCTGGTGCGCTCGGCGAGCGGCGTATCGGCGGGCCATGATTGACATATTCTCGACGCCGACGGTAAGTGAGGGCCACAAGCCGGGGCCCCTGTGATGTCGAATTCGATCCCTTTTAATCGACCTGTCGTGGCAGGGCGCGAACTGGAATATCTTGGCCAAGCGATCGAACGAGGTCAGCTGGCCGGTGATGGTCTTTTCACGGAGAAGTGCGAAGCCATTCTCACCGAGGTGACCCAGGCCGCATCCAGCCATCTGACCCACTCGTGCACGGCCGCCCTGGAAATGGCGGCGATCTTGTGTGATCTCAAGCCGGGCGATGAAGTCATCATGCCGTCCTACACTTTCGTTTCCACCGCAAATGCGGTGGTCTTGAGAGGGGCCGTTCCGGTTTTCGTGGACATTGACCCGGTGACGCTCAACCTGGACCCCGACGCTATTCTTGAGGCCGTCACGGATCGGACCCGGGCAATCTACGCCGTGCATTATGCAGGTGTTGTCGCCGACATGGAGCGGATTGCCGAGATTGCGGCCCGGCACGATCTGTACGTGGTCGAGGACGCAGCGCAGGCGCTCGGGGCCGAGCGAAACGGTCGACCGGCAGGTTCTTTCGGCGATTACGCAGCCTTCAGCTTTCACGAGACAAAGAACATTATCAGCGGTGAGGGCGGTGCCCTTGTCGTGAAGGACGCGAAGAACTCCCTTCGAGCCGAGATCATCCGGGAGAAAGGCACGAACCGGGCACAGTTTTTCCGGGGCGCCGTCGACAAGTATTCCTGGGTGGACGTTGGCTCTTCCTTCCTGCCCGGTGAGCTGGTGGCGGCATTCCTGCTTGGCCAACTCGAGCGGTGGCGCGAACTGAACGCCACGAGGATGCAAGCCTGGGACGCTTATCATCAAGCGTTCGAGGGGGTTGAGGACCACGGGATCGCACGCCCCCGCATCCCCGAAAATTGCCGGCACAATGCCCACATGTACTACCTGATCATGCCTGACGTGGATGCCCGCTCGGCCTTCATCGATCATATGCGCGGCGCGGGTATCATGACGCCTTTCCACTACGTACCACTGCATTCGGCGCCTTACGGGCGGTCCCATTCGCGGGCCGTTGGTGACATGGCGACGACCAACCGGATTTCTGAGTGCCTGGTGCGCCTTCCCTTATTCCCTGGTGTGCTGGCAGATGTGCCGCGTATCGCGGAAACAGCGAACAAAGCCATTTCCGAACTTGGCCAGGGCTGAAAATCGAAATCGGGGTTTGAGGATGCGTGAATTGGTTTTTAAGCCCTCGCGGTTGTATTTCGTCTTCAGCTTTCTTCTGGCCGGCCTGTGGATCCTCTACCTGATCCACCACAAGGCGTCCGTTCCCACACGGGACGATCTCAATTTCTTTCTTCCCTTGCTTGTGGGGTCAGATCCAGGATTGAGCTGGGCCGATGTCCTGAGCCCCCAAGGGCCGCATTTCCATATTTCCTACAAGCTGATGACCCAGCTCCTGTATGACTGGACCGGGTATAATGTGCTCGTGTTCTCGGTCTTTGGGCCGCTTTCGGTTGTTCTGCTTTGCTGGGTCCTGTTTCGCTATCTGAAGGCCGAAACTTCGGTTTTCGATCCGATCCCCTTGACCGCGGACACGTTTAAGTCCGGTCGTGTCTGGCTGGTCCTGTGTGCGGTTCTACTGATCCCCGTGCTGGTATTCACGCCGTTGAAATCGATCGATTTCGTCTACGACATGCTGACGCTGAACGGGATGCTGTCGATAACCTCCCTGATCCTGATGCTGTATGTGTGCAGCAAATACCTGCATGGGCGGGGTGGGCTGGCCTGGGTCTTCATCGTCGGCCTCATCGCGGTGTGGTGGTTCGGTGTTGCCACGTTCAAGCCGTTCTTCCTGGCACTCGTCGCGGCGGCAGTGCTGGCCGGCATGCCCTTCCCCGGCGCCACAGGTTACTTCCGTATCGACCTCAAGCGACTGGCATTGCTGGTCGGCTTCTTTGCCTGTCTCTGGATCAGCTATGACGTGATGCTGGAGGTGTTCGATGCCCACCTTGGCGAGCCTTCCGAGTTCTCATTCGTCAACATGTTGGGCTGGTTGGAAGGAGGGCTCTTTCAGAGCCTCGGTGGGCGGGTCTGGTTCGATCGCCTTGGGCTGCCCGTCGAGTTCGGTGCCAGTCGCCTGGCGCTGTTTGTCTGGATCGTCGCGGGTTGCGTCCTGATCCTGCCCTTCCTGATCAGCGGTCGCCATATCTTCCTTCTGGCCATGCTGGGTCAGCCCCTGATCTCGGCGGTGTCCGCGGGGATCGTCCGGGGTGGTGTCGAGATGCCGCGATACCAAGGACTTTTCGGCTTGTTCTGGGTCGGTGTCGGGTTGGTCGCCGTGGTCGCGTTCGCGGATTGGATGCGGTCCCGCGAGGCGAGGCCGGCCTCGCGCAAGGGCTGGGACACGTCGTTCAGGATTGCGGCAAAGGATGGATCGGTCCTGTTACTTATTCCGGCCATCAGTTCAATGGTCAGTTATTCCGGATACCTGTCGGATCATTCGGTCTATGTGCGCCGACATTTTGCCCGCCAGGAGGTTATTTTCTACAGCCATCCCGAGCTCAGTGATCGGGACGTGCAGGTATTGAATTGTCGACAAGGGGTGGAAGTCTGTCAGGAACTGGTTGATGCAGTTCGCGCCAAGCGCGGTGTGGTGCTGCCCCGCTAGTTGCGCCCGCCGAGCAAGCGCACACGACCCGGGCAGTCATTTGGGTGTGCGGGGGCAGGCAGGCATGGTGTCGGGTCGGGACAGTGAGTTGAAAATGAAGGTTTCAGAATGACTACATCCGGCCGCATGTCGCCCCGTCTCGCCGCTCCATTCGTCGGGCATACGTCCCCGGTGGAAACCGATTGCGAGATCGCGGTCATTGTCCCCTTCTATCGCGGCGCTGTTTTCGTCTCGGACCTGGTGGCGCGGCTGCAGGCTGTCCTCGACCCGATTTCCCCCAAATATCAGATCGTTCTGGTGGATGACCGGAGCCCGGATAATGATTGGGCGGAGATCTGCGCGGCGTGCGCCGATGATGAGCGTGTCGTGGGAATCCGGCTCAGCCGAAACTTCGGCCAGCACGCCGCTATTTCAGCTGGCATCGCGTACAGTGAAGCGCGCTGGTACGTGGTCATGGACTGCGACCTGCAGGATCCGCCCGAAGCGATTGCGGCGCTTTATGCCGAAGCCGTCAACGGCACGGCGGATGTCGTCATTGCCGAACGCAGCACGTCAGGTTTGGGAGCTCATCGCAATCTGGGGTCGGCCATGTTCAATGGCTTGTTGCGTTGGGCGTCGGGCCTGCCGGTATCAAACAAGGTCGGTAATTTTCGACTGTTCTCGCACAAGGTCGCCGACGCCTATCGAGCCTTTCCGGAACAACTTCGCCTGTTTCCCGCCATCATGAGCCAGTCCGGCTTCCGAGTATCGCACGTGACGATTGCGCGGGCCGAGCGGGCTGTCGGCAAGTCATCCTATGGTTTTTTGAAACTGGTCCGGTTGGCACTCGAAACCATCATCGCATACTCCGAGAAGCCGCTCTGGTGGATGGTGGGGGCCGGTCTGGTCATTTGCGGACTGAGCTTCCTCTTCGGATTGAGTGTGGTGCTCAACGCCGTGATCGGAGGCACAACGGTTCCCGGTTACGCATCGCTGGCCAGCATCATGACCTTTCTTGGGGGCGCCCAGATTTTCCTGATCAGTTTTGTCGGCATATACGTCGGACGTGCTCTGGCTGAAGCGAAGCGGCGTCCGATCTTCATCGTCGACGAACTGGTTCGACATTAGAAATGCACCGGTATTGGTGCGGAAAGAGGCTGTATTGGGCTGGTTGAGTCGCGACGAGATTGATGGCCTCGGATTTCTTCATGTCGGGCAATCAGTCCAGATAAGCAGTCGAGCTGCCATTTATGGTGCGGCAGAGATGTCGATCGGCGATCACTCCCGCATCGATGACTTCTGTGTCCTGTCCGGCAAGGTCACGATCGGACGGAATGTCCATATTGCGGTCATGTCCAATGTGGCGGGCGGTGAGCCCGGTGTGACGATGCAGGACTTTTCCGGACTTGCCTATGGGGCCCAGGTGTTCGCCCAGTCCGATGACTATTCTGGCCGAAGCCTGACCAATCCCACGGTGCCTGACGCGTACAAGACCGAGATAAAGCGCCCCGTGGTGCTGGGTCGTCACGTGATTATCGGCTGCAATTCGGTGATCATGCCGGGTGTGGTCGTCGCAGAGGGATGTGCGGTAGGCGCACTGTCGACCGTCTTGTCGAGCACTGACCCATGGGGGGTTTATGTGGGTTCGCCAGCTCGGCGGATTCGGGAAAGGTCCCAAGACCTGCTGAAGCTCGAGGATGAATATCTAGGTCGGCAGCAGTCCTCGTGATGTCCCTGATTGATAAAGTCGCGCAAAGCCCTTTGGTCCGCTACCTGATCGTCGGCGGTTCGGTAAATCTGGCCCTTTTCGTCTTCTACCTGCTGGTGGTGCGGCTCGGCTTCATCCCGGAAATTGCGACCACACTCGCATTCGCTCTGGGCGTGGTCATCACCTATGTCTTGAACAAGGGGTGGTCTTTCAAAAGCTCCGACTCTCACCGCTATGCTGCACCCAGATATGTTTTTTCCTATCTGGTCGGCTATGTGGTGCAGATCGGAGTACTCGCCGTGTCCTACCGGGTACTCCCATTGCCCCATGAGGTCGCGCAGCTTGTCGCCATGGTGTTCGCTGCGGGGACGATATTTGTAATGTTGAACTTCTGGGTGTTCCGGTCCAGACCCGCCGACTGACACCCCTGCCAAAGCGGACCTGCCTGGAGAGCGTGCGGTCTTCTGGCCTGGAAGGCAGGCAGCCCTCCCCTCAAGCAATCGACGAGACACGCCATGCGCATTGCATTCTTCGGTGACATTGTCGGCAAGACCGGGCGGCAGGCGATGGCGGAACATCTCCCTGACCTGCGCAAGGCCTTGGCGCTCGATTTCATTGTCGTCAATGCTGAGAACGCCGCTGCCGGTTTCGGTGTCACGGAAAAGATCTGCAACCAGCTCTTCGATCTCGGAGCCGATGTTCTGACGACGGGCAACCATGCCTGGGATCAGCGCGAGACCCTGTCCTATATCGACCGGGAGCCGCGCCTCCTGCGACCGGCCAATTATCCGGTCGGGTCCACGCCCGGGGCGGGGGCCAATCTCTACGATACCGCGGACGGTCGCCGTGTTCTGGTGGTCAATGTCATGGGCAGTCTGTTCATGGAAACCCTCGACGACCCCTTCGCCGCCGTCGAACGCGAGCTGGCCGCGGCGCCGCTGGGTCTGGTTGCAGATGCCGTGATCGTCGATGTGCACGCAGAGGCGACGAGTGAAAAAATGGCGATGGGCGTGTTCTGTGACGGCCGCGCCAGCCTGGTTGTCGGCACCCATACGCACGTTCCGACCGCGGATAGCCGGCTGCTGCCTGGTGGCACCGCCTACCAGACCGATGCCGGTATGTGCGGCGACTATGACAGCGTGATCGGCATGGATAAGGAAGAGCCGCTCCGGCGTTTTACCACGCGCATGCGCAGCGCCCGTTTCGAGCCGGCGACCGGCGAGGCCACGCTGTGTGGCGTGTTTGTCGAGACCGATGATGCCACCGGCCTGGCCCGGCGCTGCGAACCGATCCGGATCGGCGGCCTGCTCGCCGAGACCCGTCCCTCCTGATGTGACATTTTTGCTGCGCTTGCGAAGTGAACCTGCAGGCGGGTCTTGATTGGTTTGCCCGCTCCGGTAGCGTGTCATCTAGTGGCGCGCGCGGACCATACGGAATTTTTTTCAGTGCAGACGCCAGGCTGTCCGTGACGCGCTTCACGGCAAGCCGCACTGCCTTGGTGCATGATTTGCAGTTCAGGTGGCGTGGCGTAGTGGGGGTTGCATGTTCAAGCAGACGATCAGGTTCGAAAAAGCGCAAGATGCCTTCGTTTTCGACCAGTACATGGTCGATTTCCTGCGCAGTTGCGATGAGGCGTCCTCTGTCGGGCAAGGTGAGGCAGCCTGCGTCTTCACCACGCATCTTCAGGAGCCGGACGCCTTCATCCGCGTCGTCCAGACGGACAGCGCCGACATGCTCGGTCGCTTGCTCTGCTTTCTGTCGGAGCGCAATTTTCCGCCGGCGACGGGGCCGGGCCCCGGGCTTGGCTACGTGTCGGCATCGATCTGACCAAGCGGGCTACGGCGCCTCGAAGCGACCGATAACTGGCGCGGTCAGCGAGCCGATCCACATCTCCCCGTTCTCACCCGGTACCACGTTCGCGATGTAGCCGAACCGCCCGTCCGGGTCGTGATAGCTATCGATGAACGTGCCGCTTTCGTCGACCACCAGCACAAAGCCCTTCGGTCGACCGCCGCGCAGCCACACCCAGTCTGGCAGCTTGGTCAGCATGCGGGTCAGGAAGGGCTGCTCGTGCAACAGCCGCATCAGCGGAACGCGCTGGGTGTCCATGGCAATCAGCAAGCGACCATTGCCGTCCGCGGTCACCCCGTCGGGAATGCCGGGCAGGTTGTCGGCCACGATGTCGACTTCTCCGGCGCGCGGCCCGGCCAGCCAGTAGCGTGACAGGCGGTAGCGATAGGTCTCGATGAAAAACACTGAGCGCTGGTCGCTGGCCATGGCCACGCCGTTCGCGAAGTAGAGGTCGTCCGCGAGAATGCGCGTTTCACCGGTCCGGGGATCGAGGGCCACCAGTGCCCCGTAGGGGCGGTTCTCCGCCATGTCGTAGTGATAGCTTGGCTGGTCCAGGCGATTGGCCCATTTCCAGCTCGCTTCCGTGAAATAGATGGTGCCGTCATCGGCGATGTCGAGATCGTCGGCAAAGCCGAGCGGTCGGCCGGCGGCCGTGCGGGTCAAGCTGGCCACCGCACCGGATGCCGTGTCGAGGGCATAGACGCCATCGGAGGCGGCCACGATCAGGCGGCCGTCCGGGTGCCATTGCAGACCGAGGGCAGGCGCCTGGGCAATCGGATAGCTCTGGACGATCTGCCAGTTTCCGTCGACGCGCCGGAGTTCGGCCAGCGTTCCATCGATCTGGCTGGCGAATACGCTGCCGTCCGGGCCCAGTGCCAGGTCCTCGGAGTTGAGCAGGCCGTCCGGGGCAATGAGCTCCGCTGTGGCCAGGCGGCCGCGCGGCTCGAGGGGCCCGGTCAGGGCAGGCGGATCGGGCTCGAGCCAGACCGCCGGATCAACCTTGGACGGCCAGATCAGCCAGACAGCCATCAGGGCCACGACCGTGATTATGAACCAGCGCATGAGCCGACCTCCCCGGCTACTCTGCACCAAGCTGGCTGCCACGGCCATGGCGCAGTGATAATATCCGGAGCCGCACAGCTGGCGAATTGCGAGTGCTCACGAATTCCGCCAAAACGGTCCTTCAGTTTGATGAGATGACCGGGCGGGCACGGGCCCGAGTTTGGCGCGTTGAAGGTCAGGGGGCCGTGGTGAGCAAGATTGTACCGGTAATCATGTCAGGCGGCTCCGGGACACGCCTGTGGCCGCTTTCGCGCACGGCTCACCCGAAGCAGCTGCACGCCCTGGTCAGTGAAATGAGCATGGTCCAGGAGACCGTGAAGCGGGTCTCGGTCACGGATGAAGATTTCCAGCTGGCGCCGCCGGTCGTGGTGCTCAATGCGCGCCAGCATGACTTGGCGCGGCTGCAGCTCGAGGCGCTTGGCGTGCGTCCGTCCCATTACGTGGTCGAGCCGACAGGCCGCAATACGGCTCCGGTGGCTGCCGTGGCAGCCGAGCTGGTGCGACGCGAACATGGCGAGGACACGCTGATCCTCTTATTGCCGGCGGACCATCACATTCGTGACGTGCCCGCCTTCCACCGGGCCATAGCCGCCGGGGCGAGCCTGGCCGAGGCCGGGCATGTGATCACGTTCGGCATCGAGCCGGAACGCCCCGAAACGGGATATGGTTATATCCGGCGCGGCCAGGCGCTTGAGGGTGGCTTCAAGGTTGGCCAGTTCACAGAAAAGCCCGATCTCGAGCGGGCCCGCGAATTCCTGGCTACCGGCGAATACTACTGGAATGCCGGGATTTTCCTGTTTGCCGCGGGCAGCGTGCTCGACGAGATGTCCCGGCATTGCGCCGAGGTCCGGGAGGCGAGCTGTGCCGCGCTCGATGCTGCCCGCGTGGACGATGGCCGGGTTGAACTGGACGCCGGGCTGTTCGCGGCGTGCCCCTCGATCTCGTTCGACTATGCGGTCATGGAGCGGACCGACAAGGCGGCCGTGGTGCCAGCCGATATCGGTTGGTCGGATGTGGGCGCATGGAGTGCGCTGTGGGATATCGCCGAAGACAGGGACGAAGCGGGTAATGTGGCCCGCGGCGCGGCCCATTTCGTTGACGCGCGCAATTGTTATGTCGCCGGTGGCGAAGCCATGGTCGGGGTGATCGGTCTCGACGACGTCGTCGTCGTGGCGACCGGCGATGCCGTGCTGGTGACTCGACGTGAGGCCAGCCAGGAGGTGAAGGTGATTGTTGAGCGGCTGAAGGCGGAGGGGCGCTCGGACCTTCTTTAGCGGCTTGGATTCGCCCCTGTCTTGCCCTGTGGCATTGCCGGGGCTTTGTCGCTATGCAAAACGCCTCGAATCCGCAGGAAGAGGGTAGTGACATGGCCGGACACTCCAAATGGGCCAATATCCAGCATCGCAAGGGACGCCAGGATGCGGCCCGCTCGAAGCTGTTTTCGCGTCTGTCCAAGGAAATCTCGATTGCTGCCAAGATGGGCGGACCGGATCCGGACGCCAATCCGCGCCTGCGTCTGGCCATTGCCAATGCCAAGGGGCAGTCGATGCCCAAGGACAATATCCAGCGCGCCATCGACAAGGCGTCGGGCGGCGAAGGCGATGCCTACGAGGATATCCGCTATGAGGGTTTCGGCCCGGCTGGCATCGGCGTGATCGTCGAGGTCTCGACCGACAACCGCAATCGCGCGGCCATGGAAGTGCGCACCGCCTTTGCCAAGAATGGCGGGAATATGGGCGAGACCGGTTCGGTCGCCTTCATGTTCGATAATGTCGGCGAGATCCGCTACCCGCTCTCTGCCGCCAGTGAAGACGAGATGATGGAAGCCGCCATCGAGGCCGGCGCGGAAGATGTCGCCACCGAGCCCGGCGACGAGGACAATGAGGGCGAGCACGTCATCTACACCGCTCGCGAAGACCTGATGGATGTTGTTGGCAGCCTGTCGGCAACCTATGAGGACCCTGCCTCTGCCAAGATTGTCTGGCGGCCGCAGAACCTGATCGAGGTGCCCGGCGACAAGGTCGGTTCTCTGATGAAGATGATGGACGCGCTGGAAGACTGCGACGACGTTCAGAACGTCTATGCCAATTTCGACGTCTCCGATGAAGACATGGCCAATCTGGACTGATCGTGGCGAGCTGATGCAAAGCGCGCCAGGCAGTCTTGTCCACACCGCTCGTCTTGCCGAATGGGGGCCGCAATCAGCCTTGCCGTTCTGGATCGAGTCGGCATGGGACAAGCGGCATGGCGGGTTCTACGAGACGCTTGAGTTCTCCGGCGAGGGTCGGCATGGCGATATCCGGAGAGTCCGCACCCAGGCCCGTCAGATATACGTCTTTGCCCGGGCCCATGTCGAAGGTTGGCCAACGCGACTGGAGTTGGTCCATGAGGGGCTGGGTTGTCTCAAGGCGCGCGCCTGGGGGATTGATGGCAAGCCCGGGTGGGTGCACACCTTGGCCGATGACGGCGAGGTCATAGATGGCCAGCGCGACCTGTATGACCAGGCCTTCCTGATCCTGGCTCTCGCCTGGGCTTTTCGCGCGACGGGGGATGGGGCCTGCCTCGACCTCGCCTGGCAGACCCTGGATTTTGTCGAGGGGCATCTTGGCTCACCGCATGGTGGGTTCCAGGAGTCGCTCGGCGGAGACTTGCTGCCGCGACGTCAGAACCCGCACATGCACATGTTCGAAGCCCTGCTGGCGCTGCACGAAGCGACCGGCGAAGACCGGCTTCTGGAACGCCTGCATGGGCTGCGTCGGCTTTTCGAGCAGCACTTCCTGGATCGCCAGTCCGGCGTGCTGCGCGAGCATTTCGATCAAGTCTGGGACATTGATGCCGGGGTCGGGCATATCGTCGAACCCGGGCACATGTGCGAGTGGAGCTGGCTGCTGCGCGCTTACACGGCCCAGACAGGCTATGACATGAAGGCGGCCTCCGATCTGTTGTTCGGCAAAGCCCTCGAGATAGGTCGCATGTCGACCACGGGGCTGATGCGCGCCGCAGTGGCTGCGGACGGTCGTGTTGTGAGGCCCGGTGCCCGCGCCTGGATGCAGACCGAATGGGTCGCCGCGGCGGCCAGCCAATATCTGGCTGGCGAAACGGCTCAGGATCTCGAGACGGCTGCCGAAAGCCTGATGCGCTACCATCTCGACCCGGCTCCCACCGGCTGCTGGGTCGACTGTGTCGACGAGACGGGGCGGGCAGATTGCAGCGGGATCCCGTCGAGCACGCTCTACCATTTGCTGGGAAGCAGTCTGGCGGCCCGCAATTGCCTCGCCGGGACGGGGGCCACTGCCACGCGGTGACCGAGTCCTGCGCCGCAGGCGGTTGTCTTGTGGGAGGGGCAAAACTACGGTCGTACAAGATACAGCTTCAGGATTGCCCGTGCCTCTTTCCTCACTCGACCCACATGCTCGGCGACTGGCCGATATGCGCCTACGTGATCTCGTGGATAGCGACCAGTTGCGGGCCCAACGCCTGATGATCGAAGTCGCCGGGATCAGCCTCGATGCCAGCAAGCAACGACTTGACGCTGCCGCACTCGACGCTCTGTTGGGGCTGGCCGACGAGCAGGAGCTTGAAGCGGCCCGCAAGCGTCTGTTCGAGGGAGAAATCGTCAACCCGACCGAAGGTCGGCCGGCATTGCACATGGCCTATCGCAACGGGGCTGAGATCGACGGCACAGCGGCGGCCGAGCTCGTTGAGCGCTCGCAGCACGCGACCCGGCGCTTCGCCGAAGCCGTGCGGGGTGGGGGCTGGCAGCCCTCCGGTGCGCCGATCCGGCGGGTGGTGAATATCGGCATTGGCGGATCCGATCTCGGCCCGCGCCTTGTGGCCGATGCCCTGGCTGACCTGGCCGTGACGGGGCCGGACATGCGCTTTGTTGCCAGTCTCGACCCGAGCGATCTGCAACATGCGATCGACGGGGCTGATCCGCGGGCCACGCTGTTCGTTGTGGCCTCGAAATCGTTCTCGACCCAAGAGACCCTGATGTCGGCCGAAGCAGCTCGTGCCTGGCTCTCAGAACAGCTTGGCGAGGACGCGGCAGGGCGCCATTTCGTGGCCGCATCGGCGGCTCCGGACAAGGCGCGTGCCTTTGGTATTCCGGGCAACCAGGTGTTTGATTTCCCAGACTGGGTGGGCGGCCGCTTTTCGGTCTGGAGCGCTGTTGGGCTGGCTCTGGAGATTGGTCTGGGGCCGGAGGTGTTTGCCCGCTTCCGAGACGGTGCGCGGGAAATGGACCGGCATTTCGCGGAAGCGCCCCTTGACCGCAACATGCCGGTTCTCAAGGCGCTGATCGATGTCTGGAATCGAGTCGCTCTCGGTGTGCCGAGTCGCTGTGTCGCCGCCTATTCGGCGCGACTGGGCCGGTTGGCCGACTACTTCCAGCAGCTCGAGATGGAATCGCTCGGCAAGTCGGTGACGCTCGATGGACTGCCCGCTGAAACCGCTGGGGGAGCGCTGGTATGGGGCGGCAAGGGCACCGAGATTCAGCACTCCTTCTTCCAGTGGCTGCACCAGGGACGTGATATCGTGGCGGTCGATTTCATCGGCATAGCCCGCCATTTCCGCAGTTCCGATCCGCGCGAGACGGCCCTGGCTGCCAATATGGTCGCCCAGTCAGCAGCGCTGCTCGACGGGCGCCTGCCGGACAAGGCGTCGGATCCCGAGTTGGCCATGCACCGGGCCATGCCGGGCGGGCGACCGAGCTCGATGCTGCTGCTCGACGATCTCGATGCAGCCACGCTTGGCGCCCTTATCGCCCTGCACGAACACAAGGTTTTCGTCGAGAGCGTGATCTACGACATCAACCCGTTCGACCAGTGGGGCGTGGAACTGGGAAAAATCCTGACCACAGGCATTTTGAATGGCGACATATCCGGCTATGACGCCTCCACCCGGGCCCTGCTCGACCGGCACGGCCACCTGAACAGCTGACTCGCGTCCCGCCTGACCGGGTCGCCGCTTGGAGATGTCGCATGAACGCCTCGAATGGAACCCGCCTCGAAGACATGGCCAACGCCATTCGCGCCCTGTCCATGGATGCGGTCCAGGCAGCCAATTCCGGTCACCCCGGCATGCCCATGGGCATGGCCGACGTGGCCACCGTGCTGTGGTCCCGGCACATGAAGTTCGATCCGGCGGCGCCGGGCTGGGCCGATCGCGACCGCTTTGTGCTGTCGGCCGGGCACGGCTCCATGCTGATCTACTCCCTCCTCCACCTGACCGGGTTCGAGGACATGACAATGGAGGAGATCCGCAACTTCCGACAGCTCGGCTCTATGACCGCCGGGCACCCGGAGCACGGCCATACGCCGGGAGTCGAGGCGACGACCGGCCCGCTGGGGCAGGGCATTTCCATGTCCGTAGGCATGGCGCTGGCCGAGCGCATGTTGAACGCCCAGTACGGTGACGATCTGGTCGACCACCGCACCTGGGTCATCGCCTCCGACGGTGACCTGCAGGAAGGCATCAGCCACGAGGCCATCGCCCTCGCCGGGCACCTCAAGCTGAACCGGCTGTGCGTGTTGTGGGACGACAACGAGATTTCCATCGACGGGCCGACGCAATTGTCGGAATCGACAGATGTCCTGAAGCGCTTCGAAGCGGCCAACTGGGCCGTCTCGCGCATTGACGGGCATGATTTCAAGGCGATCGACGCGGCCCTGGAAGCGGCGCGAGACAGCGACCGGCCGGTGCTGATCGCCTGCCGGACACAGATCGGCAAGGGGGCCCCGACCAAGGCCGGCACGGCCGGATCGCATGGAGCGCCGCTGGGCGATGAGGAGATTGCCGGCACGCGCAAGGCGATTGGCTGGGCACACGACCCCTTTGTCATTCCGGATGATATCTACGAGGCCTGGCGCGCGGCCGGTTCGCCGGAAGCCCATGAGGCCTGGCGGGATCGCCTCGCGGCATCCGACAAGGCGGACGATTTCGTGGCCCAGCTTTCCGGCGAGCCGGGGCAGGGCGAGTTGGCAGCGCTGGAAGCCTGGCGCCAGAAAGTCGCCGAGGACCGCCCGGACCTGGCATCTCGGGCAGCCTCCGGCAAGACGCTCGCGGCCATTATCGACGAGTGCCCGGGCCTGGTGGGCGGTTCGGCCGACCTGTCCGGTTCCAACCTGACCAAGACACCCGACGTAAAGGTGGTCAGCGGCGGCAATTACGATGGTCGCTATATCCACTTCGGTGTGCGCGAACACGGCATGGCGGCGTGCGCCAATGGCATGGCGCTGCATGGCGGTTTCCGGGTTCACGTGGCCACCTTCCTGGTGTTTGCCGATTACTGCCGGCCGTCGATCCGCCTGTCGGCGCTGATGCAGCAGCCGGTGATCTATGTGCTGACCCACGATTCCATCGGTCTGGGTGAAGATGGTCCGACTCACCAGCCGGTCGAGACGCTGGCGTCCCTGCGCGCCATTCCCGGCCTGCAGGTGTTCCGCCCGGCCGATGCGCTGGAAACAGCGGAGGCCTGGGAGATCGCACTCAAGACCCCGGACCGACCGAGCGTGCTGGCCCTGTCGCGGCAGAAGCTGCGTTTCCTGCGTGATGATGACGGGCGCGACAATCGCTCGGTGCGCGGCGCCTATGTCCTGCAGGACTGCGACAGCCAGCCGGATGTCGTGCTGGTGGCAACCGGGTCGGAAGTCAGCCTGGCGGTCGAGGCGGCGGCCAAGTTGACTGAAGAAGGCCGTCAGGTTCGCGTCGTTTCGGCCCCGTGCCTTGACCTGTTCCTGGAGCAGGATTTTGCTTACCGAGATCAGGTCCTGCCGGCCGGAGTGCCCTGCGTCGCCAGTGAAGCGGCGCTGCGCTATGGCTGGGATACCGTGATCGGGCGCGATGGCGGCTTTGTCGGCATGACCGGGTTCGGGGCCAGTGCCCCGGCCGAAGACCTGTACCGGCATTTCGGGATTACCGCCGATGCCATCGCCCAGACTGCCCGCGATCTGCTCGCCGGCTAGGCGTCAGCGCGGCACGATAAGGCCGAAAGCGTGCAGCCGGGCGAGGGTGGAGCGGGCCTCCTCCTCGCCCAGGCCGGCAAAGGTCTGCAGGCTGATTTCGCCCCCATCGAGCAATTGGTGCAGGCCCGGCTCGGCCTCGGGCGCGAAACGGACTTCCCCGCCCGCCGTGATGATCACCACATGGTTGTCATCACCGGCCAGGCGCCAGGGCACGAAGGGCCGCAGCACAAAGCTCTGGCCGTCCCGGTCGGGCAGGGCCATGCCGGAGATGGCTCCGCGCGTGTAAGGCAGGCGGGAGCGGATGAAATTGTCTGTGAACAGATCAAGGGCACTGTCCAGTTCGACCTCCTGCGCGAGGGTTCGCGCCAGCTCGGCAAACTGCGCTCTGGCGCCGGCTCGGTCGAAATCCGGGCGGGCGTGACCGGGCGGAAGCGCCTGGCGGAAAGCGGGATGGCGCAGGGCCACTTCCGAGACCGCTTCCAGCATCAGGTCGGCCCAGGTCTTGACGATCAAGCCAAGTGTGATGTGCAGGGACGGAACCTCGCCATGGGTTTCCGCATCATGCATGAGCCCGCGAGGCAGATAGAGGCATTCGCCAGCCTTGAGCACGAACTCCTCCGATGGCTCACCGATGTCATGGTCGCCCGGACGGAAGCCCTCGCCGCGGTACGGGTTGGCGAGCGGGGTCTCGTATAGACGCCATTTCTTCTCACCCGAAACCTGCATCACGAACACGTCGTGATCGTCGTAATGGGTCTTGAATCCCTGGTTGTTGGGCGGGGTGAGGTAGATGTTGGTTTGGACGTGGCACGAGAAGAGAGCCTCGACCGCCCGGCAGAACTCGCCCAGAATCGCGTCTGAATTATGGAGCTGGGGCAGGATGATTGTGGCGCCCCGCCGATACTGGTTGGCCACGCCGCCGCGATCGATGGTGCCGGTTTCGAAGGTGAAGTCCTCACGCCGGACCGGCGGTTCCGAGCGGGCCATGTCGAGTTGGTCGGAGGCCAGGATCTGGTTGGCAATAATGTCGTCGATGCGGTCGATTGAGAGCAGGCCGGCATAGCGCCGCGGATCATCTCGTCGCGCGAGCAGTGATTTCTTCTCGTGGAACTCGGAAAAATAGCGCTCTGCCGTCACGGGGCCAATGAGCGTGCCCAGCGGGTCAGTGAGCCAGGGGTGGTTCAAGGTCAAGGCGAAGAGCTCCGGGCTATGACAGGGTGGATCTGGCAGGCGCCGTTAACTGGGGGCGAAACCAGAGCGCCCCCCGGCGACGGCCAGGAATCAAGGGATTTCAGACGGCAGTTTGCGAGCTTAGCACCTGCGTCCGCCGCGGACTGGATCGGCGTATGAGCCCGTGTCGCTGTCCGTGCAATTGCCGTGGCTCCGCCCTCCGCCGACCGGGTCGGCGTAGGCGCCAGCATCATTGTCGGTATGCCCGCTGCCACCCCGGCCACCGCCGCTCGGATCGGCATAGGCACCGGAATCGCTGTCCGTGTATCCGGTGCCGCTGCGTCCGCGACCGGGCGGATCGGCATACCGTCCGCTGTCGCTGTCGGTATATCCCGAGCCGCGACCACCGCGGCCGCGCCCGGATGGATCGGCATAGGTCCCTCGGTCATTGTCGGTAATGCCGCTGGAGCCGCGTCCCCGGCCGGGCGGATCGGCGTAACTGCCGGTGTCACTGTCGGTGTGGCCTCCACCGCGACCGCGCCCCACAGGGTCCGCATAGGCGCCGCTATCGGCATCGGTAACGCCTCCGCCGCGGCCATTCCCGGCGGGGTCGCTGTAGCGGCCACTGTCAGTGTCGGTATAGCCGGTGGTGCCACGTCCGGCACCGGCGGGATCGTAAGGGTCCGCATCGGAATAGCCGGTGGTCGCACAACCGGAGACGACGCCAGCCGCCCCGGTGGCCAGTGTGGCCCCGGCGACCCGGGTCAGGAATGAGCGCCGACTCAGTTTTCCACGTTTGGCCATCCGGCCCTCCCTGAATGATCCGGCTTCTAGCAGCGACGACCGCGGCCGCCGGGGTCTGCATAGCTGCCGGTATCGCTGTCACTGCAACTCCGCCCGCCGCGGCCATTGCCCACGGCGTCCGCATTGCCTCCCGTGTCGCTGTCGGTAATGCCGCTGGAGCCCCGGCCATTGCCGGCCTGATCGGCATAGGATCCGCTGTCGCTATCGGTAATGCCGCTGGTTCCGCGGCCATTACCCGCCTGGTCCGCATAGCTGCCGCTATCACTGTCGGTGAGGCCGGTTGCCCCGCGGCCATAACCGGCACGGTCGGCATTGGAGCCGCTGTCGCTGTCGGTTCTGCCGGTGCGGCCATAGCCGGCACTGTCGGCATAGGAGCCCGTGTCGCTGTCGGTTTGCCCGGTGTAATTCTGCGCCTGACTGGCTCCGGTCACGACGGAAGCGGCACCGGTTGCAACGGCGGCTCCGGCAACCCGGGTCAGGAATGAGCGACGGCTCAACTTGCCTTTTTTAGCCATGATATTGGTCTCTCCCCTTTATACGTGCCCGGCTCGTACGAGGGACAAGCACGCTATTTCAGAAGTTTAATCGTCGCGAGCGTCACTGGTCAAACAAATGCCGAAATAATAATTTCCCTTCTTTCCAGGACTTTGTAAGCGCAGTTGAGATCGTTTCTCATCAGTATTGAGACTGATTATCGTTCGTGGCCGCTATGCCGTGGCGCTGCAGTCCAGGCCGGGCGCCGCGTTCCCGTCTTGTTCCGGTGGGCCAACCAGTGCTAAGGCTTGTTCAAGGACAAGGGGGCGGCATGAGTGCAGCGGTCAGAATTCTCGGGATTGATCCCGGCCTGCGCAGAATGGGCTGGGGCGTGATCGAGGTTGAGGGAAGTCGGCTCAAGGCCGTGGCGCATGGCGTCGTATGTCCGCCGGTCCAGGCTCCCCTTTCGGACCGTTTGTCGCATATTTTCAGCGCAGTCAGCGAGTTGGTCGTCAGCCATCGCCCGCACGAGGCGGCAATCGAGGAGGCGTTCATGGCCGCCAATGCCTCTTCGGCCCTGAAGCTCGGTCATGCCCGCGCTGCCGCGTTGCTGGCCCCGGCCCAGATGGGCCTGCCGGTGGCAGAGTACGCGGCCCGGCTGGTCAAGAAGGCCGTGGTCGGGACCGGCGCTGCCGGCAAGGACCAGGTCGCCGCGATGATTGGTGTGTTGTTGCCAGGCACGGATGCCAGGGCGGACGCTGCCGACGCGCTCGCCATTGCCATTTGCCACGCTCACCATCGTACCCAGCGCCGACTCGGGAGCGCAGCATGATCGGACTGCTTTCCGGTGTGGTCGCGGCGCTCGGTGCTGATGAGCTGGTGCTTGACGTGAACGGGGTTGGCTATCTCGTGGGAGCCGGCTCGCGCACCCTGGCGCGACTTGAGGTCGGCCAGGGCGTGACACTGCACATCGAGACCCATGTCCGCGAGGATGCCTTCAAGCTGTACGGCTTCCTGGAGGATACCGAACGCGCCTGGTTCGTGCATCTGCAGGACGTCCAGGGCGTTGGCGCCAAGGCAGCTTTCGCCCTTCTGGATGCCGTGCCGGTGTCGGAAATTGCCAATGCGGCGGCATTGGGCGACAAGTCGACCTTTGCCCGCGCCAAGGGCGTTGGTCCGAAACTGGCAACGCGGATCGCCACCGAGCTGAAGGACAAAGCGCCGCCGACCGGCCGCAGCTTCTCCATCGGGCTGCCAGTGCACGACGCGCCAGAAACCGGTGCCGGCCCGCCGCCAGCAGCTTCGGCGGGCGAACCGCAAGTGCGGTCGCGCGAGGATGCCGTCTCGGCGCTGCTCAACCTCGGCTATCACGAGAGCCTTGCACGTCAGGCCGTGGCCGGCGTAATGCGGGCCCGGGGCGACGATGCCCCCCTCAATGAAGTGATCCGCCTGTCGCTCAAGGAGCTGGCACCATGAGTGCGACGCCACCGGAAGACGATGGCCGGCTGGTCGACCGCGATGCCCAGGCCGGAGACGGACGGGACCGGGCCCTTCGTCCGCTCAGCTTCTCCGATTTTGTCGGCCAGAAGGCGGCGATCGCCAACCTCAAGGTTTTCGTGGAGGCGGCGCGGCGGCGCGAGGAAGCGCTGGACCATGTGCTGCTCTCCGGTCCGCCCGGTCTTGGCAAGACCACGCTGGCGCAGATCGTCGCGCGCGAGATGGGTGTCGGCTTTCGCGCCACCTCCGGCCCGGTGATCGCCAAGGCCGGCGACCTCGCAGCCATCCTGACCAATCTGGAACCGCGTGACGTCCTGTTCATCGACGAGATCCACCGGCTGGCGCCGGCGGTTGAGGAGATCCTCTATCCGGCGATGGAGGATTTCTGTCTCGACCTGGTGATCGGCGAGGGGCCTTCGGCACGCACCGTGCGCATTGAGCTGCCGCCTTTCACCCTGGTCGGGGCGACCACAAGGGCCGGGCTGCTGGCGACGCCGCTCCGAGATCGTTTCGGAGTGCCGGTGCGGCTGGAATTCTATGACGAGGAGGAATTGGCCTTCATCGTCGGCCGGGCGGCGGCCAAGTTCGGAATCGAAGCCAGCCCGGACGGGGCGCACGAGATTGCCCGACGGGCCCGGGGCACGCCGCGTGTCGCCGGGCGGCTGCTTCGCCGGGTGCGGGATTTCGCAGAGGCGGAAGGCGCTGCGGCCATATCCCAGCCCGTAGCCGACAGGGCTCTCAAGCGACTCGAAGTCGACGCACTGGGGTTGGACAGTCTGGACCGTCGTTACCTGCGCGCATTGCTTGAGAGCTTTGCCGGCGGACCGGTGGGGGTCGAGACGCTGGCGGCAGCCCTGGCCGAGGCCCGCGATGCGCTGGAGGACGTGGTCGAACCTTTCCTCATCCAGCAGGGCTTCCTGCAGCGCACGCCGCGCGGGCGCCTCGCGACGGCCCGGGCCTGGGACCATCTTGGCCTGCCGGCGCCGCAATCCGGGACCACTCCGGCGACAGGCCAGACCCAGTTGTTCGGCAAATAGCTGTACCTAGGGCCTGACCAACCCGCTCCTGCCCACTCGACCCGGTTGGCCAAACTCGGATAGAGGGTAGGCATGACAGATGATCTCTTCCCAAATCCCGGTCGCTTCGGTGATGACAATGTGCACCGACTGCCGATCAGGATTTACTACGAGGACACGGACTTTTCGGGCATCGTCTATCACGCGCGATACCTGCATTTCTTCGAGCGCGGCCGGACGGAGAGCCTCAGAGCGCTGGATATCCACCACTCGGAGTTGGCGGAAGACGCGGCGCCACTGGCATTCGCCGTGCGTCGCATGAGCCTCGAATTCGATCGCGCGGCGCGCATTGATGATGTGCTTATTGTCGAGACCCGATATCGGCCGTCTCGCGGCGCCCGGTTGATGATCGACCAGCGCCTGATGCGGGAAGGCGAGTGCATCACGCGGGCCGATGTGGAGGCAGTTTGCATTGATGCGGTCGGAAGGGCCAAGCGTCCGCCGCGCTGGATGGTACAGCGCTGGGCCAGCCGGGTTATCGATCAGGCGATGTAAGGCGGTTGCGTAAGCAAACAAAGGTTGAGCATTGACCTGCAGTCGCTACCCTCTATTTCGGAACAAGCGATTCCGGCAGTGGGGCAGAAACCTTGGATGATCCAGTAGGCCGGAGCGCTCCGGTAACCGCAAATGGACCGGTTCCGGCCCCGCCACCCAATTTCGAGTTCGACGTGGTTCGGGTCCTCACGGATGGCTCGGCGACCTTCATTCACGCTATCCATGAACCGGAAAGTGAGGGCGATGTCTGGCTGACCATGAGTTTGGTGCGGGTCGGCAAGGGGGGGCGGATGCGCGTCCGCCGGCAGGTCACGTCGAGGTTTCGCACCGGTGATTGCCTGTGCCTGGCCCTGGCCGCGGCCAAACACCCGATGGGGGATCCGGCGGACAGCGAAGCCAACCGCGAAGTCATCCGAAATTTCGCCAGGGAAGTCGGCGTCGAGGGACGACTTGACCTGACCGACAAGTATGTGGACCTCGACGTATTCGTCTCGCACACCCCCGGCTCATGCTGTCGGCCGGAACGGCTCGACGACCTGATCGCCCGCCGCCGGCCGCGCGAGGGGCTTGTATATCATGGCATTGAGGACCTTGTCGCTCAGGGCAACTTCGTCGCGCTGTTCACCTGCTTCGACGAAAATGGCCAGACTTTCCGGGCCTGCGACTTGTTCCGCATGTATGGGGGGCGGGTGGTCGAGCACTGGGATGTCGTCGAGCAAGTCGAGTCCCACACGGTGGCGCACAATGATGACGACTGACCGACTTGCTGGGTTTTCACTTCCTGAAATTCGCCGCATTCGCTAGGCATGAGGCACGAGCCGTGGCAGTGAGGTGCCGGGGTGCGGCGGTCATGTCGCCGGACGGGGAAGATGTAATTCGGTGCCGGAGCCCGCATCCGGCCTGATGGCAAGGAATGTGTGTCATGGAATCAGGTGTGGTCGAAATCGCGCAGGCGGTCGAAGGGTTCAGTTTTTTTGCCCTGTTCATGCGTGCCGACTGGGTGGTCAAGGCGGTCATGGCGGTCCTCGCCTTCATGTCTGTCTGGTCCTGGGCCATTGCCATCGACAAGTCGCTGCAACTGCGCGGCCTGCACGCGAAGGGGCATGCCTTCGAGCGCGATTTCTGGGCCGGGCGCTCGCTTGATGCGTTGACCGAACAGTATGCGCGCAATCCGCGCGACCCGTTCAGCCGGGTATTCGCGGCCGGCTTGCGCGAATGGCAGGGTGAGCGCGCCGGCGGACGCGTGGCCAAGGCGGCCGGAGCCGAAGCCGGTCGGCAGATGACCAAGAGCGAAGGCGGTCTGGGTATCCTGGCCACCATCGCCTCGGCGGCGCCATTCGTGGGCCTGTTCGGAACGGTATGGGGGATCATGAACTCATTCCGGGCCATCGCCGCTTCCCAGGACACCAACCTGGCCGTGGTTGCGCCCGGGATCGCGGAGGCTCTGTTCGCCACCGCACTGGGCCTGCTTGCTGCCATCCCGGCGGTGATCTTCTTCAACGCCTTGTCGGCCAATCTGGCAAAGTACGGTTCGCGGCTTGACGGTTTCGTCGATGACCTGTCGGCCTTGGCGGAGCGGGAGTCGCGCTGACCATGGCTGTTTCACTCGATACGGGCGGCTCCGGTCGCGGACGGGCGCGCTGGAAGCCGAAGGCCGAGATCAACGTGACGCCATTCGTGGATGTCATGCTGGTGCTGCTGATCGTGTTCATGATCACCGCGCCCCTGCTGACCGTCGGCGTGCCCGTTGACCTGCCTGATACCGAGGCACGTAGTCTGCCGGCCGATGAGGAACCGCTGACCATAACCGTGACGTCGGACGGGCTGATCTATCTGCAGGAAACCGAGGTCGAGCTGCGCGAGCTGGCGCCCCGCCTTCGTGCGATTGCCGGAACCGGCTATGATTCCCGCATCTTCATTCGGGCCGATGGTGGCACCGCCTATGGCGACGTGGCGCAGGTCATGGCCAGCGTCAATGCTGCCGGTTTCAGGAATCTGGGCCTGGTGACGGACCCGATCGAGCCATAGCGGGATCACCGTGCGCGGCCTAGTTCTCTCCCTTCTGGTACATGTCGGCCTGCTGGCCGGCGGGCTGGTCTATCTGCCGCGGGCGGCGCGCATGGTGGAGCAGTCGCCGATTGTTCCGATCGAGCTGGTGACGCTTGCCGACACCACCAATATCCGTGCCGCGGCGCCCGAACCCGAGCCGGAACCTGAAGAAACGGTCGAGGATGAGATCATCGAGCCGGATCCGGCTCCTGAGCCCGAGCCCGAGCCAGAACCGGAGCCGGAGATCATCCCGGAGGCACCCGAACCGGAACCGGAGGTCGAGGAGACCCCGGCCGAGCCGGAGCCCGAACCTGAACCGGAGCCCGAAACGCCGCCGCAACGCCGGCCCGAAGCGCCACGCGAGCCGTCTCTCAACGACCTGCTCGGCAATCTGGAGCGCGAGGTCGCCGCGGCCCGTACCGAGACCGCGAGCGATGAGGGCCAGCGCGCCTCGGCAGGTGACGGGGCCCGGATGACGGCGACCATCCAGGACATCGTGCGCAGTCATCTGCGACGCTGCTGGCGCAATTCGCTTGACGCTCCCGATCCGGATGAGCTGGCCGTCGAAGTGACGCTGAGGCTCAACCGCGACGGTTCGCTCTCCGCACCGCCGCAACTGGCCGACCAATCGCGCATCCTCAACTCGTCCAATCGCTACTTGCGGGTAGCCGGCGAGCGGGCCTTGCGGGCGACCACGCAATGTGCGCCCTATCCCCTGCCGCCGGAACACTATTCCCAATGGCGTCAAATTACGGTCAATTTCGACCCGTCTCTTTATGATCGCTGATCCAGCAGTTCCGGAGTAGCCTCGCATGACCCGACTTCTCGCCGCACTCCAAGTCCTCGTTCTGGCCGTTCTCACGACCGGTCTGGCCCTCGCCCAGCAACCGCTGCGGGTCGATGTGACCCAGGGTAATCTCGATCCCCTGCCGATCGCCTTGCCAGACTTCATCGGCAACTCCGATGATGCCGCCGCGCGCGGGGCTGACATCACCCGGGTGGTGACGAATGACCTGGCCAGCTCCGGCCTGTTCGCGCCCATCGACCAGGGCGCCTACATCGAGGATATCGAGAACATCAATCTTCGCCCGCGCTTCGCCGACTGGCGGGTCATTGACGCCACGGCCCTGCTGGTGGGCAGTGTCGATGTCCAGGAAGATGGCCGCCTGGTGGTCGCCTTCCGGCTCTGGGACACGCGGCTGGAGGAACAGCTGCTTGGCCTGCAATACCGCACCGCCCCGGAAAATTGGCGCCGCGTGGCCCACAAGGTGGCCGATGCGGTGTATGAGCGCCTGACTGGCGAGACCGGCTATTTCAACACGCGCATCGTCTATGTCGCCGAGGGTCGGACCAGCGATGGCGAGCCGTTGCGTCAGCTGGCGCAAATGGACCAGGACGGTGCCAATCCGTCCTTCCTGACCGATCGCTCCTACATGGCCCTGTTGCCCAACTACTCGCCGACGACGCAGGAGATCACCTATGTCTCCTTCATTAACGGGCAGGCGACGAGCTATGTCTACAACCTCGAAACCGGGCGCCAGGAAGCCCTGTTCGGCGGCAGCCGGACGAGTCCCGAGGGCCAGAGCCTGTCGGCCCGGTTTTCGCCTGACGGGCGGGAATTGGCGGTGTCCGTTCTGGTCGAGGGCGGCCATGACATTCACATCTACAACCTGCAGACCCGCGCCCTGAGCCGGGTCACCACGCATCCGGCCGACGATGTGGAGCCGTCCTTCTCCCCTGACGGCGACCGTATCGCGTTTTCCTCGTCGCGGGGCGGTGGCTCGCAGATCTACACCATGAACCGCGACGGCACGGATGTGCAGCGCGTCACCTTTGGCGGGGGCCGTTACACCACGCCGGTCTGGTCGCCTCGCGGAGATTTGATCGCCTTCACCCGGCAGCAGGGCGGCATGTTCGCCCTTGGCGTGGTGCAGGCCGACGGGTCGGGTCGCGAGCGCATCCTTTACGAGGGCTATTTCGTGGATTCACCAGCCTGGTCGCCCAACGGACGCGTCCTTCTCTTCACGCGCGGGGAACCCCGGTCGGATGGCACGCGTTATGAGATTTGGAGTATAGATTTGGCTGGTTTCAACTTGAGACGACTGGCAACTGGAGGAATGGCCTCCGATCCTGCGTGGTCGCCCTTGATTGAGTAGAAAATATCTGCGTAACGTTTAAATCGGTGCTCCGCCGTCTAGGGGAGCACCCGGTCTCGCGTCACGGTCGACGCAGGGTTTTGCCAAGTGTGCCAAGGGCCTTGGCTGGGATGAGGTGTAAGAAGTCATGAACATCAAATTGCTTGCCATCGCCGGTATCGGCGCTTTCGCTACGGCCTGTGCATCGACGCCGGTAGAAGAAGAGCGCCCGGCTGAGCCGCCGCGTCCGATCGAGCGGCCCGAGCCCCGTCCGGCCGAGCCTGCGGGCCCGGTGGCAGGTTCGCCGGAGCACTTCGTCCAGACCGCGGGAGACCGCGTGTTCTACGCGCTGGACCGCAGTGACCTGAGCGACGAGGCCCGCGACACGCTGCGGCGCCAGGCCGCCTGGCTCGCCAGCTATCCGGACGCCCGCGTCCTGATCGCCGGCAATGCCGACGAGCGTGGTACCCGCGAGTACAACCTCGCCCTCGGTGCCCGCCGGGCCAATTCGGCGCGCGCCTATCTGGTCAGCCAGGGGGTCGATCCGTCGCGGATCTCCACCACCTCCTACGGCAAGGAGCGTCCGACCTGCATGGAATCGACCGAGCGGTGCTGGGCGATCAACCGGAATGCAACGACGTCGCTGGTCGGTGGTTACACGAACTAACCGGCTGCACTCCGTATCGGAAACGCCCGCGGCATTGTTGTCGCGGGCGTTTTCATGTTGTTCACCGGGCGATCCGGCCCGGCTTGGCCACGCCGCCGCGCTGCCGTAATTTCGCCGTCCTGCTTGCCGACATTGAGATCCATGATGCTGAAACACGTTCTGCCCACCCTGATCCTCACCTGTCTCGTTGCCTTTCCGGCCGAGGCCCAGTCGCGCCGGGAACTGGCGGAACGGATCGACGCCACGGAAGTGCGGATCGGCGAGCTGGAAGACCAGTTCCTCGCCGGTGACCCGGTGGCGGACACGTTGCTGCGGCGGTTGGACGACCTGGAGTATCAGGTCCGTGAACTGACCGGTCGCACCGAGCAGCTGGACTTCGAGAACCGCCAGTTGCGCGATCAAATCGAGCGTTTGGAGCGCGAGGCCCGGCAGCGCAATACGCCGCGTTTGCAGCCGGCGGACGGCAGTGTGGTCATCGATCCGCAGGTGCGCGAGGGCGTGACCATCCAGTCCGGTGACGACGAGGCTGTGGCGTGGATGCGCGAAGGACTGGACGAGTCGACCTCTGCGCCGGCCGGTAATCCCGACGACCGCTTCGCCGCCGACCGTGCCGCCGCGACCGGAGTGCTCGGCGCACCGGAATCCATCGGTCCCGCCCCGACTGCCACCAGCCGGCCCTCGCCGGACGCCCTCTACGACACCGCCCGGGCGCAATTGCTCGATGGCGATTTCAACGGTGCGCAGGATGGATTCGAGCAGTTTGTCGGCACCTATCCCGAGCATGAGCGGGCCGGAGAAGCGTGGTACTGGCTCGGCGAGACCTTCTTCGTACGCTCCGACCTGGCGGAAGCTGCGGACGCCTACATCGCGTCGCTGCGGGCCGACTCGGCCGGGGCCAAGGCGCCGGATGCGCTCGTGCGCCTCGCCGCTTCTCTAAACGGTCTGGGGCGCCGCGACGATGCCTGCGCGACGCTGGGCCGGTTCTCCAGCCAATTCCCCAATGCCGACCTGCCCTCCCGGCAGCGGGCCGAGCGAGAGGCCGCCCGGATCGGCTGCCGCTGATCATGCGGGGGGGGCTGGCCCGCCACGTCGCGGCCTGGCTGGACACCCATGTACCGGCCGACGAGCCGGTCGCCCTGGCCTATTCCGGCGGAGGGGACTCGCACGCCCTGCTGGGCCTGGCTGTGGACTGGGCCGACCGCACCGGCCGGCCGCTGCATGCCTTTATCGTCGACCACCAATTGCGTGCCGGCAGTCATCGGGATGCCGAACGTGCAGCCCTGATGGCCGCACGCCTGGGCGTTCGGGTCCACTGCCTGGAGTGGGCCGGTGCCAAGCCCTCGACCGGGATCCAGAGCGCGGCCCGGACAGCGCGGTACCGCATGATTGCGGCTGGCTGCCGGGCCATCGGTGCCTCGCTCCTGCTGACCGCCCACACCGCCGACGATCAGGCTGAAACCGTGTTGATGCGGCTGGCCAGCGGCTCGGGCTGGCGAGGTTTGGCCGGTATGCGCGAACGGGCGGCCTATCCGGTCTGGCCGGACGGCTATGGGCTGGAGCTCGGGCGCCCGCTCCTGGAGGTGACGCGTCGCCAGCTTCGCGAGGGGCTGGAAGCCTCCGGCGAAAGCTGGATCGAGGATCCGGCCAATGCCGACCGGCGGTTCCAGCGCGTGCGTCTGCGCCAACGCCTGACCGCGCTGCGACAACACGGCTGGCAGTCGGGTCGATTGATCCATCTGGCTGCAGAGCTCCGCAAGCTGGATGCGGCCGAGGCGCGAGCTGCGGGCCGCTTGGCGCGGCAAAGCCTCGTGATCCATGCGTGGGGCGGGATCGAACTTGATCCGGACCAACTGGGGGCGGCTGTCTCCGTGTTACGACGTCGTGTCCTGGGCGAGGCCATGCGCGCCGTGTCTGGCGCCGAAGCGCGCCCGACCGGACAGGCGCTCGAGTGTCTCGAGACGGCACTGCTGGCACGACGGGCCTCGGTGGCAGCCGGTGTGCGTCTCGTAACATGGCGAGGGGCATGGTGGTTGGTGCGCGATCCGGGAGCGGTCCTGGGACGGGTCGACCGCACGGCACAGCCGGTGGTCACCGATCTCGGAACTGGCAGCATCTGGGACGGCCGCTTCATTATGTCCCAGTTGCCCACCGGCATGTCGGTCTCGGCACTGGGCCGGGATTATGCCGGGCTAGATGACCGGGCGCGGCTCGATGCCGTGCCCGGGGCGGCGCGCTCAACGCTGCCAGCCTTGCGCCATATGGAGAAAGTCGTGGCCATTGGCGGGCTTGGCGCGAACGTCGAAGCTGCTCACCTGGCTCCGCGCAGCCTCGCCGAGCACAGGATTTGCAGGGAATTGCTCACCGAGAATTGAAACAGGGGGTGCCGTGAGGCATTCCGCGAACTAGGTTGAAACTGCGCCCTTGACTGGCAGAACACGCTGGCAATGCCCATATCAGGACCCGACGGCCCTGCGACAGGAACCGGCCACAGGAACGGAACACACACATGCAAATGAGAAATCTCGCTATTTGGGCCCTTGTCTTCGTACTGCTGCTGGCCCTGTTCCAGTTGATCGGCCGGTCGTCCAATGTGGCGGCGCCCGAGCGAGGACCGTCCTACTCGGAGTTTCTCGACCAAGTGGAGCGTGACGAGATTCGCTCGGCCACCATTCGCGGTGATGTGCTCAGTTTCGAGACCGAGACCGGCCGTAGCGCCGAAGTAACGCTGCCACCTCAGGACAATCAGACGGTGACCATCCTGCGCGAAGCGGGCGTTGACATCCGCGTCGAGGAGGAAGCGGCCGAAGGCAATTTCCTGGTGTCCATGCTGATCAACTGGTTCCCCTTCCTGCTGCTGATCGGAGTGTGGATCTTCTTCATGCGCCAGATGCAGGGCGGCGGACGAGGTGGCGCCATGGGCTTCGGCAAGTCCAAGGCCCGCCTGCTGACCGAGCATCACGGTCGAAAGACGTTTGACGATGTTGCCGGTGTCGACGAAGCCAAGGACGAGCTCCAGGAGGTCGTCGAGTACCTGAAAGACCCGTCCAAGTTCCAGCGCCTGGGTGGCAAGATCCCCAAGGGCGCGCTGCTCGTCGGCCCTCCGGGTACCGGTAAGACCCTGCTCGCGCGCGCCGTGGCAGGAGAGGCCAATGTGCCCTTCTTCACGATCTCCGGTTCCGATTTCGTTGAAATGTTCGTCGGCGTCGGTGCCAGCCGGGTGCGCGACATGTTCGAGCAGGCCAAGAAGAACGCGCCCTGCATCATCTTCATCGACGAGATCGATGCTGTCGGCCGTTCGCGCGGCGCCGGCCTGGGCGGTGGCAATGACGAGCGCGAGCAGACGCTCAACCAGCTGCTGGTCGAGATGGACGGGTTTGAGTCCAATGAAGGCATCATCCTGATCGCGGCCACCAACCGTCCCGACGTGCTCGACCCGGCGCTGCTGCGCCCGGGCCGCTTCGACCGCCAGGTCGTGGTGCCGAATCCGGACATCACCGGCCGCGAGAAGATCATCAAGGTCCACATGCGCGACGTGCCGCTGGGTCCCGATGTGGATCCCAAGGTCATCGCGCGCGGTACCCCCGGCTTTTCCGGCGCCGACCTGGCCAACCTGGTCAACGAGGCGGCCCTGCTGGCGGCGCGGCGCAACAAGCGCACCGTGTCGATGGCCGAGTTCGAGGACGCCAAGGACAAGGTCATGATGGGTCCGGAACGGCGCTCCATGGTGATGTCGGAGAAGGAAAAGCAGCTCACCGCCTATCACGAGGCGGGCCATGCCCTGGTGGCGCTGAACATGCCGGCCACCGATCCGGTCCACAAGGCGACGATCATTCCGCGCGGCCGTGCGCTGGGCATGGTCATGCAGCTGCCGGAAGGCGACAAGATGTCGATGACGCGCGAGGAAATGACCTCCCGTCTCGCTGTCATGATGGGTGGCCGCATCGCCGAGGAATTGAAGTTCGGTCGTGAGAAGGTGACCTCCGGTGCCTCGTCGGACATCCAGCAGGCGACCCGCCTGGCCCGCGCCATGGTGACCAGCTGGGGCCTCAGCGACGAGCTCGGCACGATCGACTATTCCGACGATCAGGGCGAGGTCTTCCTGGGCCAGCAACTGATGCAGTCGCGCTCGATCTCGCCGGAAACCGCGCGCAAGATCGAGAGTGAAGTCAAGAAGCTGGTCGATACCGGCCTGGCCGATGCACGCCGCATCCTGACCGACAAGCGCAAGGACTGGGAGACCCTGGCCGAGGGTCTGCTGGAATACGAAACGCTAACCGGACAGGAAATCACCGACCTCCTGAACGGCAAGCCGCCGGTCCGGCCTGAAGACACGCCAACCCCGCCGACCGACACGCCGTCCAGCGCCGTGCCAATCACGGACGAGGGCCCGGAAGGCGATCCTGAACCGCAGGGGGCCTAGCCTCCAAAGCGGAGAGTATGAGAAGGCCCGGCGCACTCCGCCGGGCCTTTTTTGTCAGGCTCTGCACCTGGCGCGCGGCGATGGCACTTGCCAGCTCTCCAGTGGCCATCTAGCAGGGAGTCATGAGCAAGTTTCGCCCTCGTCGCCAGTCCGACCTGCCCTTCGTGATGGGCGTTCTCAACGTCACGCCAGACAGCTTCTCCGACGGCGGCAGCTGGATCGACCAGGAAGCAGCGGTCAAGCGCGCGCTGGAAATGCTTCGCAACGGCGCGGACGTCATCGATATCGGTGGCGAGTCGACACGCCCGGGGGCCGAGCCGGTCGAGGAGGCGGAGGAGCTGCGCCGGGTTATCCCGGTCATCCGCACCCTGCGCGAGGAGACCGCGGCGCGCATTTCCATCGACACCTTCAAGCCCGGCGTGGCCCGCGCCGCGATCGAGGCGGGTGCCGATATCTGGAATGACGTCAACGCCCTGCGCTCGGATGGCGCGATCGAGACCGCGGCCGAGCTGGGCGTGCCGGTCATCCTCATGCACATGTCGGGCACGCCGGCGACGATGCAGGACAATCCGCAGTATGACGACGTGGTCGGCGAAGTCTGCGACTTCCTCACCGAGCGTGCCGACCTGGCCATGGCAGCCGGCGTGTCGGCCGATTGCATCTGGCTCGATCCGGGTATCGGTTTCGGCAAGTCGCTGGATCACAACCTGGCCCTGATGCATGACCTGCCCGAGATCATCGGTCTCGGCTATCCGGTGTTGTTCGGCGCTTCGCGCAAGCGCTTCATTGCCGCCATCGACGAGGGCGCGGCGGAAATGGAGAGGCTTGGCGGATCGCTGGCCGCGGCCCTGGCGGCGGCCAAGGCGGGGGCGGCCATGGTGCGGGTGCATGATGTGCGCATGACCGTGCAGGCACTCAAGGTCCAAGCCGCGATCGGTCGGGGCCGGCGATGAGCCGCTTCACGCTGTACGGCCAGGTCGGGTTTGGTTCGACCTGTGTCGAGGCGGCGCTGGAACTGCTGGGGCTGGACTATGACCGCGTCGACGCGGATCCGTTCGGGGACGATGCCAGCAGCGAGGCGCTGTCGGCGCTCAATCCGCTCGGCCAGGTGCCGACGCTGGTCCTGCCGGACGATGACGTGATGACAGAAAGCGCGGCGATCCTGATCTGGCTGGGCGACCGCGATGGCACTTACCGCTTTGCCCCGCCACCGGATAGCGATGAGCGCGCCGAATACCTGCGCTGGATGCTGTTTCTGGGAACCAACATCTATCCGACCTACACGATTTCCGACGCACCGGGCCGGTTCCATCCGGACCGCTCCACGCATGACATCCTGAAAACGCGCGCGAGGCAGCGCCGCAAAATGCTCTGGGAGGTCATGGAGGAGCATTTCGACGGTTTGCCGGGGCCGTACCTGCTGGGGCCCAATATGAGCCTGCTGGACGTTTACGTGGCGATGATGAGTTTCTGGTCGCCGCGCCGGGAATGGTTCTTCGACAATTGCCCGTCGCTGGCTAGCGCCGTGCGCGCCACCGAAAGCCATGGTGTGGTCGCGCGTGTCTGGAAGCGCAATTTCGAGCTCGAGGTGGATGCATGACGGTACTGTTCGGACCGTGGAGTTTGCTTGTCATCGGGGGGCTGCTGGAAATGGCCTGGGCGCTCGGGTTCAAATATGTCCGGGCCGAGCATCCCTGGTGGCTGCACGGTGCGGTCTACGGAGCACTGGCCGGATCGATGGCGGCGCTGTTCTTCGCCATGAAGCACCTGCCCGCCGGCACCGCCTATGCGGTGTGGACGGGCATTGGCGCGCTCGGCGTGGCGACTCTGGGCATCCTCGTGTTCAAGGAGCCGGCGACGCTGGCTCGCATCGGCTTCCTCACCCTGATCCTCATCGGCCTTGTGGGGCTCAAGGCGACCAGTGGCGAGAGCTAGCGGGCGCCGGTGGCGGCGTCGTCAAAGAAGTGGCTGATCAGATTGTAGCGGGTGCCGCGAGTTGTTTCCTCAACCTCGTGAAGCAGGCTGGAGGAAAACACGAAGGCCGTCCCGACGGCGCCCCGATAGCCCTTTCCGGCATATTCGCGGAACACCAGCTCGCCGCCCTCATAATCATCATTGAGACTGACGGAGAGCGCGAAGCGGCGGTACCGCGTCGAGGCGTGGGTGTTGTCGCGATGACCAATGGCGATGCCTTCGCGCGCGCCCTGGTAGCGGGCCACGTGGAAGGCCTCGCGGCGCGTGACCTGGAAGGCGAAGGCCTTGGCGATCTGGGGCAGGACGCGGGTATTGATGCGCTCGTCGATCAACTGGTTGAGCGTGGTGTCGCGGATGATCTGGTCAATCCGGTCCTGGCGGTTGTAGTCGGAGGCAGCGAACTTGTATTCGGCCGGGTCCCCGGCGCCCGGGCGGGCGACCCGAAAATCATCGCTCTTGCCATAATGGTCGATCAGCTTCACGCAGTCGTCCGGGTCGAGTGCGTTGGGGATGGCGAGGATCGGCGCATGGCCCGGTATCCACTTATCGGCCAGGCTGCGGCCCGCCGAGTTCAGGCCGTCCAGTTGCGCCGTGATGTGCTCGAAACGGCCGTCTTCGTAATCGGTCATGGTGAGGATCTGTCCATTGGCGGAGATCAGCAGGAGGCGGGTATTGGCGGTTTGGCCGGACGTGTCACCCCGCAGCAGGCCATAGCGGGCAAGGAGGGCGCCGGTGCCGTCGCCAAGCACTGGTGTTGCCAGTCCCGCCTCGCGGGCCAGGCGGGCGGTCAGCGCATTGTCCGTGCAGGCTGACACGACGACGAGCCGGGTCGCGTGGACGGCCAGCTGGCGCTCGAGCCCGGCCAGGCGGGGCAGGGCGATCGGTAGGGTGCTGGCATCGACCTCGTTGAGCAGGGCCAGCACGATGGGGCGGCCGGCGAAGGCATCGTCGAACAGGCGGATGGTCCGGCCGGTCGGATCGAGGCATTCGAAATCGGATGCGAAATCGCCAACCGTCGGCTGGTTGACGTAGGGACCGAGCAAGGCTGCGCAGCGGGCGCTGAGGTGCGAATACTCGGGAAACATCTGGATCAGCCTGTGGGATTTACGGGGCGAAGCTTAGGTCCTGCACTACCCGGATACCAGTAGTTTGTCTTTTGCGCAGTCCTGTCTGCGTTCAGCCGAACGGGTCTTCAATCGAAGGTGAGGGTTCGGTGAACCAGCGCGGGCCGGCTGAAGTCATGTAGAAATGGTCTTCGAGGCGGATCCCGAACTCGCCTGGTACACAGATCATCGGCTCGTTGGAAAAGCACATGCCGGGGGCCAGATGCGTTTCGTCGCCACCAACCAGATAGGGCGCTTCGTGGATCTCGAGGCCGATACCGTGACCGGTGCGGTGCGGGATGCCGGGCAGCCGGTAGTCCGGACCGAGGCCCCGGTTCACTGCTTCCCGACGCGCGGCCGCATCGACGCTGGCACATGTTGCGCCCACTTGAGCGGCCTCGAAGGCAGCGACCTGGCAGGCCTTTTCCGCCTCCCAGATCTCGCGCTGGCGCGCGCTCGGCGTGCCGAACACATAGGAGCGGGTGATGTCGGACTGGTAGCCGTGCCGGGCGCAGCCGGTGTCGATCAGCACCATGTCGCCCTCTTCAAGGGCTTTCGGCTCGGCCACACCGTGCGGGAAGGCGGTGTCCGGTCCGAACAGGACGATGCAGAAGGTCGAACCGCCCGGCGCTCCGATCGCCTTGTGGGCCGAGTGGATGAACTCGGTGACTTCGGCGGTGGTGATGCCGGGGCGCAGGATGCGGGCGGCAGCGCGGTGTACCTCCAGCGTCGCGGTCTTGGTGGCCTGCATGAGGGCGATCTCGGCCGGTGACTTGATCTGTCGGCCCGACAGGATGTCGTCTGCGGCGTCCTGGACCGGTCCCAGCCATGCGCGCTCGATCGAACGCGCAACACCCAGTGGGGTGGAAGGATCGATTCCCAGCGTGGCGCCGTTGTCCGCCAGTCCGGACAGAAGGGCGTAGGGATCCTCGTGTTCTTCCCAGCCGTACAGCACCGCCTGTACGCGCATATACCCCTCCAGCGTGCCATGTTCGAAGGCCGGGCCGACATAGCGCGGCTCGCCGGCGGCCGGGATGAGGGCACCCACCAGCCGTTCCGATGCAGACCAGCGCAGGCCGGTGTAATAGCCCAGGTTGACCCCGGCATTGAGCCAGACGAAGTCCAGCCCGGAAGCTTGCATCCGCGCCTGGAGGGCGCTCAGCCGGTTGCGGATCTCGGTCACTGCGATCGGCTGGCAGGCGTCCAGCATCGGTGTCAGGCGGGCCAGTTCGGTGGCCGCGTCCGACCCTCCTATGATGCGTGTCGTGTCCTGCGGCATGTGAAGTCCTTGCATGGCGGCGGTATGGCCTGAGCTAGAGGCGCTCGAGGAATTTTTCCAGTCTCTGCATGTCCTTGGGCAGATCGCTCTCGAAGCGCAAATGGTCGCCGCTGACCGGGTGCTGGAAGCCGAGGATGGCAGCGTGCAGCGCCTGGCGGCGGAACTCGCGCAGCTCGCGGCCCTCATCACCGGTCCCGAGTAGGCGGCCGCGCTTGCTGCCATAGACCGGGTCACCGAGCAGGCCGCAGCCGATATGGGCCATGTGGACGCGGATCTGGTGCGTGCGGCCAGTCTCCAGTCGGCACTCCACCTTGGCGGCAAGCCCGGTGCCGACCGCGGCATCGGGTTTCTGGCCATAGCGCTTCAGGGTCACGTAATTGGTGATCGCGTGCTTGCCGGCCTCGCTGTAGGGATTGTGCGGCACTTCGAACTTCTTGCGATCCCGCGAAGAGCGGGCGATCTGGGTCTCGATGCGGCCGGACTTGGGCGAGGGGGCGTTGCGGGTGAAGGCGATGTAGGCACGCTGGACCGAATGGGCGGCGAACTGTGCCGACAGCCCCTGATGGGCGCGGTCGGACTTGGCCACGACCATGACGCCCGACGTGTCCTTGTCGAGGCGGTGCACGATGCCAGGCCGCTCGACGCCACCAATGCCCGACAGCGAGCCGGCACAATGGTGCAGCAGACCATGCACCAGGGTCCCCGACCAGTTGCCGGCGGCCGGATGCACGGCGAGCCCGCTCGGCTTGTTGATGACAATGAGGTCGTCGTCCTCGTGCAGGATATCGAGGTCCATGGGTTCGGGCTCGGGATCGGCGGCACGCGGAGCCGGGACAGCCAGCCGGTAGGTGGCGCCGTCGGTGATCTTGGCCGATGGGTCAGTCAGGACCTGCCCGTCGACGGTCAGCTGGCCGGCTTCGATGAGGGCCTTGATGCGTGAACGTGAGAGAACGGCGATATTGTCGGCGAGCCAGCGGTCGAGGCGCGTCCCGGCGCTGTCGGCATCGGCCGTGAAAGCGGAAGTCGAGGCGGTGTCGGTCATGCGCCATACCTCCACCACGCGCCAACGGAATGCAATGCCGGAGGGGCGTACTGCAGTCCGGCGATGGAAGTGCATTGCCGGGTCAGGAGTGATTCACCTTTGGCCGCTAGGCAGCGCCTCCGAAAGCAGCGGCGAGCGCGCGCTGCAGACCGATTTCCAGGATTCATACCATGTATAATTCAGCCTGCCTCAGCACGGCTTCCGCCCTTGTTCTCGCCGTTGCCACAGCCACAGCCGGTGCTGCTGCCCAATCGGTCGAGGCGGAGGGGGGCGTCGAAGTCATCACCGTGACCACCCAGTTCCGCAGCCAGTCGGTCGCCGACGTGCCGATCAACCTGTCGGCGTTTGACGCCGGCCTGATCGAGAAGCTGGACATTGAGAGCTTCGAGGATCTGGCCGCCTTCACGCCAGGCCTCCTGGTTCACGAGCAGAGCGCCAGCAACACCTCCTACGCCATTCGCGGCATCACCACGGACAGTGGCGAGGCGACGTCGGAAACCCGGGTGGCGATCTTCCAGGACGGCGTCTCGATCAATCGCGCGCGCGGGTCCTCGGTGGCGCTGTTCGATATCGAGCGGTTCGAAGTGGCCAAGGGGCCACAGCCGACCCTGTTCGGGCGGGGCGCACTTATCGGCGGCATCAACATTATCCAGCGCAAGGCAGAGGACACGCTGTCGGCGTCGCTGGAGGCCGGTTTCGGCAATTTCGACCAACGCGAGGCAAGCGGCCACGTCAATCTGCCGCTGGCCGACAATTATGCCCTGCGCGTCGCCGGCGTGATCCGCCAACGCGCCGGCTATGTGAGCAATGCCGCAGGGGGCGAGGCACTGCAGAGCGAGGGCATGTCCGCCTACCGACTGGTGCTGTCCGGCGCGCCGACAGACCGCGTCGATATCGACCTGATTCTCAACTACCAGCACGACACGCCGTCGGGCACGGCCACCAAGTCCGGGGTGATCCCCGTTCCGGGTGGTGATGCAAGCCCGTTCACGTCTGCAGCCCTGCAGACGTTCGGGGATTTCATGGAGGGACGACCGCTGGGGTTGGACCGCCGGCTGCGCGGCGTAACGCTGCGCGCCGACGCCGCCCTCGACGATCAGTGGACCCTGACCGCGATCTCGGGGTGGCGCGACTTCGATGCGCTGGAAGTCCTCGATCCGGATGGCAGCATTCTGCCGTTCCTTGCCTTCGCCGAAGACGCTTCGGGCGAGCAGTCGAGCCAGGAATTGCGGCTAAGCTACGACGCCGGCCAGCGCTGGACGGGTTCGCTTGGGGCGCAGGTCTTCCACGAAACCACGGTCCAGCGGGTTCCCGTGGCTGTCGACGAGCGGGTCGCGCAGGCGGTTCTGCTGACGCCGATCGCGGCCGGTCTGGGCTTGAGTATCGGCCAGGTCGAAGCGTTGCTGGCCATGTCCGGCTTCCCCGGTGTCGATGCCGACAATCCGTTCAATCCCTTTGCCTACAGTATTCCGGCGCTTCTCGGGCAGGGCCAGTTGGTGCCGCTGCGGGGCTTCTACGAGGAGGTTGGCGAGAACGCGTCGGACGTGACGTCACTCGACCTGTTCGCGGATGCCACGGTCGAACTGACCTCGCGCCTGAGCCTGACGGGAGGTCTGCGCTGGACGCGGGAGGACAAGACGTCCTCGGGGTATGGACGCAATGTTTCCGGGCCCAATTTCATCACTTTCTCGCCGACCTTGGTCGTACCCTACACGCCCGGCGGGCAGCCGGTCTCCCAGTCCGGCGACTTCGATGACCTGACCTGGCGCGCGGCGCTGTCCTACCGGGTCAGTGACGACCTCAATGCCTGGGCCAGCTTGGGGCGCGGCCGTCGCCCGGACGTGATCTCGGTCGACACCCGCTCGCCGAGCTTCTTTTCCGAAGCCCCGGCCGAGATCGTCGATTCGCTGGAAGTCGGGGCGTTCTGGAACTGGCGTCACGGCCAGTTCTCGGGCTCGGTGTATTATTCCGAGTACGAGAATTTCCAGACCAGCCGCTTCGATCCCAACCAGGTCAGCTTCATCACCGACAATGCCGGCAATGCCACGCAGTACGGGGCCGAGCTGCAGGGCCGGGCCTACCTGGGTGAGCGCGCCGACCTGTACGTCAGCTATGCCTACAACTCGGCTACGCTGGATGATACGGACGGGCAGGGCCGGGTCATGGCGATGGCCGGCCAGACCTTCCGCTATGCACCGCGCCACGCGGCTTCGCTCGGACTGGACGTATTGCTGATTGACGCGGCCTGGGGCGAGCTGTCTTTCCGGCCGACCTGGAACTGGCAGTCCCGGGTCTATTTCGACAATGACAACAGCCTGTTTGGCGGTGCGCTCAGTCAGGGCGAGTACGGCGTGGTGGATGCCCGCCTGCGGTACGAGGACGCGCGCCGTCCGGTACATGTCGAACTGCATGGCAGCAATCTTCTGGACGAGGAATACCTGATCGACGCCGGCAATACCGGCGGCACGTTCGGACTGCCGACCTTCGTGCGCGGGGCGCCAAGGCTGTACGGCATCCGCATCGGTTACACCTACTAGCCTGTTGGCCCCGGCGCGCCAGGGGCGGCTTGCCGCGCCGGGTCAAAGCTTGGCATGCTGAGGCCGGGTGGACCGGGGAATTGCCATGACCGACATCAAACTGACGCGGCGCGCCGCCCTGCTGGGGGCAGCCGGAGCCGGCCTCACCGCCGGCGCCTGCACCCGTCGCCAGCCGGACGTGTTCGAGGCGCGCGGCGAAGGCGTTTTCCAGCATGGTGTCGCTTCGGGCGATCCCGACCAGACCAGCATCATGCTGTGGACCGCATTGAGCGGAGATGGCGGGGGCTATCGCGGTGTCGAGGTTGCACGTGATGCCGGGTTTTCCGACATCGTTTTCCAGCAGGGTGAAAGCCTGAGTTACGTGACGGTGCAGCCGCTGGGGACGCTGAAAGTCTTGGCCACCGGCCTGCAGCCCGGCCAGCGCTATTTCTACCGCTTCCGGCATAATGACACCTATTCGCCGGTCGGCGAGACCCGCACCCTGCCGGTGACGGGCACCGAGGCCTACCGGATCGGCGTGTTTTCCTGTTCCAATTTCCCGGCTGGCCATTTCAACGTCTATGGCGAAGCGGCCCGCAATGGCGAGCTCGACCTGGTTATCCATCTGGGTGATTACATCTACGAATACGGCATGGGCGGATATGCGACCGGCGATGCGGAGGCGCTCAACCGGGTGCCCGAACCGCGCCACGAGATCGTCAGTCATGCCGATTACGTGACCCGCCACGCCCAGTACAAGACCGATCCGGACTTGCAGGCGCTACACGCGGCAGCGCCGTGGATCATGAGCTGGGATGATCACGAGACCGCCAATGACAGCTGGCGCGACGGGGCGGAAAACCATGGCGAGGACGAGGGCGCCTGGGTGGCGCGCCGCGATGCGGCGCTGCGCGCCTGGTATGACTGGACGCCGAGCCGCGAGCCCGAAGACGGCGACTTGATCAACCGCCGCGGCGTGTACGAAATCGGTGACCTGGCGACGCTGTGTCTGCTGGAAAGTCGGCTTGCCGTGCGTGGCGAGCCGGTGAGCGAGGACAGTTTCCCGGTCGCGGCGGATGCGGACTATGACGATCCGGATGTGCAGGCGGCGGTAGCGTCCTGGAAGAGCGATGTGCTGGGCGACGAAAGCCGCGAGCTGCTCGGTGCGCAGCAGATCGCTGACATCGCAGCCGCGTGCGAAGCCTCTGTAGCCGCCGGCAAGCCGTGGCAGATCCTGGCCAACCAGGTGATTCTCGCGCGGGTCGATCTGCCGGATTTCTCGACGACGTTGCCGGGCTGGTTGCGCTGGTATGCCTCGCGCGACAATGATTATGCCCGGGACTTCATCCAGCGCACCCGGTTCGGGCTGCCGCTCAATACCGACATGTGGGACGGCTATGCGGCCGAGCGCGAGCGGCTTTACGCGGCGCTCAAGGGCTCGGGCGCGGATATCGTAACCCTGACGGGTGACGTGCATTCATTCTGGGTCAATGATCTGGTCGATGCTGACGGTGAGCGGCGCGGGACCGAATTGGTGGGCGCCTCGGTGACCAGCCCGGCCCCGTTCGCCAGCTATGCCGCACCCGGTGTCGATTACGGCCAGCTCATGGTCGAGGCCAATCGCGACGTGCGCTACTGCAACATGGAAGAGTTCGGCTACATCCGCCTGACGCTTGAAGCGGAGGAGGCGCGCGCCGATTACGTGTCGGTGTCGTCGATCCTGCAGCGCGATTATCGCGCCGGAGTGGCCGCCAGCTGGCGGCTCGAGCCCGGCCGTGATGGCCAGCCGGGATCCATTGAACGGCTTGCTTGAGGGACCGGTCTAGCGGGTCGCGGCCACCGGGCTCGTGCCCTGTGCAGTGGCGGCAGCGCGCTGTTCTGCGGCCTGCCCGTGTACGGAGGCGGCGATCAGTGCGGTCAGGGTCGACGCCAACAGGGCGGCGCGGGCAACTACTCGGGTATTCATGAACTCTCCGTCGGGCGGGGGCGGGCCTTGGCTATGAAAATACCCCCAAACCGTCGGGTTCGGGGGTATAAATCATGACCGGATCAGCCCGTGCGGCCGATCTTTGGATCAGGCGCGTTCAACCATCCGCATGAAGCGGTCCTTGAGGCCAGCATCGGTCTTGAACTCACCGGTGAAGGTGGTGGTGATCGTGGACACGTTCGGGTGATGCACACCGCGCGTGGTCATGCACTGGTGCTTCGCGTCGACGAGGACGGCGACACCGCGCGGCTGCATGGCATCCATCAGCGCATCGGCGATCTGGGCCGTCATGGTTTCCTGCGTTTGCATGCGCTTGGAGAAGATCTCGACCACGCGGGCAATCTTGGAAATGCCGACCACGGCCTTGGACGGAAGGTAGGCCACGTGGGCGACGCCGAGGATCGGGGCGAGATGGTGTTCGCAATGGCTCTCGACGTCGATATTGGTCAGCATGACCATGTCGTCATAGCCCTGCACGTCCTCGAAGGTTCGCCCCAGGGCCTTGGCCGGGTCTGCCTCATAACCGGAGAACCACTCTTCCCAGGCCTTGACCACGCGCTTGGGCGTGTCGATCAGGCCTTCACGGGCAGGGTCGTCGCCGGCCCAGGAAATCAGGGTGCGAACGGCCGCTTCGGCTTCTTCGCGGGAAGGGCGAGCAGATTTGCTGACCGCCTTGATTGCGGCTTCTGGTGTCATGGCGTCCATCCTCATGGATCCTTTCGTTGTCGGGTCGGCTCCGCTCGTATACGTCGCAACCGTAGTTCCGGTTTCCGGATCGAGGACGCAGCGCGCGACAATTTGCTGTCGAGGCCTGAAATCCTCTGTTTTCGCGCCGGGGCGCTAGGGGCTATGTAAGGTCTCGAGCCGCGCTTTCCAACTTCCACCGCGCAGACGGCGTAAATTATTATCAGTCCACTTTGGGCCAAATACTGGATAATATCATGCAATCGCTCACCCTTTACGACACGATGGCGCGCGCCAAGCGGGTCTTCGAACCGATCGATCCCGACCGGGTGACGATGTATGTGTGTGGTCCGACAGTGTATAATTACGCCCATATCGGCAATGCGCGGCCGCCGGTCGTGTTCGACGTGCTGCGCCGGGTTCTGACCCGCCTGTATGGCGCGGACGCGGTCGTACTCGCCGCCAATATCACCGATATCGACGACAAGATCATGGCGGCGGCCCGCGAGAACGGCGAGGGTATCGCCGACGTCGCTGAGCGCTTTGCCCGCATCTACCGCCAGGACCTTGACGGCCTGGGCGTGCAGGCGCCGACGCTGGAGCCGAGGGCCACCGAACACATCGACGAGATGATCGCGATGATGGCGACCCTGATCGAGCAGGGCCATGCCTATGCCGCGCAGGACCACGTCCTGTTCTCGGTCACCTCCTTCGACCAGTACGGCCGGCTGTCAAAGCGCTCGCTGGACGACATGCGCGCCGGCGCCCGCGTCGAGGTCGCGCCGTACAAGAAGGACCCGGGCGATTTCGTGTTGTGGAAGCCGTCGAGCGAAGACGAGCCGGGCTGGGACAGCCCCTGGGGGCGCGGCCGGCCAGGCTGGCATCTGGAATGCTCGGCCATGTGCGAGGCGCATTTGGGCGAAACCATCGACATCCACGGTGGCGGTGTCGACCTCGTCTTCCCGCACCACGAAAACGAGATCGCCCAGTCGGTGTGCGCCCATGGCGGCAAGGCCATGGCCAATTACTGGCTGCACAACGGCTTCCTGAACATGGGCTCGGACAAGATGTCCAAGTCGCTGGGCAATGTGGCGCTGATCCATGAGCTGTTGCAGGCGTGGCCGGGCGAGGTTCTGCGCAGCGCCCTGCTGACGGCGCACTATCGCGCGCCGCTGACCTGGAATGCCGACCTGCTCAGCAAGACGCGGCGTTCGCTCGACCGGATCTATGGCGTGCTGCGGCGCCTGAAGGACGTCGATGCTGCTGCCGCGGAGGTGCCGGATGCCTTCCTCGGGGCGCTGCTGGACGATCTCAACACCCCCAATGCGCTGGCCGAGCTGTTTGTGCTGACCGGCAATGCCAATCGGGCGGAAACCCCGACCGAGCAGCAGAAGGCCAAGGGCGAGCTCCTGGCGGCTGCCGATCTTCTGGGTCTGGGGCAGGGCGATCCGGACGAATGGTTCGGCCTGACCGGCCTGTCAGAGGACGAGCTGACGCATGTCGACACGCTGATCGAGCGTCGCCAGGCCGCCCGCGAGGCCAAGGACTGGGCCACCGCAGACCAGGTCCGGGACGAGCTCAACGCGCTCAAGGTGCAGGTCGATGACGGGCCGGAAGGCTCGACCTGGCGGAAGCTGGGCTAGGCCGATGGTACTCAAGGGTTTCAACGTGATGCTTCAGGTCGAGGACGCCGTCGGTGCGTGTTTCGTGACCTATGGCGTGGTCGCGGCCGACGAGGGCGCCGCGATCAAGCTGGCCGAAGGTGCGGCGCAGTCGGAAGGCTTCTGGTCGGTCGAGCTCGACGAGGCCTGGGAGCCGGAGCCGGACGGCGACGAGGATTTCGGCGACATCCCGGAAGTGCTCGGCCGCACCGAGCCCGTCTATCTCGACGAGGACGAGCTGGAGGATTGAGGCCCCGCTCGGAACATCTTACATAGACAGGTGATGACACAGGACCTCTATTCCAACGCCGTGTTGCGGCTGGCGGCGGACATTCCGCGCATCGGGCGGCTCGCCGAGCCGGATGCCAGCGTGCGCAAGGTGTCGCGCCTGTGCGGGTCCGAACTCGAGCTGGATCTCGACATGGTGGATGGCCGGGTCAGCGATCTGGCCCTGCGCGTCAAGGCCTGTGCCTTGGGCCAGGCCGCCGCAGCGGTCCTGGCACGCCATGGCGTGGGAGCGAGTATCGCGGATATTGTCGGCGCGCGGGACGCACTGAACGCGATGCTCAAGCAGGGCGAGGCGGCGCCGACCGGTCGCTTCGCGGATTTGGCCGCGCTGGAGGCCGCCCGCGACTACCCGGCCCGTCACCAGTCGATCCTGCTGGCGTTCGAGGCTGCCGCCGAGGCGGTCCGGATCGCCTCCGGAGATGGCACCACCACCACCCGGGCCACTGGATAGGGCCGCGCGGCCCCGCCATGCCGGCGGGGGAAACGCCCGGTCCGCAAGCGACGCTCCAACCCATCAACATTTACTGCGGTCCTCCCCGCCTGTCGCACGCAAGTGGTGGACAGCGCGCGGGGCGGCGTTAAAAGGCTTCTGATCTGCATGCGTTCAACCGAAGGCATGAAACCGAGTGAGGGCCCCATGGCCTGGCTGTCGATCGGCCTGCTGCGTGTCTACCAGTACACGCTGTCGCCGGTCTTTTATGCGCTGGGTGTGCGCTGTCGGCATGAGCCGACCTGCTCGCACTACGGCATCTGCGTCATCCGGGCGCAGGGCTTCTGGCGCGGGGGCTGGCTGACCCTGGGACGTTTGCTGCGTTGTCGTCCCGGCGGCACGTGGGGGTACGACCCAGCTCCGGTTGAACCGTCTTCGGCGCCTTGGTGGGCGGTCTGGAAGTTCAGGCCGCAACCCGGGGGCGCAGTAGCGCAGACAGTGTATCCGCCGGCTGACCGCGCCGACGACAAGGAATGAGACCGATGATCAATGTAACGCTTCCCGATGGCTCCGAACGCGAACTGCCTGAAGGTGCGACGCCGCTCGACCTGGCCGAAAGCATCTCGAAATCCCTCGCCAAGGCCGCCATCATCGCCGAGGTGGACGGCGAGGACTGGGACCTGACACGGCCGCTGGACGGTGATGCGCGCGTGGCCATCGTGACGCGCAAGGACGAGAAGGCCCAGGAAGTCATCCGTCACGATGCGGCGCACGTGCTGGCCCAGGCGGTCCAGGACCTGTTCCCCGGCACGCAGGTGACGATCGGCCCCGCCATCGAGGATGGGTTCTACTACGACTTTGCCCGCGACGAGCCGTTCTCGACCGAGGATTTCGAGGCCATCGAGAAGCGCATGGCCGAGATCGTCGATGCCGACCTTCCCTTCACGCGCGAGGTCTGGGACCGCAATGACGCCATCGCCAAGTTCGAGGAGATGGGCGAGACCTACAAGGCCGAGCTGATCCGCGACCTGCCGGAAAGCGAGACCATCACGATCTATCGCCAGGGCGACTGGTTCGACCTGTGCCGTGGGCCGCACCTGCCCTCGACGGGGCGGATCGGCAAGGCGTTCAAGCTGATGAAGGTGGCCGGCGCCTACTGGCGCGGTGATCACCGCAACGCCATGCTGCAGCGCATCTACGGCACAGCCTGGGCCGACGAGAAACAGCTCAAGGCGCACCTGCACCGCATCGAGGAAGCGGAGAAACGCGACCATCGCCGCCTCGGCAAGCAGATGGAGCTCTTCCATTTCCAGGAAGAGGCCCAGGGCCAGGTCTTCTGGCACCCCAATGGCTGGCGCCTCTATCGCACGGTGCAGAACTACATGCGTCGCCGCCTCGAAGCTTCCGGCTATGTCGAGATCCGGACGCCGCAGCTGATGGACCGCAAGTTCTGGGAAGCTTCCGGCCACTGGGACAAGTATCGCGAGAACATGTTCATCTCGACCATCGACCAGGAAGAAAAGACCCTGGCGGTCAAGCCGATGAACTGCCCGTGCCACGTCCAGGTCTTCAACCAGGGCCAGAAATCCTACCGCGACCTGCCGCTGCGCATGGCCGAGTTCGGTTCCTGTCATCGCTATGAGCCGTCCGGCTCGCTGCACGGGCTGATGCGGGTGCGCGGCTTCGTCCAGGACGACGCGCACATCTTCTGCACGGTCGAGCAGATCACCCAGGAGGTGAAGGATTTCTGCGAGCTTCTGAAGTCGGTCTATGCCGATTTCGGCTTCGACGATCTGCGCATCAAGTTCGCCGACCGGCCGGAGCAGCGCGTCGGTTCCGACGAGGTCTGGGACCAGGCCGAGGCGGCGCTGCGCGAAGCGGCCGAAGCCTCCGGGCTCGATTACGAGCACAATCCCGGGGACGGCGCCTTCTATGGCCCGAAGCTGGACTTCGTGCTCAAGGACGCGATCGGCCGCGAGTGGCAGACGGGGACCATCCAGTGTGACTTCAACCTGCCGGAACGCCTTGATGCGACCTTTGTCGGCGATGACAGCGAGAAGCACCGTCCGGTGATGTTGCACCGGGCCATCCTGGGCTCGCTGGAGCGCTTCCTGGGCGTGCTGATCGAAAGCTATGCCGGCAAGCTGCCGTTCTGGCTGGCACCGCGCCAGGTGGTCATCGCGACGATTACTTCAGATGCCGATTCCTATGCTCAGGAAGTGCTGTCAAAGATGAAGGCGGCGGGCCTGCATGCCGAGACCGACACGCGCAACGAGAAGATCAACTACAAGGTCCGCGAACACTCGGTCGGCAAGGTCCCGGTCATCGCCGTGGTTGGCCGCAAGGAAGCCGAGGAGGGCACGGTCGCCCTGCGCTTCCTTGGCGAGGACGGCAAGAAACAGGAAGTGCTGCCGCTTGATGCAGCCATCGAGCGTCTTGCCGGCGAAGCCCGCGCCCCCGATCTGAAACGGACCTGAAGGATACCGGTCCGATGAGCGTTCGTGGCGATACCCGGGCCGGCATTTGCGGGATCCTGGCGTTCTCGCTCGGAGCTGCCTTCGCGTCTATCGGCAGCTTGCTCATACCGCCCCTGGTGTCGCTTCTGGCACTGGTTTCGTTCACACCGGACCGGGCGTTCTGGCGCTTGCGTCCGGTGCCGTGGGCGCTCGTCGGGGCTGTGGGCTTCCTCGCCTGGATGGCCCTCAGCTTCACCTGGTCGCCGTATGAGAAGCCGGCTGTTCTGTATAAGGTCGGCCTCGGCGTCCCGCTCTACATCCTGTTCGTCATGCGCATGAACGCCTTGTCGCCGCGATGGCGGCACCGGGTCGAGGCGGTGATGATGTTCTTCGTCGTCGGCCTCGGTCTGTTTCTCCTCGCAGAAAGCCTACTGGATGGTCAGTTGACGCGCTCGGCCAAGCTTCTCGACAGTTATTTCGACGGGCGTCCGGAGCGTGTCCTGACCGAATTCACCAACCGCAATCTGGGCCATGCGGCCGTGCCGCTGATCCTGATGAGCCTGCCCTGTGCCTTGCTGGCCTGGCGCCAGGGCAGCAATGTGTTGCCCGTCATCATCATGGCGCTGGCCGGTCTGGCCGCCTTCAGTTTCAGCACCGAGACCAATGCCGTCGCATTCCTCGCCGCGACCGTGGCAGCCGGCCTGGTCTATGTGTGGCCTCGGGCAGTGATCGCCATTCTGTTCGGACTGCTCGCTGGCCTGGTCCTGGCCGTTCCGGTGATCATGGACGACCTGATTGCCATGTTTCCCGAAAGCTGGCGCGAGATGATCCCGGCGTCGTGGAAATACCGGCTGGAAATCTGGGAATTCGTGAGCACGCTGATCGAGCAGAGGCCGATAATCGGTTACGGCGTGGAAGCGTCGCGAGTGCTCAACTCGGAGTTGGCCTTGGTCATTGGCGACACGACCTTCAATGTCGAGGCCTTGCCGTTGCATCCGCATAATGCCACTCTGCAGGTGTGGCTGGAGACCGGAGCAATCGGGGCGATGCTTCTGGCGTTCACGCTGGTCACCCTGGGGGGGCGCATCGCATCCTCGCGGCGATTGTCGCGGTTACAGGCTGTTGGCGCCATCTGGGTGTTTGTGGTTTATGCGTCCCAGATCGTGTTCTCGTACGGGCTGTGGCAGGAATGGCACCAAGGGACATTGGCGTTGGCAGTGATACCGGTGCTCTTTCTCGGCGCGAGCAAGGGCAGCGCCTGACCATGCCTCGCCTCAGCGTTGTCACCGTTTCCTGGAAGACCGGGCCGCGCCTGCTTGAGGCCGTGGCATCAATCCTCAATGCGCCCGGCGTCGACGAGTTCGTGCTGGTCAATCACGGCAATCCGCCGGAGATGAACCAGGCGCTGCAGGAATATGCCGACGGCCACGACTGTTTCACGCTGATCAATACCGGACGCAATCTCGGCTTCGCCAAGGGCTGCAATCTCGGCGCCGAGGCCGCGACCGGCGATCTCGTCCTATTCCTCAATCCCGATGCCGTCCTGTCGCCGGGGGTCACCCGGCGCCTCAAGCAGTCCGCCGTGGACCTCGGTCCCGAGCCATGGGCGATTGGCGCCCGGATCCTCAATGCGGACGGTACGGAGCAGCGCGGCGGCCGGCGCGGAGAACTGACACCGAACTCGGCTCTCGTGGCTTTTCTCGGCCTTGATCGCCTCATCCCGGGCACTCAGAGTTTGCACCTCGAGCGCCAGCCGCTGGAACCGGACATCATGCCGGTCCCCGTGGTGTCCGGCGCTGCCTTGATGATGAGGCGGTCCTCATTTCTCGATCTCGGTGGTTTCGACGAACGCTATTTCCTGCACGTCGAGGATATCGACCTGTGCCGGCGCGTGCGCGAAGCTGGCGGCTCGGTCTGGTTCGAGCCACGAGCCAACATCCTGCACTACGGCGGCACCAGCCAGTCATCGCCCTTCTTCGTGGAAACCCAGAAGGCCAAAGGCTTCGTCAAGTACTTCTGGCGCTTCTACCCGGGCCTGTTGGAGCGGCTGACGACGCTGTGCCTGGTCGTACCGATCTTTGGTGCGATCTGGGGGCGCGTCCTCCTGCTGCGGCTGAAGGGGCAATGGAAGGGCTTGCGGCGGCGCCAGCGAGCGATGGGCCGGCTCAAGCGCATCCGCAATCTGCGTCTGGATCATCCACGCAATGATGTTGCGGAGTACGAAGCCCCGACGCCGGGTATCGAAGCCTAGGGCCTGACGGCCGCGGCGGACGGAAAACTGCCGGCCCTGGACAGTGCCGAGGCCACCGGGTGCTTGAGCCCCTCGGCTTCCAGCCAGTGCGCTGTTTCAATCATTCTCTCGAGGTCGATGCCGGTTTCGATACCGGCCCGGTCAAGCATGTAGACAACGTCTTCGGTGGCAACATTTCCGGTCGCGCGCGGGGCAAACGGACAGCCGCCAATGCCGCCGCATGAAGCGTCGATGACATCGACACCGGCCTCGACGGCAGCGAAAATGTTCGCCATCGCAGTATTGCGCGTGTTGTGGAAGTGCAGGCGCAGCCTCATGTCGCCGCTCTGCTGGCGCACCGCATCGATGACGCGTCGCACGGTCCACGGGTCGGCAACGCCGATGGTGTCGCCCAGGGCGAACTCGACGGCGCCGGCCTGACGGGCCCGCGCCGCCAGCATCGGCAGAATGGCAGGATCAACTTCGCCGTCGAAAGGATCGCCGAACGCCACCGAAACGGTGACCGAGACCGGCACGCCCTCATCATGTGCGAGCACGGCAATGCGGTCGAACAGGTCGGCGGTCTGTTCCGGCGTGGCGTTCTGGTTCTTGAGGCCGAAGCCGGGAGAGGCAACCATGACGTAATTGACCTCGTCGCAGCCGGCCTCGAGGGCGCGACGCATGCCGCGCTCATTGAGCGCGAGGCCAATGTACTTGACCCCGTCCCGGCGCGGCACGCGCCGCATGACATCGTCGCTGTCGGCCATGGCCGGGACCAGTTTCGGATGCACGAAGCTGGCCGCTTCCATGCGCCGTACGCCCGCACCGATCAGGCGTTCCACGAATTCGATCTTGGTGTCCGTCGACATCATGGCCGGGTCGTTCTGCAGCCCGTCACGCGGTCCAACTTCGACGATTTCGATTTTTCGGGTCATCGGTAATCCAGTTCTTCGATCGAAACATCTGTGCCGCAGCGCGTCAGGAAGGTGACCAGAAGTACCTCGTCTCCGCGAGAGTAATTGGTGCCGCTGGTGTAGGCGCGCCGGCATGCGCCGAGGGCCTCGAGGCGGGCGAAGAAGTCATACTCGGTCCAGTCCGTTTCGTCGGTTTCGGCTGTGCCAAGCCAGGCCGCGCGCAAGTCGTCGTCGCGCGATAGGTCGAGCACGACAAATGTAGGGACTTGCCGGCTTTCCGCAAAGGCCAGCACGTCTTGGGCACTGCCCAGGACGGTGTCGGTACCAAGTGAGAAGACGAGGCTTGGCTCGGTGAAGCTGGATGCCGAGACCAGGCGTTGCCCGTCCAGGTCGACCTGGTCAGAGGCTCGGTCATGTAGGCCCCTGACCTGGTCGGCGAGGCGCACTGCGCTGGCCGCCGGGGCGGCCACGCCGCGACCGAGAACCTGCCAGCCCAGTCCGCTCAGCACCGCCAGGACCAGCAGCGCGACGGTCGAGCGCCTGAGGCCTGCCACCGCGAGCGTGGCCCCGGCCAGGCCTGCGAAAACGGTGGCGGCCAGGAGAACGCGGGCGATGGCGGACGGATCCGGGCTCAAAGCGATGCTCGGCACCGCCATGGACCCGGCCAGTTGCACCGCATCCCAGCTCGCCCCGGTGGCATAGGCGAAGAAAATCGCGGGCAGGGCGACGGCGAAAAGCAGGGCGCCTACGGCGTAGAAGACCCAGCTTGTCCAGCGCTGCCAGGCGGCGGTTCTGGCCAGTTCAACGCCCCCCCATCCAGCTATCAGGGCCAGCGCCGGATAGGCCGGCAGGACATAATGCGGCAGCTTGGTCGGCAGGAGCTCGAAGACCAGCCAGGTCGGCACGGCCCAGGCCAGAAGGAAGCGTGCCGCGCGGGCTGTATCGCTGGCCCTGTCATCACGCAGGTGGGAGAGCAATCGGGCGCCGCCGGGTACCAGAAAAAGACTGGCCGGGAAGAACAGGAGCGGCAGCAGCAACAGGTGATACCCCGGCAAGCCCCCATGGCGTTCATGACCGGACACCAGCTTGGGCCCGAGGTCATCACCGAGTGCGTCGCGCAGGAACGCCCCGTCGGTGGCGATCTGGATGCCGATCAGCCAGGGCAGAACCAGGACGATGGCGAGTAAGGGGCCCGGCCAGAACAGCAGGGGTTTGAGCCAGGCGGCCTTGCGCTCCCAGACCACCAGGACGATTGCGGCGAGACCGGCCACCATGGGCGTGACCGGCCCCTTGATCAGCACACCCAGGCCGACCGCCAGCCAGAACAGCATGGCACTGCGCCGTGCGCCACCCGAGCGCAGATTGGCCAGTGCCGCCATGGCTAGGGTGGTGCAGCCGGCCAGCATGGCATCGGTCTTGGCAATACCGCCCTCGATGCCAAGCAGCACACAGCTGGCAAACAGCAGCGAGCCGGCAAATGCGGCCTCGCGACCGACGAGGCGGACGCCACCCCAGAAACAGGCCAGGGCTGCGAGGACGACGCCAAGCAGGGAGGGCAGGCGGTAAGCCCAGATTTCGCGGGCAGCGGCATCGGAGAAAACCGATACGCTTGCGGCCTGCAGCCAGTGGATGCCGACGGGCTTCTTGTTGCGGGATTCATCAAGGAAGTTGATTGAGACGAAATCGCCGGTTTCGATCATCTGTGCCGTGGCCTGGGCGAAGCGGCTCTCATCGCGGTCGAGCGGCGGCATGGTAAATATGCCGGCCAGCGCCGAGACTGCGGCCACGAGGCCGATGATCCAGTAGGCCCTGAGACCGGTGGCGAGTGAGGCCATGAACAGCTCCTGCTGACGCGATCATGAGAAATCCCTCGCGTCATGACGAGAACCCGGTATGTAACGGGCCACCCGTTCTTCGCAAGCTCAAGCAGACACATATGAGCCAGTCTTCTCCCGTTTCCCCCGATATTTCTGTCGTTGTTCCCGCTTATAACGAGGCCGGCAATGTCGTGCCCCTCGCGCGCGAGATCGCGACGGCACTCGCCGGCCGCAATTTCGAAATCGTCTTTGTGGACGACCGCTCAACCGACGAGACCCGCCACGAACTGGTGGCTGCCAAGGGCGAATTGCCCATGCTGCGAGTGGTCACTCATCGTCAGAATGCCGGCCAGTCGCGCTCGGTGCGGACCGGGGTGCAGCATGCCCGTGGGCGCATCATTGCGACGCTCGATGGTGACGGCCAGAATCCGCCAGCCGATCTGCCCGTTGTCATCGATGCCCTGACCCGCGATGACGCCCCTGAGGATCTCGCCCTGGTCGGGGGTGATCGCTCGCAAAACCGCCAGGATTCAGGCTGGAAGAAGTTTGCTTCGCGCTTCGGCAACGGCATTCGCAAGCGCATGCTGGGCGACAATTGCGACGATACCGGCTGTGGCCTGAAGGCCTTTCGCCGCGACGCCTACTTGCAGCTTCCCTTCTTCGACCATCAGCACCGCTTTCTTCCGGCCCTGATGAATCGCGAGGGGTATCGTTGCGAGTTTCGTCCGGTGAGCCATCGTCACCGCACAATCGGCTCGTCGAAATATACGAATTTCGGTCGTCTTTTCGCCTCTTTGACAGACATACTCGGCGTCATGTGGTTAAATTCACGCGCGCGGAACCCGAAAGGGTCGGACGAGTTGTAGTCTGTATACAGTAAGCGGCCCCGCGCACCGCCAAAGGGGGAGTGCGATATGCCTACTGCCAGTGATGACGGTGTATTGTTGGGGATGACGGCGGCCAATCAGGCCAAGCGTCGCAATGCGTCGAACGGGGGACTTAGCATGTTCAATATCATTCCGCTGATGATCATTCCGGTGATCGCCTATGCGGCCATGTCATTCTTCGGTGGCGGCGACCCGACGGCCGCGGCCAGCGTCATGGACAACACGGTGTTTGTCATTCCGCTGGTCTCTGGGCCATGGGCCATGACGGCCGGCGACATCATTGTCATTCTCGGCTTGCTGATGTTGTTCGTCGAGCTGGTGAAGTCGGCCGGCTCCGGCACGGCCACGATCATCAATCACGGCCTGTCCATGCTGGTTTTTGTCGCCGCCATGGCGCTGTTTCTGCTGGTCGGACGGTTCGGCACCTCGACCTTCTTTCTCATCATGATGATGACGCTGATGGATGTGGTGGCCGGATTCGTGGTGACCATCGTCGCAGCCCGCCGCGATCTGGCGGTTGGCGGCGAATAGCGGATCAGACCAGGAGAAAGGTCAGGCCGGCGCCAAGGGCGACTTCTAGCCAGTAGCCGACCGGCCGGGTCCTGAGCACAGCCAGGCTCATGCGCGCCGCTCCCACTGAGGGGGCGGCGCTTTCTGTTCCGACGCCTGCTCATAGGTGCGCCGATACCGTGCCTGCTCGCTGGCATCGGCCTTGAGGCCGCGGCGTTGCGGGCCGGCAATGATCTGGACGATGACTTCCGCCGTCGCAGGACGGGCCCGCGCATAGCCCTGCTCACGGGAGCGATCGGCGGGCTTGCGGGTCGGGACGGACGGACGGGCCCGGTCCTGCTGCGGTTCGCGGTCGTTTGATCCATGCGCGCCGACGGTCGGCGCAATGCGCCGGCTGGTCGGGGTCGGGACGATGTATGCGCGCTGGATCACGGTCATGTCCGGGTCTTCGCAAGGCCGATGCCAAGTCTTAAGACCTAGTTAACCCCGATTCGACCGGGATCGTTCCTGAATTAACTGTGATTCTGACCGGGATGGCCTTGTCTGGCACGCAAAGCCGGATCAAACCGGCACAAAAGTCTTAACGGGACAGTCAGGCCTTTTTGTCCAGAAGCTTGTCGAGCGTGTCGCGCATTGCGTTGAGTTCGGCCCGCATGGCGGCAAGGTCTTCCTCGTCGCCTCCGGTCGCGGAGTCGCCCGGCTTGCCAGCGCTTTCGGCAGGGGGGCGAGGCGCGGCGAACGGCGCGAACATGCGCATGGCCTCACCGAACATGTCCATGTTGCGCCGCGTCTGCTCTTCCAGCAGGGCCATGCCGGCCTGCGGCGAGGTCAGGGCTTCGGAGAATTTTTCCCGCAACTCTTCCTGCTGCTGGGCAAAGCTGTCCATCGACATCTGGAGGTAGCCGGGCACGACGCTTTGCAGGCTGTCGCCGTAAAAGCTGATCAGCTGGCGCAGGAATGCCACCGGCAGGAGATTGGCACCGCGCGCCTCCTCCTCGAAGATGATCTGGGCCAGCACGCCGCGTGTCAGGTCCTCGCCGGTCTTGGCATCGACGACCTGGAAGTCGACATTGCGCTTCACCAGGTCGCGCAGATGGTCGAGCGTCACATACTGGCTTGTCGACGTGTCGTAGAGGCGACGGTTCGCGTATTTCTTGATGACGACGCTGGTCGTCTGGCCATTGCTCTTGCTCAAGGGTCTGCCCTCTCCTGGCATCGGGCTCCGGCCGAGATACGCTAATTCGCTCGACATGGGCGCAATGCTATTTCATGTAGGGTGTACGCGCTCGGGGCGGTCGGCGGCAAGCGTCAAGCCGCACCGGGCGAAGCAACAGAACCGGGCGGGACACACAGGTGGCAGATACAATGACACGCAGGGCAATGGTAACGGGCGGTACACGCGGCATCGGCGCAGCAATCAGTGTCGCGCTGAAAGATGCGGGACATGTTGTGGTCGCAAACTATGCCGGCAATTCGGATGCGGCCAATGCCTTCTCGGAACGTCACGGAATTGCCGTCGCCAAGTTTGATGTCGGGGATTACGACGCATGCCAGAAGGGCATGGCTGCGGCCGAGGAGGCCGCAGGCGGGCCTTTCGACATTCTGGTCAACAATGCCGGCATTACCCGCGACGGCATGTTCCACAAGATGACGCGGGACCAATGGTCCGACGTGATGCGGGTGGACCTGGACTCCCTGTTCAACACGACACGCCCGGTGATCGAGGGCATGCGTGAGCGCGGCTGGGGCCGCATCGTCAACATATCCTCGATCAACGGTCAGAAGGGGCAGATGGGCCAGGTCAACTACTCGGCCGCCAAGGCCGGGGTGATCGGTTTCACCAAGGCGCTGGCCCAGGAGAACGCTCGCAAGGGCATAACCGTCAATTGCGTGGCCCCCGGCTATGTGAACACTGAAATGGTGGCAGCGATGCCTGAAGTGGCGCTGCAGGGCGTGATTGCCGGCATCCCCGTCAATCGCCTGGGCGAGGCCGACGAGATCGGCAGTATGGTCAGTTACCTGTGCAGCGATGGCTGCGGCTTCGTCACTGGCGCCGTGCTCAGCATCAATGGTGGGCAGTACATGGCGTGACCGGTGGCAGGTCCTGCCGCAAATTCGCCGTCTTGCCGTTTGATAAACCTCGCATAATGATGCGTTTCCTGATCCTGATACTGGCCACGGTTCTGTTGGCCCCGACGGTTGACGCGCAGTCCAATCCGCTGCGTGACCGTTTGCTGCGCAATGAGCGTCCGACCGAAACGAGCGGCTGGTACCAGCGGGCCGACACGGGCGAGTTCTTCGTATTCGACCGGTCCGGCGAAATGGCCCTGTTGCGCGAGCGGGACGGCCAGACCGGAGAAGTCCTGGTGCTCTATGCGAACCGGGCGCCGGGTGGTGGGACCGCCTTCATCACCGATACCGAGCGCGAAGTCCTGCGGCTGACCCCACTGGGCGGCATGACCTATTTCCCGATCGACTCGCCGGATGGTGTGATCGTCGACTTTGCCAGTCCGGCCGGAATGCTGACGCCGGCGCCGCGGTCGCCGGACGAGGTTCGCCTGCAGGCCGAAAGGCTGGCCAGCATGCTCGCTCAGCGGCTCGATCGGAATGTTTCTGTGGAATACGCCCCGGCTCCCCGGGCGGGCCTGGGCCTGCAGTACGACACCCTGCGCATGGCTGCCCTGGCGCTCGACCAATTGCCCGCCGACCGGCGCCGGCTCGGCGAGCTGGGGTCGGTGCACTTGCTCACTGGCGAGCGGCCGACCGTGTATCGCGACGGGCCAGCTCTTGTGATTGTCATAGCGCCGCAGTTCGGCTTTGCCGGACGACCGTCATCCGCCTTCATAGCCGAAGTCCTGATGGCTGACCCCGGCTAGATCGACGCGGACCGGCCCCTAGACGATGGGGGTCCAGTTCTTCGGTGCCATCTTGAAATGGGCGAAATCGAAACCCGGTGCGACCAGGCAGCTGACCAGCACCCAGTCGCCACAGGGGCGGGCGCTCTGCCAGGCACCTTCAGGCACAATCCCCTGGGGGCGTTCGCCGCCGACGATATCCGCGCCCAGCTTCTCGGTCCGCACCGGTTCGCCTTCGACGGCAATGCTCAATTCCAGCGGCGACCCGGCATGCCAGAGCCACACTTCCACTGCATCGACGCTGTGCCAGTGGGAGGCTTGGCCTTGTTCCAGCAGATAATAGATTGCGGTCGATCGAGACCGGCCGTCGGGACCCTCGACATCACGGAAAGTCTCAACATACCAGCCCCCTTCCGGATGCGGTTTCATGCCCAGCGTTTCCATGAGCTGCCGGGCTGTCTCGTTGTGCGGGATCTTGTCAGCCATCAGAATTGATCTTTGCGTTTGCGGATCTCGGCGAAGACGTCGACCGGATCGGCGTTGGGCATGTCCAGTCTTTCAGCGATAGCCGGACATGTGGCCCTGAGGAAGGGGTTGGCTGTTGTTTCAACCGCGACGGTGGTGGGGACGGTCGGCAACCCGCGGCTGCGCTTGTCGATGACCGATGCGGCGTAGGATTCCAGCGCAGGATTGTCCGGGTCGATGGTGCGGGCAAATCTGGCATTGGCCTCGGTGTATTCATGGGCGCAGTAGAGGCGCGTATCATCCGGCAGGGCCGCCAGCCGCTGGAGACTGTCCCACATCTGTGCCGGCGTGCCTTCGAACAGGCGACCGCATCCGAGAGCGAACAGCGTGTCACCGACGAAGGCGACCTTGTCGTCGGCAAAATGGTAGCAGACGTGGCCGCGGGTATGGCCCGGGGTGAAAAGCACGCGTGCCGCGTGCTCGCCGAGTCTGACGACATCGCCGTCGCCGACCCCGTCATCGAGGCCGGGAAGCCGCTCACGATCCAGCTCGGGTCCAATGATGCGCGCGCCTGTCCGCGTTTTCAGGGCGAGGTTGCCGCCGGCATGGTCGTGGTGGTGGTGGGTGTTCCAGATCTGGGTGATACGCCAACCGGCCTGATCGGCCTGGCGCAGGATTTCATCCGGATCGGGTGTATCGATACTGGCCGTCTCGCCGCTCTGGGGGTCGTGGACGAGAAAGCCGTAATTGTCGTCAAGGCAGGCAAACTGCCGGATCTGGAGCTCGCTCATTGTCGAATTCCCGGGTTTCGTTAGGGTGGGGTGAGGCCGGTCGGGCCGGGTTACCGGAGTAGCGCGCGTGCGCCGTGATGCTGTCGAACTTGAGCGTTTCTATCGCACCCGGCAAGGGGCGGCGGCGCAGCGCATGATCACGCGGCGCCTCGACGCGATCTGGCCGGATACCGGTGGCCTCGACGTGCTGGGGATTGGCTATGCCTCACCCTACCTTGTGCGTTTCAAGGAATCGGCTCGTCGGGCGGTGTCCTTCATGCCGGCCCAACAGGGCGCCATCATTCCCGGCCGCGGCGCGGTACCCGCCGCGCTCGGCGACGAGATGCGCCTGCCGTTCGCCGAGGCCTTGTTCGACCGCGTGCTGCTCGTGCACGCCCTGGAAGAGGCGGAAAGCCTTCAGCCGCTGCTGCGTGAAGTCTGGCGGGTCATGGCACCGGAAGGCCGCCTGGCCATCGTCACGGCCGCGCGGGCAGGCATCTGGGCGTGGCTCGACTCCACGCCGTTTGGTCATGGGCGCCCATTCTCCAAGGGGCAGCTCGTGCGCCTGCTTGAAGACGCCATGCTGGAGCCGACCGCCTGGTCGCGAGCCCTTTACGCGCCACCCTGGGGCTGGAGTACGGGTCCGCGCCTGTCCCAGGGATGGGAAAGCGTCGGTGAAACCCTGTGGCCCGGCCTCGGCGGCCTGATCCTGGTCGAAGCAGTCAAGCATACCGGCGCCATCCATCCGCGCCCGGCGCCTGCAGGTTTACGGGCGCGCGCACTTGATGCCCGGGGACAGCCCGCGCTATCTCCCCACCCAGCGGGCTCCGCGAGCAATCAGGATTGAGGACAACTTCATGGCTATCGAACCACGTGCCGGCATTCTCGACATTCGTCCCTACAAGCCGGGCGCGGCGGAAGCCCCAGGGGTGGCCAACCCCGTCAAGCTGTCCTCCAACGAGAACGCGCTCGGTTGTTCCGAAAAGGCCGCGCAGGCCTTCCGCGATACCGCCGACAAGTTGCATGTCTATCCCGATGGCGGCGCCACGCGGCTGCGTGAAGCGATTGCCGAGATGGAAGGTCTGGAGGCGGAGAACATCGTCTGCGGCGCCGGCTCGGACGAGCTTCTGCAACTGCTCGGCCGGGCCTATCTCGATGCTGGCGACAAGGTGGTCCAGTCGCAGTACGGCTTCCTGGTCTACCGGCTGGTCGCCATGCAGTGTGGTGCCGAGCTGGTGTCCGGCCCGGAGACAGGCTACCGCACCGATGTCGATGCGGTGATCGAGGCCGCCGGCGACGACGCCAAGATCGTCTTCATCGCCAATCCGAACAACCCGACCGGCACGTACATTTCCGACGCCGAGATCCGCCGCCTGCGTGACGGCCTGCCTGACACCACCCTGCTGGTGATCGACAGCGCCTATGCCGAGTTCGTGCGCCAGCCCGATTACGATGCCGGGCTGCAGCTCGCCCGCGAGCGCGACGATGTCGTGGTCACCCGCACGTTCTCGAAAATCCACGGACTGGCGGGGCTGCGCCTGGGCTGGGCGTACGGCCACCGCTCGATCATTGACGTGCTGCACCGGGTGCGCGGCCCGTTCAACGTCTCGCTGCCGGCGATTGCGGCGGGCAGTGTGGCGATCCGCGATCGCGACTTCATGCGGCGCTCGGTCGAGCACAATGAGGAATGGGTCAATTACCTGCGCCAGCAGATTGGCGGGCTCGGCCTGGAAGTGACCCCCAGCGTGTGCAATTTCGTGCTGGTGCATTTCCCGGACGAGGCTGGCAAGACGGCTGCCGACGCGGATGCCTTCCTGACCGCCAAGGGCCTGATCGTGCGCCCGGTCCTGCCGTACGGCCTGCCCGACGCTCTGCGGATCACCGTGGGCACGGCGGAGGAAAACCGTCGCCTCGTCGAGGCCATGCAGGCTTTCATGGCAGCCTGATCAGCGCAGGCCCGGGGGCTGCTCGACATCTCCCAGCCGCACCGGACCGAGATACAACCCACCCTGCTGGATCCGGAACGGCAATGACACGCCTTCCGGTCCGCGCGGCGCCAGCATGGCTGCGAGACGCAGGGCCTGCTCGTTCTCGTGCGGAACGATACTGCTTTCCACCAGGGCGCTGGCGAGGGCGTCGGGATCATTGACGTGCAGGGACAGGCGGCCGTCGGGCCGGGCCATGCGGTCCAGGGTGAGCTCTCCGGTGCCGGTGATCTGGGCCGGACCCCAGCGGAGTTCGGCGCCGGCCACGTCGAGGCGGCCGCCGGCCTCGCTCCAGGCGCGCATGTCACCGCCGCGGGCCAGGCTGGCCCACTCGGTCACTCCGATATCGATCTGGACCAGCGTCGCGGTCTGGCCGAAGGCACCCACCACGTCAGCCGACAGCGTGTCCGCCGAGAAGGTGGCGCCGCGCATGGCGCTGCGCAGGTGGAGGCGATTGTCCTCTTCAACCACGCTGTTGAACAGCCACTGCTCCACCGCACTCAGGGTGGGCTGCGGTCCTGCAAGGGTGACGATGGAGAGGTCGCGGACGTCGGCGCCAATGCGCTCGGTCTCGCCAAAGCTGTTCTGGACCAGTGAAAAGCGTGCATCGCTGGCCTCGAGGCGCAACCGGCTGCCGTTCTCCAGGTAATTGTCGAGGTCCAGCGGACCCTGGAGGCTGACCAGCCAGTGCTTGAGATCATAGGGCATGGCATTGGCGCGCAGCCGGGCCAGGCGGGCGGTCCAGCCGCCTTCGGTTGCCGGGGCGGTGATCGCGGCATCGCTTACGTCGAGCTGGAACCGGTAGGGGTATCCGGATACGCGCAGGCGACCATGGTCGATCTCGTAGCCGGCACTGCGCTGGCTGCTGATCCAGTCATTGGCTGACGCCTCGATACGGCCACTGACATAGACCCAGTAGGCCGAGTACAGCGCCAGGACGAAAACAATGGCGCCGATCGGCCAGATAAAACGCGACTGAGTACTCACAAGAACTTCCTTCCCGGGTCAGTGACCCGGCGGCAGCAAGGCGTCGGACGCCTCATTGATACGCGTGTGCAGAGTGTCGAGGAATGCCCGCTTGTCCAGCCCCGGCGGGATCGGTTCGAGGAACTCGACGATCACCCGGCCCGGACGCTTCAGCCCGCAATAGGACTTCAGGAAGACGCCGGAATTGAGCGCTACCGGTACACAGGGCACATTCATTGCGCCGTACAGACCCGCAATGCCCGGCTTGAATTCGGGGTGCTCGCGGGGTGCGACGCGGGTCCCCTCCGGGAAAATCAGGACCTGGCGGCCTTCGCCGGCCCGCTTGCGGGCATCGCGCAGCATCTGCTTGAGCGCCTTCGAGCCGCCGGCACGGTCAATGCTGATATTGCCGAGGCGCACCGCATACCAGCCGAAAATCGGAAAATAGACCAGGGATTTCTTGAGGATGATGGCCGGGTCCGGAAGAATGTCCCAGAACGCCAGGGTCTCCCACATGCTCATGTGCTTGGAGGCGATCAATGCCCCGCCGGTCGGCAGGTTTTCCCGGCCGCGCACCTCGAAGGTGACACCGTAAATGACCCGCATGCCAAGCCAGAGCAGTTTCAGGTAGATCCGCATGAAGCCGATCATCCAGCGGCGCGGGGCGAGCAACAGGGGCAGGCCTAGCCCGCCCATGACCACCATCAGTCCGAACATCCAGACGTACAGAACAAACGATTGCAGCACCCGCATCAGGCGCCACTCGTCTTGCTGGTGCCTGATCCGCCAAGCCAGACGGTGGCGTACTTGGCATATTCCTGCAGCCACAACCGGGCTACGCCGGCGTCGCGCCAGGGTGGCTGGGTGCGCACCGGATAGGGGATGAGCGTGACCTCCGGCATGGTGCGTTTCATCTCCAGCAAGCTGCGCGGCAGGTGGTAGTCGGATGTGACGATGATGAGGCTTTCATAGGCGTTCTCCGACACCAGTGCACCGGCTTCCCGGGCATTGCCGACCGTATCGGCGGCTTCGCGGCCCAACCGGACGCAACAGGAGAATTCGCTCTCCGACAGGCCGGCATGGGTGCGGATGTCATTGCGTGTGACCGAGGGGTGCACGCCGGAAACCAGCAGGGTGCCGGCGCGCCCTTCGCGCAGCAGGCGCCCGCCCGTTGCCAGTCGCCCCGTGTCGCCCGTCAGGACCACGATGGCGTCGGCCTCCTGCGCGGTAGAGGGCGTCCTGTAGCCGGTCACCTGCCCGGCATAGACCAGAAACCCACCGGCCACGAGGACCAGTGCGCCGAGGGCAAGAAAGCCCAACCAGTTCAAGCCGCGGCTCATGCCATCCTCCGGGTCATCACAAGGGGCGGTAGTGCCAGCGCATCGGCACCGGAACAAGCTAGCATGGAAAATCGATCCTGATATCGGCGGAAATGTGTCGCATCACCAGCGGCCCCTGAGGTCGGCCACGACCGCGAGCCGGGCGGAGACCGCGGCTGTGAGACCGGCCAGCAACGGGGCCAGCGCCAGCAGTAGAAGCTCAAACGGGGCCATGCGCCATTGCGGCAGGAAGAATGCCATGTCGACGGGCGACTGACCGAGACTGACCAATAGCGATACGAGGCCGGCCATGATCGCTCCGGCAAGTCCGGACTTGACCCCGAGCATGAAGAACCGACGCTCGAACAGGCCCGCGATGTAGCGGTCCTCGGCGCCGCACAAATGCAGCGCATCGATGACGTCGACGCGGGCCGCAAGGCTGGCGCGGGCGGCGAAGGCGACGACCGCGGCGGCCGCCCCGGCGAGCAGGGCGAGCAGGGCCAGGCCGAGCGTCTGGGCCGTGCCGGCGGCGCGGCGCACGGCACCTGCCCACCGCGAATGATCGTCGATGCGGGCGGTTAGACCGGCCTCATCAAGCGCCGCCTGCAGCGTCGCGGCATCAAAGTCCGCGGAATTGTCCAGTTCGACCTCGACCATAAGGGGCAAGGGTAAGTCCTCGGGCAGATTGCCTTCGCCGAGCCATGGCGTCAGCAGGTCGAGCGCGTCTTCGCGAGACCGCGCCTCGGCCGCGGCCACACCGGGCTGTTCGCCTGCCAGCCGGGTCGCCTCGGCGGCGTCAGCGGCGATGTCGCGACCTTCGACCGGTCTCACTTGGATGGTCAGGCTGGTCTCCAGGTCGCTGGTCCAGCGCTGGGCCTGGACGAAAGCACCGCGGGCGCCGAGTGCGGCGATGCATGCCAGGAAGACCAGGATGGCGGCGACGATGAAGAGCGGACGGTCACGACCGGCATCCGGGGGAAGAAGGGGGCCGCTGGGCCCGCGTGGCGCGGTGACGGTTTCAGTCATGTCCGGCCTCGTCGCGTCCGGCGTCCTCGGCGGCTCGCGCGGCGGCTTCAGCGGCTGCGGCCTCGCGCTCGCGCTGTTGTCTGGACGGACGGATGTGCAGGCGTCCGTTCGACAGGCTCATCACCGGGGCATCAAGCATGCGCACAAGCTGCAGGTCGTGCGTGGCAATGACAATGGTGGTGCCCAGCTTGTTGAGTTCGGCGAACAGCCGCAGCAGGCGCATGCCCATTTCCGGGTCGACATTGCCGGTGGGTTCGTCAGCGATCAGGATCTCGGGCTGGCCGACCACGGCGCGGGCAATCGCGACGCGCTGCTGCTCGCCACCCGACAAGGTCGCGGGACGATCATTCATCTTGTCGCCCAGCCCGACCCAGGACAGGAGTTCGGCGACATCTTCGGCGTATTCGCTGCGCTTTCTGCCGGACACTCGCAAGGGCAGGGCGACATTGTCGAAGACACTGAGATGATTGAGCAAACGGAATTCCTGGAAGACCACGCCGACGCGCCTGCGCAAGGCCGGGAGTTCACCGCGCGGCAGCGCCGCGGCATCGCGTCCGAAATACTCTATGCGACCGCGCGAGGGCTTGGCGGCGAGATAGATGAGTTTCAGCAGTGTTGTCTTGCCCGCGCCGGACGGTCCGGTGAGGAATTGGAAAGAACCGCGTGGTAAATCAAAAGACAAGTCGCGGAGTATTTCCGGACCCTGGCCATAGCGCATGCCAACTTCGGCAAAGCGGATCACGGGTTCCGGCTGGCTGCGCGGGGTATGTGTGAAACTCGGGTTGATGGAATGCCTCCAGAGACTCGGGCGAGCCGATCAGGATGAAACCGACTCACAATGAGCATAGTACTCAGCTGTCCGTCCTGTACCACGAAGTACCGTGCCGATCCGCAGGCGATTGGCATGAATGGCCGTCGCGTGCGTTGTGCCTCGTGCGGCCATGTCTGGGCGGCCGAAGTGGAAGACCCGTCCGACCTGCCGGCGCTGCAGCCGGCGCCACCGGAAACCGTGGTGGAAGAGGTCGAGAAGAAGCCGCACACCGTGTTTCGCGAGCGCCAGGCGCGCAAGCGTCGCACCATGTCCGCCGCGGTGGCCGGCAGTGCCTGGGGCGGGCTGATTGCGGCCTGCACCCTGCTGGCCCTGGCCTCCTGGATGTTCCGCGTCGACATCGTCAGCGCCTGGCCGCGCGCCAGCTCGGCCTATGCCGCCGTCGGGGCCGAGGTCAATCCGTACGGTTTCAGCGTCGGCCAGCTGGATATCTCGCGCGATATTGATCACGGCGTGCCGCTCCTGATTGTCGAGGGCAGCCTGCGCAATTTCGACCGGCGGTCCCGCCAGACACCTGGCCTGCGGGCCATCCTGCGTGACGAGGCCGGTGACAGCGTCCTGGAATGGACCGTGAACCTGCCAGCCGGCCAGGTCGGGTCCGGCAAACGCCAGGAGTTTCGCACCGTGGTGTCCGACCCGCCGCCGGAAGCGGTCGAGGTCGAGGTCGTGCTGGTGGCCGCAGCTCCGAGAGCGGCCGCCCAACCGGCGTCGTTGCATGGCGGTGGCACTGAAGCGTCCGACCAGAGCGGCAGCGCCGGAACGGAAGACGAGTCCGTGACGGTAGCCGAGCATGGCGAAGCGGCGGCTGCCGACCCCCACCACTAGACCCGCCTGTCAGAACCGGTCGAGCAGGCGTTCGATGTAATCGAGCTCTTCCTGCGGCCGGCCGGCTTCAGCGGCGCGGCGGCGCAATTCCTCGAGGATCTCGCGCGCGCGCTCCCGGCTCATCTCTTCGGGGACTTCCACCCCGGCGCCTTCCGCGAACGAGCCTTCCGAGGGGCGACCGAGCGGGTCGCGCTGGCCCTCGCCCTGATTCTGGGCATTCTCCGAGCGCTCCATCAATTGCTGGGCCAGCTGTTCGGCACCGTCGCGCAACTGGGCGAGGGCGCGTTCCTGGGCGTCCAGGGCGTCGCCTGTCTGGCCCTGGCGCAGGGCCTCCTCGGCCTCGCGCATGGCCTGGCCGGCTTCGCCCAGCGTATCGCCGCTACCGTCTGGCAGCTGGTTCTGGGCCTCGCCGAAGCGTTCGGCGAGCTGACCCTGGCCGTCAGCCAGCGATTGCGTGCTCTGTCCGGCACCCGACTGGTTTTCCGCGAGCCCCTGGGGCTGGTTGCCCGAGCCGGGCTGTGACTGGCCTTCGCCCGATTGGGGCTGCTCCCCGCCCTGTTGCTGCTGGTCAAGGCCGAAGGTCTGGTCCTGCAGATTGCGCTGTTCGCCGATGATCTCGCCCAGCTCCTCCAGCGCTTCCGCCATGGCTTCGGACACCGGGTCGCTTTCTCCGCCCTCGCCGCCGCCCTGGGTCAGCTGGATCTGCATGTTGCGCAGCATCTCGCTGAGCGCCTGCAGGGCCATGCGGGCGTTGGCGGTATTGCCCAGCTCGGCTTCCTCGCGCAGGGCTTCAAGCATTTCCTGCAGGCCTTCCGAATTGAGGTCGGCACCGCCGCCGCCGCCCTCGGCAAACCGGCCTTCCTCCGCCGCTTCGCGTGCCATCGCGGCCATGTAATTGTCCATGGCTTCCTGGAACGCCTCGAACAGGGCTGCCAGCTCGGTTTCGTCGGCGCCGCGGGCGAGGGCTTCCATCAGGGCACGTTCGGCTGCCCGCAAGGCGGCTTCGGCATCAGCCAGTGAACCGAGTTCGGCGCGCAGGGCGATGTCCCACAAGTCGGCATCGAGGCCACCGAGTGCAGTGCGTTCGCGCGCCCGTTGCAGCCGGTGCAGGGCTTCGCGCAGGCCCAGATAGACGGCGGCATCGTCAAAGAAGTATTCCGGGGCGTCGGTCACCGCCACGAGGGCTCGTGCGACCTGTTGCAGCCCTTCCGGTGCCCGCTCGATGCGGCGCGCCGGGTCGGCGGTGAAATAGGGCTCGCCCGGCGGGATGTCCTCCGCATGAAGCACGGGCCGCTCCGGCAGCGGAGCATAGTCCTCGTCCCAGGACGACATGACGGCACGGCGCTGCTCGGCCACGGCACGGGCCAGGGCATCGAGGAAAACGCGCTCGGGCAGGGTAATGGCGAGCTCGGGTGACAGGCCGGTATTGCCGGCGGCGTCGTGAGCGACCAGGCGGATGACGACGCGCGATCCGGCCAGTTGGTGCTGGGCGGTCTCGATCAGCGTGCTCAGCCCGCCGATCTGGTCCGGGTCCTGGTCGGCCGAAACGGGGAGGGCGGCTTCGATCGGCAACTCGTCCCAGTCCGCGTCAGGTTGGTCTTCCGGTCGCAGCTGAAGCGCGTAGCCCGTAGCGCCGTAATCGTCCTCGGCGGTGAAGCGAATGTGCAGATTGCCGCTCGACGTGCCGTCCGGAACGCCTAGCAGGCGCACCCGCGGCGGCATGTCGGGAATGACATTCAGCTGCCAGTTGCGGCGACCACCGGCGGAGGCCAGGTGCAGCGTGCCGTCGTGGCGGATCTCCTGGCGCAATTCCCAGACGCTGTCGCCGATCTCCGTGGCCTCGGCCCGCTCGGTCTCGCCGCCATCGCGCAACGTCAGGCTGGGCGCGCGGCGGGTGCCGGCAACGCGAACCACGAACAACGAGCCTTCCGGCAAGCGGGCCTCGTCGTCAGTTTCTGCCAGGAAGACCGGTGCGCGTCCGGTATAGGCAGGCGGGTCGATCCAGGCATCGATGCTGAGCGGTGCGCCGCCAGCCAGGATCGGGGCCGGGCTGAAGGCCTCGGCCAGCCGGTTGCGTGCGGCCGGACCGGCCAGCAGGAACGCGGTCACCAGCAGCACTGCCACTCCGCCGCGTATGGCCCAGGCATCATGCCGCGCCCAGGCGGCATGCGGCCGCCGCGTGCGGGCCCGTTCGAGACGTTCCGCCATGCGCCGGCGGTGCTCCTGCCACAGGCGCAGGCTCCCCGCATCGCTGGCCGAGGGCTGGTCTTCAAGGGCTTCGTGGGGACGGGCGCCTATACCGGAGTCGATTTCGACACGGCGCGTCGCTTCCTCGCGGGTCGGCCAGGCGATGCGCCGGGCATTGCGCCAGGTCATCCAGGCGGCAGCGATGGCGATGGCGATGACGAAGATCGTCCGCCACGGGTCGCCAAACCGTTCCCAGACGCCCAGGAGGGCCAGCAACGCATGCGCGGACAGGGCGGCCAGTCCCGGCCAGAGAACCGGCACAGCGCGTTCCCAGACGAGGGCGAGCCAGGCAGCAGGGACGGTCAGGCGACGCATGGGATAAATCCTAGCACGCGATCAGGGCTCGACGAGCCCCGACAGCATTACGAATTGGACAATCAGTCAGGAAGGCGGCGCTGTCCGGATCCGGTCAGCCCGGAGTGAAGACCGGGCGCCCGTCCTCGTTGTCATCGCCGTTCTCATCAGGGCGCTCCTCGACGTCCACCCGGGGCTCGCCCCACAGTGGTTCAGGGCGCTCAAGGTCGCCTCGCAACCCGCATGCCGAAACGGCGAGGCCGGTCAGCACCAGCAGCAGGGCGCGTGTCGCCAGAGTCTTCTTGGTGTCACTCAACCCGTGGTCTCCTTGCGTTCGGTCAGCCTGGCCTTCCAGGCATCTACCTGTTCCTGCACGCGCACCGGCGCCGTGCCGCCGAAACTGGTTCGGCTGTTCATGGATGCGCGCGCACTCAACACCGAAAACACGCGCTCGTCGATAGCCGGCTCGACCGCCTGCATGGCAGCGAGGGGGAGCCGGGCCAGCGGGACGCGCTCGGCTTCGGCCGCCTTGACCAGCGCACCGGCCACATGATGGGCGTCCCGGAACGGCTTGCCGAGCACACGGACCAGCCAGTCGGCGAGATCGGTGGCATCGGAATAGGCTTCGCCGGCTGCCGCTTCGAGCGCTTCCGGGTGGAAGCTGAGATCGCCAGCCATGCCGGTCATCGCCAGCAGGGCCAGCTCCAGGTCGTCGAGCGCCTGGAAAACGGGCGCCTTGTCTTCCTGAAGGTCCTTGGAATAGGCCAGCGGCAGGCCCTTGACGACGGTCAGCAGGCCGATCAGGGAACCGATGATGCGACCGGGCTTGGCGCGTACCAGTTCGGCGGCGTCCGGATTGCGCTTCTGCGGCATGATCGATGAACCTGTCGACCAGGCGTCCGACAGGCTGGCGAATCCGAAGCGCCGACTGCTCCAGAGCACGATTTCCTCGGCCAGGCGCGACAGGTTGACGGCGCAGATGGCAGCGGCCGAAAGCACTTCGAGGGCAAAATCCCGCGCCGCGACGGCGTCCAGTGAATTGGCCATCGGTCGGTCGAAGCCAAGCGCCTTGGCGGTCATCTCGCGGTCGATGGGGAAGGCGGTGCCGGCCAGGGCCGCGCTGCCGAGCGGGCTCTCATTGAGGCGCCGGCGGGCATCGGCGAAGCGGCCCCGGTCGCGTTCCGCTGCCTCGACATAGCTCATCAGGTGATGCGCCAGCGAGATCGGCTGGGCGGTCTGCAGGTGGGTAAATCCCGGCATCACCTGATCGACATGGCGGCTGGCTTGCTGGACTAGGGCCGCCTGATAGGCCGTGAGCAGGGTGTCCATGTGGTCGCAGGCGGTGCGCAGCCAGAGGCGGAAATCGGTCGCCACCTGGTCATTGCGCGAGCGCCCCGTATGCAGCCGGCCGGCCGGCTCGCCGATCAGGGTCTTGAGCCGGGCCTCGACATTCATGTGCACGTCTTCAAGCTCGGCCGACCAGATGAAGTCGCCGGACCGGATTTCCGCGCGCACTTTTTCAAGTCCCTGGCAGATGGCGGCAGCATCCGCGCTTGAAATCACCCCGGTTTCGCCCAACATCCGGGCATGGGCGAGGGAGCCGTCGATATCCTGTTCGGCCAGGCGCTGGTCAATATCGACAGAGGCATTGATCGCCTGCATGACGGCCGAGGGACCGGCCGAGAACCGGCCGCCCCACATGGCGCTCGAACTGGAAGTGCGGGTCTCGTCAGCCATGGCAGCCTGCGGGTTTGGAGAAAACGATGAATAAATCGGCGCTTGGATGGGCGATCGGGGCGATGGTCGCGGTCGGTATCGGCTTCTTCCTATACGTGTTTTTCGCAGGCATGGACAAGGGCAATACAGGCTCTCTGGACACCTTCGCGCGCGGCGAGATGCGGGCTTTCACGACCGTGTCCGACGCCCCGCCACAGCCCAATCTGGCCTATTATGACGGCAATGGCGACGAGGTTCGCCTGACCGATTATCGCGGCCAGGTGATCCTGGTGAATTACTGGGCCACCTGGTGTGGTCCGTGTGTCGAAGAGATGCCGGCCCTCAGCGCCCTTCAGGCCGAGCTCGGTGGGGAGGATTTCCAGGTCGTGACGGTGACGCTTGACCGGTCGATCGAAGATGCCCGCGCATTTCTCGAACGCATGGAGCTGGAAAACCTGCCCCTGATCCACGACTCCAGCTTCTCCAGCCCCTCCCAGGTGCGTGCCATCGGACTGCCGATGTCGATCCTCTATGACCGGTTGGGCCGCGAGATGGGTCGGGTTCCCGCTCCCGCCGAATGGGACAGCGAGGAGGCCATTGCGCTGGTCGAGGCCGCCATCGCCCGCTCTCCGCGCTAAACGCGCGGAGCCATCCTCCCCGCGCGGTAGCCGGGTACTGGCCGCGGCTTGAAAAGCGGATTATGGAGACGTCATGGCCCTGCTTGCCCTGATTGCCATCTGCGCCATCCTGCTCGCCCTGACCTGGGGAAAGCAGAGCCGCGACAGCCAGTTGCGCCGTGTGCTCGGCGATATCGAGGCGGAACTGGACGACAACCTGGCCGACCTCGATGCCGGGCGCCCCGGCGGTCGCGACGAAACCTATCAGGCAATACGCTCCGAAGCCTTGCTCCGCGAGGCGCCGCACTATCTCCTGCAGGACATAGAGGAGGCCTACGCGGCGTCCCGTCGCCCCGCCGCGACATCGCCAGCGCGCGTTCGCCGGGCCATTGACGCCATCGCCGAATTTCGCGAGCTCCGCAAGCAGCGGTAGGCCATTCCGCAAAGATTACGTCCCGATCGCTGGCGCGGCGGCACCCGTCGGAGCCTTTGTCGACCGGCATTGACTTCCCTCCGCAAGTGTTGAATTGGGGACCGGGGACGGAATGGGGCTGGCACACGGAGTTTGTCGTGGAGAGTAGCTGTATCCCGGTCCAGGCGGCCAAGGAGCGATACGGATTTCTGGCCGGCGGAGGCGAACTGGCAGACCGGATCGCTGCCTTCGACTGGGCCGCCACCCCGATCGGCCCGCTCTCTGACTGGCCGCCGACCCTGCGCACCGCGACCGGCATGGTCCTGCGTTCTGCCATACCCATGCTGATCCTGTGGGGTGAAGCCGGCATCATCATCTACAACAGCGCCTATGTGAGCATTGCCGGAGACCGCCATCCCGACTTGCTCGGTTCCCCGATCCGGGATGCCCGGCCCGACCTTGCAGATTTCACGGACCGGGTCATGCGGACTTGCCTGGCCGGCGAGACGCTCAGCTTCAAGGACCACGAATTCACCCAGAAGCGAAATGGGCAGACTGTCGAGATCTCGATGAATCTGGATTATTCGCCGATCCTCGATGATGACGGAGTGCCGGCAGGGGTTCTCGTGGTCGCGGCGGAAACCACCAAGCGTGTGGCAGCCCGCCGCCGGGCCCGTGACGAGCGCCGACGGCTCGAGCAGATGTTCCAGCAGGCCCCCGGCGTGATGGCGCTACTGAGCGGCCCCGATCATGTCTTCACTCTCACCAACGAGGCCTATGACCGGTTCACCGGTCATCGTGATCTGCTCGGCAAGTCGGTGCGAGAGGCCATGCCGGACCTGGCCGGCCAGGGTTTTTACGAGCTGCTCGACGAGGTCTATGCCTCGGGGCAGCCCTATGTCGGCAACGCGGCCAAAGTCGTCATGCAGCAGCACCCCGACAGTCCGCTGGAAGACCGGTATGTCGACTTCGTCTATCAGCCGATAACCGAATCCGACGGGACTGTGACGGGGATCTTCGTTGAAGGCATCGACGTCACGGACCGCGTGCGCATGGAAACCATTCACGCAGCCCAGCGCCGGGCGCTCGAACTGACCGTGGCCGATGCCCCCCTGGGCGAAGTTCTGGCCATGCTGGTGGAAACCGCCGAAGCGCAGTCGAGTTCCGGCATGATCGGGTCCATCCTGTTGCTGGACACGGACGGACAGCATTTGCGCCATGGTGCCGGACCGAGCCTGCCGACGGCCTACACGGAGGCCATCGACGGCGTCGCCATCGGCCCCAATGTCGGATCCTGTGGCACTGCCGCGTTTACCAAGGCACCCGTCATGGTGAGCGATATCGCGAGCGATCCGCTGTGGGAGGACTTCCGGGACCTGGCCCTGGCGCACGGGCTGCGTGCGTGCTGGTCGATCCCCATACTGGCCCGCAAGGGGCAGGTCCTCGGCACGTTTGCCCTGTATTATCCGCAGCCCGGCGAGCCGAGCCCGGCGGACCGGCAGATGGTCGATCTGATCACCCGCACGGCCTCACTGGTGATCGAGCGATCGCACATTGTCTCGCAGCGCAAGATGCTGATCGATGAGCTCAATCACCGGGTCAAGAATACGCTCGCCGTGGTCCAGGCGATCTCGTCCCAGACCTTTCGGGACAATGGCTCCGATCCGGTGCTGGCCCGGTCGACTTTCGATGCCCGGTTGCGTGCCCTGTCAGGCACGCACGACCTGTTGACCCAGGAAAGCTGGGAACATGTCGGGCTCGGCGATCTGGCGCATCAGGTGATGCAGCCATTCGCGGCCAGCGCGAAGGAGCAAAACCGCTTCACGGCATCCGGGCCGGACATCAAGCTGTCGCCGAACATCGCCCTGTCGCTGAGCATGGCCTTCCACGAACTGGCCAGCAATGCCTCGAAATACGGGGCTCTGGCGGTCGATGCCGACGGGCAGGTCGAGTTGAGCTGGAACATTGACGCGGCGGCGGGCACGCTGCGCATCCGTTGGCAGGAAAGCGGTGGGCCGAAGGTCAGCCCGCCATCGCGGCAGGGATTCGGGACCCGCCTGATCGAGCGTGGGCTGGCGCGCGAGCTCGGCGGCGCGGTCAAGCTCGACTTCGACCCGGCCGGCCTCGTCTGCACGATCGAGATGCCATTATCGCGCGCCCGCTAGCTGGTCAGGGCCTCGGCCCGAGCATCGCCGTCGGCTGTATGGAAACAAGAAACGCCCGGTCGCAATCACGACCGGGCGTTTCCGTTTTCGATAGGGCTGGGCCCGACTAGCCGAGGGCTGCGTCGAGCTCCGGCAGGGCGTTGAACAGGTCGGCGACGAGGCCGTAATCGGCGACCTGGAAGATCGGCGCTTCCTCGTCCTTGTTGATGGCCACGATGACCTTGGAGTCCTTCATCCCGGCGAGGTGCTGGATGGCACCGGAAATGCCCACCGCGATGTAGAGTTCCGGGGCAACCACCTTGCCGGTCTGGCCGACCTGGTAGTCGTTCGGCACATAGCCGGCATCGACGGCGGCGCGCGAAGCCCCGACGGCGGCACCGAGCTTGTCGGCGATTTTGTCGAGCAGGTGGAAGTTTTCGCCCGACTGCATGCCGCGGCCGCCGGAGATGACGATCTTCGCGGCAGTCAGTTCGGGGCGGTCCGACTTGGACAATTCCTCGGACACGAAGGCCGACTTGAACGGGCCGGACGAGGCGCCGATGTCTTCCTGCGAGGCAGAACCGCCATCGCCCGCCTTCTCGAACGTTGTCGGGCGCACGGTGATGACTTTCTTGGCGTCGTTCGACTTGACCGTCATCATGGCGTTGCCGGCATAGACCGGGCGCACGAAAGTGTCCGGGCTTTCCACGGCGCTGATCTCGGAGATCTGCATGACGTCGAGCTTGGCAGCGATCCGCGGCATGAAGTTCTTGCCGGTCGTGGTCGCGGCAGCGAGCACGGCATCGTAATCATCCATCATCGGCGTGATCAGCGCGTCCATGGCTTCCGCCGTCGGTTTGGCGAAGACGTCGGCTTCCGCATGCAGCACCTTGGCCACGCCATCGATCTTGGCCGCGGCATCGGCCACGGCCTGGGCACCGGAGCCGGCGACGAGGACGTGGATGTCACCGCCGAGGGCCTTGGCCGCAGTGACCACGGCGCGGGTGGCGTCGTTCAGCTCGGCATTGTCGTGTTCGGCAATTACGAGAACCGTCATCTCAGAGCACTCCCGCTTCGTTCTTCAGCTTGTCGACCAGTTCGGCGACGCTCTCGACCTTGACGCCACCGGCGCGCTTGGGCGGTTCGGTGACCTTCACGACCTCGAGGCGCGGCGTCAGGTCGATCCCGAAATCGGCCGGAGCCTTGGTGTCGATCGGCTTGCGCTTGGCCTTCATGATGTTGGGCAGGGAGGCGTAGCGCGGCTCGTTGAGGCGCAAATCGGTGGTGATGATGGCCGGGAGTTCGAGGGCGACGGTCTGCAGGCCGCCATCGATCTCGCGCGTCACATTGACCTTGCCGTCAGCCATCTCGACCTTGGAGGCGAAGGTGCCCTGCGGCCAGTCGAGGAGGGCAGCGAGCATCTGGCCGGTCTGGTTGGCGTCATTGTCGATCGCCTGCTTGCCGAGAATGACCAGGTCCGGCTTCTCCTCGTCGACGATCGACTTCAGGAGCTTGGCCACGCCGAGCGTTTCGACGCGCTCGTCGGTCTCGACCAGGATGCCGCGATCGGCACCCATGGCGAGGGCCGTGCGGATCGTCTCCTGGGCCTGTGACGGTCCGATCGAGACCACGACGATCTCTTCGGCGATGCCCTTCTCCTTGAGACGGATCGCTTCTTCGACCGCGATCTCGCAGAACGGGTTCATGGACATCTTGACGTTGGCGAGGTCGACACCCGACTGGTCGGGCTTCACGCGGACCTTCACGTTGTAATCGACGACCCGTTTGACGGGGACGAGAATCTTCATGCTGGGGCTCCGGTTGGCCGCGCGCTGGATAGTCTGCGCACCTAAAAGAATAGGCCGCGAAACTGCAATCGCCAGCCGGGTAAGTCAATGTGACGGACTGACTGACGCGTGCGTCAATTCGCAGCCGGGGGCGGCGTCCGGTTCATCCAGCGCCGGGCCGGGCCGTCGGCAGAGACGGCCAGGCGCCGCAGGCTTTCCAGTGCACCGGCCAGTCCTGCGGCCGCGATCAGGGCGAGCGGTGTGAACCATGGCCCCAACACATCGACCGCGCCGTCCTGGGCTTCGAAGGACAGGCTGAACGCTCCGTCGGGATAGACCCAGAGGCCGGCATGGTGTGGCGGCACCAGGTCCCACAGCGCGGCGATGACCAGGAGGGCCACCAGCAGGCCGCCGAGGCCGAGCACGGGCAGGGAGCCGTAGTGCAGCAGGGTGCCGGCCTGGGCCTGCCATGCGGGCGCGGGGGCGGGCGGCACGCCGAACTGGTCGATGGCCCTTTGCAGCCGCTCCGCTTCGCTGCCCTCGGCATCGCGGGCCATGGCATCAGCGATATGGGCGGTGGCGTCGTCGCGCAGCTCGTCGCGTTGTGTCGCGTCCAGGTCCGCGTGGTTGTGGTCGAGATGGTTCAGGAAGCGGGCCCACAGGCGACGGGCGGCGCGGCTGTCGAGATGGAGCTGGGGGCGGGTCTGCACGGTCATTGGGACTCCAGAACCTCCGTCATGCGCCGCCAGGTGTCGCGCATGCGCGTCAGGACCTGCCGGCCGGATTGGGTGATGGTGTAGTATTTGCGCGGTGGCCCGGTCTCCTCGGCCACCCATTCGGCGGTCACCAGGCCGTCCTTCTTCATGCGGGCCAGGACTGGATAGACCGTGCCTTCCGCCAGCTGGCCGAAGCCGGGCGCCTGCTTGAGCGCGGCCACGATTTCATACCCGTACGCTCGACCGGCATTGATGCGGGCCAGCAGAAGCAGCTCGAAATATCCCTTGCGGGCCTGGCTGATCCAGCGTTCCAGCACGGTTTCGGCCGGGTCATCCTCCATTGGCTCCATTCTCCCAGTATCCGGCGACCAGCGACGTGCCCCTAGTCCTATAGCTTGTGTATAGGCATAACAAGCTATATAGCAATGCTATGTATTGGCCTATGCGAGGATCTGACGGTGTTGAACAAGCGATTTTTGACGGGGCTGGGAGTGGCGATTGCGGCCGGCCTGGTGTGGTGGGCCGTGGTGCTCGGCGATGCGCGCCGCTTTCACAGCATCCCGGCCGGCGCCGACGCGGCGGAGATGGCAGCCTCCCTGGATGCCGAGATGGATCGTTCCATGCGTGACTACGGAATTGCCGGAGCGGTGGCCGGTGTCATGCACGAGGGTCGCTGGGTATGGTCGGCGCGCCGCGGTATCCGCTCGGCGCAGGGTGAGCCGGTGACCGGAGCGACCGCGTTCAACCTGGGCTCGGTGTCCAAGCCGCTGGCCTCGTGGGCTGTCCTGGCGCTGGCCGGGGAGGGCCGCATCGATCTGGACGCCCCGGTTTCAACCTATCTGACGCGCTGGCAGTTTCCCGATACGCCCTATGACACCAACGCGATCACGGTGCGCCGTCTGCTCGAGCATGCCGGTGGGCTGAACATTCATGGCTATGGCGGCTATGAGGGCTATGAGACGCCGCCGGCCGACGCCGTCGAACAGGCCCGCACCGATTACCCGGTCACCCCGGTGGCCGGAGCGGGCATCAGCCGTCTCTATTCCGGCGGTGGCTACACATTGTTGCAGCTGATGATCGAGGATGTCACCGGCCGTTCCTATGCCGACTGGCTGACCGACCAGGTCCTCCTGCCGCTTGGCATGACGGCGTCCGGCGCGGATCGCGCTAACCTGCCGCAGCCATCAACCGCCTTTGCATTCGGTGGACGGCCGATCGAGACCCTGCGCTTCCTGGCGCTGGCGGCGACCGGCAGCTGGGCCAGTGGTGACGATATCGAGCGCTTCATTGCCGCCCACGCAGACGGCGGCGGCGTCGTGGAGCCGGGCCGGCTGGCCCAGGCGCTGGCGCCGTCTTCGGTCAGTGACCGCCACGCCATGAGCTACACCCGGGAGGCGACGGATTTCGGCCCCCTGTTCGGCCATGGTGGCAATAATTCCACCTGGCATGCCCAGATCTATGTGCGACCCCGGACCGGAGACGGCTTCTACTTCCTGACCAATACCACGACGGGAGCCCAGCTCGGACTGGAATTGACCTGCGCCTGGCGGGGCTGGGCCCACGGCCTGGAAGCGTCCGAGATTTGCCGGGGCGAAGCCGGGCTGGTTCGCAATCTCACCGTCGCCGCTGGGTTGGTGGGCAGCGCGGCGATTGTCCTGGCCGCACGGCTGGGCCTGGCCATCGCTTCCGGGCGCCGGATGTTGAGCCTGATCCCTCGCAGTATCGGCACCTGGCGGCTGGTCGGACGCCTGCTGGTCGCCGTGCTCGTCGCGCTCCTGTTCGCCGCGTGTTGGGTGATGTTCTACACCGAGACCATCTACTGGCGGGACGGTGTGACGTTCATCGACGAGATCCCGCTCGACGAAGTGCGCTGGCTGATGCCGGCCGTGCTCGCCGTGCTGGGCGTTCTCTTCCTGGGCCGCTGGGCCAGTCCGGTGGCGCGTCCCGAGGGACGCGCCTGACCGGCAGGATTATTGCCCGGCTTCTTCCTCACCATTGTCTTCGACAATCTCGACCAGTTCGGTGGAAATGAAGATGTCGATCTCGTCCGACACGAAGGGGGTGGCAAAGCCCATGTCCCACTCCGAGCGCATCAATGTGCCGGTCGCCGTGAAGCCCAGCTTGCTGCGACCGTCCTGGGTCTCGTCAGACCTGTTGAGGACCACGCTCAGCGTCACCGGATGGGTCTGGCCATTCATCGTCAGATCGCCCGTCATGGTGCCGATCTGGCCGTCCTCGGTCTCGAACCCGGTGCCGACAAAGCGAGCGGTCGGATTGACCTCAGTTTCGAAGAAGTCGGCGGAGTTCAGGTGGTTGATGAAGCGCTGGTGATGCGCGCCCGGCCAGATGCCGTCGATCAGGTTGAAGGTGATATCCACCGTCGAGTCCGACGGGGTATCGAGATCGAGCGCCAGCGAGCCGTCATAATCGGTGAAGTGGAGCTCCTGGGTGGAATAGTCCTGGTGGTTCCAGGAGGCCCGGATCAGGGTGTGTGTCTTGTCGAATTCATAGGCCACCGGATCGGCCTGGGCGGCGGTCGTGGCAGTCAGGGCGAAAACGGCGGCGGCCAGCAAGGTACGGGTCATGGGGGCAAGTCTCCTGGAACGTGAAACGGGGCTGCGACAAATTGTCTTCAGCCACAGCACTTAGTCGTTCCGGGCGCGGTGTCGAGGCCGCTCGCGTCAAGTTGATGTTTCCGTCCGGGAAACAATCTACTCGCCGCGGTCGCCGCCGGGCACCCACAGCACATCGGCGCGGCCCTCGTCATTGGCCAGCCGGGCCATCACGAAGAGCAGGTCCGACAGCCGGTTGAGATAGCGCAGAACCGCCCCGTTGAGTGGCACCCCGGACGCCATCAGGGCGGAGACCTTGCGTTCGGCGCGACGGCAGATTGTGCGGCTCATGTGCAGGCGGGCGGCCGCTTCACTGCCGCCGGGCAGGATGAAGGAGTTGAGCGGTTCGAGCCGTTCGTTGAAGCGGTCGATCACGCCCTCCAGCCGCTGCACTTGCGCATCCGTCACGCGCAGGGGTTCGAATTCGGGCGGTTCGTCGCTTTCCGGCACGCAGAGATCGGCGCCCAGATCGAACAGGTCATTCTGGACCCGCTTCAGTTCGACATCGATTTCGTCGCCCGGCGCCAGCGCGGCCCGCGCCACGCCCAGGGAGGAATTGGTTTCGTCGACATCGCCATAGGCCTCGACCCGGGGGTCGTGCTTGACTGTTTGCGACATGTCGCCAAGGCGTGTGGACCCGGCATCGCCGGTGCGGGTGTAGATTTTCGTCAGTCGAACCATGGGGATGTCCTAGCCCTCGGGTGACCGGATAGGGAAGGGGATTGCCTCCGCATCCGCGGTCGTGGACTTCGACTAGCCGCCGAAATTCTCGCGGAAGGCAAAGATCGCGACGATGATCAGGATGGCCACGAATTGCAGCACCACGCGCAGGCGCATCAGCTTGTTGGAGCGCGAGCGGGCCTTGTCGCCGGTGCGGTAGAGATTGAAAATGCCCAGCGCCAGCACGACGACGACGGCGAGCATGGCGACGTAAAGCAGTCCGTCCAGAAGGGTCATGATCAGCTTCTCCAGCGCAGGGTGGCGGGTTTGACAGGGTTCTTGAAGGGCTCGCCCGTGGCCTGGTGTTTTTCCCAGGCCCGCTTGAGGGCGAAATACCACTTGGCCTGGATGTCGGCGTCATGGATCAGCATCAGCTTGGGATCATAGGCCAGCCCGACCTGCTGGGCATTCACCGCATCGCGGTCCTGCCCGAGGAATGTGGTGCCGGCCAGGCGCAGCAGAGGTTTGGGAATCCAGCTGAGCAGCGGGTGATCCCAGTAGATCGCCACGGTGATTGCGGTCTTGTCCTCGCGGGTGGGGGTGACCGCGGTGAAAATGGTGATCAGCTTGCCGTCGGCGCGGATGTACTCGTAGCGCAGACCCGGCAGGCGCACCTGGATTTCGGTCGTGCGGTCCTCACCGAGCAGGTTGTAGACGAAGGAATTCTTCGACGGCGTATGCGGCAGCATCGAGAAACCGCGCTCGATCGGGCCGAAGGCCTTCTCCTTGTCACGCACCGAGGCCTTGGTGCGGTACCACCACTGGCGGTGGATATAAGCGATGTGGGCCGGGTCCATCAGGCCGATCACCGCGTGGTCGACATGGCAGTTGAACACGTCGGTGATGATCATTCGCGGCGTGTGACCTGCAGGCACGTCCGGCATGGGCGGCAATTCGTCCGGCATCAGCTCGGCGTGCTCGCCGTCGGCGTACCAGATCCAGATCAGGCCCTGTTCCTCGTGCACGGGGAAGCGCCGCACCCGGATCTTTGACAGGTCCATCTGCTCGGCCTGGTCGGCAGTCAGTGAGGGAATCGCAGCACACGAACCGTCGGTGCGGAAACGCCAGCCGTGATACGGGCACTCGACATGCGTTTCGCCGCCATGGCACTGGGTCTCGCCGCCGGACAGCAGGATACCGCGGTGCGGGCAGATGTCGCGCAGCGCATAGGCTTTGCCGTCATGGTCGCGGCCGAACAGGATCGGCTGTCCGAGCAATTCGCGGTGCAGCGTCTCGCCGGGCTTCAACTCGCTCGACAGCGCCCCGAAATACCAAAGGTCGGTCAAAAACATGACTGCCAGATAGCGCGCTTGCCGCCGCTTGCCTAGCGGCACGCCGTCGCATGATGCGGCGGGCTGTCTGGGTCTTGCTTGTTGGCCGGCACCGCCGGGGCTATCCTGGACTGGCGCTGGGGCGCGCATGACGGAGTGCTGCAGATCATGGGACCGCCCCGTTCGCTTGCCATTGCCTCATTGACAGCCCTGCTGATAGCGGCGTGCTCTGCACCCGATCCGCCCGACACCGTCGCGGCCGGTGAGCTGCCGCAGTCGGCGGTCGATGCGTTCCTTGTCCACACGCGCCAGATCAGCGCCGGTGCGCTGCAATGCCGCGCCGCGGATATCCACGCCCTGCCTCGGGCCACCGGCCTGATCAATGAGGACGCGATCCCCGACCACGCGCTCGATACCCAGCGCCTGAGCTGCCGCACGCGCGGCCGGGATGCCACGCCGGCCTGGTTCTGCAGTGCCTCGGCCTGTGCCTTTCCGGCGCTGGTCTCGGGGCCGGATGGCTGGCAGGTCGTGGTCCTCATGGGCGGCAATGAGATTGCCGTGGTCGAGCATTATCGTGAACAACGCTTCCAGGTACGCCAGTCCGTGAGCACCGGGGTGGAGGTGAGGGAATATGCCTGGCGCGACGGGGCCCTGACCCGGGTCAGCGAGCATGAGGAAAGTGCCGTCCCCCGCCCCGAGACGCGCTAAACGGCGGCTCCGCCGAACTGCGCCCGCACCGCATCGCCACTCATTCCGGCCTCGCGCATGGCCTTGAGCGTCGCCGCCTTGTCGCGCTTGGCAAAACGCTTGCCGCTGGCATCGGTGAGCAGGCGATGGTGCCGGTAAACGGGCGTCGGCAGGCCGAGCAGGGTCTGCAGCAGGACGTGCAGCGGGGTCATGTCGAAAAGGTCGACACCCCGGATGACATGGGTGATGCCCTGCAGCGCGTCATCATGCACCACGGCGACATGGTAGCTGGTGCCGACATCCTTGCGCCCCAGGATCACATCGCCGAGCGGTGCGGGATCGGCCTGCACCTCGCGCGGTCCGTCCGGACCGCCTTCCTCGACAAAGCCCATTGCGGCGAAACGGTCGCCCAGCACCTCATGGCAACGCGCCTGGGACAGTCGCCAGGCAAAGCTCTCGCCGGCCGCCATGCGCGCCTGCGCCTCGTCCTCCGACATCGGTTCGGCCGGCCCGCGATAGATCGCACCCTCGGGCCCTTCGCCGGTCCCGTGCGGCGCCCGGGCAATGTCCTCCAGGATCTCGCGACGCGTCTTGAAGCAGCGATACACCACGCCCAGCTCGCGCAGCCGCTCCAGCACCCCGGCATAGTCATCGAAATGCTCCGACTGCCGCCGCACCGGCTCTTCCCAGTCCAGGCCCAGCCAGATCAGGTCGTCCAGGATCACCGGCTCGAATTCCGGCTTGCAGCGCACCGTGTCGATGTCCTCGATGCGCAGCAGGAAACGCCCGTCCGCCTCGCAGGCCGCCCGGAACGCCGTCCACGCCGAGAAGGCATGGCCGAGATGCAGATGTCCGGTGGGGGAGGGTGCGAAGCGGGTGGTGAAGGTCATTCCCCTACATCGCCATTTCCGGGGCCGCTGCCAAGCCGCCGGATGTACGGCCCGGCTTGGCGCTGGGCGGCAGACCCGCTATGGCCAAGTCAGCTTCCAGCTTCGGAGTTTTGCCCATGTCCCGCCCCATAGACGGCCCCCGCCTGGCCCCGCGTGACGGCCAAGCGCCGCGCAAGCTGGTGATTTTCCTGCATGGCTATGGCTCCAACGGACAGGACCTGATCGGGCTGGGCCAGCACTGGGCGCCTGATCTGCCACACGTGCAATGGGTCTCCCCGGACGCGCCGGACCCGGTGCCGGGCGCGCCGAACGGTTTCCAGTGGTTCCCGATCTCCCAGCTCGACCCGGAGCGCATCCGCGCCGGCGCGGCGATGGCCGGGCCCATCGTCGATGCCTTCATTGACCAGGAGCTGGCCCGCTACCGCCTGACCGAGAGCGACCTGGTGCTGTGCGGTTTCTCGCAGGGCACCATGCTCGCCCTGCAGGCCGGCCTGCGCCGCGAGCGGCCGGTGGCCGGCATTCTCGGTTTCTCCGGCGCCTTGCCGGGCGGTGACGTGCTGAAGACGGAGATGCGCTCGCGCCCGCCGATCCAGCTCATCCATGGCGACCAGGACCAGGTTCTGCCGCTCGGCTTCATGTTCGACGCGCTGGAGAACCTCGCCGCCGCCGGGCACGGCGCCCAGTGGCATATCTCGCAAGGCCTGCCGCACTCGATCGGAGAGGACGGGCTGCGGATCGGTGGTCGCTTCATTGGTGAGGCCCTGGCAGGGCGTTTGCGCTAGCGACGAATTCGCGCCTTCACCAAACTTTCTTGGGCACGACGCGCGAAGCGCTGTATCGTTCTTTCATGCCCGCGATTCGACGCGTGACACTGTGTTGAGTGCGTCGCCCCGGGTGTGATGGGAGGTGCGCTTTCAGGACTCGTGTCCGACAGTCACACTTCCTCCCGAACCGGCCGGTCCCGACTGGTCCGGCCCCGGCTCGGAAGGGAGGCTGCCATGCAGGTGCTCGCTAAGGCACCGCAGGGATGGCCCTGCCTCGTGCTGAACGCCGACTTCCAGCCCTTGAGCTACTGGCCGCTGTCCACCTGGCCGTGGCAGGAAGCCATCAAGAACGTGTTCCTCGAGCGCGTCGCCGTGATTTCCCATTACGATGAGGTCGTGCACTCGCCGAGCTTCGAGATGCACGTGCCCTCCGTCGTCGCCCTGCGAGACTATATCGCCCAGGACAGGGCGCCAGCCTTTACCCGCTACAATGTCTGGCTGCGCGACGGGTTTCGCTGCGCCTACTGCAATGCCGACGGCGTCGACCGGCTGACCTTTGATCACGTCATCCCGCGGCGCGCTGGCGGGCGCACGTCCTGGGAAAACATCGTCGCCGCCTGCGGGCCGTGCAATCTGAAGAAGGGCGGACGTACGCCGCGCGAAGCCGGCATGCCGCTGCGCCGCCCGCCCCAGCGCCCGTCCATGCATGAATTGCAGGCCCAGGGGCGCCGCTTCCCGCCCAAATTCCTGCACGAGAGCTGGCTCGACTACCTCTATTGGGACATCGAGCTGGAACGATAGTCAGCCCGGTCCGTTTGCCCTGTAGACACACAGCAATCGGAGGTTTGCCATGACCGCGAGGTTCGAGATCATCAAGGGCCAGGACGACCAGTTCTACTGGCATCTCAAGGCTCCGAATGGCGAAATCATCTGCCAGTCGGAAGGCTACACCACCAAGGAGAGCGCCAAGACCGGTATCCGGAGTGTCAAGGACAACGCCTCAAAAGCCGCCATCGTCGAGGCCGTCTAGACGGCCACCGCCTGCCGACACGCAAGGGGCCCTGTTACAGGGCCCCTTTTGCATTCCGGGTGCGGCCTCTGATAAGTCCGCCCTGACCTGGCCGTCAGGGCCGCTGTTCCGGGACTTGTTCATGACTTTTGCGACTTTCATTCGATCCGCCATTCTGCTCGGCGCCACGGCATTGGCGGGCAGCTGGGCTGCCTCTGCGCACGCCCAGCTGTCTGAGCCCTATACCCTCCTCCTGATCGAGGCCGACCAGCGCCAGGACGCTGCCGGTTTCGCTGAAACCGCTGACATGGTCGCGGCCGTGGCCGCGGGCGGGCGGGCCGATGTGCGAATGGCCGTCGAGACGCATCTGCCGCATCGCCTCGAGGCCGTGGCGGGCTGGCCGGTGCCGCAGGTGCCTGGCGCTGCGGACACGGCTCCGGGCATGATGGCAGAAGCGGCAAGCGCTGATGTGGCTCCGCAACAGGCACCGGACCAGCCCGGCTGGTTCGGCCAGTCGCTGGACGTGCTGCAAACCGATGCCTGGGACGGCCAGGTACGTTTCGGTGTCCAGCTGGAACGTGGCAGTACCAACCTCTCCGACTATGCCTTCGCGCTCGAGCTCGATCGCGAGTTCGACCGCGGCTGGAGCCTCGATAGCCAGGTCGAGTACTTCTACACCGACAGCGATGACGTTGTGACGCGGGACAGCTGGCTGACCGATCTGCGCCTGTCGCGCCAGCTGGTCAGCGGTATCGGCTATTACGCCGGAGGCAGTTACGAGCGTGACAATGTCGCCTTCTATCAATCGACCGCCTCGCTGACGGGCGGCGGGTTGTGGCAGGTGCTCGATGGTGAGGCGCTCAGCTGGTCGCTGCGCTCCGGTGTCGGCCAACGTTACCGGGATCCGGCGGACGGCAGTGCGACGGAAACCGACTGGGTGGTCGAGGCCGGATCGGAGTTCTCCTGGCAGCTGTCGGAGACGACGCGCTTCGCTTCGGAGACCGTCGCCCTGCTCGGTGGCGGGTCGAGCCTGGACCAGCGCTTCTCCCTGACCACCAGCATCGCCGGCAACTGGGCGGTGCAGACGGATCTGCGTTTGGAGCACGAATTCGAGACGCCGGCAGGCGTGGAAGCCACCGATACCCGGCTTGGCCTGTCGCTGCTGCGCGCATTCTGATCAGGGCCGTACTGGGCCCGCCGTGCGTCGGCGGGCCCGGTAAAATTGGCTACTCGGCCGCTTCCAGGAGCGGATAGTCGGTATACCCCTCGCGTCCGCCCCCATAGAAGGTCTCCGGCCGCGGCGTGTTGAGCGGGGCGCCACGGGCCAGCCGGTCGGCCAGGTCCGGATTGGCGAGGTAGGCCCGCCCGAAGGCAATGGCATTGGCATGGCCGCCGCGGACCGCATTGGCCGCCCGGTCGGCCTCATAGCCACCATTGCCGATATAAACCCCGTCCCAGGCCCGGCTGACGGCCTCGAGGACGGCCTTCGGGTCATCACCATCGGCGGCCGGACCGAAATCCTCGACCACGTGCAGATAGGCGAGGCCCCGGTCAGACAGCGTCTTGGCAATGTAGGTGAACAGCGCCTTGGGGTCGCTGTCGTGCATGTCGTTGAACGCCCCGGTCGGTGACAGGCGCAAACCGACCCGGTCCGCGCCGACGGCATCCGACACCGCGTCCACGATCTCGATCAGGAAGCGGCTGCGATTCTCGATCGAGCCGCCGTACGCATCGTCTCGTTTGTTCGATCCGTCACGCAGGAACTGGTCGATCAGATAGCCATTGGCGCCGTGAATCTCGACTAGGTCGAAACCCGCCGCCCGGGCCCGCCGGGCCCCGTCGGCAAAATCCTGCACCGTCTGGCGGATCTGCTTCGTTGTCATCGCCTCCGGTTCGGAGACGTCGATCATGCCCTCGCTGGTGACGGTCTGGGCCTTGGCCCGGATCGCCGACGGGGCCAGCGGCTTGTCGCCGTCGGGCAGCAGATCGACATGGCTGATCCGGCCGACATGCCAGAGCTGCAGGGCGATCTTGCCGCCGCGCTCGTGCACGCCGCCGACGATGCGCGACCAGGCCGCCTGCTGGGCGTCGCTGTGGATGCCGGGCGTGTTGATATAGCCCTTGGCCCGGGGCGAGACCTGGGTGGCTTCCGAAATGATCAGTCCGGCCCCCGCCCGCTGGGCATAGTATTCCGCCGCCAGCTCGCCGGGTACACCATCCGGCCGGGCCCGGTTGCGCGTCAGCGGCGCCATGAAGACGCGGTTGCGGGTCTGGATGGCGCCCACGGTCAGGGGCTTGAAAAGCGCTTCGTTCGGCATGGGAGGGTCCTCGCTCGAATGGATGTTCGGGCTAAGAAGTAGGGGCGCGGCAGATTGGCAAAAGGGCTTGAAACCGGTTGGGTCAGCCCTATGGCCGGGCTGAAATCCCGTGCGATCTCACGGCAGTGTGATAAAGCAACAGATCCATGATCTGCAGGCCGCGCGTGCAAATCCCGCCGGGGTCACCAGGTTTCGCTGCGGCATGGGCCGCGACCGGGGAGGGGCGAATGGAACATGAAGGCGTTTTGATCGGCATCGCCCAGCTGGGGGCGGTATTCGCCGGGTTTCTGGCCCTTGTCGTGGTGTTCGTCAGTGGCGGTGACCGGGCAGACCCGGTCAGCGGTCTGCATGGCCGGTCGGTCCTCTACTCCAGCTTTCTCACGATATTCGGTGCGCTGTTCCCCCTCGCCTTGTTCGCGGCCGGGGTCCGGGAGGACCTGGCCTGGCGCCTTCCGGCCGGCGCGGTTCTGCCCGTTGCCCTGGCCATGCTGGCTGAGAGTCTGCGCTTCTATCTGAAAATGGACGCGGACCAGCGGCGCGCTTTCGGCTACCTCGTCCCGTTTGCGTCATGGGGCCTGTCCGGCGTCGGCATGACGCTGGCAGTCCTGGTCGCGGCGGCTGTGCTGGACGGGCCGGTCTTTATCCTCGCAATGGTGCTCGCCCTGGCTGCCGTGACGGTGAATTTCATGGCTCTGGCGCTGCAACGCTGGCTGTAGCGAAGCGGGGCGTGGAGACCGGACCGCTCGGACACACACCCATTGTCCTGGCGGCCACCGCCACACCGATGATCGCCGCCGGCGCGGGTCAGGTTGCCTGCCTGGTGGCCTCCGCAGAGGTGAAGCCGGTCTAGAGATCGATGCCCAGCGTCGCCCACATCTCGTCCACCCGCGCCTTCGTCTTGTCGTCCATGTCGAGTTTCTCGCCCCATTCGCGGCTGGTCTCATTGCCGGTCTTGTTGGTCGCGTCGAGCCCGATCTTGGAGCCGAGGCCGGAGACCGGCGAGGCGAAGTCGAGATAGTCGATCGGCGTGTTCTCGACGGTGACGATGTCGCGGGCCGGGTCCATGCGGGTCGACACGGCCCACATCACGTCCTTCCAGTCGCGCGCGTCGATGTCGTCGTCCACCACGATGATCCACTTGGTGTACATGAACTGACGCAGGTACGACCACGCCCCCATCATCACCCGCTTGGCATGGCCGGCATAAGCCTTCTTCATCGAGATCACGGCGATGCGGTAGGAACAGCCCTCCGGCGGCAGCCAGAAATCGGTGATCTCGGGGAATTGCTGCTGGATCAGCGGGATGAACACCTCGTTGAGCGCCTCGCCCAGCACGGACGGCTCGTCCGGCGGCCGTCCGGTATAGGTCGACAGATAGATCGGGTCCTTGCGCATGGTGATCGCGGACACCTGGAAGACCGGGAATTTCTCGACCGAATTGTAATAGCCCGTGTGGTCGCCATAGGGCCCTTCATCGCCGTACTCGTCCAATAGGACATGCCCCTCGATGACGATTTCCGCCTCCGCCGGCACCTTGAGCGGCACCGTCTTGCAGTCGACCAGTTCGGCCTTCTGGCCGCGCAATATGCCGGCAAACTGGTATTCCGACAGCGTATCCGGCACCGGCGTCACCGCCGCCAGGATGGTGCCCGGATCGGCGCCCAGCACCGCCGCCGCCGGCAGCGGATCGGGCTTCAAGTCCTTCCAGCGCTGGTAATGCTGCGCCCCGCCGCGATGCTTGAGCCAGCGCATCAGCGTGCGGTCCCGGCCCAGCTTCTGCATGCGGTAGATACCGAGATTGAAATCATCGGTGCGGCCGTCGCCCGGGCCCTTGGTGACCACGAGCGGCCAGGTGATCAGCGGGGCCGGCTCGCCCGGCCAGCAAGTCTGGATCGGCAGCCGGTCCAGATCGATATCGTCACCGGTAAGCACCACCTCCTGGCACGGCGCCCGCGACACGTTCTTCGGACGCATCGACATCACGGTCTTGGCCAGCGGCAGCATGTCGAAGGCGTCCTTGATGCCGCGCGGCGGTTCGGGCTGGCGCAGGAAGGCGAGGAGTTCACCGACTTCGCGCAGCTCGCCCGCGGTCGAGCGCGGCTCGCCGCCCAGCGTCACCGCCTGGGCGACCCGGCGCACGGTCCCGAACAGATTGACGAGCACCGGCATCTCGCTGCGCCGGCCATCCTCCTGGATCACGTGCTCGAACAGGATGGCCGGTCCGCCGGCCTCCAGCGTGCGACGATGGATCTCGGTCATTTCCAGCGCGCTGGACACCGGCTCCGTGACCCGCACGAGATCGCCGTCCCGTTCCAGCTGGTCGATGAATTCACGCAGGGATTTGTAGGCCATGGCGTTGTCCCGAATGATGCCCGGCCAACCTATGGCGCGTCCGGCGCACGGCCAAGACCGTGCGGCAGGTCAAATCGAAGCAGGCCCGCCAGCCGTTCAGCAGGCCGGGTGGGCCTGCGCCTTCTCGCCCTGGCTGACCGCCTTGAGCTGGTCGAGGAACCAGATCCAGCCGAACGGGTAGTCGGAGACATCGACCGTGCGGGTAAATCCGTCATGCACCAGCGTCACCCGGGTGCCTTGACCGTCCTCTTCCAGCAGCCAGGCGACGCGCTGGTGCGGCACGTCCGGGTCGCCGCGCCAGTCACGCCATTCCATGACCAGACGTTCCGGTTCGACGATTTCCAGCAACCGCATCGGCGGTACCACCACCTTCTCGCCGTCCACCTCATAGCTCCAGCCGAAATCCAGCGTCCCGGCCTCCAGGTCCACCGTGGCCGACTTGGTCATCCACTTGTCGAGCTGCTCCGGCTCGGTCAGCGCCCGCCACACCTCCGACCAGGGGGCGTCGACATGGATGTCGAGCTGCACCTTGGGGTGGGGGTCGGCGAAATCGGGCAGATTGACGTCGTGGCCCATCAGATGGGACATCAGCGCGCCCATGTGCAGGCGCCACAGATCATCGATCAGCTCCTTGACCCGGGGCCGGTCCGGCGCCGCATCGAAATGGTGCCGCACCTCGACCGCGCAGCCATCCCCGGTCGGTGCCAGGGTCAGTTCGACCTGGCTGTCGTGGCCCTCGATCGGCCAGGCGAAGCTGATGCCTTCGCCCGGCGTGCAGCGGGTCAGTTCGGTGACGATGCCGGGATGGGCTGGAGCGCCATAGGTGTGCTTGCCCCAGAACTGGAAGCGGCCACCGGTCTCGGCCTCAATGCTGACATTCTCGGCAAACCACACTTCAAGGTCGGCCTTGTCGGTCAGCGCCTTGAACACGCGCTCGGAATCTTGCTGCAGCGGCTGGGTGAAGCTGTGGGTCAAAGCGGTCATGGGCCGGTCTCCTCGTCCGGGCGGGTTTCAACGACCCGCTTGAGGTCCGCGAGCCGCGCCCCCCAGAACAGGCGATAGGGGGCAATCCAGCGATCAATTGAAGTCAGGCCACCGGGATTGAGGGCATAGAAGCGTTGTCGGGCCTGCCGGCGCTCGGTCACCAGGCCGGCGCGTTTGAGCACGCCGACATGTCGGGCAATGGCTGGCCGGCTGACCGGAAAGTGCCGGGCGATCTCGCCGGCCGGCTTCTCGCCATCACGCAACAGATCAAGAATGGCCCGGCGGGTCGGGTCGGCGATCGCATGGAATTCCGGGCGATCCTCGAGGGCGCTATTCGTAACCATGTTGTTACGAATAGCGCCGGCACTGATATATTGCAAGCCGTTGTAGAGGTTTATTCGAGACGCGCGTCGAGGATGGCGTTGACCACGGCGGTCATGCCGTCGCTGACACCATTGGTCGCCCCGAAGCGCACGATCACCATGTCCGCTTCCGGCAGGATGTAGGCGCTCTGCATCTGGAAGCCGTTCATGAAGAAGGTGCCTTCGGGCAGGCCGTCGCGCCGCGGCGGCAGCCAGAATCCCATGCCATAGGCCCCGTTCGAGCCTTCGGTCGGCGTGGATACCAGCTCGTCCCAGTGGTCCGGCAGCATGCGCTCGCCGCCCGCCATCCCGTCATCGAGGTAGAGCTGGGCCAGCCGGGCCCAGTCATGCGCCGTGGCATACATGTAGGACGAGCCCTGGAAGGTGCCGCTCTCGTCGACTTCGAGGATCGCCGAATAGATGCCCAGTGGCTCGAACAGGCGCTCGCGCAGCCCGGTGACTTGCTCCGGCAGGGTCTCTCCAAGCTCCTGCTGCATGGCATGGGTGGCCAGAATGGTATTGCCGCTCATGTACTCCCAGTGCTCGCCCGGCCCGTGCAGCCGCTCGCGCGTCGCCGCGAAGCGCGGCATGTCGGCCTGGGTGAACAGCATCTGCGAATTCGGATCGCTGCCATTGTTGAGCTCGGCGATGGCAAAGCCGCCGCTCATGCGCAGCAGGTGCTCGATCGTCACATCGGCGTAATCCGCGTCAACCGCGGTGAGGGCGGGGACCTGCCCGGGCGCCTCGATGTCGATCACGCCGTCCTGCTCCAGCACACCGGCCAGCGTGGCCATCGCGCTCTTGGTCATCGACCAGCCGTGAAAGCGTGTCTCGCGGCTGGCCCCGCGTGCATAGGCTTCAGTCACCAGGCGACCCTCGTGCAACACAGCGACCGCCAGCGTGTTGCGCCGATTATTCTCCGGCCCATCGAAAGCCTGGGTGATCGCAGCGTGGAGCTCGGCGGTGTCGAAATGACGCTCGCGATGCTCGGTGTCGAGCTCCAGCGGCTGGAACTCCCGCGCCGGCGGCAGGGCGAGATTCCGATCGAACGGGAACTCTCCGTGCAGCAGCGTGCAGCCGAGACCGTCGCGGTAGACCGCCCGCTGGCGCCAGAACAGGCCGAGCACGGCGGCGCTGACCTCGCGGGCGTCCTCATTGATGTCGAGGCTGATCAGGGGGGCGGCGCCACCCAGCAATGGGTCGAGATAGATGGACTTCGCGTAGTCCGGGTCGAGGCGTGACACCCAGCCCAGCGAACACACCTGCTTGGCCACGATACCGGTGCCCGAGGGCAGGTAGATACGTCCGATCGGTGACAGGTTGACGGCGACGAGGCCGATGGCGACGACGGCGGCGAGGCCGCCCGCGATGATCCGTTTCAAGATGTCTCTCCCCCGCGAAGCCCGGTTCAGTCGAACTGGTCGAAGTCCGGCTTGCGCTTTTCCATGAAGGCCCCCGCCGCCTCGGCGAATTCCGGTGATTTCAGCATTCGCGCAAAGGCGTCGCCCTCGAAGGCGATGCGGTCATCGAGCGGCTCCGGCGCTCGTCGCATCAGCGCCTTGGCCGTGCGCACCGCGGTCGGTGACTTGGCGGCCAGTGCCAGTGCCGCCTGGCGCGCGGCCGTGTCGAGCTCGCCGGCCGGCAAAACAGCATTCACCAGACCGGTCTCCCTGGCCCGCGCCCCGTCCCAGCTGGCGCCGAGCATCAGCAATTCGGCCGCCACGACATGCCCGAAGGCCCGCGGCATCAGCTGGCTGGACCCGAATTCCGGGGCCAGCGCGAGGTCGACGAAAGGCGTCTTGAACACGGCGCGGTCGGAACAATAGGCCAGGTCGCAGTGCAGCAGCAGGGTGACGCCGATCCCGATGGCGAGGCCGTCGACGGCCGCGATGACCGGTTTTTCGCAATTGTGCAGCGCCTGCATGAAGCGGCCGACCGGGCTGTCATCGCTGCCCACATGCGGCGGACGTTCCATGAAGTCGACAAGGTCATTGCCGGCTGTGAACACGCCGTCCGCACCGGTCAGAATGATCACACGCACTGCGGGATCGGAATTGCCGGTTTCCAGAGCTTCCGCGGCGGCGGTGTACATGGCCTGGGTGAGGGCGTTCTTCTTCTCCGGGCGGTTGAACCGGATGGTGCGGATCTTCTCCGACGTCTCGATCAGGACCAGCTCGCTCATGCACATCTCCCTGTTGGCAGCGTGCACAGCCTAACCCGGAAAACGGCGCCGGGGATACCGCATATCAGTTTACGTAAGGGTCAATCGCCTCCGCGAATCCTTGCGCCTGCCAAGTAGACGGAGTCGATTTGCGTGAGCGCACCGATATCCACCAAGGGGTTGGCATCGAGTAAAACGATGTCTGCCCGCTTGCCGGGGGCTATCACACCGGAGTCAGGGTCATTCAAGGCCAGGGCGGGATTGATTGTGGCCGCCTGCAGCACAGCCAGCGGGGGCAGTCCGGCCGCCTCCAGCGCAAGCAATTCTGCCTGTAGCCCCTGTCCTGGCCAAACAAACGGATTACCGGCATCGCTGCCCGCTAGGATCAGGCCGCCGGATGCTCGGTAGTGACGGGTATGGAATTGAAGGTCATTGAGGGAAGCGAACCTGGCTTCCAGCCACTCGCCGTCCGCCATTGATGCCGTAGCTTCACGCTGCTGCTGCCAGTAGGCTCGAACCACATCGGGCAGGACCTGCAGGTCACCTTCCGGTGAAAAGCTCTCCAGCGCCATTTTCGTGCTGGTGATCCGGACGACCAAGGTCGGCGTCATGGCAACACCAGCATCAGATAAACGTGTCATGGCCCGGCTGCACCGGGACGATTCCAGCCCGTCGCACAGCCCGCCGCGTTCGATCGCCATGTGCTCGATGGATTGGAACTGAGCTGCGAGCGGCGACGCAAGCGTGACCCCCGCTGGAAGGTGTCCGGCAACCGGCAGACCCAGAGCGTTGGCTTCGTCCAGAACCGCGGCCAGCACGTCCACCGAAAGCAGCGTGTAGACCTTCACCAGATCTACCCCCTCTCGATGGAGGAGGCGGACAGACGCCACCGCATCGGCTGGCGTAGCCAAGGCCAACGATAGCGAGGGGTCGACTGGGTCAGGGCCGTCGAGGAAGGGACCGGTGGCTAGTATCCGCGGGCCTTCAAGATCGCATTCGAGCACCCGCCGCCGCGTCGTCGCCACGATGTTCAAGTCCCCGCCCATATCGCGGATCCTCGTGACGCCGGCGTCCAGAAACGCAGGGAGAAAAGCATCCGGGACACCGGGTGCCCACAAGGCATGCACATGCATGTCTGTCAGAGCGGGAATGGCATAGCGACCCCTTCCATCATGCTGAAGCGAGTCTGATGGGGGAGAGGTATTGGCTGCGAATTCGCCAGCAATCACACCGTCGCGCAATAGCAGCGCCCGGTCGGATCTGACCTCCCCGCTGGTGACGTCCACCACGTGTACAGGTGATAGGAATACCGGCGGCGCGGCGGGACATTCGCCAAATGCATGACCAGCCAACATGGCTGAGGTCAGAAGGCAAAGCACGGCGGCCCTGAGCAGCCCGGCTCTGACCTCCCGGATGCAAGCGGGCATCAGCCCTCCTCCACTGCCAGGCCGGTCAGCACACGGTGCAGCGTGTCGCTGTCTTCGTCTCCGAGGCGGGTCTCAAGCTCTGTGTTGAGTTCGCGCAGCACCTGGTCGGCGGCATCGCTGCGGGCCCGGCCCTTCTCGGTCAGCGACACGCTGGCGGCGCGCCGGTCGGTGGTCGAGGCGGATTTCTCGACCAGGCCCAGCTCGCACATCCGGTTGACCAGGCCGGTCACCGCCGGCGGGTTGAGCGACAGCATCTCGCCGATATCGCGCAGCCGCCGTTCGCCGCGCCGGGCCAGCAGGAACATCACGGCCGCCTGCGCCGAGGTCACTCCGGCCCCGGATTTGAGGCGCGCATCGGCTTCCCGGTTGAGCCGCCGGGCTGCAATTTCGATCAGGAGGAAGAGCCGCCGGTCGACGGCACGTGCACGAGCCATGAGGGTAAAGCTGACGCGATTCTGTGGCGCGCGGGAGAGCGCTTGGCGTCAGCCGCCCGGCAGCGTGCCCACGGTCAGGGTGAGCACCAGCAGCAGGCCGGTCAGCCGGTTCGACTTGAACAGGGCAAGACAGCCCCGGGAGTCCTCAATGTCCAGCCGCCGGACCTGGTTGAACAGGTGGAAGGTATAGACCGCATAGGGCAGGACGACGAAGGGCGAAGCCCCCGCCAGCCAGATCGCCACGCCGACCAGGATCGCGTTCAGGCCGTAAAAGCCGGCGACCCAGTATTGCGCGTTTTCGCCGAACAGCCGCGCGGTCGACTTCACCCCGACCAGCGCGTCGTCCTCGGTGTCCTGGTGGGCGTAGATGGTGTCATAGCCCAGGGTCCAGAACACAGCGGCCAGGTAGAGCGCCAGCATGGCCGGGTCGAACTGCCCGGTTGCGGCGACATAGGCGACCGGGATGCCCCAGTTGAAGGTCAGCCCCAGCCAGGCCTGCGGCCACCAGGTCAGGCGTTTCATGAAGGGATAGGCGGCAACAAGGGCGAGCGAGGCGAGGGCGACGAGGATGGCCTGCCAGGGCAGGAAGACGAGCACCAGTGCGCCCGCCAGCAACTGCCCGGCCAGGAACAGCCAGGCCTGTTTCAGGGTCACGCTGCCGGCCGGGATGGGCCGGTCAGCGGTGCGCGCCACCTGGGCGTCGAGGTCGCGATCGACAATGTCGTTATAGGTGCAGCCCGCTCCGCGCATGGCGATGGCGCCGACGGCGAACAGCACGGCCAGGCCGAGATCGACCAGGCCGATGCCCTGTCCCGTACGCGCCAGCATCAGGCCCTGCCAGCAGGGAATCGCCAGCAGCCAGAAGCCGATCGGCCTGTCATAGCGGGCCAGTCGCAGATAGGGCCGCAGCGCCAGCGGCGCGCGGTCAACCCAGGTCTTGGTGTCGGAATCGGCGACTCGCCGGTCGAAATTCGAGTACATCGCAGCGGTGTGGCAAAGGTGATGGGCCAATTCAAGGCAGGCTTGACGTTGACCCACAGCGCCGTCAAAGCGGTGTCATGTCAACTGACCCCCGCCTTTTTGTCGACGCGCCGCTGGTGGCTGCCAGCTCCATCCCGCTGCCGCGCGAGGATGCGCACTACCTTGTCAACGTCATGCGGCGCGGCGAGGGCGACACGGTGCGCCTGTTCAACGGGCGCGACGGGGAATGGTCGGGGCGCCTGGCGGCGGTCAGCAAGAAAGCCGTCCTGGTCGAGCCGGTCGAGCAGACCCGGCCGCAGGCCGGTGTCCCCGATCTCTGGCTGTTGTTTGCGCCGATCAAGCGCCAGAAAACCGACCTCATCGTCGAGAAGGCAACCGAGCTCGGCGTGGCCCGCCTGTGTCCGGTGACGACGCGCCGCACCCAGAGCGAGCGCATCCGGCCGGACCGCTGGCAGAGCATCGCCAAGGAGGCCGCCGAACAGACCGAGCGGCTAGACCTGCCGGCCATCGACGATCTGGCAAAGCTCGACGCCGTGCTGGATGGCTGGCCGACCGAGCGGGTCCTCATCTATTGCGACGAGGCTGGCGATGAACCGGACGCGCCGTGGGGCGGTGCGCGGGGCCGCGGGCGACCGATGGCGGAGGTGCTGCAAGACCTTGCCGACCGCCCGGCGGCCATCCTGATCGGCCCGGAAGGCGGCTTCACCGACGAGGAGCGCGCGCGGCTGCGCGATCACGATTGTGTCAGGGCGGTGACGCTGGGGCCGAGGATCCTGCGGGCGGAAACCGCTGTGATTGCGGCGCTGACGCTGTGGCAGTCGGCGTGTGGCGACTGGGCCGGGCGGGGCTGAAGCGGGCGCGCGACGCAGGCCTCCCCTTGTGAAGCCGGAAACGCCCCCATATCTGTTGCGGACATTTTGCGATTACGGGGGCGCCGGCGATGAGCGGCACATACAATCAGGGCGGCGAAGGCGCTCCCATCGAGAACCTGGACCAGCTGACGGCCTATTTCGCCGCCGGCAACAAGCCGCGCGAGCAATTCCGCATCGGCACCGAGCACGAGAAGTTCGGCTTTTCCCTCAATAGCCACGAGCCGCTGCCCTATGACAGCGACGGCCCGTCCGTGCACAAGATGCTCGACGGCATGACCCGGTTCGGCTGGCAGCGCGTGGTCGAGGACGGCAAGCTGGTCGCCCTGAAGCGCGATGGCGGCTCGGTGACACTGGAGCCCGGCGGCCAGTTCGAACTGTCCGGCGCGCCGCTGGAAACCATCCACCAGACCTGCGCCGAGGTGAACCTGCACCTGCGCGAAGTGCGCGAAGTGGCCGACGAGATGGGCGCCGGCTTCCTCGGCCTCGGCTTCTCGCCGAAATGGTCGCTGGCCGAGACGCCGATGATGCCCAAGGCCCGCTACGGCCTGATGAAGGCCTACATGCCCAAGGTCGGCACGCTGGGCCACCAGATGATGTTCCGTTCCTGCACCGTGCAGACCAATCTCGATTTCTCGAGCGAGGCGGACATGGTGAAGAAGTTCCGCGTCTCTCTGGCCCTGCAGCCCATCGCCACGGCGCTGTTCGCCAACTCCCCCTTCGCCGATGGCGGCCTCAACGGCTATCTGTCCTATCGCTCGCACGTCTGGACGGACACCGACAACAATCGCACCGGGACCTTGCCCTTCGTGTTCGAGGACGGCATGGGCTTCGAGCGCTACCGCGACTACGCCCTCGACGTGCCGATGTACTTCGTCAAGCGCGGCGGCCGCTATCTCGACGCCACCGGCAAGAGCTTCCGCGATTTCCTGGCCGGCAAGCTGGACGTCCTGCCCGGCGAGAAGCCGGTGCTCAGCGATTGGGAAGACCATCTCTCGACGATCTTCCCGGAAGTCCGGCTCAAGACCTTCCTGGAAATGCGTGGTGCCGACAGCGGGCCGTGGAACACGTTGTGTTCGCTGCCCGCCTTCTGGGTCGGCCTGCTCTACGATGATGCCTCGCTCGACGCGGCCTGGGACCTGGTCAGGGACTGGACGCCGGAGGAGCGCGAGAACATGCGCCGTGGCGCCGCCGTCACGGCCCTGCACACGCCGTTCCGCGGAGGCACTCTGCAGGATCTCGCCAAGCAGGTGCTCGAGCTGTCCCGCCAGGGCTTGCGCGCCCGCCAGCGCATGAACGGGCACGGCGAAAGCGAGACACTATTCCTCGACGATCTCGATGCCATTGCCGAATCGGGCCGGACCCGGGCGGAAGACCTGATTGCCCGTTTCAAGGGCGAGTGGAACGGCTCGATTGAGCCGGTGTTTACCGAGTGCGCCTACTGATTTTCATGTCCAAAGCCTGAAATCCGAGCGTGAGAACGCCTGCAGCGGCGCATCGGGCTTGAGCCTTCCCTTTCCGCATGGTCAATTGCGGCGCAGTTATGACCCCCACTTCACGTGGGCATGGGGAGGTCTTAGTGACAGATTCAACCGCAACACCGGCCGGTGCGCAGGACGACACGTCCTTCTTCGGGCACCCGAAAGGGCTGGCCATTCTCTTCCTGACGGAAATGTGGGAACGCTTCTCGTACTACGGGATGCGGGCCCTGCTGATTTTCTATCTGACGCAGCATTTCCTGTTCTCCGACCAGCGTTCGGCGTTGATCTATGGCGCCTATACGGCGCTGGTCTACGTGATGCCGGTGATTGGCGGCATGCTGGCCGACCGTTATCTCGGCTCGCGCAAGGCGGTCACCTTCGGTGCCATCCTGCTTGTGCTTGGCCACTTCGGCATGGCGTTCGAGGGCAGCCAGTCGGCCCAGAACGTCCAGTTCGGCGAGACCAGCTACGAGCTGATCACCGAAGGCCGCGGCGACAGCATCGAGCGCTTCATCGTCACCGATGACGGCCGCGCGCCGGTTGAATTCACCAGCGAAGGCCTGAGCCTGATTGATACGGTGCCGGTCGGCCTGCCGTCGGTCCTGCCGACGGGCGAGTTCGAGATCGTGGTCACGCAGAACCAGACCTATCTGATGATCTTCTATCTCTCGCTGGCCCTGATCATCTCCGGCGTCGGCTTCCTGAAAGCCAATATCTCGACCATCGTCGGGGCGCTCTACGCGCCGGGCGACCCGCGTCGCGATGCCGGTTTCACGATCTTCTACATGGGCATCAACCTGGGCTCCTTCATCGCCGTGCTGGCCTGTGGCTATCTCGGCCAGGTCTATGGCTGGGCCTACGGCTTCGGTCTTGCCGGTATCGGCATGCTGGTCGGCCTGGTGATCTTCCTGTGGGGCCAGTCCTGGCTGCAGGGCAAGGCAGAGCCGCCAAACCCGGCCAAGCTGAAGGAGAGCGCCTTCGGTCCGGTCAACAAGGAAATGGCGGTCTATCTGGGCGGTGTCCTGATGGTCCTCGTGTCCTGGCTGCTGATCATGAACGAGGCCTTCGTCGGCGATCTGCTGAATATGTTCGGCCTGCTCATGATGGCCGTCATCATCGGCATGTCGCTGTTCGTCTTCGGCCGCCCGGCCGATGGCAAGAACCCGGCCATGGAACGCCTGGTCTTCATGGTTGCCGTGGGCATCATGGCCATCCCGGTCCTGTTCCAGGCCGCCTCGACGCTGGGTGTGGACATCACCACCATGCCGGGCTTCCTGACCGGCTGGGTCCTGTTGGCCGCCGGCGGTGCCGGCGTCATCGCCGTTGTGGTTCTGGACGTGCTCAAGATCCCGTCCGTAGATCGCGACCGCATGCTGCTGGCCCTGTTCCTGATCCTGCTGCAGCTGCCCTTCTGGGCCCTGTTCGAGCAGGCGGGTTCGTCGCTCAACCTGTTCACCGATCGCGCGGTTGACCGCACGCTCGGCGGGTTCGAGATCCCGGCCTCCTGGTTCCAGTCGCTCAATGCCGGCTTCATCTTCATCCTGGCGCCTGTCTTCGCCTGGCTGTGGATCGCGCTGGCCAAGCGCAACATGGAGCCCAACACGATCGTCAAGTTCGGCCTCGGCATCCTGCAGGTCGGCCTCGGCTTCATCGTGCTGGTCCAGGGCATCAACATGACCGGCACCGACGGCCTGACGCCGATGATCTGGGTGGTGGCGATCTACCTGCTGCACACCACCGGCGAGCTCTGCCTGTCGCCGGTCGGCCTGTCGATGGTGACCAAGCTGTCGCCGGCCCGCGTCGTCGGCATGATGATGGGTGCCTGGTTCCTGGCCTCCGGCTTCGGCAACTACGTGGCCGGCGTTATCGCCGCCTCGACCGGTGCCGAGACCGTTGGCGGCGAGATCGTCGATCTCGAGGCTGCCCGCGCCAACTACGCCGAGGTGTACTGGAATGTCGGCCTCGTCGCCGTCGGTATCGCGGTCGTCGTCTTCATCCTGTCGCCCTTCCTCAAGAAGCTGGGCCACGGGCGTGTCGGCGGTGTCTCGCACCCGACCGAGACGGAAGCGGGCGGACCGTCCATGGACCGCACGTCCGGCGCCCCGTAGGCGCTCGGCACCTGCTGCAATGAAGAGGCCGCGGAGCTTTACGCTCCGCGGCCTTTTTCATGGCGCTTCGGCCAGATGGCCTAGCGGCAATTGGTCCGGTCGCTGCGCGAAAAGATGGCGAAGCGGCCGGTCTCGCGGTCGACCTCGATCCGGGTGAATTGCAGGATGTCCATGCCGATCACCATGGCGGGCACGTCGCTCCAGCCCATGGCGTGGAAGATGTCGAGATCCGCCTCCAGCGCGCCGATCGCCGGCATGCACACATCGCCTATCCGGAAATGCCTCAGAACGACCGGCCGGGCCTGTTCCGCCTCGCCGCCGTCAATGCCGTTCACGCCGACGCGGAATGACACGCCCGGATTGACCACGCGTTGCTCCAGATACGGATTGACCAGGGTGCGTGCACTGCCGCTGTCGAGCAGGACGCGGACACCCCGCAGACGGTCGAAATCCAGCGTCGCCACGAGCAGGCCGATCCCGGTCACCTCGCCATCGCCGGGCCATACCCGGTCAGTGTCCAGCCACAGGGTCTCGCCGGGAAAGTCGAGCGTATAGCGCTGCGCGGTGATGGCGTCGGCACCCAATAGTCCGTCAATGGCGATCGGCCGGCCGTCCTGGACCGGGATCACGACGCTGCGCAGGGTCACCGGGGGCAGATCGGGAGCCAGGCTCACCCTATCCAGGGTGAAGCGCTCGGCGGCAAAGCGGGTGGTCAGCGCCTGGACATCGGCCAGCGGATCGATGCGGGTGCGAAAGCCGAGCTGCATGGCGACCGGCTGGGCAATCGCCGAATGGCTGGCCCCGGTATCGACCAGGAAGCGGTAGGGGCCGGTCTCGTTGATCATGACCGGCAGAACCAGATGGCCGCTGGTGGCACGCTCGAGCGTCAGTTCGTAGGGCTGGGCAGGGGGTTGCGATCCCGCGGCAGGGACGCCAGCCAGGCCGAGCACCAGGGCGGTGGCGGCCAGTCCCATGGACTGCCGGCACGCCTTGAAGCTCGACTTGGTAGCGGTCCGCATGTGCGGTTCTCCCGAAATAAACCCTTGTTGTAGTTCAGCTTACAGGCGGAATAGGGCCCGACAAGGGCACCCCCGGATCACATCCGCGTGCGTGCGGACAGCGGTCAGAACGTGCCGAACAGCCGTACGAAGACGGTCTTGCCCCTGCTTTCATTCATGAATTCGACCTGCTCGACGACGCCGAGGGCGCGCGAACCGTCGTAGAAGACGCGCTGCCGGTCATCGCCATTGTTGAACAGGCCGTCGACGCCGACCCGCAAGGTCGCATTCAGCCAGCGCGTGGTCTCGACATAGACGTCCAGGTCACCGTCATCACCATCGAACACCCGGTATTCCTGCGCCCGGAACACCTCGCCATTGCTGCGCCAGTTGTAGTCCCAGCCCCAGGCCATCTGCAGCGCCGGGAAATTCTGCACGAAATCCAGCCCGAGCTCCCATTCGCGCGGCCCCGACCAGACCCGGTCCTCGCCGGTCAGCGGGTCTTCGACATTGGTATCATACCATTCCACGAAGATATCCAGGACGGCATTGGACAGCCCGACGCTGTCGAGCGGCGTGGTGATGTTGGTGGTCACCCGCGTGCGGGTCGCGTCGCCAATATTGCCGGGCGCGTCGAACACCCCGTTCGGGGTCACGATGGGCACGAAATCGTCGAGGTCCTGGACCCAGTCCCGGCCGACCACGATCGACATCGAGCACTCGTCGCAGAATCGCCGCTCCCACTCCGCCTCCAGCGTCCACATGCGCTGCGGCACGTAATCCGGATTGCCGAGCGTGGCGTTGTTGTCGGAAATGTCGATCGAGCTGGCGAACTTGCCGAACTGCAGCTGGTCGACATCGCGCCGGCCGGTGAAGCGCAGCCGGTCGGTCTCGCTGACCCGCCAGTTCAGCGTCACGCTGGGCTTGGCATAGCTGAACTCGCGCGCCTGGTCGGCGTCCCCGGTCTGCACGATTTCGGAGTATTCGTAACGCAGCCCGCTTTCCAGGTTCAGCGTATCGCTGATCGCCCAGACGTGGTTGGCAAACAGCTCGCCACGGGTTTCCTCGACCCGCGTATTGGCCACCGGCAGGTCGATCGGCGTCCGGGTGACACCATCGTCGAAGACCAGGTCCAGATTGCCGTCGCGGGCATTGATCGCCGCCTCGGCCCCGAATTCCAGCGAGTGGTGTGCATTGGGGTCCCAGGCCAGCGTCTGGCGCAGCGCGGTTTCCTCGTAACGCCCTGAACTGGTGACGATGACCGCGTCGATGAAGCCGCTCACCGGGTCGTAATTCTCGTACGCTTCCGGCCCGTCATTCCAGCGCTCCCGGCTGGCCAGGCCGATGGTCTCGAGGCTGACCGTGTCGGAGACGTCGAGCGAATAGGTCGCCGATACCGACCAGGACGACCCATGGTTCTCCGTCGCATTCTGCTCGAAGCGCAGGGGCGCGCCCGAGGGCGCGTCCACGAAACCGACATTGCGGCGCCGCCACGCCCAGGCCTGGCCCTGGGCGTCGACACGCAATTGCTGGCGCGCGCTGATCGGCCAGTTCACGGATATGGACGGGCGCACCTCCTCATAGTGGCGCTGGTCATTGTCGAACTTGGTCTCGATGAGCTGTTCGCTACCGTCGAAGCGGGCATAATTCCGGCGCACCCGGTTGCCCGAGAAGCCGGTGTCCAGGCCAAGCGTCACCTCAGCCGGTCCGACCGGGCTGGTGTAGGAAAATTCGCCGCGCGGCCCGACCCGACCGGAATCCGACAGCTGCACCCTCACGTCCCAACTGCCCGACCGCGTGGCGCCTTCGCGCAGCACCACGTTCACCAGCCGCGAATGCCCGCGCATGTCGTATTGCGGCAGGGCCTCCTGGATGAGTTCGATGCGCACGATGTCGGCGACAGCGATGCGCTGCAGCACGGTCTGCAATTCGAGCGACTTGTTGGAGGGCCGCTGACCGTTGATCAGCAGATTGCCGAAACTGTCGCCAAGACCGCGCCGGTTGGTATTGCCGTTGGAAAGGCTGAAGCCGGGCACGCGTTGCACCACGTCAAGTGCCGTGACCGGCGCGTACGCCTCAAAGAAGCCCGGCTGATAGACGGCAATGCCGGCCGCCGGCGCCGCTGTCGCCGGTTGCTGGCCCATGGCCGATGCCGTCAGAATGGCTGCTGCCAAGGCTGCGCCGCCGGTCGTGTTGTGAAGAGTCCCTCGCATGGTCCCCGCCTGTCTTGTTGTTATCGGCGCCCCCCGAGGTGCCCGGGGCAATGGGTAAGGGTTACGCACTCCCTGACCTACGTAAGGATCGGTAAGTCGGTTCACTTTGGTGTGAGAGACGTGACAGAACGTCCAGCTTTTCAGCCGGATGGGGGTCAGGCCCCGGCGCCGCCCACGGTCAGCCCGGAGATTTTCAGGCTGGGTTGTCCGACCCCGACGGGCACGCCCTGGCCGGCCTTGCCGCAGACCCCGACGCCCGGATCCATCTCGAAATCATCGCCGATCATGGTGATTTTGGTGAGCGCTGTCGGACCGTCGCCGATCAGGGTCGCGCCCTTGACCGGGGCCTCGATCTTGCCATCGCGAACCCGATAGGCCTCGGTGCACTGGAAGACGAACTTGCCGGAGGTGATGTCGACCTGGCCGCCCCCGAAATTGACGGCGTAGATGCCGTCCTTGAGGCTTTCCACCATCTCTTCGCGCTTGTGCTCTCCACCGGGCATGTAGGTATTGGTCATGCGCGGCAGGGGCGGGTGGGCGAAGGATTGGCGACGGGCATTGCCGGTCGGCTGGTGGCCCATCAGCCGGGCATTCATGCGGTCCTGCATGTAGCCGACCAGGCGGCCGTCCTCGATCAGCACGGTGCGTTCGGTCGGGGTGCCTTCGTCATCGATGGTCAAGGAGCCGCGGCGTTCCGCCAGCGTGCCGTCATCGACCACGGTGACGCCCGGAGCCGCCACCATTTCGCCCATGCGGCCGGCAAAGGCGGACGAACCCTTGCGGTTGAAATCGCCTTCGAGCCCGTGGCCGACCGCCTCGTGCAGCAGCACGGCTGGCCAGCCGGCCCCCAGCACCACGTCGAAAACGCCCGCCGGCGCGTCGACCGCGTCCAGATTGACCTTGGCGATGCGCAGGGCCTCGTCCGCCATCGGTTTCCAATTGTCCGGCGAAATCCAGCGATCAAACTCCGCCCGGCCGCCAGCCCCGGCCGAACCGGTTTCGCGGCGGGCGCCCTTTTCGACCGTGACCGAGACATTCAGGCGCACCAGCGGGCGAACGTCGATGCGCGTGCTGCCATCGGCGCGGATCACCGACACCGATTGCTTGGAACCGGCGATCGACACAGACACCTGGACCACGGACGGGTCCAGGGTGCGGCAGTAGGCATCGATCTCCTGCAGCAGGGCCGACTTGGCCTCGAAGCCGGGGCGCGCCACCGGGTCGATCGGCTCGTAGAGCTTGCGATTGGTGCCGGCCGGACCATCGGCGAGCACGCCGGCATGGCCGCGCTTGACCGCGGCCGCGGCTTCGGCTGCACGCTTGACCGCGTCCAGGGTGGGGTCGGAGGAGTGGGCGTAGCCAAAGGCGTCGCCGGCCACACAGCGCAGGCCAAAACCCCGGCTGGAGTCGAAATTGGCGGCTTTCAGGCGTCCATCATCGAAAACCAGGGATTCCGAGACCGCGGTCTCCAGGAACAGCTCACCGTCATCGGCACCGGCGAGCGCATCGCCCAGAACCGGCCGCGCATCCTCGACATCGAATTCGAACTGTTCAATCGGATCGTCGATCATGGCGCGTTGCTCTCCCGTGAATGCTCACCCATCCACATAAGGGACAGCACCGCGGCTGGAAATACGCCGGCCCAAACGGAAAGCAGGCCCGGCAGTCATGTTTTACCGTTCAGCTGCCCGGGCGGACCTGGAAACGCCGGAGTTCACGGGCCGGCAGCGGCCAGTCAGGGCGCACCGCCTGGGCCTGGCTATAGGCGTCATAGGCACCAGCCAGATCGCCGAGGGCTTCCAGCGTGACCGCCCGGTTGAACCAGGCTTCGGCCAGATTGTCCTGGTTGGCCGCGATCGCCGCATCCGCCGCTGCCAGTGCCTCCTGATATCGAGCCAGCCGGTAATAGGCGCTCGACCGGTTCACTGCCAGCGCCGCCGGTTCCTGCAGGCCCTGGCGTTCGGCAAAGTCGAAATCCTCCAGCGCGGCCTCGGCCTGGTTGCGGTAAAGCCGAACGATGCCGCGATTGGCATAGGTGGCGGCGCGGTCGCGACGGTTGAGATCCGGATAGGCAAGAGCGGTATCGCAGTCGCGGATCGCACGGTTGTCCGAACGCTGGGTCAAGGCGTGCTGGTAACAGCTCGACGCCGAGGATTCTCCGAACACGATGATCTGCCCCGAAGCGCTTCCGCCGGTCGCGATGGCGGCGAACAGGGCAAGTGAGGCGATAGGACGCATGACGGTCTCCTTCCCTAGCAATGTTGGGGGCTTATTGTACCACGGCGAGGCCAAAGACTCGTCTCACGCCTGCGTGTGTGATTATACGGGTCGACAAATCAAAGGCTTGGAACTAGGCCAACGCTGAGGTGCCGTGAGCACTACAAAAAGATGTCTTTGATGACCTGACAGGGCGGGAGTGGGTCTCTATATTCCGCCGCCATCGGTGGGGGTGTCCCGCCTTAATGACTGACTTGTATGGGGAAGCCATGCGATTCCTGACCGCACTTGCGATCTTCTGGACTGCCGCCGCCGCTACTGCTCTTGCCGCCACGCCGGGAATACCGGTCGATGGAGGCTTGGGTCTGCAACCCGCCGTAACGCCGATTGCCGAACGGATCGGCGATTTCCATACCTTCGTGATGTGGTTCATCGTCCCGATCACCCTGTTTGTCATGGGGCTGCTGATCTGGGTCATGATCCGATATAATCGCAAGGCCAATCCGGTGCCGAGCAAGAACAGCCACAACACCGTCCTCGAAGTGGTGTGGACGGCGTTGCCGGTGCTGATCCTGATCGCCATCTCGATCTTCTCCTTCCCGCTCCTGTATTTCCAGGACGAGATTCCGGAGTCCGAGTTCACCATCAAGGCGACCGGCTACCAGTGGTATTGGGGCTATGAGTATCCCGATCAGGAAGTTGGTGAATTCATCTCCAGCATGGTGCCTGACGAAGACATCGGCGAAGGCCAGCTGCGCAATCTGTCGGTCGACTATCCGCTGGTAGTGCCGGTGGATACCACGGTCCGCCTCCAGGTGACGGCTGCCGACGTGATCCACAACTGGGCGATGCCGGCCTTCGGTTCCAAGATGGACGCCATTCCGGGTCGCATCAACGAGACCTGGTTCCATGTCCAGGAAGAGGGCGTGTTCTACGGCCAGTGTTCCGAACTGTGCGGTATCCGCCACTCCTTCATGCCGATCGAGGTCCATGCCGTGTCGCAGGACGTATTCGATCGCTGGGTCGCGGCTGGTCCGGGTTCGGACGAGGCCAACGCCGTCATCGCTGAAAATACCGCCGCGCGTCAAACGCGCCTGGCGCAACTCGATTAGGGATGGGTTCAACCATGTCTGCTGACGCCGCAACGCACGACGATCACACTCCGAGCATGTGGGACTGGCGCCGCTGGGTGCTGTCGACCAACCACAAGGACATCGGCACCATGTATCTGGTCTTCGCGATCTTCGCGGGGATCATCGGCGGGGCCCTGTCGGGCCTGATCCGCTGGGAACTCATGGAGCCGGGCCTGCAGGTCTTCACCGGCGAGGATACCGGCTGGGGCGCCATCTTCGGCAACCCGCACAACTACAATGTCGCCGTCACCATGCACGGCCTGATCATGATCTTCTTCATGGTCATGCCGGCGATGATCGGCGGGTTTGGCAACTGGTTCGTACCGCTGATGATCGGCGCGCCGGACATGGCCTTCCCGCGCATGAACAACATTTCCTTCTGGCTCCTGCCCTTCGCCTTCATCCTGGCGGCCATGTCGATGTTCGTGCCCGGCGCGGGCGGTGACATGGGCTTCGGTGGTGGCTGGGTGCTCTATCCACCCTTGTCGACCATGGGGCATAACGGCCCGGCCATGGATCTGCTGATCCTGTCGCTGCACATCGCCGGTGTGTCCTCGATCCTGGGTGCCATCAACTTCATCACCACGATCTTCAACATGCGCGCTCCGGGCATGACGCTGCACAAGATGCCGCTCTTCGTCTGGTCCGTGCTGGTGACGGTCTTCCTGCTGCTCCTGTCGCTGCCGGTTCTGGCGGGCGCCCTGACCATGCTGCTGACCGACCGCAATTTCGGCACCACCTTCTTTGATCCGGCCGGTGGCGGTGACCCGGTGATGTACCAGCACCTGTTCTGGTTCTTCGGTCACCCGGAAGTCTACATCCTGATCCTGCCGGGCTTCGGCATCATCTCCCACATCGTGTCGACCTTCTCGCGCAAGCCGATCTTCGGTTATCTCGGGATGGCCTACGCCATGGTGGCGATCGGCGTGATCGGCTTCATCGTGTGGGCGCACCACATGTACACGGTCGGCATGCCGGTGGATCTGAAGGCCTACTTCGTTGCCGCGACGATGATCATCGCGGTGCCGACGGGCATCAAGATCTTCTCCTGGATTGCCACCATGTGGGGCGGCTCGATCGAGTTCCGCACGCCCATGATGTGGGCCATCGGCTTCATCTTCCTGTTCACCGTGGGTGGTGTGACGGGCGTGATGCTGGCCAATGCCGGCGTCGACCAGGCCTTCCACGACACCTATTACGTCGTGGCCCACTTCCACTACGTGCTGTCGCTTGGCGCCGTGTTCGCGATCTTCGCCGGCTTCTACTACTGGTTCGAGAAGATCTGGGGCGTGAAGTACAACTCGCTGCTGGCCCGCCTGCAGTTCCTGTTCTTCTTCGTCGGCGCCAATGTGATCTTCTTCCCGCAGCACTTCCTCGGGGCCCAGGGCATGCCGCGTCGCTATGTCGACTATGCCGACGGCTTCGCGCTGTGGAACGAGGTCTCGACCTGGGGCTACGTGATCATGCTGGTCGGCATGGTGCTGTTCTTCATGGTGCTCATTGACGCCATGATCCGGCGCCGCAAGGCGGAAGCCAATCCGTGGGGCGAGGGTGCCACCACCCTGGAGTGGACCCTGTCCTCCCCGCCGCCCTTCCACCAGTTCAGCGAACTGCCGCGGATCAAATAGGCAAAGGGGTTTGGACATCGTGACCGACCCCCGCGTCCAGCGCTCTGAGGGCGAGGCTGTTTCGACAGCCTCGCCCCGCGACTTTTTCGACCTGATGAAGCCGCGGGTGATGACGCTTGTCGTCTTCACCGCCTTTGCCGGGCTGATTGCCGCACCGGTGGACGCCAACTGGTTCCTCGCCACCATGTCGATCATCTGCGTCGCCATCGGCGCGGGTGCGGCCGGGGCCCTGAACATGGCCTATGACGCCGATATCGACGCCACCATGCAGCGCACCAAGAAGCGGCCGGTGCCGCGCGGCGCGGTGTCGGTGACCAATGCCTACGGTTTCGGCGTGGTCATGGCGGTGCTCGCCGTACTGCTGATGGCCCTGACCAGCAATTACCTGGCCGCCGGCTTGCTGGCCTTCTCGATCTTCTTCTACGCTGTCATCTACACCATGGTGCTCAAGCGCCGGACGCCTCAGAACATCGTCATCGGTGGTGCGGCCGGAGCCTTCCCGCCGATGATCGGCTGGGCCGCCGTGACCGGCGAGATCACCCTGGATTCGATCATCCTGTTCATGATCATCTTCCTGTGGACGCCGCCCCATTCCTGGGCCCTGGCTCTGTACAAGTCCGGCGATTATGCCGCGGCCAACGTGCCGATGATGCCGGTCGCCAGAGGCGCCAAATCGACGCGGCTGCAGATCCTGCTCTACTCGATCGTCATGGTGGTGTTTGCCGGGGCTCCGGTTCTCACCGGGCTGGGCGGCGCCATCTATGCGCTGACCTCGCTTGGCGGTGGCGCCCTGTTCATGTTGTTGGCGCTGCGGGTTTTCCGCTCTCGAGCCGGGGAGGCCGGCTCGGCCGAGGAGGGCGCCCTGTACGCCGTCCGGGCCGGTGACAAGGCGGCGCGCGACCTGTTCGCCTACTCGATTGCCTACCTGGCTGCGCTTTTTGCCGCATTGATTGTCGAGCACGCATTTGCTGCTTTCATCGCGATCCCAGGAGTAGGCGCATGAATGACAAGCGAACCCACGGCGATGACGACATGACCCCGGAGGAAATCCGGGACAATTTCGGCATGCGCCACCGCGAAGGCCGGGCCACCGGCGAGCATCTCAAGCTCACGCCCGAACAGGAGCGTGCCCGCAAGCGCCGCAATGTCTACATTGCGCTGGGTCTGCTCGGTTTCATGGTCGTGGTGTTCCTCGTCACGGTCGTGCGCCTGACCCAGAACATCGCTGCGGGGGGTGCCGCATGATCCGCTTGCCCCGGAATCGCAATGCGCGCGTCGCCAGTCTCGCTGCGCTCGCTGCGGCCACCATGGTCGGCGCCGCCTATGCCGCCGTGCCACTTTACAACCTGTTCTGCAATGTCACCGGCTATGGCGGCACCACACGGGTCGCCACCGCCGAGGCTGGCACGATCCTCGACCGCGAAGTCACCGTGCGCTTCGACGCCAATGTCGGCCGGGGTCTGGCCTGGGAGTTCGCCCCGGTCCAGCGGGAGATGACGGTGCAGGTGGGCGAAACGGCGCTGGCCTATTACTCCGCCACCAACCTGTCGTCGCGCCCGCTCACGGGTGTTGCCACCTTCAATGTCGCCCCGTTCAAGGCGGCCAGCTATTTCTCCAAGCTGGAGTGCTTCTGCTTTACCGAGCAGACCTTGCAGCCGGGTGAAAGCATAGAAATGCCAGTGCTTTTCTTCGTCGATCCGCTGATCGCCGAAGAGGCACGGCTCGACGACGTCACCACGATGACGCTGTCCTACACCTTCTTTGAAACCGAACCTGGCTCAGCTCCGACCACCGGCGCCGCGCCTTAGCATTGAACCTTTCCTGTTCGGCGAGTATCACACGCGCCACAGGCAGATTTGAGATCGCAGGAGATTCGCGATGGCTGGGCACGCCGCCAAACACGATTACCACCTCGTTGACCCGAGCCCGTGGCCGTTTGTCGGTTCGCTGGGCGCCTTCCTTCTGGCCGTTGGCGCGGTCGGCAACATGGCGGGGCTGGTCGATGCGGACCATGCGCTGAACTTCATGTATGGCGATGGTCAGTGGGGCGGCCTCCTGCTCGGCTTTGCCGTCATCATCTACACGATGATCGGCTGGTGGGGCGACGTGATCAAGGAATCGCGCGCCGGCGACCACACGCCGGTCGTCGACCTGCACCTGCGCTACGGCATGATGATGTTCATCGCTTCGGAAGTGATGTTCTTCGTAGCCTGGTTCTGGATCTTCTTCGAGTACGCCATCTTCCCGGACGTGCGTATCGACCCCGCCCTCGCGACCTTCCCGCCGGCTGGCGTCGAGACCTTCAATCCGTGGCACATCCCGCTGATGAACACGCTGGTCCTGCTGCTGTCGGGCACCACCGTGACCTGGGCCCACCACGCCCTGCAGCATGGTGACCGCAACGGCGCCAAGTGGGGTCTGATCGTGACTGTCGCGCTCGGTGTCTGCTTCACCGCACTTCAGGTGTACGAATACGCCCACGCCAAGTTTGCGTTCTCGATCGCGGATGGCGGCAACCTGTATGGTTCGGCCTTCTTCATGGCCACCGGCTTCCACGGTGCCCACGTGATCATCGGAACCATCTTCCTGGCCGTCTGCCTGTTCCGGGTGCTGGCCGGCCAGATGTCGGCCGAGAAGCATTTCGGTCTCGAGGCTGCCGCCTGGTACTGGCACTTCGTCGACGTGGTGTGGCTCTTCCTCTTCACCTTCGTCTACGTCGTCTACGGCTAGGCCAGTTGACATGACATCGCCCTCTCCGTTCGCGGCCGGTCTCCAGGGACGTTGCCCGCGCTGCGGGGAGGGCGCCATGTTTGCCGGACTGCTGCAGCTGGCGCCGCGCTGTGACGCCTGCGGCGCGGATTTCGAACATGCCGATGTCGGTGACGGGGCCAGCGTCTTTGCCCTGTTCATCGTCGGCTTTCTGGCCCTCGTGCTCTACCTGTTGGTCGAGGTGGCCTTCCGCCCACCCTGGTGGGTGCACCTGATCTTCCAGGTCCCGTTTGTACCGCTGATCTCGATTGCCCTGCTGCGCCCGCTCAAGGGCCTGCTGTTCGCCCTGCAATACCGGCATGATGCCCAGGAAGCGCGGCTCGACGACTAGGCCGCGCCCGCCATCCTTCCCGCCAGATGATCGGACTGCCAAGTCATGCTGTCCTTCCGCCCCCTGCCTGTCCTCTCCGTGTTGAGCCTCGCCGCCCTGGCCCTCCTGCTCACCCTGGGCAGCTGGCAATTGCAGCGCATGGCCTGGAAGTCGCACCTCGTTGAAGGCTTCGAACAACGCGGCCGGGTCGACACCCTGGCAGCCGCACTGTGCGACCAGGCCGACGCCGACTACAGCCCTGCCATCGACACTATCGATGTGAGCGATGGCGCGACGCTGCGCTATTACGGGCTGCGCGATGGACCGGGCTGGATCCGTCTCGGGCAGGTCGAGGCCCCGGCCTGCTTCACCGACGGCGCCCCGGTCTACCTGCTGGCCGAAACCGGTTTTGAGCGGCTGGACGCCGGCAGCAGCCCCGCACCCGTGGCCTGGCGCCTCGAACGCTGGGCACCTGCGGGCACTTTCAGTGGCCGCAATGATCCGGATACCAATCAATGGTACAGCTTCGACCGGTCGGCGATGGCCGCGGCGCTGGGCCTTGATACCGCCCAGCTGTCAGATCTCTGGTTGCGTGCCGATGACGGCCTGCCAGCGAGCTTGACGCAGACCCCGCCGGCTCGTCATCTGGGCTATGCGCTGACCTGGTTCGGTCTCGCGGCAGCCCTGGTCGGAGTCTATCTGGCGTTCCACCGGGCCCGCGGTCGCCTGGCTTGGAAGGGCAGGGGTGAAGCGGGCGACAAACAAGAGTGAGGACGGAAGCTCAATCCGTCCCGGCAGGAGATACGCATTGGCAGTCTGGCGTGAAACACCTTGGGATGAACCGCTGATCGGACAGGGCATACGCCTGCGTCCCCCGCATGAAGACGATTACGAGGCCTGGGCACGCCTGCGCGGCGCCAGCCGGGCCCACACCGAGCCGTGGGAACCGGCCTGGACCCAGGATGAACTCAGCAAGACGGCCTTTCGCCGCCGCATCGAGCGCTATGACGCGGACCGGCGGGCCGGCACCGGATATCCCTTCTTCGTCATGCGCTCGCGCGACGATGTTCTGCTCGGCGCCTGCAATCTCAACAATGTCCGGCGCGGTGTGCTGCAGAGCGCCGATATCGGCTACTGGATTGGCAGCCCCTATGTCCGGCAGGGCCATACCCGCGCTGCCGTGCGCCGGGTGCTCGCCTTTGCCTTCGATGCCCTGCGCTTGCACCGGGTCGAGGCGGCCTGCCAACCCGACAATACCGCATCGCGCACCTTGCTGGAGGCGGTCGGCTTTCAGCACGAAGGCCTCGCGCGGGCCTACCTGAAGATCGCCGGTGAGTGGCGCGATCATGACCGCTTCGCCATCCTGAGAACGGACCCGCGCCCATGACCGCTGCAGACATCCACAAGGGGCTCGCCGCTGCCGGGGCCGTAGCCTTCGCCTATGAAAGCGCTGCCGACACGCTGCACCTGACGGGCGATGCCAGCGGCCTCGGCCTCAAGCCGGAAGCCCAGGACTGGCCCGGCTTTGTGGCCCGGCTCGGCCCGGCGGACCAGATCCGGCTGGCCGCTGCGCTCAGGGGCGACCATCTCGACTTGCGCGTGCGTCTGGTCGGGGATGCCGGCCGCCTCGCCTGGGTGCGCCTGCTCGGGCGCCGGGTCGACGCCGACCGCTTCGAGGGCCTGATCACCCCGGCCGGACCCAGCGCCGACGCCGCCGTGCGCATCCGTGAGGAACACGCCCTGGCGAACGCCGTCGAGGCCGGTGAAGTCCTCGCCTGGTACCAGCCGATCATCGACCTGGAGAACGGTCGCCTGGCCGGGTTCGAGGCGCTGGCCCGCTGGGAGCGTCCCGACCTCGGCGTCCTGACGCCGGATGATTTCCTCGACATGGCCGACGACATCGACCTGCTCGAGCAGATATCCACGCATGTCCGGAGCCGCGCCATCGCCGACCTCGCGACGTGGCGCGCCGCGTTCCCGCACGCCCGTGAGCTCTTCGTTTCAGCCAATGCCACGGTCAGTGAACTGGTGGACGAGGAGTTTTGCGAGGCGCTGATCGCCGAAATCCAGGCTGCCGGCCTGCCGCGCGGGGCGTTCAAGCTGGAGATCGCCGAAACCGAGATCATGGAGGATCCGGACCGGGCGCTGGCCGCGATGACCCGCCTCGCCGAAGCCGGCATCGCCCTGGCGCTCGACGATTTCGGTACCGGTTATTCCTCGCTGGCGCGCCTCGACATGCTGCCCTTCAACATCGTCAAGGTGGACCGCTATTTCGTCCGTGCCATGGCGGGCAATGAGAGCGCCGGCACCGTGGTGCAGTCGGTGGTCCAGCTCGCGGCACACTTCGGAATGCGCGTGGTCGCCGAGGGCGTGGAAGGCAGTGCCGTTGCCAGTCAGCTGACGGAGATGGGCTGCCATTTCGCCCAGGGCTATCGCTATGCCGGTGCCCTGGCCCCGGATGCCGCAGAGGCGGCCGTTGAGCGGGGCCTTGAGGGGCGTTTCAATCCGCCCGGCTGATCGTCTTTGCGCAAGCTCAGGCGTGGCCGCCGAGCGCCGACAGGTGCTCCGGCGTGACCCCGATCAGGTCGAGTGCGCCCTGCCACATGTGGGTATTGTCTGTATCGAAGATCAGACCCTGGTCCGGGTCGCAGACCAGCCAGGCATTGGCGGCCAGCTCGGCTTCCAGCTGTCCGGCGCCCCAGCCGGCATAGCCCAGCGCCAGAAGGCTGCGCCTCGGCGGATGCGGTGAGGCGATGGCCTCCAGCACCTCCTTGGTCGCGGTCAGTGACACGCCCTCGCAGACCGGCAGTGTGGCGTCGCTGACAGCGAAGTCCGGCGTATGCAAAACGAAGCCGCGATCCCGGTCGACCGGTCCGCCGAGCAGCACGGCACGGTCGGGCGGTTCGGCCGTCAGGTTGATTCCAAGCTGTTCAAACAGGTCGGGCAGGCGAAGTCCCTCGACGGGCTTGTTCAGGACAATCCCCATGGCGGCGTCCGCGGAGTGGTCGCACATCAGGATCACGCTGCGGTCAAAGCGCGGATCGCCGATGCTCGGCGTTGCAATCAAAAGCTTGCCGCCAAGGAAGCTGTCGTTCACACCTGTCAACTCGTCATGGGCCATGTCGGCATGTTCCTCCCAAAGCAGGGACGCGTCCAGCCATGTTCCCGCTATCTTGGCGTTTGCAGACACGCTTTACTGAATTCAGGAGATCGAAGAATGACCATTTCCGTCGGAGACCGCCTTCCGGACGCCAGCTTCATGACCATGACCGCTGAAGGTCCCGAGAAGCTGTCCGCCAGCGATGTGTTTGCGGGCAAGACCGTGGCCTTGTTCGCTGTGCCGGGCGCCTTCACGCCGACCTGTTCGGCCAAGCATTTGCCGGGCTTCATCGACAAGGCGTCGCAGATCAAGCAGCAGGGCGTCGACACGATTGCCTGCCTGTCGGTGAACGACGTGTTCGTTATGAATGCCTGGGCCAAGGACCAGAATGTCGGTGACGACATCCTGATGCTGGCTGACGGCAATGGCGAGTTTGCCAAGGCGGTCGGCCTCAACTTCGACGGCTCCGGCTTCGGCATGGGCCAGCGCGCCCAGCGCTTCTCGATGATTGTCCGCGACGGTGTCGTCTCGGAGCTCAATGTCGAGGAGCCGGGCGAGTTCAAGATCTCGTCCGCCGACCACATTCTCGGTCAGCTCGACAAGGCCTGACCGGCGGGCCGCGGCCCGCTTCCCACACAAACCCGGGGGGGGGGTTCGCATGGACTTCGGCTTGATTGGTATTGGGGTTTTTCTGCTCCTGGCGCTTCTGATCATCGTCTCGGTGATCAAGACGGTGCCGCAGAGCATGGAATACACCGTTGAAAGATTCGGCCGGTTCACGCGAACCCTGAAGCCCGGGCTCCACTTCATCGTGCCGTTCATCGACACGGTGGGCTACAAGATGAACATGCGCGAGCGCGTCATCGACGTGCCGAACCAGGATGTCATCACCAAGGACAATGCCACGGTCTCGGTCGACGCCGTGGTCTTCATCCAGGTGCTCGATGCGCCGCGCGCGGCCTATGAGGTCGACAATCTCGAATTTGCCATCATCAACCTGTCGATGACCAATGTGCGAACGGTGATCGGCGCCATGGACCTTGACGAAACCCTGTCCAAGCGCGACGAGATCAATGCCCGCCTGCTCGGCGTCATCGATTCCGCGACCAATCCCTGGGGCATCAAGGTCACCCGGATCGAGATCCGCGACCTGTCGCCGCCGGTCGACATCACCGAGGCGATGGCCCGGCAGATGAAGGCGGAACGTCTCAAGCGCGCCGAGATCCTCGAGGCCGAAGGCGCCAAGCAGTCCGCCATCCTGCGCGCCGAGGGCGAGAAGGAAGCCGCCATCCGCGAGGCCGAGGGCCGACGCCAGAGTGCCTTCCTCGACGCCGAAGCCCGCGAGCGCGAAGCCGAGGCCGAAGCCAAGGCGACGGAAATGGTGTCCAACGCCATCGCCCAGGGCGACGTGTCCGCGATCAACTACTTCCTCGGCCAGAAATATGTCGAGGCGTTTGGCAAGCTGGCCACCAGCGACCAGCAACGCACCGTCATCATTCCGGCCGAGTTCTCCAATATCATCGGGACCATCACCGGGGTCGGCGAGCTGGGCAAGGCCGCCCATGACGCGGTCAGTGTCGCCACCCGCAAGGGTCAGGGCACCACGGACGGCCGGCCCGGCGCTGGCGATTGATTGACGCGAAACCCGAGGGAGGATGGGCATGGACCTGATACTGTCAGTATTCGACCGGATGAACATGTGGGCCTGGTGGGCGATTGCCGGCCTGGTCCTGATCGCCGAGCTGCTGACCGGCACCACCTATCTCCTCTGGCCGGCGGCAGCCGCCTTCCTGACCGGCATCGTCGCCCTGGAATCGCTGGGCCTGGCCTGGCCGGTTCAGGTCGGCGTGTTCGCGCTCCTGTCACTGGTGCTGCTGTGGGCCGGCGATCGCTGGGTCAAGCCGCGCCTCGGGCCGTCCAATGATGCCGGCCTGAATGACCGGGCCAGCCGCATGCTCGGCGAGACCGTCACCCTGGTTTCCGAACCGGTGGGCAAGCGTGTCCGGGTCCGCTTCGGCGACAGTGAATGGTCGGCCAAGCTTGTCCCCGGCCTCAGCGCCAGCCCGGGTGACATGTTGCAGGTCGAGGGCATCGACGGCGTGACCCTGATTGTCGGTGCGCCGGCGGCCGATCAGGGCGTGGTGAACCCGACAGCAGGGGCGACTGCAGAAAATTCCTGACTGGCTCAAATTTTACCCAATCGGGCAAACCGGCAGAAACGAGTCTGGCGTAGACAACGCTCGCGAAACGCACCCAATTCAACGCTTGAGTGAGCCAATGAACAAGAAAATCCTCTCCGCCCTCGTCGCCCTGTCCGCTCTGGCCACCCCGATGGCCCTGACCGCTCCTGCGGCCGCCCTGACGACTGACCGCGAAGCGGTTGAGCTGGTGGCTCCGGAATACCCGCGTGGCGCTGAGCGCCGCGGTATCGAAGGCACGGTCCGCATCGAGTATTCCGTCGACGCCGATGGCCAGGTCGTCAACGCCCAGATCGTCGAGGCCACCCCGGCCGGCGTGTTCGACCGCGCCGCCCTGTCGGCCATCGAATCCTGGCGCTATGCGCCGGCTGCCGCGCAGACCGACGGTCACACCCGCGAGCTGGAATTCCGCCTCGGCGGCTGATCCGCTAGCCGGACTGACATTGTGAAGGGGCGCGGCTTGCCGCGCCCCTTTTTCGTGCCTGTCACGGGCCGCAGGAGAGTTCATGAATTCGCCGCCGCATTTAGTTTCCCCTAACGACCTGTCGGGCAAGGTCATGGTTTACGGGATCTGAGTCGGATCCCAGCCGAGCGAGCCGGTCGATGTTGAAGCAGAATGAGGAAGCGCGACTGGCCGCCTTGCGGTCGCTTGATCTTCTGGACAGCGATCCGGAAGAGGGCTTCGATTCCGTCACCGACCTGGCCGTCGCGCTGACCGGCGCCAAAATGGCGGCCGTGTCGCTCGTCGACCATGACCGGCAATGGTTCAAGTCCAACATCAACATCCCGGCGCCGGAAACCCCGCGTGAATATGCCTTTTGCGATCACGCCATCCGCCAGGACGAGATCTTCCACATTCCCGACGCGCTGGAGGACCCCCGCTTCCGGGATAATCCGCTGGTAACCGGATCGCCCAATATCCGCACCTATGCCGGGGTTCCGCTGCACGAGCCGGGCGGCCACCGGATCGGCACGCTGTGCGTCCTCCACGACGAACCGCTGACCCTCGATGACGGCCAGAAGCACCAGCTCGCCGCCCTGACCCGGGTCATCGAGGAGCGTCTGGTCTCGCGCCAGCGCACGCGCGAACTGGAAGAACTCAATGTCCGCCTGCGCGAGTCGGAGGGCCGTCTTGATCTCGCCATGTCGGGCCTGACCGCCGGCGTCTGGGAGCTCGATGTCCAGACTGGCATGGTATTTGCCTCCAACCGCTATCTGGAAATCATTGGCTATCCGCCGGCCCCGGGGGATGCTCGCGGCGTGCGCAATAGCGGCGGCGAGGACCGTCTGTTCCACTGGGTCCACCCGGATGACATGGAGCGCGTGCGCACCGCCGTGCAGCGCACCCTGCGTCTCGGCGAGCCCTTCGAGGTCGAATACCGTCACCGCCATGCCGCCGGCGGCTATGTCCATCTGCGCGGCCGCGGCCAGGCCCAGACCGGACCCGACGGCCGGGCCCGGCGCATCGCCGGCTCGGCGGAGGACATCACCGAGGCGGTCGGCCTGCGCGAGGACCGCAGCCGGGCCCATGAACGTCTGCAGACGGTGGCCGAGCTCGGCGGTATCGGGTGCTGGGAAACCGACCTGGAGACCGGCGAGCGGGTGTGGGACGAGATGACCTGCCGCATCTTGGAAACCGAACCCGGCTATGAGCATCGCGCCGGTCGTTTTGACCGCTTCTATCCGGACTCCCACCGCGACGAACTCAAGGCCTTCATGGAGCAGATCGTGCGGTCGGGGGAATCCTGGGATTTCGAGGCTCCCCTGGTGACCGCCAGCGGGCGGCGCATCTGGTGCCGCTCGGTCGGACGCTGCGAAATGCGCGACGGCCGGACGGTCCGCCTGATCGGCAGTTTCCAGGATATCACCGAGCGCAAGCAGAAGGCCGACGAGCTGGAAACCCTGGCCAGCCGCCTGTCGCTGGCCCTGCGAACCTCGGGCATCGGGGTCTGGGAGCTCAATCTGGAGACCGGGGCCCATTGGTGGGATCCGGGCTCCAAGGAATTGTTCGGCCTGCCGCTCGACGAGGACGCGCCCTCGATGGAGGTCTGGCGCTCGCGCATCCATCCTGACGATGTCGACTGGCTCCTCGGCAGGGTCGACCAGGCGGTTGCCGCACGCGCGCCCTATGATGCCCAATACCGTGTCGTGCGCCCGGACGGCAGCATGCGCCATGTCCGTTCGCTCGGCGTGTTCCGCACCGATTTCGAAGGCCAGACCATCTTTTCGGGGGTCAATGTCGACATCAGTGAAAGTGTCGAGTCCGCGGCCGAGATGGAGCGTCAACGCGCCGAGGCGGAAGCGGCCAACCAGGCCAAGTCGCAATTCCTCGCCAATATGAGCCACGAGATCCGCACCCCGCTCAACGGTGTCATCGGCATGACCCAGGTCCTGCGCCGGACCAGCCTGGATGACGAGCAACTGGCCCATGTGGCGACACTGGAAGCGTCCGGCCGGGCCCTCATGGACCTGATCGAGGATGTCCTCGACATCTCCAAGATCGAGTCCGGCATGCTCAAATTCTCCGCCTCGGACGCGGAACTGGCGGCCGTCATTGATGATGCGGTGGCGGTCATTCAGCCGCTTGCCGAGGCCAAGGAGATCGGGCTGGAGGCGCGCATCGACCCGGAGCTGCGGTGCTGCGCCCACACCGACCACAAGCGCCTGCGCCAGGTGCTGATCAACATCCTCGGCAATGCGGTGAAATTCACCGCCGAGGGCCGGGTGGTGCTCGAAGCCGGCCTGTCGGGACCGGGTCGGGCCCGCTTTGTTGTCACCGATACCGGCCCCGGCATTCCTGCCGAACGCCAGGCCGACGTGTTTCAGCGCTTTGCCCAGATCGACAACAGCACCACCCGCCAGCACAGTGGCAGTGGTCTCGGCCTCGCCATCTGCCGCGAGCTGGTCGCCATGGCCGGCGGCGAGATCGGTGTCGAAAGCACGGTCGGGGAGGGCAGCCGGTTCTGGTTCGAGTGGCCGTTTGCAGCGCCCGAACGCCGGCACGACCATGAGGCCGGCCAGGCCTTGCTGGCGCCATCGCGGGCTATGGCGGCGGGCCGGCGTCTGCTGGTGGTCGATGATGTTTCGACCAATCTGGTAGTGGCGCGCGCGCTCTTGGGTGGCGCAGGCTACCAGGTCGAGGTGGCCTCTGGCGGGCCGGAAGCCCTGGCCGCGCTCGAAGCCGAGGTGTTCGACGCCGTGCTGATGGATATCCAGATGCCGGTCATGTCCGGCGATGAGGCGATCGGCCTGATCCGCCAGTCGACCGGACCCAATCGCGACATCCCGATCTTCGCTGTCACGGCCGACGCCACCAGTGGCGCGGCCGAGCGTTATCGTGCGGTGGGAGCGACCGGCTATCTGCCCAAACCGCTCGACTTGCCTGCCGTGACCGCTGCCCTGCAGGCCGTGTTCGACGTGCCGAAGAGTGCCTAGCGCGCCTCGGCCAGGCCTTCGCGGGCCAGCTCGTCGGCGCGTTCATTGCCGGGATCGCCGGCATGCCCCTTCACCCAGCGCCACTCGATCGAGTGCTTGGCCACCAGCTCGTCGAGCCGACGCCACAGGTCCTCGTTCTTGACCGGCTTCTTGGCGGCGGTTTTCCAGCCGCGCTTCTTCCAGCCGTGGATCCATTTGGTGATGCCGTCGCGCAGATAGACACTGTCAGTGATCAGGATCACCGAGCGGCCGTCCTTGCGCAGGGCTTCCAGGGCCTTGATGGCGGCCAGCATCTCCATGCGGTTATTAGTGGTGCCCGGCTCGCCGCCCTTGAGCTCCTTGCGGTGGCCATTCCATTCCAGAATGGCGCCCCACCCGCCCGGGCCCGGATTGCCCGAACAGGCCCCATCGGTGTGAATGGTAATCTGGTTCATTGCGGGTATTTTTCATCCATGTCGGCAAGCCCGGCGCGGATCAGCTCTTCCAGGACTCCCAGGTCCACATCCGCCAGCTTGTTGATGTAGAGACAGGATTTTCCGATCTTGTATTTGCCCAGCCGGTCCAGGATGGCGCCGTGATCGGTGTATCCCGGCATGATGTAAACGACGAGATTGGCCTTGCGCGGCGAGAATCCGGTGCGCATGAAGTCGCCTTCGCGGCCGCTCTCATAGCGGTAGTGATACTCCCCGAAGCCGATGATGGAGGGGCCCCACATGCGACCCTCCTCGCCGGTAATGCTCTGGAACATGGCCAGAAGCACTTCGGCATCGGCGCGTCGCACCGGGTGCTCGACGCAGGCAATGAAGTCTTCCGGCGACTGTCCGGTCGGCTTGGTCTTGTTGTCGCTCATGATGTCCCCCAGGCTCGGCCCGCAGCTGTCAGGCGACAGCGCGGGGCAGCTTGAATACCACATCCTCTCGGGTCACCTGGACATCTTCCACCTCGACATCGAAGCGCGAGCGGAAGGCGTCGACGACCCCTTGGACAAGGTCTTCCGGTGCTGAGGCCCCGGCGGTCAGGCCGACACTGGCCGGAGTGCCGACCCTGTCCCAGTCGAGATCGGCGGCGCTGGAGATCAGGTAGGCTTCCCGCGCCCCAGCGGTGCGTGCGACTTCGACCAGGCGCACCGAGTTCGAGGAATTGGGGGCCCCGATGACAAAGACGATATCGCTTTGGGCTGCCAGCGCTTTCACCGCTGCCTGGCGATTGGTCGTGGCGTAGCAGATGTCTTCCTTGTGAGGTGCCTGCATGTTCGGGAAGCGCGCCTGGAGCGCTGCCACGATCGCCGAGGTGTCGTCGACCGAAAGTGTGGTCTGGGTGACGAAGGCCAGGCGTTGCGGATCCCGCGGCTCGAACCGGGCGACATCGTCGACCGTTTCGATCAGGCTGATGGCCCCGTCGGGCAGCTGGCCCATCGTGCCGATGACCTCCGGGTGGCCGGCATGGCCGATCAGAACGATCTCGTCGCCATTGGCAAAGTGGCGCTGGGCCTCGACATGCACCTTGGACACCAGCGGACAGGTGGCGTCGACAAAGATCATCTCGCGACGCCTGGCTTCCGCCGGCACGGTTTTCGGCACGCCATGGGCCGAGAAGATCACCGGGCGGTCATCCGGGCACTGGTCGAGCTCCTCGACGAAGACCGCGCCCAGGGCTTCCAGCCGCTCCACCACATGGCGGTTGTGGACGATCTCGTGGCGCACATAGACCGGCGCTCCGAAACGCTCGATCGCACGTTCGACGATCTGGATGGCGCGGTCGACTCCGGCGCAGAAACCGCGCGGTGCAGCGAGCCGGATTACCAGGGAGGGGCGGGATGTGCTCATGACCTCAAGGGTCTCCTTCAGCGCTGACATTGCGGAACCGGCATCCACATCGTATGACCGTCCTAACAAAGTGCTCGGTGGCGATCCAGTCGCCGGCTCTGCTTCCAGGACAGGTAGTGCATAATGCGTAATCTTGCCGTCGTCGCCGCCCTCGCGGGCTTGCTCTCGGGCTGCCAGACCGTTTCAGATGTTGTTTCCCGTCCGGAAGCCAATATCGGTCCCTGTCCCTCGGCCCTGTCGCTCTATGATGCGCACCGCATTGTCGAGATGCACGGCGAAGAAGTGGCCTACGAGAATGTCGGCTTCACCGGCGAAATCCTGGCAGTGCGCTCCCTGTGCAGCTATTACGGCGAACGCCCGATCATTGCCAATCTGGAGCTCGACATGGGCTTCGGGCGCGGCCCGGCGGCGCGCGGCAGCGAGCACACCTATGAGTTCTTTGTGGCGGTTACACGGCGCGATATCGGCGTCATCGAAAAGCAGACCTTTCCGGTCACCGTGCGCTTCCCGGCCGGCCAGGACCGGGTCTACCGGACCGAGACGATCGACGCCATCTCCATCCCGCGCGCCAATCCCGACACGTCGGGTGTCAATTTCGAGATCCTCGCCGGTTTCGAGCTGACGCCGGAACAGATTGCCTTCAATCGCAGCGGCCAACGGTTCCGCGTGGCGGCCGGCCAGGACTAGACTCATGCCTTCTATTGCCGATCAGCTCAGCCAGGTGCTGGGCGACGCGTTTGCTTCCCTCGAGCTTCCGCGCGAACTGGGCCGTGTCAGCCCGTCCAAGCAGAACCGCGAGCTGTTTCCCTTCCAGTGCAATGGCGCCATGCCGGCGGCCAAGCAGGCGAAGAAGGCTCCCCGCGACATCGCCCAGGCCGTGCTCGACGCGGTGGGTGACCATGAGCTGATCGCGTCCGCCGAGGTCGCTGGCCCCGGCTTCATCAATCTCGCCCCGGCCACCGAGGCCTATGAGAGCCGCGCCGCCGAGATCGTCGCCGACGACCGCGCCGGCGCCCCCGTGGCCGACGACAAGCAGACCGTGATGATCGATTTCGGCGGCCCCAACGTGGCCAAGCCAATGCATGTCGGTCACCTGCGCTCCTCCGTGCTCGGCGACAGCCTGCAGCGCATCCTGCGTTTCCGCGGCCACGACGTGGTGTCCGACATCCATCTCGGCGACTGGGGCCTGCAGATGGGCCACCTGATCACCGAGCTCGAGGACGAGCAGCCCGACCTGCCGTATTTCGATCCCGAGATCACTGACGGTTTTCCCGACACGCCACCGGTCGACATCGAGGACCTGGCCCGGCTCTACCCGCAGGCCTCGAAGCGGGCCAAGGAAGACCCGGAGCGTCTGGCCCGCTCGCGCAAGGCCACCGCCGAGCTGCAGGCCGGCCGTGCGGGTTATCGCCGTCTCCTGCGCCACTTCATCGACGTGTCCGTTGCTGCCCTGAAACGGGATTTCGGCGCTCTCGGCGTGCATTTCGACCTGTGGAAGGGCGAAAGCGACGTACACGACCTGATCGCCGGCATGGTCGAGGACTTCAAGGCGCGCGGCGTCGCCGAGCAGAGCGACGGCGCCTGGGTCGTCCGCGTGGCGCGCGAGGACGACAAGAAGGAGCTGGCCCCGCTCATCCTGGTCACCTCCGAGGGCTCCTCGCTCTACGGCACCACCGATCTGGCCACCATCCTCGACCGCAAGCAGAGCGTCGGTCCCGACCTGACGCTCTACGTCGTCGACCTGGCCCAGTCGGACCATTTCGAGCAGGTCTTCCGGGCCGCCGAGAAGGCCGGCCTGGCCCAGCCTAACAGCCTCGAACACGTCAAGTTCGGCACCGTCAACGGACCGGACGGCAAGCGCCTGCGCACCCGTGATGGCGGCACCTTCCGCCTCGCCGACCTCATCGCCAGCGCCATCGAGCGCGCCGATGAGCGCCTCAAGGAGGCAGGCCTCGCCAAGGATGTCAGCGCCGAGGAGCATGACCGCGTCGCCCGCATGGTCGGCCTCGCCGCCATCAAGTTCGCCGATCTGCAGAACTACCGCACCACCAATTACGTCTTCGACCTCGACCGCTTCACCAGTTTCGAGGGCAAGACCGGCCCCTACCTCCTCTACGCCGCCGTGCGCGTGAAATCCCTCATGCGCCGCGCCGAAGAGGCCGGCGTCTCGGCCGGTCCGGTCCGCATAGAGGCCCAGGAAGAACGCGATCTCGTCCTCGCCCTGGACGCGTTCGGCAGCGCCCTCGAACAGGCCGTCGACAACCGCGCCCCCAACGCCCTGTGCGACCACGCCTTCACGCTCGCCCAGGCCTTCTCCAAATTCTACGCCGCCTGTCCCGTCCTCGCCGCCGGAGACGACGCCGTGAAAGCCTCCCGCCTGGCCCTCGCCCAAGCGACGCTCAAACAGCTCGAAATCGTGCTGGACCTGCTGGGACTGGAAGCGCCGGAACGGATGTAGGGCGGGCCAGGTCGGGCCACGCTTGGACATTTTGGTAGTGACAGGCGCCCGTTTGCCGGCGCGCTGTGCGCCCCTCCTTTTCACCAAAACAAACCGGTGTCATCCCGGCCGCATGGCCCGCGCAGGCGGGCCGGAGGGCCGGGACCTATACGCTCGCTATCCAACGAGCTCGCACAATCAGCAGACACCGGGGCGATGGGTCCCGGACTTCCGCCCCGCAGTCGCGGGGCATCCATCCGGGATGACACCGATTAGCATCTAATCTCAGGCGTCATCCCACGGGGCCGCGCAGCGGCATCCGGGGGACCTCAGCTATCCGGTCTGACTTGAACAGCGAGGCCGGAGCCGCCGACCTGTTAGCTGAGGTCCCCCGGATCCCGGCTAACGCCGGGACCGTGGGATGACGACGGAGCAGGTGTGGGAACATCGCGCCGGGGCGCGCAATGCGCCATTGATCTCTTGTCAGCCAGCGGGCCTCAGAGGGTTCATTGTGTCAAGGGCGCGGAGCGCCGCTACGCGGTTGAAACCCTTGACACAATGTACCCTCTGAGGCGGACTCCCGGCAAGAGATGAATGGACGGGTGCGGGCGCCTGGAGCGCCCGTTTATTTCAACCCCCCACCCGTTTCCCCCGCCTTCATGGCGGGGCCTCGAACCGGTCCCGCGTAACAACTGCCCGGCATTGCGCGCGAGGCGAACAATGCAGCCCCCGCCCGCCAGCCGGGGAAAACAGCCTCGCCGCATTGACTCGCGTCCCCGGAGTCCTAAAAGTCCGCCCCAATCGCACTGCGCCCCTTAAGGGGCGGGGGCGGGACCAATCTCCCCGCGGGAGAGACCGGCGAAAATGCCGGCGCCGAAGGCGCAACCGCCCCGGAAACGCTCAGGCCAAGGGACCGCGGACGAGACAAACGCTGGAAAGTGGAGGGCCTGGCCCTCCCACCGACGGAGCAAGTGCGACCGGTCCTGTTCTTGGAACTGCGGGACGCACGGAATCTCTCAGGTTCTCGGGACAGCGGGGGCGACCGGCTTGCAGACCTTTTCGGGTCTGCGGGATCGCCACCGCCCACGTGCTTTAACGCCCCAGGACCCGAAATGTCTGAGACCCTGAACAAGACCCCCCTTCACGCCCTGCACGTCGAGCTCGGCGGCAAGATGGTGCCGTTTGCCGGCTATGACATGCCGGTGCAATACCCGCTCGGTATCATGGGCGAGCACAAGCATTGCCGCGACAAGGCCGGGCTTTTCGATGTCTCGCACATGGGCCAGGCCCGCTATGAGGGCGACGAGACGGCGCTGGAAGCGCTGATCACCGCCGACCTGTCGACGCTTGGCGCCGGCGAGCAGAAATACACCCTGCTGCTGAGTGAACAGGCCGGCATCCTCGACGACCTCATGGTGTCGCGCCCGGACGGGCAGGGCCTCTTCCTCGTCGTCAATGCTGCCATGAAGCAGCAGGACTTCGCCCGCATCGAGGAGAAGACCGCCGGCAAGGGCACGCTGACCCGTCTCGAGGACCGCGCTCTGCTCGCCCTGCAGGGCCCGGCGGCGAAGACCGTGATGCAGCGCCTGTGTCCGGCCGCCTGCAAGATGGTGTTCATGCAGTGCGGCGAATTCGAGCTGGACGGCACAAAGGTGCTGATCTCGCGCTCCGGCTATACCGGCGAGGACGGTTTCGAGATTTCCATCCCCGAGGCCGACGCCGACCGTATCGCCCGCCTCCTGCTGGACCAGGACGAAGTCGAGGCGATCGGCCTGGGCGCCCGTGACAGCCTGCGCCTGGAGGCCGGGCTGTGCCTCTACGGTCACGACATGGATGCCAACCGCACCCCGGTCGAGGCGTCATTGATCTGGGCCCTGGCCAAGACCCGCCGCGAGCGCGGCGACATTCCCGGCCAGGAGGTGATCGACCGCCAGCTCGCCGAGAAGACCTGCCAGAAGCGCATCGGCCTGACCGTCACAGGCGCGCCGGCCCGCGAAGGCGCCGAGATTGCCACCAAGGACGGCACAATCATCGGCATCGTGACCTCCGGCGGCTTCGGCCCGACCGTCGAGGGCCCGGTCGCCATGGGCTATATCGACCGCGACTATGTCCAGCCGGGCACGGAAGTGGACCTCATCGTGCGCGGCAAGCCGCGCCCCGCCACCGTCACGAAACTGCCTTTCGTGCCGGCCAATTTCTACCGGGGCTAGACCCCTTCAGGGACAGGAGAGACCTGATGACCACGCGCTATACCGAAGACCATGAATGGATCACCGTCGACGGCGACATCGCCACTGTCGGCATCACCGCCTTCGCCGCCGGCCAGCTCGGCGACGTGGTGTTCGTCGAACTGCCGGACGTCGGCAAGACGCTCAGCAAGGGCGACGAATTCGCTGTTGTTGAATCGGTGAAAGCCGCATCGGAAGTCTATGCCCCGGTTGACGGCGAGATCACCGAGGTTAATTCCGGCCTCGAGGACGAGCCGGCCAAGGTCAATGAGGACGCCGCCGGCGAAGGCTGGTTCGTCAAGATCAAGCTTGCCGATGCGTCCCAGCTCGACGGCCTGATGGACGAAGCCGCCTACAAGGCCCACACCGCGTAAACCCGCATAAGACAGGAATTCCTGATGCGTTACCTTCCCCACACAGAGACCGACCGCAAGGCGATGCTCGAGGCGATCGGCGTTGCGTCGATCGACGAGCTGTTCACCGACGTGCCGCGGGCAGCCCAGCTCGACGGTCTCGTCGACCTGCCGACCAAGCAGGGCGAGCTGCAGGTCGAGCGCGCCATGTCGGCCATGGCCAACCGCAATGTCGCGGCCAGCCAGGCACCGTTCTTCGTGGGGGCAGGGGCCTACAAGCACCACATCCCGGCCACCGTGGATCACCTGATCCAGCGCTCGGAATTCCTCACCGCCTACACGCCCTACCAGCCGGAAATCTCCCAGGGCACGCTGCAGACCCTGTTCGAATTTCAGACCCAGGTGGCGCTCCTGACCGGCATGGATGTGGCTAACGCCTCCATGTATGACGGCTCCACGGCGTGCGCCGAAGCCGTCATGATGGCCGCCCGGGTGACCCGGCGCTCCAAGGCCGTGATGGCCGGCAGCGTGCACCCGCACTACGTCGAGGCCTCCAGAACCCTGGCCAAGTACTCCTCGGTCGAAATCGCGGTCACCGAGCCGGGCCTGAAAAATCTCGACGACGTCATCGCTTCGATCACGGACGAGACCGCCTGCGTGGTCGTCCAGACACCGGACATTTTCGGCCAGCTGCACGATCTGCGCGCCATCTCCGAGGCCGCCCACGACAAGGGCGCGCTGGTCATTGCCGTGTTCACCGAAGCGGTGTCGATGGGCCTGGTCGAGGCGCCCGGCGCCATGGGCGCCGACATCGCCGTCGGCGAGGGCCAGTCGATCGGTGTCGGTCTCAATTTCGGCGGGCCCTATGTCGGCCTGTTCGCCTGCAAGGACGACCGCCGCTTCATCCGCCAGATGCCGGGCCGCCTGGCCGGCGAGACCGTCGATGCCGACGGCCGCCGCGGCTATGTCCTGACCCTGTCGACGCGCGAGCAGCACATCCGCCGCGACAAGGCGACGTCCAACATCTGCACCAATTCCGGCCTGTGTTCGCTGGCCTGGACCATCCACATGACGCTGCTCGGCGAGGTCGGCATCAAGCGCCTCGCCCGGCTCAACCACGAGACGGCCTGCGAGCTGGCCGACCGGCTCGACGCCATTGACGGCGTCGAGGTGCTCAACGAGGCCTTCTTCAACGAGTTCACCGCGCGCCTGCCCAAGCCGGCCGCCGAGGTGGTTGACCGCCTCGCCGACATGGGCGTGCTCGGCGGCGTCCCCGCCAGCCGGCTCTTCCCCGGCCAGTTCGAGGACCTGCTGATCGTTGCTGCCACCGAAACCAATACCGAAGAAGACCTCGGTGCCTTCCAGAAGGCCCTGACGGAGGTGCTGTCATGAGCATGAACACGCAAGGACGCCCGACCCGCATGGCGGAGAACGTCGCCACCGGCGGCTATGCCGACACCATCTCCGGCAGCCGCGGCCTGGAACAGGCCGAGCCGCTGATCTTCGAGCGTGGCAATCTGGAGCATTGCGGCGTCGACCTGCCCAGGCCGAAGGGCACCAGGACCCGCCTCGGCGGCCTCGAGCGCACCGGGACCATCGGCCTGTCCGGTCTCGCAGAGCCGGAGACCATGCGTCACTATGTGCGCCTGAGCCGGAAGAATTACGCCATCGATCTGGGCCTCTACCCGCTCGGCTCGTGCACCATGAAGCACAATCCGCGCCTCAACGAGAAGATGGCCCGCCTGCCGGGCTTCGCCGACGTGCACCCGCTGCAGCCGGCCTCGACGGTGCAGGGCGCCTACCAGGTCATGGGCGAGCTGGCCCACTGGCTGATGACGCTGACCAACATGCCCGCCGTGGCCCTGTCGCCGAAAGCCGGCGCGCATGGCGAATTCTGCGGCATGATGGCCATCCGCGCCCGCCTCGACGCTGACGGCGAAACCAAGCGACGCCGCGTGCTGGTGCCGGAATCGGCCCACGGCACCAATCCGGCGACCGCCGTGCAGTGCGGTTTCACGGTCGACGAGATCCCCGCCGATGCGGGCGGCCGCGTCGACATGGAGGCCTTCAAGGCCAAGCTCGGCGATGACGTCGCCGGCATCATGCTGACCAATCCGAACACGTGCGGCCTGTTCGAGCGGGACATCCGAGAGATCGCCGACCTGATCCACGAGGCGGGCGGCTATTTCTACTGCGACGGCGCCAACTTCAACGCCATTGTCGGCCGCGTCCGCCCGGGCGATCTCGGCATCGACGCCATGCACATCAATTTGCACAAGACCTTCTCCACCCCGCATGGCGGCGGCGGTCCCGGCTCCGGCCCGACCGTCCTCTCCGACGCCCTGGCGGCCTATGCGCCGGTGCCCTACGTGGTGCAGGACGGCAAGACCTGGAAACTGGTCGAGCACGCCGAGGAGGCCGAGGGCGAGCCGTTCGGCCGCATGGCCGCCTTCCACGGCCAGATGGGCATGTTCACCCGCGCCCTGACCTACATGATGAGCCACGGCTCCGACGGGCTGCGCCAGGTGGCCGAGGACGCCGTCCTCAACGCCAACTACATCCTGGCCCGCCTCAAGCACGTCATGACCCCGGCCTTCGAGGGCTATTGCATGCACGAGGCGCTGTTCGACGACCGCTTCCTCAAGAATACGGGGGTGACTACGCTCGACTTCGCCAAGGCGATGATCGACGAGGGCTATCACCCGATGACCATGTACTTCCCCCTGGTCGTGCACGGCGCCATGCTGATCGAGCCGACCGAGACGGAAAGCCTGACCGGCCTGGACCGCTTCGTCGAAGTGCTCGAGGCCTTGGCCCTGGCCGCCCAGGCCGGCGAAAGCTCGCGCTTCACCGCCGCGCCCGTGCACGCCCCGACCAAGCGCCTCGACGAGACCCGCGCCGCCCGCCAGCCGGTGCTGCGCTGGACCCCACCGGCGGACACGGAGGAAGCGGCCGAGTAGGCCTGTCTCTCTCGGCGACATGAAGAGGCGGACCCCGCAGGGTCCGCCTCTTTTTTTAATGCATGATGCGGGCTGTATGGCCACAAGGCCCTGAGAGCGCCGCATGTGCGCCCTATTGCCGCGCCAGGTTGGAGCCATGCCCTCCTTCTTCACCGCCTCCCGCCTGAATCTTCGCAAACGCCGCCGCAAGCCCTTGCGGGCCGTCTTTATCCTCGCGGTCAGCGCCGCCATCGGTCTTGGCGCCGCGGCACTTGTCCTGTGGAATCAAGGGGTCATCTGAGGGGCGCTGTCCGGGCATCCCCGGACCTGCCGGGGGCACCGGAGCGCCGCTGCTGAAACCTGTTCGTGTCAGGCCTCAGGGCGCACCCGGTCGGACCGGGTGGCCACATTGCAACACGGTAACGCCGACTGCGGCTCGCTGCCTGAATTTCGGCTTTTTTGCCTCGCATACGGGGCTTGTTTACAGGTTTAGTGTTGTCTGTCCGGCAATCCGCCCCACATGAGTGGGGCACCCCGTCCGGGGACATGTTGGAATTGGTGGGTTAAATGTACGAAGCCCTTAACGGATTGGCGGAGCGAAACGCGCTGGGCGCGTTTTTCGTGCTCATTATCCGTGCTGTTGCCGTGGCGCTGGGCCTGCTCCTGATTGCGCTTTCGGTTCCGGTCGCCATTCTGACGCCGTTTCCCTTCGTGCCGATCGGTGCCTTCGTCGGCCTGCTTGGCCTGATCCTGGTGGCCGGCGCGTCCAAGACCCTGCACCGCAAGATCACCAACGGTCTGCGCCGCTTCCCCTGGATCTGGAAGCGCGTCCGCTTCGCCTTCGGAGAGAAGGAAGGCGAGCCGGCCGAATAGCCCGGCGCTCGCCAGCTCCCAGACCCGGCCATGAAAAAGGCCCGCAGCAAACGCTGCGGGCCTTTCATCATTCCAGCGGTCGGTGCCGCTAGTTGAGCTTTTCGGCCACCATCTTGATGTCGGCATCGACGAGACGGTTGAGGTCGGTCTTCTTCAGCTGCGACTTGAGGATCTCCTCGGCCGCGGCAGCAGCCACCTCGGCGGCTTTCGCCTTCACCTCTGCAGCAGCCTGGCTTTCGGCCTGGGCGATACGCTGCTCGGCCAGGGCGGCCCGGCGCTCGAGACGCTCGGAGAGCTCCTCGCGGGCCTCCTTGCGCAGCGCTTTCGCCTCCGACTTGGCCTGGGCCACGATGGCTTCGGCTTCCGCTTCCGCTTCGCGCTGGCGACGCTGGTAGGAGGCCAGCATTTCCTGGGCTTCCTCGCGCAGTCGCTTGGCTTCGGCCAGTTCATTGCGGATGGCGTCGGCGCGATCGTCCAGCACCTTGGCGATCGTCTTGTGCACGCCCATGTAGGCCAGGACGGCAAAAAAGGCGATCAGGGCCAGGAAGGCCCAGAAGGACGGATCGCCCGGCTGGGCAGCCAGCCATTCGCCGATCGACTGGTCTTCGTAACCGTGACCGTTGGATTCCGGAGCGAGGGCCATTTACGCCTCCTTGGTCTTCAGCTTGGCGTCGACGGCCTTGGTGGCGTCGGCGTCGCTGACGGTGACACCGGCCAGCGCCTCGACCATGGCTTCGGTCGCCGTGACGGCAATGCCGCGCACTTCGGCGAAGGCCTTGGTCTTGGCCGCGCGGATCGAGTCCTCGGCGGCTTCCTGCTTGGCAGCCAGCTCGGCTTCGACCCCGGCGGTTTCCTTGGCGATCTCGGCATCCAGAGCGGAGCGCGTATCGGCAGCGATGCCGTGCGCCTTGGCCCGCGCCTGGGCGAGGGCGTGCTCGTAGGCTTCGCCGGCCGACTTGGCATCAGCCTGGGCTTGGGCGGCGATGTCGAGATCGTCCGCTATGCGGTCGCGGCGGTCTTCGATCGTCGTCTTGATCTTCGGCAGGATGAGGCGATCCAGCGCGATGTAGAGCGCGATGAAGCTGATCGCCAGCCAGAAGAGCTGGGACGGGAAATAGGTCGGATCGAACGGAGGGAAGACGCCGGAGCTCTCCGCCACGTGATCGATCGCTTCGTTGGGTATGCTCGGTGCGTGCGTCATGGGACGCCTGCTCCCTCAATCTAGTCAAACCCGGATCCTGGACCGGCAGACATGCCGACAGGATCCGGGATTGAAGCCAGCGTGCGCGAGGATCCCCCTGGACCCTCGCAGCCGCATATTGCTTAGCCGAACAGGGCCAGCAGGGCGATGAGCAGCGAGAAGATGCCCAGCGCTTCGGTCACGGCGAAGCCGAAGATCAGGTTGCCGAACTGCGACTGGGCAGCCGACGGGTTGCGCATGGCACCCTGAAGGAAGGAACCGAAGATGTTGCCCACGCCGATGGCGGCGCCGAGCATGCCGAGACAAGCGAGGCCGGCACCGATGTATTTAGCTGCTTCCGCGTCCATTTTGAAACTCCTCTGGAAGATCGTTCTATTGCGGTTGGAAGATGACGCCCGGCCTAGTGTCCTGGGTGCAGGGCGTCGTTGAGATAGATGCAGGTCAGGATCGCGAAGACATACGCCTGCAGGAAAGCGACCAGGAATTCGAGCGCCGTCAGGGCCAGCGTCATCGCGAACGGCAGGATGCCGACGAGATAGCCCCATCCGCCCAGCGCCGCGGCCAGCATGACCACGAAGCCGGCAAACACCTTGAGCAGGATGTGACCGGCCAGGATGTTGGCGAACAGACGGACCGAGTGGCTGATCGGGCGCGAGATGAAGGAAATGATCTCGATGAAGGTGACGAAGGGCAGGATGTAGATCGGCACACCCGACGGCACGAACAGCTTGAAGAATTTCGGGCCGTTCTTGATCAGCCCGTACACCAGCACGGTCAGCCAGACCATCATGGCCAGCGCAGCCGTCACGATGATGTGGCTGGTCGGCGTGAAGGAGTGGGCGCCCGGCGCCGGGAAGTAGGGGAACATGCCGAGCATGTTCACCACCAGAATGAAGATGAACAGCGTGAACACGAAGGGGAAGAAGCGCAGCGCTTCCGGGCCGGCCGTCGAGCGCAGCATGTCGGCCACGAAGCCGTATATGATTTCGGCCACCGACTGGGCGCGGTGCGGCACCAGCGAGCGGTTCGCCATCGCCATCGAGAACAGCACCACGGTCAGCACACTGGCCAGCACCATGAAGAAGCTGGAGTTGGTGAACGCCAGATCCAGTCCAAATGCTTCGAAGGGAAGCACTTCGTGGACTTCAAACTGTTTGATCGGGTCGGTATCTGCAGCCACGCCCGGCCTCTCTTGTTCTCTGGTGCGGCCAGGCCGCTATCTATAACGAGGAGACAGTCAGCTTTCGCCGTCCGACTCCGAATTTATCTCTCTGGCCGCCCGCACCACATTCAGCGTGCCGGCGGCAAAGCCTACCATGACACCGGCGAGCAGACCCCAGGGGCCCGTTCCGGCGATCCGGTCCAGGAGCATTCCCAGACCGCCGCCGACCAGCACGCCGGCAAAGAACTCCGACCCGTAGCGCATGCCGAGGGACCAGGGGGTTCTCGGCTCGTCCGCCTTCGGCCTGTGATGATCGCGCCGCGCATTGATGCGCTGCTGCAGGTCATCCAGGTCGGCGTTGGAAGGGTCGCGCGGGCTCTCGTCTTTGCGTGACATGTTGGACCGGTCTGCCTGGGCGGAACAGCCCCCCACAGGCGCGCGCACACTATCCACGGCCCCTCGCCAAGTCAAGCAAGCCAGCACCTGTGACATCTAAATGAAATAATTGGGAAAATCGCCTATTCGGCGGCGATCAGCTGTTCCGCGCCCACGAGGTCGACGGAGACCAGCTGGGAAACCCCGCGTTCCGCCATGGTCACGCCGTAGAGCCGGTCCATGCGCGACATGGTCAGGGCATTGTGGGTAATCACCAGGAAGCGCGTGTCGGTGAGGCCGCGCATGTGGTCCAGCATGCGGCAATACCGGTCGACATTGGCATCATCGAGCGGCGCGTCGACCTCGTCGAGCACGCACACCGGTGCCGGATTGGACAGGAAGACGGCAAAGATCAGCGCCGAGGCGGTCAGCGCCTGCTCGCCGCCGGACATCAGCGACATATTGTCCAGCCGCTTGCCTGGCGGGCAGGCGAAGATGTCCAGGCCGGCTTCCAGCGGGTCATCGCTCTCGGTCAGGCGCAGCTCCGCGTGGCCGCCCTCGAACAGCGTCTCGAACAGGGTCTGGAAGTGCTCATTGACCACGTCAAAGGCCTCGAGCAAACGCGCCCGGCCTTCGCGCGACAGCTCGTCGACCGCCTTGCGCAGCCGCCCGATGGCCTCGAGCAGGTCATCGCGCTCGCGCGACATCTCCTCCATCCGCGTCGACAGGTCGTCAGCCTCCTCGTCGGCGCGCAGATTCACCGCCCCCAGCCGTTCGCGGCCCTGGCGCGCCTCGTCGAGCCGGCGCTCCAGTTCTTCGGGCGACAACTCCTCGAGCTCGTCATCGATCCGCGCTGCCAGCGCGCCCGGCGCATCTCCGGTCGCATCCTGCAGCCGCTGCGTGGTTTCCAGCAGCCGTTCCCGTGCCGCGCCCAGCCGCGCTTCCGCCGCGGCCCGTCCCTCGCGCGCCGCCGACGCCGCGGTTTCCGCCTGGCGCGCCGCCGAATCCGCCGCTTTCACCTCGTCTTCCGTGCTTTTCGCGGCCTCACGCGCCTCGTTTGCCACCTTTTCCGCCACGTCCAGCCGGTCCCTCAGCCGGTGCAGCGCCTGTTCCAGCACCTCCGGCTTGGCCCGCAGCGCCTCCAGCTGCGTCTCCGCAGCCTGTTTTTGCTGCGAAATCTCGCTCAAACGCCGCTCCGCATCGTCCGCGCGTGCCTTCCAGGCATCGTGATCGCGCCGGAATCCCGCCCGTCTTTGCCGCCGCGCCTCCGATTCCCGCCGCAAACCCTCCAGGGCACCGCGTGCATCGGCCGCCTGGCTGCGTGCGGTTTCCGCCGTCTGCCGCGCCGAATCCAGCGCTGCGCTGTCAGCATCGGCCTGTTCCGCCGCCGTCAGCACACCCTGGGCCTGCTCGATTTCCCCCGAAACCTCACCCCGTTCGGCCTCCAGACGCTGCAGTCTTTCCCCCAGAGCGCTGGCCCGGGCCGCGTCGCGCGCCACGGTTTCGCGCAGATCCGACTGGCGCGACAGCACCTGGCGCTGCATCCGTTCCGCCGGTCCCACCGCCTCGCGCGCTGTGCGATACGCCTCGCGCGCCTCGCGGGCTGCGTCCGCCGCCGCCTCGGCCGCCTGTTCCAGCCGGTCCGCCTCCTGTGCGCCGGCCTCCCAGCTCAGGCGCAGCTCATCCAGCCGGTTGCGCTGTTCCAGCTGCGCCACCGCCGCCGACGGGGCCCCGGCCTGGGCCACCAGTCCGTCCCAGCGCCACAGCGCTCCGTCCCTTGTCACCAGGCGCTGGCCCGGCCGCAGCTGCGCCCGTGCCGTATCCGCCTTCTCCGGCGGGATCACACCCACCGCATCCAGCCGCGCCTTCAGCGCCGCCGGCCCCGACACGTGGTCGCTCAGTGGCACGCTGCCCCCCGGCAGGGCCTCCGCCCGCACCCCGGCCTCTGTCCAGTAGCGCACCGCGCCGGCCTCCAGCGAGGCATCCAGATCATCTCCCAGCGCTGCGGCCAGGGCCTTTTCATACCCCGGCCGGGCCCGCACCGCGTCCAGCGCCGGCATGGCGATCTCCGCCTGGCTCCCGGCCAGCAGGCGTTCTATGGCCTCGATCTCGCGCTGCAGGCTGTCGCGCTCGGCCGCCAGGGCCTGCCACTCCGCCCGCGCGCGCTCGGCTTCGCCCTCGGCGGCCTGCACATTCTGTTCTGCGGTCTCTGCCTGGCGCCGCGCCCTCTCCAGCTCGGCCTCCGCCGCCGTCACCTCGGCACCGATCTGCTCCAGCGCCTGCGTCGCCTCGGCCCCGGCCAGGGCGTCCTGGTCGCGCTGCGCCGACGCCCATTCGCGCTCGATTTGCTCGCGCCGCCGCTCCAGCTGGCCAAGCCCGCGGCGGGCCGCCTCTATCGCCGCCCGCGTCTGCGCCGCCTCGCCAGACCGTCTGTCCAGCTCCGCTTCCGCCGCCACCCGCTCGGCTTCCGCCGCCTGCAGCGCCGCTTCCGCCGCCTGCAGGCTGTCTGTCTCCGCCTCGATCGCCCGGTCCAGCCGCTCGATCTGGGTTGCCGCCTCGCTCTGGCTGCGCCGTGCATCGGCGGCAATCTCGCGCTCGCGTTCGCTGCTTCGCGCCAGATCCGCCAGCCGCGTCTCCAGCCCGGCGATCTGACGCTGCACCTCTTCCGCGTCGCGCTCCAGCTTGTCGCGCTCGCGCTCCAGCAGGCGCAGGGCCGCTGCCGCCTCGGCCTCCGCCTGGCGTGCCGGTTCGCGCGCTGCCGCCAGCACTTCCGCCCGCGTCCGCGCCTCGGCCGCAGCCAGGGTTGTGTCCTCGGCCGCCTCGCGCGCCTCGTTGAGTTCGGCCTCGGCGGCCTCCACCGTGCTCGCCGCCTGGCGCCATCGATTGAGCCAGACCGCCGCTTCCAGTGCCCGGATCGAGGCCGACAGCCGGCGATAGCGCGACGCCTGCCGCGCCTGGCGCTGCAGCGCGCCGTGCCGGGACGCCAAATCGTCGATGATTTCCTGCAGCCGGTCGAGATTGGCCTCGGTCGCCTTGAGCCGCAGCTCCGCCTCGTGCCGCCGCGCCCGCAGTCCGGACACGCCGGCGGCCTCCTCCAGTACCCGGCGCCGGTTCTGCGGCTTGGCCGCGATCAGCTCGGAAATCTGGCCCTGGCGCACCAGGGCAGGGGAGTTGGCGCCGGTGCCGGCGTCCATGAACAGGAGCTGGACGTCCTTCGCCCGCACCTCTTCGCCATTGATCTTGTAGGCCGACCCGGCCCCGCGCGTGATACGGCGCGAGACATCCAGCGTCGCCGCATCGTTGAAACGCGCCGGCGCCAGCTTCTCCGCATTGTCCACGCTCAGAATGACTTCGGCATGATTGCGCGCTGGGCGCTGGTCAGTGCCGGAGAAGATCACGTCTTCCATGCCGCCGCCGCGCAGCGACTTGGCCGAGGTCGCGCCCATCACCCAGCGCAGGGCTTCAAGCAGGTTGGACTTGCCGCAACCGTTGGGGCCGATCACGCCAGTAAGGCCCGGATCGATCCGCAAGTCGGTGGGATCGACGAAGGATTTGAATCCGGCCAGCCTGAGCTGCGTGAACTTCACCCGACCTCCATTGCGCTGCGGGAGGTACCGTCATGGCACGCAATTGCGGCGCTTTCCTGAACCCTCAGTCCGAGGAATCGGCGAGGGCAAGGAAGTGAAGGACGATTCGGCGGAACGTGTCTCCGTCCAATTGGCCCGGGACCCGTTCCCCATCTAGCAGGAGCGGCTCGCCGCCCCAGGTGAAGTAGTAGCCGTCACCGAGATTTGCCGTCGCCAGGATGCGCCCGCCGACGATGAAGCTCGGGGTTCCCGCAATACCGTCCTCGGAGGCCTGCATGGCTGCCGCATTGAGCCATTCGCCCATGGCCGGATCGGCCAGGCAGGCGTTGAACTGTTCCGGCGACACGCCGACTGCGGCACCGATCCGGTGATAGATGGCGAGCACATCGCCGCCCGACTGGGCCGCTTCAAAAATCGCCGATTGCTCGGAGAACAGCAGGTCGGCGGCATCGAAATAGCGGTCGTCAGGGGCGCATTCGGCCAGGATTGTGCTCGCCGCGGCCAGCTGGACCGGCTGGGTCAGCATCGGCCTCAGGGCCCAGCGCACCTGACCGGTTTCGACGAATTCCTGTTCGATCACCGGCCAGGCGTCAGCCTGGAAATGGGCGCAATGCGGACAGGCAAAGGAGGCGTACTCGATCATGGTCAGTGTTGCATCTTCCGCACCGAGGACATGATCCCCCGGGCGCAGCGCCTGCGCCGGGTGGGCCGGCTCGGAGGATTGGGCGGAGACCCCGGCCGTCAGGCTTACCAGAAGGCTGAAGCCGAGCAGGCCGGAACGGAGAATGCGATTGACAGGCATGGGGTTAGCCCTCTGAGGCAGCGGTCTGGTCGGCCTCGCTGACCAGGTGGTCGAGGAGGATGCGGAAGGTTTCCGCATCCGCGCGAGCGGGGATGGGTTCACCATCGACCCGGAGCTGGTGACCGCCGAGGAAATAGGTGGACACGGTATCACCGGACGCGCGGCGGGCTTCCAGCATTTCGCCATTGAACAGGAAGCTGGGCGTCCGGCCAATGCCATCCCTATCCGCTTGTTCGTGAGCGGCGAGGATGGACGCGTTGATCTCGTCATCATTCAGGCAGGCGGTGAACTCGCTCTCGCTGAGACCCATCGAACGGGCGATGGCGAGGTATTGGGGTCGCACATTGCGCTGCGACTGGGCCGCCTCAAGTATGGCGCGCTGTTGCTGGAACAGCAGGTCGATCATGTCGAAATACTGCTCCGGCGGGACGCAGTGGGCGAGGGCGAATCCGGCCATGGCGAACTGCGGCGAGCCGGCAATCGATTCGCGAAAGACGAAACGCACCTTGCCGGCCTCGATGTACTCGCTCTCCAGCATCGGCCAGACCTCGGCATGAAAGGCCGCGCAGGCCGGGCAGGCAACCGAGGCGTATTCGATCATGGTGACCGGCGCCTCGGGGCTGCCGATGCCACGATCCCCAGCCCGTTCATGGCTGGACTGCGCCTGACCCGTGTCTCGGCCACCTTCGCCGCCGCAGGCCGTAAGGGTGATTGCCGCCGCCATCGCGACAGCGGTCATCACGTGTCTGGTCACATTCATCGAGGGACTCCCGCCTGGTCTTCCATCATTTCAGTCAATGCCCGGGGCTTGAGACCCAGTTCCGCGACCGGTCGCGCGCTCGCGCTCGCCACTCACGCCGCAGCCGCAATCAGGTCTGTGACGCGGCGGTGCCCGATGCTTCCGCGATCAGGTGATCGAGAATGAGACGGAAAGTCGCTTCATCGACCAGGCCGGGAACCGGTTCGCCGTTGATCATCAGCTGACGACCGCCCAGGAAATAGGTGTACTCGCTGTCGCCGGGGGCGCGGCGGGTTTCCAGCATCTCGCCGTTGAACAGGAAGCGCGGCGTGCCGTCGATGCCTTCATCAATGGCCTGGTCGTGGGCGGCGATGATCGAGCGGTTGATCTCGTCGTCATTGAGGCAGGCGGTGAACTCGCTCTCGCTCAGCCCCATGGAGCGCGCGATGGCGAGGTATTGCGGACGTGCATTGCCCTGCGACTGGGCCGCCTGGAAAATGGCGCGCTGCTGCTGGAACAACAGGTCGATCATGTCGAAATAGCGCTCTTCCGGGACACAACGGGCCAGCGCGAAACCGGCGATGGCAAATTGCGGCGAGCCGGTGATCATCTCGCGAAACACGAAACGAACCTGTCCGTTCTCGATGTACTCGTTTTCCAGCATCGGCCAGACTTCCTCGTGGAAAGTGGCACAGTGCGGGCACGACACCGAGGCATATTCGACCATGGTGACCGGCGCGTCGGCGCTGCCGATGCCGCGGTCGCCGGAGCGCTCATAGCTCGACTGTCCAACGCCGCCGGCGCTGCCGCCATTACCGCCGCAGGCCGCCAGGCCAAGGGCCGCAACCAGGGTCGCAGCGGTCATCACGCGTCGTGTCAGTGTCATTGAGGGGCTCCCCGTGCCGTGAATGCTGTATCGCTGTTTCAGTGACCAGTGCGGGATTTCACGGATTGGCCGAACCGGTCAAGGGCTGACAATAACCGCGTCTCGGGGGATGTCTCCACCGTCTCGCTCACCTGTGAACTCGCTTGCGGCTTTGTCATCTGCCTGGCGCCGGCCTTGCCGGCCGGCCCGGCCTTGGCTTTGGATGAGCCCTGTATGATGCGAATCCGGCTCGGTGCCTGGCGTCCGCAATAGCTCGACATGCGATCCAGCAGACGCCGCGATTCCGCCTGCAGAACGGCGCCGGCGGGGCCGCGGGCCCGGATCACCAGCGTCGTTATGCCGCCCGATGTCTGCAGCGTTTCCGGCTCGCTCCACTCCGCCAGCCGCGAGCCGACGATCTCCGGCCAGTTTTCGCGCAACTGCTCGACCCCGACGCCGAAGCGCTTGGCCAGCGGCTTGAGCACGCGCTCGGCGGCCCGGCTCACCGACGGGGCCGGGCGGATCGCGGGCCGGCCGCGCCGACTGTCAAGAAAACGGGCGGCGGCGCTGTCCAGCGTTGACGGAGGCGGTTTGCGCTTCATGCTCATAGTGTCGCCGCGAACACCGCGGCCCGCAAGCCCGGACCACGCATGCCTGCCCCAGCCTTTTTTGATCCCGTGACCATCCGCAAGCTGCGTTCCAGCCTGCTCGCCTGGTACGATGCCAGTGGCCGTTCCCTGCCGTGGCGGGTGCGCCCGGAGGAGCGCGCCGCCGGCAAGCAGGTGTCGACCTATGCCATCTGGCTGTCGGAAATCATGCTGCAGCAGACCACCGTGCCGCACGCCATGCCCTACTGGCAGGCCTTTCTGGAGCGCTGGCCCACGGTCGAGGACCTGGCCGCGGCCGACCGCGAGGATGTCATGTCCGCCTGGGCGGGACTGGGCTATTACGCCCGGGCCCGCAACCTGCATGCCTGTGCCCGCGCGGTCGCGACCGAGCATGGCGGGGTGTTTCCCGACACGCTCGAGGGTCTGCTGTCGCTGCCGGGCATCGGCGATTACACGGCCAATGCTGTCCTCGCCGCGGCCTTTGACAAGCCGGCCAGCGTGCTCGATGGCAATGTCGAGCGCGTGATCACCCGCTTCGACCGGGTGCAGGCGCCATTACCCAAGGCCAAGCCGGAGATCCGTCGCCGGGCCGCCGAGCTGGCTGACCCGGAGCGGTCCGGCGATTACGCCCAGGCGATCATGGACCTTGGCGCTACTGTGTGTACGCCGCGCTCCCCGGATTGTGCCAACTGTCCCTGGTCGTTTGCCTGCGCGGCCCATGCCCATGGCGACATGACCGACTATCCGAAGAAGGCAGCGCGCAAGATCAAGCCGGTGCGCCGCGGTACCGCATGGCTGGTGCGTGGTCCGCACGGCATCTGGCTGCGCCAGCGCCCTGACAAGGGTCTGCTCGGCGGCATGATGGAAGTTCCGTCCACATCCTGGGGTGACGATGCAACCAGCGACAGTCCGCCCTTCGCCGCCAACTGGCAGCCGCGCGGCGAAATCAGGCACGTCTTCACCCATTTCGAGCTACGGCTCGAAGTGCGAGAAGCCGCCGCCCGGCCGGATTGGGAGCCGGAAGGCGGCCGCTGGGTGCGGGAGGATGAGCTCGCAGACGAGGCCCTGCCCACCGTCATGCGCAAGGTTCTTGCCCGCGGCCTCGGCCCGGACGCCGACTGATCAGCTGTCGAGCGTGGCCCGGATCTCTGCCCGCATCAGGTCGATCGGGGCGAGGCCCTGCTTGGTGCGGGTGTGCCAGTAGGTCCAGCCATTGCATGACGGCGCGCTTTGCAGGCGGGCGCCGACCTGGTGGATCGATCCGGAATTGTCGCCGGCAACCAGTGTGCCGTCGGCGCGCACGCGCGCCGTGTGGCGACCTTTTGGGCAGTATAGCGTGTCACCCGGCTTGACCATGCCGCGCTCGACCAGGGCGCCGAAGGGAATGCGCGGCTGGGCCCGCTTGGACTGGGTGACGTTGAGCGCTTCGGTCGTCGCCGGCGTGATCGCGGCCAGGCGGTCCCGGGCAACGCTGGCATATTCCGGATCGCGTTCAATGCCGATGAAGTGGCGGCCGAGGCGCTTGGCCGCGGCTCCGGTGGTGCCGGTGCCGAAGAACGGGTCGAGTACGACATCGCCCGGATTGGTGGTCGACAGCAGGACGCGGTGCAGCAAGGCTTCCGGTTTTTGTGTCGGGTGCGCCTTCTTGCCGTCCGCACCCTTCAGGCGCTCGCCGCCGGAACAGATCGGCAGCGTCCAGTCCGAACGCATCTGGATCCCGTCATTGAGCGCCTTCATGGCAGCATAGTTGAAGGTCGGGCGGGCTTCCTTGGTCTTGGCGGCCCAGATCAGCGTCTCGTGGGCATTGGTGAAGCGCGTGCCCTTGAAGTTCGGCATCGGGTTGGACTTGCGCCAGATGATGTCGTTGAGCACCCAGAAGCCGGCATCCTGGAGAATGCCACCGACACGGAAAATGTTGTGATAGCTGCCGATCACCCAGATCGCCCCGTTGGGCTTCAGGACCCGCCGGGCCTGTTCCATCCAGCCCCAGGTGAACAGGTCATAATCGTCGAAGCCGCCGATCTGGTCCCAGTCATTGTCGACCGCATCGACCTTGGAATTGTCCGGCCGGTGCAGGTCGCCGCCAAGCTGGAGATTGTAGGGCGGGTCAGCGAAAACCAGGTCAACGCTTTGGTCGGGAAGTGATTTCATCACTTCCACGCATTCCCCTTCGAGGATCCGGTCGACCTGTAAATCAGACATTGCGCGACACTCCACCCGTTAACACGTAGGGAAGTATTTCTGATCTTAGGGCTAACGGGCGGTTAAGCCATGCACATTCTTGTGCAGGCCGGTCAGTCTCCGGGCACTGCCGGGCGCTGGGCCGCGCGGACCGGCGCATAGCTGCGGCGGTGGATGGCACACGGTCCCCTGGCGTGCAGGAAGCTCTTGTGAGCCGGGCAGGGATAGCCCTTGTGACCGTCGAACCCGTAACCCGGAAAGCGCGACGAGGCGTCCTGCATCAGCCCGTCGCGCACCGTTTTGGCGATGATGGACGCCGCGGCAATGGCGGGTATGCGGGCATCGCCCTTGATCAGGGCCTCGGCCGGGCAGGGCAGGTCCGGCGGGAGGCGATTGCCGTCGACCAGGATATGCGCCGGCGGACGCGGCAGCCGGGCCACGGCCCGCGCCATCGCTGCCATGGTGGCGTGCAGGATGTTGAGCCGGTCGATCTCGGTCGGTTCGGCAATGCCTACGCCGATCCAGGCCGAACGACGGATCTGGGCGGCCAGGGTTTCGCGGCGGGCTAGCCTCAGGGTCTTGGAATCCGCCAGTCCATCAATCGGTCGCTGCGGATCGAGAATGACGGCGGCCGCGACCACCGGCCCCGCCAGCGGGCCACGTCCGGCTTCATCGACGCCCGCCAGGTCCTTGATGGCATAAAATGCAGCATCGTTAAGGGGATGCTTGTTTTTCTCTGGAACTGTCGGCGGCAATTGGGTTTCCTCGGGGCGATCGTTTGTCTCATATATTCCACAGTTTGACCGGACAGCATGACGCGCGCCTGCTCGTCGTTGTTCTGCTCCTGTGCGCGCTCACCGCGTTGGCCTCCACGGCGACCGCCCGACGCGCCATGGATGCTCGCGGTCTGCGCCAGCTGGCCTGGCTCGGTACCGCGGCGATGGTCACCGGAACGGGGGTCTGGGGGACCCATTTCGTGGCCATGCTGGCCTACGAATCGACGGTTGAATTCACCTATAGCATCCCCGGCACGGTGTTATCCCTCCTGCTGGGCATCGGAGCTGCGCTTGGCGGTTGGGCCTACGCCGCGCGGGCCGGTCACCTCTATCGTGGCGCAGTCGGTGGCATGATCATCGGCGGCGGTATCGCGCTGATCCATTTCACCGGCATGGCCGCAATGCGATTTGCCGGACGGGTCGAGTGGGATGCCGGCATGCTCATCGCGGCTATTGTGCTCGGCGTGCAGTTTGCCGGCCTGGCCGGGCTGGCGATCGAACGCCTCAATTTCAAGCGCGGCTTGCTGGCCGGGTCGGCCATGCTTCTCCTCGCGGTGGTCAGCCTGCATTTCGTCGGCATGGGAGCGATGCAGATCGAGCCGGACAGCTCGGTGTTCAAGGGTGACGGCCTGTCGCCGCGCCTGCTTCTCATTGCCATCGCGCTCGGCGTCGTTCTGGTCACCGGCATAGGCCTTGGAGCGGCCGGCGTCGACGCCATGCTCGGCGCGCGTCGCGAGGCTGAACTCGAACGCTTCCGGGCCCTCGCCGACGCCACGTCCGAAGGACTTGCCGTGGTGCGCGACGGTGTGATGAGCGACATGAACTCGCGCTTTTGCGACATGCTCAAGCTGGGCCGCGAGGACCTCATCGGAATGCCGCTTTCCAAGCTGACCCTGCAGTCGAGCAGTCCTGACCAGTCCGTGCAGCTCGACGATTTCCAGCCATTGACCATGAAGCTGCGCTGCCGGGACGGCAGCGACATCACGGTCCAGGTGCGCTGCAAGGACATCGAGTATGACGGCCTGCCGGCGCAGGTCTTTGCCTTCCGCGACGTCTCTGTCGAGGAGCGGGCGCGCGCCCGCATCACCCATCTGGCCCATCATGACTCCCTGACCAGCCTGCCCAACCGCCTGCGCTTCCGCGAGAAGCTGGAGAGCGAGTTGGCGCGTGCCTGGCGTACCGATACGCTGGTCGGCGTCGCCTTCTTTGATTTGGACCGCTTCAAGGAAGTCAATGACGTGCACGGCCATGCCATTGGCGACGACTTGTTGCGCGAAGTGTCCGAACGCCTGATCAATGCCCTGCCGGAGGAGGCCTACGCCGCTCGACTGAGCGGTGACGAGTTCGCCGTCATCCTGCCCGACGTCGCAAGCCGCCAGAGCGCCGCCGTGACCGCCCAGCGCGTGGTTGATGCCATCGGTTCACCGGTGCGTCTCGGCTCGCTGGATCTCAAGGTTTCCGCGTCCGGCGGCCTGACCGTGTTCCCGCTCGATGGCGAGGATATCGACCGGCTGATGAACCAGGCCGACATGGCGCTCTACCGGGCCAAGGGACTGGGCCGCAACCGCCTGTCCGAATTCGACCCCAAGCTCGGTCTGTTGATGCAGGAACGGCGCATGCTCGAAGCCGACCTTGCCCTCGCCATCGAGGACGAGATGCTCGACCTGAACTTCCAGCCCCAGATCTGCCTGGGCTCGGGCGAGGTGGTCGGCTATGAAGCGCTCCTGCGCTGGCATCATCCCAAGCGCGGCCAGGTATCGCCGGGTGAGTTCGTCCAGGTGGCCGAAGAGACCGGCATGATCCTGAAGATGGGCGCCTGGGTGATCGCGGACGCCTGCCGCGAGGCGGTCAAATGGCCCGACGGTCAGCACGTCGCGATCAATGTCAGCCCGGCCCAGTTCAAGCAGGGCAATCTGGTGCGCACGGTCGAGGCGGCACTGGCCCGCTCCGGCCTGGACCCGTCGCAGCTCGAGATCGAGATCACCGAGGGGGTGCTGATCGATGACGAGGACCGGGCCCGCGAGGTCATGCACGGGCTGAAGCGTCTCGGCGTCGGCCTGTCGCTGGACGATTTCGGCACCGGTTATTCCTCGCTCGGCTATCTGCGCGCCTTCCCCTTCGACAAGATCAAGATCGACCGCTCCTTTGTCACCGGTATCCAGAATGATCCGGAAGCGCGCATTATCGTCGGCGCCACGATCGACCTGGCGCGCCAGCTCGATATCGCGGTCGTGGTGGAGGGCGTCGAGACCTTCGAGGAACTGGCGGCCCTCGGTGGCCACCCCGATCTCGTCATGCAGGGCTACCTGCTGTCGCGACCGGTGAGCCGCGGGGCGCTTGCGAGCTTCAGCCGCGACCATGCCGAGCTGTGCCGGCGGATCGCCGAGACGGCGAATGGCGAGGCTGGCGCCGATGACCCGGACTGGCGTCAACAGGCCTGAACCGCGCGATCGCCCATGATAGCGGCCGGGACCTGCCCAACCCGCATCGGTCCGCCGTCACGACTGTCACCACCGATCCAGGCGAACCCGCCCGAGATCCTAGAACAGGCTCGGCTGGACGGCGTTGCCGAACGGACGCTGGAACTGGCTGAAATCGGGTTCGGAGCGTGGCCGGTCCAGACCATACCGCTTCACGGCCTTGCGAAAGCGCTGCGCGATCAGCTGGGCGAGCGGACCGGTTCCGCGCCCGCGCACCGACCAGTTGGCGTCATAGTCCTGTCCGTTGCGCATCTGGCGCACCAGCGACATCACGCGCTCGGCGGCATCGGGCCGCGCCTCGGCCAGCCATTCGCGGAACAGGTCCTTGATCTCCAGTGGCAGGCGCAACAGGACGTAGGAGGCGTTGACCGCTCCGGCGGTCGCGGCGGCCTCAAGCAGGGGCTCGATCTCGTGATCGGTGAGGGCGGGGATGATCGGTGCCATCATCACCGTCACCGGAAGCCCGGCCTGGCTGAGCTGGTGCACGGTCTCCAGGCGCCGGTGCGGGGCCGCGGCGCGCGGTTCCAGGTCGCGGCTCAGCTTGCGGTCCAGGGTGGTCACTGAGACCGCCGCGCGGGCCAGGCCGCGCCGGGCCATCGGCCCGAGAATGTCGAGATCGCGCAAGACCAGGGCCGACTTGGTGATGAAGGAGACCGGGTGGTTGTAGCGCTGGAACACCTTGAGGATGGCGCGGGTCCGCTCGAGTCGTCGCTCGACCGGTTGCCAGGCATCGGTATTGGCCCCGATGATGATCGGCCGGGGCCGGTAACTGGGCCGGTTGAAATGCTGTTCGAGCAGCGCCGCCCCGTCCGGCTTGTTGAAGATCACGGTCTCGAAGTCGAGCCCGGGCGAGTAGCCCCAATAGGCATGGCTGGGCCGCGCATAGCAGTAGACGCAGCCATGCTCGCAGCCCCGGTAGGGGTTGATCGACTGGTCAAAGGAAATGTCCGGCGACTGGTTCGTCGAGACGATGGAGCGCGATGCATCTTTGAGCAGGGTCGTCGCCCGGCGCGGCAGGCGCGCATCCCCGTCACCCCAGCCATCATCCCAGCCATCGTCGAACACTTCGCGGGTCTGAGCCTCGAACCGGCCGGCCCGGTTTGACCGAGCGCCCCGGCCCTTGCTGCCGGACCCCGGGGCGATGGGGCGACCCGGCAAGGGGGCTTCCTGAGGGGCGATTTGGGCGTAGCCGCTGGGGCGCTCGGTCATGGGGAGATAATGACAGAAATGCGGAACAAAGCAAGAACAAAATTGCGTATGAGGAACCAGAAATCACCTCGTTCGTGTGAGAAAACGGGCACAAGTTCCAGTGGTTACTGGGTTTCCAGCTCGCGCAGCCGGGTCTGCAGAAGCTGCAGGTCCTGCCAGGCCAGCTTCTTGTCAGCCGGACGCTTCAGCAGGTGCAACGGGTGGTGGAGGGCAAGGGCGGCGGGCGGGTTGCCCGCGATCGCCGCGGCCTCGGTCGGATAATCAAGCCATTTGCCGCGCAGGCGCACGATGCCGTGGTCCTGGCCGAGCAGGCTTCGGGCCGCCAGTCCGCCGAGCAGAACGACGATCCGCGGCGCCTTGAGCGAGACATGACGCTGGGCGAAGGGCAGGCACTGGGCGATTTCCTCGGCCGTCGGGGCCCGGTTTCCGGGCGGTCGCCAGTTGAGCAGGTTGGTCGCGTAGAAATCATCGCGGCCCAGTCCGATGGCGGTCATCATGCGGTCCAGCAGCCGCCCCGCCTCGCCCTGGAAGGGGATGCCCTCGGCGTCATCCTCCTTGCCCGGAGCGTCGCCGATGACCATCACCGGGGCATCGCGGCGGCCGCGGGCAAACACGGTCGAGCGGGCAGTGCTGCGCAGCGGGCACCCATCGAAACCTTCGATAGCGGCCTTGAGCGCGTCCAGTGTTGTCGCCTGTTCAGCCAGGCTGGCAGCACTGGGGCCGGTCTGGCGCACCTCGCCGAAGCCGGCGGCCCGGGCCGCGGCGGCGGTGGCCGTGCGGCGGGCTTCGGTCGGGGCTGACGGGGCGCCGGAAGCCGTCGCAGAGGACCGTTCGGGGCGTGGTTTGGCCGGGCTCAGGGCCCGGCGCGGCCGCGTCACCGGCACGTCGAGCGCGACGCCCATATCGTCCCACCAGCCCAGCAGGGCCTTCATGGCATTTTCGTCGTGGTGGGAGAGAGTGGGTCCGGTCATGCCTTACGTGCACGTTAACGTAATAATTTTGCCCGACACGCCGTGACGCGCTAGATGAACGGATGATCCTAAGCTAAGACCGACAGCCTGCAAGCGCAGCTATGCTGTTGGACCGACTGAAGAGGAAGCTCGAGACATGACCGACGCCGCTATCGAACGCGAATCCATGGAATACGACGTCGTCATTGTCGGCGCGGGTCCGGCCGGCCTGTCCGCCGCCATCCGCCTCAAGCAGATGGCCGTCGAATCGGGATCGGAAATTTCCATCGCCGTGCTCGAGAAGGGCGCCGAGGTCGGGGCCCACATCCTGTCCGGCGCCGTGGTCGATCCGAAGGCGCTCAACGAGCTGTTTCCCGACTGGCAAAGCCGCGGCGCGCCGTTCAATGACCCGGTCACCAAGGACGTTTTCGAAGTGCTCGGCGAAGCCGGCTCGATGAGCCTGCCGACCTTCCTGTTCCCGCCGCTGATGAGCAATCACGGCTGCTATGTGGTGTCTCTCGGGAATGTCTGCCGCTGGCTGGGCGAGCAGGCCGAGGCGCTGGGCGTGGAAATCTATCCGGGCTTCCCGGCCGCCGACCTGATCCTGGAAGGCGATACGGTGAAGGGCGTGGTCACCGGCGATTTCGGACTGGCGCGGGATGGCGGCCACAAGGATGGCTACCAGCCGGGCATGGAACTGCGCGCCAAGTATACCCTGATCGGCGAGGGCGCCCGCGGTTCGCTGGGCAAGCGCCTGATCGAGAAATTCAATCTCTCCGAAGGCCGCGAGCCGCAGAAATTCGGCATCGGTCTGAAGGAATTGTGGCGCGTGAAGCCGGAAAACCACAAGCCCGGCAAGGTCAGCCACACCATGGGCTGGCCGCTCGACAATTCCACCGGCGGCGGCTCCTTCATCTATCACTGGGGCGACAATCTGGTGTCGATCGGCTTCGTCGTGCACCTCAACTACAAGAATCCCTTCATCTCGCCCTTTGAGGAATTCCAGCGTCTCAAGACGCACCCCTCCATTGCCTCCGTGCTGGAAGGCGGCGAGCGTCTGTCCTATGGCGCCCGGGCCATCACCGAGGGCGGCTTCCAGTCGGTGCCCAAGCTGACCTTCCCCGGGGGCGCGCTCATCGGCTGCACCGCCGGCTTCGTCAACGTGCCGCGCATCAAGGGCAGCCACAACGCCATGAAGACCGGCATGCTCGCCGCAGAAAGCCTGTTCAAGGCGCTGCAGGATGGCCGACAGCACGACGAGCCCGTGGCCTACCAGTCTGCCTACGAGAATTCCTGGGTCGCCAAAGACCTCAAGCGGGTCCGCAATGCCAAGCCGCTCTGGTCGAAGTTCGGCACCGTGCTCGGCATCGCCCTAGGCGGGATCGACATGTGGATGAACACGATTTTCGGGGGTTCGCCTTTTGGCACGCTCGGTCACGGCAAGACCGATGCGGAAAGCCTCGAGCCGGCTTCCAAGCACAAGAAGATCGACTATCCCAAGCCGGACGGCGTGCTCACTTTCGACAAGCTGTCCTCGGTGTTCATCTCCAACACCAATCACGAGGAAGACCAGCCGGTCCACCTCAAGGTCAAGGACATGGCCCTCCAGGAAGCCTCCGAGCTCGGCGATTTCGCCGGCCCGTCCGCGCGCTACTGCCCGGCCGGTGTGTATGAATGGCTGGCCGACGAGAAAACCGGCGCCATGACCTTCCAGGTCAACGCCCAGAACTGTGTCCACTGCAAGACCTGCGACATCAAGGACCCCAACCAGAACATCAACTGGACCACCCCGGAGGGCGGCGGCGGGCCGATGTATGCCAACATGTAGGCGAGCCGCAGCGGCAGGCTTGCGTCGATTGCCGGTGAGAGCGAGCATGGCGGCATGACCAGATTGTTCCGTGCGCTGCCGGTGCTGATGGCGGCAACCGCCCTGTCGTCCTGCTCGACCCTGACTCCCGAGCCGGACCCGTCGCCCTATGGAGCTTTCCTGGCGGCCCGCTATGCCGGCGTGAACCGGGATGCCGGGCGGGCCGCGGAATTCTATGCCGAAGCCCTGGCGCGGGCCCCCGGCGACGTCACCCTGACCGATCGCGCCTTCATCACGGCGGTTCTGGCGGGCGACCTGACACGGGCCGCCGATCTGGCGGCGGACACGGTCGCCGTCGGCGATCCGAGTCGGCTGGCCACTTTGTATCTCGCGGCTGACCAGCTGGCCGAGCGCCGCTATGGCGACGCCGAGACCCTGCTGGACGAGGCACCGCATTTCGGCGCCTTCAATCGCTTTCTGGCCGATTTTCTGTATCAATGGGCGCTTGTCGGGCAGGGACGTGTCGACGAGGCCCTGAGCGCGGCCGAAGCGATGTCGGCGCCGGGTTTCCTGGCGTCCCACCTCGGGCTCCACAAGGCATTGATGCTCGATCATGCCGGCCGCTTCGACGCAGCCGATGCGGCCTACCGGTCGGCGACCTATGCCAGCCCCTTCCAGCGCTTCTCGACCCTCTTGTATGGCGAGTTCCTCGAGCGCCGTGGACGCCGCGTTGATGCCGGCGAGTTGTACCGCGCCCATTTGCTGGACCATCCGGATGACGCACCTGTCCGTGCCGCGGCCGACAGAGTGGAGTCCGGTCGCCGAGCACCACCGCGACCGAGCCTCCCCGCGCTCGCCGCCCGGGCGCTCTTCGGACCAGCGGCGAGTCTCGTCGCCAGTGCCGAGATGGACCTCTCTGTCATCTATTTGCGCATGGCTCAGCGTCTGGACCCTGACCTGGCAGTGACCCGCATGTTGCTTGGCGAGACCTTGCAGCGCATCCGGCTGCCGGAAGCGGCCCTGGTCGAGTATGCGGCGGTCGAGGACGGCCCCTATCACCTGGCGGCCGAGATCGACCGCATCTGGCTGCTGGGACGGCTGTCCCGCCTCGAGGAAGGCACTCTGGCGGCCCGTCGGCTGGTGGCTGCAGAGGATGATCCCGAAGCGCGCCTCGTTCTCGCTGATTTCCTGAGGGTGCAGGGCCAGTGCGAGGAGGCGCGCCAGCTCTATCGCCAGGTCATCGCGACCCGGCAGGCAGCCGGTGTGCCTGTTGACTGGCGCGTGTATTACTTCCTCGCCGCTTGCCTGATTGATGCCGATGACTGGCCGGGTGCCGAGGCGGCGTATCTCGCCGCGCTCGAGGAGGCGCCGGACCAGGCGGTCCTGCTCAATGATCTCGGCTATCTGTGGATCGAGCGCGGCGAAAATCTCGACCGCGCCTTTGGCATGATCGCGCGGGCGGCCGAGCTCGACCCGGAAGACGGCAATTTCATCGACAGCCTGGGCTGGGCCCACTACCAGTTGGGAGATTACGACACGGCAGTGCTGGAGCTGGAGCGCGCCACCGAGCTCGACCCCGGCAATGTTGCTGCCAATCTGCACTTGGGTGACGCCTACTGGCAGGTCGGTCGACGGCTTGAGGCGGGCTTCCAGTGGCGCCGCGCCATGGACATGTCACCGCGCCCCGACCAGCTGGAGGCGCTGGAATATCGCCTCGCTCATGGTCGCCCACCCGCCGAGGCGGCGACCGCAGCCGGCGCCGAAGTCGAATTCCAGGCCGGAGCCCCGGCAATGGGTGACCCGCGTGGTTCCGCCACGGGTTCTGAACAGGCTGGCGAGCCGTGAGTACGGGCGAGATCCGGGTCCTGGCACCCGCCAAGGTCAATCTGACGCTGCGGGTCGGTCCGCCCCGGGACGACGGCTATCATCCCCTCGACAGCCTGGTCATGTTTGCCGACTGGGGCGACGAGGTGCGGGTGCGGTCCGGGCCGGGCCTGCTTCTGTCGATGTCCGGCGAAGCCAGCCGGGGGCTCGACGCCGGTGCATCCAACCTGGTGCTGTCTGCCGCGCGGGCCTTGCAGTCGGCGGCACGCCTCGAGGACGGCGCCATCATACATCTGCACAAGGACATCCCGGTTGCCGCCGGTCTTGGCGGCGGATCGAGCGATGCCGCCGCCACGCTGCGCGCCCTGAACAGGCTGTGGGGGCTCAACTGGCCGCTCGACCGGCTGGCCCAGCTCGGTCTCGAGCTCGGCGCCGACGTGCCGGCCTGCATTTACGCCCGCTCCCTGCGGATGCGCGGCATTGGCGAGTGGATTGAGGTCCTCGACGGGGTGCCCTCCTGGCCGGCCGTGATCGTCAATCCGGGTATCGCCATGCCGACCGGGCCCGTGTTCAAGACCTACGATGCCGGTGAGCCGCGCGCGCTGACCGATGGCGGCTGGGCGCGCGGTGGCCTGATCGACTGGCTGCACGCGGAAGGCAATGACCTGGAAGCGCCGGCGATTGCCCGGGAGCCGCGTATTGCTGACACGCTGGAATGGCTCAATGCCCAGGACGGTACCTGGCTGGTCCGCATGACCGGTTCGGGTGCGAGCTGTTTTGCCCTGTGTGACGATGCTCACAGCGCGGCCCGTATCGCCGCGGACTATCCGGGATTCGCCCGCGCCGTCGAGCTCGGCGCCGATCCGGCGCGAGGGCAGTCCTGATGGGGCTCGTCCTGTTCGCGCCGGTGTTTGCGCTGCTGATCGCGGCCCTGATCGCCCGCATGAGCCTGCAGGCGGGCGTGATCGACATGCCCAATGGCCGCTCCAGCCATGCGGCTCCGACACCGCGCGGGGGCGGGCTGGGCATTCTCGCCGGCTTCTTCGCCGGTCTCGCCATTCTGCCCCTGGCCGCCCCGGCGACCATGGCGGCGCTGGCCGGTGTGGTCGTGTGCAGCGCGCTCGCTGCCGGTCTCGGCCTGGTCGACGACCTGGTGACCTTGGGCGAGCGGGTGAAGCTGGTGGCCCTGCTGGTGCTCGGCCTGGCCCTGGCCGCCATGGCCGGGCCGGTCACCGATCTCGGTTTTGCCCTGCCCTGGAGTCTCGGCCTGGTCGGCTCGGCGCTTTGGGTTTTCACCTTCGCCAACACGGTCAATTTCATGGACGGTTCGGACGGGTTGATGGCCGCCGGCCTGGTGCCTGCCGCACTGGCCATGGCGGGGCTGGGCGAGGGCGCCACCGCCTGGGCATGCGTCGTGCTGGCCGCCGCACTAGCCGGGTTCGCCGTTTTCAACGCACCGGTCTGGCGCCCGCGCGGCATGGTGTTCTCGGGGGATGTCGGCTCGCTGGGGGCCGCCGTCGCCTTCGCCGGCCTCAGCCTGATCTGGGTGCGCCAGTCCCCCAGCGGCAGTGTCTACCTCGTCGCCCTTCTGGTCCTGCCGATGCTGGAGGACGCGCTGCTGACCCTGCTGGCGCGGCTGCGGGCCGGCGAGAATGTGCTGTCGGCGCACCGGTCGCACGCCTATCAGCTGCTGCTGCGCCTGGGCTGGAGCCACCGCCGGGTGGCAGCGCTGTGGCTGGGCATGAGCGTCGTCTGTGCCCTGCTGGCCTGGGCCGGACATCTCGGACCGATCGAGGTCAAGCTGGCCATGCTGGGATTGGGCGTGGTGGCCTTCGCCCTGTTCCACAACACGGTGCGCCAGCGCGCCCGGGCGGCCGGCATCGAGATTCGGCGCTAGGCGGGCTCAGTAGGCGCGTTCGACCACGAATTCGGCGAGGTCCTCCAGCGCGGCTCGCCATTTGTTGTCGGCGAACACGGACAGGGCGGAACGGGCGCGGTTGGCATGCTCGCGGGCGGCGTCAAGTGTCGCCTCGAGGGCGCCGTGGCGCTGCATGTGCGCCAGCGCTTCGGCGAAATCATCGCTGCGCTGGTCCTTGCGGCCGATCGTGCGGTCCCAGAATTCGGCTTCCTTGCCGCTGGCTTTCGCGATCGACAGGGCGACGGGCAGGGTGACCTTGCCCTCGCGGAAATCATCGCCGACCGACTTGCCGAGCTGGGCCGCCGCACCGCCGTAATCGAGCGCATCATCGACCAGCTGGAAGGCCAGGCCGAGCTCGCGCCCATAGGTGCGCAGGGCCTCTTCCTCGGCCTCCGGACGGTCACCGACAATGCCCGCGACCTGCGCTGCAGCGGCGAACAGCGCCGCCGTCTTGGCGTCGATGATCTGCATGTAGGTGTCGACGCTGACGCCGGTATCCTGCACCGCGGAGAGCTGGCGGACCTCGCCCTCAGCGATCGTCGAGGCCGCCTCGGACAGCACCCCGAGAGCCTTCATCGAGCCGGCTTCGACCATCAGCGAGAAGGAACGGGCGAACAGGAAATCTCCCACCAGCACGCTCGACGCATTGCCCCAGACCAGATTGGCCGCGACCTTGCCGCGGCGCATGCCGCTCTCGTCGACCACGTCGTCGTGCAGCAGGGTGGCGGTGTGGATGAACTCGACGGCGGCCGCCAGCCGCACCGGCGCTTCGCCACACTCGCCGAGCATGTTGGCAGCGGCGATGGTGATCATCGGCCGCACCCGCTTGCCACCGGCTTCGATCAGGTAGCGCGCCAGTTCGGGGATCAGGCTGACATGGCTGTCCAGGCGCTCGAGGATGAGCGCATCGACCCGCCGCATGTCGTCATAGGCCAGCGTGGCCAGATGCTCGGCCGCGTTCGGCGGAGTCTCGGCCGGGACAGCCAGGGCCGGTTCGACGTTCACGGTGCTGTCCACGCCAGCTGTCCTCTTGATGCCACACGATTGTGCGTGACAATAGAAATCCGAACCGCGCGCGGCAAGCGGCCGGCGCGGTGACGAAACAGCACAGGCCTGTGACCGCGCGATTGTCACAGGTCCGGGCACGGGCTCGCTTTGCGGGGGAGAGCGGAATGAAAGAAGTCATGCGCACGGCCGATCCGGTTCGTCTGTCCTTTGCCCGCGCGGTGCTGGACGAGGCCGGTATCGCCGCCTTCGTGCTCGATGAGGGCATGTCGTCCATGTATCCCGGCATGGCCGGCTTCTTCGATCACCGGCTGATGGTCGACGATGATGACTTCACCCGGGCCGCTCGTCTGCTCCAGGAAGCGCTCAACGAGATCAACGCGCAGGACTCCAGCCGTGACCACGACTGAGGACCGGCTGCTCGGCGGCTCGGTCCTGCTGCGTCAGTCCAAGGACGGCTACCGGGCCGGCATGGATGCCGTGCTGCTCGCGGCCGCGCTCGATGCGCGTCCGGCGGAGCATGTCGTCGAGTTCGGCTGCGGGCCCGGTGCGGTCATGCTGTGCGCGGCTCGACGCCTGCCGGGCACCCGGTTTACCGGGGTCGAACGCGATGTCGACGCGGCGGCATTGGCGCGGGACAATGTGGCGCTCAATGCATGCGCCGACCGGGTGAGTGTCCTCGACGCCGATATCGGCGACCTGCCGCCCATGCTCCGGGCCGACCAGGTCGTGTTCAACCCGCCATTCTTCGACGACCCGTCGCGCCTGAGGCCGCCGCGGCCGGAAAAGCAGGCGGCCTGGCTGGCCGGTGATGCGCCGCTGGCGGTCTGGGTCCGGGCCGCCGCGCGGGTTCTGCCCGGGCGCGGACGGCTCACCATGATCCACCGGGCCGACAAGCTCGATGACATCCTGTCGGCGCTGCGTCGCAGTTTCGGCAGTGTGGTGATCAAGCCGGTGGCGCCGCGCGCGGGAACGCCTGCCAAGCGGGTCCTGGTCACGGCTCGCATCGGCGGACGTGGCCCGTTGCAATTGCTGGCCCCGCTGCTGCTGCACGACGGCGACAGCCACAGCGCCGAGGCGCAAGCCCTGCTTCGGGGCGAGCGCCCCCTGAGCTGGAAGGACTGACCCTGGAAATGTGCGCCTAGCCGCGTGGCGCGCCGGCCTTGAGCCAGGCCACGGCGCTGGCTTCATCGCAAAAGGAGCGCAGGCGGGCCCCCTCGATATAGGCCTGCGTCTCGGCCAGCACCGGATTGGGGTCCTCCGGCTGGTCGCGGACAATGAAGGCGACCGGGATGGCCCGGCCGACAATGTCGTAGAACGCCTTCATCAGTTCCACCACAGTCGCCGCATCGGCGGCGACATCGGCCTTTCGCATGTCGGCAACCAGTTTGAGGTGGGGCACTTCACGGGCGTATTCGGCGATGCGGCGATGCGATTCCAGCCCGTCATGCGGCGTGATCATGCCAAAGGCCCTGGAGATCAGGATGCTGTCCTCGGCATTGAAGTCGTGGGTAATGGGCATGCTGCAGCAAGGCCTTCCGCCCGGCACATGATGACATCTGGAATTTAGGTTGCATCAAGAAACAGTCAACTGGTGCTCCCCTTTCTGGCGCCAGCGGCTTGCAGCCTTCGCCATGCCAAGGAGACCTGTTTTCGGCGCGCCGATAGGCTATCAACAGGGAATGCTTGCTACTGTTCTGCTCATCGTCCTCGCCGCCCTGATCTGGCTGATGTTCCGCGGCGCCAAGCGCAAGCGTCGCGACGCCACGGCTGAAGCGGCGCGGCGGGTCGTGGAGGCGCAGCTCGAGCGTGATGCTGCAATGCGGCAAGACGACGACTCGCGTGCTTGATCGCGCGCTGACATGTGCCTAGTGTCCGCGCGATTTCTCTTTGTGCTCAAATATCCCGGACCCAATCGCCATGGCTGCCGAGAAAGCGCCGTCCTTCCAGGACCTGATCCTTCGTTTGCAGGCCTACTGGGCCAGCCAGGGCTGCGCCATCCTGCAGCCCTATGATGTCGAGGTCGGGGCCGGCACGCTGCACCCGGCGACATCGCTGCGCTCGCTCGGTCCGCGTCCGTGGAAGGCCGCCTACGTCCAGCCCTCGCGCCGCCCCGGCGACGGCCGCTACGGCGAGAACCCCAACCGGCTCCAGCACTACTACCAGTTTCAGGTCCTCCTGAAGCCGTGCCCGGACAATCTCCAGGAGCTTTATCTGGGTTCCCTCGACGCCATCGGCATCGACCGCGACCTGCACGATGTGCGCTTCGTCGAGGATGACTGGGAAAACCCTACCGTCGGTGCCTGGGGGCTGGGCTGGGAAGTCTGGTGCGACGGCATGGAAGTCAGCCAGTTTACCTATTTCCAGCAGGTCGGCGGCCTCGACGTTGACCTGGTCTCTGGCGAGCTGACCTACGGCCTCGAGCGCCTGGCCATGTATGTCCAGGGCGTCGAGAACGTCTACGACCTCGACTTCAACGGCGCCGGCATGAGCTATGGCGACGTCTTCCTGGAACAGGAGAAACAGTTCTCGGAATTCAATTTCGAACACGCCGATGTCGACATGCTGATCGACTGGTTCAAGGGCGCGGAAAACCAGTGCAAGGCGCTGCTCGCCCTCGACAGGCCGCTGCCCCTGCCGGCCTATGATTTCTGCCTCAAGGCGTCGCACCTGTTCAACATGGTCGACGCCCGCGGCGCCATCTCGGTGGCCGAGCGCGCCAGCTGGATCGCCCGCGTCCGCGACCTCGCCAAGGGCTGCGCCGATGCCTGGGTCGCGTCCGAACGCGCGGCGCTGGGGGAGGCGGCGGAATGATGGCCTCTCGCACGCTGCAGGTCTTCCCCCTTGATGGGGGAGGTGGATCGCCGCGTCAGCGGCGAGACGGAGCGGGTGAATCCCGGTGCTGGACTTGTCTGGCACCGGGCTCCCATGCATTTGCGACTGTCATCCCGGATGGATGCCCGGCCTTGAGCCGGGCGGAAGTCCGGGACCCATACGCCCGGTTTCAGCCAGCTGAGCCGCAGGCGTATGCCACCCCGGGCACCGGGATGATGGGTCCCGGCCCTTCGCCCCGCCTTCGCGGGGCATGCGGCCGGGATGACACGAAAATTTTGACCGGGGGACACACCTCATGAAACTCCCCCTGCGCGGCGGCTGCCAGTGCGGCCAGGTCCGCTACGAGATCACCGAAAACCCGCTGACCCTCTACGCCTGCCATTGCGCCAATTGCCAGCTCCAGTCCTCCTCGGCCTTCGGCCTGTCCATGCTGGTGCCGCGGGACGGCTTCAGGATCCTCAAGGGCGGCATGGCCGTGTTCGAGATCGCCACCGACGGCAAGAAGACCAAGATGGGCCAGTTCTGCGGCCATTGCGGTACCCGTATTGCCAACGACACCGAGGGCAAACCCTCCCTGTCGGTCAAGGCGGGCACGCTGGATGCCCGCGAGGACCTGCGCCCGGTCGGACATATCTGGGTCAAGTCGGCCCAGAGCTGGATGATCTTCCATGCCGATGATCTGATCTATGCCGAGGCGCCGGATGACGGCTATTTCGCCCTGATGGAACGCTGGGCCAACCAGGAACACGCCGACTGATTCCGCCGGTCGCGCATAAGACGAGCACGAAGAGATCCCATGTCCGAATTCCTGTTTGAAATCTTCTGCGAGGAAATCCCGGCCCGCATGCAGCCGCGCGCCGAGCAGGATCTCGAGCGCCTGCTGGGCGACAAGCTCAAGGCCGTCGGCTTGGAATGGGATCACCTGAAGACCTTTGCCGGCCCGCGCCGCCTCGGTATGGTCATCGACGGCCTGCCGACAAAAACCGCGGACGTCCGCGAGGAACGCAAGGGGCCGCGCGTCGGCGCGCCGGACAAGGCCGTCGAGGGCTTCCTGCGCGGCGCCGGGCTGGACAGTCTGGACGCCTGCGAGCAGCGCGAGGACAAGAAGGGCGCCTTCTGGGTCGCCATCATCGAAAAGCCGGGCCGCGCCACCGCCGACGTGATCGCCGAGGCCATTCCGGAGGTCATCAGGGCCTTCCCCTGGCCAAAATCGATGAAGTTCGGCGAGGGCGACAGGCAGCAGCGCTGGGTGCGCCCGCTGCAGCGCCTGCTCTGCCTGTTCGATGGTGAAGTCGTCGATGTCGAGGTGTTCGGCATCAAGGCGTCCAACATCACCGAAGGCCACCGCCGGCACGGGCCCGGACCGTTCGAGGTGCGCGATTATGCCGACTACACGAAGACGCTGCGGACACAGGGCTTCGTTGTGGAGAGCCGCAAGGAGCGCGAGACGATCATCCTCGAGGGCGCCCGAGACGTCTGCAAACAGGCCGGCCTCGAACTGGTCGAGGATCAGGGCCTGCTGACCGAGGTCGCCGGCCTCGTCGAATGGCCGGTGCCGATCCTCGGCGACATGGACCCGACCTTCCTCGACCTGCCGCCGGAAGTGGTCACCCTGACCATGAAGACGCACCAGAAATACTTCGCCGTGAAGCGCCCGGGCGAACATGGTCTGGCGCCGCATTTCGTCGTCATCGCCAACCAGGCCGCGCCGGACGGCGGCAAGGCGATCGCCGCCGGCAATGCCCGCGTCCTCTCGGCGCGCCTGTCCGACGCTAGGCACTTCTGGGACAATGACCGCAAGACGCCGCTCAGTCAGATGGCGGGCGAGCTGTCCAAGATCACCTTCCACGAAAAGCTCGGCACGGTCGCCGACAAGGTTGACCGCGTCGCCGCCCTGGCCCGCGAGCTCGCCCCCGTCGTTGGCGCCGACCCCGACCTCGCCGAAAAGGCCGCCCGCCTCGCCAAGGCCGACCTGGTCTCCGAGATGGTCTACGAATTCCCCGAGCTGCAGGGCGCCATGGGCCGCTATTACGCGCTGGAACAGGGCGAGCCGGCTGAGGTCGCCGACGCCATCAAGGCCCACTACAAGCCGCAGGGCCCGTCCGACGAGGTGCCGACCGAGCCGGTCTCGGCGGCGGTGGCGCTGGCGGACAAGATCGACACGCTGGTCGGCTTCTGGGCCATCGACGAGAAGCCGACCGGGTCAAAAGACCCATTTGCCCTTCGCCGCGCCGCGCTGGGGGTGATCCGGATTTTGCTAGACGGTGGGCTACGCTTGCCCCTGAAGGAGCGGGCTGAGGCCGACCTCCTCGCCTTCTTCGCCGACCGCCTGAAGGTCCACCTCCGCGACGAAGGCATCCGCCACGACGTGATCGACGCGGTGTTCGCGCTCGGCGATGACGACCTCGTGCGTGTGACCGCCAAGGCCCGCGCCCTGCAGGCCTTTCTCGACACCGAGGACGGTGCCGCCCTGCTGGCCGGCTATAACCGCGCCTCCAACATCGTGCGCGCCGAGGAAAAGAAGGACGGGGAGGGGGCCTTCGACGGCGAGCCTGGTACCGCCTATCTCGCCAGCCCGCCGCAGGACGAGGAACGCGCCCTCATCATCGCCATGAACACGGCCCGGCACGCGGCCGAGCAGGCGCTGGTCGGCGAGGATTTCGAAGCCGCCATGACAGCCCTGGCCGCCCTGCGCGCCCCGATCGACGCGTTTTTCGAGCAGGTCACGGTGAATGCCGACGACCCCGCCTTGCGTCGCAACCGACTTTTCCTATTGTCCGGCATTCGCACGGCGCTTCGTGCCGTCGCCGATTTCGACCGCATTTCTGGTTAGGGACCTATCCGATGACCGAGACCAAGTGGGTTTACGCCTTCGAAGCCGCCGACAGTGAGGGCGACAGCTCCATGCGCAACCTGCTCGGGGGCAAGGGTGCCAATCTGGCCGAGATGGCCAAGCTGGGCCTGCCGGTGCCGCCGGGCTTCACCCTGACCACCGCCGTGTGCAACGCCTATTACGACAATGGCAAGCAGTATCCGGACGGGCTCAAGGAGCAGGTCGAGGCCGCCCTGGCCAAGCTGGAGACGGCGTCTGGCAAGCGCTTCGGCGATGCGGAAAACCCGCTCCTCGTTTCGGTCCGCTCGGGTGCCCGCGCCTCGATGCCGGGGATGATGGACACGGTGCTCAATCTCGGCCTCAACGACGAGACCGCCGAGGGCCTGGCCCGGCTGTCCGGCGACCGGCGCTTTGCCTATGACAGCTATCGCCGCTTCATCCAGATGTATTCCGACGTCGTGCTCGACATCGACCACTCGATCTTCGAGGACATCCTGGACGCCTTCAAGGACGACAATGACTACCAGCTCGACACCGAGCTTTCGGCCGAGGACTGGGAGCAGATCACCGCCGAATACAAGCAGGCCGCTTCGCAGGCCCTGGGGCGTCCTTTCCCGACCGATCCGCGCGAACAGCTGTGGGGCGCCATCGGCGCCGTGTTCGCCAGCTGGATGAACAATCGCGCCAAGACCTATCGCCGCCTGCACGACATCCCGGCCAGCTGGGGCACCGCGGTCAACATCCAGGCCATGGTGTTCGGTAACATGGGCGAGACCTCGGCCACCGGCGTCGCCTTCACGCGTGACCCGTCGACCGGCGAGAGCGGCTATTACGGCGAATTCCTGGTCAATGCCCAGGGCGAGGACGTGGTCGCCGGCATCCGCACCCCGCAATGCCTGACCGAGGCCATGCGGACAAAGATGGGCGACCCGTCGCCGTCGATGGAAGCGGCCCTGCCGGACAGCTACAGGGAGCTGGCGGCGGTGTTCGACAAGCTCGAGCGCCACTACCGCGACATGCAGGACATCGAGTTCACCGTCGAGCGCGGCCGCCTGTGGATGCTGCAGACCCGCAACGGCAAGCGCACCGCCAAGGCGGCGCTGAAGATCGCCGTCGACATGGCCGATGAGGGCCTGATCAGCACCGACGAGGCGGTGATGCGCGTCGACCCGGCCCAGCTCGACCAGCTCTTGCACCCGACCCTCGACCCGGACGCCGAGCGCGACATCCTGGCCACCGGCCTGCCGGCCTCGCCCGGCGCCGCCTGCGGCAAGGTGGTGTTCGACAGCGACGAGGCCGAGGAACGGCGCAAGAGCGGCGAGAAGGTCATCCTGGTTCGCATCGAGACCTCGCCGGAAGACATTCACGGCATGCACGCGGCGGAAGGTATCGTCACCGCCCGCGGCGGCATGACCTCGCACGCTGCCGTGGTGGCGCGCGGCATGGGCCGGCCCTGCGTGTCCGGCGTCGGCGCCATCAAGATCGACTATGCCAACAAGCAGTTCGTGGTCGGCCGCCGCACCGTCAAGGATGGCGACACCATCACCATTGACGGGGCCACCGGCCAGGTGCTGATGGGCGAGGCGGACATGATCAAGCCGGAACTGACCGGCGATTTCGGCAAGCTCATGGTGTGGGCCGACAAGGGCCGGCGCATGAAGGTGCGCACCAATGCGGAAACCCCCGCCGACTGCCAGACTGCCGTCGATTTCGGTGCCGAGGGCATCGGCCTGTGCCGCACCGAGCACATGTTCTTTGACGCCGACCGCATCGCCGCCGTGCGCGAGATGATCCTGTCCAATGATCAGGACGGCCGGGTCACCGCGCTCGACAAGATCCTGCCCATGCAGCGCGACGACTTTGCCCATATCTTCCGCATCATGGGCGAGCGGCCCTGCACCATCCGCCTGCTCGACCCGCCGCTGCACGAATTCCTGCCGCACAATGAGGACGATGTCCGCGATGTCGCTTCGGCGACCGGACTGCCGGCTGACCAGCTCATGGCGCGCGCCCAGGAACTGGCCGAGACCAACCCGATGCTCGGCCATCGCGGCTGCCGTCTCGGCATCACCTTCCCGGAGATCTACGAGATGCAGGCCCGGGCCATCTTCGAGGCCCAGGTCATCGTGCACAAGGAAACCGGCTTCCAGCCGCTGGCCGAAGTGATGATCCCGCTGGTCGCCAGCCCGGCCGAGCTGGCCATTCTCAAGGCCCGCGTCGCCGGTGTCGCCAAGGCCGTGGCCGAGGAGAGCGGCACCAAGCCGGTCTACCTCATCGGCACCATGATCGAGCTGCCCCGCGCCGCCCTGCTGGCCGGCCAGATCGCCCGCGATGCCGAATTCTTCTCCTTCGGCACCAATGACCTGACCCAGACAACTTTCGGCCTGTCCCGCGATGATGCAGGCAAGTTCCTCGGTGACTATCTCGAAGCGGGAATCCTTGAGAAGGATCCCTTCGTGACCCTCGACAAGGAAGGCGTCGGGGACCTCGTCCGCATCGCCGCCGAACGCGGCCGGGCCACCCGCAGCGATCTCAAGCTGGGGATCTGCGGCGAGCATGGTGGCGATCCGGCGTCCATTGATTTCTGTGAGGAAACCGGTCTCGACTACGTCTCGTGCTCGCCCTTCCGGGTGCCGATCGCGCGCCTGGCCGCCGCTCAGGCCCGCCTGCGCCGCACGCTCTAGCACGCGACCGACACGCCTGAGACGCGAATCTGGCCCGGCAATTGCACTCCTTGCCGGGCCAGTCTCTGTCTGTAATCCCGTCCCGGCTTGACCCGGGCCCGGGCCTCACATAGAGAGGCGCGCTAATTTTTGATGAGGCCGTCTTCGGGCGGATCATGCTAATCAGGTGACAGGCAGAGTGATTCACCCCACTCGCTTTTTCGGATGGACCGGATGAATTTGGACGAGGCCAAAAGCCAGCAAAAGCAGGTCGCGACCGCGCTGCAAATGTTGGCGACTCTTGTCCTGTGCGCCCTGACCATTCTGGCGCTCAACCTAGCATCCCAGCGCGCTCGCGAGCAGGATGAGACGCTCGAATGGAGCCGCCTCGCCAGCCGCTATCTCGGACAGATGGAAGCCGAATCCGCCGGTGCCGAGCTCCCCGACCAGATCGCCATTGCGTCGATCCGACTGGAAGCCGACCGCGAAGTGGGCGCCGTTGTGACGGCCCGTCCGCTCGACGACCTTCGCACCTTTGACAATTCCCACTTCGAGACAGCGGAAGGTCTCAATTCCGAAGTCGACTGCCTGGCCCGCGCCATCTATTACGAAGCGCGTTCGGAAAGCATTGTCGGCCAGCTCGCCGTGGCCCAGGTGATCATGAACCGGGTGCGGCATGGCGCCTATCCCGACAGCATTTGCGGCGTTGTCTATGAAGGCTCCCACCGCACCACCGGCTGCCAGTTCTCCTTTACCTGCGACGGCTCCGCCGAGCGCCGTCCGCGTGGCCGCTCCTGGGAGCGCTCGCGCCAGATCGCCGAGCACGCCTTCATGGGCTTCGGTCGCGACGTCACCCGCCGCGCCACGCACTACCACACGGTGGCCGTCGACCCGGTCTGGAACAGCGGCCTGGTCCGGACGCGACGCATCGGTACCCACATCTTCTACCGCTTTCCGACACGCCGCGAGCGCGACGCCGGCGTGGTTCGCCAGCGCGACGCCTGATCCGCTCCCGGTCGGACATCCGGTGGCGTCATGGATAATCCCTGTTAAGGATATTCCGGCATGGTCGGAGTGTCGGGCTTCCGCCCGTGCATGACCCGGAGACTTCATGACCGATCCTTCCCTCGGGCAAGCGGCTGACCGCATCTGGCTGTGTATGGCAGACAGCAACCGGACGCGCGTCCTGTCACGGGCGCTGGCCAAGGGCATGGGCATGACGGTCTATATGGGCCCGACCATGGATGATGAGGGCCCGGTGGCGCTGGTCCTGGCCGATGACAGGCACAAGGCGCGCATCGCCGATGCCCGCGCCAATGCTGCCGAAAACCAGAAATCCATCCTGGTGACCGCCGGTGCCCAACGTTCCGGTGCCGATATCGTCCTCAATCACGACATTGATGCGGGCACGCTGGCCAATGCGGTCGAGGGCGTGCGCGCCCTGCGTCGCTACGAGATGGCAATCCCCGCCTCGCAGGATGTCGGCAATGGTGCGCTGAAGACCCTGAGCGATGCCGAGTTTTCCCTTCGCACCTTGGCCGAGGCGAGCGACATCGCCATGTTTCTGGGGCGCTCCTGCCCGCAGCCGGCGGCGATCACGGTCGGTCTCTACGTGCTGCTGGCCAATTCCATCGAGCACGGCAATCTGCAGTTCGACGCCACGGAAAAGGCCAAGGGGCTGGCCGAGGGCAACTGGTCGCGCAAGCTGGCCAAGCGCATGGACGAGCCCGATTTCATCCAGCGCCGGGTCAAGCTGCGGTTCCGCCGCGGCGGCCGGCTGATCTCCTTCATCATCCAGGATGACGGCGAGGGCATTGATGCGGAAACCGCGGAAATGGCCAACCCGGCCGGGGCTGGATATCGCGGCAAGGGCATCAAGATGGCCCGCGCCCTCGGGTTTTCGCAGGTCTCCTGGCTGGGCATCGGCAATACTGTCGAGGCCAGTGTCGTCTTGCCCGACGCGAATGCGGCGGCCGAACAGGCCCCCGCGATGGCGCGCCGCGCCTGAGGCGCAGCGCCCTGTATTCGCCCGCCTTCGGCAAATGAAGGCCACATGAATACGGCGATCAGGAACGGCTCATACGATATTTCCTAGAACCTGTTTCACGGTCTTGATGCATCGGGCGTCGACCTTGCAAACAGGAGTTCACAGGATGAATACTCGTTTCTTCATCGCAGGCGCCCTCGCGGCGATTTCAGTCCTCGGCACGGTCGGTGCCGCGGATGCCCAGAACCGCAACCGCGTCAGCGTGGCTCAGCACGGCTATGAAAACCAGCTGGCGGGGCGCCAGATCGGCCACCGTCATCGCATGGTTGTCGAGCAGCGCGGTGACCTGCAGGTCGTGCAGGTGATCCAGGACGGTGCGCGCAACGGCACCACGGTGGCACAGCAGGGCCGGTACAACGACGCCTATGTCGATCAGTACGGCCGTCGCAATGACGCCGTCATCGGCCAGCGCGGCTACAACAATGTCGGTACCGCCGTGCAGACGGGCAACCGCAACATTTCCGGCATCGCCCAGATGGGTCGCAACAATACGGCCCTGACCTCGCAGATCGGTTCGGACAACGCGGTCGGCGTGATCCAGGTCGGCAATGGCCAGAACGCCAATGTCAGCCAGACCGGCAAGGGCAATGTCTCCTTGATCATCCAGGGCAGCCACTAACAGCCTGCGGCATGGCCGGGGCCAAGTCCCGGCCTGACCGGCGTCCGCGAACCGGCCGGGCCTGCCTTGCGGCAG
>NZ_JBTLRI010000003.1:313104-413024 GCF_054482675.1 Maricaulis sp. CAU 1757
CCCCCCCCCCCCCCCTGGCCCGTATTCGTGGCCAGCTCTTGTGCACCCATCCGGCCTCTCCCATATCGGACTGAAACCGATCCGGGGGACCCCATGACGATTACGCTTTCAAGCATTGCCCGCACCCAGCTCGACCAGGCTTTCAAGGCCATGGACGGTATTCTCGCCAAGGCCGCCGATCATGCCCGCGAGCATGGCGTGGAGGAGAGCGTGTACCTCAACTGGCGCTTGGCTCCCGACATGTTTCCGCTGGTCCGCCAGGTGCAGCTGATATCCGATTTCTCGATGCGCGGACTGTCGCGGCTTGCCGGTGTCGATCCGGTTTCGATGGCGGATGACGAAACCGATTTCGCCAGTCTGCGCGAGCGCCTGGACCGTGCCCGCTCGGTGATCGAGAGCCTCGATACTGCCGCCATCGATGCGTCCCCGGACAGCGACATCACTTTTCCGGCCGGCCGGGACCGTGAAATGACCCTGCCGCGTCAGGCCTACCTGCAGAATTTCATCATCACCAACGTGCTCTTCCACGCGTCAGCCAGCTATGCCATCCTGCGGCATATCGGTGTCCCGATCGGCAAGGCGGACATGATGGGCATCAGCCGCTAGCGCCGCGCTGGGTCTGCCCCTTGGTTGGCTGGACCGACGCCCTACTTCTTGGCCATGACCTATTTGACCAAATTGCCGACGCACCTGCCGCTCTTCCCGCTCCGCGGTGCCATTCTGTTGCCCGGGTTGCGCCTGCCGCTCAATGTTTTCGAGCCGCGCTACCTCAACATGGTGGACGATGTGCGAGCGGATGGCGGCATGATCGGCATCATCCAGACCCGCAACAGTGGCAACGCCTCGCAGCCGGCTCTCGCCGACATTGGTGGCGCCGGCAAGCTGGTCGCCTTTCGTGAAACCTCGGACGGTCGCTATCTCATCGAATTGGAGGGCGTGAGCCGGTTCCGGCTGGTTGGGGAAAGCGACGCGCCGACGCCCTATCGCATCGGCAAGCCTGACTTTGCGGCATTCGCCGGCGATCTCGATCCGGACGCATCGCACGCGCCTGTCGAAGCCGAGCGCGGGCGCCTCGTGCAGCTCCTGACCGCCTGGCTCGGTGCCGAAGGCGTCCGGGTCGAGCCCGGCTTGCTGCAGCGGACTGAGCTGACGCTCCTGGTCGACGAGCTGGCCATGCAGGCGCCGTTCGCGGCTGCCGACCGCCAGCGTCTGCTGGAGGCCGCCAATGCCCCGGCGCGCGTCGCCGTGATGCAGGACATCGTCGCGGGTTACCTTGTGCGCATCGGGCATCCCGGTCCGACCGGCCCCAACTAGCGTGTGCCGTTGAGCCAGGGCAGGGCTTGTGTGCGGGAGCTGAAGCACTGGCTCTTGCCGCCATGGTCCTTGTGGGCCTCGATGACTTCCTTCATCTGCCCCGTTTGATCCGACCGGCACACCACTGCCAGGTCGCAGTCCCGGAACAGGCGGGCCATGGTGCGCGCGGTTTGGCTCCAGTTCGCGGAGTTCATTTCATACTCGGCGCCGCGCACGTCCATCAGGGCGGAGCTCACGGCGTGGCATTTCAGGTGAATTTCAAGCGCTCTCTGCGAATCTTCCAGCAGGGCGGGCGTCCGCGGTCCGTCGCTGCGCAGCTCAAGCCGGCCGTTGTCGAAGCGGATTTCACATCCGGGAATGGAAAAGGCTTGCGCCATGATCACGGGTCCGGCAGCGGCTTGGGGCGCCCTATTTGGGTTTAATCTTGCTCACATTGCGGCAAGGACAAGGCCTTGCGATGGCTTTTGCCGGTCACGGCAATTGGTGTGGAACTCGCTGACCTCGATGAAATCGTCTTGAGGGCCATGGAACTTGCTGATCAAAGACGCGTTTCATCAGCAGACCATGACGACCGGCATTTTCAGCCAATAAACCAGAGGGATCACAAATGGACATTATTCGCATCATCCTTGCTATTCTTCTGCCGCCTCTTGGCGTCTTCCTGCAGGTCGGTCTGGGCCTGCACTTCTGGCTCAACATTCTCCTGACCCTGCTGGGTTACATTCCCGGCATCATCCATGCCGTGTGGATCATTGCCCGGCGCTGATCCATGAATGCGGCCGACGAAATTCGCCGGCTGGAAAGTCTCGCCGACTGGCTGGACTCGCGTTTCAAGATCCCCGGAACCTCGATCCGATTCGGACTGGACAGTCTGCTCGGACTGGTTCCGGGGATTGGCGACGTCGTCAGCTTCCTGCCCGCCGCCTGGCTGATCCTGCGCGCCCACCGCCTCGGCGTGCCGTGGCACCTGAAGCTCGTGATGCTGGGTAATGCCCTGATCGACGGGTTGATCGGGGCCATTCCGCTGCTCGGCGACCTGTTTGATATCGGCTTCAAGGCCAATCGACGCAATGTCGGAATCATCCGGCGCCATCTGCAGCGCCGCGGCGATCTGGCCGAGCCGGTGACCTAGTCCTCCGTATCTGGGCGCCGCTGCATGCAAGCGCAGTTTCCCAATTCATCCCCTGCCAGCTTGTCGAGCCAGTCATCGAGGGCATCGGCCATGATGCGTTGCTGAGACCAGCCCAGCTGCAGGGCGGCGGTCTGCAGCCGGCGTTTCTGCTCGCTGTCGAGGCGCATCTGGGCCCGGCAGGTGAGGGGGCCGTGCGACGTGGGCAGGCGTGACGCCAGTTCGGCGAGACGCTGGCCGCCGCAGCACGGATGGCTGTCCGGCTGTGCCAGCGGGTCCGCGTCAACCGGGCGGGGTGGGCGCCGCGTGGCGACAGGGCGCTGCGGGCCGGGCACCGAAGCGGGCCGCACGGGGGGCGGACCGTGATCGACATAGTCAACCTGGCCCAGCGCTGAGGGCTGGGCCGGCTGGGCGTGGCCTTTGCGGGCCAGCAGGCCGGCATGCAGGCTGGCAAACTTTCCGCTCATCTGGGGTCTCCTGACGTCCAGGCCTGGGTTGCGTGGCGCCGCCCGAAGGGCTGGTGGGCCCGGCGCCGGTCCGGCTTGCCCGCCGGTGGTCCGACATCCGCCTGGCGGCGGTCACGGCCGTCCCATGGTGTGTCCGCGGTCTTCGCCGTTGGGTGAACCGATGTCCCGAATGGGGCCGGGCCCGGCACAACGGCGGGGGTAGCCGTCGTGCCGGGGTCGGCGGGGCCAGCTTGGCGCCGCTCCGTCCGGGGTCTGGACGGGGGCGGCGTGGGGGTGCTGGCCGGGGTGAGCAGGTGATCCTCGAAGGTTTCGCGAGGCGTATCGATGGTGTCCAGGCCCGGACCGCCGAGCCGCAGGATGCGGTCGGCGAGATAGCGCCAGAGCTGGCTGACTTCCTGGGCCGAGCGGCTTTCGGCATTGACCTCGCCGACGGTCCGGCCATCGATCATCGAGGCGGCAAAGTCGACGCGATGGTGCAGATTGACCGGGGCCACCGTGCCGTGCTGCGACAGCACCACCGCCGTCTCCGCCGTGATCCGGGCGCGTGCGGTGGCGGAATTGACGACGAAGACGAGCGGCTTGCCCTGTCCCTGGACAATGTCGACGGTCGGGCCGACCGCGCGCAGGTCGTGCGGGCTGGGCCGGGTCGGCAGCACAACCAGGTCTGCATGGGTGATGACCTCGGCGATGGTCGATGTGACGGCGGGGGGTGTGTCGATGACGATCAGGCGATAGCCGGCCGCGTCCAGCTCGGCAATGTCCTCGCCGAGGCGCTGGACTGATGCATGGGCGAAGGCGGGGGTGTCGCCAGCCCGGGCATTCCACCACTTGGCCATGGAGCCCTGCGGGTCGGTGTCTATCAGGGCAACCGGGCCGGCGCCGCAGCGCTCCGCTTCGACCGCCATGTGGGCCGACACCGTGGTCTTGCCCGACCCACCCTTCTGGGACGCGAAAACGATGACCCTGGCCTGGTGCGACATGACTGATCCTCCTGATCGCCTCCATGACAACAGGCAGGTCTTGCACGCAGGCTAAGCGCGGCCCGCGAGTTTGAGCCGAACTTGAAGAGAATTTGCCGCAAATCCCGGGAATGCTTGCTGGATTGGGCTCCTGCTTCAGGGCGGGGTGGCAGAATTCTGGCGAATGGCCGCCATTCAGGCCTGACCCTCGCCAGTTTGCCCCGGGGCCGCTAAACCGGAATTGCATTTGAGGGAGGGACACCAATGCAAACCATGCTTTCGCCGGTCCTGGCGCTGATCCTGTGGTCGCTGGTCATGTGGGCGTGGATGTACGCCACGCGCATTCCGGCCATGTACAAGGCGGGCCTCAAGGCCGGCCGCCTCAAGGAAAAGAGCGAGCTCGACGTGCTGCCGCTGGAAGTGCGCCGCGTCGCCGACAATTACAATCACCTGCACGAACAGCCGGTGATCTTCTACGCCCTGTGCTTCTACAGCCATCTCGTCGGTGTGGCGGACGAGCTCAACATCGCGCTGGCCTTCATCTATGTCGCCCTGCGCATCACCCATTCCCTGATCCAGGCGCTGTGGAACTACATTCCCGTACGCTTCTTCGTCTTCGTGGCCAGCTCGCTGGTCCTCGTCATCATCGCCCTGCGCAACCTGTTCGCGGCGCTGGTCTGATCCGGCCCGAGCGGCGGCGAAGGATTTTCTTCGCCGCCGCTTGGTGCTAACGGGAGCGCATGCACGCACCCGAAGCCCGACTCTCCCAGGTCATCGACCGGTTCGAACAGGTGGAAGCCCGCCTGGGCGCCGCCGGCAATCCCGATGAAATCGTCAAGCTCTCCAAGGAGCATGCCGAGCTGAAGCCGGTGGCCGACATGGCCAACCAGCTCAGGGCCGCGCGCGCCGAGCTGGAGGACCTGGCCGAGATGATGGATGGCGGCGACGCCGAAATGGCCGAGATGGCGCGCGAGGAATACTACGCGCTCAAGGAGCGCCTGCCCGAGCTCGAGCACGAGATGAGCCTCTTGCTCCTGCCCAAGGACAAGGATGACAGCGCCAACGCCTTGATCGAGATCCGCGCCGGCACCGGCGGCGACGAGGCGGCCCTGTTCGCCGGCGATCTCTACGGCATGTACCAGCGCTACGCCCAGCTGCGCGGCTGGACCTGGGAACTGGTCTCGGCCTCCGAGGGCGAGCATGGCGGCTACAAGGAAGTCATCGCCTCGGTGTCCGGCGCCGGCGTGTTCGGGCGTCTGAAGTTCGAGAGCGGCGTGCACCGCGTGCAGCGCGTGCCGGCCACCGAGAGCCAGGGCCGCATCCACACGTCCGCCGCCACCGTCGCCATCATGCCGCAGCCCGAAGACATCGATATCGAGCTCAACATGGGCGATGTCCGCGTCGACACCATGCGCGCGTCCGGGGCCGGCGGCCAGCACGTCAACAAGACCGACAGCGCCGTGCGCATGACGCACGTGCCGACCGGCCTCGTCGTGGTGTGCCAGGAAAAATCCCAGCACCAGAACCGGGCCCGCGCCCAGGAACTCCTCAAGGCCAAGCTCTACGACATGCAGCGCGAGGCCGCGGCGGCCGAACGCGCCGCCGAGCGCAAGGGCCAGATCGGCTCCGGCGACCGCTCCGAGCGCATCCGCACCTACAACTACCCCCAGGGCCGGGTCTCCGACCACCGCATCAACCTGACCCTCTACAAGCTCGACCAGATCGTCGCCGGCGATGAGCTCGACGAGGTCATCTCCGCCCTTATCGCCGAAGACCAGGCGGCCCGCCTGGCGGCGCTCGAGGACGCGTGACCCGATCCTTCGACGATCTCGTGGGAGAGTCGCTGGAGGCCTTCCAGGCGGCGGAAAGCAAGCCGCTGCGCCAGGCCTGGCTCGGGCTCGACCTCGCCGCTATCCAGAAGGATCTCGTGGGGCGCCTGTCGCTGGCCGGTATTGACGAGGCCCCGGCCGAGGCACGTTTCCTGATCCAGCACGCCCTTGGCGACACCACGCTGGCGGCGGCCCTTGCGGATCCGGCGCTGGTGTCCTGGCAGACCATAGCCGAATTGTCCGATCTCGCCTGGATGCGCCTGCAGCGTCGCCCGCTGGCCCAGGTGCTGGGCAGCCAGCCTTTCTGGACTCTCGACCTGGAAGTGACCCCGGACGTGCTGACACCGCGTGCCGACACCGAGGCCCTGGTCGAGGCCGTGCTGCAACGTGCGGGCAACACGCCGCACGACCTCGTCGACCTTGGCACCGGGAGCGGCGCCATCCTGCTGGCCCTGCTCAGCGAGCGGCCCGCCTGGACCGGTCTCGGCATTGACCACTCGCCCGCCGCGCTCGATGTCGCGCGCCGCAATGCGACGGCCAACGGGCTGGCCGACCGGGCGCGTTTCATGGTCGCCGACTGGACCAGCACGCTGGACGCGGGCGCTGCCGACATCGTGGTCTCCAACCCGCCCTATATCGCGACCCGGGTGCTCGCCGGTCTCGAACCGGAAGTGCGCGACCACGAGCCGGCCATGGCCCTTGATGGCGGCGCAGACGGGCTTGACGCTTACCGCATCCTGCTGGCCGACATGGGCCGCGTTCTTGTCCCGGGCGGTCTGGTGGCGCTGGAGATCGGCTACGACCAGGCCAAGGCGGTGAGCGCGCTGGCGGCGCAGTCCGGGCTGCAGGACGTCGAAGTCTGCCGCGACCTGGCCGGCAATGACCGGGTGGTGCTGGCGCAGACCCCGGCCGGTAACCGCTAAAAAGGGTTGGAATGGCGCCTGAGCCAGTCTAGGGTCGCCCTAGGCAAGTGGAACGCGCCAGTACGGGGGTCTCGCGCGGCCGGATGAACCACTTGCCATTATCCGGCCAATTCGATGACCCAAGTGACCAGCGGCGCACAGGCTTGCGACCTGCAAATGCACAGCAAAGCCCGAAGTTTGAATGACAATCGCTGTTAGACAGGGATAGGCGATATGAAGCGTCAACGCGGCCGGGGACGGAAGTCCGGAAATTCGGCTAACCGCAGCTATGAAAGTAATGGTCCGGAAGTCAAAATCCGGGGCAATGCCGCGCAGATCTATGACAAGTATCTGCAGCTGGCGCGGGATGCGTCCTCTTCGGGTGACCGGGTGCGGGCCGAGAATCTCTACCAGCACGCCGAGCACTATCTGCGCATTGTCCAGGCCAACATGCCCAAGCGCGACGCCAATTCCGACGACACGTCCGACCAGGACAGTTCCGACGATGACAGCGATGACAATGACATCGACGGCAATGAGCAGCCGCAGCGCCAGTCGCGTGACAACCGTGACCAGCGCGAGCCGCGCGAGCGCCGCGGTCGCGGCAATCGCCAGCAGCGTGGCGGTCGTGACCAGAACCGCGGTCAGGGCGGCGACAATGAAGGCAAGGACCCGCTCAATGTCGTGACCCCGGAAGGCGACCAGCCGTCCTCGCGCAGTGACGACAAGTCCGACAGTTCCGGCGAAGAGAAGTCCGGCCAGCCGGCCGGCGACGAGGCCCCGCGCCGCACCCGCCGTCCGCGCCGCACCAAGGCCCAGATCGAAGCCGACAAGGCCGCAGCCTCCGAGGCCCTCGAAAAGGCGTCCTCAGCCGACCGCGCCGGCGGCGATGACGACGGCGAGAGCGAAGCCGCCTGAGGCCTTCGCATTCCCGTCTGCAGACAAGACCCGCGGCCCCCGGCCGCGGGTTTTTTCTTGCCTCTCGACCCCCTCCCCTGCGAAGCGGCGGAGGTGCCGACCCCGGCCTTGCGCCGGGGGATGGCGGAGGGGGTGAGTCAGCCGCACATTTCTCCCTCAGGCGGGCTGGCGCCGCCAGCTCCCCTGCCGCGCAGGCGTGTGGGACGCACCGGACGTGGTTCTTCCCCTTGATGGGGGAGGACCTGCGTGAGGCAGGTTCCATCACCCCTTCTCCCCGGGGAGAAGGTGCCCCGAAGGGGCGGATGAGGGGGGAGACACCGCCCCTTCCGGAGAGTCCCCGCCACACGAAAACACTCTCCGGACAGACCTCGCCATTCCCCCTCTCCCTCGATCCCTCTCCCCAGGGAGAGGGAGGCTCACGCGGTCATAAAATTTTTTTCTCCGCACTCTCAGCGACCGTCCGTGGCGGTTTCCTCAATGAAATCAGAGGGCGTCTCCTTTTTTCGCCCCGTTTCATCCCCACCCCCTCTGACCCGTGAGACACTTCCCCCGTCCTCGCACCAGCTCGAGGCCCGGCCTAGACAACCGGGGGGGCGGGGAGAGCGGAGCTCGTCCGGGTCGGTCGGTCATGTCGGCCGGCGACCCCGGCGGGGCTGCGGGCGGCGCGGAGCGGCACTATTGGAGGACCGTTCCAGACCAGCCCGCCTTGCCAACTCGGGTCCTTCGAGGCCCGGTCAGATCTCCGCATGCGGGACGGTGTCCACGTCCAGTTTTAGTTTCGCAGGACGTCTGCACCGTCCCGCATCCTCATCATACCGCCAGGCGGAGGCGCCGTGGTGCTATCAGGCGTGCGCGACAGACCCGACTGGCAAAAATACGGGGCGCTCCACTTGTGTGCTCTCGCGGCCACACCCATATCTCTCGCAACCACAAATCACCGTGCTTGATCAAGGCGGTGAATAGACCATCATCTCGCCTTCAAGGGAGATCCACATGGATTTTGAGAGCTATACCGACCGCGCCAAGTCGGTCATCCAGGCCGCTCAGGGCCTGGCCCTGAAATCAAGCCACCAGCAATTCACGCCGGTTCACATCCTCAAGGCCCTGCTTGACGATGAAAGCGGCCTTGCCGCCAATCTCGTCAAGGCGTCGGGCGGGCGGGTGCGCCAGATCCAGGACGGTACCGACCAGGCCCTGGCCGCCATTCCCAAGGTCGAGGGGGGCGAAGCCAAGCTCTACCTGGCGCCCGACACCGCCAAGCTGTTCGGAGCGGCCGAGGAAGCCGCCAAGAAGGCCGGCGACCAGTTCGTCTCTGCCGAGCGCATTCTGCAGGCCCTGTCGCTGACCCCGGGCTCGAAGGCGCATGACCTGCTCAAGGCGTCCGGCGTCACGCCGCAGGCCCTCAACACTGCCATCAATGATCTGCGCCAGGGCCGTACCGCTGACAGCCAGTCGGCCGAGGACAGCTATGAGGCTCTGAAGAAATACGCCCGCGACCTCACCGAGGTGGCGCGCGAGGGCAAGCTCGACCCGGTGATCGGTCGCGACGAGGAAATCCGCCGCGCCATCCAGGTCCTGTCCCGCCGGACCAAGAACAATCCGGTGCTGATCGGCGAGCCCGGCGTGGGCAAGACGGCCATCGCCGAGGGCCTCGCGCTGCGCATCGTCAATGGCGATGTACCTGAGAGCCTCAAGGAAAAAAGCCTGCTCGCGCTCGACATGGGCGCCCTGATTGCCGGTGCCAAATACCGTGGCGAGTTCGAGGAGCGCCTCAAGGCCGTGCTCAACGAGGTGACCTCCGCCGACGGCCAGATCATCCTCTTCATCGACGAGATGCATACGCTGGTCGGGGCCGGCAAGGGCGATGGCGCCATGGATGCCTCCAACCTTCTCAAGCCGGCGCTGGCCCGCGGCGAGCTGCACTGCATCGGCGCCACGACGCTGGACGAGTACCGCAAGCACGTCGAGAAGGACGCCGCACTCGCCCGCCGTTTCCAGCCGGTCATGGTCGAGGAGCCCTCGGTCCAGGACACGGTGTCGATCCTGCGCGGCCTGAAGGAAAAGTACGAGGTGCACCACGGCGTGCGCATTGCCGACAGCGCCATCGTCGCTGCGGCCAACCTGTCCAACCGCTACATCACCGACCGTTTCCTGCCCGACAAGGCCATCGATCTGATGGACGAGGCCGCATCGCGCCTGCGCATGCAGGTCGACAGCAAGCCGGAGGAACTCGACGAGATCGATCGCCGCGCCATCCAGCTCAAGATCGAGGCGGAAGCCCTCAAGAAGGAAAGCGACGCGGCCTCCAAGGAGCGGCTCGAGAAGATCTCGCGCGAGATCGCCGAACTGGAAAGCCGGTCCGCCGAGCTGACCGCGACCTGGCGGGCGGAAAAGGAGAAGCTGGCGTCCTCGACCACGCTGAAGGAAGAGATCGACCGGGCCCGCAACGAGCTCGCCGATGCCGAACGGCGCGGCGATCTCGGCAAGGCGTCCGAGATCAAGTATGGCCGCCTGCCCAAGCTGGAGCGTCAGCTCGCGGAAGCCGAGCAGGAATCCGATGATGATGCCGCCGGGGCCATGGTCCAGGAAGTCGTCGACGACGAACAGATCGCCCATGTCGTGTCGCGCTGGACCGGCGTGCCGGTCGACAAGATGCTCGAGGGCGAGCGCGACAAGCTGTTGCGCATGGAAGACCAGTTGCAGCAACGCGTGGTCGGCCAGGACGCAGCCCTGGCGGCCGTGTCCGACGCGGTCCGTCGCGCCCGCGCGGGTCTGAAGGACCCGGCCCGCCCCATCGGCTCCTTCCTCTTCCTCGGTCCGACCGGTGTCGGCAAGACCGAGCTCACCAAGTCGCTCGCCGACTTCCTGTTCGATGACGAGCATGCGGTGACCCGCATGGACATGTCGGAATACATGGAGAAGCACTCGGTGGCCCGCCTGATCGGCGCCCCGCCGGGCTATGTCGGCTATGACGAGGGTGGGGCGCTGACCGAGAGCGTGCGCCGCCGGCCCTACCAGGTCGTGCTGTTCGACGAGATCGAGAAGGCGCACCCGGATGTCTTCAACGTGCTGCTCCAGGTGCTTGATGATGGCCGTCTCACGGACGGACAGGGGCGCACTGTCGATTTCCGCAACACCATCATCATCATGACCTCCAATCTCGGGGCCGAATACCTGCAGGCGGTCGAGGAGGCCGAGCAGGCCCGCGACGAGGTGATGGGCGTGGTGCGCGGACATTTCCGTCCCGAATTCCTCAACCGGATCGACGAGATCATCCTGTTCCGCAAGCTCGCCCGCGAGCACATGGGCGCCATCGTCGACATCCAGATGGGCTATCTGCAGCGCCTGCTGGGCGATCGCCGCATGTCGATCGAGCTCGACGCCTCGGCCCGCGACTGGCTGGCCGAGAAGGGCTACGACCCGGCCTATGGTGCCCGCCCGCTCAAGCGGGTCATCCAGAAGGAGCTCCAGGATCCCCTGGCGCGGCTCCTGCTGCAGGGCGAGATCAAGGATGGCGATGCCATCGACGTGTCGACCGAGGCCGGCGTGCTGACCATCAATGGCGTCGCGGTCGGGGCCGCGCGGCCGCTGGAAGCGGCGCTGAACTAGTCGGGAAAGGGGCGCTTCGGCGCCCCTTTTTCGTTGCCGTCAGGCGCGGAACCAGCCCTTGGTCCGGTTGGCGAACGCGACGAGGGACAGCATCACCGGCACCTCGACCAGCACCCCGACCACGGTGGCCAGGGCGGCGCCGGAATTGAGGCCGAACACGGAGATGGCCACGGCGACGGCGAGCTCGAAGAAATTGGACGTGCCGATCAGCGCGCACGGTGCCGCCACCGCGAACGGCGTGCGCCACAGCCAGGCCGCGCCATAGGCGACGAAGAAGATGCCATAGGCCTGGATCAGCAGCGGCACCGCGATCAGGGCGATGACCAGGGGCTGCTGCACGATGACATCGCCCTGGAAGCCGAACAGGATGACCACGGTGGCGACCAGGCCGAGAATGGAAGCCGGCTTGATGCGGTCGGTGAAGGCCATGACCCGGGCCTGGCCGGCCTCGGCGCTGCGGCCGCGCATCAGATGCCGCCGGGTCAGCCAGCCGGCCAGCAGCGGCGCCGCGACATACAGGCCGACCGAGAGCAGCAGCGTATCCCACGGCACAGCGATATCGGTGACCCCCAGGAGGAAGGCGACGATCGGCGCGAAGGCGAACACCATGATGACGTCATTGGCGGCGACCTGGACCAGCGTGTAGGTCGCGTCGCCCCGGGTCAGCTGCGACCACACGAAGACCATCGCCGTGCAGGGCGCGGCCCCGAGAATGATCAGTCCGGCGATGTATTGCTGGGCATCGGCCGGCGCGATCAGCGGCGCAAACACGGTCTGGAAGAACAGGACCGCGAGGCCGGCCATGGTGAAGGGCTTGATCAGCCAGTTGACGACCAGCGTGATCACCAGCCCCTTCGGCCGCTCGCCGATGCGCGACAGGCTGGCAAAATCGATATTGACCATCATCGGGAAGACCATGGCCCAGATCAGCAGCGCGATCGGCAGGTTGACCGAAGCCAGCTGCATGCGGCCCAGGGCCGCAAACAGGTCGGGGAGGACCGTGCCGAGCGCCAGCCCGGCCAGGATGGCGAGACCGACCCAGAGCGACAGCCAGCGCTCGAACGGGCCGATCGGGGAGGCTTCGGTGGCGGGGCCGGGCGTTTCGGTCATGCGGGCACTTGGGCGAAAGCGTGATTGAGGGCGTCGGGCGTGGAGCCGTCGAGGGCATCGAGGAAGCGGGTGATGCGCGTGTCGAGGGCATCATAGGTGGCCGCAAAGGCAGCGCGTGCCGCCTCCGGGTCCGTCTCCGCAGCCGGGTCGGGCAGACCCCAATGGGCCGACACTGGAGCACCTGTCCAGATCGGGCAGACCTGGCCGGCGGCGTGGTCGCACACGGTGATTACGGCATCGAGGCGCGGGGCGTCGGGCGCCGCGAACCGATCCCAGGACTTCGAGCTCAGGCCGCGCGTGTCATGGCCGCGTCGGGCCAGCAGGTCGAGGGCCAGCGGGTGCGGCGTCCCGGTCGGGTCCGATCCGGCGGAATGGGCGCGCAGCCGGCCTCCGGCGTGGGCGTTGAACAGGGCCTCGGCGAGGATCGAGCGGGCCGAATTGCCGGTGCACAGGATGAGGATGTCGAGCATGGGCGATGCCTGCTGAAAAGCCTGAAACCGGAATGCCTCTATAGCGGTGCGGTGTCACGGTTTGATGACAGGGCCGCGCCGTCGCGACGGAGCCACGAAAAGGCCCCGGTCGCGGACCGGGGCCTGATCGAAGAGCCGAAAACCGTCCACGGCGCGCCGCCGCCGGCATTGGCCAGCAGTCTCCGACCCGTTTCGTCTCGGCTAGAGGCCTAGGACGAGGTGGGGTGCACCGTCCGACGTCCGGCTGTCGCTGCGCCCGTCCCGGCCGATGGTCGCCCGGATGCGGCGGCGGAAGGAGGAGAAGCTGTCAAAGCGCACCACATCGACCGGCGTGTCGAGATCAAGCGTGATCCGGTAGCGTTCGCCTGCGCCCAGCCGGCTCAGGCTCAGCACCTCGCCCGTGAAGGCCTGGCCCAGATAGCGGCCCGAGACGGTATTGCCGACGGCCAGGGGTGCGGCCTGCCGGTTACCAACTGCCGCGTGCAGGGTGTTCCAGTCGCGATAGCCGAACTGGCTTGCGATAAGCTCCAGCGCCTCGCTGTGGGAGATGAAATTGCCTTCGCTCTCGAGCGTCGTGCGAAGGCGCCTGGCCTGGGCCTTCAATTGACCGAGACCGGGAAGATGGGGTTGGGACATGTCATGCCTCATGCAGGGTTCGCATGCGGTTTGTCGGATGGGGCTCGCCTTGCCATCACACCGCAGGAAAACCTGGAGGATGAATCTGTCATCGGGGGATTTCACCAGGATCGGTCGATCTGCGAGCGGCGGGCATCCCTCGGCCCTGTAGTCCGCTTACGGGGCGGCGCCCGGATCGTCAACCCGGCGGCCGCACGAAAAAGCCCCGGTCCTGGGACCGGGGCCTGAACGTGACCGGACGCGCCGGGTGGGCCTACTGGGCGCCGCTACCAGCCTCGGCCAGCAGGGTGCGCTGGCTGTCATCAGCGGCCGGAGCGCTCTCGCGGATCTCGATGATGCGGTCGCGCTCGGCAAAGAAGTCGTCGAGCTCGTCCTCTTCCAGCTGGCGGCCGGTCGGCAAGTCGAGATTCATCGGGTTCACCGGGCGGCCGTTCTGGTGGACTTCATAGTGCAGGTGCGGTCCGGTCGACCGGCCCGTGGTGCCGACATAGGCGATGACCTGACCCTGTCGCACCCGGGTGCCGGCGGTGATGCCGCGGGCAAAGCCGTTGAGGTGGGCATAGGCGGTCTCGAAACCGTTGGGGTGGCGGATGCGCACGTAATTGCCGAAGCTGCCGAAGCGGTTGGCGCGCTGCACGACGCCATTGCCGGCGGCAAAGATCGGAGTGCCGGTCGGTGCGGCGAAATCGGTGCCGTTATGGGCCCGTGTATAGCCCAGGATCGGGTGCCGCCGGCGACCGAAGTGCGAGGACAGGCGTGCGCCGTTGATCGGCGTTAGCATGAGCAGGCGCTCGGCGCTCTCGCCATCCTCATTGTAATATCCCACCCCGCCATCATCGGTCTCGTAGCGGAAGAACTGCTTCGGCTCGCCCGAGCGGCTGGTATAGCTGGCATACAGGATGTCGCCGGTCCGCGCGGTGGTGCCGTCGCCGTCGACGAAGCGCTCGAACACGATGTCGAACTGGTCGCCGGGCTGGATCGAGCGCTGGAAGTCGACCGCATAGGCCAACACGTTGGCCAGCTCCACGACCACCCGGTCGGTGGCGCCGACATTGAGGGCGTCGACATAGAGCGAGGTATTGATCGAGCCCGCCGAGCGCACGATCTCGCGATCGAACTCGGCGATCGTCTCGCGCGCCCGGAATTCGTCGTCCCAGGTACGCGACACCGTGATCGAACGGTCGACATCAGGACGGAAGGACAGGCCGGTCAGGCGCAGGACGTCCTGCGGGCGGGCCAGGCCGCTGCTGGTCTCGAAGTAGAACTTGACCCGTTCGCCGGCGCGCAGATAGCGCAGGTCGTAAATCGTGTTGAGCGCGGACACCGCCTTGGCGGCTTCGACGCGGTCGATGCCGGCATCGTCAAGCAGGCCGGCGAGGGTGCCACCGCGCGGCACTTCGCGCTCGATCTGGATGACTTCCGGGCACGAGGCGCACTCGTTGAAGGCGGCGTGGTAGAGGCGCGCCTGCTCCTGAGTGTCAAGGATGGTGGCCCCCCGGCTCCGGGAGGTCAGGCCCGACCCGGTCAGTGGGTCGTCGGTGCCGACCAGGGCGCTGGAGCGCCCGGTGGTCTCGGTGGCTTCGGCGCTGGCGCTGAAGGGCGAGGCATCGCTTTGCGGCTCACCGCTCATCAGCAGCGCGGCAAGCAGCGCTGTCGACAGGGTCAGGCTGGCAAACGCGACGAGGCCGCGGGTGCGATGGGTGTCGGCACGGGATACGTCAAATCCGGACATGTTTGCGTCCATACTCCGCTCGGCTGAACTCGGCATTGCGTGTGACTGGTTCCAAGCAAAAAGCACGCCGTGCGATACTCGGGGCTCGCACGGCGGCGGCGTCCTCCCCAGTCTGCGGGGAACCATGGCTTGGACCGAAACGGTTGCCAAGCCCTTTACACGCAGGATTATCTAACAATGCTGACATTCTGGCCATGAATAATAAAGAATCATGTATCGCTACGCCCATGCTTGATGATCTCCCCGCCGACCTCGCCGCCGAAGAGCTTGCCGCACTACTTTGCGCCCGTCTCTGTCATGATCTCGTCAGTCCCGTGTCTGCGCTTGGCGCCGCCTTGAGCGTTCTGGACGACGAAGAGAATTCCGACATGCATGACGATGCCATGGAGCTGGTTCGCGAGAGTTCGCGTCAGGCCCAGGCCAAGCTGGAATTCTCGCGTCTCGCTTTCGGGGCAGGGGGATCGGCCCCGGGCGTCCTCGATACGCGGGAGCTGCAACGCCTGACCGAGAACATGTTCTCGGCGGTGAAGCCGGACATTGTCTGGAAAGTGGAGACGCCCGGCCTTGAGAAGGCGGCCGCCCGCCTGTTGCTGAACATGTGCATCCTCGGAGTTGATGCGGCGCCGCGCGGTGGCACGGTGACGGTCAGCGCGACAGATGCGGCGGGAGGCGCGCGCCTGCGCGTGGTCTCGGAAGGTCGCCGGGCGCGGGTCGAGGAGAATACCATGCTGGCCCTCGACGGCCAGGCGCCCGAGACCGGCTTTGACGGCCGCTCGATCCAGCCCTTCTACGCCTTCCTCATCGCCCGCAGTGCCGGCGGTCGGATCTCCGCGCACACCGATGAGGACCGTGTGGAGTTCGTCGCGCTGGTCGAGCCACCGGCCGGCATGATCGGCTGAATTTCCAAGTCCTCATATCGTATGAGGCAGTCATCTGAAATCCAGATGCCTCGGCCAAGAGTCCGTTAACCACCGCGTGCCACTGTTCGGTAGATTTGGAACCGGACGAGGCCTGCCATGGATGATCTCATCAGCGAATTCTTGACGGAGACGGCGGAAAGCCTCGACGTCATCGATGCCGAGCTGGTGCGTTTCGAGAACAACCCGGAAGACCGGGCCATTCTCGACAACATTTTCCGCCTCCTGCACACCATCAAGGGGACATGCGGGTTTCTGGGCCTGCCACGCCTAGAGGCGGTCGCACACGCTGGCGAGACCCTGCTCGGGAAATTCCGTGACGGTGACCTCAAGGTCAGCCCACCGATGGTTACCCTGGTTCTCGAAGCCATTGACCAGATCAAGGTGGTGTTGGAATCGCTTGAGGCGACCGGCAGCGAACCGGCGGGCGATGACAGCGAGCTGATCGGACGCCTCGAAGACGCCGCCATGGGCAAGTCGGTCGAGCCAGTGGTTGAAGAAGAACCTTCGCAGCCCGAGAACTGGGATAATGACCTGGGCCGCGAGCTGCGTCCGGGCGAGGTCTCCCTGGCCGATCTGGAAGCCGCGTTCAATGAGACGCCGGTCGAAGGCGAGGCCGCCGCCGAAGCTCCGGCACCAGCCGAGCATCTTGGCGTTGGTGATTTCGATCCCGACCTTGGCCGCGAACTTCGCCCCGGAGAGGTTTCCGCTGCCGAACTTGAAGCGGCATTTGCGAGCGCCGAGCCGGAAGTCGAAATCCCGGCACCCGCCAGCGTCATCACTGCCGACATGAGCAAGGCGGAAGCCCTGCATACCGCGATGGCCGAACTCAAGGGTGGCGATGCCGCGCCGGGTGCCCAGGAGGGTGGACCCCGGGTCCAGCAGACCGTGCGCGTCGGTGTCGATGTCCTCGAAGCCCTGATGACCACGGTTTCCGAACTCGTCCTGACGCGGAACCAGCTGATGCAGACGGTGCGCGGCCTGGAAGACGAGGAACTCAAGGGCCCGCTCCAGCGTCTGTCGGCCGTGACCGGTGAGCTGCAGGACGGCGTCATGAAGACCCGCATGCAGCCGATCGGTGATGCCTGGCGGAAACTGCCGCGTATCATCCGCGATGTTTCCACCGATCTCGGCAAGAAAATCGAACTGGAGATGGAGGGCGAGGACACCGAGCTTGACCGCCAGGTTCTCGAACTGATCAAGGATCCGCTCACCCATATGGTGCGCAATTCCGCTGATCACGGCCTGGAAACTCCCGCGGAGCGCGTTGCCGAAGGCAAGCCCGAAAAAGGCAAGATCAAGCTGTCAGCCTACCATGAAGGTGGGCACATCATTATTTCCATCGCTGATGACGGCAAGGGGCTCAACACCCAGCGCATCGGCGAGAAGGCTCTCGAGAAGGGCCTCACCACGCATGACGAACTGGAGCGCCTGACCGAGGCTCAGATCCACCGTTTCGTCTTTGCCCCAGGCTTCTCGACGGCCGCCAAGGTCACCAACTTGTCCGGTCGCGGTGTCGGCATGGATGTGGTGCGCACCAATATCGAGCAGATCGGTGGCGTCGTCGATGTCTCGTCCACGGCTGGCAAGGGCTCCAAATTCTCGATCAAGATCCCGCTGACCCTGGCCATTGTCTCGGCCCTGATCATCGGCTGTGACGAGCAACGCTTCGCTATCCCCCAGCTTGCCGTGCGTGAGCTGGTGCGGGTCGGTGAAGGCTCCGAGCACACCGTGGAAACCCTCAAGGACGCCCGTGTCATGCGGTTGCGCGACCGGCTGATGCCGTTGGTCGACCTGCACGACGTGCTGGGCGTCGGTAAGGCGTTTGAAGGTGGCGACAACGAGACCGGCTTTGTGGTCGTGCTCGATGCCGGCGGTCGAAATGTCGGCCTGGTTGTCGACAATGTCCTCGACACCGAGGAAATCGTGGTCAAGCCGCTCTCCGACAGCCTGCGCGCAGTCAACGCCTATTCCGGCGCGACCATCCTCGGCGATGGCTCTGTCATCATGATCCTGGACCCCAACGGTCTGGCCGGTGAGATTGTCGACGCCATGGAGGACGATATCACCAGCGAAGCCACCGCCGCCGCAATCGCCGAAGCCAACCAGACCCAGCGCCTGCTGCTGGTGCGCGCCGGAGGCTCCGAACCCAAGGCGGTCCCGCTGGCCCTCGTCACGCGTCTCGAAGAGTTCGATCCGTCCGCGATCGAATCCACGAATGGCCGTCGGGTTGTCCAGTATCGCGGCCGCCTGATGCCAATCGTTCCGCTGGGCGACGAAATCCGTTGCGCCGAAGGCCAGCGCCAGCCGGTTCTGGTGTTCGCCGAAGACCACACCGCTATCGGCCTTGCCGTCGACCAGATCGTCGACGTCGTGGAGGAGCGCGTTGACCTTCAGATGAGCTCGGACAAGCAGGGCGTTATCGGCTCGGCAATCATCAAGGGCAAGGCGACCGATGTGGTCGACATCGCCTGGTATCTCGACCAGTCGCGGGCCGGCAGTGTGCAGCGTCGTTCCAGCAAGCACCGTCGCCGGGTTCTGCTCGTGGACGCCGACGCCTTCGCCCGTCGCATGATTGCTCCGCTGCTGGCTGCTGCCGGCTACGACGTCACGCCGACCGGCGGCATGCATGAAGTCGAGGCGATTGCTGAAGCTGGAGAGAAGTTTGATGCGCTGGTCGGTGACCCTGCTGCCCTGGCCCGCATCCAGTCACAGGGCTTGTGGCCGGAGCTGCCGGCTCTCGCCGTGACCGATTGGCCGGAAGAAGCCCAGAGCGAAGGCCTTCGCTACGTGTTGCCGCGGTCCGATCGCGGTGCCCTGATCGCAGCCCTTGATGAAGTGGCTCAAGAGGAGAAGGTGGCATGAGTGCGCACCACAACGACAGTTCCGAGCTCAGCGCCGAGGCGATGAACGAGTACGTTTCCGTTCGCATCGGGAACCAGTTGTTCGGCGCGCCGGTCGACGCCATCCGCGAAGTTTTCGCTCCGCAATCGGTGACCGCTGTTCCGCTGGCTCCCAGCGAGGTCGCCGGATTGCTCAATCTGCGTGGCCGCATCGTGACCGCCATCGACGCCCGGCGCCGGCTGGGTCTGCCGCCGCGACAAGATACCGAGTCTGGAATGGCACTCGGCGTCGAGCGTGGTAGCGAAATATTTGGACTTATCGTGGACAGTGTAGGGGAAGTTCTTCGCCGACCACGCGCTGAACTGGAGCCTGTCCCGGCCCACGTGGACGCCAACTGGCGATCAATGGTGAAGGGCGTTCACAGGCTCGACAAAGAACTGCTCGCCGTCCTGGATGTGTCCGCTGTGATCGGAAACGCCGGAGCCAAGGCAGAGGCCGCATAAAGAAAGGTGCCAGGATGAAAACCTGTCTCGTCGTCGACGACTCCCGCGTTATCCGCAAGGTCGCCCGCAAAATTCTCGAAGAACTTGACTTTAACTGCGTTGAGGCGGCTGACGGGTCGGAAGCCCTTGATGCCTGCCGCAAGCAGATGCCCGAGGCCGTACTTCTCGACTGGAACATGCCGGTGATGAACGGGCTGGATTTCGTCAAGGCCCTGCGTCGCGAGGAGGGCGGTGACCGTCCTATCGTCGTGTTCTGCACGACCGAGAACGACATGTCGCACATCACCGAGGCGCTGCGCGCCGGTGCCGACGAATACGTCATGAAGCCGTTCGACGGCGACATCATTGAATCCAAGTTTCAGCAGACTGGTTTGCTGCGCGCTTCGTAAGGACGATTCCCATGTCGGAACCCGCCACGAGCGCACCGCCATCCTCCTCCATTGCCCGGGTCCTTGTCGTCGATGACTCCGCCGTCGCGCGGGGGCTGATGACCCGATGGGTTGAAGAAGATCCAGATCTGACGCTGGTCGGCTCCGCCGTCGATGGTGAGCAGGCCCTCGCCAAGGCCGCCGAACTCAAGCCCGACCTGATCGTGCTTGATGTCGAAATGCCCAAGATGGACGGTCTGGCCGCTCTTCCCCAGCTTCTGAAAGTTGCACCGGGTTGCCGTATCGTCATGGCCTCGACGCTGACGCGTCGTGGCGGCGAAGTGACCATCCGAGCCCTGTCGATGGGCGCTGCCGACTACGCCTCCAAGCCGCAGGCTGGCCGTCTGGCGGGAGCCGAGGAGTTCCGTGTCGACCTGCTGGCCAAGCTGAAGGCGCTGGCGCCGCGGCCGATCCCGCCGGTGCCGTCCCAGCGCGACATTCCCCCGGCACCTTCCGCCGTGCCGACCGGCCGTGCCAACCCGGCCTCGCCGGCCGCCCGTCCCCGGTCCGCCGCACCCGCTCCGGTGGTACCCGTCAAGGCGCCGCCCAGCAAGACACCCCGGAAGGTCGGCAAGCCTGCCATCATCGCCATCGGTTCCTCCACGGGTGGACCGCAAGCGCTTCGCGATGTGGTGGCCACCTTTGCCCAGGGCGTGACAATGCCCATCGTGATCGCCCAGCACATGCCGGCGCTGTTCACCAAGATCCTGGCGGAACACCTGGAAAAGGCGAGCAAGCTGCCGTGCAAGGAAGTGGCTCACGGCGAGCGTCTCAAGGGCGGCTGCATCTATGTGGCGCCCGGCGATTTTCACTTTACCGTCCGCAAGGACGCTGCCGGTTTCTACGCCGAGCTCGATCAGTCACCGCCGATCAATTTCTGTCGGCCGGCCGTCGACCCGCTGTTTCAGTCCGTCGCCGAGGCCACGGATGGACAGGCGCTGGGTGTCATCCTGACCGGGATGGGCCATGACGGACGCGACGGCAGCCGTATCCTGAGGGATGCCGGTGGAACCATTATTGCCCAGGACGAGGCCACGAGTATCGTCTGGGGCATGCCGGGTGCGGTCGCGACCACGGGCCTGGCCCACGAAATCCTGCCACTGGTCCAGATAGGACCGGGCATCGTTCGGCGTGCGAAGGGTGGAAGCTAGAACCATGATCCAAGTAGAAGATATCAAATACGTCGCTGCTGAAGCCTACAAGCGTTCCGGTCTCGTCCTGTCTGTCGACAAGGGGTATCTGCTGGAAAGCCGCCTGGCGCCGCTGGCCCGGGCCGAAGGATATCCGTCCATCGAGGCGCTGATCGGCGCTGCCCGGCGCGACACCTCCGGCCGGATCCTGTGGTCGATCACCGAGGCCCTGGCCACGCACGAGACATTTTTCTTCCGTGACAACACGCCGTTCGACCTGTTCAAGCAGGAAGTATTGCCGGTCCTGTCGCGGGCCCGGGGCCGGACCGGATCGATCCGTATCTGGTGTGCTGCCTGTTCCTCGGGTCAGGAACCGTATTCCCTCGCCATGATCCTCGAGGAGGAGCGCGCCCGTCTCGGCAACATGCGGTTCGAGATCGTCGCAACCGATATGGCCGGGCGCGTGCTTGAGAAGGCCAAGGCCGGCGTCTATTCGCAGTTCGAGGTCCAGCGTGGCCTGCCGATCCAGCGTCTGGTGCAGCATTTCGACCAGACGGGCGATCAGTGGCGGATCAAGCCGCACCTGCGCTCAATGGTGACCTTCAAGAAGCAGAACCTGCTCGAGAACTTCGCCGGCATGGGCACGTTCGACCTGATCTTCTGCCGCAACGTGCTGATCTACTTCGATGCCGATACCAAGAAGAAGATTCTGGCGCGTTTGGCTACGCAGACAGCCTCCGACGGTTATCTCGTCATGGGCGCGGCGGAGACCGTTGTCGGGCTTTCGCGCGACTATACGCCGGTTGAAGGCAAGCGCGGCCTGTATGGCCGGGCCCAGGCCGCCAAGAGTGCTGCCGCCTGATCTCGGCTGAACGCTAGACCCAACACAACAAAGACCCCGCAGCGCTCGCTGTGGGGTCTTTTGTGTTCGGGCGACCGGGTGCCGACATAAGAAAAACCCGGGCCTCAGGCCCGGGCTTTCAAGGTCATCACGTCAGACAGGGCTCACGACGCGGCTTTTTCCTCGACCGGGTCGCGCAGCACATAGCCACGGCCCCAGACGGTCTCGATGTGGTGTTCGCCATTGGTGGCGGCGGCGAGCTTCTTGCGCAGCTTGCAGATGAACACGTCGATGATCTTGAGCTCCGGCTCGTCCATGCCGCCATAGAGATGATTGAGGAACATCTCCTTGGTCAGGGTCGTGCCCTTGCGCAGCGAAAGCAGCTCCAGCATCTGGTATTCCTTGCCGGTGAGGTGAACGCGCTGGCCTTCGACTTCGACCGTCTTGGCGTCCAGGTTCACGGCGATAGAGCCGGTGCGGATGATCGACTGGGAATGGCCCTTCGAGCGGCGCACGATCGCGTGGATACGGGCGATCATCTCGTCCTTGTGGAACGGCTTGGTCATGTAGTCGTCGGCACCGCAACCCAGTCCGCGGACCTTGTTGTCGATGTCGGCATTGCCGGTCAGGATCAGGATGGGCGTATCGACCTTGGAGACACGCAGTGTCTTGAGAACATCGAAGCCCGGCATGTCCGGGAGGTTCAGGTCCAGCAGGATGATGTCGTAATCATACAGCTTGCCCAGATCCACGCCTTCTTCGCCCAGATCGGTGGTGTAGATGTTGAAGCCGTCCGACTTCAGCATCAGCTCGATCGACTGGGCGGTGGCCCGATCGTCCTCAATAAGAAGAACCCGCATTTGGTTCGCCTCCAGTTGCGCTGCCCGGCCGCACAGGTGTCGCCCGGCCTCTTCACGTGATTAACCTTAATTCGACGCTAGGCGGAAACCCTTAATGAAAGTTAACCACGCCTTGACCCGCGAGCGGAATCGTCAGGAGGCCCCGGCGACTTGATTCACAAATCACGTTAACGGTTCAATGGTTAACGTCGGGTCTTGGGGCGAAAAACGCACTGTCATTGGACATTTATCAAATATCCCACGCATAAAGTATCACCGGTAAGGGCCGGTTTGCCGGCATTTCCGGCCGAAATCCTGCCGTGAGATTGCCGTCGGAATGGCGATATGGTTATCCACAGCATTCTCGAATCTCCTCGAGACTCGCTGCGCAGAATCGAGTCCGCCACTCAATGTGCGGTCCCGGTGCATTTTTTGCCGGGTGTTTACGACAATGCAACGCGCTCACCCTAGACTGCGAAATGGACGGCAATGATGCCCCGCAATAAAGGCGGCCCAAACCGCATGATGCAGACCCTGATCGAACGTGTTGAACGCTTGGACGACCGCGTGCTGGAAGGCCGCGTCACAGCGCTCAACGGCCTTCTGGTCGAAGCGGAGGGCCCCAAGGCGGGCCTGTCGCTGGGAGCGCATGCCGTGATCGAGACCGGGCAGGGCGAAGCCGAATGCGAAATCGTCGGTTTCCGGGGCGAGACCGCCCTGATGATGCCGTTTGGACCGCTCGAGGGTATTCGCCCGGGTGCCAAGGCGCGGCTGCAGCCGGATGCCGCCGTGGTTCGGCCCAGCCGCAGCTGGCTCGGGCGCGTGCTGGATGGTTTCGGTCGCCCGCTGGATGCCGGCGGACCGCTGAATGACGGATCCGTGGCCTATCCTCTCAAGGGTAATCCGCCCGGCGCGCATGGCCGCGCCAGGCTCGGCGAGCGGCTGGATCTCGGCGTGCGGGTGCTCAATTCCTTTGTTCCGATGCGTCGCGGCCAGCGACTGGGCATTTTTGCCGGTTCGGGCGTCGGCAAGTCGGTCCTGATGTCGATGCTGGCCCAGGCCTGCGATGCTGACGTCATTGTCATCGGCCTGATCGGTGAACGAGGCCGGGAAGCCCGGGAATTCACCGAGGACGTGCTGGGGCCGGAGGGTCGCAAGCGATCTGTCGTGATTACCGAAACCTCGGACGCACCTGCCCTCGCGCGCCGTCAGGCGGCCCATCTCACATTGACGACAGCAGAGTATTTTCGCGATCAGGGTCTCGATGTGCTGTGCCTCATGGACAGCGTCACACGATTTGCCCTGGCTCAGCGCGAGATCGGGCTGGCGGCCGGCGAGCCGCCGACGACGCGCGGTTACACGCCTTCGGTCTTTGCCGAACTGCCGCGCCTTCTCGAGCGCGCCGGCCCGGGGCCGCAGCGCACCGATGGCGGCAAGCAGGGCACCATCACCGGACTGTTCACGGTCCTCGTTGACGGTGACGACCACAATGAGCCGATTGCCGATGCTGTTCGCGGCATCCTGGACGGTCACGTGGTGATGAGCCGCACGATTGCCGAACGGGGCCGCTACCCCGCCATCGATGTCCTCAAGTCCGTGAGCCGGACGGCTCCGGAAGTCTATGATCCTGCAGAGCGCCCCCTGGTGGCGGAAGCTCGCAAACTCCTGTCGGCCTATTCCGACATGGAGGAACTCATCCGACTGGGAGCCTATTCCCAGGGATCGAACCCGGCGGTTGACCGGGCCATTGCTCTCAACGAACCGTTGGAAGCGTTCCTTGGCCAGCAGAAAGACGAGGCGGCGGACATCGCCACAAGCCACGCGATGCTGGCCGAGATTTTGGGTGGTGAAGGAGGGCGGACATGACACGCTCACATGAACCCTTGATCCGGCTGGCCCGGTTCAAGGTCGAAGAATTGCAGAAACAGATGGCCGAACTGGACAATTCCCGGCAGGCCCTGCTCGGACAGATCGAACGTCTCGAAGCGTCCGTTCCCGAAGAGCAGGCAGCGGCCACGGCGTCCAAGGAAGGCTTTGTGGCCTATGGCTCCTATGCCCAGGCCGTGATCAAGCGCAAGGAGAACATCCGCCTGTCGCTCGACGAAGTCGAAGTGCAGGCCGATGCGCTCCGGGCTCGCCTCGGTGAAGCCTTCCAGGACCTCAAGAAGTACGAGCTGCTCGAGGAGCGCCGCCTGGCGCATATTGAGAAGGCGCTGCGTACTGCCGAACAGGACGAGCTCGACGAGATCGCCCAGATCCGGCACGCGCGTCGGCACTAGGCATTTGCAACGCAGGGGGGACGCCCCGGCCGATCGGGCCGGGGCAGGGGAAGTCCGGGGCAGGCCGTGCGGTTAGCGCGGCCCCCAGGTCCGCTTCGACCAGAACAGGGCCCCGATCACCAGCAGGTACAGCGCCAGACGCAATAGCACTACGACGCCGCCATTGGCGTCGAGGCGGGCGAAGGTCAGGTCGAAGGCGAAATTGGCCGGCAGTCCGGTGGCCAGCCGGTAGAAGAATGGCGCCATCGCATCGATCACGAATGCGAGGCCGGCTGCTGCAGGCCATTGGCCCCAACGCCGCATGATCAATGCCATGATCAGCGAAAGCACGATGATCAGCCACCAGTCAAAGGGTGTGAAGCCGGAAGCCAGCCGGTCCAGCAGGGTCTCGTACATGGTGATTGGCGCCCCCCTCGCGCAATCTGTTGCAGCTCGATACTAGGCTGCTTCGCGGCCCCGCGCGAGTACCCCTGCAAGCGAGCGATAATCTTCCACGGCCGGACATTTGGGTGCACTGACCGAAACACAGGTCTGGGTCCGGATGGCTGCCGGCACGGCCGGGTCACGACGCACCACGCCCGCCAGGATCGGGGTGAAGCTGAGAAAGGCTTCGCACGTCTTGCGGAAAGCCCCGAAGGCTTCACGCGCTGACTTGTCGTCCGGCGCGTTGTTGACCACGACCAGCGGAGCTGCCCCGTCATCATGCAGGCGCAGGGTTTTCACGAAGGCATAGGCGTCGGTAAGCGAGGTCGGTTCGTCGTTGATGACGATGACAACATCGTCCGCTGTGAGGGCGAGCCGGATCGTTGAACGGTCCGCCCCCGCGGCCAGGTCAAGCACGGCGCGGTCATAGGACAGGGACAGGGCCGCAACGCCGGTTGCCAGCTTGGTCAGTCCCGGCCCCGACAGATTGGCGAGTGCGCCTGACCCGGAGCGCCCTGAAATCACATCGAACCCGCCCTTGGTCTGGGCGCCGCCAATGGCGGGGCAGACCGCATCGGCGAGACTCACCCGTCCGTTCAGCACGCTGGTAATGTCGGATTTCGGCTGTAGGCCCAGCTGCACGTCGATATTGGCCATGCCGAGGTCGCCGTCCATCAGCAGCACGCGCTCACCCATGAGCGAGAATGCGCGGGCCATGCCGATCGACACGCTTGTCTTGCCGACTCCGCCCTTGCCCGAAGCGATGGCAAGGATGCGGCCGGCCGAGCGGTCTTGCGGTGCAGATGCGATCTTCATGAGTCCGAGTCCTCGAACGGTGTGTCACGGTCCTCGATCAGGACACGGGCCATGCGCAACGGCGTCGCCGGCGCCAGGCCGCCTCCGATGAAGGGAGTGGATGAAATCTGGGCAAAGGCCAGACCGGTCTCGCCCACGCCGAGCAATGCGCCGAGCCGGCGCGCGCAGTCGAGCTTGACCGGGATGCACCGGCTCGCCCCGATGGAGGCGAAGAGCGAGGCGGCATCCTCGGCATCTTCCGGCGTCAGGCCGGCGTCGAACACATAGATGATCTCGGCCCCGGCGCTGTCGGCAAACGCCAGCGTCATGTCCAGATCGTCGAGTTCGAATGGATTGACCGCGGGGCTGTCGATCAGGACCGGACCGGTCAGCTCTTCAATGATGTCGGCCATTTCACGCGGATCGTCGATGGCGTGGAAGCCGGCGCCCATGCGCTTGGCCAGAGCATGAAGCCGGTCGTCCGCACCGGCGCGTTCACCGTCGCAGGAAATCAGGGTCGGAACCGCACCCGCCGTGATTGCGCGGGCCGCGGTCTTGGCCAGTGCGGAGGTCTTGCCGACTCCCGGCGTTCCGGCAAACAGGATGGCGTGTTCGGGTAAGGCCGGAAGCGGCTGGAAGGTGTAGCGGCTCTCTATGGCATGGGCGAGGCGGGCCACCGCCTGTCCCTCGGTGAGGTCGTGCGCCGACCGGATCAGGGCCTGGGCCGCTGCGCCGGGAGCCCGGTGAAAGCCGAGGGCCCGGATGACCCGGTCGAGATCGCTGTCCTCACGCAGGCCGCGCTCGATATCGGCTTCGGCGGACAGGCGTTCGGCCCGTTCGCGGACCGGTTCGGACGGTTCGGTGACATAGCTGGTTTCAGCAGCGGCGCGGACCTGAACCCCGCCATCTGGCGCATCCGAGGTGGCGATGATCACCGCATCCGGTCCCATCTCGCGGCGCACCTCGGCCATGGCCTGGCTCAGGGATGGGGCTGCAAAAGTTTTCAGACGCATTCTGGGTCACGCCAATTCAGGGTGTGGATGTTCAGCCGACATGGCCCATCGTTTTCAGACGTGCACTCGGATGGATTTCATTCTGCGACATTACCACGGTCTGCGGCCGAAAGCGTTCGACGAGCGAGCGCACATAAGGCCGAATCAGCGGGCTTGTCAGCAGGACCGGTACATGACCCTGATTTGAGGCGGTTTCAAATGCGTTACGGATCGCAGCCACGAAATCATGCAGCTTGCTCGGGGCGAGGGCCAGCTGGCGCCGATCGCCCTCGCCGACGAGCGCTTCCATAAAGGCCTGCTCCCACTGGGGTCCCATGGCGAGCACGGCGAGGTTCCCGTCCGGTGCCCGGTTGGCGTGGCAGATCTGGCGGGCCAGGCGCGTACGCACGTGTTCGACGATGGCGTCGAGGTTTTGCGTGGTGGCACTGGCCTCGGCAATGCCCTCCAGAATGGTCGGCAGGTCGCGGATGGAAATGCGTTCGCGGATCAGGCTCTGCAGGACGCGCTGAATACCGGCGCGGGTGATCTGGGCCGGGGCAATGTCGTCGACCAGCTTCTTGTGTTCCTTCGAGAGCTTCTCGATCAGCTTCTCGACCTCGGCATAGGACAGCAGGTCGGCCATGTTGTCGCGCAGCAGCTCGGTCATGTGGGTGACCAGGACGGCGGCCGGCTCGACAATCGTGTAGCCGCGGAACGAGGCTTCTTCGCGCATGCCTTCCTCGATCCAGGTGGCGGGCAGGCCGAAAGTCGGCTCCTTCACGTGGTCGCCGGGCATGTCGATCTGCATGCCACTGGGATCCATGACCAGGAGCTTGTGCAGCTTGAGCGAGCCGCGTCCGGCCTCGAGCTCCTTGATGCGGATGGCGTATTCCTCGTTGCCCAGAACCATGTTGTCGACGATGCGCACGGCCGGCGTCACGAAACCCATTTCCTCGGCCAGTGACCGGCGCAGGGCGCGGATCTGGTCCGTGAGCTTGCGGCCGTCGACATCATTGATCAGCGGCAGCAGGCCGTAGCCGAGCTCGATCTTCAGCTCGTCTATGGCGAGGCTGTCCTCGATCGGGGCTTCTTTGGGCGTGCTTGCTTCAGTTTCCTCCGCCAGTTTCTCGGCTTCGGCATTTGCCTCCTCCAGGGCCTTGCGTTCGGCAATGTCACGGTTGAACCAGGCCAGGGCGCCCGTTCCACCAGCCATCAGTGCAAACGGCAGGAAGGGCATGCCCGGCAGCAGGCCGACCATGAGGCAGACGCCGGACACCAGGCCGAGGCCCTGCGGGTTTGCCGTCAACTGGCCGAACACCGCCTTGTCGGCCTCGCCGTCAACGCCGGCCTTCGACACCAGCAGACCGGCACCGACGGAGATGATGAGGGCGGGGATTTGCGACACCAGACCGTCGCCGATGGTCAGTGTGGAGTAGGCGTTCGCGGCATCGGGGAAAGACATGCCCGACTGAACGACACCGATAACAATGCCGCCCACCAGGTTGATGCCGGTGATCATCAGTCCGGCCATGGCGTCGCCACGCACGAACTTGGACGCACCATCCATGGCACCGAAGAAGTTGCTCTCGCCTTCCAGCTCCTTGCGCCGACGGCGGGCTTCGTCCTCGGTGATCAGGCCGGACGACAGGTCGGCGTCGATCGCCATCTGCTTTCCGGGCATGGCATCGAGGGTAAAGCGCGCCGCGACTTCCGCGATCCGGCCGGAGCCCTTGGTGATGACCACGAAGTTCACGATCACCAGGATCGAGAACACGATGACACCGATGACGACATTGCCCTGCATGACAAAGGCGCCGAAGGCCTCGATCACTTCGCCTGCAGCGTCAGTGCCCTCGTGCCCGCGCGACAGGATCAGGCGGGTCGAGGCGATGTTGAGGCCGAGGCGGAGCAGGGTGGTGATCAGCAGAACCGCCGGAAAGGCGGAGAACTCCAGCGGTTTCTTGATGAAAAGCGCGGTCATCAGGACCAGCACGGACAGCGAGATCGAGATCGACAGCGAGAAGTCCAGCAGGATGCTGGGCATCGGCAGCAGCAACATCACCAGGATGGCAAGAATGCCCACGCCCATCGCGACATCGCCGCGCAGGACGCGGTTCAGGAAGGCGCGGGGATCAAATCCGCCGCTGCTGGCGGCAGGTGTCGTGTCGGCTGCTGAATTGGCCACGGTCTATCCGATCAGGCTGCGGAGATGCTGGAGACGGTCTGGTTCGGTGCCGGGATGTCGACGCCCTGGTCTGAATAGAGCTTGAGCTTGTTGCGCAGCGTCCGGATCGAAATGCCGAGGATGTTGGCGGCGTGCGTCCGGTTGCCGAGGCAATGGTCAAGGGTGTTGAGGATCAGGTCCTGCTCCACTTCCGCGACCGTGCGGCCGATCATCTCGGCCTGGACGGATTGCGCCGCGTCAGCGGCTTGGCGGGCAATGGTGCTGCTGGCACCAGAACCACTGAATGCCGAACCGTCCGGCATGCGGATGGCGTCCGGCGTGATCTCGCGCCCTGAGGCCAACAGGACGGCCCGGTGCATGGCATTCTCCAGCTCCCGCACATTGCCTGTCCATTCGCGGGTCAGCAGCGTGGTGCGGGCCGCTTCGGAGATCGGCCGCACGTCGACCTGGTTCGCCTCGGAATACTTGCGCACGAAGTGTTCGGACAGGGCAATGATGTCGGCCGGACGCTCGCGCAGCGGCGGAAGGGCCAGGTTGACGACGTTCAGGCGGAACAGCAGGTCTTCGCGGAACTGCCCCTCGGCCACGGCCTTGCGCAGGTCCCGGTTGGAGGTCGCCAGGATGCGGATGTTGACCTTGACCGGCTTGGTGCCGCCGACCCGGTCGATCTCGCGCTCCTGGATGGCGCGCAGCAGCTTGGCCTGCAGGCGGACATCCATCTCGGAGATTTCGTCGAGCAGCAGGGTCCCGCCATCGGCTTCCTCAAACTTGCCGACGCGCCGGGCGATGGCGCCGGTGAAGGCCCCTTTCTCGTGGCCGAAGAGTTCGGATTCCAGAAGGTTTTCCGGGATTGCGGCGCAGTTGACCGAGACGAAGGGAGCCGCGGCGCGCTTGGACTTGGAATGGACATAGCGGGCCATGACTTCCTTACCGGCACCGCTTTCACCGGTGATCAGCACGGAGGCTTCCGACCCGGAGATGCGGTCGGCAAGCTCGATGACGGCCTGCATGGACGGGTCGCGGGCAATCATCGGGCGTTCGTCGTCGGCCACGGCCTGCAGCACAGCGGCGATCAGGTCGGCGTCCGGCGGCAGCGGGATGAATTCCTTGGCACCCGCGCGGATCGCCGCGGCTGCCATCTCGGGGCGCACGTTGACGCCGCAAGCCACGACCGGGACGGAAATCCGTTCCGCTTCATTGGCGGTGATCAGGGCCTGGACGTCGAGTGACAGGTCGACCATGAGCAGATCGGCCCCCCGGCCGGCCCGCAAGTGAGCCGTGGCCTGCTCGATGGTGTCCACCTGAGACACTTTCGCGCCGCGATCGAGGGCGATTTTCGTCGCCGTGTGCAATTGGCCGCCGAGACTGCCGACTATGAGAATGCGCATGATGTGTCTCCGTCCTTACCCGGGCCTGTTCTAGGCCGAGTCCCCGTCCTTGATGATTTCCGTCATGGTCACGCCGAGCCGGTCATCGACCACGACGACCTCGCCGCGTGCGACGAGGCGGTTGTTCACGTAGATGTCGATGGCCTCACCGATCTTGCGGTCCAGTTCGACGACCGAGCCGGACGTGAGCTTGAGCAGTGAATTGACATCGATATGCGCCTTGCCGAGGACAGCCGAGATGTTGACGGGAACGTCAAACACCGGCGCCAGGTCGGCGGCGTTCTTCTCTTCCTCTTCCATCATGGCCTCGCCTTTGCGGGCCGGGGCCTGCTCGGCCGGCAGCTGGTCGCCGGTATCCAGGTCGGGAAGGTCGAAATTGTTGTCGTCACCCATGTCGGGCCTCCTTAAGCCGCTGAAACGCCGGGCGCTTGGCCAGGCTCGTTGTCGGCATTCTCTTCTTCCGGCGGCGTTGCCAGCCAGCGCGCCACGACCTCTTCGAGGCGGGCTTCAATCTCTGCACCGCTGCGCTGGACTGCACCGGCACCCCATTCCAGACGCACATCGGCGGACGCCATGGCGTCATCGCCGCGCACCCGGATGGCACCGTCAAAGCCGATGTCGCGGGCAGTCTTTTCCAGCCGCTCGGACAGCATCTCGATCAGTTCCGGATTGCAGCGCACCGACAGCATCGGCTCGGAGCGCAAGTCCTGGACCGCTTCCAGGGCAACCTGCTCGATGGTGTCGACCGGATAGGCCCGCATGGCTTCGCCGGCGATTTTCTTGGCAGCGGCGACAGCCAGGCCGGCGGCTTCGTGGCGCAGGGCGTCGGATTCGTGTGCCAGCCGTGCCAGGATCAGCTGCATCTGTGAGGCGATGGCCTGGAGGCTGTCGGCGCAGCGGCCTTCCTCCATCTCCCGACCTTCCTCGACACCCCACATCCGGGCCGCATCGACATCGTCCTGGGTGAAGAAGCGCTTGTAGCTCTCGCCTTCCCGCAGGATTTCGCCGTTGTGGTCGAATTCGGTGTCAAAGTCGAACTTGGTCGGGGTCATCACGGACGTCATCCTCAGTAGATCAGTTCATCGTCGGCGCCGCCGTCAGCCAGCATGATCTCACCGCGCGCGGCGAGATCCTTGGCAACAGAAACGATGGTTTGCTGGGCTTGGTCGACATCCTTGAGGCGGACCGGACCAAGCGAGGCCATGTCCTCGCGCATGATCTTGGCAGCGCGTTCTGACATGTTGGAAAAGAACAGGTCCCGCAGACTGTCGGAGGCACCCTTCAGGGCCAGACCCATCTGGTCCTTGTCGATCGAGCGCATCAGGGTCTGGATGCCGCCCGGATCGAGCTTGGACAGGTCCTCGAACACGAACATCAGGGAGCGGATCTTCTCGGCGCTCTCGCGATTGCGCTCCTCGAGCGCGGTGAGGAACCGGTTTTCGGTCTGGCGGTCGAAATTGTTGAAGATCGACGCCATCATCTCGTGGCTGTCATGCTTCGAGGTACGGGCCAGGTTCGACATGAACTCGGTGCGCAGGGTTTCCTCGATGCGATCGAGAATTTCGCGCTGCACCGGTTCCATGCGCAGCATCCGGGTGACGACTTCGAGCGCGAAGTCCTCGGGCAGGGCCGCAAGCACGCGGCTGGCATGCTCGGACTTCACCTTGGACAAGACGACGGCGACGGTCTGCGGATATTCGTTCTTCAGGTAGTTGGCGAGGACCACCTCGTTCACATTGCCCAGCTTGTCCCACATGGTCCGGCCGGCCGGACCACGCAGCTCTTCCATGATCGACTCGACCTTCTCCCCGGGCAGGAACGAGCCGAGGAGCCGCTGGGTCGCTTCGAACGAGCCCATCAGGGACCCGGTCGAGGACATCTGGCCAACGAAGTCGACGATCAGCTTTTCGACCGCCGATGAAGTCACCGTGCCCAGATTTGACATGGCCTGCGAGACTTCGCGGATCTCTTCTTCGTCCAGGTGTTCCCAGACGGTAGACCCCTCATCACCCAGGGCGAGAAGCATCACGGCAGCCTTCTCCGGGCCGTTCAGCTTGGTTGGATCTTCGATGGCGCGTTTTTCAACCATGACCGGGCTCAGCCTTCATGCAGCCAGGACCGAAGGATCGAGATTGATTCCTCCGGATGGGATTCGACGATATTGGCGACTTTCTTCAGCGAGGACGCCTTCACCTGGCCATCGATCTTCTCGATGTCGATGGAGTCCTCGAATTCTGTATTGCGGGCCGGAAGCGCGGCCGGGCGCTCGCCCTCGGGCAACGCCATGGCCACCGGGCCACCGCCTGCCGGCCCGGCGCCAGCGCCGGCTCCGGCCAGGGCCAGGCCCTGCGGCATGGCAGTACCCGAGGCGCCCTTGATCAGCGGGCGGGCGACCAGGAAGATGATCAGCAGGGCTGTGATGAACAGCACGATGATCTCTGCGGCCCGCATCAGGTCGGCCTTTGTAAAGCTCATGCCGCTGGCGGCCGGCGTTCCCAGCATCGGGTCGATGCGGGCGAATTCCATCTGGCGCACGGTGACCATGTCCTGGCGCACGCCCGGCTCGTCGACAAAGCCCATGGCGGAGCGGACCAGGGCCTCGATCTGCTCGATCTGGGCCTGCGGGCGCTCGCGCCACACGACGCTGCCGTCTTCCTGGGTTTCCAGGATGCCGTCGACGGCCACGGCGACCGACAGGCGCTCGATGCCACCGGCCTCGATGACTTCAGTCCGGGTTGTGCTCGACAGGGCGTAGTTGACCGTCTCATTGGACACTTCACGCGACGAAGCGGATGTCGGTCCTTCGGTTGCGCCTTCGCCACCATCGGGCAGGTTCTCTGAGGCGGAGACGCGGTTGTTGCGCGCGTCCTGGTCATTGCTCAGCTCCTCGGAGCGGTCGCGCGACAACAGGACAGAGCCATCCGGATCGTAGGTCTCCGAGCTCTGCGTGACGCTCTGGCGATCCAGCTCGGCGGTTACCTGGACGCGCGCGGCACCGGCGCCGACGACGCCTTCGACGATATCGAGAATGTTCCGGCGCAGCTGGGATTCGATCTCGGAGCGGCGTTCATCCATGGCCACGCTGGTGGCGGACTCGCCGTCCGTGGCGCTGGCCAGTTGGCGGCCACGATCGTCGGCCAGGGAGATGTGGCCTGGCTCGAGGCCGGCACCGCTGGCCACGATGTTGCGGATGACCCGGATCTGTTCGGAGTTCAGGCGGCCCGAGGAGCTGATCGTCACCGCGCCGGTCGGGGCCTGTTGATCACGGGCGAACAGGCGGCGTTCCGGCAGGTTCAGGTGCACGCGGGCCGAGTTGACGAATGCGAGGGACTGGATGGTGCGCGCCAGCTCGCCTTCGAGCGCCCGCTTCGCATTCAGGTTCTGGATGAAGCTGGTCTGTCCAAAGCTGTCCTGGCGGTCGAAGATCTCATAACCCACAGAAGCTCCGGCCAGCGGGCCACCGGATGCAACGCGGACCCTGGCCTCGTCCACTTGGTCCCGCTCGACATAAATGGCGGTGCCGCCTTCGCGGATCTCGTAGACGATATTGGCCTGGTCCAGCAGTTCGGCGGTCGAGGCCGCCTCGGCCGGGTCGAGCCCCGAATACAGCAGCGACTGGCTGCCACCACCGACGGCGCCCGAAAAATAGACAAGTGCCGCAGCAACGCCGGCGGCCAGTCCGAAGATGGCGACCAGGCGCCCGGCGCCAAATGCTCTGAATTGTTCGATCAGCCCGTTCACGAGAATCCTGCCCTTGGTTTGCGCTCCAATCAGCGAAGCACTGGGCAGAATTTTCCTACCGGGACCGTAAACGAGAGCTTAAGAGACGCGCATACGTCATGCATCCCGCCTCGGGGACCGTGGCAGGACACATGAATATTAACTGTGTTGAAATCCGCCGCTGGCCCCAGGAAGGTGAGGCCGTCGCAGTGGGTCTTGCGGGGGCGCTAGCGGTACTGCTGCAGGCGCGTGGTCCGCAGGCCGGCCAGACCGTGCTTGTCGATCGAGCGCTGCCAGCCGAGAAATTCCTCGACAGTCAGGGAATAGCGCTTGCACGCGTCCTCCAGTGAGAGAAGGCCTCCACGCACCGCCGCCACGACTTCTGCCTTGCGCCTTACAACCCATCTCTGGGTGCTCGGATTGGGCAGGTCGGAGAGAGTGAGAGGGCTACCATCCGGTCCAATGACATAATTTTCTTTTTTAAGGCGCGGCTGCATGTCCGATCCCCGTTCTTTTTTTGTTTGTAGGGTGACCATACGCGCCGGCCTTTAACATGGCCCTAAACCGCTGGGTAAATTTACCTTTAAGGCTGTGGATAAAATCTGCTTCTAAATGTCCTCCCACCCTCCATGGGGCGGTCATAAAATATGGGCCCCGCCGGTTCCGGCGGGGCCCATCAATTCACGGCGCTAACTTGGTAAAGGTCTACCGCTTCATGCGGATCGCTTCATCCATCATCTCGTCAGCGGTGGTGATGATCTTCGACGAGGCCGAATAGGCCCGCTGCGTCGTGATGAGACTGGTGAACTCGTTTGCCAGGTCGACGTTCGAACTTTCCAGGGTCGCAGCCGCAATGCTGCCGGCAGTCCCCCGGCTCGGCGGGTTCAGCGTGTAGGCGCCGGAGTCCGGGGTCACCGTGTAGGTGCCGCCGGACTGGGCTTCCAGGCCGTCCGGATTGACGAAGGTCGCCACCGGGATCTGATAGATCTTGCGGACGATGCCATTGGTGAACTTGGCAAAGACGAAGCCTTCGTCATCGACGTCCACGCTGGCGAAATTGCCGAAGGCTGAACCATTCACATTGGTCGACAACAGTGCCGACGGGCTGTCGTATTGCGTGAAGCCGCCGGGCGCGTTCGGCGAGCCGAAGTCCAGGGTAATGGACTGGGCGTCGATGCCGGTCGCCGTTGCCCATTTGAATTCGTTGGCAGCGAGGGGTGCGACAGAATTGGCAGCGATGAGGTCGATCTGGGTCGGCAGCGTGGAGTTGCCGAGGTCGAGGCGGCCCTGGGCGTCGAAGGCAACCGTTCCCGTGAGCATCTGCCCGTCGACCAGTCCGGCGCCGGTGGCAACATCGGTCGCCGGAACCATGTGGACTTCTGCGTGCCACTCGTTCGGGTTGGAGCTCTTCAGGAGCGAGATCGTCAGTGAACGCACGCCACCTTGGCTGTCATAGAAGGGGACGGAACGTTGGAAGTCCGGCGTGACCGCACCGGACGCCATATTGGTGCCGGAGACCGTAGGGTCGTACGTGGCCTCGTCTGCAGAGACTGTCTGGCCGGCCTGCAGGTTGGCATTGATGCCCATCGTGGTGGTGGCTTCCGCCGCGCCACCAATCGAGGAGAGATTGATTGTCTCGAGGGTGTTCAGGTCGGAGGGGTTCTGGGGCACGGAACCATCCGATGCCACCGGCCAACCCGAAAGGTACTTGCCGGCGTCATTGCGCAGGAAGCCGAGGCTGTCAGCCGAGAAGCGGCCAGCCCGAGTGAATGAGACCGGGTCGGACGAGGTGGCGGCTGCTTCATCGCGGACCACGAAGAAGCCGCGGCCGGAAATGGCCAGGTCGGTGGCCGAGGAACCAGCCGTCAGCAGGCCGGATTCGCCGATCGACAGTCGGGAGACCGAATTCACGCCGGCAGCAGCGTAGCGTGTCGCTGAATTGCCCGCGTCGTACAACGGCGTAAAGATGGCGGAAGCGCGTTTGTAGCCGACCGTGTTCACGTTGGCGATGTTGTCCGAGATCGAGGCGAGGGCGCTCGAGTTGGAGATGAGGCCGGATGCGCCGGCCAAAAGCGCTGAATTGATACTCATGATGTGCTCCTGGCGATTTTTGTTATGGGGAGCGTTCTGCTGGTGAGGTTGACCGGTTTGCCGTTCTGGCGGTCCGGTTCAGGCTGTCGGCCTGCCATTTCAAACGAGTTCGGGTTGTTCTCGCAGGGATAGGATGGAGGAGAGCGGGACCCGGAGGCTGCCCATCTCGACGATGACTTCTGACCCGGAGAGATCGACGCCGGTGACACGCGCGGATGCCTGGATGTTGGCCTGGATGGCGTCACCGCCACTGTCCTGGGCCAAGACCTCCAGAGTGTAGGCCCCATCCGGCATGGCAGCGCCATTATCGTCCAGCCCGTCCCAGGTAAAGTCGTGCTTTCCTGCGCTGTAGGACCCGGATTCGCGGGCCACCACGCGGCCTGTTTCATCCTTGACAAGGAGGGATACGGACGTGGCCGTATCACTGAGCTCGTAGCGCCAGGACGCCTGACCATCGGCCAGCGCCGCCTGGGGCGTGTCAGCAGTTGCCACGCGGCCGATATAGCCGACGGACGAGGCTTGGGCTGATGCGGACTGGAGGAGAAGCAGGCTTTCCAGGTTCTGGTTCTGGGCGATCTGCTGTTCAACGCTCGAAAAGTCGACCAGCTGGTTCACGAATTGTGTGGAATCCAGCGGGTTGAGCGGGTCCTGGTTTTTCATCTGCTGGGTCAGCAGGGTCAGGAACATCTCGAAATTGTCGGCCAGGCCGGTGCGCGAATTATCGAGCGCCGGACTGGAATTGCCGATTGAGGAAATGGCGTCTGTCATCGTGTGTGTCCTCCTAGATCCGGACGTCAACGCCATCGCGTCGACTGATCAGGAAACCGTATGTGTCTCGGGTTTCGACCACGCCGCGCTTCTCGTCTTCCACGGCAGGTGTGGAGCTCGTGAAGATCGGCAGGCTGTCACCATTTTCGTCGCCCTGCTGGGCCGTGTCGTCGCCGAAGTCGCCCATTTCGAATTCCAGCCCGTCCTCGGCGAGGTCGAGGCCGGCATCCTGGAGGGCGCGTTCGAGGTCTCGTGCCGTGCGCTGGAGTTCGACCAGGGTTTCCGGGCGCTCCGCCGTCAGAACGGCGTGCACGCGATTGTCGGCGCGCAGTTCGAGCCGGACATCGACCTTGCCCAGCTCGGCCGGGTCAAGGCGGATGTCAAAGACCTTGTTGCCCTGCTGGAACTGCCGGGAGATCTGGCCGGCGAGCTGAGGCGCTGTGTGGGCGGCAAAGCGGGGCAGGGTGGCGCCGGTGCGGTCAGCGCTTGCGCCGCGACCGTCCAGACGTGTGCCCTGCATCTCGGCCTCAAGTCCGATGTCGCCCTCTGCGGTATCCATTGCGGACATGTCGGCAGGCAGTTCACCCATGGCAGTCTGGGCCACACCCGGCGCGCCCTGCTGGGCGAGCGTGGGTCCTGCGTTCGGCAGGGTGGCATCAGTGCCAGCGCCCTGGACAGGCACCGCGGCGGTTGATGTGGCCATTACCGGTGCAGTCGAGGACGATGCTCCGGTGCTCGATGTGTTGCCCTGTCCCGAGCCAAAGGCGGCTTGAGCCGTCGTGCCTCCTGTCAGTCCGGATCTCGGCTGTAGAATGGCGCGTGTTTCAGGCTGAACGTCGTGGCTGGGAACCGGTTGGGATACTCGTTCGCTGGCGCCAGCCATCGGTCCCGCTGCCTGAGCCGGCGTCCCCCCGCCATTGGCCGGATTGCTCGCTTGAGACGTCTTGGAAACCTGTGACTTGGCAGCGGCAGTGGCGCTTGCAAGGGCGCCAGGCGTGTGCCGGCTGGCCGTTGCGGAGCCGGAATTGTCCTGTGTCCGCCCCGGAACCGGTGCTGACTGCACCACTGGGGCTGTCTGGGCTGTCTGGGCTGGCTGGGCTGGCTGGGCAGTTTGGCCGACCGTACTAGCCGGGGGCGGGGTGTTCGGCGTCTGACCGGCCGCCACTGTTCCGCCCTGTGCCTTTGGCATTCCGGGCTCCTGGATGCCGGTGAGCGGTGCCTTCAGGTCGGGCGACGGACCATTCCCGCTTTGTGCGCGAGCTGCCGGAGCCGTCTGGGCTAACGGATCTGCGGACGCGGCAGGATGCGGCCTCGTCGGGGCGAGCGGGCCATCTGAAGCGGATTCAATGTTCGCAGCCGTCGCGTTTGCCACGGCGGGGGCACCGGCCAATGGCTGCGCCGAGGCGGCGGGGGCTGGTGTTGTTGAGACCGGGCTTGTTACTGCGGGTGTTGGGACCTGACCGCCCTTGGCCAGAGCCTCCTGGGGCGCTCCACTGCTGGTGGGGGCCACGGGTGCGTTGGCGCCGGTAGGTGTGGCGGGGACCTGCGGCTGCGGCGCGGCCGGTTGGCTGGTCAGCGGTTTGGTGGCGCCCAGATCGGTTTTTTCGGCTGGTTTCACGGCCGGCGCGATCGCAGTGCCGGTCATCAGGGCCGTTGTAGCAAAGACGTCGCGAGGCAGTGTCGGGTTTGCGGTCGGAGCTGGCGCGATGCCTTCAGCGCTGCCGAATTGCTCCGGCATCCCGGCCAGCAGGTCTTCCGGCATACCTTCGCCGCCCATCGGTGCGCCCGTGGCCGGGACGGGGGCCGCTGCCGTTTCCGACAGCAGCGCTCCGGCGGAGGTGGCAGGCTTGGCATCGCCTGTACGCGGCTGCACTGCGGCCACGGCTTGGACCGGTGCGCTCGCTTGCGACAGGAGAACCGCAAACGGGGTGCTGGCCGCTGTCGTGTCCGTGACCGCCCCACTGGACAGTCCGGCACTGCTTGCCGGGCTCGACGCCTGGCTCGTGCCATTCAGGAGACTGGCAATGGTTGGGCCTGCTTGCATTTCCGACCGCCTTGGCTGGGGTGACACGGATCTCGCGCCACGGCTTCGTCCTCACAGAGGCAAGGCGTGTGCCATTAGCAGAATCTTTCAAATAGTTGATTTTCAACATTAATTATCCGGTAACTTATGCTGGACCCGCATTGGGTGGGAGAAAACTGCCCGGCACCCGGCGGAAGCTGCCGCCCTGTGCCGGGCGGGCAGCACAGGGTGGGCACCCGGGGTGTCGTGTTCGGACGGCGGCGATTTCCACCGCGCGTCCCTGCGCGCTCCCACGTGCGCGCGCGGGATCGCGGCGTGGTGACGATCCGGGAGCGCCCTGGCCAACTTGGCCCCCGGCTTGCGACGTCTACGGCGACGGGCGCTCACTTCGCGTCACGAAAAAATCTGAAGGCACAAGGAAAATGCAAACTCAGGCAATCACTTATAGCGGAATGCAAGGTCGGTGCAGCGGGCAGTCCATGTCTGTTCTACCCGGCAAGGCTTGCCGCTTTACCGGCAGAAACCGCCGGGTTGCGCCTGTTGTCAGCAGCCGTGCCGGGAGTGAAACATGTCACTGAGCGGAATTCTCGGGAATGCCTTGAGCGGATTGCAGGCCAGCCAGGCCGGCCTCCGGGCAGCGTCGAACAACGTCGCCAACGTCAACACGCCGGGCTATGCCCGTACCGAAGCCAGTCTAACCTCTCGCAGCGCCGGCGGTGTCGCCATGGGCGTCCAGGTCGTTGGCATCAGCCGCGTTGTCGACCGCCACCTGCAGACCGCTTCCCTTCGCGCCATCACCGAAGCTGGCCAGGCGGGAGCGCGAGCCACGGCGCTTGACCGCATCCAGTCGCAATTCGGCAATCTGGACGATGCCGGCTCCATGTTCGCGCGGCTCAATACCGCCTTTTCCTCGATCGCACAGGCCAGCGTCGATCCGACCCTGGCCGTGTCCCGACTGACAGTGGCGGCCAATCTTGACGCGCTGTTTGCGGAATCCGCCCGTCTGTCGACCGAGATCCGCAATCAGCGCCAGGAAACCGACGCCAAGATCAATTCCACGCTGCAGCGTGCCAACGAGATCCTCAACGAAATCTACGAACTCAACGGCAGTGTGCAGAGCCTGTCATCCACCGGTGGAGACACGTCCGGAGCGGCCAACCGGCAGTCGGAACTGCTCGACGAGCTTTCAGGCTTTATCGACGTCCGCGCAGATGCCCAGGCTGACGGCCGCGTCATCCTGCGGACCACGGATGGCGTCCTGCTTCTCGACAACTTTCCGGTGACCTTGTCCTACCAGCAGGCGGGCACCGGCGCTTACGCGATGAATTACGGCAAGATCTACGCTTCGCCGCCCAATGGTAGCGCACCGCAGGAACTGGACGCCCACATTCAGGGCGGCGAACTGCGCGGCTTGCTGCAATTGCGCGACACGGATCTGCCGCAGATGGCGGAAGAGCTGGCCGAGATGACGGCCGGTATCGCCGACGCCCTGAACGCCGCGCACAACAACGCGACCTCCTACCCGCCGCCGCCCAGCCTCACCGGTCGCAATACCGGCCTTGTCGGCACCGACACCCACAATTTCACCGGCGCCACCAGCCTGGCCGTGGCCGGCAGCGATGGCACCATGGTGCGGCGTGTCGATATTGATTTCGATGCCGGCACGTTATCCGTTGACGGCGGCGCCGCTGCTCCCATCGGGACAACGGTGGACAGCCTGACGACCGCCATCAACACTGCGCTTGCAGGCGTTGGTTCTGCCAGTTTTGCCACGGGCACGCTGACCCTGTCGGCCAGCGGCGTGGGCAATGGCGTCGCAGTGGTCCAGGATGCGGCCAATCCCAGTGAGCGCGCCGGTCGCGGTTTCGCGCATTTCTTTGGCCTCAACGACTTGGTGCGTTCGGAGCGCCCGAGTTTCTTCGAAACCGGTCTGACCGGTGCCGAGGGGCACGGCTACGCGACCGGGACCCAACTTGAGTTCTCGATTGCCACTGTGGACGGCAAGTCCGCCGGAACGGCCAGCGTCACCATGACGGCCGGGGGCAGCTTCAACGACATTGTAACGGCGCTCAACAACCCGACGACCGGGCTGGGCCGGTACGTCACCTTCGCCTTTGATAGCCAGGGCCAGCTCGATTACACGGCCAATCCCGGATATGAGAATTTCAGGCTTGAACTGACCATGGACAGCACCAGCCGGACGGGTTCCGGCATGTCCTTCTCCAACCAGTTCGGTATCGGCCTGGAAGCCAAAGCCGCGCGTTCGGAGATTTTCGCGGTTGACCCGACGATCCGCCAGAACTCGTCCCGCCTTGCGCTGGGTCAACTCGATCTTGATGCCGGAACCGTGCCGGGCGATATCGTGTTGTCTGCCGGCGACAACCGGGGCGGGATCGCCTTGCAGGCGGCTCAGTCCCAGACGCGGAATTTCGATGCAGCTGGCACTTTCGGGGCCACGTCTTCCAGCATCCAGGACTTCGCAGCGCGTCTTGCCGGAACCATCGGTTCTCGCGCCGCGCGTGCCGAAAGCGAGGCCAATTCGATGAATGTGCTGCGCGCTACCGCGGCGCAAAAACGCTCCGATGTCGAAGGTGTGAACCTCGACGAGGAACTCGCCAACATGACGGTCTTCCAGCAGTCCTATAACGCCTCCGCCCGCATGCTGCAGGCGGCCAAGGAAATGACCGACACCCTGATGGGCATAATCTAGGAGTTTCGCCCATGACCCGAATTTCTACCTCTGCCGCCAACCAGTCCGCCCTGATGGACCTGATGCGGGCCCAGCGTGACTTGTTTGACGCCCAGCAACAGCTGACGACGGGCAAGAAGGCGCAGGGTCTGAAGGGCATCGGCTACAAGGCAGAGACCATCTCGGCAACACGGGCGGCGTTTGAGCGATCGAAATCCTACGAGGAAGCCGCCATCCGGACCGTCTCTCGTCTCGAGGCCCAGGACCTGGCCCTGGAACGCGTCAGCTCGGCCACGGCCGACCTCCGCGCCGCGCTGACCAGCAAGCAGGGTGACTTCGTCATGCACCAGGTGCGTGAGGCGTTCGGGAATGTCACCGCGGGCCTGAACACCAGCCATGCCGGCTCCTACATCTTTGCAGGGACGCGTAGCGACGCCGTCCCGGTGACGGTCACCACGCTCGACCAGCTGATCCCGTTGGGTTCGGCTGCCGATGCCTTCGCCAATAATGATCGCAAGCCGCAGGTCCAGCTCGATCAGAATCTGACCCTGGAAGTCGGCATGCTGGCCGAGGATGTGGGCGGTGAGGTGATGGCGGCTTTCAAGCGCATTGCGGACTATGATGCCGGCGTCAATGGCCCGTTCGCCACCCCGATGACGGCGGCTCAGGAGGCTTTCATCACGGCCGAGATCCAGTCCATCGTGACCACGCTCGACAATGTGAATGCGCGGGTCGCCGAGAACGGTGCCAAGCTGTCGCAAGTGGAAAACATCGAGAAGGGTCATGCCGACCGCCAGAGTTTTCTGGAACGCCTTCTCGGTGAGATGGAAGACGTCGACATGGCCGAAGCGGCCACGCGCTTCCAGCAGGCCCAGACCGCGCTCGACGTCTCGGCCAAGACCTTCTCGACGCTGAGCCAGGTTTCCCTTCTGCCCTTCCTGCGCTAAACAGCCGCCAACGATAACCGTTTGCTGCGGGCCTTGACCCCGCTGGAGGCGATACGATGACGACCGATCATGCCGGCCGCGCCTTGGCGCGTGCCGATCAATTCCTTGAAGAGTTTGGCCTGGCGGGTGATCCGCTGGGGCTGGGCGGCCAACCGGGCGACCACCGTGTGGTGGTGGCGATGTCCGGCGGGGTCGACAGTTCGGTGACCGCGGCGCTGCTGCACCGCGTCGGCTACGACGTGGTCGGCGTGACGCTGCAGCTCTACGACCACGGCGCAGCGATCCAGAAGAAGGGCGCCTGCTGTGCCGGGCAGGACATCTATGACGCCAAGCGCGTCGCCGAGGAGTGCGGCTTCCCACACTACGTGCTGGATTACGAGAGCCGCTTCCGCGAAGCGGTGATCGAGGAATTCGCCGACACTTATCTGGCCGGCGCCACCCCGATCCCCTGCGTTCGCTGTAACCAGACGGTCAAGTTCGCCGACCTGTTGCAGACGGCCCGCGAGCTCGGCGCCGTCTGCATGGCCACCGGCCATTACATCCAGCGCGTCATGGGCCCGCACGGTGCGGAACTGCACCGCGCCGCCGACCACGGCAAGGACCAGTCCTACTTCCTGTTCGCCACGACGCACGAACAGCTCGACTTCCTGCGCTTCCCCCTGGGCCATCTCAACAAGGACCAGACACGCCAGCTGGCCGAGGCCTTTGGTCTCATCGTGGCCGACAAGCCGGACAGCCAGGACATCTGTTTCGTGCCCCAGGGCCGCTATGTCGACATCGTCGAGAAAGTCCGTCCAGGCGCCTCCAGGCCGGGCGAGATTGTGCATGTCGACGGCCGGGTCATGGGCACCCATGACGGGGTCATCCGGTACACGGTCGGCCAGCGCCGCGGCCTCGGCATCGCCACCGGTGAGCCGCTTTACGTGGTGCGCCTCGACGCCGAACAGGCGCAGGTCGTCGTCGGGCCCCGCGAAGCCCTGACTATCGAGGCGATCGGTCTCAAGGATATCAACTGGCTCGGATCGGACGCCATGGCCGACGGCACCCCCGTGCGCGTCAAGGTCCGCTCGACGCGGCCGCCTGTGCCGGCGGCGCTGTCGGTCGATGGTGACCGGGTCGGCGTGGTGCTCGGCGAGGGCGAAGAAGGTGTGGCGCCGGGTCAGGCGTGCGTTTTCTATTCACCGGACGACGAGGACCGGGTGCTGGGCGGCGGCTGGATCGCATCGACCCATGCCGGGCGGGCGACGACGGGCGGCGTGCGGCTGATCGGTTAAACCGAAATTTACCGACGCAGTTCGCCCTCATCGCGATTCATGAATTGACTCTTAATCGGAACAGAAGTAGAACAAAATGATGAATCTAGACCCTCGGCCTGTTGCGAATGTGATTCTCGACATTGCGGACGAGATGAGGCTTGGATTGTCGAACTTTCATCTCAATAAGGTGCTCTATTTTTCGCAAGCCGAACGCTTGGCGTTCAATGATAAGCCATTGTTTAAGCTAACATTTGAGGCTTGGCAGCACGGCCCGATATTGCCGGTTATCTACCACGAGTTCAAATCTTTTGGCAGCGAAAGCATTCGAGCGCGCGCAACAATTTTGTGCAAAGAAACTGGTGAGCGCGTTTTAGCGCGGTACGACGACCTCGAACTGGACTATAATTTCCTCAGACGAATCGTTTCTGAGTACGGCGCAATGTCTTTTTCGGCGCTGTACGCGGTCGCCCACCAAAGAGGTGGTGCATGGGATGTTGTCTGGAATGAAAGGTCGGAGGGAAAGTTTGGTATGACGATACCAAACGACCTTATAAAAGAAACGTTTACAGGGAATTTAGGGGGAAATTCTTTGGCTTCGGAAAGCCCTTCACGAGGAAGATATGTCCACTGAATCAATAAAGAAGTCCCCCTCCCTTCAACACCTTGCAGCGCACGTTGGCCAATCAGCTGAAGTTATAGCGAAGAATATCGCGAGCGTTGATCCGCGCTTTCTTCCGAAGACATTCGGTGCCCGAAACTACGTTAGTTTTATATTGTCTGGCCAGTCCGTGGAGAACGCGTTGAACCAGGCAATGCTGGAGAAGCGGGATGACCTGCGAAAGGCCGCAACGGAGATAATTCCGTTGGCGGACCAGTACCGTAATGAGAGCCGTATTAAGTGGTTTAGGCCTTGGAAGAGTGAGCTCTATTACCACGCTACTCCCACTTTGGTGATCCCAGTTAAACCGTTAGGTTTAGCTAGCGTGGATGGACGGTGTCGGTTGATTTGGCCTCAGCACTGGAAGACCAAAACGCTGTCACCTTTTCAGTTTAGATTTTGGGCGACAGTCATCCACAAGGCAGTAATCGCAGTCGATCCGGACGTAGACGGGTTCCACTGGCTAGAGATGTCCGCGACGGATAGTCAGCGAACCACCCGTGAGTTGCGGGTGCGGGACGAATCGACTGCTGAGCTTTTGTCTGATCAAGTCATGGCGGAGGTTGCGCAAAATTTGGAGCAGGCGATTGAAATTCTTCGGTCCATGCCTAAGCCCAAGTGGACCCCCAAACGCCCGCCTGATGACCAGCCTGGCCTCTTTGATTAGCGCTCTTTGGACCCTGTTGTTCCCCGCTCGGCGGGCGGTCTCACTGCGAGTGAATAGCCTATCCAGCTGACACCACCCACCGATGCTGCACCTGCGAAATCGCTTGACCCGGACGCGCAGGTTTTCATCATGCGCGGCAACTGAATTCTGGAGGAGACCCCAATGAGCGCACACGACGATCCGATCGTCATCGTCGGCATGGCCCGCACCCCGATGGGTGGCCTGCTCGGCGAATTGTCCACGATGTCGGCCAATGAGCTGGGCGCCGTGGCCGTCAAGGCGGCGATGGAAGAGGCGGGGCTTGCCGGCGACGATGTCGACCAGATCCTGATGGGCAATGTGCTGATGGCCGGCCAGGGCCAGGCCCCGGGCCGCCAGGCCGCGATCAAGGCGGGGCTGCCCAAATCGGTCGAGGCGACGACGCTCAACAAGATGTGCGGTTCGGGCATGCAGGCGGCCATCATGGGCCGCTCCGCCATCCTTTCGGGTGATGCGGAAATCATCATCGCCGGCGGCATGGAGTCGATGACCAACGCGCCGCACATGCTGCCCAGCCACCGTGGCGGTTTCAAGTATGGCCACGACACGCTGAAGGACCACATGGCCCAGGACGGGCTCGAGGACGCCTACGAGTTCAAGCCGATGGGCGTGTTCGCGGACATGATTGCCGAAGAGCATCAATTCACCCGCGAGCAGCAGGACGCCTACGCCCTGGAAACCCTGGCCCGCGCCCAGCGCGCCACCAAGGACGGTGATTTCAAGCGCGAGATCGCGCCGGTCACCTACAAGACCCGCAAGGGCGAGGTCACGGTCGATACCGACGAGCTGCCGCGCAAGGCCATGCCGGAAAAGATCCCGAGCCTGCGCCCGGCCTTCTCCAAGGATGGCACGGTGACGGCGGCCAACGCTTCGGCCATCTCCGACGGTGCCGCGGCGCTGATCCTGATGCGCCTGTCGGAAGCGGAACGCCGCGGCCTCAAGCCTGTCGCCAAGATCGTCGCCACCGCCGCGCACGCGCACGAGCCGGCCTATTTCACCACGGCTCCGGTGCCCGCCATGCGCAAGGTGGTCGAGCGCGCCGGCTGGCAGATCGAGGATGTCGACCTGTGGGAGATCAACGAGGCCTTTGCCGTGGTGCCGATGATCGCGATGAAGGAACTGGGCATTTCCCACGACATCATCAATGTCAATGGCGGCGCCTGTGCGCTGGGCCACCCGATCGGCGCCTCCGGCGCCCGCATCATGGTCACCCTTCTTGCGGCGCTGGAAAAGCACGGCAAGACCAAGGGGGTGGCCTCGCTTTGCATCGGCGGCGGGGAAGCCACCGCGGTTGCGGTCGAACGCCTGGCCTGACCGGACTGACCACGCTGAACGACAAAGGGCGCGACCGGCTGGTCGCGCCCTTTTCTAATTCCCGGCTGTCCTAGGTGTAGGCGCCGGCCGAATAGGTCAGTTCATAGCTGTGGCTGTAGAGCTCGAAAACGATGCCGAACGGGTCTTCGACATAGACCATGCGGTAGGGTTTCTCGCCCGGATAGTAATGGCGCACCGGCATGCGCTGCTTGCCGCCGGCCTCCACGATGCGTTCGAGCAGGCCTTCCACGTCGGGATCCTGGATGGCGAAATGGAAGGTGCCGTGGGTGCGGAAGTCCAGATTGTTGTCCGGGGCGCTGTTCTCGTTGAACTCGAATAGCTCGATGCCGACCCGGTCAGCGGTCGACATATGCGCGATTCGCAGCTTCTTCCAGCCGGGGCCGAAGACGTCGGTGCACATCTGCCCGATCGGGCTGTCGTCTTCGACGATCTCGGTCGGCTCCATGATGATGTAGAAGCCGAGCACGTCGCGGTAGAACTTGACCGCGGCCTCGACGTCCGGGACGGACAGGCCAATGTGGGAGAAGGTGCGGGGGGTCGGGGTCTGGGACATTGGGCGCTCCTCGAAATTGCTGTGTGAACAGGAGGTAGGTTGGCGCTATCAGAACTTCCAATTATCGTTTGGAATGTTTTTGATAACGAAATGAGCCAAGACATGCTCAACGCCCAATGGCTCGAAACGTTCACCGCGCTGTGCGAAATCGGCCATTTCACCCGTACGGCCGAGCGCCTTCACATGACCCAGCCCGGCGTGTCACAGCATGTCCGCAAGCTCGAGCGCCAGATCGGTCAGCCGCTGATCACCCGCCAGGGGCGGGACTTCACGCTGACTCCGGCCGGCGAGCTGGTGTTCGCGCTGGGGCGGACGCGGCGCGAGCAGGAAGATCGCCTGCGCCAGGCTGTCATGCTCGACGATCCTGACCAGGGCGAGGTCTCAATTGCCTGTTCTGGAAGCTTCGCCATCCTGCTGGGGCCGGAAGTCTTCTCCCTGATGCGGACAGCGCCGGGCTTGCGTGTTCATATCGAGGCGGCGCCTCAGCCCGCTGTTGCCGACGGGGTCGTCCAGGGCCGGTTCGACCTCGGCGTGTGCGACCGCGATCCGGGCCACCCGCGGCTGGCCGCCGAGTTGATCGGCCGCGAGGAGCTGTGCCTGATCATGGCTGCAACCGCCAAGGCCGTGCCGTCCTGTTTGGCCGACCTCGACGCGCTGGGTTTCATCGACCACCCGGATGGAGCCCGCTATGCAGACGAGTTGCTCGCATTGAACTTCGCCGACGAGTTCGAGGGCGCCGACCGCCTGCGCACCCGTGCATTCGTGAACCAGATCAGCCAGATCCCGGCCCCGGTGGCGCGCGGTGTCGGCTATACATTGCTGCCGCGCAGTGGCGTTGAGGTGCACCCGGATCGTGCCAGCCTGAATATCGTCCCGCTGCCGCAGCGACATTTCCACGACCTGTGGCTGGTGACCCGGCGCGGCCGGGTTCTGCCCGCGCGGGCGAAACGCCTGGCTAAATTGTGCCGGTCGGTCGGATCCGCTTTGGCGCAGGCGTGAATGGCACCGCCGGATGACGGTGCGTCAGCTTCCGAGGTGCCCTAATGGCAGGGCCTGCCCCTGCTTGATGTCGCGGATCTGCACCGAGGTCCGGAAGTCGCCGATGACATCGAGCGGGATCAGCTTGTCCTGGACGAATTGGTTGTAGGCGTCGATGTCCGGCACGACGATCTTGACCAGGTAGTCATACGGGCCGGTCATGGTGCAGGCTTCGGTGACTTCGTCAAAGTTCAGCATGGCCGCTTCGAAGGTCTCGTAATTGACCTTGCGGGCTGGCTGGATCTTCACCTCGAGATAGGCGGTGAACATCAGGCCGAGGGCCCGCCGGTCCAGTTCGATCGAGCGCCGGCGAATGATGCCGTCCGCTTCCAGCCGACGGATGCGACGCCAGCACGGCGAGGCGGTCAGGCCGACCATGTCCGCGACGTCCGCAACGGAGCGACCCGCATCTTCCTGCAGGACTTCGAGTATTCTTACATCGATGGCGTCGATCTGGGCGCTCATCCCGGCCTCCGGCTTGGGTGTCAGGGCAAACTAGGCGAGCCCTTGGGGTTTGCGAACCCGGCACAAGCATCGCACCGGAATAGTAGACAAGTCCGGCCTATCCGCGTTAGACGCCCTCGCGCCCCGGCTTGTGCCGATGGTGCGCTGCCCGGCATGTACGGCCGATCATCCAGTGAGAGACCATGGCACATTCCGAACCGCGATTTCATGTACCCGCGCCGCACGCGCGCCCGGGCGACACGCCCGACTTCTCCCATCTTGAGCTGCAGCCCGCCGGCGAGGCCAAGCGTCCCGACCCGTCCGTGGACGGCCGCGAGACGCGCGATCTCGCCCTCGGCCTGATCGGCGTTCTCGACCACAACCACCAGGCGGTGGGTGATTGGGATCCCAAGCTCGACGCCGAGACCCTGCGCGAGGGGCTGCGCCACATGGTGCTGACCCGGGTCTATGACGAGCGCATGCAGAAGCTGCAGCGCCAGGGCAAGATGAGTTTCTACATGAAATCGACCGGCGAGGAGGCCGTCGCCGTCGCCGCCGCCATGGCGCTCGACAAGGGAGACATGGTGTTCCCGTCCTACCGGCAGCAGGGCATCCTGTTCGCCCGCGGCCGCGACATCGTCGACATGATGTGCCACTGCATCTCCAACAGCCGCGACAATCTCAAGGGACGCCAGCTGCCCGTCCACTACACCTGGGCCGAGGGCAATTTCTTCTCCATCTCGGGCAATCTGACGACCCAGTTTCCGCAGGCCGTCGGCTATGCCATGGGCAATCGCTACAAGAATGACGACAGCGTGGTCGCCAGCTGGATCGGCGAGGGCTCCTCGGCCGAGGGCGATTTCCACGGCGCCATGGTGCTGGCCTCGACCTACAAGGCGCCGGTCATCCTCAACATCGTCAACAACCAGTGGGCCATTTCGACCTTCCAGGGCATTGCCGGCGGCCAGGCCGAGACGTTCGCCCTCAAGGGCATCGGCTACGGTCTCGCCTCGCTGCGCATCGACGGCAATGACTTCCTCGCCGTCTACGCAGCCACCAAATGGGCCCGCGAACGCGCCCAGGCCGGCCATGGTGCCACTGTGATCGAGAGCTATACCTACCGTGCTGCGCCACACTCGACCTCGGACGACCCGGCCGGTTACCGCCCGAAGAACGAGAATGAGGCCTGGCCGCTTGGCGATCCGATCGAGCGCCTGAAGAACCACCTCATCGGTCTCGGCGAGTGGGACGATGAGCGCCACGCCGCCCTCGAGAAGGAGCTCGATGAGCTGGTCATCGCCTCCTACAAGGAAGCGGAAAGCCACGGCACGCTGCACGACGGTCCGCTGTCGCCGACCCACACCATCTTCGAAGATGTCTATGCAGAACCGGACTGGCGCCTCGAGCGCCAGCGCCGCGACCTGGGAGTTTGATCATGGCCAAGATGAACATGATCCAGGCCCTCAACTCGGCCATGGACAATGTCATGGAGCGCGATCCGGACGTGCTCGTCTTCGGTGAGGATGCCGGCTATTTCGGCGGCGTCTTCCGCGTCACCGCCGGTCTGCAGGAGAAGTACGGACTCGATCGCTGCTTTGACGCACCGATCAACGAGGCGGCCATCGTCGCCATGGCCATCGGCATGGCCGCACGTGGCCTCAAGCCGGTCGCCGAAATCCAGTTCTCCGACTACATCTTCCCGGGGCTCGACCAGATCGTCTCCGAGCTGTCGCGCATCCGCTACCGCACGGCCGGTCAGTTCACCACGCCGGTGACCATCCGCACGCCCTGCGGCGGCGGTATTCGCGGTGGTCAGACGCATTCGATGAGTCCGGAGGCCTTCTTTACCCAGATCCCGGGTGTCCAGGTCATCATGCCCTCCAACCCGTATGACGCCAAAGGCCTGCTCATCGCGGCCATGGAAAGCCCGGACCCGGTCATCTTCTTCGAGCCCAAGCGCCTTTATAACGGGCCCTTCGACGGCGACCCGGGCAAGGCCCTGTCGACCTGGGCCAAGCACCCGAAGGGCGAAGTGCCGGAGGAGCATTACTCGCTGCCGATCGGCAAGGCGGAAGTGGTGCGTGAGGGCAGTGAACTGACCATCATCACCTATGGCACGCTGGTCCACGTCGCCGAGGCCACGGCCGAGGCCGAGGGCATCGATGCCGAGGTGATCGACCTGCGTACCCTGGTGCCCTACGACATCGAGACCATTGCCCGGTCGGTCAACAAGACCGGGCGCTGCATTGTCGCCCAGGAAGCGCCGCGCACCTCCGGCTTCGCCGCCGAGTTGGCGGCCCAGATCCAGGAAGAGTGCTTCTACGCGCTCGAGGCGCCGATTCAGCGCGTCACCGGCTGGGACACGCCCTATCCGCATGCCCACGAATGGGCCTATTTCCCGGGACCGAACCGGTTCAAGAATGCCATGCGCGAAGTGCTGGAGGCCTGATCATGAGCGAATACCGCTACAAGATGCCCGATGTCGGCGAGGGGATCGTCGAGGCCGAAATCGTCGAATGGCATGTCAAGGAAGGCGACACGGTCAAGGAAGACCAGCACGTCCTCGATGTGATGACCGACAAGGCGACGGTGGAAATCCCCTGCGCCGTCAACGGCAAGGTGACCAAGCTGGTCGGTGAGCCGGGTGATGTCATCGCGGTTGGCACCGAGATCATGTTCATCGCCGTCGATGGCGCCGTGCCGGACGATGCCGAGGTAGAGGCCAAGGTTGCGGACGCCCCGGCCCAGGATGAGGCGCCCGCGGCCAAGGCTGACCCCAAGCCGGACTCCAAGCCGGAGCCTGCCAAGGCACAGCCGGCGGCCACAGCCGCTCCAGGCGTGGCGGCCCGGTCCGAAGGCGAGCGCCCGCTGGCCAGCCCTGCGGTGCGCAAGCGGGCCCTCGACGCCGACCTCGATTTGGGCGCCGTACCGGGCACCGGACCGGCCGGCCGCATCACGCACCAGGACCTGGATGATTTCATCGCCTCCGGCGGTCGCCTGGCCAGCAAGGTCGGCGGTGGTCCGGCGGGCGGCCGGGCCAAGCGGACCGGCGTCACCGAGGAGAAGGTGATCGGCTTGCGCCGACGCATTTCCGAGAACATGTCGCACGCCCAGCGCACCATTCCGGACATCGCCTATGTCGAGGAAATCGACGTTACGGCGCTGGAGGAGCTGCGCGCGCACCTGAATGCCACCAAGTCGGACGAGCAGACCAAGCTCACCTTCATTCCCTTCCTCGTCATGGCGCTGACCAAGGCCTTGCCGGAAACGCCCCAGGCCAATGCCCATTTCGACGGCGAGGCGATGGTGCTGACCAAGCATGACGCCGTGCATTGCGGGGTCGCCGCGGCGACGCCCAACGGCCTCATGGTGCCGGTCATCAAGCACGCGGAAAGCCTGGACATCTGGGACATTGCCGCGGAGCTGAAACGGCTCGGCTCTGCGGCCAAGGCCGGCAAGGCATCGAAGGATGAGCTCAGCGGATCGACGATCACGATATCGTCGCTCGGCGCCATGGGCGGCATTGTCACGACGCCGATCCTCAATGCGCCGGAAGTCACCATTATCGGCGTCAACAAGATGCAGGAGCTGCCGCGCTTCGACGCTGCCGGCCGGGTCGTGCCGCGCAAGGTCATGAACCTGTCGTGCTGCTTCGACCACCGTATTGTTGACGGCTATGATGCGGCGCTTCTGGTGCAACGCGTCAAGGGGTTGCTGGAAAACCCGGCGACGTTGTTCATGTGATCCAGGGGCCAGCGCGAGCGCTGGCCCTTTTTCAATCAGAGCTGACTGGCGGAAAACGTGTCGCACTGCGCCAGCTGCGGGTTTTCATAGCCGCGCATGAACCAGCGTTGGCGCTGTTCGGCGCTGCCGTGGGTGAAGCTGTCCGGAGTGACACTTCGCCCCGCCTGGCGCTGAATGGTGTCATCGCCAACGGCGCTGGCCGCGGCCAGGCCCTCCTGGATATCGCCCGGTTCCAGGATCGCGAAGCGCCGGTCCGCCCGCGCCGCCCACAGTCCGGCGAAACAATCGGCCATCAGTTCGACCCGAACTGCGGCGCTGTCGGGACCCGTCTGGGCGCCCTGTCGCGAGCGCTCCAGCACCCCCAACAGGTTTTCGACGTGGTGGCCGACTTCGTGGGCCAGCACATAGGCTTGGGCGAAGTCGCCATCACCCGCGCCCATACGCGCCAGCTCGTCATAGAAGCGGACATCGATATAGATGCGTTCGTCGGAGGGGCAGTAGAAGGGGCCGACAGCGGCGCTGGCAAAGCCGCAATCGGTCTGTGCAGCGTCAGAGAACAGGACGAGTTCGGGCTCGCGATAGGTCTGCCCGTTCTCGGCGAACACCGCCGACCACACGTCTTCAGTGTCGGCCAGGATGACGGAGGCAAACCGGGCGGCTTCTTCCGTCCCGGGCGGCGCTTCACCCTGCACCGCCTGGGGCTGGCTGCCGCTTCCGGTCAGCAGGCCGGCCACGGAGCCGATATTGCCGCCGGTGAAGAACACAAATCCCGCAATCAGGGCGGCGGCAACCAGCGCGCCTTTCCATCCGAAGACCCGGTACAGGAGGGGGAGGAGGGCAAGGCCGGCGCCCCGACCAGCACTCCGGTAGCGTGTGGCCCTGCGGTCAATTACATTCCGGCTGCCGCGTCGGCCGCGCCACTGCACCATCGCGATGTCTCCCTGATTGGTTGGTTGTTCAGGCAACGGTGCGCGCCGGGGGAAGTTCCCGCGTTTCAGTACGGCATCAGGGAAACCTCTTCAGGTCGGGTGCGTTGCATGCATATCAGCTCGCACGGGTAGGACCATGTCCAGATCAACCAGACTTGTCAGCCTGACGCTCGCCTTGCTGGCGTGGCCCGCCCTGGCCGGAGCGGCGGCTGCCCAGTCCGCACCGCCCGCGTGCCCGCCTGACGCGCATGGCTTGTGTGGCGCGCCGGGCCACGGCCAGCAGGGCGCACTCGAGCATGCCGGTGAGCGTGCCCCCTGGGATACGGACGCCTATCGTTACGGCGAACAGGTTTGGACCGACGCGGCACCGGCTGCCTGGGAGGACGATTTCGACAATCGCGAATACCTGGCGCGGCATGCCGGTTGGAACCGCCCGGCGGAGCACGCGAACCGCTCGGTGGGGGTGCCCGGAAGGGTCGTCAGCAAGCCAACCCCATCCCTCGAGCGGGGGGCGTCCTACCAGCTGGAAGAGCGCCTGATCGGCAATAATTACGTTGTCGTCCGCTCGCCGCGAGCCTACGGCCTCAATCCGGCTCCGCGCGGTCACTATTATGTCCGCACCGACGGAGAATTCCTGCTTGTTGAATCCGGCACCCAGCGGATCCGGGCCCGGCTGTCTTCGGTTGGCTAGAGTACCAAAAGGTCAGGCTCCAGCGCGTGTGGACCGGTCGTGAGGCGTTTCTGTTTGCGTCCGGAGGCCGGGTTCTGGGGCAGGCCGCTGGTCTGGTTCCGGCTGAAAAAAAACAGGCTTGATGGGTGGTCGGAAACTCTCCCGAAAAAATATGTCAGCGCTTGTCAACCCCAAATTCCCAAATTTTTTCCTTGAAAAATCAGAAGATATCGGAATCCGGAATTCGTTCCCTGCAGAACTGAAAATAAAATTGCGAACCGATCGGCCCTTTCATCGTTTCTTAATCACACGACGAATGAAAAGAAATGAAAGGTGGCCAAAAATGGAAAGCAAGACCCTGAAGATCAGCCTTCTGTCCTTCATTGCCGGTGTTGCTTTGCTTATGGCTCAGTACCCGGTCATTGGTTCTGCTCAGGCTAATACATCAAGTGTTGATGTTTACGTGGAGCGCGATGCGGCTCTTGTTGAGCATTATCGCGACGATCTGGCGCCTCCCATGCCCGGAAAAGCGACTGGCTGATCTAATACGAGGCAATCTCTACACAACTTTTTAATCGCGCCATGGCCATGCTTTGTCTTCGGACCCCTGCCGGAGGCAAGGCATGGCCAAAATTTCGACGTCCAGTTATCGCCGGGTATCGGACCATTTCGAGCCCGACCTGATCGAGGACCCGGCCGAACAGCGCAAGCGACGCGGCCATCTCGAACAGATCGACTACACGGTCTTTGCTGCCAACCAGGCGGTGATGAACAAGACCATCCATCACGTCACGATCGAGGATTTCCAGAACCTCGCCCTGACTGCATCCAAGGCCCGCAGCGCCTGGGTTGATGCGGCCATGTCCGCGGCGCGCAGCCGGTCCCCGCTCAGCGAGCAGGAAGTCGGTCGCCTGACGCATCTGAGATCCGCCTATGACGAGCTGACGGAAGCCTATGAAGCGATGCGGCGGATGGTCGAGCGCGGCTATCTCAAGTTCCAGCCGCCGGCCAAATAGGCAGTCCCGGTACAGCATGGCGGGATCGCCCCCCATCCTGTCAGCACCTCGGCCCGATCGGAACGAGATCGGGCGACGAGCGTTAGATTGCTAGCCCTGCACCTACCCGCGCCCGGCGCCGGCCGCAGCGATCCGCGGTCCCGTACACAATCGGCACCAAACCAGCACATGAGGGGCTAACAATTGCCGCATCGGCTCCCTAAATAGGTCTCGGGCCGGGGAATGAGGGTCTTTGCGCGCTCATTCGGCACCCGGGAGGGATAGGAAAACATCATGGCCAACGCACTTTCAGTCGCACTTTCCCCGGAACAGGGTCTGTCCAGCTATCTGGCCGAGATCCGTCGCTTTCCGATGCTGGAAAAGGACGAGGAATTCATGCTCGGCAAGCGCTGGCGCGAGCACGAGGATGCCGAAGCGGCCGAGAAGCTGGTGACGTCCCACCTGCGTCTCGTGGCCAAGATCGCCATGGGTTATCGCGGTTACGGCCTGCCGGTCGCCGAGGTGATTTCCGAAGGCAATGTTGGCCTGATGCAGGCGGTCAAGAAATTTGATCCCGACAAGGGCTTCCGTCTCGCCACCTATGCCATGTGGTGGATCCGCGCCTCGATCCAAGAGTACATCCTGCGCTCCTGGTCGCTGGTGAAGATGGGCACGACGGCCGCGCAGAAGAAGCTGTTTTTCAACCTGCGCCGCATGAAAAGCCAGATGCAGGCCCTCGACGAGGGAGATCTCAAGCCGCACCAGGTCGAGGAAATCGCCACCAAGCTCGGCGTCACCACTGACGAGGTCGTGTCGATGAATGGGCGGCTGTCTGGTCCCGACGCCTCGCTCAACGCACCGCTGCGCGGTACCGAAGGCGAAGGCCAGTGGCAGGACTGGCTGTCCGACGATCAGGCCGAGACGCAGGAAGAGGAACTGGTCCAGTCCGACGAGTTCGATACGCGAATGGAATTGCTGCAGATGTCGATGGGCGAGCTCAATGAGCGCGAACAACACATCCTGCAGGAGCGCCGCCTGTCAGAAGACCCCAAGACCCTGGAAGAGCTGGCTGATCACTACGGTGTCAGCCGCGAACGTATCCGCCAGATCGAAGTGCGCGCGTTCGAGAAACTGCAGAAGGCCATGAAGGCCATGGCCCGCGAGAGCGGCCTGCTCAACTAGCCCCTCTCGCCAGGCCTGTCGCGATCAGGAACTGGGCGCTGAAATAGGTGGTCCAGACCACCCAGTCGGCGCCCGGCCAGAGGTCTGTGAACAGCCGGACCGCCAGGACACTGTCGGACACCACGAAGATCAGTGCGCCGGCCACGGCCAGTGCCGGTGTCCGCGCCGTTACCGCCAGCACTGCCATGGTCAGGATGATGACCAGATAGGCCGATGCCGGCCCCCTGAGATCTGCGAAATACGGCTGCAGCCAGACCAGCATGACGATCCCGTAGGCGACCAGCCCGGCCGCTGCCAGCCAGCCCCATACACCGCGACTTCCCAGCGCGTGCCGCCAGCGCCACAACAGGGCGATATAGAGCCCGTGGCCGACGGCGAACGCCGCCATTCCGGCCAGGAGCAGGGGCGGCTCCAGAGCCAGCGCCACATCTCCTGCCGCACCCGCCAGAAGCGCCCATGCCAGCACCGGGTGGCGACGTCCCCAGGCATAGGCGGCCAGCAGGACGATGCCGGCCGCCTTGATGGCCACATCTGCGGGGTAGGGGGCCGAAATACCGAAACTGTCCAACAGATAGGCCAGCCCCAGACCGACGGAGCCAAGCAGAAGAGCGGCTTCGAGCCGGGTCTTGCAGATGGATGTGATGGTGATCATCGCGGCTTCCCCAAACCTCGTCTGCCACGCTAGCCTGTCACCGCAACGGCACAAGGGGGCAGGCAGGTTGAAAGCGGGATTGGTCATCATCGGCGCGCTGGTCGTCGCGTGCCTTGTCGCCACCGGTGCCAGGGCCGCACCGCCCCTTTCCTCGGTGGCCGATCTCGAACAGGAATTGCGCGCACGCCCCCATGCCGAGGATGAGGTGTGGCGCCGCATCACGGCCCGGGGGCTGCCCTTGCTGGACCGTCATCCCGACGATACCGACCTGTCCCGCATCACCTTTCTCTTTCGCGCCCCGCCCGGCACCCGGTCGGTGCGACTCGACAGTGTCGTCAATGCTGTCGAGCGACCCGGCCCGGTGACGGATTATGTCGCCGACTTCACCCTGCCCATGCGGCCCGTCGCGAACAGCTCGATCTTCGCCCTCACGCTCGACGCTCCGCGTGACCTTCAGGCAGCCTATTCCTTCCTGGTCGATGCCGGAGATGGCTGGCAGCGCCATACCGACCCGGCCAATCCCCGGCGCCTCGGCGGCATCGGCTCTGAGGCCGTCCTGGTGCTGGACGCGGCCGAGCCCGACCGGGCCCTGCGGCCGCGTCGGGACAGCGTGGAAAGGCGCGACCTGACGATTGACAGCCAGTCGCTGAAGCGACCTGTCCGGGTCAGGCTTCACCGGGCCGCAGGCGGCCATGAGCACTCTCCCGTCCTGATCCTCTATGACGATTTTCTCTGGGGCGTGCGGGCACCGGCATGGCAGATCGTGGCCAATCTGGCCGAGGCCGGCCGTATTCCGCCAACCCATGTGGTGTTGATCGATCAGCTCGACAGCGCCAGCGCCGGACAGCGTTATGCAGACCAGGCCGCCTTCATCGCCACGGAACTCCTGCCGGGGCTTCGGAGGGAAGCTGGGCTGGAGCCGCCGCGCCGGGCTGTCGTTGTCGGTGGGGCGTCGCGGCGGGGGCTGGCCGGCAGCATCGCGGCGCTCGCTCACCCCGACCGGATCGGCGGCGTGCTGTCGATGTCGGGGTCATTCTACTGGGCACCCGAGGGCGAAGCGCCGGAGTGGCTGCTGCGGGAGCTGGCGTCGCGACCGGCTGCGGACGCAGCCGCGCGGCCGCGTTTCCACCTCGCGGTCGGATCGCTGGAGACGGTCGTGACTGCCACCAATGCCGGCCATGTCATGATGGACGCCAATCGGCGCATGGAGGCGGGCCTGACCGAAGCGGGCTATGAGGCGGCTCTGGCGGTATATGGCGGCGGCCACGACGTCGCCGGATGGCGCCAGGCCCTGGTCGGCGGCCTGGTCGCCCTCATCGGCGACGCCGAATAATCCCTATTTCGGCGGTTTCCCGGGACCGCGCGGGCGCGGGCTCGAATTGCCGATCCGTCCGGCCTGGAAGTCTTCCAGATACGGCAGCCAGCCTTCCGAGCGGGCGGCGATGTAGATCATCGGGCCGCCCGGGTTGGAGCGGAAGTTGGAATCCGTGGCGACCACGAAATACTGGTCGCCTTCGCGGACCATGAAGGGCGAGCCGCTGTCGCCGCGCGTGGTGTCGCAATTATGGGCCATGGTGTTGTCGTCAAAGATCTCGACCATGGTGCAGCCCAGGTTTCCGGACAGGTGGGCGCCGGTATCCCAGCTATAGCCGCCCTGGAACAACTCGGCGGACAGGGCGGCCTCGGGGCCGCCCTCGGCGACCAGTCCGCGCACCCCGACATGCCCGAGCTCGGCGCCGAGGGGCTGGTCGATGCGCAACAGGGCCCAGTCGGTCCCGTCATGGTCGTCGGTCGAGGAGAACAGGTTCTCATCCCATTCCGGAGCGATGAAGAAGTCGATGACGCGGGCTTCCAGCGCGCCGCCGGGACGGTCGAAAGCGGTGCGGAACACGCCTCGCGCATCCGTGCGGCCCTCGTCATTGATGCAGTGCGAGGCCGTGACCAGGACATCCTCGCCGATCAGGGTCGCCGTACAGGCGCCGCCGGCGTCGAAGTCGACCTGTCCGATCACGCTCCACGGGAAGACTGCGGTGTCCATGAAGACCCGGTCGTCGCGGCCGAAATAATGGTCATTGATGCCGAGCGGCCGGTCACGACCGAAACAGTCGGCCCGGTCGGAGCGCTCTTCGCATGTGCCGTCACCCACGCCCGGTTCATTGCACACGCCGTCAAAGGCGGTTTCGCAGCTGTCATTGCGGAAGCGCAGATGAATCACGTCGCCGCAGTCCGACAGGTCGGTGGCCTGGGTGCAGGCGCCGGTGCCGAAACCCGGCTCGTCGCATTCGCCGTCATTGGCCCACTGGCAGGAATCATCTTCCACGCCGGTGACCAGGCGCCAGCAATCGGAATAGTCGGTGCCGGTCTCGCAAGCGCCGGTCCCGATGCCCGGGTCGTCACACTCGCCGTCATTGGCCCACTGGCAGGTGTCGTTGCCGGTATATCCGGCCGCCAGCCCGTCGCCACCACCCGGCTTGGGGGGCTTGGCTCCGGTCTGATGCAGGTAGCGACCAATCTCGCGGCTGCTCAGGCGGTCCTCGAGGGGAGCGCCGGCCAGCCCCGTGGTGTCGGCTTGCGCCCATACGGCACCGCTTGCGGCCAGGCTCGCCGCGATGGCGAGGGTCGCTGTGATCAACTGTCGATGCATGGCGGTCTCCTGTCCCCTGAAGCCCTTGTGCCACGCCCGCGGGCGATCCGCCAAGCGGCCATACAGATAAAGGGTGCGCAAGATGACTGGCGGATGAACACGGTATTCAACGCGGTCTCATGCGCGACCCGCTAGAACCTCGAGCAGATGGCAGGGTCCCCCGACCTGCCCGAGTTGAAGGAAAGAGCCATGATGCCCCTCAAATCTGTTGTGAGCGCGGCGGCCTTGGCGGTAGCCGGCACATTCGTTGTTGCGGGCCCGGCCAGCGCCGGTACCTGGTATGTAGATGCTTCGACCTGCCCCGATCTGCGCGAGGATCTGCGCGATCAGCGTCGCGGCTACGGACGTCAAAGCCTGCACGACCGCCGCGATCGGGCCCAGATCAACTGCCCGACCCGCTCGTGGAGCTATGAGCCGTCGCGCTGGGACGACCGCAGGGATTACCTGCGCGACGGTGCCCATAACGGATCGCCCGGCGTCATTCGGGTTGGTCGCGACGGTCGCTATTACCGCACCGGTCATTACGGCGAGCAGATCGCCGTTGATGTGCGCGTCTACACCTCACGCCCGCATGACCGCTACCGCTATCATCCCCGCGATCGCTATGATCGCTACAGCCGCTACGACCGCTACGATCCGTACGGCCACCACCGCTATCGCAATGGCAGCGGCGCCAGCATCACCTTTACCTTTGGAAACTGATGGGTGCGGGTTATCCGACCTGGAAAGAGCGCGGCTGCCGGCCGCGCTCTTTTCATATCCGGATATGGCCATCCAGATAGCTTCGGGCCAGACCCTTGAGGGTGACCGCGGTATCGTTGCTCTCTACCGAGAGGGCCCCGGGACGCGGGCCGATCTGCCGCGCCCGCAGCGTCGACTTTGCCAGGCGTTCGCTCCAGTACGGCCCGAGTGTGCAATGCGCCGACCCCGTCACCGGGTCCTCATCGACACCGGATGCCGGGGCAAAAAAGCGTGACACGAAATCACTTTCATCCCCGCGTGCGGTCAGTATGACATTGCAGCCAATGCGCCGCAGGGCACTGAAATCCGGCTGCGCCTGACGCACCGTCTTTTCGCCATCGACCACCCACATCTGGTAGTCCGCCCCGTGCAGCCGGTTGACCGTGAAGACGCTTTCCGGGTCGCCCGCGAAGCCCAGCGCTGCCCGCAACTCATCTGAGGGCTGACAGGGTTCATACCCGTTTTTCGGCAATTGCATGGCCAGCCCGTCATGCTCCCGTGTCACCCGCAATTCGCCCGACCGGGTCAGGAAGCGCGCTGTGGCGGAGTCCACTTTCTCCCCTTCGAACAGCACGGCTCCTGCCGCGAATGTCGCATGACCGCACAGGTCGACTTCGACGGACGGGGTGAACCAGCGCAAGTCCCAGCAATCCCCGCCGCGCGCCACGAGAAAGGCCGTTTCCGACAGGTTGTTGGCTTGGGCGATGCCAGCCAGCACAGCGTCTTCCGGAAACGCTTCCAGCAGGCACACGCCGGCGGGATTGCCGGAAAACGGCCGGTCGGGATCCGCAAATGCGTGAATCTCGAAATATGGAATACGGGTCATCGGCGCTTACCAGTGCTCGCTCGTGTGCGGCGTGTATTCGAGGAACAGGTCGGGGTCGCCCGCATCGAGCTCGGCGACCGTTTCGGCACTGATCGGCTCGCCACCGGCGATACTCGCGAGTTCGGCAGCGACGAGGCGGCGGGCCTCGGACTGCAGGCTGGCAATCTCTCGCGGCAGGGCGCGCCGCCAGATCTCGACCTCTGCCTCACGGGCGCCGAAGTCGTCGGGTCGCTCTTCGGCAGGCAGACCCTGCCAGGTGGCGATGTCGCGATAAGCGCGCGCCAGCCGCGTTGCCTCAGCCTCTTCGTAGATCTCGATCTCGACCAGCATGGCCTGATAGACCAGCGAGCTTTCCAGCAGGCCGATGCGCGGCGGGCCGCTCACCGCCCAGCGATCGAACCAGGCCCGCGCTTCCTCGACCGGCCGGGAGGCCGCGGTCGTCCAGTCACTGCGTTCATCCCGGTTGAGCAGGGTTTCCTCGCGCGCATCGATGACCAGCACCGTGGGCGTGGCATAGACTGCCGGCACACCGAAGCGCCGGGCCACGTCCTGGTTCTGGTCGCGCCAGCCGACATCGACATACCGGGTGACAAAATGCTGCTCCAGCGTCGCCGCCAAATGCGGATCGCTGAAGTGGTGCGCCAGGCCCCGGCTGTCATGACACCAGTTGGAGCCGAGGATGAGCAGCAGCCGCTTTTCCTCCGCCCGGGCTTCCTCAAGCGCCTGGTCCACCTCGGCCATGGCGCTGAAATTGCCGTCGAACGGGCGCGGATGCGCGTCATCAGCGAAGGCGGCTGGAGCGAACAGGGCCAGGCAGGCCAGGAGTGTGGTCAGGAAACGCATCAAATCGTCTTTCCGCTAAGCGTCGACAACAAAGCACGCACCTCTCATCGGCGCCACACCCTAGGCGGTGGCGAGTTCAGCCAGCCGCGCATACAGGCCCTGGTCAAGTGCCGAGAGTTCATCGTGTGTGCCCTGTTCGACCAGTCGGCCATTCTCGAACACCAGGATGCGGTCGGCATTGCGGATGGTCGACAGGCGGTGCGCGATCAGGATCGTGGTCCGCCCCGCCATCACTGCTTCCATCGCCGCCTGCACGTCGCGCTCGGTCTCGTTGTCGAGACTCGACGTGGCTTCGTCGAGCACCAGGATGGGTGCGTCGGCGAGAATGGCCCGGGCGATGGCTACGCGCTGCCGCTCGCCGCCCGACAACTTGACGCCCCGCTCGCCCACCAGCGTGTCATAGCCGGCAGGCAGGCGTTCGATGAAGCGATCCGCATGCGCCGCCCGGGCCGCGGCGCGGACATCGTCGAGTGTCGCCTCCGGACTGCCATAGGCGATATTGTCGGCAATCGAGCGGTGGAACAGGGCCGGGTCCTGCGGCACCAGGGCGATATGCCGGCGCAGTGAGGACTGGCTCACCGAGCGCACGTCCTGGCCGTCGATGCGCACAGCGCCGCCGCTCACATCGTACAGCCGTTGCAGCAGTTTCACGAAGGTCGACTTGCCCGAGCCTGTCGGGCCCACGAGGGCGACCTTCTCGCCCGGTTCGATGGCCAGCGAGAACTTGCTGTACAGTGGCCTCGTCTGCCCGGCATAGGTGAAATCGACCTTGTCGAAGCTGATCGCGCCCTCGCCAGGCTGGAAATCCGGTGCCCCCGGGCGGTCCGGCACATTGCGTTCCATCAGGTCGAACACGGCCAGGTCCTGGATCTCGTCCATGCTCTTCTGGACCTGCTGCACCTGTTCGCCGAAGCGTCGCATGTATCCCGACACGATCATGTAGGCGGTCAGTGCCGCCACCACGTCGCCGGCACTGGCGGCGCCGCGCGACCATTGCCAGACCAGCAGGCCGACCAGCGCCGCCTGCATCGACAGGTCGGTGACGATGTTGACCAGCCAGGAATTGACGAAGCGCAGCCAGGTCTTCTTGGCTTCCGCGCGCCAGCGCCAGGCCAGATCGGTGAAACGCTTGTCCTCGCGGGCCTCCGCACCGAAGCTCTTGACCGTGGCGATGCCGCCAATGGCATCCGCCAGGGCGCCACCGATCTCCGAGTCGAGCCGGTTGGAGCGCAGGTTCTGCGGCCGGATGTAGTACCGGCTCAGCGCGAGGCTGGAGGCGATGAAGGCGAACATGATCATCAGCACGACCCCACCGACCAGGGGCCAGCGCACCGCCATCAGGCTGGAGATGCCGAGCATCACTGCCACCGACGGCGCGATGCCGAAGAGCAGATTTATGGTCAACACGTCATAGGCCCACATGCCGCGGGTGATCTTGCGCACGACGGACCCGGCAAAGGTGTTGGCATGCCAGTCCAGCGAGAAGCGCTGGACCTTGGCGAAGGCCTCGCTGGTCAGGTCGGCCATGTTGGCCGAGGAGAACGGCACCTCGCAGCGCGACGCCAACTGGCGCAGGGCGTAATAGCCAATGGCCACGCCCATGTAGAGCGCAAAACTGCCCCACGGACTGCTCTCGGCCGGACCGGCGGCGAGGGCATCGATCAGCCGGCCGGCGGCGAGCGGGATCATCAGCTCGACCGCGGTTGCGGCGGCCATGAAGAAAATCATGCCGGTCAAAAGGGCAGGGCGGCGGCGCCATTGCCGCGCCAGATAGCGCAGAACCTGCCAATTGCTCAGCTCGCGACGGCGCGCCGCCTGTTCATCGGAAATTGCTGTGTCGTTCATGTCGGGCCAAGGATCCCGGTATCGGGATCCATCCTCATGGCGAGTTTCATCGGGGACGGGTCGGCAGTGCGTCGACGGGTCCGTGGGCCGGCCTCGCAGGCGAGGATGGCGGTCACGGCAACGGGTGGCGCACCGGCCACGCGTCTAGATGAAAGTGCTCACAGGTCAGCCCTCCGATGTTTCGGACCGCCCAGCCCTAGTCCTGCGAGCCGCCCGAGGCAAGCAGGCAGGTGCGGGGCCCGGCCGATTGGACCGCGCATCGTGTCCTTCAGGGCACAGCCCGAACAGGCGGTCAGCTCACGAGGTCATGCCCCGCCGCCTGCCAGGCGCCGGTCGATCCGAGATAAACATCGACCTCGTCCAGGCCGGCGCGCTGCAGGGCCGAGGCCGCCAGCGTGGCCCGGGCGCCGCTGGCGCACAGCACGGTGACGGGACCGTCCACTCCGACACTGCCGGGCGACTTGAGAACCTCGCCGACATAGCAGTGCCGGGCCCCCTCGATGTGGCCGCTCTCGAATTCGTCGATCGCGCGCACATCGAGCAGCATCCAGCCGCCCGGCTCGTTGAGCCGCCTGCGGACGCACTCGGTATCCACGGCGGGAAGCGTTGAGAACTCGGCCCCGCTGGCGACCGGGCCGACCACTTCGGTGGCCGCCCCGACGACATGCTCGAACCCGAGGCGGCACAATTGCCGGGCCGCCTGTTCCGCCTCCTGTCCGCTTCCGGCGACCAGCCCGATGCGCGTGTCCTGCTCGAGCATCCACCCCGCGAAGGAGGCGATCATCGGCAGGGGAAGGGACTGGCAGCCGGTCAGATGGCCGCCCTGGAACGCATTGACCGAGCGCAGGTCGAGGATGATGTCCGGCTCGCAGTCCCTGAGCTTGGGCCACGGCATGATCGTCGGCGCCGCGGGATGGGCACAGCGTCCCGGCGGGTCGAGATTGAGATCCTCCATCAGCCGGAAATAGGGTGGCTGGTAGTGGTGCTCGGCCAGCTTGGCCTCGATGAAGGCGTCACGATCACATTGCAGCCGAGGATTGTTGCGGCGCTCGTGCCCGAGCGTCGAGAACTCGCGGTCGGCCATGTCGCCGCCACAGGTCGATCCCGCCCCGTGGGCCGGGCACAGGATGACCTGGTCGCCCAGGGCAAGGATTCTCTGCAAACTGTCCCACAGCTTGCCGGCCACTTCGCGGGCCCGGTCCGGATAGAAGTCCGTGCGTCCGACATCGCCGACAAACAGGGCATCGCCGGTGAACACGGCCACCGCGCCGTCCGCGTAATCACAATCGGTCACGGCGATGGAGATGCTGTCCTCGGTATGGCCCGGCGTCTCCAGCACGCGCAGGACGAGACTGCCGACCTCGCGGCTCTCGCCGTCCTTGATGGTGCGCGCGTGGTGGACCGGTCCGTCGGCATTGGGGCCGTGCCACACCGGAGCACCGGTCGCCTCGGCCAATGCTGCCGCCCCGGTGACGAAGTCCTCATTGCGGTGGGTTTCGAAGATGTGGGTGATACGGGCACCCTTGTCCCGGGCCATCTCCAGGTAGCGTTCGATATCGCGCTGGGGATCGATCACGGCGCATTCGCCGCCGGCGCCAATCATCCAGGAGAAATGCGCCAGTCCGTCGGTCCGGATGCGTTCGAGAAACATGGGGTCCTCCTCTTGATCAGGGATTTGCGTTCACGGCCTCGAGCTGGGCCTTGGTGATGGATTGGCGAACCGCTGCATACTCGGCCCACGGATCGGCCTTGAGCTGGCTCAGGCGACGATCGATGGTGTCGACGGCATAGGCATTGCCACCAGTCATCCGCCCCAGCTCCTCCCAGCCGACCGGAGTGGCCACCGGCGCGCCTTCGCGGGCCCGCGGAGAGAATGGCGCGATCGCGGTGGCACCGTCCTGGTTGCGCAGCCAGTCGATGAAGATCTTGCCCTTGCGTTTGCTTTTGGCCGCCGTGGCGACGAAGCGGTCCGGGTCGGCCTCGGCAAGTTGCCGTGCGACGCCGCGGGCAAAGGCGCGCACATCCTGCCACGGGCGTCGACGTTCCAGCGGCGCCACCACATGGATTCCCTTGCCGCCGGTGAGCAGCGGGAAGGTCTGCAGGCCCAGCGTGTCGAGCACGTCGCGCACATCGCGGGCGGCGGCGCGCACCTCGTCGAAGCCCAGCCCCTCGTCCGGGTCGAGATCGATCACCAGCCGGTCGGGCCGGTCAAGCCGGTCCGCCCGTGCGCCCCAGACATGGAATTCCAGGGCTCCGAACTGGGCCGCCGCGATCAGGCCGGCCCGGTCCTCGATGCACATGAATGGGGCTGTTTTGCCGTCCGACAGCGTGACCTCGACGGACTTGATCGCCTCGGGCATGCCGTCGGTGCGGCGCTTCTGAAAGAAGCACTCGCCGGTGCGCCCTTCCGGACATCTCAGCAGGCTGACCGGTCGCCCCGCCAGATGCTCGAGCAGCCGGTCCGCGTGCGCATCCAGGTAGTCCGCAACCTCGGCCTTGCTCAGCTTGGCATCGGGGAACACGATCCGGTCCGGGTGCGAGATCGCGATGCCGGCAATCACCGGCGTGTCGGAGGGCGAGCTTTCGTCCGCCTCGGCCGCCGGCTCCGGTGTGCGCACTTCGTCCGCCGGCTTGTCGTCGCGCAGGCCGAGAAAGCTGGGATGCCGCAGCACGCCGTCATCGGTGCGCTCGGTATAGGCGATCTGGGCTACCAGTTTCGGGGTCAGCCAAGCCGCATCGGACGCCACCGAGCGCGGCACGTCGGCGAACGGTGCCGTCTTCCTCGCCAGCCGCCGCATGCGCGCCATCAGGCTGTCCAGCATGTCGTCGTCAAACCCGGTGCCGACGCGGCCGCGATAGACCAGTTCACCATCGATGTACTCGCCAAGCAGGAGCGAGGAGAACGGCCGCCCGGCCTTGTCCGAGGGCCGGTAGCCGCCGATGACGAACTCGTCATTGCCGACGCATTTCGACTTGATCCAGTCGCGCCCGCGGCCAGAACGATAGGGAGCGTCGGCGCGTTTCGAGATCACGCCCTCCAGCTGCATCTGGCAGGCATTCTCGATCACCGACTGGCCCTTGCCACGGATATGGTCGGAATAGCGGATACACGCACCGGTCGGCTTGAGGACGCGGGCCAGCGCCCGCTTGCGGCGGGTCAGCGGCTTGGCCCGGAAATCCTCGTCATCTTCCTGCAGCAGGTCGAACGCGAAATAGGCCAGCACCGCCTTGCCGCCCTTGCCGATGCCCTGCAGGGCTCCGAACCGGCTGCGGCCTTCGGAATCCAGCGCCGCCAATTCGCCGTCGATGATGGCCCGGCGCGCCTTGATCGCCTTCAGGCCCTGCGCGATGACCGGAAACCGGTGCGTCCAGTCCTTGCCATTGCGCGTCATGAGGCGAACCGTGCCGTCCTCAATCAGGGCCTGCATGCGATAGCCGTCATACTTGACCTCGTGCAGCCATTCCCGGCCTTGCGGAGGCGCATCCGCCAGCGTCGCCAGTTGCGGTTTGACGAAGCCGAGCTTGGTCCGGGCCATGCTTTCATCCTTCTCGATCGCCTCGAATCCGCGTCCGCTCACCACGCTCTCCGTCCAGGTCTCGATCGGATCAGTGGCCGGGTCGGCGGTGTCGTCCTTCTGCTTGACCAGCAGCCAGTTCTCGCGCTTGCCCGACTGCTTCTTCAAGCGGATGAGCGCGAAGCCGCCCCTCAGGCGTTCGCCGTCCAGGCTGAACTTCAGGTGCCCCTTGTCGAGCCCTTCCTTGGCATCGCCATCGGGCGACCAGGTGCCGCGGTCCCACACCATGACCGTGCCCGCGCCATAGCCCTTGGGAATGACACCCTCGAACGCGTTGTAATCGACCGGGTGGTCCTCGGTCCGCACCGCCAGGCGCTTCTCGGCGGGATCGAGGCTCGGCCCCTTGGTCACCGCCCAGCTCTTCATCACGCCGTCGACCTCCAGGCGCAGGTCATAGTGCAGCCGCGTCGCGTCATGTTTCTGGATGACGAAAGCCTGTCCGGTCGTGCGCGCGCGGCGTCCGCGCGGTTCCGGCGTCTCGTCGAAATTGCGCATTTCATTGTAGCGCTCGAGCAGGTCGCGCTTCTTGGCCAATACTGTCTCCTAGCTGGCTTTCTTCTTGGCAGGCGCGGACCTCGAGCGCGACTTCGCCTTGCCCTTCGAGGACTTCTCGACGCTCTTCTTGAGCGCGGCCATGAGGTCGACGACCTGTCCGCCGCCCGATCCCGCCGGGCGACTGTCGTCGGAGCTGACGCGTCCGGCCTCCCGCTTCTCGTCGATCAGGTCTTTGAGGGCGCTGAAATACTGCGACTGGAAGGCCTCCGGCTCGAACGGCGCGGTCTTGCGGTCGATCAGTTCGGTGGCCAGGCCCAACATGTCCTTGTCCGCCTTGAGCTCGGGGATCTGGGCAAAGATCTGGTCGCTCTCGCGGATTTCGTCGGCATAGCGCAGGGTTTCCAGCAACAGCCCGTCGCCGCAGGGCTTCACGGCGATGATGTGGTCGCGGCCGCGTACCGCCATCTGCCCGAGGCCGACCTTGCCGGCCTTGCGCAAGGCTTCGCGGATGACCGTAAAGCCTTCCGCCGCCACCTCGTCGTCTGCAGGCACCACATAATAGGGCTTGGCGAAATAGCGCGGGTCGATCTCGTGATGTTCGACAAACTGCACGAGCTCGATCGACGACCGGCTCTCCAGCTTGAGGTCGTCCAGCTCGTCAGGCTCGATCAGGACATACTCGTCCTTGTCGATCTCGTAGCCCTTGACGATGTCGTCGCTGTCGATCGGCCCGATACCGGGCGCGGTTTTCTGGTAGCGCACGCGCTTGCCGGACGGTTTGTGAATCTGGTGCAGGCTGAGCCGGCTGGAACTCTGGGTCGCCGAATAGAGCTCGATCCCGATCGCCACCAGGGACAGCCGGAGATACCCCTTCCAGTATGCGCGTGCCATGTCGTGTCCCGCTCTGCTAGCTGGGAGAAAAACCCGCAGCCGGTGCAGAAGGTTCCGAAACTCGCGCTCAGGCGGAGAGGTCGGGGATGCAGCGCGCTTCCAGTTCGGCCCGCAGTTCGTCGCCGACCGGGGCAATGCGGCGGTTGTCCAGATCAAGCGGGGCGGCGACGCCCTCCATGGTCCACCACGGATGGCCTGAGGCCGGGTCGAGCACCCAGTGGACGATATTGCGGACCTTCGGGCCGATCGATTTCAGGCCGGAGCGGACCATGAAGCTGTCGCCCGCACGGGGCCAGCGCGCGGGCCGGATGTGACACTCCAGCAGGGCCGATGCGATGTTGGCCGGGCGACCTTCCCGGTGAGCGCTGAAATCCTCGGGGAAAGCGGCCTCGAAATTGGTCACGCTGTCGGAGATGCGGCCGAGCAGGAACTCGCTGCACAGGACACCGAACCCGTCCATCTCCGCTTGGCTGAAATGGCCCCGTCCGATACGGCTCAGGCCGAGGTCGTCGGCCCGCGCCCGGCTGGCGGTGATCTCTGAATTCGCGAGGCTCAGGCCGCGCGGCCCCGCGTCGGGAAACGCCTCGATCTTCAGCCGCTCGGCCTGGGCGGCAAACCGGTTCGGCCAGGCGAAATCGACGCCCTCATTGGGCTCGGCATGCCCGACGACGATGCGGTACAGGGCCGCGATCCTGTCAGAACCGGAATGACGCATGACCAACTGGATGGTGGCCTGGTCCTCGGCAATGTCGAGGAAGCCGCCGGTGATGTAGAGCGGGGCGCCGGGTCGGGCCTCGGCGACGAACCGGATGTGGATGTCGCGCGGGATGAGGGTCGCCGTGGCGCTGGGGTGGTAGACCCGGCCCAGTCCGGCCTCAGCCGCCAGCCATCCGATCGCCTCGCTGGCCTTGGCCAGGTAGAAGCGCACATTCATGTGGCCCAGCTCGTCGCATTCCCAGGCGTTCACCGATCCGCGCCACAATTCGATCATTGCTCTTCCTCGTTGGAGTCCGGGCCGCCAAGGCCCTCGGGATCGTCAGGTGCTGCAGGCCGCGCACAGGCCGAAATGCTCGACGACCGAGCGCTCGACGGCAAACCCTTCCGGCGGCCGGGTCGACAGGCCGCCGCCATGGCGCTCATGCACATTTCCGCACTGGGTGCAGATGAACAGCTCGGCGGCCCCGGCATCGTGCGTGTGGGCACAGCCGACGAAGGCGCTGAGCGCTTCGACCTTGTGCACCAGGCCAGCCGCGACCAGGAAATCGAGTGCCCTGTAGACCGTGGGCGGCTTGGCCGCTCCCGGGCCGGGCTTGAGCGCCTCCAGCAGGTCATAGGCCTTCACCGGGCCATCCGAACTGAGCACAAGCTCCAACACGCGGCGCCGTACCGGCGTGAGTTTCTCGCCCCGCTTGAGGCAGTGGGTCTCGGCAGCCTCAAGGGCGTGGTTCAGAGAATCAGTCGTCATCTTGCAGATATTTAATCGCTCCCGGCGGCAATTCACACCCGTCACGCATTGCATGGGCCGAAACGTTATAATATTACGGCGTCAAATCGAGGCTATCCTAGGCGATGTGATGACCAATCAATTCCTGCGAGCAACAGCCCTGACAGGCTCCCTGCTGGTCCTTGCCGGCGCGGGTGCGGCCCAGGCGCAGACTGTGGATGCCCAGCCGGAGCGCGACATCGACGTGGTCACGGTGACTTCTTCGGCGCTCCAGGTTGACGCCGACGAGGTCGCGGGTGCCGTGGAAGTCGTCGACCGGCGCCATATCGAGGACAATCTGTCCGGGTCGCTGGCCGACACCATTGCCCATGAACCCGGCGTGTCCACCAGCTTCTTCGGGCCCGCATCCTCCCGGCCGGTCATTCGCGGCCTCGGGTCCGACCGGGTCCGGGTCGTCGTCAATGGCGTCGGCCTGATCGATGCCTCGACCAATTCCCCCGACCATGCCGTGGCCTCCGAAGCGCTGGAAGCGGAAAGCGTCGAGATCCTGCGCGGTCCCGCGGCCATCGCCTACGGCGGCGGAGCCATTGGCGGTGTGGTCAATGTGATCGACGGCCGTATCCCCTCGGAGCGAGCCAATGAGGGCGGTGAGCGTCCGCTGGAAGGCCGCGCCATGGTGCAGGGCACGACAGTCGATGAGGGGCGCACCGCTGCCGGCCGTATCCGCTTCAATGCCGGCTCACTGGTGTTCAACATCGAGGCCCTGACACGGAGTGCTCAGCCCTACGACATTCCCGGTTATGCCGAGTCCGAGGCGTTTCGCCTGCGCGAGGAAGCCGAGGAGGGCGGCCATGACGACGACCATGGGGAGGGCGACGACCATCCCTTCGGCATGGTGGAGAATTCGCAACTCGATTTCGATGCTGCCTCGTTCGGTGTGTCCTGGGTCGGCGAGAGCGGCTTCATCGGCGTTGCCGTCAAGCGCTCGAACGCGCTCTACGGCATTCCCGGTGGCCATGCTCACGGTGAGGAGCACGAAGACCACGGCCACGCCGGCGACGACCACGCTGGCGACGAGCACGCAGAAGACGAGCACGGCGAGGACAGTGTCCGTATCGACCTGGAGCAGACCCGCTATGATCTGCGGGGCGAGTGGCGTGACCTCGGTGACCATGTCGAGCGGGTGAAATTCTCCTTCGGGACGGGCGACTACCGGCATGTCGAGCTGGAAGGCGCGGAAACCGGGACCATCTTCAACAATGAGGGCTGGGAAGGCCGGCTCGAGGTCCGCCATCGCGACGTCGAACTGGGTAACGGTATCTGGGAAGGGGCAGGCGGACTGCAGGCCTTCTCGCGCGATTTTGCCGCCATCGGCGAGGAAGCTTTCGTGCCGGCCTCGCAGACCCGTGACTGGGGCGCCTTCCTCGTCGAGCGCTGGGACACCGGCGTGTGGGGTGTCGAGGGCGGCCTGCGTGTCGAGACGCGGGAAATCGACACCGCCTCCCAGGGCCGCGATTTCGATACCCAGAGCCTGTCCGGCTCGGTCTTCTACCGCCCGGTCGATGGCACTTTCCTCGCGCTGACCGCCTCCCGCTCCGAGCGGGCACCAACCGATGTCGAGCTGTTCGCGGACGGGCCCCACCTGGCGACCCGGTCGTATGAGCGCGGCGCCGCCGATCTGAGCGTCGAAGCCGCGACCTCGTTCGAACTGACGCTGCGGACACAGCTGGACGCCTGGGATCTGGAAGCCGCGGTCTTCCGGGCCGATTATGACGGCTTCATCACCCAGTTTGCCACCGGCACCGAGGAGGACGGGCTGCCCGTCTTCGTCTATCGTCAGGAAGATGCCAACCTGACCGGCTTCGAGACCCGGCTGACCGGTCCGCTCGGTCGCTGGCAGGGCTGGGACCTGTCCGGCGAAGTGGTCGCGGAATATGTCAGCGGCGAGCTCGATTCCGGTGCCAACCTGCCGCGCATCCCGCCGCTCTCGGCGACCATTGGAGTGACGGCCGAAACGGCGCGTCAGACCCTGCACGTGGAAGCGGAATGGGCCGACGTCCAGGACGAGATCGCCGACTACGAGCTGAAGACCGGCGGCTACATCCTGGTCAATGCCCGCTGGTCGGTTGAGCCGTTCGAGGATCGCGGGCTTCGTCTGCTGTTCGAGGGACGCAATCTCGGCGACGAAGAGGCCCGGTTGCACACCTCATTCCTCAAGGACCAGCTGCCGCTGCCGGGCCGCAATTTCCGCGCCGCCCTGATCCTCGACTTCTAGCCCGCGGCATTGCGGGCCGGCCGACGGCACCCACGGTTTACCATGTCCCTGCGTGCCCGCGTTGCTGCCCCCGGGCTTATCCGCTATCTAGCCAGTCGAAGAATTGAAGGGGTAATTCACCATGGCTGACACCGCCGCCACCGAGCCGCGCCTGACCGGTTCCGTTCCGCTCTACCGGGATGTCGAACCGCTCAATCGCCAAAAGCACAAGACCTATGGCGTCAACACCATCGACTCGCCGTTCAACTTCCTGAAGGAATGGCACTTTGTTCCGGCGATCAGCCCGGAATTCGCGTTTGCCTGCGGCAGCTATCCGATCATCTTCTTGGGTGACAAGAAGATGCCGGTCCTGGTCATGGGCCTGCGCCAGGGCAGCAACCTCTTCGTCAATGACGAAGGCCAGTTCGACCACGAGCACTACATTCCGGCCTATGTGCGCCGCTATCCGTTCGTCAGCGCCACCAGCGGCACCGACCAGAACTCCACCGTCTGCATCGACATGGCGGCCGAATTCGTCGTCTCTGAGAACCCGGAGCGTCCCTTCTTCGACGCCAATGGCGAGCCGACCGAATACACCCAGCAGGCCATCGACTTCGTGTCGGCCTTCGAGAACGACGCCAAGTCGACCGAAGCCTTCGTCGAGCGCCTGACCGCGCTGGACCTGCTGGAAAAGAAAGACGTCAAGGTCGCCAATCCGCAGGATCCGGAAAACCCGGTCACCGTGGCGGAATACTGGGGCGTGTCGAACGAGAAGTTCACCAACCTTTCCGCCGACCAGCTCAAGAAGCTGCACGACAGCGGCGACCTGGTGGCGATCACCGCTCACCTGATCTCGCTGCAGCGCTGGGATCGCATCCTGCGTCGCACCTCGCTGCAGGCGGCCCCGAAACAGGGCTGATTGTCGGCGAGGATCACTGCAACGGCCGTACCCCAGGGTGCGGCCGTTTTGCATTTCGGGATCACCTTTCCGGGAGGACGCTTTCGACAGCGGGCGAATTCCGCCTATATCCCCGGTGTGCCGTACCGGTCCCGCCACTGACATGAGGTTCTTGATGCGTTCAGTCCTTGCCTTTCTGGTTGCGCTTATTGCGGTGACCGGCCCCGTCCAGGCCATGCAGGTGCCGGGGAGCTGGTCGCCGAGCGACCAGATCATTGATGCCCAGCTGGTGGCGGATCGCGATGTCGTGGCTCCGGGCGAGGACTTTCTCATCGGCCTGCACCAGGTGATGCCTGACGGCTGGCACACCTATTGGCGCAATCCGGGCGATAACGGCCTGCCCGTCGAGATCGACTGGACCGTGCCCGACGGGGTCACTGTCGGCGACATCCTGTGGCCAACCCCGGTCGAATTGCCGCTCAGCGACATCATCATGGATTACGGCTATCGCGGCGAGGTGGTGTTGCCCATGCCGGTCACGGTCGATGCCGGGTATGCCGGCACCCGTATCGACATCCGGGCCGACGCCGTGTGGCTGGTCTGCGAAGAGATCTGCGTGCCCGAGGAGCGGACACTGAGCCTCAGCCTGCCGGTCGGTCCGGAACCGGTTCAGAGCGAAGCGGGCTACTGGTACATCCGCGGCGCGCTCGACGCCTTGCCGACCCCGCGCGACGACATAGACGCCTCGTTCAGCCTTTCGGACGGCTATCTCGTTCTGGCCCTGGCCGGCGGCCCGTTCACCGGTGGCGAGACCGAAATCCGCGATCTCAAGCTCTTCCCGGCCGAGTCTGGCCTGATCGAGCATGCCCGGCCCCAGACCATCGAGCAGCGGCCCGACGAGACCCTGGTCATCGCCCATCCCGGCTACCAGCTGGAAAACGGGCTCGACGGCGACTACCTGGCGGTCCTGACCTATGACGTGCAGGTCGGCGACAGCTGGCAGAGCCAGTCGATCGAGATCACCGTGCCTGCGGCTGACCGTGAGTTCGGCCTGGCATCCGAAGCCGCGGCGGACCCTGCCGTCAGCATCAATCTCCTCGTCATGTTCATCGCCGCCCTGGCCGGCGGACTGATCCTCAACCTGATGCCGTGCGTCTTCCCCATCCTGTCGATCAAGGTGCTCAAATTCGTCCAGTCGGCGCACGGGCACCCGGAAGTCGTGCGGATCCAGGGTCTCGTCTTCCTGGCCGGCGTCCTGGTCAGCTTTGTGGGCCTGGCCGGGCTGCTCGTCATCCTGCGCGAGATCGGCATGCCCGTCGGCTGGGGATTCCAGCTGCAGGTGCCGCTGGTGGTCGCCATCCTCTCCCTGCTGCTGTTCGCCATCGGCCTCAACCTGATGGGCGCGTTCGAGGTCGGCTCGCGACTGATGGGCGTGGGCGCCGGACTGGCCGACAAGCCGGGCAAGCGCGGGGCCTTCTTCACCGGCGTTCTGGCCGTGGTCGTCGCCGCGCCCTGTGTTGGCCCGCTGGCCGCCGGAGCGCTCGGACTCGCCCTGACCCAGCCGGCCCCGGTGGTGCTGCTGATCGCCGCCGCTCTGGGCCTCGGTCTGGCCGCGCCCTTCGTCCTGCTTAGCTTCTTCCCGGCCTTGCTCGAGCGCCTGCCTCGTCCCGGGCCATGGATGGTGACCTTCCGCCAGGTGCTCGCCTTCCCGATGTTCGGCTCGGCCCTGTGGCTGATGTGGGTGCTCGCCATCCAGACCGGCGCCAATGGCGTGCTGCTGCTCGGCATCGCCATGCTCGCCCTGGCCTTTGCCGTCTGGGCCCATGGCCAGCGCGGACTGGTGTGGCGGCTGATGACCGTGCTCGGCCTGGTGCTGATCGTGGTCTCCACCGCCTTCGTGGCGCGCCTGCCGGACACGTCGGCGACCATTGCGGCCTCGAGCACCACCGAGCCGTGGTCCCGCGAGCGCGTCTCGGCACTGCGCAGCGAGGGGCGGGCGGTGTTTGTCGACGTCACCGCGGCCTGGTGCGTGACCTGCCAGGTCAACAAGATGCGCGTGCTCAACGATGCCGATGTCCGTACCGCGTTCGCCGAATTCGACGTGGCCTTCCTGCAGGCCGACTGGACCAATCGCAACGAGGACATCGCGGCGCTGATCTCCGAGCACGACCAGGCCGGCGTGCCGCTTTACCTGTTATATCCCGCCGATGGCGGCCCGGCCCGCGTGCTGCCGACCGTGCTCAGCCGTGACGGCGTGATCTCGGCGCTTCAGGGGGCGGTCGGCCGCTGACCCTGCGGCGCATCCCGTTCAGTCCAGGCCGGCCTCGTGGTCGGCGGCAGGGGCGAGCTGTACGGCCTGTCCCATCAGCGTGACGATCGCGTCGTAGGCGCGTGCCTCGGCGGCTCCGTCCTCGGCGTCGGACACGGCCCGGAGGCGGGCATCGGCGTCCGCTGCCATGCCGCGGAAGATGCAGCCCAAGTCCTCGGGGCCGCCGGCATCGTCGACGGCGCGTCCGAGCAGGACCGCTTGCACCGTGAACTGCTCCAGCTGCGCCACCAGCGGGTCACCCGGCGCCATCTCCGGTGCCGGGGCTGCAGGGCGGGCCCGGGCCTGCGCGGCGCGTCCCTGGGCCTCCTGTTCGATGTCGGCCGCAAGATCGGCCAGCTCTTGGCCGGGTCCGGCCAGGGCTGGCGCGGTCAGGGCAGCGGCCAGGGCGAGGCTTGTCAGTAGTCTGGACATCGGAGACTCCGCGACGGTTTCGTTTGCGCCCAGCTTGCAACTAAGGCCTTGATTTCCGGTGAATGGCGGGCATTACGGGCGCAGCGGGTGCCAAAGCGGGTTCACAGATGCCCCGCGCCCGTGGAAAACACCGACTTCGCGAGCCGTCCCGCCCGCCGCCGACACAGCCGGAGAAACCGATGAGCGCCAAGAAGCCCTTCCGACCCAAGGCCCGCCGCCCGCGCGGTTTCGAGGACCGCAGCGGATCCGTGCTGCGCGTCGAGCGCCATCTCGTCGATACCGCCAGCCGCATCTACGACAAATGGGGGTTCGAGCCGCTGCAGACTCCGGCCTTCGAGTTCGCCGACGCCCTCGGCAAGTTCCTGCCGGATGAGGAGCGGCCCAATGAAGGCGTGTTCGCGCTCGAGGATGATGACGGCCAGTGGCTGTCCATGCGCTACGATCACACGGCTCCGCTGGCGCGCTATGTGGCCGAGAACTTCCAGGATCTCAACAAGCCCTACCGGCGCTACCAGGCCGGTGACGTGTGGCGCAACGAGAAGCCCGGTCCGGGCCGTTTTCGCCAGTTCGTGCAGTGCGACGCCGACACGGTCGGTGCAGCCGGCGCGGCCGCCGACGCCGAGATGATCGCCCTGGCGGCCGACGTCATGCGTGCGGTGGGCCTGGCCGACGGCGATTATGTGGTGCGGGTCAATGACCGGCGGGTCTTGGACGGCGTGCTGGAAAGCATCGGTGCCGCCGAGCCGGAACGCCGCATGCGCGTGCTGCGCGCCGCCGACAAGCTGGACCGGCTGGGACGCGACGGCGTCGCCGCGCTCTTGGGCGAAGGCCGCAAGGACGACAGCGGTGATTTCACCGAGGGTGCCGGGCTCGACAGCAAAGGGGTTGATACCGTTCTCGCCTTCCTCGACGCCGGTGGGGGCAGCCGTGACGACGTCATCGGGCGCCTCGAGCCGCTGATCGGTGCGTCCGAAAAGGGCCAGGCCGGTCTCAAGGCGCTGGCGGAGATCCACGCTGTTCTCAAGGCCATCAAGGTCGATGAGAGCCGCGCCGTGTTCGATCCGTCCGTGGTCCGTGGCCTGGGCTATTATACCGGCCCGGTGTTCGAGGCCGAGCTGCTGGCCGAGGCCACCTACGAGGACGGCAGCCCGATCCAGTTCGGTTCGGTCGGCGGTGGCGGGCGCTATGACGACCTCGTGGCGCGCTTCACCGGCCAGGCCGTTCCGGCCACCGGCTTTTCCTTTGGTGTCAGCCGCTTTGCTGCGGCACTGCGGGCCCTCGACCTGACCGGAGGCAGCACGGGCGACGACCTCGTCATCGTGGTCGCCGCCGACAAGTCGGCCTCGGCCGAATACCTCGCCATGGCCGCCGAATTGCGCGCCGCGGGTTTCCGCGCCGAGGCTTTCGTCGGCAGCGGCAATATGGGCAAGCAGATGAAGTATGCCGACCGCCGCGACGCTCTGGCCGCCATCATTGTCGGTTCCAACGAGCGCGAGGCCGGTGAGGTGACGATCAAGGATCTGCGCCTCGGTCGCGAACTGGCCGCCGGAATCACCGACAACCGCCAGTGGCGCGAAGAGCAGCCGGCCCAGCAGACCGTCAGTCGGACCAATTGGGTCGCCGCGGTCCACGAGCTCGCGGCCCGCTACAAGGATCAGGATTAATTTAAGCGCTTGGCCACCTTATCCGCGAAACTTCGCTGGAGCGGGCTTGACGCAGGCAGGGCGGTGCGTCAACGTCGGGACATGGATCGGGCCTGACCGTCCGTCCTTTCGGCGTTTCGGGGAGGAGACGCCTTCTATCGACCAACCGTTATCTAGGGGCTGGCCTTTGCCAGCCCTTTTTTTTTGGCGTTCCGCCCTGCCGGAACTTTCACTCCTGGCTCCGGCAAGGCCGAGTGCGGAATCAATTCGGCTCGTCGAGGGCGTCGCCGTCGCGGTCCTCGATGTGGATGCGGGTGACGCCGTCCTCGCTGTCCTGCTGGCGCAGCTGAACGACCCTGCGCCCGCGAGTGTCATTGCCGCCGAGCAGGCGGGATGATTCAAGGCGATTGAGCCACTCGACCATCTCGTCTCCGGTCTTTTCCTCGCCATCGACCCAGATGCGCTGGCGGCCATCCTCGTCGCGTTCCAGGCGCAGGTCTTCTGCAGGTCCCAGGAGTTCGCTCAGTTCTTCGCGCCGTTCGTCCAGTTCCATGTCACGCATGGCGCGGACCCGGTCCCGTTCGGCACGCGCCTCGTCGCGGTGCACGCGACGCATCTCCAACCGCATCTCACGATGGGCTTCGGCCATTTCCCGTTCGGCATGGCGCATTTCTCGCCCGGCATGCCCCATTTCGGCCTGGACCTCACGCATGGCCTCGCGGATTTCCTCGCGAGCCTCTGCCAACTCGGCCCGGACTTCTGCCTTCTCTTCCTCGGACAATTCCTCCCAGTCACCCGTGTAGATCCGGTGTTCACTGTCCAGACCGGCGAGAGCGCTCTGCAACGACCCCATGATCTCTTCGTGCAGGCCGTCGAACTCGAAGTCGAAGTCCATGCCCTCCAGCATATCCGCCATCGCTTCGGCGTGATGCTCCCAGTCACCGCGCTCGACATGGATGCGGCGTCGCATGTGATCGCCGTGGCGTGTGCCATCGATCACCTGGATGGTGTCACCCTCTATGATGATGGTGCTGTCCGGGCCGGCCTCGATGCGTTCGCCGTCGACCGTAATCACGCCATCGCGGATCTCGATGTGCTGGCCGCCAACCGAAATGATGCTGGCCGGTCCGTCGTGGTGATCGCTCTTGCCCTGGTCGAGGGCAAAGGCGCCGGCGGCGATGGTGCACATGGCCGCTCCGGCCAGAAGAATGCGTTTCATGTCTAGTCCCCTTGCAAATATCTCATCGCCACCCTGCCGCCCCTGGCATTACGGGGCGGCTGCGCGGGCCTGAACTATTTGTCACTCGGGCGAGACGCCTCCGGCGCTTGCCAGGTGGGTATCGAGGAAACGCACAAAGGCTTCCGAAGCGGCAATCCTGTTGTCCCGCCGCCGGAAGCCGTGTCCTTCATCGGGGAACAGCACGTACTCCACCGGAACACCATTGGCTTCCACGGCCGCGACCAGTTCATCGCTTTCCACCTGCAGAACGCGCGGGTCATTGGCCCCCTGGACGACCAGCATCGGCTTGGTGATCTGGTCGGCGTGGAACAGCGGAGATATCGCACGGTGGCGCTCGCCATCGGTCGCCGGATCGCCCATCTCGTCATACAGCGCCTCGCGGAAGGCCTCCCACCAGGGCGGGATCGATTCCAGGGTGCGCACCCAGTTGGTCACGCCGAAGATGTTGATGCCAACCTCGAAGGCATCGGGATGGAAGGCGAGGGCGGCGGCCGTCATGTAGCCGCCGTAGGAGCCGCCGATGACCCCGACTTGCCCGCCATCGACCCAGTCCTGCTCGCGCAGCCAGTCGCCGGCCGCCACGATATCGCGCAGGTCTTCCTCGCCGTGCCGCCGGTCATCCATGTGGAAGAAGGTCTTGCCGTATCCCGACGAGCCGCGATTGTTGGCCGCGTAGACCGCATAGCCGTGATTGACCAGGTGCTGGATGGTGGCCGAGTAGCCGACCCGGCTCTGCCCGCCGGGCCCGCCATGCACCCAGACGAGTGCGGGCACCGGAGTGTCCGCCGAGGCCTGGTGCGGCCGGTAGAGGATGCCGGGAATTTCGACGCCGTCAAAGCTCTCGAACCGAACCACTTCCGCGTCCACCAGCTGGTCTTGCGAAATCGCCGGGTTGAGGGCATCGGTCAGCTGGCGGTGGTCACCACTGTCCAGGTCCACGACATGGACATTCGACGGTGAGGTGGCGCTGTCGATCAGGAAGGCGATGCGGCGTTCGTCACGCGAGAACCGCACGGACCCGAGATCCCCCGCCGGCAGGTCGGGCAGGCTGACCGGTTCACCAGTCCGCGTATCGAGCACCGTGACCGAGGTCCGACCGTCCTCATTGATGCCCGAGACCCGGAAATCCCCGCTCGGCGAGAAGGTCACGAACTGGACGTCCCAATCGGCGGTCACCAGCGGGGCCCGCTCACCGCTGGCCAGGTTGTAGGTCCAGGCCTGGTTGAATTCGCCGTGCTCGTCGGTGGCGTAGACCAGGGCAGAGCTGTCAGGGGTGAAGGTGTAGACCCCGTGCGAGATATTGCCTTCGTGCTCTGTGATCAGCTCCGCCACCGGCTCGTCCTGCGCCAGGTCGACCAGCAGGATGTCGCTGTCCGCCGAGGTCTGGTTGCGTACCAGCGCCAGCCACCGCCCGTCCGGGCTGATATCGCCCAGCTGCAGGGCGTCGCTATTCTCGAACACCATCTCGGCGCTGTAATCGGCAAGGTTGATCTCGTAGACGTCGAACGCGGAAGCATCGCGGGCATTGGTGGTCACCCACACCGCGTCCCCACCCGGTGCCCAGCCGGCGAAGTCCGCCTTCAGGTTCTCGCCGGGCGTCAGGTCGGTCAGGCTGCCGTCCGTTTCGCGCACATAGACATGGTTCAGTTCGTCGCCACCAGTGTCGGCGGTGACCAGCACCCGGTCATCGTTCGGGAACCAGCTGACGGCGTAGGTCGCATTGCTGCCGGACTCGGTCAGCGGCGTGCGCTCGCCGCTTTGCGGGTCCATGCGATAGACGTTGAACACCCCGGTTTCGTCGGACGACACGAGGAGGTCCCCGGTCTCCGCCGAGAAGGCATGGCCCGACGACCGCGCCATGCCGAAACTGGTGGTCATGTGGAAGGTCGCCGCGTCGTGTTCCGGCGGTACCTCTTGGGCCAGGGCCGGGGCGGTCAGAAGTGCTCCGGCGGTCAGTGTAAGCATGCAGGCAATGCGAGACATGATGCGTCCTCCCCGATCAGGCGAAAAACGTTAACGCACATCACGCTGCGCGCAAGCCATGCGCGACGAAAGTCGGCGCTGCGGCGCGCGTGGATCTAGGGTCAGCCGATGTCGCGCTGCCGGACACCTTGTGGGCTACAGTCTCGATAATTCCATGAATTTCCTTGATAGTCCGCGATATTCACCTGTCATTCCCGCGGGGAATACCAAAGACTTTGCTCGTCGGCCCGCCTCCAGGGTGGGCGTGAGTGAGTGAAAGAGCGACAAGATGAAGTTTGGCGATCACCTGCGGTTGCAACGTGAACGGGCCGCCTGGACCCAGCCGGAAGCGGCGGCCCGGGCCGGCATTGAACAGTCCTACCTGTCCAAGCTTGAGACCGGGAAATCCTATCCCTCCGACGAAGTGTTCGGACGCTTGGTTCAGGCTTACGGGATTGATGTGAAAGCCTTGGTCAGTGATCTCGACCCGGACGAAATTGACGCCTTGCCGAACGTGGCCAGCGTTCGCGCAACCCGAATGACCCTGCAGCGGACCGCCCGGAACCTGTCGCGGGGCTGGATGCTGGCCGGGTTGGCTTGTCTTCTGGTCGGTGGCGCTTCGGCGGGCGCGGCCCTGACCGCCTCAGACACGAGCCACGTCGAATATATCTACCTGTCCCGCGGCGTGATCTTGCCGGGTGAACCCCTCGACGTGTTTGCCCTTGTAGATGCTGGTTTTGGGGGGACTCCTGACAGAGTAGCAGAGATGAGAGCGCAGCAGATCGCGCTGCAGGAGCGCCTCGATGAAGAAGTTCGCGTTCAGCGCATCATGCAGGGCGAGGGCTTTGTCGAGACCGTGGATAACGGGCGCCGCTATTTTCGCGCACTCGACAGCCAGACCGTAGTGGAACGGTCGCCATTGCGCTGGTTCTGGATACCGGGCCTGATGAGCCTGTTCGGGGCGCTGGGCTGCTTCATCATCAGCTTGCGCTGGAAATAGGCATTCATACCCGGGTCGGGTTCGCCGGCCCCTGAGCATAAACAATCTGGAGACTATCATGTCGCAGCTTCGCATCCTTGCGGGTGCCGTGGCCGGGGCACTCGTGTGCCTTATGCCAGCCACCACGTCCGCCCAGTCCACCGGCAGCGATCCGGTCCTCACGGAACGCATCGACCGCTTCGTGCGCCAGAGCCAGGCCAATGGCGTGGTACCCGGCGCGATCGGGGTCTGGGTTGAAGGAGAGGCGGTCTATCAGGGCTTCTTCGGAGAGGCCGACCGGCGCACGGGTCGCGGTTTTGACACCGACACCCTGTTCGACATCGGCTCCCTGACCAAGCAGTTTACCGCGGCAGCTATCCTGGTTCTCGCCGAACAGGAGCAGCTCTCCCTGCAAGACAGGCTGGCCGATCACTTCGAGGATGTCCCAGCCGACAAGGCGGACATCACGATCGACCAACTGCTCAGCCATTCGTCGGGTTTGTCGGATGATACCGGCGGCTTCCAGGGACATGATGCCGATCCCTTCGTGTCGGAGGCGGAGTTCATGGCGGCCCTGTTCGCCAGCCCGCTCACATCGGTGCCGGGCACGCGGCACGAATACACCAATGCGGGATATTCGGTGCTGGCCTCGATCATCGAACGGGTGTCGGGGCAGGACTATGAAGCCTTCCTGCGCGCAACGCTGTTCGAGCCAGCGGGCATGCACCACACCGGCTATCGGCTGATGGACTGGCACGAGGACCAGGCGGCGCGCGGCTATAATTACCGCCAGCCCGATCCGGCACGGGCCGATACCGGCTGGTTCTTCCTGGAGCGCTGGCGCGAAGAGGCGGTTACCTGGCATTTGCGGGGCAATGGCGGGCTGCATTCCACGATGGCGGATCTGGAGCGCTGGCACCGCGCCTTCCAGGATGACCGCATTCTCTCGGCAGGGAGCCGCGCGCGCATGGGAGCGCCCCATATCCCCAGCGGTTTCGATATGCCGGGTTTCACGCATTACGGCTATGGCTGGGCCGTTGGGACCAGTCCCCACGGGACGCCGGTGCTGAGCCATAATGGCGGCAATGCCATCTTCTTCGCGTCGATCCACCGCTATCCGGAAGAGGATATCCTGGTCCTGCATCTCACCAATGAGGCCAGCCGGGAGATGGAACGCATGGGGTATGCGATCCGCCACATGCTGTTCGATGCCGACTACGAACCCGTCCCGATCGCGCCCTATGCAATCCGTCTGGTGGAGGACTTCACGACGCACAATTCGCCCGTAGCCGTGAGCCAATTGCCGGCTCTGCTGGAAGCCCGCGGGGCGGGACCAATCGAGGAGGCGTGGGTCTTCAATCGGCTCGGATTTCATTTACTGGAGGAGGGCCGGACGGAATGGGCCATCGCGCTCATGCGATGGAATACGCGGATCTTTCCAGGCGACGGCAATCTGCAGGATTCTTTGGCCACGGCCTATGCCCGTTCCGGACAGGTGGACTTGGCCTTGCGGCATTACCGCCTGTCCCTGGAGATGGATCCGGGCGACGGAAATTGCCACTGGTGCGATCACGCGCGGCGGCAGATCGAACGGCTGGAAGGGGAATAGATGGCACCTTGGCGTCGCTGTTCCGGTGGCGCCGGGGAGACGGATATTCTCACAAAAGAAAAGGCCCGCTCAATCGAGCGGGCCTTTCCCTGTTCGGTCAGTGGACCGGCATGATTACATCATGCCGCCCATTCCGCCCATGCCGCCCATGTCGGGCATGCCGGCGCCTTCGCCCTCTTTCTTCGGAGCGTCGGCAATGGCGGCTTCCGTGGTGATCAGCAGGGAGGCGACGGATGCCGCGTCCTGCAGAGCCGTACGGACCACCTTGGCCGGGTCGATGACGCCGAACTCGAGCATGTCGCCATACTCTTCGGTCTGCGCGTTGAAGCCGAAGGTCGGGCTGTCATTCTCGATCACCTTGCCGACGACGATCGAACCTTCGACACCGGAGTTCTCCGAGATCTGACGGATCGGCGCCTGCAGGGCGCGGGCGATGATCTGGATGCCGCGGGTCTGGTCGGCATTGTCGCCTTCCTGGCCACGCAGCTTCAGCGAGGCGCGCAGCAGGGCTACGCCGCCGCCCGGCACGATGCCTTCTTCCACGGCCGCACGGGTCGCGTTGAGGGCGTCGTCGACGCGGTCCTTCTTCTCTTTCACTTCGATCTCGGTGGCACCGCCGACCTTGATCACGGCCACACCGCCGGCCAGCTTGGCGAGGCGTTCCTGCAGCTTTTCGCGGTCATAGTCCGAGGTCGACTCTTCGGCCTGGCGACGGATCTGGCTGACGCGGGCTTCGATCTGGTTCTTGTCGCCCACACCGTCGACGATCGTGGTGTCGTCCTTGGTGATGGTGACGCGCTTGGCCGAGCCGAGCATGTCGAGGGTGACGGTCTCCAGCTTGATGCCGAGGTCTTCGGACACCACCTGGCCACCGGTCAGGATGGCGATGTCTTCCAGCATGGCCTTGCGCCGGTCACCGAAGCCCGGCGCCTTGACGGCGGCGATCTTCAGGCCACCGCGCAGCTTGTTGACCACCAGGGTGGCCAGCGCTTCGCCTTCGACGTCTTCCGCGATGATCAGCAGCGGACGGCCCGACTGCACGACGCTTTCCAGGATCGGCAGCATCGGCTGCAGGGAGGTCAGCTTCTTCTCGAACAGCAGGATGTAGGGCTCTTCCAGCTCGGCCTGCATCTTGTCGGCGTCGGTGATGAAGTACGGCGACAGGTAGCCGCGGTCGAACTGCATGCCTTCGACGACTTCCAGCTCGGTTTCCAGCGACTTGGCCTCTTCGACCGTGATCACGCCTTCATTGCCGACCTTGGCCATGGCCTTGGCGATCATGTCGCCGATTTCCTTTTCGCCGTTCGACGAAATGGTGCCGACCTGGGCGATCTCGTCGGAACCCTTGATCGGGGTCGAGATCGAGCGGATTTCCTCGACGACGAGCTGGACGGCCTTGTCGATGCCGCGCTTCAGGTCCATCGGGTTCATGCCGGCGGCAACCGACTTCATGCCTTCGCGCACGATGGACTGGCCGAGAACCGTGGCCGTCGTGGTGCCGTCACCGGCTTCGTCATTGGTGCGCGACGCGACTTCGCGCAGCATCTGGGCGCCCATGTTCTCGAACTTGTCGGCCAGTTCGATTTCCTTGGCGACCGAGACGCCGTCCTTCGTGGTGCGCGGGGCACCGAAGGATTTCTCGATGACCACGTTGCGGCCTTTCGGGCCCAGCGTGACCTTGACGGCGTTGGCGAGGATGTCGACGCCGCGCAGCATGCGCTCGCGGGCGTCGGAGGAGAAGTGAACTTCTTTGGCAGCCATGAGATTGCTTCCGTTTATCTAGGGATTGAATCTGAAAGGGATGGAGCGGCCGATCAGGCGCTCATCACACCGAGGATGTCGGATTCTTTCATGATGAGGAGGTCTTCGCCGTTCAGCGTCACTTCCGTACCGGACCATTTGCCGAACAGGATGCGATCGCCTTCCTTGACGTCGAGCGGACGGACCGAGCCGTCTTCCTTGATGGCACCGCCGCCGACAGCGACGATTTCGCCTTCCTGCGGCTTTTCCTTCGCCGTGTCGGGAATGATGATCCCGCCCTTGGTCGTGGATTCTTCTTCGACGCGCTTCACCAGCACTCGGTCGTGCAGAGGACGAAAAGTCATCTTGGTTATTCTCCAGCAAGAGACAATGGTTTTTCCGAGCCAGCCGGGGTGTGGTTAGCACTCACCCCGCCCGACTGCTAACAGCGGGCAGATAGGGGGTGGCCGGGGCACCGTCAAGAGGTCGGCACCGACATTTTTGCGCCGTGTTGTGAGTCCAAGTACAGAGCCGCGGGAACGAAGTCAGTCAGCCCGCGTTCATCTGGGAAGTGATCATGTTTGCATGATTATGCCAGTCACAGCCCGGCCTTGTGTCCCGGTTGCCTAGCGAAGAGGGAAGATTCATGAAATTGCGCATTGCTGCGGTCGCCCTGACCGCCGTTTCCATGGCCGCTTGCACCACCACCGACCCGTATACCGGCGAAGTGCGTCGCAACAATACCGGCACCGGGGTCCTGCTGGGCGCCGCGGCCGGAGCCGCTCTCGGCTATCTGACCAATACCTCCGACAGCGAGGAAGGACGCACCAATGCCCTGATCGGCGCCGGCGTCGGCGCCCTGGCTGGTGGTGCCGTCGGCAATTACATGGATCGTCAGGAAGCGGCCATGCGCGAAGCCCTGTCCGACACGGGTGTCGGCGTCCGTCGCGAAGGCGACGAGCTGCGCATGATCATGCCGGGCGATGTCACCTTCGCCACCAATTCTTCCGAGATCGCGCCGCAGTTCTACGGCATCCTCAATGACGTCTCGAACGTGCTGAACCGCTATCCGGCCACGTATGTCGATGTGGTCGGCCATGCCGATTCCACCGGCGAGGCGGAGTATAATCAGCGCCTGTCCGAGCGCCGCGCCTCCTCCGTGGCCACCTATCTGATGTCCCAGGGCGTCATGCGCGACCGCTTCTATGTGGCCGGCATGGGCGAACGCTCGCCGATCGCCAGCAATGACACGCCGGCCGGTCGGGCCCAGAACCGCCGGGTCGAGATCGTCCTGCGCCCGCACACGACCTCCTGACGCGCTGCATCTGCAGTCGTCACGACCAGGTAGAGCGGCCCGCCATCGGCGGGCCGCTTTATTTTATGCCTAGGCGGCGCGCTGCAGTTGTGGGAAAGCGGAGGCTCGGTTTACCTTCGTTAACCGAAATACAACACGACGCGGCAAGGCTTGATGACAAGTCCGCGTGACGATTCGTTTTTGCCAGAAGGCCCGCCATGCAACGCGCCTCCAACATGCTCATCCTGCTCACCTACGTGATGATTGCCGTCGTGGCAGCCATCGGGTTCGAGTTCTTCGGCCTGATGCCGACCATGACCGCCTGGATGATGGGCGCCATCGTGTTCATCGTTGCCAGCCTGGCCCACTCCGCCGCGGCCCGCGCCCAGGAGCGGCGTTCCCTCGAGGACGAGATCCACAATCTCAAGGCCGCCAACCTGGAACTGGCCGAGGAGTTCGAGGCGGCCCAGAAGCGTTTCGATGCCATCGCCGACGAGTTGCGAGCCGAAGCGATCGAGCGCGACAACGCCCTGGTCCACGACATGCGCATCCTGGAAGACATGGTGCGGCGCGGCGATCACGGCGAGTTCGACCATGAAGACGCATTGCCCGCGTCGGAATCGCATATCGGTGTCGCCATGGTGCGCGAGGCGCTCGAGGCCAATCGCATCGACCTTTACCTCCAGCCCATCGTCACCCTGCCGCAGCGCCGTGTGGCCTATTACGAGAGTTTCTCGCGCCTGCGCGACGAGACCGGGCGTGTTCTTGCCCCGGCCGCCTTCATCGATGCCGCCGAACAGGCCGGGCTGATGACGGAAGTCGACAACCTCCTTCTATTCCGCTGTGTCCAGATCGTGCGCCGGCTGACCGGGCAGGACCGCCGCGTCGGCATCTTCTGCAACATTTCGCTCAACGCCCTGTCGGACGAGACCTTCTTCCCGGAATTCCTGGACTATGTGCGCCAGAACCAGGACCTGGCCAGCTCGCTGATCTTCGAGATCACCCAGCAAGCCTTCTTCGAGCGCGATGCGCGCGCCGCGCGCAACATGGCGCGTATGGCTGATTTCGGTTTCCGTTTCTCGGTCGACCAGGTCTCAAATGTGACCATGGATCTCGACGAGATGGAGCGGGCCGGGGTCCGCTTCGTCAAGATCAGCGGCCACCGCCTGCTCCGGGCCCTGCGTGACGGCGAGTCGATTGCCGGCTACGAGCCCGGCGCCATTGCCGTCGAGGATGTGGCCGGCATGTTTGCCCGTCACGGACTGGAGCTGATCGTCGACAAGGTCGAGGAAGAATCCACCGTGGTCGAGGTGCTCGAGCTCGATGTGGCGTATGGCCAGGGGCATCTGTTCGGGGAGCCGAAGGCGGTGCGTGGCGACGCGCTCGACATCCCGCATCCGGATGTGAAGCCCGAGGCGGTTACGCTGGCCGGCTAGCGGATCCCCGCGAAGGCTTGCCGAGCGGCGCGATTGACGCGACCCGTCGGCCCTGCTTCAAGCGGCCTCATGACCGATTATCCTACGCTTGGCAGCCTGCGCTCCCGCTACGATGCCCTCTATTGTGACGTCTGGGGCGTGATCCGCGACGGCGCGGCACTCCTGCCCGAAGCCGTCGAGGCCCTGCGCGAATGGCGCCGGTCGGGCGGTGCCGTGTGCCTGGTGTCCAATTCACCCAAGCCGCGCAGCGACCTGCAGGCGATGCTGCGCCAGATGGGCCTGCCGGACGATGCCGTCGACGCGATGGTCACGTCCGGTGATGCCATCCATGCCGAGCTGGCCGCGCGCACGCCGGGCCGTGCCTTTCGCATCGGGCCGCAGCGCGACGATCCGCTCTATGTCGGTCTCGACATCGAGTTCACCGATATCGGGCAGGCGGACTTCATCAGCTGTACCGGACCGGATGACGAGGTGAACGGCCATCCGGAAGACTATGACAGCGTCCTTCGTGAGGCGCTGGCCCGCAAGCTCGACCTCGTCTGTGCCAACCCCGATATCGTTGTCCAGTCCGGTGAGGGGCTGGTCTATTGCGCCGGTGCCATTGCCCGGCACTACCGCCAGATGGGCGGGCGCAGCATCGTCGCCGGCAAACCGCACCGGCCAATCTACGAGCTCGCAGCGCGGGCGCTGGCGGGTATCGGCCGGGACACGCCGCTCGAGCGGGTCCTGGCCATTGGTGACGGCCCGGAAACAGACATCGAGGGCGCATCGCGCATCGGTGTCGACGCGCTGTTCATTGCGGACGGCATTCTCGGAGCCGAAATGGAAAACGCCTCCTTCGATCCGGACCGGGTCGAGGAGGCGTTGTCGGAGTATGGCGTTTCAGCGCGCTATGCAGCGCCGAAACTGGTCTGGTAGGCGCGTCCTAGTCGAACAGCGAGTCGATCGAGGACTGGTCGAGCGGTGAGGCTTCGCCAGCGCTGTCGGCAAACATCGCATCGATGTCGTCCTGGCTGGTTTCCGGGCCACCGATCGCCGGACCGTTGAGCAGCAGCTCGCGCTTGCGCCGTTCCTCTTCGGTTTCCTCGGCCGGGTGATCGGCATCGCGAACACCCATCACCTCGGCAAAGCGGGCGACCCGGTTTTCCACGTGGCGCAGAGAGCCCACGACCTTGGAGACGCGCTGGCCGGCCAGGTCCTGGAAGCTGCAAGCCTCGATGATGGTCATCATCGCCGCTTCGACATTGGCCTTGTACTCGTCATAGTCCGCCGAGTCGTCGCACAGGACTGCCTCAGCCGCACTCATGATGGTCTCGGTGGCCTTTTCCGTGTCACCCACAACGGCTTCCAGTTCGACCCCGGCAGTCGGGATGCGCTCGGACTTGATGTCGTTGGGCCGAAGGGCGGAAATCTCGTCGCGGGTGCGGGAGATGTAATCGGCGATGTAATTGAATTCTTGGCAGATCGACTGGTCGAGGGAGCTGAAGAACAACTTCATCGTATCCGTCAGCTGGTGGGCCAGCTTCAGGACTTCCATGATCTGGGCGTCTTGCAGATCACTGGCCTTCAATTCGGCGAGCGAACTACGGACTTGCGCAGCGACATTGGCGGCGGGCATGGGCCCCTCCCTAGTTCGAAGACTCAGTTGGCGTAACGACGGACACTTCTTAGAAGTCGCCCAGAACGGCTGCCATCTTCGACTTGAGGGTGCCGGCATTGAACGGCTTCACGATGTAATTGTTCACACCGGCCCGTTTTGCGGCAACCACGTTTTCGGTCTTCGATTCGGCGGTCACCATGATGAAGGGCGTGGCCTTCATGCTGTCGTCACCGCGAACTTTCTGCAGGAGTTCGTAGCCGGTCATCGGCTCCATGTTCCAGTCAGAGATGACCAGCCCATACTTGTTCTTCTGCATTTTCTCGTAGGCTTCCTGCCCATCGGCAGCTTCGTCAACATTCTCAAAGCCAATCTGCTTGAGCAGGTTGCGAATGATACGGATCATGGTCTTGTAATCGTCCACAACCAGGATCGGCATAGTCATTTCGACAGCCATGCGTAGTCTCCATCCACTCGACGCGTTTCCATCCGGACGGCTTGTTCCGCCGTCTTCAGTTGGGACCCTAGACATTCGCGGATAAAAATCGGTTAAAGCAGGCGCAACAAGGAGATTTCAATGTCGGACAGTCCAGGCATCGCCCTCGAGGAAATGGAAATTGGCCAGTTCGCAGAAGCGGTTAGGACAGTTACCGAAGAAGATCTGGACATGTTTGCCAAGGTCTCCGGCGATTATAATCCGGTGCACATGGACGAAGAATTCGCACGCCGGACACCGTTTCGGGGCCGAATTGCACACGGCGCGCTCGTGGCGTCCTTCATTTCCGGCGTGCTCGGCAATCAACTGCCTGGACCGGGGGCCATCTTCCTCGGTCTGAACATGCGCTTTTTCCAGCCGACACGAATTGGCGACGTCGTGACCACCCGCGTCACCGTCAAGGAAGTCGACCTGAAATCCCGCAAGGCGGTGATGGATTGCGAGTGCCGAGTGGGCGACACCCTGACCATGAAAGCCGAAGCTGAAGTCATGGTGCGCAAGCGGCGGCGCAAGGCGGTCGACTGATCCCATGCAGGTGCTGCGCGGACATACGGGCCTGTCGCCCTCGGACCGCGGCAGCGTCGTGGCGCTTGGCAATTTCGACGGTGTTCATCTGGGGCACCGCCGGGTCCTGAGCGAGGCCGCAAGCCTTGCCGAGGACTGCCAGGCCGAGCTGGCGGTGGCCGTCTTCGATCCGCACCCTCGTCGTTATTTCGCGCCGGACACGCCGCCCTTCCGCCTGATGAGCGAGGGGCGCCGCAACCAGGTACTGTCCGATCTCGGGGTCAAGCGGCTTCACGTGCTGCCATTCGACGCCAGTCTGGTTGCCATGACCCCGGACGCTTTCGTGGCCCGGGTTCTGGTCGACGGGCTGGGCATGAAGGGCGTGGTGACTGGCGCCGATTTCCGGTTCGGGGCGGGCCGGGCCGGTTCGGTCGAGGATCTGCAGCGGTTGAGTGAAGCGCATGGGGCCGTGGCCCGGTTCGCCGCCCTTCATGATGCCGGTCAGGAAAAAATCTCGTCCACGCGCATTCGCGATGCCATCAGTGCCGGCAATCTCGCCGCAGCCGGCGCCTGGATGGGCGGGCCCTGGATCATTGACGGCCGGGTGGCGCGCGGCGACCAGGTTGGTCGGACAATCGGATTCCCGACGGCAAACATCGATCTGGGGGAGTATGTCCGTCCGGCCAGCGGCGTTTACGCGGTACGCGTGGGTTTGCCGGGGGAGGGGATCCTCCGTCCCGGTGTCGCCAATTTCGGTCGCCGCCCGACGGTGGACGGCACGCGCGAATGGCTGGAAGTCCATCTGTTCGACTTCGGGGGTGACCTCTATGACCGCGAGATCGCCGTGGAAATGGTCGAACACTTGCGGCCCGAGCGTCGCTTCGACGGCCTCGACGCCCTGAAGGCCGCCATTGCCGCCGATGCCGATCAGGCGCGCGCCGTGCTGAATGGCGTGTCTGGACCGTCCTGACAGGCTCTGTTAAACGCGAACCATGGTCCGTTTCTGCCTGATCACGCGCGGTTCCCGAAACCGCATCGCGCCGCCGGCGGGTCGAATTACCCGCCCGGGCCGCCGGATGTAAACCGCGCGGTTCCGGGAGACATGTGCTGCCTCGAACCTCAACCGATTCAGACTGCAAGGACCCGATCCGATGACGGATACGCCCTCCGATACCGGTAAAGACACCTCCGGTGACGCCGACGCCTCGCGCGACTACCGCCAGACCCTGTTCCTGCCCAAGACCGATTTCCCGATGCGCGCCGGCCTGCCCAAGCAGGAACCGGAATGGCTCAAGCGCTGGGACTCGCTCGGCCTCTATGACCGCCTGCGCGAGCAGTCCGCCGGCCGCAAGCGCTTCGTGCTGCACGATGGTCCGCCCTACGCCAATGGCCATATCCACATCGGTACGGGGATGAACAAGATCCTCAAGGACTTCGTTGTCCGCTCGCGCCAGATGGCCGGTCTCGACGCCCCCTACCGGCCGGGCTGGGACTGCCACGGCCTGCCGATCGAGTGGAAGGTCGAACAGAATTTCCGCGCCAAGGGGCGTGACAAGGACGATATCCCGGTCACCGAATTCCGTGAGGAGTGTCGCAAGTACGCCGCCGAGTGGGTCGGCGTGCAGAGCGAGGAATTCCAGCGCCTCGGCGTGTGCGGCAACTGGGCCGATCCCTACACCACGATGGCGTTTGACGCCGAGGCGACGATCGTGCGTGAATTCCTCACCTTCGTCGAACAGGGCCTGGTGTATTCCGGCTCCGCCCCGGTGATGTGGTCGCCGGTCGAGCAGACCGCCCTGGCCGAGGCCGAGGTGGAGTACCAGGACAAGGTGTCGACCACGATCCATGTCCGCTTCCCGGTGCGCGGCGTGCGCAAGGATGGTACCGCCATCCCGAAATCCTGCATCGGCGCCCACGTGGTCATCTGGACGACCACGCCGTGGACCATTCCCGGCAACCGGGCGATCTGCTACTCGCCGAGCATCAGCTATGGCCTGTACAAGGTCACCGGCGTCGAGGAGAGCGAGTTCCGGCCCTGGGCCATGCCGGGCGACCTGCTGATTGTCGCCGATGCGCTGTGGGACGAGACGGCCAAGGCCGCCAAGATCGGCAATTGGGAACGCGTCGATACCGTCGACCCGACCGGTTTCGTGTGTTCGCACCCGCTGCTCGAACTCGACCGGTTCTGGAACTATCCGGTGCCGCTGCTGCCCGGCGACCACGTCACCGACGAGGCCGGCACCGGCTTTGTGCACACCGCGCCGAGCCATGGCGCCGAGGACTATGTCGCCTGGATGGCCTTCCCGGAATGGCATGACCGCGAACAGGCGGTGCCGCACATGGTCGGCCCGGACGGTGCCTATTACGACCAGATCCCGGTCTTCGCCGGTCTCAAGATCATCCGCACCGAAGGCAAGAAGCAGGGCCAGGAAGGCCCGGCCAACAAGGCGGTCATCGACGAGCTGGTGAAAGCCAGCCGCCTGCTGGCCCGCGGCCGCCTCGAGCATTCCTACCCGCACTCCTGGCGCTCCAAGGCGCCGGTCATCTTCCGCAACACGCTGCAATGGTTCGTCGCCATCGACCGGCCGATGAAGTCCGGCGGTACGCTGCGCGAGAAGGCCCTGGCCGCCATCTCCGATACCGAGTGGACACCGAAGATCGCGGAAAACCGCATCCGCGCCATGGTCGAGCAGCGCCCGGACTGGCTGGTCTCGCGCCAGCGTGCCTGGGGCGTGCCGATCACCCTCTTCGTCGAGAAGGGCACCGGCCGCGTGCTCAATGACAAGGCCGTGCACCAGCGCATCATTGCCGCCGTCCGGGACGAGGGCGGCGATGCCTGGTTCACCCGCCCGGCCGCCGATTTCCTCGGCGACGACTATGATGCCGAACAGTGGGAAAAGGTCACCGACATCCTCGATGTATGGTTCGATAGCGGCTGCACCCACGCCTTCGCGCTGGAGCCGCGCAGCGATCTGAAATGGCCGGCCGATCTCTATGTGGAAGGCTCCGACCAGCACCGCGGCTGGTTCCAGTCCTCGCTTCTGGAAAGCTGCGGCACGCGTGGCCGGGCGCCCTATGACGGAGTCATCACGCACGGCTTCGTGATGGATGGCGAAGGCCGCAAGATGTCGAAATCGCTTGGCAATGTCGTCGCTCCCAACGAGATCGCCAAGAAGTATGGCGTCGAGATCCTGCGTCTCTGGGCCGCCGCCCAGGACTATACCGACGATCTGCGCATCTCCGAGGAGATCCTCCAGACTTCGGTCGATGCCTATCGCAAGATGCGCAACACCACGCGCTACCTGATCGGTGCCCTGCACGGCTTCGACGAGGCCACAGAGCGCCTGCCGGTCGAGCGCATGCCGTCGCTTGAGCGCTGGGTGCTGCACCGGCTGCACGAACTCGATGGCGTGGTGCGCGAGGGCTATGCCGCCTACGACTTCAAGAAGGTCTACTCGGCGCTGTTCAATTTCTGCGTCGTCGACCTGTCCGCCTTCTATCTCGATGTGCGCAAGGACAGCCTGTACTGCGACCGGCCGACCTCCGACCGCCGCCGCGCCGTGCGCACGGTGATGCACGAGATCTTCATGCGCCTGACCGTGTGGCTGGCGCCGATCATGCCCTTCACCATGGAAGAGGTGTGGCTGGCCCGTTTCCCGTCCGACGATGACAGCGTGCACCTGCGCACCTTCCCGGCCACGCCTGCCGACTGGCATGATGGCGGGCGGGCGGAGAACTGGCGCACCATCCGCCGCCTGCGGCGTGTGGTGACCGGGGCGCTGGAAGTGGAACGCCGCGAGAAGCGCATCGGCTCGAGCCTCGAGGCAGCGCCGCACGTGCACGTCACCGACCCGGTCTATCGTCAGGCCCTGCAGGCCGAGACCGACGGTCCGGTCGAGGACTTCCTCGCCGAGATCGCCATCACCAGCCAGGCCCATCTGCACGACGAGCCGGCACCCGAGGGCGCCTTCCGCCAGGACGATGTCGCCGACATCGCCGTGGTGCCCGGCCGGGCCGAAGGCCGCAAGTGCGCCCGTTCGTGGAAGTATTCCACCGAGATCGGCTCCGACCCGCGCTTCCCCGACCTGACACCGCGCGACGCCGAGGCGGTGGCCGAGTGGGACCGCACGCATGGGTGACGCCGACCTCGTCATGCCGCAACCGGTGCCGCGCCGCGAACTGGCGCGCACCGGGCTCGGGCTCGCCGGCATCATCTTCGTGCTCGACCAGGCAACCAAGTACTGGGTACTCGACCGGCTCGGCTTTTCGCCCGAGGGCTGCCTCGACTATCAGCGCGCCAGTGATGCCGATCGCCTGTCGCTGACCAATACGTGCGGCCATATCGAGATTTCCCCGGTCTTCGATCTGACCATGGTGTGGAACAAGGGCGTCAGCTTCGGCCTGTTCGGCGCCGACGGCGTGGTCGGTCGGTCCATCCTGGTGGTGTTCTCCGTGGTCGTTGCGGCGGTGCTTGCTGCCGGCCTCCTGGGGCGCGGGCCGTTGAAGGCGATTCGGCGCCTGCAGGCGATCGGTTTCGGCCTGATCATCGGCGGTGCCCTCGGCAATGCGATCGACCGCGTGATCTACGGGGCCGTCGCCGATTTCCTGAATTTCTCCGATATCGGCTTTCCCTGGGTCTTCAATGTCGCCGATGTTGGTATTAATCTCGGGGTCATGGCGATCCTCGCCGATGTCTTTCTGCACGACACCGGACCGCGCCGCCGCAAATGAGTGTGGCATGCGGGCTGGGAAAGCGCGCCTGACTTCGTTAGAAGTGGGGCAACATGAATTGGAGCTTTGTCGACATGCGTATGCGTTCCGCTCTCTTGGTCGCCGCCGCGGCCTCACTTGCCCTGACCGGTTGCAGCGGCGTGTCGCGCGCGCTCGGTGCGGAAAAGGTCACGCCGGACGAGTTCCGCACCGTGACCATCGCCCCGCTGACCGTGCCGCCTGAGTACAATCTGCGTCCGCCGCGTCCCGGCGAGCCGCGCCCGGAAGAGATCTATCCCGACCAGCAGGCCCGCCTGGCCCTGCTCGGTTCCTCGGCCGCTTTCGAGGGCTCCGATGCCGAGGCCCTGCTGGTGGCCCGCGCCGGTGGCGGCGAGGCCGACCCGTTCATCCGTTCGATCATTGACGGCGAGACCGCCGGCGTGGTGCGCAAGTCGCGCAGCTTCGCCGACCAGGTCCTGTTCTGGCGCGACGGGGCCTACCGGCCGGTCGGCGACGCCACCCCGCTCGATGCGAGCGAGGAAGCCGAACGCCAGGAACGCATCATCGGCGTGACCGGTGGTGGCGAGGTCGAGATCGAGCGTGATCGTCGCCTTCTGCCGAAACTGCCGGGTCTCTGAGAGACCCGTGTGACCGGGCTGACTTGACCGACTCAGGGCCAGCCGAAAGGCTGGCCCTATGTCGTTAAGCACCCCTGCTCCGGACTCCCGAACGCCCGTGATCCGTCGCCTGCCGCCGGAGACCGTCAACCGTATTGCCGCCGGTGAGGTCGTCGAGCGCCCAGGCTCGGTGATCAAGGAACTGGCGGAAAACGCCCTCGACGCCGGGGCCACGCGCATCGAGATCACCGCCGAGGGCGGCGGCCTGGTCCGCCTCGTCGTCGACGATAACGGCAAGGGCATGGACGAGGCCGAGCTCGGCCTGTGCATCGAGCGCCACGCGACGTCGAAGCTGCCTGTCGGCTCGGACGGCCGCGACGACCTGCTGAACATCTCCACCATGGGCTTTCGCGGCGAGGCGCTGCCCTCGATCGGCTCGATCGCCCGCCTGTCGATCACCAGCCAGGCCCGCGGCTCCGGCGATGCCTGGACCATCCTGGTCGAGGGCGGTGACACCGGCGGTGTACGCCCGGCCTCGCCCCTGGGCCGACCCGGCACCCGCATTGAGGTGCGCGACCTGTTCTACGCCACCCCGGCGCGCCTGAAATTCCTCAAGTCCGAGCGGGCCGAGAACACCGCCATCACCGATGTCGTCAAGCGCCTCGCCATGTCGCGCCCGGATGTCGGCTTCTTCCTCACCCTGGACGGGCGCAAGCGTTTTGCCGTGGCTGCCGAGCGCGGCGAGGGGAGTGCTGCCCGCAAGGCGCGTTTGCAGGCCATGCTCGGCGCCGATTTCGGCGAGAATGCGCTGGAAGTCGACCAGACCCGCGAGGGCGTGCGCGTCTACGGCTTTGCCAGCCTGCCGACCTTCTCGCGCGGTTCGACCCAGCACCAATACCTGTTCGTCAACGGAAGACCGGTCCTCGACCGCCTGCTGCACGGCGCCATCCGCGGCGCCTACCAGGATTTCCTGGCCCGCGACCGCCACCCGGTGGTGGCGCTCAATGTCGACCTGCCGACCGACCTCGTTGACGTCAATGTCCATCCCGCCAAGGCCGAGGTGCGTTTCCGCGATGCCGGCCTGGTACGTGGCCTCATTGTTGGCTCGCTGCGCCATGCCCTGGCCGCTGCTGGCCACCGCGCCTCGACCACCGTCGCCGGCTTTGCCCTCGGTCGGGCCCGTCCGGAAGGCATGGGCGAGGGTGGGGCCATGCCCTACCACTCCACCGCCGGCCAGCTCGCCGGCTGGGGCCGCGTCCCGCCGTCCGCTGCGCCGCAGCAGGACCCGGTCTTCAATCCCGGCATGTCCGCCCGGGCGGAGCCGGACAGCGACTATGCCGGGCCCTTGCCGGAGCCGGGTGCAGACGGTCAATCCGCGACGCCGTCCGCGCCGCCGCCGGACTGGCCGCTTGGCGTGGCCCGGGCCCAGCTGCACGAGACCTATGTCGTCGCCCAGACCGCCGACGGCATCGTCATCGTCGATCAGCACGCCGCCCATGAACGCCTCGTCTACGAGCGCATGAAGGCCATGATCGCCGAGGCCGGGGTGCAGCGGCAACGCCTCCTGGTCCCGGAAATCGTCGACCTCGACGAGGCGGAGGCGCGCCGCGTGCTCGACCGCGCCGATGAACTCGCCGAGCTCGGCCTCGTGGTCGAACCCTTCGGCGCCGGCGCCATCGCCGTCAGCGAAACCCCGGCCCTGCTGAAGAAGCTCGATGTGCAGGGCCTGATCCGCGACCTCGCTGATGATTTCGCCGAGTACGAGCAGGCCCTCTCGCTCAAGGAAAAGCTCGAACACGTCGTCGGCACCATGGCCTGCCACGGCTCGGTCCGCTCCGGCCGCCGCCTCACCGGCGAGGAAATGAACGCCCTCCTGCGCGAAATGGAAGCGACGCCCCATTCCGGCCAGTGCAATCACGGCCGCCCGACCTATGTGGAGCTCAAGCTGGCGGACATCGAACGCCTCTTCGGACGGCGGTAGAGGCGGGAGACGGGGCAATGGCGGGACCATCACGCTCGGCATCATTGTGGGTCGCGGCGCGCTTGCTGATCCTGCTGGCCGGTCTGGTCGCCTTTGGCGCCGCGTTCTACGCTCTCGCGAACCAGCGCGTGCCGGACGACCCCGTCGTCGAGGGGATGGCCGTGGGATACGCCATGCTGATTTGCCTGCCTTTCAGCCTGGGTGCGCTGATCGGCTTCGCATTGGATCCGAGCGGAAAGAAGACAGCCTTTCCAGGCCTGCTGGCAGGCGCTCTCGCCGTTCTCGCCGTCCTGTTTCTGGTCGGCTGTCTGATGGCGGAGGGATTGATCTGCATGGTCATGCTCGCCCCGCTTTGGGTCTTTAGCGCCTGGGCCGGGAGTTTTGCTGTCTGGCTCCTGCATGAGCGGTTTCGCAACCGGGTCGCGCGCAACTGCCTTGGCCTGCTGGCGCTTCCTGTTCTTGCCCTGTTTCTGGACCCGGGTCTTCCATCCCCGTCCCAGACTTTCGAGGTCCGCCGCGCCATCGAAATCAATGCGGCGCCGAGCGAAATCTGGCCCCACTTGCTGAAGCTCGATGATCTTTCGGAAGACGAAGGCGTGTGGAATGTGGCCCAGGAGTGGCTGCGCATTCCGCGGCCCCGCTCGGCGGTCATTTCCGGCGAGGGCGTCGGGGCTGTTCGCGAGGCCCGCTGGGGCGATGACATCCGGTTTGAGGAAGTCGTTTCCACTTGGGTTCCCGCGCAGTATCTGGCTTGGCGCTTCCGTTTCCCCGACAACTCGCTTGCCGAACACACTGACGCGCACATCGGCCCGCGCAGCCAATATCTGTCAATTGAATCCGGAGGCTACGAAATCGAACCGCTCCCGGACGGTCGCAGCCGCCTGATCCTCAACACCCGCTATATAGCCACCAGCCCGGTCAACCATTACAGCGCGCTGTGGGGTGAACTATTCCTCGGGGACATCCAGCGCAATATCCTGCACATCATCCGCGACCGGGCCGAAGCCCATCCGGTCCCTCCAGCCATTCCAAGCTGAAACAGCGCGAATATTCCTCCCCGCCTCGGCGGGGAGGGGGACCCGCGAAGCGGGGGAGGGGTCGACTGGTGCCAGCCTGTCGAAGCCGGGAGCTCTGTGCCCTCGCGGCTTCCCGGCCGCGACCCCTTCGACCCGTCGCTTCGCGCCGGCCCACTTCCCCGCAACCGGGGAAGAAAGCGATGCGCTTCAGGCGGCACCACCGAGGTCCTCCCCCTTGATGGGGGAGGTGGATCGCCGCCTTGGCGGCGAGACGGAGCGGGTGAATCCCGGTGCTGGACGCGTCTGGCCCCTTTCCTCCTCGCCCGGCGGGGAGGGGGACCCGCGAAGCCGGGGAGGTGCCGACCCCGGCCTTGTGCCGGGGGATGGCGGAGGGGGTAAGTCACGGCCCCACACGCCCCCCTCAGGCGGGCTGGCGCCGCCAGCTCCCCCGCTCGCGGGGGAGCGATCCGCGGTCATAAAATTTTTATCTCCGCACTTTTCGCGACCGTCCGTGGCAGTTTCCTCAATGAAATCATAGGGCGTCACTTTTTTCCGCCCGTTTTCATCCCCACCCCCTCCGGCCCATGGGACACTCCCCCCGGCTTCACGGCACGGGAGGCACAGGCCTGGTCATCTGTGGTCGTGGAGCGGGCGGAGCCCGTCCGGGTGCCGGTCTGACCGGCCGGAACGCTGGCGGGGCTACCGGAAGGTCGCGGCGACACTAATCATGGATCGCCGCTACCGACCGGTCTGGAATCCGGTGCCGCGAGGCCTGGCCCAAATCTCCGCGAACGGGGTGGCGTGATGGACCCTTGTTTAGAAATTTCGGCAGGTTCGTCCCGCCGCCCCGTTCCCTCCCGT
>NZ_JBTLRI010000004.1:0-298704 GCF_054482675.1 Maricaulis sp. CAU 1757
ACCCAGTTTCCCGGGGCTATTCCAAACCGAAAGGTACGTTCCCACGCGTTACTCACCCGTCTGCCGCTCCCTGCAAGCAGGGCGCTCGACTTGCATGTGTTAAGCCTGCCGCCAGCGTTCGTTCTGAGCCAGAATCAAACTCTCAGGTTGAGGTTCGATCCCGACGCGCTTGGCATTATCAAAGTTCAACGGGATTGTGGCATCGCCTCGGGCAAGCCCGAAACGACACTCAATCGTCGTAGAAAAACGCTTCAGCGTATCGGTATCCATGGTGGTCTGACCCACCGCAGAACACCGCCGCCTGCGTTTCTCTTTCCAAACCAACAATGTCAAAGAGCCGAACAACTGACGACCAGGGCCGCCGGACAGTCCGTGCCGCGCCGATGTCCGAAGACCCCGTTGCGGCGGGAGGCGCTATCTAGAGCCACCCGATTTTGAAGTCAACCGCGTCTCCCAGTCTTTTCTGCAGCGCCGAAGCAGCCGATGAAAATTCCGGAAGACCGTCGCCTTCCCCCTCGAAACCCAGACCCCGTCACCGGCGCCCCTCTCCAAGGGAGGGCGGGGTTTAAGCCGCCCAGTTCGCTAGGTCAATCACCTTTTCCAGATCATCTGCAGTCGCCTTGGTGCCAATCAGTAACTGGCAAAAAATCGACTTTCCGGCCCACCTTTCGGACGAACCGGCCTGACCCTGAAACGGTGACAAGACCTCGCATGATATAGGACCGGCGCGACATCGCAAGGAAAATCCGCTGCGGCAGCGCCGGTGTGAGCGGGGTTCTACAGGATCGCCTGAGCGGCGCAACCCCGCCCTGCACAAATTGCTGCAGCGCTCTGCAGCGCCGCCTTGCCGGTGCCCGTGGGGGCAGGTCTCAGGAGCTGATATAGGCCTGCAGCGCCGCCGTCTCGGCCTCCATGTCGGCGATCTTGGCCTTGACCACATCGCCGATGGATACCAGGCCGACCATGTTGCCATCCTCGAGGATGGGGACCTGGCGCACCCGGCGCTCGGTCATCAGCACCATGAGATCGTCGAGGCCGGTATCGCGCCCGGCGGTGACAAAGGCCCGGGCCGGCACCTGGGACACCGGGCGCTCGAGCACACCGGCGCCGCCGAGGGCGAGCTCACGCAGGATATCGCGCTCGGCCAGCACGCCGACCTCCCGGTCCTGTCCGTCGCGGATCACCAGGGCGCCGATGCCATGGGCATCGAGCAGCCGCACCGCGTCGCCAAGGCTGGCATCCTCGTTGATGCACACCACATCCCGGCCCTTTTGCCGCAAGATTGTCTCAACATTCATCGCCTGCCTCCTCATGCTCGGCCCCGAACCGGATCAGCATAGCACGGCGCGGCGGCGCGGTCGCGCCCAGCGCCTAAAGCGGGGGGCGGCCCCGGTATCGGCCCAGTCCGACAAGGAAGACCGGCGTCAGCACCACCCCGGCCAGCGTGCCGCCGATATGGGCCGCCCAGCCGACCGGAATCGGCAAGACATAGCCGGTCAGGGCGATCAGCAGGTTGAGCGCGATCCACGGCAGCGCCAGGCGGGCCATGCCGCGCCAGCCGCCAGTCACCCAGCCGGCCGCCGCCAGCAATCCGGAAACGCCTGAGGAGGCGCCGCCCATCAGGGTCGGCTCGCTCACCGGCACCATGATCTGGGCCAGACCTCCGAGGGCGGACGCGGCGAGGAAGAAGACCAGGAAGGCCGCGCTGCCGGCGGGACCGCAACCGAAGGCGGCCCCAACCGGTCGGCCGGCGCCGATCAGCACGGCCAGGTTCATGGCGATGTGCAGCCCGCCGAAATGCACGAGCACGTGAAGGAAGAAGGGCGCCAGCGGTCCGAGGGGCTGCACCGGGCGGGCCATGCCGTCGGGCACCGCGACGACCACACTGGCAGCGCGCAAGCCTGCCTCGAAGGAGGGCACCAGCGCGGCCAGCAGGCCGGCCCCGGCGACCAGCCCCGCGAGGAGCAGGACGGCGGGCGGCATGGCATTGAATACTGGCGGTGAAATGCGGGCGTCCCGCTCCGGCACACTCATCTGGCACTCCCCTGCCCCATGCTGGCCCAAGCGTTTGCCTGCAACCGCTTCCCTCGCGTTTTCCCCCAGCAGGGGAAGACAATCCGCACCCTTCCCCCTTTGGCATGCCGGTTGCACGACAGGGGCCGGACAACAGATCGGACAAGGGACACGAAGAGATGACAATGCGCAAGCTTCCCATCGCCTTCACGGCACTGACCGCGCTGACAGCGGCGAGCGCCGGCGGCGCCCTCGGCCAGTCCGTGTCCACCCCGGCCCAGTGGGAACGCCCCTATGGCGTGGCCCCGGGCCAGGAGAACAAGGCCTGGTCGGGAGCCAGCGCGAGTGCCGGTGCGGCGTCGCGCTCGCAGGCCGGCAACCGGGTCATCATCGACGGTATCATCCAGACCGGTGTCGGCGTGTCGACCCAGACCGGCCTGTTCGGCGGCGGCGGGGTCGGCTCGAATGCCACCGCCATCGGCAACCAGCTGAACGTCAATGTCACCGGGCGCTACAACACGGTGATCGTCAATTCGACCCAGACCAATAATGGCGACATCAACGCCAGCGCCAATGCCAACGGCAATGTGAGTACAGCAAATGACCAAGACTAAGATCCTCCTCGCCTCGGTCGCCGGTGCCCTCGCCCTGACCGGTTGTGCCAGCACCAACAATGCCGGCGGTTCGGACGGCCTGTACGCGACGCCGATCGGCGGCGCTCCGGTGACCGCCAATCCGACGCCGTATTCGGAGGCGCTCGTCTGCCTGGCGGAATACGCCCGCATGAACGATCTGCGCTCGCCGCGCATCGCCGTCGGCCGGCTCACCGACTATACCGGCCGGGCTTCGCTGGAAGGCGGCGCGGCGGTTACCCAGGGCGCCTCCCTGATGGCCATCTCGGCGTTTTCCAAGGCCGGCATCCGCCTGGTCGAGCGCTTCGACACCTCGGTGTCGGAACTGGAATTGCGCTATGCCAACAACTCGCTGATCCGCGACGGTGACGGCAGCCAGCGCCAGATCCATGCGGCTTCCCTGCCCGGCTCGGACTTCCACCTGGTCGGCGGCATCACCGAGCTCAACTACAACATCCGCTCCAACGGCGTCGACGTGATGGGCGGCGACCGCATCGACAGCGACCCGACCGGCCTGTTCAACCGCCGGTCCTGGGTGATGAATATCGGCCTCGACCTGCGCCTCAATGATACGCGCACCATGGAGACGGTCGATGTCATCTCCTACCAGAAGCAGATTATCGGCCGCGAGATTTCCGCCGGCGTATTCGCCTTCTTCGGCGATGCCGTGGTCGACGTGTCGGCCGGTGGCCGCTCGCTCGAGCCGGTCCAGCTGGCCGTGCGCTCGGTGATCGAGCGCGCCGTGCTGGAAGTGTCGGCCACCCTGTACGGCGTCGACCCGACCGTGGCCTGCGAATATGCCGATCCGATCGGTGGCGGCATCACCTCCAACATCACCGGCGGCATCGATGCCGCCACGCCATATGGCTCCCGGGAGACCTCCAATGTGCAAGCTCGTGTCAGCGTCGATCGCGGCCATCAGCATCGCGACCAGTATGTCCGCACCCACCTTCGCGGACGATACGAATGAGATCCTGAACGGCCAGATCAATCTCGACGCGGCGATCAGCGTGGTCGCCGAGGGTGAGGCGGACACGGCGCACACGGCGACGATGACCGGTATTGCCAGTGCCAATGCGCTGACCGTCGATGTCGTCGAACGCCACGACCTGGCCTCCGACCAGGTGTTTTCCGGCAATGTCTCGAGCCGCGCCCATACCCGTGTGAATGAAGTTGACGCCACGGCCCTGACCACGGCCTCCGCGACCGGCAATGCCGTCACGGCCATTCACGACAACGGCATGGATGCGACGGTCAGCCAGAGCGCCCTGGACGGCTCGACGGTGAGCGCGCAAGCCCAACTCGACATCTCCTCCTATGCCATGACCTCGGTCACTTCGGCGACGGCGGCGGCCAATGCCTACCAGTCGACCAGTTACGGGTCCGACAGCCGGCACACCCTGCGGCAGGATTCCGGAGCCGAGGTGACGGCGGACGGCTATGTGCTGGCGCCGACCGGCGGGCTCGGCAATGCGGCCACCATACTGGGCGCCGCAAACGGCAATTCCGCCCAGGTCGAAGGCTATTATCTCGGACCCTCGCAAACCGTGGATGTCGACCAGGACAATCGCGGCGATGTCACCGGACGGGCCCGCACCGAGGCCGGCGGCGGCGCCGTGTCGACCCAGCTGATCGCCTCGGCCAACGGCAATTCGGTATGGATGCAGAACGAGAACGGCTATGCCCGCATCCAGGGCGAACAGGACAATAACGGCACCGTGACGGCGGAAACCGAGGCCGAGATCGGCAATTTCGATATCGACCTGGTCAGCGCCTCGGCGGAAGGCGTCGGCAATTCGGCCATCCTGTCCAATATCGGCTCGGACGCCTTCATGGGCCTCGACCAGACCAATGCGGGCGCTGTCATCGCGCGCTCGAGCTTTGACGGCGGGGCTAGCGGCTCGGCCCTGGTCTCGGCCACCGCCTTCGGCAATGCGGCGACCAGCTATGTCTGTGCCGATTGCCCGGTGACCAATTATGGTGACATGAACCAGCTTAACTCGGCCAGCGTGTCGTCCTTCGTCACCGGCCGGACAGAGAGCGGCCTGCTGTCCGGTACCGCCACCGCGATCGGCAATTCGGCGACTTTCCAGACCGTCAACCCGCACGGCGGGTAGACCCTGCACTCTCCGGGGGGAGAGGGAGCCCTGGTGCCGGCGTGTTGTGCCGCACCGGGGCTTTTCTTTTTTTGGGCAGGGGAATGCGGAACGAGGCGGAGTGACGTCCTTGCCGGGCTCGCGCCCGGCAACCCCTCCCCCACTTCGTGGGTCCCCCTTCCCGCGAGGCGGGGAAGAAAGGCTGTGGCGCCGGCCGTTTCGTCGAAAGAGCGGGCCATCGCGCCCGCACTCCCCCATTCATCGCTCGCCGAGAGTTCGCCTCGGACGGTCCATTGTGTCAAGGGTTTCAACCGCGTAGCGGCGCTGCGCGCCCTTGACACAATGGACCGTCCGAGGCCCGCTGGCTGACATGCGATCAATGGATGATCCCGACGCTGCGGCGTCGCCGATCGGAAAGACGGGTCTCCTTTTCTCCAGCAGCAAATCCGCCATGGCGGCCATCGCCTGGCGATACGGGAGGGAACGGGGCGGCGGGACGAACCTGCCGAAATTTCTAAACAAGGGTTCATCACGCCACCCCGTTCGCGGAGATTTGGGCCAGGCCTCGCGGCACCGGATTCCAGACCGGTCGGTAGCGACGATCCATGATTAGTGTCGCCGCGACCTCCCGGTAGCCCCGCCAGCGTTCCGACTGGTCACAGCCGGCACCCGGACGGGCTCCGCCCGCTCCACGACCACAGATGACCAGGCCTGCGCCTCCCGTGCCGTGAAGCCGGGGGAAGTGTCCCATGGGCCAGAGGGGGTGGGGATGAAAACGGGCGGAAAAAAGTGACGTCCTCTGATTTCATTGAGGAAACCGCCACGGACGGTCGCGAAAAGTGCGGAGAAAAAAATTTCATGACCCGCCGCCGCCCGGCTGTCGCCGGGCTATGGCGGGGCAGGCCCTCCTCCCTCTCCCGGGGGAGTGTATGGACCGGGGAGAGGCTCAGGGTGAGGGGCGGCCGCGCCAGCGGCCCACCAAGGACTCTTACTTGGCGCCGCTGCCGCGGCGCGCCCCTCACCCCCCCTTCGGGGACCTTCTCCCCGGTCGGGGAGAAGGGGTGCTGTGGGGCCGCGTGTGACTCATCGCTTCTGCCCCCGCGCCAGCGGGGGAAGTGGGTCGCCGCAGGCGGGTCGAAGGGGGCGCGACCGACAGGCCACGAGGGGACGGAGCTCCCGTTTTCGACAGGCCCGCGCCTGTCACCCCCTCCCCGCAAGCGGGGAAAAAGCTCACGCAGGGTTAACTTGACCTGTCTGCGGCGGCTTCGCATCCTGAGGCGCGAGGGACATTCCATCGAGGAGCCTGCCATGCCCCGTCATCTGACAGCTATCGCCGCGGCCGCCACCTGCCTGGCCGCCGGCCTCACCCTCGCCGCGCCGGCGGCGGCGCAATCGATCCGGCTGGTCAATGTCAATGGTTACAACGTGCTGGACCGTGAACACCTGGTGCTCAATGGCGGCGCCAGCCGGCATTACCTGGTCACCCTGCGCCGGTCCTGCTTCGGGCTCAATCACGGCGTCCGGGTCGGCCTGTCCTTCCCGGCCACCACCACGCTGCACTCGCCCCACATGGAATACGTCACCGTGGCTGACGGTCCGCACGACCAGCGCTGCTACATCGACACCATTGAACAGGTCGAGGACATCGAGACAGCCCGACTGCTGGTGGAAGAACGCGCGCAGGCAAAATTGCGTGCGGAACAGGCCGGCGAGAGCCGGTAGGCGCTCGCGCACCGTCGCATGCTAGCCGATCTGCAGGTGACGCCGTGCCAGCGCGCGGATGTCGACGCGCGCCCCCAAGCGGCGAGCCAGCAGATACAGACCGCCGAACTTGCGGTGCAGGTAGAGCACGTCGATCGGCGGCACTTCACGATAGCCGGCCTGCAGTCCCAGCTCCATGCCCTGGTCGCGCAGCCGCGCCACGAGGTCCGAGGTGGCGAAGTCGAAACCATCCGGCGCGCGCAACGGTTCGCAGGCAGCGTTGAGGGCGGGGACGAGAAGGTCGACCTGCCGGGCCGGCGTGTCGGTATTGATGTATCCGATCTGTTCGGCCGCATCGCGCAGGCCGGCCAGATCGCCTGTCGCGCCCGCCCGCAGCAGGGCGCGGTATCCGTCGGCAAGGCGGGGCGGTATCGGGCGCACGGCTCCGAAGTCGAGCAGGACGAGACGCTCGCCCTCCGGGTCGAACCGGTAATTGGCCAGATTGGGATCGGATTGCATGCGGCCGAACTCGAAGACTTCCCGGAACAAAAGCTCGAACAGACGAGTGACGGTTCGGTCGCGCAGCGCGGCGGGAGCGTTTTCGAGGCTTTCCAGCGGCACCGATGACAAGAAGTCCATGGCCAGGACATCGGCCGTAGTGCGCAGGCGGTCGACGGTCGGCAGGCGAAAGGCCGGCGCATCGCCGAGCAGGGCGTTGAAGTCGTCGAGCGCCCGCGCCTCGGCAAGATAATCGGCCTCCGCGTGCAGCTGCTGCTTGGCCTCGGTCAACAGGCTGCGCAAATCAAAACCCGGCGGCATGAGAGCGGACAGGCGAAGCAGGGTGCCGACATTGTCGACATCGCTGTCGATACTGTCGCGCACGCCGGGGAACTGGACCTTGATGGCGAGATCCCGCCCGTCCGGCGTACGGGCGCGGTGGACCTGGCCAATCGAGGCGGCGGCCAGCGGGCGCACGTCGAAGCGGGCAAATCGCCCGTACCAGCCCTGGCCCCAGGCGGCGTCGAGCACGCTGCGCAGCTGGCGCGGCGGCATCGGATGGGCATCGGCGCGCAGTCGGGCGAATATGGCGGCGAACTCCGGCGGCAGGAGATCACCGGCATCCATGGAGATCAGCTGGCCCAGCTTCATCGCCGCACCGCGCATGCGCGACAGCTCGCGGGTCAGCTTGAGGGCATTGTCCGGGGTCAGCGCCAGGGCCCGCAGATCGGCAGTCTTGCCGGCCACCGCCGCCTTCACGCCGCTGCCGAGCACACCGAGCCCGATCCCGGATGCCACCGCGCCCAGCCGCGCCGCGCGGCCGAAACGACCCCGCGGCACCGCCAAGCCGTTCTCATCCCTGCCCTGACGCGCCATGTGCGGCCTCCAGACTGTGTATCGGGAGAGCTAGACCGGACAACGGGGTGGGCAAGCCGGCGGCCGCGGCGAGGGATGCGACATAATGTGCGGGAACAGCGACGCCGGGACCGGTCGGGGAAATGGTACCGCCTTCTGGAATCGAACCAGAGACCTCTAGATCCACAATCTAGCGCTCTAACCAACTGAGCTAAGGCGGCACGCGTCTCGCGGCCCCGGACGTGCGGGGCTTGAGGCGGCGGAAACTAGCGCCGGGGGCGGGGTTAGGCAACCGCATTGTCAGGCGATTTGCACACGTGCCGCGAGGCACGGCGCGCGACCCTCCCGGGGGCGCTGCACGCCCTGTCCGCTCAGCCCAGGCCGCGGGCGCTGATGTATTGCCGCATGGCGGCGATGCGGCTGTCATTGGACGGATGGGTGGACATGAATTCCGCCGTGTGGCCCTGGCTCATGGCCTCCATGGCGACCCAGAAATCCAGAGCTTGGCGGGCCTCGTAACCGGCCCCGGCCATGTAGTCGACGCCGAGCCGGTCGGCCTCGTACTCGTGCTCGCGCGAATAGGGCAGGATGACGCCGAGAGTGACGCCCATGCCGAGGGCAGCGGCGATCTGGCGGTCATACTGGATATTGCGGCTGCCCAGCGCCGAGGACACCAGGCCGAGGCCGAGCTGCGCCGCCATCTGCTGGCTGGCCCGTTCGGCGGAGTGACGGGCAGCGACATGGCCGACCTCGTGACCCATCACCGTGGCGATGTGGTCGTCGGTTTCCATGATGTCGAGAATGCCCTTGTAGAAGCCGACCTTGCCATTGGGCAGGACGAAGGCGTTGACCGTGTCATCGTCGAACACCACGAATTCCCAGTCGCGGTCGGTCTGGCCGCTGGCGCCGACCACGCGCGCGCCGACGCGCTCGAGGCGGCGCGTATAGGACGGATCGCGCAATACCCGCTCCTGGCGCAAGCTGTCGCGCCAGGCCTGGTCGGAGAGCTGCATCAATTGCTGGTCGGAAATCAGCATCAGCTGGCTGCGCCCGAGCGCGTCGTTCTGGGCGCAGCCGCCCAGCAGCGGCAGCGCCGTGCCGGCGGCCAGGCCCATGATCAGTTCACGGCGACGCATCAGCGGGGTGACCGTTGGGGCTGACATGGCGTATCTCCTTAAAAACGGGTCGGAAAAGTCTAGCGCAGGACGGGATCATTCTCGACTCCCAAGTCGTTAACGACAAGTATGTCGGTCGAGTTCCGCGCCTGCAGGAGAGTCCAACCGTCATGTTCCGCTTTCTACTGATCGTCTTGCTGGTTGTGGCCGGCCTTGCCGGCATCCTGGTCTGGGCCCCGCAATGGGTGCCGGACAGTCTCTATCGCGACCGCCTGGAAGCCGCCGCCGAAGGCGTGCTGCACCGCGATGTCGAGCTTGACGGTCCGCTCAGCTTCCGCCTCGTGCCGCGCGTCGAGTTCACGGCCCGCGACGTGACCATCGCCAATGCGACCGGGTATGGCGAGACGCCGCTGGCAAGAATGGCGGAAATGCGCGTGGTCACCGGTCTCGGTGCCATCCTCGACCGCGAGATCGACATCCACGAATTCATCCTGGTGGAACCGGTGATCGCGCTGGAGCAACGCCGGGACGGCAATAACTGGACCTTCCGGCCGGATGGCGAAGGCCCTGCCCCGGCAGCCGATTCCGATGGCGGTTTCCGGCGCCAGCCGGGCGCCCTGCCGATCGATGCGCGTTTCGCCGATCTGCGCATCGTCGACGGCCAGGTGCGGTTCACCGATGCCAGCGGCACCGACACGCTGGACGGGCTCGACCTGGTGATCAACCTGCCCGGGCTCGACGAGGAAGCCGCCATCGAGGGCGGCGTCACCGCCAATGGCGAAGCGCTGGCCTTCGCCGCCCGGATCGGCTCGCTGCGCGACTTCTTCGAGGGTCGCGAAACCGCGGTCCGCGTGGATTTCGAGGGAGACCTGGCGCAGGCGCGCTTTGACGGCCACGTCCTCGAGAGCGCCGATATCCGCTATGCCGGTGACATCGAGGCGGACATAGCATCGCTCACCGCCCTCGCCCGGTTTGCCGGCACCCCGCCGGCCGAGCCGCTGCCAGTCGACCGGTTCAGCGCCAGCGGTGTCCTGAGCGGGCAGCCGGGACGCCTGCAGCTGGACAATGCGCGCCTGACCCTGGATGAGCTCGCGGCGCGCGGCGCGCTGGGCCTGGCGACCGGAGGCGCCCGGCCGGCGGTGTCCGGAACGCTGGCCATGGACCGGCTCGACCTCGATCCCTTCCTGCCGGCCGAGGCGGCGGGCTCGGCCCGCCCCGGGCTGGAGCCCTGGAGTGATAGCCCGCTGAACATGGACTTCATGGGCCTGCTCGACGCCGATCTTGAGCTGGCCGTCACCACGCTGACCTATCGCGACCTCGAATTCGGCGATGTCGCCTTGGACGTGCAGCTCAGCGACCGGCGCCTGCTCGCCGATCTCGACCGCTTTGCCCTGTATGATGGTGAAGGCCAGGCGCGCCTGGTCGCCAATGCCCGCACCGCCATGCCGAGCTTCTCGCTCAATGCCCGGCTCGACGGACTGGACACGCGGCGCTTCCTAGTCGCGGCGGCCGATCTGGACCGGCTGGCCGGCACCGGACGGCTCGAGCTCGATGTCAGCACCGAGGGCAACAGCCAGCGCGCGCTGATGCAGGGGCTGGACGGGCGCGGTCGCCTCGATGTGGCGGACGGCGCACTGATCGGGCTCAATATCGCCGAAACCATCCGCAATGTCGGCGGCGTGCTGCAGGCGACCGGCCTGCCGCAGACCATTGCGCCGGGGCTGCGCCTTCCGGGCGGCACGCCGGCGGGCGAGACCGATACCGCCGAACCGGTCGAGTCCGGGGCCGACAGCCAGACGGATTTCTCCTCGCTGGGGGCCAGCCTGGCCATCCGCAACGGCGTTATCAGCAATGACGACCTGCTCATGCTCAGCCCGCTGCTGCGGGTCACCGGATCGGGCCAGATCGACCTGCCGCAACAGAGTATGGACTACCGGCTGCAGCCGCGCGCCGTGGCCAGCCTGCAGGGCCAGGGCGGCGCCACCGACCTGCGCGGCATCACCGTGCCGATCCGGGTCTCCGGCGCCATCAATGCGCCGCGTATCGGCGTCGACACCCAGGCCGTGATCCAGGCGCTGGTGCGCGGCGCGCTCAATAGCGGGCTCGGCGGCGAAGCCGGTCGCACACCGGAAGAAGCCGTGCGCGACACGGTGCTGGACGCCATCGGCCTGGGCCGGCGTCCGGAGGGCGAGCCGGACAGCCGGACCGATACCGAACGCGCCAGCGACTTCCTGCGCTCCATCCTCGGAAACCGAGGTCCGGCGCAGCGCGACGAGCCGGCCGAGACACCGCCGGCGGACGAGGATACCGGAGATACCAATCCGCAATAGCCGGCCATGAATGCCGGGTGAATGTGAAGCGCCGCGCCGGTTCACAGACGCCGGGCCAGACTGGCCAAGATCAGGAAAGAGGGAGATCGACAATGAAGAGACGAGTATGGGCGGGAGCGCTGGCCCTGGTGGCCGGTGCCATGAGCGCCGGCAGCGCGCTGGCGCAGGAAATCATCCTGTTCGAGCATGCCAACTACCAGGGCCGACAGATCCGTGTCAGCGAGCCGGTCGACAATCTCACGCGGGCCGGGTTCAACGACCTGGCCTCGTCGTTCCGCATCGTCTCGGGCGAATGGGAGGTGTGCCAGCACGACCGCTTCAACGGCACCTGCGAGACGCACGGCTCCGACCAGAGATCGCTCGGGCGGATGAATGACCAGATTACCTCGCTGCGCCCGGTGGTTCCGGCCGGCGCGGGGGGCGGCGAATCGATCACCCTGTATTCCGGCTTCAACTATACCGGTCGCTCGGTGACGCTGCGCGAATCGACGAGCGATTTCTCGCGCATCAGCTTCAACGACCAGGCCCGCTCGGTCCGCCACAGCGGGCGGCGCAGCTGGCGCCTGTGCGACGACGCCAATTTCGGCGGCGCCTGCATGGAGGTCAGTGGTGACATCGCCCAGATCGGCGGCGGCATGGCTGGACGCATCAGCTCGGCGGAACCGGATTTCGACAACCGGCCGGGCTATGGCGGCGGCTCGCGTCCGACGCGCGGCGTCAATCTCTATGATGGTGTCAATTTCACCGGCCAGCGCCTCGAGATCGGCGGCGAGGAGCGCAATCTGAACAGCCGCAGCTTCAATGACCGCGCTGACAGCCTGAGCGTGGCACCGGGCGAGATCTGGTTGGCCTGCGAAGACGCCAATTTCGGCGGACGCTGCGCCGAGATCGAGGGCGAGGTCGCCGACCTGACCCGGCACGGGCTGCGCAATGCCATCTCGTCGATGCGCCGCATTGACGGCAGCTGGGGCGGCCCGACCTATCCCGTCCGCGGCATCGAAGGCGGCGTGCGCGGCGCCGACGCGCTGTTCTTCGGCCGGCCGGAAATCGACGGCTATGCGGTTGATTCCTGCCTGACCGGCTGGGGCGGGCGCTGCGGAGCCGAGGCGGCCGAGGCGATGTGCCAGGCCGAAGGCTTCCGCCAGGCGCGCCACTGGGCCGTCGACCGGTACAGCCGGGCCCGGACCTGGCACCTCACCGACAACCGGGCCTGCACCGGCAATTGCGCCCCGCTCGTCGACGTGCTGTGCACCAACTAGCCACGCGCCACAGGCCGCCTTCCAGCCCGGAAGGCGGCCGTTTGGTGCTGCACTGACCTGCTGCCGGGCATATTTGCCCATTGGGTCGGCCCGGGAAGATGCCTATAATCAGGGTGTGACAGCGAGGCCCGTGGGAGCTCGAAACATGCCTGTGAATGATCCGGTGGTGGCAGAGCAGGAACCTGCCGCCGACTTTACAATCGACCAGAAGTGGGAGCGCTACAGCCGCGAGGAACACGACATCTGGACCACGCTCTACGAGCGCCAGATGGGCGTCCTCAAGGGTCGCGCCGCGCCGGAGCATTTCCGCGGCCTCGAGCAGCTCAACCTCAATGAAGGCGGCATTCCCGACTTCCGCCGGGTCAATGAGAAGCTGGAGAAACTGACCGGCTGGACCGTGGTCACAGTGCCCGGCCTGATTCCCGAGCGCGAATTCTACGAACACCTGGCCAACCGGCGCTTCGTGTCCGGCCGCTTCATCCGCGATGGCGAGAAGCTCGACTACCTGCCCGAGCCGGACATCTTCCACGATGTGTTCGGCCATGTGCCGCTGCTGGCCCAGCCGGTGTTCGCCGACTACATGCAGGCCTATGGACAGGGCGGGCTGCGCTCGCTGGAGTTCGACGCCATCAACTACATGGCGCGGCTGTACTGGTACACGGTGGAGTTCGGCCTCATCAACACGCCGGAAGGCCGGCGCATCTATGGCGCGGGCATTGTCTCGTCCAAGGCCGAATCGATCTTCGCCCTCGAAGCCCGCTCGCCCAACCGCATCCATTTCGACCTCGAACGGGTGATGCGGACCGATTACCGCTATGACGATTTCCAGCAGACCTATTTTGTCATCGACAGTTATGACGAGCTGATGGAAGCCACGGCACAGGATTTCGCACCGCTCTACGAGCGCCTGCCCAAACTGCCGGGCTACAAGGCGTCCGATGTTGCCGATGGGGACAAGGTCTACCAGCGCGGCTCCCAGGAATATGCCCAGGCCGGCGGCCTGCCGCGCGAAGCCGAGCCGGTCTAGGCGTCGACTCGCGACCCTTGCGAAGGCGGATTTTGTGACGCGGTGCAATCGCGCTACCAATGGTGGCACGTGCGCGTACCGAGTGCGGCGCCTGGCATGGGGGAGCGGGATGAACCAGAGCAATGTGGATCGCGCGTGGTGCATGATGCCGGCGCTGGCCGGCGGTCTGGCGATGGTCACGGCGGCCATGGCGACGGCCCAGGTGCCGACCGCTCCCGATACGGATTACGACCCTGACCGCCGGTCGGCTGTCAGCTGGGACGCTCCGCCCTACCAGCAAGGCGCCCCCCGGGACGATCTCGACAATGCAAGAGCCAATGCGGCTGTGGCCATCGTGTCCGGCAACCGGGCCTGCCAGGGAATCCTGGTCCGCAGCGACCTGGTTCTGACCGTCGACCGGGCCTGCGGCTTGTTCCGACCCGGGGCGGCGCAGACGGTTGGACAATGGTCAGGCCTGCGCTCCGACCACCCGGTCGAAGTGAGACTGGGCCGGGATGTCCGCAATCCCCGTGCCGTCGTTCAGGCGACGCACATCAACAGGGCCGGTGTCACAGACCTGGCCTTGCTGGCCCTCGCCGAGCCGATAGCCCCGAACATTGCCCGTCCGCGCGGGGTGCTCACCGAAATGCCAGCCTCGATCGCCGCCTATCCGGGACCGTCCCCGCTGGACGACAGCGCGGCCGCCCAGAGACGGCGTCAGGTCACTGCCGCAGGCGAGCGCCTTACCCCCGCCCAGTCGCGCGCCCGCGACCTCGGCTGGCAAAGTCCCGTGTTCGAAGTGCCCCTGGCACCCGGTGCTGGAATGTTCGGTGCCGGCGCCCGGAGCGCCCAGCGACGCATCACCCGTTTGAACCGGCCGGTCATGGAGTGCGAGAGCGCAGCGGCCGGGCTGCTGTGCGCGACCCACCCCGTCGGCATGGGCCCTGTCGGCGGGGCGGGCGACGCCGGCGCCGCCCTAACCTTCGCGGCCAGCCATGACAATGCCGAGGGCGTGGCGGGGGTGTGGGTCGGCTCCAGTGCACGAGGACCCCAGGATTTCTTCATCCCGACCTGGCTCGACACGCCGCCGAACACGTCCGGTCAGACCCAGCGGGACTGGCTGCAGGCGAACCTCCGGACATCGCTGTGCACCGGTCTCAAGCGCAGCCGACAGGCGGGCAATCGGGGATTTGCCCCGCTGGCCCTGTGGTGGAGCCCCGGTCGAGGGGACAATTTCTCCACCTCCGATCCGCAGTGGGCCGGGTGCCCGGGCGAGCAGCGGGACGGCTATGTGTGGGTCGGCGAGATCGGCGAAGTCTTTCATCCCGCCGCCCAGCCCGGACCGGGTCTGGTCCCGCTCTTCCACTGGTACAGCCCGGGGCGCGGCGACAATTTCCTGACCACGGACCCGCGCTGGGCCGGTGAACGGGGTGACCGCCGGGAGCCCGATTACATCTTTGTCGGCCGCGCCGGCTATATCTACCCGCCTGACCGGCCGGCACCCGCGGGCACGCTCGCGCTGTGGAGCTGGTGGTCGCCTTCGCGCCAGGACAACTACGCCACCACGCTGCCGCAATGGGACCCAAGCTCCGGCACGAGCCGTGCGCCGGACTATCGGTTTTACCGGCTTGAAGGTTACGTGCTGGACCCGGACCGCGCCATTTCGATGGACCTTGAATAGCCAAGGCGGGCAAGCAATGGCTTCTCGGTCTAGCTTGCGCTGACCAGGCGCGTGCGCCCATCCGGCGCAGTGGTTGAGGCCAGTCCCGGTGTCTCGGCAACCACAGCCTCCAGGCGAGCGCGAGTAACCGGCTTGACGATGTAGAAGCTGGCGCCGGCAGCACGGCAGCGCGCTTCCATCTCCGGGTTCTCCGCCCCTGAATAGACGCCAACCGCGCCAACCCCTATCAGCTCGCTCGCCCGCCTTATGAAAGCCACCGGGTCACATCCGGCGAGGCCCAGATCCGTCAGCACGAGCGCCGGCTCGCCCTGGTGTTGCTGCAGATGGGCCAGCGCAGGTTCGGTTTGCGTGAAGGCGTGCATCTGCAGCCCCATGCCCGCGTCCTCGAGGTCGGCCTCGAACAGGAAATGCTCGTCGGGGTCGTCATCGACCAGGATGACCGGGACTTCGGCACTTTGCGTCACATGGCCCTCCCGCGGCTCGACCGTCCCGGCGAGACATAGCTCGCGACCGTCAGGACGGCAATCCGGGGGCCCGCCAAGCAATTTCAACCCCGCTGGAACGGATAGAAATCCCCCGGCAGGCCGAGATGCTGCGTCAGCTCGTCCAATGCTGTGCGTGATTCGGTTAACAAGACCGGGTCTGCCAGATCGTTCGGCTCCATGGCTTCGCGGTAGTGCCGATTGGCCCATCCCATCAGGGTCTCGTAAAGCGTGTCCGTCATCAGCGCTGTCGGGCGAACAGCGGCCAGCTCCTCGTCCGTCAGGACCACGCGCAGGCGCAGGCAGGCCGGACCGCCGCCATTGCGCATCGACTGTCGCACCTCGACGAAATCAACCCGCCCGATCGGCCCGTTTCCGGCCGTCATGGCTTCGCAATAGCGGCCCGTTGACGGCGTCTCGCGGGTTTCGCCCGGGGCCACGAGAACCAGGCGATCCTCTTGCGGCCATTCGAGCAGCTGGGAATTGAAGATGTAGCTGGTGATGGCGTCGCCGATCGGAACTTCACTGAGCGGAACCTCGACGAAGTCCGGCTCAAACAGGCCTTCTGCCGCCTTGCGGATGGCGGCGATGGCGCCCTCGCGGTCCTCGAAGGCCAGCTCGTGGAAAAACAGTGTGGTGCGGGTCCCCACACACACCACGTCATTGTGGAAGGCGCCCGCCTCGATGGCCGCGCGCGATTGGCGCAGGAAGACGGTGCGCTTGGGGTCCAGACCATGCGAGCGGGCCACGGCCTCGCAGGCTTCGCGGGTCTGGCGCGCCGGGAAGGCCCCGCTCCAGGCCTCTTCGGCGGAACGGCCATAGACAAAGATCTCGACGCCCTCCCCGCCCTGCTCGGCACACAGCCGGACATGATTGGCTGCGCCCTCGTCGGCAAAGTCCGGCTGCATGGGAAGCACGTCATGGACCGCGAAACGCTGCTCGTCCGGGAAGGCCCACTGCAGGGCGCGGCGTGTCTGCTCGCCCTCGATGGAGCGGTGCAGCGTGGTCAACAGATTGGCCGGCGTGAAGTGCAGCCGGCCGTCACCCGTGTCGGCGGACGGCGACACCGTGGCGGCATTGGCAGCCCACATCGGTGAAGCCGAGCAGGCCTTGCGCAGCAGACCCGGTGCGCGCTTCCAGGCGGCTTCGATGACGGCCTCATCGGTGCCGGCAAACCCGGCCCGGCGCAGCAGCGGCAGATAGGGGCGCTCGTGCGGCGGCAGCAGGCCCTGCACCAGACCCTGGTCGGCCAGCCGCTTCATCTTTTTCAGCCCCTCGGTCACCGCCTGGCGCGGAGACGATACCAGCCCGGAATTACGGGCACTGGCCAGATTGCCTTCCGACAGGCCGCCATAATTGTGGGTCGGGCCAACCAGACCGTCGAAATTCGCCTCACGCGCCGCCATGATCAGTCCATTCCTTTCACCGCCATGCGCTCCGGCCGGCGCGCCGCCTGGGTGGCGACCGGGTAGGCGCAATAATCGGCTGCATAATAGGCACTGGGACGCAGATTGCCCGACTGGCCCGGCCCGCCGAACGGCATGTTCGACGCGGCGCCACAGGTCGGGCGGTTCCAGTTGACGATGCCGGCGCGGCTTTCCACCCAGAATCGGTCCCAAAGCGCTTCATCATCGGATACGAGGCCGGCGGAAAGCCCGTAGGCGGTGTCATTCGCTGCCTCGATGGCCGCGTCGAAGGAGCCCACCCGTATGACCTGCAGGAAGGGTCCGAAAATTTCCTCGTCGGGCACATCCACGCCGGTCACATCCACCAGGCCCGGCCGGATGAAGGCGGGGCCGAGATCGCTGACCGCTTCGGCCTTGCGGATCACCTTGGCGCCACGCTTGATCAGTTCGTCCTGGGCCGAGAGCACGCCGCTGGCCGCCTGGGCCGACACGAGCGGACCGATGAAGGGTTCCGGATCGCTGTCCCAGCGGCCAATGCTCAGCCGCCCGGCCATATCGGCGATGGCTTCGACCACGGCATCGCCGGCGGCGCCTTCCGGCACGATCAGGCGACGGGCGCAGGAACACCGCTGGCCGGCCGTGATGAAGGCGGAGTGCACGGCAATGCGGGCGGCCGCCTCGGCATCCTCGGCATCCCAGACCACGAGCGGGTTGTTGCCGCCCATCTCCAGGGCCAGCTGGATGCCGGGTCGACCGGCGAAGGCCTTGTGGATGAACTGGCCGGTCGGCCAGGACCCGGTGAAAAGCACACCGTCCAGTTCGCCGTGCTCCAGCGCCGCGGCGCCGGTGTCACGCGCGCCCTGCACCAGGTTGAGAACGCCCTCGGGCAGGCCGGCGGCCTGCCAGGCCTTGGCCATGGCCTCGCCCACGCCCGGAGTGATCTCCGACGGCTTGAACACGATCGTGTTGCCGGCAATCAGCGCCGGGACAATATGGCCGTTAGGCAGGTGACCCGGGAAATTGTACGGACCCAGCACGAACATCACGCCGAGCGGCTTGTGCGCCATGTTGGCCTCGCCGAAGGCGGTCTTGGCCTGCTTGCTGCCGGTCCGGTCGGCATAGGCTTCCAGGGAAATATCGATCTTGCCGATCATGGCCCCGGCTTCCGCCATGCCTTCCCAGCGCGGCTTGCCGGTCTCGCGCGAGATCAGCTCCGCCAGCTCTTCCTTCCTCGCCTCGAGTTCCTTCTTGTAACGCTCGACGATCTTGACCCGATCGGACAGCGGTGCGCGACCCCAGGCCGGAAAGGCCCGGCGGGCTGCGGCAAAGGCCTCATCGACATCGGCCGCACTGGCGGCCCGGCCTTCCCAGACGACCGCATCGATCGCCGGGTTGAGGGATTTGAAGGTATCGCCGGCGCCTTCGCGCCACTTGCCATCAATGAAAAGCATGTTGTCTACCTCTGTCGCCGCCAGAACCGCGCCTTGTCTCCATCCGTGAGATCAAGGGCTGCCATGGCCTCATAGGAAACACCGATCACGTCACCATCATCGTGCGCCTGCACGAGCGTGGTGCGGAAATCGTCAAAGCGGTCGGTCGACAGGATACCGTCGACACCGCCATCCGCAGACCCGCCGCGGACCGTGACTTCGCGGCTCTCGCGCAAGGTCCGGATATTCTCCGTCCAGGTCGAGACCAGCGGACCGCCATCGAAGATGTCGATGTAGCGATCATAGTGGAAACCTTCCCACTCGAGCAGGTTATAGGCGCCCTCGCCGTCCTTGTGCGGCTTGCCGATCACCTCGCGCACCGACTCCGGCAGCAAGTCCAGATAGATCAGGTGCTGCGGTCCCAGATCGAGAATGAACTGGTTGTCCGTCGCAGCCGACAGGCGGTCGGCCTCATCGAAATCCATCCGGAAGAAGGGGCGCGACACATAATCATAGAAGGGCGACGAGCCGTCTTCCTTGACCACGCCGCGCAGTTCGGCCAGCACGCGCTCGCCAAACCGGGCCCGGTTGGCGGCGATCAACAGATAGCGTGACTGGGCCACCAGGCGCCCTGCCCCACGGCCGCGCCCTTCGCCGGACACGAACAATGTGCCCACTTCGGACGCCCCGGCGAAATCATTGACCAGCAGCAGCGCATCCATGTCGAAGCGCCGGTCGGCCTCCTTGGAATGCTGGGCCAGGGTCAGGATCTTGAAATCCCAATAGGGCTTGGACGCACCGACCATGGCCTTGACGGCGGAACAGCCGATGATGCGACCGGTTTCGCTGTCTTCCAGCATCAGCTGGTAGGTGTCTTCTGTCTGCCCGTTGATATCGCTTTCAAAAGCCCGGGCCGACTTGTCCAGACGCTCTTCCAGAGCTTCCGGCGGCACGGCCAGGGATGTGAAACCGGTTCCGGCTTCCTTCGACAGACGCACAAGGGCGTCGAGGTCCGACCGTTTGGCCGCGCGAACGATCAGCATTGTTCCTCCCGAACAATCTTGTGTTTCTATATCAGTCGGCCCGCGCCAGCGCCCGCGCTTCGCGCGCGTCGAACTGGCCCTGGGCGAATTTCATCAGCAGGAGTGCCGAGAGCTTGGCGCGCTCGGAAAAACTGGACAGCTTGACGATCTCGCGATCGGAATGGATGTCGGCGCCGCGCACGCCGAGCGTGTCGACATTGGGACAGCCTGCGGCCCACAGATTATTGCCCTCGCAAACGCCACCCGTGTCCTGCCAGCGGATGTCGAGCCCCAGCATGCTGCCAGCGGTCCTGGTCCACTCGAACATGCGGGCATTGGCCGGAGACATCGGCTTGGGCGGACGCGTGAAGCCGCCATGCAGCTCGGCAGTGATGCCGTCGCGCACGCCGAGCTCGTCGACCAGGCGGTCCAGCTCGGCCTCGACCCAGGTGCGGTCATTCTCGGTCTGCACGCGGATATTGAAGCGAACAACGGCATTGTCGGGCACCACATTGGGCGGTCCGCCGCCATCAATGCGGGCCAGGTTGAAGGTCACGCCTTCGCGCTTGCCATTGAGCTCGTCGAGACCGGTTCCAAAGGCGCAGGCCGCAGCCAGGGCGTTGCGGCCGAGATGGTGCTCGCGCCCGGCATGAGCCGCCTTGCCGCCGATCTTGAGCGACCAATTGCCCGATCCCTTGCGGGCCCCGGCCAGGGAGCCGTCGGCCAGCGCCGGCTCGTAGGTCATGCCGATATCGGCGGCAGCGCCGAGCTCGGCGATGATCGGACCGGAACCGAGCGAGCCGATCTCCTCGTCCGGACTGATCAGCACGTCGATACCGATCTCGTCCTTCCAGGGCGAGCGCTCGAGGCCGAGAATGGCGTGCAGCATGACCAGGATGCCGCCCTTCATGTCGGCGACACCGGGTCCGTTGAGGGTATCCTCGTCCCAGAGCTCGGTGGTCTGGAAATGGCTGCCCGGCGGAAACACCGTGTCGTGGTGGCCGGTCATCACAATGCGCAGCGGCGCCTGGGGACGGATGCGACAGTGGAATGACGGGGTGAAGGCCTGCTCGCGCACCGTGCCGTCCGGATCGACGACCGTGGTGGGCAGAAGTTCGACGGCGGAGATCTCGCCACCGGTCGCCGCAAATGCCGCGGCGATCTCGGCGCGCATGGCTTCCAGGCCCTCGGCATTGCGACTGCCCGAATTGATCAGGGACCAGGCCTTGACCGTTTCGACCATGTGGTCCTGACGACTGTCGATCCAGTCGAGAACCGACTTCTCGTCGGCATTGAGTTCGATTTTTTCCTGCATGGCTTAGTGATATCCGTTTAAACGGGAGGGTCCAGCCCCGGGGGCAGGTCACCCCGGGGCCGGTCGCTCGTCCGGGCCCTAGACCTTGGCGAGTGCCTGTTCGAGATCGGCGATCAGATCGTCCGGATTCTCGATACCGACGGAGATCCGGACCAGGCCGTCGGAGAAACCCTGGCGCTTGCGCAATTCCGGGTCGACACCGCGGTGGGTCGTCGAACCGGGGTGGCAGATCAGCGTCTCCGTGCCGCCGAGGCTGACCGCCAGCTTCATCACCTGCAACGCGTTGAGCATGCGGAAGGCCGCTTTCTCGTCGGCGAGATCGAAGGCAAAGGTCGAACCGGCCGATGTCGACTGGGCCGCCAGCACGTCGCCATCGCGGGTGCCCTTCTCGAGGAAGCCGAGATAACGCACGCGATTCACCTTGGGATGACCGCGCAGGTATTCGGCGACCTTGCGGGCGCCGGTGGCGGCCGCTTCCATGCGAAGCTTCACGGTTTCCAGCGAACGCAGCAGCATCCAGCAGGTGTGCGGGTCGAGATTGGTTCCGAGATAGCCGCGCAGGCCGCGAATCTGCGCCATCGCTTCCGATGAGCCCGAGGCCGAGCCGCCGATCAGGTCCGAGTGGCCGCCGATATACTTGGTCAGCGAGTAGACCACGACGTCAGCACCGAGCGCGATCGGGCGCTGGCCGACCGGGCCGAGGAATGTGTTGTCGACGACCAGCTTGGGCCGCTTGCCCTGCTTCTGCTCGATCAGATCGGCCATGCGCACGCACACGGACAGGTCGACCAGGTCATTGGTCGGGTTGGTCGGGGTCTCGGTATAGATGACCGAAACCTCGCCCTTGGCCATCGCCGCGTCGACAGCCTCGCGGATCTCGTCTTCCTTCGCTCCGGCGAAGAAATCGACCGATTCGATGCCGTAATTGGGCAGGAATTTGCGGATCAGGCTTTCCGTACCGCCGTACAGCGGGGTGGATTGCAGGATCACCGAGCCGGAATGGGCCAGCGCCATCAGGGTCGTGGAGATCGCGCCCATGCCGGACGAGAAGACAGCCGCTTCCTCGGCCCCGTCAAACAGGGCCAGCCGGTCTTCCAGGACTTCCATGTTGGGATTGTTGAAGCGGGTATACATCAGGCCCGCGGCTTCCGGATCGCCTTCTTCGGCCTGGCCGAGCGTGACGCGGAAGAAGGCCGCACCGTCCTCGGCCGACTTGAAGGCGAAGGTGGAGGTCAGGAAGATGGGAGGCTTGACCGACATTTCCGACAGCGTCGGATCGTAGCCATAGCTCATCATCTGCGTTTCTGGGCTGAGTTCGTGATCGCCAATCTTGCGCTTGCGATACGGTTTGTCCGGCTTGCTCATGATGCACCCTTGATCTGCTCTGGCCCGGCGAAGCGCCGGGATGTTGCAGGCGGGTTTGAACCGGGCACGCGGCGCGGTCAAGCTCGTCCTCAGCACGGGGCAATTCGTGGCCCGATCAGCCACCGCACGGCCAGAACCGCGCAATATTCGTGCAAAAAAATGCGGCCTGGCAAAATGCCAGGCCGCACTCTTTTAGTCCGAAGACCGGATCGCCTAGTCGCGAACCATCAGGACAACAGTCCGACGGTTGAGCGGCTCGCGAACACCGTCCGGGGTCTCGACGGCCGGACGGCTCTCGCCGAAGGCTTCGACACTGATCGAGCTGGCCGGAACGCCGAGGCGAACCAGTTCGTCCCGAACCGCACGAGCACGACGCTCGGACAGGCCGACATTGTAGCTGGCCGGACCGGAGCGGTCAGCGTGACCTTCCAGGTTGACGCGAACCACGTCACAGCCACCGCCCATGCTCTGGTTGGCAGCCTGCGAGATAACGGCGCGGGCCTGGTCGGTCAGGTTCGAGCGATCCCACTCGAAGTAGACCGGGAACTCCACGTCGTTGCACTCGGCCGGCGGCGGAGGCGGCGGCGGAGGCGGAGGCGGCGGCGGAGGCGGCGGAGGCGGCGGCGGCGGAGGCGGAGGCGGCGGCGGAGCGGCAAAGGAATACCGCAGGCCGATCCAGGCCTCGTGGCCGGCGAGCGCGTCAACATTCACGGCGCCGAAGTCAGTGCTGGCAGCAGAGAAGTAACGATACTCGGTGTCCAGCGTCCACTGCTCGGTCAGCTCCCAGCCGACACCGGCGATGAGCTGCCACATGAACGGGTTGTCGTCGTCCTGGACGAGATAGTAGTCCGCAGGCGTCGGGCCGGGCGGCATGGTGCCAGCGCGCCAACCAGCCAGCGTACCGCCGACTTCACCCATGCCGATACCGGCACCCACATAGGGGTGATAGGTCCCGTTCGGGTTGAAATCGAACAGGACGTTGGCCATCAGCGACCAGATCTGGAAATCGCTGAGGCTGTTCTCGAAGTTGCCGACCGCACCGGTATCCGAATAGCGGTGAGCCAATTCACCTTCGACACGCAGTCCATCCATCCACTCGTAACCGATGGATACGCTTTCGCGCCAATTCGACTCACCCTGAATTTCACCATTCAGAGCGCCGGAGACATCCGTGTCACCCGGAGCGCCGTAGCCGATGGCACCGCGCACATACCAGCCTTCGTCAGCGAACGCAGGACCCGCTGCCAGAAAGGCCCCAACGGCGGCCGCCGTGAAAAGCCGTTTTTTCATCATTCCCCCTCCGGAGGCGCTAGCCTCCTTGGTGTGATTGATCGCTTTCGATCGAATATCGAACTCGAGGAATCACCCTTCACGGGCGCTTCCTACTCTTTTCCTTACTACAATTACTCAAGCAGCGCCACACCGATATTGCCGGAAACGAAGCAAGCGAACAAAAGTTCAGGCCCGTTGCAATTGCGCTACACTCGCTTTCGCGAACAGCGCTGTGAGTAGCGAAAAATCCAGATCTATCAAGACCTCGCTACACATTCCTGATCACAGCAATGTGTGACCTGCGAAACAACAGCCATGTATAGCCGAACCGGGTGTGGACGTCAGCTGTGCAATGCCTAGTGGCGCTCGAGCGCCACCGTCGCGGGGCCGGAATTCAGCAGGCCTGCGACGGCAGTGTCGGCCGCTTCAAGGGCTGCCGATAGAGCGTCCTGCAATGCCGGGTCGCGACGGTAAAGGTCGTGCAGGTAGCGCACCTCGCCGGCGGCATCGGCGACCACTGTCCAGTAGGCGATGTGGACCGGTATGTGGCTCTCGACCCGCACCACGGTCGGGGACGAGCCCGCGACGACGGCGTCGATCCGCTCGCGGCTCCACCCGGCTTCGCGCGACAGAACCCATTCGGCGAGCTCCAGCGGGTTCTGGACGCGGATGCATCCGGCCGAGAAGTCTCGGCGGGTGCGATAGAACTGATCACGCTCAATGGTGTCGTGAATGTAGATATTGTGGGCATTGGGAAACATGAACTTGACCTCGCCCATCGGATTGCCCTCGCCGGGCGGTTGGGACAGGCGGTAGGGCCATCCATTGCCCCACCGGCTCCAGTCCAGCTCGTAAATCGACACCGGCGTACCGCTGCTGTTGTAAATGCGGAAGCCCCGCGCCTCGGCCAGCCCCGGATTGCGCCGGAATGACTGGAAGCGCGGCCGCGCCAGTCCGGACGGCAGGTTCCACCATGGATTGAGCACCAGGTATTCCATTTCGTCGGAAAACTCCGGCGTCGAACTGACCTGTTTGCCGACCATCACTTCGTGAACCCGCGCCAGCACGCCATCTTCCCAGGCTTCCAGCCTGAAATCGGCCAAATTGACCCAGATGTGCCGTTCTCCCAGCTGCCGGGTACGCCAGCGGCGTTGCTCCAGATTGGCGCGCAATTGCCGGAGCCGATCCCCGGGCGCGACATTGAGCTGTCGCAGTGTGGCCGCGTCCACGCGCCCGTTCGGATCGAGATTGGCCCGCCCCTGGTATCTGCGCACGGCGGTCTCCAGACGCACATCGAATGGTTCGCCTTCGCGCCAGTCCGGCGTCAGCAGACCGGTCGCGGTCAGCCGGGCCCTCACCTGATCGACGCGCTCACCGGAATCCCCCAGACCAAGGCTCGGCCCGGGCTCCACGAACGGCCAGATCGGCGGCATGGTTCGCATGCGAACCAGCTCGCGGCGGAGGGCGTCGTAATCGCTGACGCGCGGCATGCTCTCGGCAATCACCTGGCGCATGGAACCACCCCTCAGGGCGCCACCGAGGCGAGCGGCCAGGGTCGCCTGTTCGTCAACGGACAGCTCGCGAGGACGCATGCTTTGGCCATCAAGGACGCCGAACTCAAGCCAACCGGCGTAAAGGTAGAAAGCCTGCGTCGCCAGGCGAGCGCGGGCTTCGCGGTCAAGTCGTTCATGGTGGAGCCGGACCGCGATTCCGGTCATGTCGGGCAGACCGTGCGTGGCGGCTTCCGAAAGCGCCAGCGCCAGATCCCGCAGCGCATCGTCATTCCATAAGGAGGGGTCGGGGAACCAGACGGGGTAATCTGACGGGCCCGCAACAGCTTCTGCCAGCCCGGCCCTCACCGGGTCAGTGGTTGCGGCGACCAGGTCACCTTCGTCATCGGCCAGCCCGGCCCCCGCCGCGCCAGCCGCCAGCACCATCGCCAGCCACGCCGTGGTACGCCTCGCGAACACTCGACACAGCCGCTTGCCTGTCATCATCAACCTCTTCCGTCCGAAGCTAACGGGGTTCGCCGGAACGGGGAACCGAAAACCTTCAGCGTTCGCCCTCGTCTCGGGTCGGCGTGTCCGGTTCGACGTCATCGGGGTCGCCGACATCGCCCGCCATCAGCTCGGCCAGCGACACCACGCGCGAGCGCGCCTTCTCGATATAGGCCTCGTTGTCGAATACATTGACTTCCGAATCCCACACCTCGAAGAGCTGGTGCAGGCTTTCCTCATCATGACGGGCAAAGGCGTCCGCCTTGCGCTTGGCGATATCGGCGGATTCCCCGAGGACTTCCAGCGCCAGCCGCCCTGCGTCGAGCGACGATCCGAACAGTTCGCGCACGGCGTAATCGACCCCTGCGGCGCGCAATTGATAGACGTGCTCCCGGCTGGCGGCACGGGCGATGATGGTGACGTGGGGATAGCGTTGCTTGACATGCTGGACGAGCTCGAGCCCGCGCTCCCGGCTGTCGGTGGCGACGACCAGAAGCTTGGCCCGGGCAATGCCGGCCGCTTCGAGCAAGCCCGGGCGCAGGGCGTTGCCGTAATACACCTGGATTCCGAACTTGCGCATTCCGTCGATGTGCTGGGCAGAATTGTCGAGCACGACGGGACGGTACCCGTCCATGTAGAGCAGGCGCTGAACGATCTGGCCGAAACGCCCCATGCCGGCAATGATCACCGGGGCCTCGTGATCGATCTGGTCATCTTCGCGCATGGGTTCGTCCGTGCGCGCCACGCGCGGGGCAACGACTTTTTCAAAGAAGATCATCATCAGCGGTGTCGCCATCATGGACAGCGCCACCACAAGCGAGGCCATCGCCGCCATGCTTTCCGGCACCACCCGGACGCCTTCGGCAAAGGTCAGCAGGACGAAGGCGAACTCGCCGCTCTGGGCGAGTGAGAACGTGAACAGGTAACGGGCCCGCCCCCGCAAGTTGAACATGAAGGCCAAGCCCAGCAGGATCAGCGCCTTGATCCCGATCAGGACGGCGGTGAGGCCGAGAATGGCCGCGGGCTCGGCGACCAGCAGCGAGAACTGCATGCCGGCCCCGACGGTAATGAAGAAGACGCCGAGCAAGAGCCCCTTGAACGGCTCGAGGTCACTGACAAGCTCGTGCCGGTATTCGCTCTCCGCCAGCAGCACGCCGGCCAGGAACGTGCCCAGTGCCGGCGACAGCCCGACCCAGCTCATCAGCACGGCAATGGCAATCACCATCAACAAGGCCGCTGCAAAGAACAACTCGTTGAGGCCGGTGCGGGCAATGATGCGGAACGCGGGACGGGTCAGATAACGGCCGCCGAGAATGATGCCGGCGACGGCGCCCAGCGTGGCCAGGCCCTGGGCCCAGGCCGGCAGGGTCGCAAACGGGCTGTCGGCCGCCTCCATGGCCGCTTCCATGGCCTGGTCGACGACTTCGACCGGCGTCACGTCGACATTGGAGATGGCGAGGAATGGCAGCAGGGCCAGCATCGGGATGACGGCAATGTCCTGGAACAGCAGAACCGAGAAGGCCGACCGGCCGCCTTCCGATTTGAGCCAGCCACGTTCGCCAAGCGATTGCAGCACGATCGCGGTAGAGGACAGGGCCAGGATCAAGCCGAGGGCTGCCGCGGCGCGCCATTCCAGTCCCAGCAGAAGCCCGATGCACCAGAAGGCCACGGCCGTGGTGAGGACTTGCAGCCCACCGAGGCCGAACAGGCGCGTCCGCATCTGCCACAACAGCCGCGGCTGGAGCTCGAGCCCGATCAGGAACAGCATCATGACAACGCCGAACTCGGCGAAGTGCTGCACGCTTTCCGGGTCTGAACCAATGCGGTCAAGCAGGGGCGAAATGGCCACGCCGGCCAGGAGATAGCCAAGCACCGAACCGAGCCCGAGCCGGTGTGCGATCGGTACGGCAATCACGCCGGCGCCGAGATAGATTGCCGCCTGCAGGAGAAGTTCGTTCATGGCCTGGCCCGTGACGCGAATGGATGGATCTGGATCGATCTGCGACCGTCCTGAACAAGCATAAACGCGCGACGCCGCAAAGCCAGCCTGCACACCGGAAAACGCAAGACAGTACACAAATGTGCAGCGCCGTGCTCTAACCCGCGGAACAACTCACTCCAGACTGCGTTCCCGGTACGGAGCCCACGCCAGTCCCAAGAGAAGCTATCGTCGAATGGGGGGCATTTGACGCATGGAACTCGAGCACATCACGACACGCCTGTATCGCTACATGCGCGATGCAGTGCTGATCACCGAGGCCGATCCGCTCAACGAGCCGGGTCCGAGAATCGTGTGGTGCAACGAGGCTTTCACCAAAATGACCGGCCACACGCTGGAAGAGATCAAGGGGCGGTCCCCGCGTTTTCTTCAGGGCCAGGGTACGTCCAAACAGGCGCTGCGGCGCATCCGGGAAGCCCTGCAGACGTCCGGCGCCATCCGCGAGGAGCTGCTCAACTATACCAAGTCGGGCAAGGCGCACTGGGTGGAACTCGACATCTGTCCGGTCACTGACCAGGATTCCAACCGGCAGTTCTTCGTGTCCGTGCAACGCGAGATCACCGACCGGAAAATGCGTGAACTGGAATTGCTCGATCTGCGCGCGCGCATTCAAACCGCCATGGACCAGCAACGTGCCGCGCAGCATTGCGCCGCGGCCCTGGACGCTGCCAGCGTAGGGGTTTGGCACATGGACTGCGGCGGCAGCGAGATACGCTGCAACGACAATTTCCTGCGCTTCCACGGCCTGCCGGAAGGAGCCGCGACGATCCCCTTCTCCGACTGGCTGCGTCACGTAGCGCCCGATGACATCGCGCACCTGCAGTGCATTCACGGCCAAGTGCTGGCCAACCAGGCCGGGGCCTGCATGCGATATCGGGTCCACGCTCCGGGCGTCCCGGAGCGCTGGTTGCAGGCAAGCTTCGTGTTCGACGACAATCCGGTCAGCAAAGGCGTGATCTGCACGCAAACCGATATCACCAAGCTGGTGGCGGGCAGCCCGCCGCTTGATTTCGCCTGCAGCATCGATTCCAGCATGACCATGGCCACGCCCAGGCTCGGCTACTGGGCAAAGCTCGGCCAACGGGTCCAGGAAATCTGGTCGTCCAGGCGCACGAGGCCAGCGCCAGGCAGGTGAAACCGAGGCCGAACAGGACGCCTCGCCCCGTAGCGGCGCGCGTCACCAATTTCCGGAAATTCATGAAAATGGTGAGCCGACAGGGGCTCGAACCCTGGACCTACTGATTAAAAGTTTGAATGTCCGACTTGCCCACAATTTCCGCGCGATGCCGGGAGGGGCATGGGGACAGACAGAATCCCTCCCCAGCGTTCCGCGAGTTTCCTTGAGTTGCCGCTAAGGTGGTAGCAATCTGGTAGCGCAGACCCAATTGCTACCAGCGAGGAGGCCATGACGGGGAAGAAACTGACCAAGCGGTGCGTGGACGCCGCCGCACCTGGCACCACCGTCTGGGACAGCGAGCTGCCCGGCTTTGGGTTGCGGGTCAGCGAAAAGGGCACAAAGTCCTATGTCCTCAAGTACCGTTTCCACGGTCGCCAGCGCTGGTTCACGATTGGCCAGCACGGCAGACCGGCCCCGGCGCTGGGGGACAGCAACAAGGCGGACGACGAGGACGCCCATGTCTGGACGCCCGACCGGGCGCGCCGTGAAGCCAACCGCCTGTTGGGTGGGATATCGGCAGGCATAGACCCGGCAGGCGTGCGGGCGGCGGATCGGGCAGCGGAGAACCTCAAGACCTTCTCCAAGCGCTATATCCGTGACCATGTGGACGCGCATACCAAGGCCAGCACGGCGAAGGAAACCAAGCGTATTCTTGCCAAGTACGTCCTGCCAAAGCTGGGCCATATCCGGGTGAAGGATTTAAGCCGGGCGGAGGTGGCCAAGTTTCACACCGACATGAAGGCGCAGCCCTATCAGGCCAATCGCTGCCTCGCCGTCGTCTCGCACATGCTGGCCAAGGCGGAAGAATGGGGCATTCGCGAGGATGCAGGCGCGGTCTGCCGTTCGATCAAGAAATACCGGGAAGCCAAGCGCGAACGCTTTCTGAGCGCAAGCGAGGTCAAGGCGCTGGCTGATGCGCTGGAGGATGCCAAGTCCAAGGGGCTCAATCCCTTTGCCCTGACCATTATCCGGCTGTTGGCCGTGACCGGCGCGCGGCGGCAGGAAATCGAGGCGCTGCAATGGTCGGAAGTGGATCAGGAACGCGGCGTTCTGAGACTGGGGGATTCCAAGACCGGTGCGAAGGTCATCCCGCTAGCCCCGGCAGCGCGGCTCATTCTCTCGGAGACGCCCCGCATCAAGGGCGCGCGGTATGTGTTCCCAGCCGCAAGCGGCGATAGCCATTACCAAGGGCTGGGTAAGGTCTGGCGCGAGATCCGCAAGAGCGCCGGACTGGACGGCGTGCGCCTACACGATTTGCGGCACACCTTCGCCAGCTTCGGAGCTGCTGGGGGGCTATCCCTGCCGCTGATCGGGGCCTTGCTGGGCCACAAGCAGGCTGCGACGACGCAACGCTACGCACACCTGGCCGACGACCCGGTGCAGCGGGCGGCGGAGCAGACGGGGAATGCGGTCGCGGCGGCGATGGCGGGGGGGCGCGACAAGCGAACAAGCGTGCACCACCTACATTCACGGGGGGAGAACAATGGTTGAACGACCAACCGATTTTCTGAGACCTCAGGAGGCCACTTGCTTCGATGGTCCCTCTGATGAAGAGCTCATCGTTTCGCTTAGCGGGCCAGATGAGAGAGATTTCCTTAGCAATTACTTGAAGGTGAGAGAGGAGTTCCCGGAGATTGACGTCGGACCTTCTCCAATTGCGGATATTGACTGGCTTTTTGCCATTGAGCGCACTCTAGAGGAATTCGAAATTGATCCGAGCGACATGGCCAAGGCGTTGGACCTCGAAGAAGAGGCTGCCAATAGGGTTTGTCTTCGATTGATGGAGTTACTCGTCGAGCGGGACACAAAAATTCGGAGTGGCGCCACGCACGTCGTTGCTCGCAACGAGGGGATTTCAGATGGTCTGGTGCATCATCTCGCAGTCGCCCTCATCGACGCGTTTTGGACGGCTGCGAGGGCACCCTTGCCCCGGGAGCTAATCGTTTTGATTAGGCAGCTACTCGGAGGTGCACGCTCGGCGGAGTATGACCGCGTACAGAAAAAGCTATCGCGTCAACGAGCGATTGAGGTTGCTTGCGAGATGCAACGTCAGTTCGGGAGTTTTTCTATGCGTGGCGTTGCGCAAGTGCTTGACGTAGAGCCCTCTACCGTTAGCCGATGGTTTCCAGACGAAAACTTTGGCGAGACAGTCAACGCTTTTCTGAAATCCACCGATGAAATAAGGGAATTGGTTCGAGGAACCCGCCGAAGCGAAACCTGATTTCTGGCTAGCGTTGCACCAACATGTGCGTGCGCAACACACATGCGCTGTCCTACCCGTTGTTTACCCGGACGTTCCGGGAAGCTGCATGGGTAGACAAATGATGCCACCGATCGAATTTCTAACAACGCCTCAATTAGCGGCGCTTACCGGCATATCAGCGAGCACCTGGAGTAAGCGCCGAGTGCGCGGCACGGGACCGCGCTACATCAAGGTGGGCGCGTCCTGTACCGCTGGTCAGACGTCGAAGACTGGCTGTTAAAACAGGCCAGAAACAGCACCAGTGACGCGGCATGAGCGCCGCATACAAGAAAGCCCCAGCGCGGTTTGGACACCGGGCGCTGGGGCTGGAATTCCCCTCAAATCAGAAAGGCAATTCGATGCGTAATGTACGCAATCGCGCCCCTGTGCGCAATCACCACCGCCTGCCCCTTTTTCGCTGGGCGGACCAGTCAGAACCCCAGCGCCCGATGCGTTATGCGGAGCGCATCATCGCCCGCCGCTACCCCGTCGGGACGCGCGCCCGCGCCCGTTTGCTAGCGGGGTTTAACGGCTTCAAGAGCGGGGAGGCTGACCATGGCTAATCGCAAGCTGGAGCCCCAGCGCTTCGAATGGATGCGCGACGGCGAGCCCTGCCGCTTCATCCTGACCGGGCGCGATGCCTGGGCCTTGTCCCGCCTCATCGCGGCGGGCGCGGCGGGTGTGACGCCTCTGAGCGAGCCGACCGGCCCGCGTTGGAGCGCTTACGTCTATAATCTGAAGCGCGCCGTCGGGCTTTCGATTGAGACCGTCACGGAAAAGCATGGCGGGCCGTTCCCCGGCACCCATGCCCGCTATGTGCTGCATGAAGACGTGCGGCTCGTGGAAGCCAGCGGAGGCGACAATGCCGAGGCGGCATGACGCCAAGGGCCGCCGCGTGAAAGGGGGGCAGTTTGTCCCCCTTTCCTACCCGATGGCGCACAGCGATGCCTGGCGGTCCCTCGGTGGGGCTTCGGCAAAGGTCTACGTCGAACTTAGGTCGCGCTTCAACGGCGGAAACAACGGGGACTTGTCGCTGTCCTACGGGGAGGCGGCTGATCTCCTCGGACTGGGAAAATCGACCGTCCGCCGCGCCTTCGAGGAGTTGCAGGCAAAGGGCTTCGTTGTGAAGACCGATGGTGGCAGCTGGTACGGACGCAAGGCGGCCACGTGGGCGGTAACAGACAGGCCGCTTGTGCCCGGCGGCGCGAGCCCGAACACCTGGCAGGGCTGGCGCTACCCGAAAACAGATCCCCGGTACTCAGGCGGCACCATGCGCGCCGTTGCGTGCCGTAGGAGAACCGGGGGGGAGAAAAATTTCTGACCTCGCGTGCCGCGTCGGTACTCGTCAGGCGATTTTGCCGCCGCTGACGGTGCCGTCTCGGTACTGCCTATACAGTCTTTACCACAGGAGACCCGGCCATGAGCCAGAAGGATAAGAGCCCCGCGCCCAACGGTGAGAAGTGCGATATCCGTGAAGATGCAGGAGCAAGTTCTAGCCAGTCTGTCGCCTTGCCTGACCAACCCGAAGGCGAAGAGAAAGAACCGCGCCCGTCGGCATTCAAGTTTGAGCAGGGCGAGCAGGCCGATACACTGGTGCCAAAATTCAAGGATGACAAAAACCTTGAGCGACTTGCGGCAACCTTCGCCGTGGCCGATGACGACGCGGTCACCGCGCTGATGCAGACCCTGGCGGGAACCACAGAAGCCCAAATTGCCGCCGGTCGGTTGTCGCCACTAAACGGCATGAGCGGATTGGTCCACGACCTCGCGCCCCGAGACGCAGCGGAATCGATGTTGTGCTGTCAGATGGTGGTCGTTCACATGCAGATCATGGAGTGCATCCGGCGGGCTAGTATCGACGGGCAGTCGCTAAAGGCGCGCGACATTCATTTGCGCCACGCCGAACGCCACATGCGGATTTTCACGCAACAGCTGGACGCTCTAAACAAACACAGGGGGAAAGGGCAGCAGAAGGTGACGGTTGAGCATGTGACGGTGAATGAGGGTGGGCAGGCGGTTGTAGGGAGTGTCCGCTAGGTGACTGGGCGGTGATTTGCCAGATCCCTTGAATACTTGAAGCGTGTTCCGAGCCAGTTCACCATCTAAGACTGGAGCTGGAGGACAAATCATGGCCGTACTGCGATTGTTGATTTTAGCAATTCTACCGCTTGTAACCGGGAACTCCCACGCTCAGCAAACTGACCGCTGGCAGGCAGTCTTTGCGTTCACAGGGATTGTTGCCTACGCACCCGTAGACGCGTTCGGTGCCGAAGAAGGCTGGATTCTAATAGTACGCGTTGCAGACGAACGACTTCAGCGGATGCACCGGAGCGGACTGATTTCGGAGTTGAGCTACAATGTCGCCGATTGTTCCAACGGGAGCCTGGTAATTTCGTCCCACTCCATATTCACCGAACCTGGGCACACCTTAGTTGAAAGCCTACCCGGCAACTCTCCCGACCAGCGCTATCCGCCCGGATCGATTGGGGGCCGAATTATAAATGCGCTATGCGGGGCGACAGGACCGATTTCCGATCCAATCACTCAGTCTGCCGCCCGCGCCAACGCCGTCTCGATAATTCTTGACGCCAATCCACGACTGGACACGAAGCAGTAGCGCAGCGGTAGCGGCGCCCGCTGAGCGACATTGAAAAATCACCATAAGGCGTTGAAAAGTATGGTGAGCCGACAGGGGCTCGAACCCTGGACCTACTGATTAAAAGTCAGTTGCTCTACCAGCTGAGCTATCGGCTCCCCTCACGAGGAGCGCGGAACCTATAGCGGTGATTTGTGCGGGTCAATCGGGTCAACTGAGGGAAATCAGCAAATCCGCTGTGAATTGGCCGCAATCCCTTGCAAAATGTCAGTCATGGAAAAATTCGCCTGCCTTATTGCCAGCTTGCTGGCCATGACCGCCCTGCCCGCCTGCGCCTCCCCGGGCCAGCGCGCCGGTGATGCCCGGTCCTTTGCCGTCGACGAGACCCAGGAGGCCCTGCAGGATGCCGTTGGCCTGCCGCGCCAGCGGCCCGGTCAGATCATGGTCGACGAGGGAGATGACACCGTGCCGACGCCCTATGGCGGCGAAGGTGACCGGCGGCGCTGTTCCACCGTGGCCCGGGACATTGCCCGCCTGACCGTGGTGCTGGGACCGGATATCGAGGAAGAGACGCGCCGCGAGGCCGAGGCGGAACACGATCACGAGGGCTGGCTCGGCCAGGGTGCCCACATGGTCGAGGTGGCGCCAGACGCCGCAGCCCGGGGCGCCCGCGGGCTGTACCGTTCAACCATTGTCGGGCTCAACCCGGTGCGACCGGTGATCCGCTTCCTGGGTCGCGCCGGCGACATCGAACGTGAAGCGCGCGAACGCCAGGACATGGCGCAGCGGCGGCGCGCCTATCTGCGCGGTCTGTTCGACGGCTTTGGTTGCGATGCTGCCTATATGCGCCGGGCCTTCCAAGCCTACAACCTGATCGACACCGGGTCGCAATAGCCACATTCCGGCCTTAAATTACAATGCTGTAGTGCGGGAACGACTGACCGACTTCACCGTTTGATGTGGCGGATGACGGCTGGGCCGTCGCCCCGGGCTCAGGCCCGGAACAGAGATAACGGAGGTCTGAATGAAACCCGTCTCTATGCTAATGTATGCCACTGCCTCGATCGCCCTTCTGAGCGCGCCCTCACTGGCGCAGGTCGACGAAATCCCGGTCAGCACCGAAGCCACTGTCCACTCAGAGGCCACGGTCAATGACGAGACAATGCTCGACATCGAGGGCGAAGCCCGGGTCGAGACCCAGGCCCCGGTCGCGGATGAAGCCGTGACCGACAATGACCTGTTCAGCACGGTCGCCGAAATGTGGGACGAAGCCGACCTCGATCGCGCCCCCTACACAGACGACCATGCCTGGATCGGCACCCAGATCGATTCGGCCAGCGGTGTCCGCCTCGGCAATATCGAGCGCGTCAGCCTCGATGCCGAAGGCAATGTCGACACGATCGTCGTCGAGCACGGCGGCATTCTCGACCTCGGCGGTCGCGAGACCGAGCTGAAGGCCAGTGAAGTGAGCTTCGTCGAGGGCGAAACCAGCACCATTGGTGTGGTCGCCTACAGCGAAGCCGAATTCCGGGCCCTGCCGGACTTCAACGAAGACGCAGCGACCGAGTCGCCGCTCTCCGATGATGACTATAACGACAATGAAAATGTCGAAGAAATGGATGACACGCCCGCCCTTCCCGGTTCGTAACGGGACAGGCTGACGCCATCTGAAACTGAACGGCCTTTCCCCCGGGAAAGGCCGTTCTCTTATTGCGTGCCCTCGGCCCAGCGGGCGTTGAATTCGCGCCGGAAACTGGCGAACTCGCCAGCGGTGATGGCCGCCCGCATGCGCCGCGTGAGGTCCTGGAAATAGGCGATATTGTGCCAGGACAGCAGCATGGCCGAGAGATACTCGCCCGATCGGAAGAGATGGTTGAGATAGGCCCGCGAGTAATCCGTGCTGGCCGGGCAGTCGAGGCTGGGATCGAGCGGCCGCTCGTCCTCGATGAACTCAGCCCGCTTGATATTGATCGGACCATAGTCCGACCAGGCCTGGCCATGCCGCCCGGAGCGGGTCGGCAGGACGCAGTCGAACATGTCGACCCCGCGGGCGACCGCCTCGACCAGGTCGATCGGCTTGCCCACGCCCATCAGGTAACGCGGCCGCTCGGCCGGCAGGTGCGGGGTGGTAAAATCGAGCACGTCGCACATGCGTTCGAAGCCCTCTCCGACCGCCAGCCCGCCGATCGCATAGCCGCCATAACCGGTCTCGATCAGGCGCTCGGCCGATTCACGCCGCAGATTTTCGAACACCGAGCCCTGGACGATCCCGAACAGGGTCTGCTGGTCGCGGCTGCCGAAAGCGGCCTTGGAGCGCTCACCCCAACGCACCGACAATTCCATCGAGGCCCGCGCCTCGGCTTCCGAACAGCCGAACGGCGTGCATTCGTCGAGCTGCATCGAGATGTCGGCACCCAGAAGGTCGGCCTGGATCTCGATCGAGCGCTCGGGCGTCAGATTGTGCTCGGACCCGTCGATGTGGGAGCGGAATTTCACCCCCTCCTCGGTCATCTTGCGCAACTTGGACAGTGACCAGACCTGGAAGCCGCCACTATCGGTCAGGATCGGGCCCGACCAGGTCGAGAACCTGTGCAGCCCGCCCAGCTTCCTGACCCGCTCGGCACCGGGCCGGAGCATGAGGTGATAGGTATTGCCCAAGATGATGTCGGCGCCGGTATCACGCACCTGGTCCATGTACAGGGCCTTGACCGTACCGGCCGTGCCGACCGGCATGAAGGCCGGCGTCTGGATGTCGCCACGCGCCGTCTTCAGCACGCCGGTGCGGGCCTTGCCGTCGGTCGCCTTGATGTCATACGGGAAAGTGGTCATGAGCGGCGCTCCAGCAGGCAGGCATCGCCGTAGGAATAGAACCGGTAGCCCGAGGCGATGGCATGGGCATAGGCCGCCTGCATGACGTCCAGCCCGGACAGGGCGCTGACCAGCATGAACAGGGTCGACTTGGGCAGGTGGAAATTGGTCATCAGCGCGTCGGTCAGGCGGAACTGGTAGCCCGGCGTGATGAAGATGTCCGTATCGCGACTGCCTGCTTCGATGCGGCCCGGCTCGGGGGCCAGGCTCTCGAGCGTGCGCAGCGCCGTGGTGCCGACCGGAATGACCCGGCGCCCCTCGGCCTTGGCACGATTGATGGCAGCGGCGGCGGCATCCGACACGGTACACCACTCGGCATGCATGCGGTGGTCGCTGGTGTCTTCCGCCTTGACCGGCAGGAAGGTGCCGGCGCCGACATGCAGGGTGACATGACAGGCCTCGACCCCGCGCTCGGCCAGGGCGGCCATCAGGCGATCGGTGAAATGCAGGCCGGCCGTCGGCGCGGCCACGGAGCCGGGCTCGCGGGCGAACAGGGTCTGGTAGTCCTCGTAGTCCTGTACATCGAGCGCGCGCTTGCGGGCGATGTAAGGCGGCAGCGGCGGGTGGCCCGTCGCCTCGATGGCGGCGTCCAGGTCTGTGCCGGCCCGGTCGAATACCAGCATCGTATCGCCTCCGTCGGCCTTGTCGGCCACCTCGGCGGAGAAACCGGCAAACTCGATGACATCGCCAACCCGCAGGCGCTTGGCGGGACGCACGAAGGCGCGCCAGCGGTCAGCACCCTCGCGCTTGTGCAGATTGACCTCGACACCGACCGCACCGCCGCCGCCGACCGCCCGGGCAGGGCGGGTTCCCTCGAGGGCCGCCGGGATGACCCGCGTGTCGTTGAAGACCATGAGATCGCCGGCCTTGAGCAGGTCGGGCAGGTCGAGCACGCCGTGATCACCCAACGTGCCATCGGGGCGCACGTGCAGCAGGCGCGCCGCATCGCGCGGCCGGGCCGGCCGCAGGGCAATGTTCTCGTCGGGGAGCTGGAAGTCGAAATCGGAAACGCGCATGGCCGCGCTGTCTAGCGGTGGCCCAACGCTTTCGCAATGTTTGGCATGTAGCGCGGAGGCCGGGACCCTCTCAGGGAGTATGCGACATGGCGCACACACCGATACGGCATCTGGCGCCGCTGGCCTGTCTGTGCGCGCTCGGCCTGGCTGGCGCCGTGTGGGCCGCGCCGCTCTCACCCTGGCTCGACCTGACCCGCCAGGTCTGGCCAGCCAGCGTCCTGCTGGGTCTGGTGGCGGTGCTCGCCACCCTGCCCGCCCGGCGCCTGGCCTGGACCCTGCCGACGCTGGTCGCCGCCGGCCTGATCGCCATGCCCGGCATCTCCGATTGGCTGCGGGGCTCACAACCCGTCGCAGACGCTGCGACGGCCTTTGATAGCCCGGTTCTCCGGGTGGGAAGTGCCAATCTGCGCGGTCTCTCGGTCGGCGCGAATGCCGATCTTGCCGCGGCGGTCCTCCCAACCAATGCCCCCGACCTGCTGGCGCTGCAGGAAGTCTCGGGGGACGCCCTCGACAGTCTTGAACGCCTGCGACCCGATTATGCCAGCCTGGTCCAGTGCCGGACCGTCGCCCTGCTCAGCGCCGACGCGCTGCTCGACGGGGGTTGCGTCACCCATCCGCCCGGCATCGACTTCAGCAATGCCATCCCGTGTGACTGGGAATTGCCGCCGGCGGTCTGGGGTCGCTTTCGGCGCGCGGACGGATCCATCTATGTCGCTGTCTCCGCACATCTGACCTGGCCGATCGGCAATGACGGTGCCCAGGCCTGCCAGTACCGCAATCTCGGCCGGGCGCTGGATGTGTTCGAGCGCGACCGGGTGATCGTCATGGGTGACATGAATGCGGCGGCGCCGTCGCACGCCCTGGCCCGGATCGAGACCCATCTGGACCTGGTCCGCCACAGCTTTGGCCATGCCAGCTTCCCCGACATCGCCGGCATGACGGGCCTTCCCGTGCCCGGCGCGATGATCGGTATCGACCACATCTTCGCCGGCCCGGACTGGCATGCGCTCGAGGTCCACACCGGCAGCTCGATCGGGTCCGATCACCGCCCGCTCCTGGGGCGCTTCGCCCTGCACCCCCCAGGCTGACACGACAAAGGGGAGCCCGCCTGCGCCGACTCCCCTTTCTCAACCTGTCACGTCATGTGCGGACCGGGGCGTCAGCCCTCGGTCACGCTGGCCTTGACGATCTTGCCCGGCTCGGCCGGCGGCTCGCCCTTGGGTAGCGCGTCGACATGTTCCATGCCGCTCTCGACTTCACCCCAGACCGTGTACTGGTTGTCCAGGTAAGGCACGGCGTCGAGACAGATGAAGAACTGGCTGTCGGCGGAGTTGGGGTCGGCGGCGCGCGCCATCGACATGGTCCCGCGGACGTGCGGTTCGGCGTTGAACTCGGCCGGGATGTTCTGGCCGGAGCCGCCCATGCCGGTGCCGTTCGGGCAGCCGCCCTGGGCGACGAAACCGTCGATGACACGGTGGAAGGTCAGGCCGTCATAGAAACCGGACTTGGCCAGTTCCTTGATGCGCGCCACGTGCTTGGGCGCCAGGTCGGGACGCAATTTGATGACGACATCGCCGCCGTCCAGGGTGAATACCAGTTTCTCTTCTGCCATGTCGGTCTCTCAGTTGGTTCAGGTCGGTAGAATATTGGGTGGTCCGGCGGCCGGACCGATCAGTCGGCGATGCGCGTCGGCACCTCGATCTCGCAGATATCCGGCAGCTCGCCGCGCGCATTGCGCTGGCTGTCCAGCCAAGCGGAAAAGGCCTCGCTGTTGGTGTCAACGACTTCGATGTCGATCTGTTCCTCGACCGGCACATCGCTGCCGACCCGCATCGAGCGGATCGAGTCCGGACGGAAGTCGAAGCTTTCCATCATCGAGCCGACGGCGATCTGGTCGACGGCGTCCATGCCGTGACGGACCCGGCCCCAGGACGTGTACTGGGCATTGAGGTGATCGGGGCTGCCGGTGGTGATGTAGAACTGGCTGCGGGCCGAATTGGGGTCATTGGTGCGAGCCATGGCCGCGGCGCCCCGGCAGTGCAGCAGCCAGGACTGTACCATGCCGTCGCCCATGATGGCCGCAGCGGCAGCCGGCTGGGTGCCGGCGTGGAAGCCGTTCCAGAAGCCGGCCTTGGCCATTTGCGGCATGGCGGACGGATTGATGACGCGGTCCTGCAGCTCGCTGACGGTCAGGTCGGGGCCCCGGCGCACGGTGAACTCGCCGGGCAGCGGGTCCTTGTCAGCGGCGTGGGACGGGTTGGAACGCGCCCCGCCACCCTGGGCCATGAAGCCGTCGATGACGCGGTGCCACACCAGGAAATCGTAGAACCGCTCGCGCGCCAGCGTCTTCATGCGCTCGACATGATTGGGCGCGAATTCCGGTGCCAGCTCGACCACGACCATGCCGTGATCGGTCTCGATGTAGAGCGTGTCTTCCTGGTCGACCGGGCGCCAGGCGTCGGCGGGAAAATCATAGGCCGGGGCAGCGGCCGGGGTGGCCTCGGCCTCCTGGACGATCGTTTCGGCGGCTTCGGCCGCGGCCTGCGACACGTCGGTGTCAGCGGTTTCCGCTTCCCGGGCGCAGGCGGCGGCAGACAGGGCGATGACGAGGCTGGCGGCGGTCAGTGTGTAACGCATGATCACGCAAGGCGCTCCTTCAGACGAGACTTTATCGAGGGCGGAACAAAGGCTGAGATCTCGCCGCCCAGCGAGGCAATTTCCTTGACCAGGCGCGAGGCGATGGCCTGGTGGCGCGGGTCGGCCATCAGGAACACGGTCTCAATGTCGTCATTGAGCTGCTGGTTCATCGCAACCATCTGGAATTCGTATTCGAAATCGGACACGGCGCGAAGGCCCCGGACGATTGACTGGGCCCCGATCTCCTCGGCGAAATGCATCAGAAGACCGTCGAAGGGGCGCACTTCAATACTCGTCGCATCGCCGAACTGGGCGACTTCCCCGCGCACCATGTCGACCCGCTCGTCGAGCGAGAACAGCGGCTTCTTGGCGGCATTGATGGCGACACCGATGACCAGCTTGTCGACCATCTTCACGGCCCGGCCGATGATGTCGAGATGCCCATTGGTCAGGGGATCGAACGTGCCGGGGTAGAGCGCGATACGGGTCATGTCGGTCGTCTACCTCTTGCGGCCGAGGGGCGGCCGCGCTGCGACCGCCCTCCTGTCCCATGTGATAACCTCAAAGCGCACGGCGTCAAACGCCGCTCGCTCAATCCTCGCTGCCGGTGGCGGCGGGCGGCGCGTCGGGCGCGATGTCTCCACCGCCCTCGATCACGTCGTCCTCGGCGTCATCCTCACCTTCCGGGATGCGCACGACCGCGACGACATTCTCGCCCTCATTGAGACGGATCAGGCGCACACCGCGTGATGACCGGCTGGCAATGCGCACGGTGTCGACCGGGAAACGGATCAGCTGGCCACCGTCGGTGACAGCCATGATCTGGTCGTTGTCATCGATCGGGAAGCTGGCCGACAGCGGCACGTCGCGCTTGATGTCGGTCGCCGCAACGCCCTGATTGCCACGCCCCATGACGCGGAAATCATAGGCCGATGAGCGTTTGCCCATGCCGTCGGACGAGACGGTGAGCACGAACTGCTCGGCCCCGCCCAGTTCGGCGATGCGCTCGACGGTGAGGTGGGCCTCTTCGCCATCGTCCTCGCCATCGCTGGCCACATCCTCGATTTCCTCGTCGCCGGTGGCCCGGCGCATGGCGGCCGCGTGCTTCATGTATTCGCGGGCCTCCGGAGAGGTCACGTCAACATGATGCAGGATGGCCATGGAGATCAGGGTGTCGCCCTCGGCCAGGCGGATCCCGCGCACGCCGATCGAATTGCGGCCGGCGAAGACGCGCACATCGGTGACCGGGAAGCGGATCGCCCGGCCCTTCTCGGAGACCAGGAAGACATCATCATCCTCGGTGCACAGCACCACATTGACGATGCGGTCGTCCTCGTCTTCCAGCTTCATGGCGATCTTGCCATTGCGGTTGACCTGGACGAAGTCGGACAGCTTGTTGCGCCGCACCGTGCCCTTGTTGGTGGCGAACATGACATTCATGTCGGCCCACACGCTTTCGTCCTCCGGCAGCGCCATGATCGAGGTGATGGTCTCGCCCTGCTCCAGCGGCAGCATGTTGACCAGCGCCTTGCCGCGCGTGTTCGGAGCCCCCAGCGGCAGACGCCAGGTCTTGGTCTTGTAGACCATGCCGCGATTGGAGAAGAACAGCAGCGGCGCGTGCGTCGAGGCGACGAACAGGGTGGACACGAAGTCCTCTTCCTTCATCGACATGCCCGAGCGGCCCTTGCCGCCCCGGCGCTGGGCCCGATAGTCGGACAGCGCGGTGCGCTTGACGTAACCGCCATGGGTCACCGTCACCACCATGTCCTCGCGCGGGATCAGGTCCTCGTCCTCGAAGTCGATCTCGCCGTCGATGAACTCGGACCGCCGCGGCGTCGCGTAGTTCTCGCGAACCTCGGTCAGCTCGTCGCGGATGATGTCGAGCACGCGCTGGCGCGAGCGCAGGATGTCGAGCAGGTCGGCGATCTGTTCGGCCAGGGTCTTGGCCTCATTACCGAGCTCCTCGCGGCCCAGACCGGTCAGGCGGTTGAGTCGCAGTTCGAGGATGGCGCGGGCCTGTTCCTCGGTCAGCTTCAGCGTCTTGCCGTCGCTCAGCATGGAGCGCGGATCGGCCACCAGCTCGACCAGCGGCGCCACGTCCTGGGCCGGCCAGTCACGGGCCATCAGCTGTTCGCGCGCGGTCGCCGGATTGGGGGCCTTGCGGATCAGCGCGATGACTTCGTCGATGTTGGCGACTGCCAGGGCCAGGCCGACGATGACGTGCGCCCGGTCGCGCGCCTTGTTGAGCTCGAACTTGGCCCGGCGGGCCACCACTTCCTCGCGGAAGCGCAGGAATTCCTTGAGGAGGTCGAGCGCGCCCAGCAATTGCGGGCGGCCACCGACCAGCGACAGCATGTTGGCCCCGAAACTGGTCTGCATCGGCGACCAGCGGAACAGCTGGTTGAGGATGACGTCCGGCACGGCGTCGCGCTTGAGCTCGATGACCACGCGCATGCCGGTCCGGTCGCTTTCATCGCGCAGGTCCGCAATGCCCTCGATCTTCTTGTCGCGTACCAGGTCGGCGATCTTCTCGATCATCGACGCCTTGTTCACCTGGTAGGGGATCTCGTGGACGATGATGGCGTTGCGGCCCGAGCGCACTTCCTCGATCGAGGTGCGGGCGCGCATGACGATGGACCCGCGGCCGGTCAGGATGGCGTTGCGCGCGCCAGCGCGGCCAAGGATCAGTCCGCCGGTCGGGAAGTCCGGTCCCGGCAGGTATTCCAGCAATTCGGTGTCCGTCAGCGCCGGATTGTCCAGCAGGGCCAGCGTCGCGTCGATGACCTCTCCGGGATTGTGCGGCGGGATATTGGTGGCCATGCCGACGGCGATGCCGCCGGCACCATTGACCAGCATGTTCGGATAGCGCGCCGGCAGGACGACCGGCTCCTGGCGCTCGGCCGAGTAGTTGTCGATGAAGTTGACCGTGTCCTTGTCGATATCCGCCAGCAGCGCCTGGGCGACCTTCTGCATGCGCGCTTCGGTATATCGATAGGCGGCGGGCGGATCACCGTCGACGGAGCCGAAATTGCCCTGCCCGTCGATCAGCGGCACGCGCATCGCCCAGTCCTGGGCCAGGCGCACCAGCGCGTCATAGACGGCCTGGTCACCGTGCGGGTGATAGCGACCCATGACGTCACCGACGGCGGTGGCACACTTGCGGTAGGATTTCTCGTGCGTCTGGCCGTTCTCGTGCATCGTGTAGAGGATGCGGCGGTGCACCGGCTTGAGGCCGTCGCGCGCGTCCGGGATGGCGCGGCTGACGATGACGCTCATGGCGTAGTCCAGATAGGACGAACGCATCTCGTCTTCGATGGCGATATGGCCGATGCCGTCGGGCAGGCCGGCGTTCTCGGCGCCGGGATTGGTCTCGTCGTGATCGCTCAAGGCGGCCCTCTTTTCCTTGCACGCGGCGCGCCCTGCAGAAGCGCAGCCACGAAAAACGCCGCCTTGCCCGAATGGCCGGACATGACATCCGAATCGGGCCGTGAATCATGCGGCTTTCCTGACGCCAAGTCTTAACAACCACGCGGCCGCAGGGCAAACGCCGGGGGCGGTTGGGGCTGCGGGCTGAAGCGGCCCCGCCAGCCGGTTCAGGGCGATCGCTCTAAGGGGTGTCGGCAAAGAACTCTGATGGCGGTTCGTCCGGGCCGAGACTGACAAATTCGATCTCGCGCTCGAAGGTGCGCGGCCAGGCGATCAGCGCCAGTATCGCGGCCAGTGCGCAGGCCGTGGCAAAACCGGTCACGAAGCTCCTGTCGATGCGTCGCGCAAGCCCGCGCAGAACCGGCTGGAGCGCGGTCTTGGCTGACCCTGTCGGGCGGGCAGTCCCGGGCCGAGGCGGCTCGGCGAGACGATAGCCCAGCCGGGGCAGCGTGGTGATGGCACCTGGATCGCCGAGCAGGCGGCGCAGGCGCGAAATGGCCTGGTTGAGCGCTTCGTCACTGCCGTCCGCATCCCAGGCCGTATCGAGAAACTCGTCGCGCGTGACCGGCGAGCCGGCCCGCTGGACCAGCAGCGCCATGACCCCGACCAGGCGGGGCTCGAGCCGGTGCGTGCGTCCATCCCGCACCAGGGTCGCGGCGTCCAGGTCGCACAGCGCGTCACCGATGTGAAAGCGCCGGTTGCGGCTGGTATAGGCTGGGGAATGGGACATGATGACAGTTCCAGAATGTTTTCGTCAGGACCTGGGGACGGCCACGGGCCAGGTTCGATCCCTATCACAATTGCTGGAGCCAACCTCATGAAAGCTTGTTCACTTCTCCTCCGACTGGGGCGGGCCGGCGCCGCCTTCGCGGCGACCCTGGCGGTCACGGCACCGGGCCTGGCGCAAGAGACCGACCCGGCCCGGCAGGACCGCCTCGCGACCATGTCAGACCGCTTGGAAAGCGCCGGTTTCACCGGGCATGTAGCCATCCGCCATGGCGGCGAGATCGCCTATCATCGCGGTGCCGGCTTTGCCGACCCCGACAGCGAGCGCGCCTACGGCATGGACACCCAGGTTGATATCGGATCGATCACCAAGACCTTCACCGGCATGGCCGCTGCCGCCCTGATCACGCAGGGTGCCCTGAGCCCGGACAACCGGCTGGACGACTTCTTCGAGGACGTGCCCGCCGACAAGGCCGGCATAACCGTGCACCAGATGCTGACCCACTCGGCGGGTTTTCCCGGCGCGGTCGGCGATGACGTGGCCGACGAGGATTTCGAGACCTTCCTGGCCAATGCTTTCGCCGCCGAGCTGAGCTTCGAGCCGGGCAGCGCCTATGCCTACTCCAATGTCGGTTTCTCACTGGTCGCCGCGATTATCGAGCGGGTCACCGGCATGCCGTTCGAAAGGTATTTGCGGCAAACCTATCTGCTGCCGCACGGGCTGGATGCCACGGGCTACGGGGCGGCACTTGATCCCGCTCACGCGGTGCATGTTGCCGATCGCGGGCGTGTCGACGAGGTGTCCTGGGGCGGCCATCCGCCGAACTGGAACCTGATCGGCAATGGCGGTCTGCTCTCGACCCCGCGCGACATGCTGGCCTGGGGCGAGGCGTACCGACGCGGCGAGATGGTGTCGCCGCAGGCCCGCGACCTGGCCTTGACGCCGCACCAGAGCGAAGGCGGCGGCTCCGATTACGGCTATGGCATCGTCGTGGAAGCCACCGAGCTGGGGCCACTCTACTGGCACAATGGCGGCAATCCCTTCTTCAATGCGCACTGGCGCATCCTGCCGGAGCACGACTTCATCCTGTTCGCCAATGCCGACCAGCGGGCGGTCAATGCCGATGTCGTGGCCGAGGCGATGACTGCGGCCTGGTTCGGCGAGCCCTATGACATCCCGGTACGCGATAGCGCGACGGCCCAGACAGTCGCCCTGCCCGACACGCCGGGCGGCGAAATGGCGGGGCGGTTCCTTGACCTGCTGGCCCGGGGCGACCGGTCAGCAATGGAAATCTATGTGACCTCCGACATGACCACTGACATGCAGGCCTTTGCACCCATGGAGCAGCACCTTGCCATGCTGTCCATGCTGCAGGCTGACCTGCGCGGTGCTCGCATTGTCGGCGTCACCGACCGTGGTTCGCGAATCGTGGTCGCGCTGGAAGCGCCCGAGCTCGGCGAGAGGGTGCGGCTCGCGCTGGACTATACGGGCGAGCGTCCGGCCCGGCTCGCCGGACTCAATGTCGACATGGACTGAGCTGCCATACGCGCCCCGCCGGCGGCCGAAAAACCGGCGGCGGGGCTTGCACCGGAAGCGACAAGCTGACTGACTGCGCGGATCGATGCAGCCCACAGCCCCCCGGGACCGCCATGATCGCTCGCCTGCCAGCTCTGTTGATTTTCCTGCTTCTCTCCGCCTGCATGCACCGCGGACCGGCCGTTTCGCCAGCGGCGGACACGCCACCGCCCATCGTCCTGATGATCGGGCTGGACGGCCTGCGCGCGGACGCCCTGGACGACTGGGACACGCCGCACCTCGACGCCCTGGCAGCCCGGGGCGTGCGCGCAGAGCACATGGTCCCGGTCATGCCGACCAAGACCTTCACGAACTTCTACACGCTGGCCACCGGCCTTTATCCCGAGCACCACGGCATGGTGTCCAACGCGCCGTACGACCGATCCCTCGACACGGTGTTTTCCAACCGCGCCCATTCCGGCGATCCGCGATGGTGGCAGGGAGAGCCCATCTGGACCCTGGCCGAACGCCAGGGGCTGACCGCGCACATCATGTTCTGGCCCGGCAATGAAGCGCCGCAGGACGGCATCCGCCCCAGCGTGTGGCACCCCTATGACCACGACCTGCCCTACCCGGACCGGATCGCCGAGGTACTTTCCTGGTTCGATGTACCGGTCGACGAACAGCCGGCCTTCGGGGCCGTCTATTTCGATCATGTCGACAGTGTCGCCCACCGGCACGGACCCGGCTCGGCCGAGGAGGGCGAGGCGGTGGCCCTGGTCGACACGCTGGTCGGCCAGATCGTCGAAGGACTGGAGACGCGAGGAGTCCTGCACCGCACCCACATCATCGTGGTATCCGACCACGGCGTTACCGCCGTCAGTCCCGACCGTGTCATCCGGCTCGACACCCTGGCGTCGCTGGACGGGCTGTTCATTCCCGAATTCTCAGGGCGCTACGGTGCCGGACTCGAACCGTTTGTCATGGCCTACGGCCCGCCCGAGACCGCGCGGCAGGTCCGCGACGCGCTCAACGCCAGTGACGTCCCCCTCACGGCCTACCTGCCGTCCGACATGCCGGAGGCCTGGCAATTCAATCACCCGGACCGCGGCCCGGACCTGTTCATTCTCGCCGATCCCGGCTGGGCGGTAACTCTGGCCGCCACCGATGTGGAAGGAGATGCCTGGATGTCCGGCCTGTCCGGCAATCACGGGTTCGACAACCGCCTGCCTGAGATGGCCGCCGTGCTGATCGCCGCTGGCCCGGCATGGCCGGACGGCCAGGTGGTCGAGCCGGTCGCCAACACCGCCGTGTATGGGCTGGCCGCTTGCCTGCTTGGACTCGAAGCGCCCGCGCATGACGGGTCGCCCGAGGACATCGCCCGCCTGAGCGGCGGTGCTTGCCCGTCATGACCGGCTGGACGCGACGCACCACGCTCGCCTCGCTGCTGGCGACCGGCCTGGCGGCGCCCCTGGCCGCTCCCGCGCGGGCCCAGACCTGCCGCTCCGAAGCCGAGCGCTGGCTGGCCGCGAGCCCGTTGCCCGTGCGCACGCAGGAGATCTATCCCGCCGTGCTCGACGAGCGCATTTATGTCGCCGGCGGCCTGTCGCCCGACGCTCCCGAGGGCCAGGACGGAATTCTCGAGCGCGCCTTCGTGTGGACCGAGAACCGGGATGCGGCGACCCGGTTTCGGCGCGAGGACTGCCTGGCCCGCAATGGGTGGCGCGAGATCGCCCCCCTGCCCGAGCCCCGTCACCACCCCAATCTGGTGGCCCATGACGGCGCCATATACGCCGTTGGCGGGTTTCGCGCGGGGGGCGGCGGCCGCTGGCAGATGCTCGACCGGCTGACCCGCTATGACCCGGACAGCGACACCTGGACCGAGCTGGCTCCCATGCCACGGCCATTCGCGGAAACGGTGGCGCACGCCCTGCCGACCGGATTGCACGTGGCCACCGGCCGGCAGCCATCCGGTACGAGCAACGCCAACTGGTCCGACCATGCCGACAGCGCGGCCCATTATGTCTACGATGCCCGCTCTGACCGCTGGCACGAGGCGGAGCCCAATCCGGTGGCCCGCAATTCCGCCGCCGGCGGAGTGCTGTCCAACCGCCTGCACGTAGTCGGCGGGCGTCTGGTCAATGCCGGCAATCGGGCCGACCACCAGGCTTTCGACACGATTTCCGGTCGCTGGCAGACCCTGGCACCGCTTCCACAGGCCCAGGGCGGCCTGGCTGCCGCCGTGGTGGGTGGTCGGCTCTACGCCTTCGGTGGCGAGTATTTCGATGATGCCGGTGGCGGCGTCTATGCCGAATGCTGGATCTATGAGCCCGGCCGCGACATATGGTCGGCCGGACCGGACATGGCGGTGCCCCGCCACGGCCTCGGCGGCGTCGCTGTCGACGGACGGGTGTTTGCCGTGGCCGGTGCGACCGAAGCGGGCGGTCGGGGAACCTCGAACCGTCTCGATGTGTTACTGCCCTGAACCGGAACCGCTATCCCGCGGCCAGCCATAGCCTGGAGTTTGCCATGTCAGCCCCGATCCTTCGCATCGCCCTTGCCACCGGCACGGCCTGCCTCGCCCTCACCGCCTGCACCGCTGCAACCGCGGAGGAAGAGGGCCAGGCCATGGCGCCCGCCGTGATGGAAACCGTGCGTGCGGAGCTGGTCGGTACCGACGAAGCCGTCAGCGGACTGGCCACCTTCACCCAGGGACCACAGGGCGTCATGGTTCGCGTCCAGCTGCGTGACCTGCCCGTTGACCAGCGGGCCGCCTGGCACGGCCTTCACCTGCACGAAACCGGGGATTGCTCGGCCAGCGATTTCACCTCGGCGGGTAGTCACATCAACCCGGACGGCCGGGCGCACGGCCTGCTCAATGCGGACGGCCCTGACAATGCCGACCTGCCCAATGCCTGGGCCGACGCGAGCGGCAATATCAATGTCGAGATCTTCACACCGCGCGTAAGCCTGAACGGCGAGAACGGCAAGCCGGCACTGCTCGACAGCGACGGCTCCGCAATCGTCATCCATGCCGGTCCCGATGATCAGGTTTCCCAGCCGATCGGAGGGGCGGGCGCCCGCATCGCCTGCGGAGTGATCGCAGTGGTCGCGGATTAAACTTCGGAAACCTCCGCAACCCTGGAGCGGGAAAACCGTTTCTCAGGTGTCCAACAGCTATCAGGAGGACACCATGAAAACGCTCTCATCCAGCCTAATCGCCCTGACGCTTGCTGGCACCGCCGGACCGGCGGCCATTGCCCAATTGCCCGACATTACCGGGCAGGTGCAGGGAACCATCCAGAACTCCACTCGCCTCGGCGTGGACAACCGCCTCGGTGACACGCTGGTCGACCAGCGCACCGGCCTGGCCGCGGACACGCGCCTCGCTTCACACCTCAACAGCCGCCTCGGCAGCTATCACATGAGCGACGCGCAAGGCTCGCTGCGGGCCCAGCTCGACGCGGATGCCCGCGCCTGGGTGCGCACACCGGAAGCGCGCGTGAGAACACGCACATCCGGTCACGGACATGCCTCGATGCGAGGTCCGCGACATGATGCGAGCTATGCCCGTGTCAATGTCTATACCCGCGATGGCTACCATGTCGGATATGTCGACCCGGAGCCGTTTGCCAGTGACGGCCAGCTGCGCGTGCGCAGCCGGACCAAGGCCGGTACCCAGATCGGCTATGTCGCTGCAGACCGGGCCCGTTTCAGCCAGGACGCCAATGCGGTGGTGCTGGCCATGGGCAAGGCGGAATTCGGCAATCGGCCGTTCCACGGCTCCTAAGCCATCGCCTGCAAGCAAAAGGCCCCGGCAAGCAGCCGGGGCCTTTTTTATTCGAACCGCACACAGGGGCCTGGAATTCCGGTTCTAGAACGGGATCTCGTCGTCCAGGTCGTTATTGCGGAAATCTTCCTTGGGGCCGTCCATCGAGCGCGAACCGCCGCCGGACCCGCCCGAGCCGCCACCGAAGCTCTCGCCCCCGGAGCCGCCGCCATAGCCGCCGCCCGAACCGCCTTCATTGCGACCGTCCAGCATGGTCAGCTCGCCGCGGAAGCGCTGCAGCACGACTTCGGTGGAGTATTTCTCCTGGCCGTTCTGGTCGGTCCACTTGCGGGTCTGGAGCTGGCCTTCGACGTAAACCTTGGAGCCCTTCTTGAGATAGTTCTCGGCCACCTTGGCGAGGTTCTCGTTGAAGATCACGACGCGGTGCCACTCGGTCTTCTCGCGGCGCTCGCCGGAGGACTTGTCGCGCCAGTTCTCAGACGTCGCGACCGACAGATTGCACACCGGGTCGCCATTGCCCATGCGGCGGATCTCCGGGTCGCGCCCGAGATTGCCGACCAGAATTACCTTGTTGACGCTGCCCGCCATCACCCGTTCTCCATCTTGTCGCGGCTACCGATTGACCGGCCACCATTTTGTTCACATTCTGTTCCGAGGGTCAAACGCCCCCGAGTCGCGGCGATTTGAGAGGACCGGGGGCACAGAGTCCAGAGACAGAGATCATGCATGGCGCAGATTGACACCTCCCGGTGGTCGGTATCGGGCTTGTTTCGACCGACCTCCTGCCTACGTCATGTCAGCAGCACGCGGCGGCGAACTGGACGGCGACTGGTGCGTTCTCTAATTGTTCATCGATTTTGCAGGATTTCGCCTCTCAGGCGACAGGGATTTTCATGGCACTCGACAAGATCCGCGTCCAGGGCGCACGCGAACACAATCTGAAGAATGTTTCCGTCGAGCTGCCGCGTGACAGCCTGATCGTGTTCACCGGCCTGTCGGGCTCGGGCAAGTCCTCGCTCGCCTTCGACACCATCTATGCCGAGGGCCAGCGCCGCTATGTGGAAAGCCTGTCGGCCTATGCCCGGCAATTCCTCGAACTGATGGCCAAGCCGGACATGGACTCCATCGAGGGCCTGTCACCGGCCATCTCGATCGAACAGAAGACGACCTCGAAGAATCCGCGTTCCACCGTTGGCACGGTCACCGAGATCTACGACTATATGCGCCTGCTCTGGGCCCGTGTCGGCATTCCCTATTCGCCGGCCACCGGCCTGCCGATAGAGAGCCAGACGGTGAGCCAGATGGTCGACCGGCTGATGGCGCTCGAGGAGGGGTCACGCCTCTACCTGCTGGCCCCCGTGGTGCGCGGCCGCAAGGGCGAGTACCGCAAGGAGTTTGCCGAATGGCTGAAGGCCGGCTTCCAGCGCGTCAAGGTCAATGGCGAGTTCTACACGCTCGAGGACGCGCCGAAGCTGGACAAGAAATTCAAGCACGACATCGACGTGGTCGTGGACCGCGTCGTCATCAAGCCGGAGCTGGAAAGCCGACTCGCCGACAGTCTTGAGACCGCGCTGCGCCTGGCCGACGGCATCGCCGTGGCCGAGTTTGCCGGTACGCCGGCCGAGGGCGAGGCACCAGACCGCATCGTGTTCTCGGAAAACTTCGCCTGCCCGGTCTCCGGCTTCACCATCGCCGAGATCGAACCGCGCCTGTTTTCGTTCAACAATCCGTTCGGCGCCTGTCCGAGCTGTGACGGGCTGGGCATGTCGCTCAAATTCGACGAGAATCTGGTCGTGCCCGACCGCGACAAGCGCCTCTCCGACGGCGCCATCGCGCCGTGGAGCCGGGCCACGTCCAAGCTTTACCAGCAGACCCTGACCGCCCTCGCCGGCCATTTCGACGGCGACATGACGACGCCATGGCGCGACCTGCCGGAGGCCTTCCGCAAAATCGTTCTCTACGGCACCAAGGACAAGGTCACCTTCACCTATGAAGACGGGCTGCGCACCTTCAAGACCAAGAAGCCGTTCGAGGGCGTGATCCCCAATCTGGAACGGCGCTGGCGCGAGACCGACAGCTCCTGGGTGCGCGAGGACCTGTCGCGCTTCCAGTCGGCCCAGCCGTGCGAGACCTGCGGCGGCAAGCGCCTGAAACCGGAAGCCCTGGCGGTGAAGATCGACGAGATGGACATCGCCCAGGCCGGCGAGCTGTCGATCCGCAAGGCCGGCGAGTGGTTCACCGCCGTCGAGGACACGCTGTCGCCCAAGCACAGGCAGATCGCCGAGCGCATCCTCAAGGAGATCCGCGAACGCCTGAAATTCCTCGTCGATGTCGGGCTGGACTATCTCACCCTCGACCGCGCCTCGGGCACCTTGTCCGGCGGCGAGAGCCAGCGCATCCGCCTGGCCAGCCAGATCGGCTCGGGCCTGACTGGCGTCCTCTACGTCCTCGACGAACCCTCGATCGGCCTGCACCAGCGCGACAATACCCGCCTGTTGGAAAGCCTGCGCGGCCTGCGCGACCTCGGCAATACGGTAATCATCGTCGAGCATGACGAGGAAGCCATCATGACCGCCGACCATGTCGTCGACCTGGGACCGGCAGCCGGCGTGCATGGCGGCGAAGTCATCGCCGAGGGCACACCGGAGGAGATCATCGCCAATGCCGAATCCCTGACCGGCCAGTACCTCGCCGGCACGCGCCGCATCGAGGTGCCGGGCAAGCGGCGCAAGATCGACCCGAAGCGCACGGTCAAGGTGGTCGGCGCGACGGGAAACAATCTCAAGGGCGTCGACGGCGAGTTTCCGCTCGGCGTGTTCACCTGCGTCACCGGCGTCTCGGGCGGCGGCAAGTCGACCCTGACCATCGAGACCTTCTACAAGGCCGCCGCACGGCGCCTGCAGAAGGCCCAGCAGGTGCCGGCCCCGCACGACCGCATTGAGGGGCTCGACCGGCTCGATAAGGTGATCGACATCGACCAGTCGCCGATTGGCCGCACGCCGCGCTCCAATCCGGCCACCTATACCGGCGCCTTCACGCCGATCCGCGAATGGTTCGCCCAGCTGCCCGAGGCCAAGACGCGCGGCTACAAGCCGGGACGGTTCTCGTTCAACGTCAAGGGCGGGCGCTGCGAGGCCTGCCAGGGCGATGGCGTGGTGAAGATCGAAATGCACTTCCTGCCCGACGTCTTCGTGCCCTGCGACGTGTGCCACGGCAAGCGCTTCAACCGCGAGACGCTGGAGGTCCAGTTCAAGGGCAAGTCGATCGCCGACGTGCTCGACATGACGGTCGAGGAAGGCGCCGAGTTCTTCAAGGCGGTGCCGTCCGTGCGCGACAAGATGGAAACCCTGAAGCGGGTCGGCCTCGGCTATGTCAAGATCGGCCAGCCGGCGACCCAGCTTTCCGGTGGCGAGGCGCAGCGCGTCAAGCTGTCCAAGGAGCTGTCCAAACGGGCCACCGGCAAGACGCTGTATATCCTCGACGAACCGACCACCGGCCTGCACTTCGAGGACGTCCGCAAGCTGCTGGAAGTGCTGCACGAGCTCGTCGACGCGGGCAATACCGTGGTCGTCATCGAGCACAATCTGGATGTCATCAAGACCGCCGACTGGCTCATCGATCTCGGCCCCGAGGGCGGTGATGGTGGCGGCGAGATCGTTGCCGAGGGGACGCCGGAAGATGTTGCCAAGGTCAAGCGTTCGTGGACCGGCCGCTACCTCGCTCCGCTGCTGGAACGCGGCCACGAGCTGCGCCGCCAGCACGCCGAATAGGCCGGACAAGGCCTGAGCAAAAGACGGGTCTGAATGAAGAGGTCAACAGGAGGTCCGGCCCGCAAGCTGAGTGGGCGGGCGATCCCGCGCTAGAATACCAGGCTCCACAGCCCCCACATCCCGCCCATGCTGATCAGCCCGCCGAGCGCCAGGACCAGCCCGTCATGGGCAGTCAGGCCGACGGCGATGACGGCCAAGGCGAGGGCCGGAAGGACGATGCCGCCGGGGACCAGGGCGCCGACGCCCATGGCCAGCGACAGCAGCACGCACAGCAGGGACAGAAGGAAGGGCCAGGGCGAGCGCAGCATGATCTGGAAGCGCCGGTCGAGGAAGCCGTCAATGAACCGGAAGGTCGGCATGCCCCATTCCATGCCCTTTCTGAACTTGCTCGACGACACCTCGAAATTGCGCACCTTGCGCGGCAGCCAGAGAGTGCGGCGGTTGATCAGGAAGTGCACGGAGATGAGCAGGGCGAGCCCAGCCATGGCCATGGACACGCCCGGCAGGGCGCCGACCACGGGCAGCACGGCGATGACGCTGGGAAACAGCAGGAGCGGCCCGTAGGAGCGGTGTGCCAGGCCGTCGAGTATGGCCCCGACAGTGACCTTGTCGCCCTCGGCGCATTCACACAATTCCTGGAACACCCCCTCCAGCGACCCACGGCGCGGCCTTGAGGTATCGTCATCCTCGACCCGGTCGCTGGTTGCCTGATTGGAGTCACTCACCTCGATACCACCCTTGCCTGCCATCCGGGGATGCACCAGCAACGGGCGGGTTGTGGCTTGGTTCCCATGCAAAGCGGGGCCGACGGAAACCGCCGACCCCGCTGGCCCGGATCCAGGGCCTGGCCATCAGTTCTCGCTGGGCGTCGCACCCAGGGGATGGTCGGCTTCGAGCACCGGCGCATCCTGGCTCGGTGCATCGCTGGCACGGTAGCGCACCGCGTTGTAGGCGCCGACACCATGCCACATACCCTCATAGATGATCTGGGCGGCATAGCTGACGACGAAGGCAATGCCCAGGAGGATCAGCGTCGTCGGCGAGCTGAAGGCGTCACCAAGGGCGGCCATGACCTCGCGGATTTCACCGTCCTCGAGCTGGGACTCCAGCAGGGACAGCTCACCGATCGCCGGCAGGACAGCGCCGAGAGCCACGAGCTGGACAATGGTGGAAACGATCATCGAGATCACCATCACGAAGATGCCGACCACGAAATAGGTCAGCAGCATGTGCCAGAACACGCCGCTCGACGCGTCCCAGCTCTCGAAGAAGCGGAACTTGCGGTCGAGCACTGTCAGGGCCGGCGCCGTGGCCAGCTTGACGGCAATGAACACGGCCAGAGCGAGCCCCAGGACCACACCGAGGAAGATCAGCAGACCGCCGCCCATGCCGGCCCCGATCGAGCCCTCATTGGCACCGATGATGGCGCCGCCGCCAAAGCCGAAGACCAGCATGACGATAGCCGCCGCCACATACAGGGCGATGCCGACCACGACGTAGAGGATGTTGACGCCGAGCAGGCGCAGCTCGTCACCGCCGAGGCGGTAGGGAATGACCGGCTTGATCTCGTCGCGTGTCAGGAAGCGCATCCAGGCACCCTGCAGCATCAGGGCGATGATGATGGCGACCGGCATGATGAGCACGGCGATGCCGATCAATGGCCCGGCAATGCCCAGGGCGCGCTGGGTCGCCTCGGCCTCGCTGAGCCCGCCGGCCTTCTCCGCCTCGGCCAGCGCACCCAGATTCTCGACGGCCGGCCACGCCAGCGCCAAGCCCGCCGCGCAGGCCACGAAGACCAGCAGAATCTGGCACAGGATGAGCCACATCGCGCCGCCGGGGCGCTCCCCGAAACGCTTAAAGAAAAAGAAAATACCGGTGCCGATATCGAAATGGCCAGACGTCATGCTGCTCTCCCCCGAGACTGCTGCTGCGAGACCCTATCATGAGGGTATCCGCAACAACATCCAGAGGGACGCGTCTCAGTCCTGTCCCGCGTCGCGCGGTGGCCGGGTGACGGTCTGGTACATGTAGGCGTACAGGCCGGAGACCACCGGCACGTGAACGGCCGACATCAGACCATGCCAGCGCAGGTACTCCTGGGCCCGCCCGAATCCGGGCGCGTCGACGCCTTCCGGGCCGAGCTCCAAGTCCATGGCCAGGAAGTGCCCGCCGGCGAGGGCACTGAGGGTCTCGTAGAGCATGATCTCGATGACGATGAAGGGCACCATGGCGAGCACCAGCGCCGCAGCGATGCGCCAGGCCTGGCCATGGCTCAGATTCCAGACGCTGAGCACCTGGACCTTGCGCTGGGCGATGGTGGCCGGAAAGGCCAGGATGAGACGCGCCGTAAGCCACAAGATGACCGCCGCGGCGGCCAGCCCGAGCAGGATGAGCACACCCCATTCGCTGCCGCCGAGATAGGCCGTGGTCTGGGTCAAATCGAAGCCTTCGGCCTCCGGGTCGATCCCGGCCTGCTCGAGCGAGCCCAGGGCGATCGAGGAGAACACAACGGCCCAGAACATGAACACCAGAAGGAAAACCAACAGGGTCAGGGCGGAAATCAGCAGCGAGACCAGGAAGATGTTGAGCTCGTCGCGCCCCAGCCTGAGGCCGAGCCAGCCGCCGAAATCCCCACGCACCGCCATGCGCAGTGCCGCTGCCGACAGGGCCAGGCTGGCAAGGAAGGTTCCGATCGCCAGCAACAGGTAGACCAGCTGCAGTCCGGCATTGGCCGTTTCACCCCCGGTCTGCGTCTGCAGCAGGACCAGCTGCAGCGCATAGCCCACCGTGTACGGCACGCCGGCGATCAGGATCGGGCGCCAGTGGGCGAGGAAGAAGGCGTAGGCCGCCAGTACGCTGCGCACGATGGGAATGGGTCTGGAGGTCATGTCTACCTGTCCGTTCAAGTCAGGGTCAGACATACAGGGCCGGTGCCGCGGATCAAGCGCCGAGAGAAGCGGCTTTGGGTCGCGGGGAGCGGTTCCGCCCGGCACCAACCGCCCCGTACCATTGACTCACCGCCCTCTCGGCTCGATATGCCGCGCATGACAGATCAAGCGCACAAACCCGTACACGTCATCGGCGGCGGCATGGCCGGCTCCGAGGCGACCTGGCAGCTCGTTTCCAAGGGCATTCCCGTCATCCTGCACGAGATGCGCGGGGTGAAGGAGACCGAGGCCCACAAGACCGACGGCCTGGCCGAACTGGTGTGTTCCAACTCCTTCCGCTCCGACAATGCGGCGACCAATGCGGTCGGCCTGCTGCACGAGGAAATGCGCCGCCTCGGTTCGATCATCATGGCGGAAGGCGACAATAATCGCCTGCCCGCCGGCGGCGCCCTCGCCGTCGATCGCGATGCCTTTTCCGCCGCTGTCACCAAGACCCTCAGCGAGCATCCGCTGGTGACGATCTGCCGCGAGGAAGTCCCGGCCCTGCCGCCGGAAGACTGGGACAGCGTCATCATCGCCACCGGTCCGCTGACCTCGGAAAGCCTGTCCCAGGCCATCCTGGCGGAAACCGGCGAAGGCGAGCTGGCCTTTTTCGACGCCATCGCGCCGGTGGTCTATCGTGACAGTGTCAACATGGAGAAGGCCTGGTTCCAGTCGCGCTATGACAAGGGCGAGACCGAGGCCGACCAGAAGGCCTATCTCAACTGCCCGATGGACAAGGCGCAGTACGAGGCCTTCATCGACGCGCTGATCGAGGGTCCCAAGACCGAGTTCAAGGAATGGGAGGAGAACACCCCCTATTTCGAGGGCTGTCTCCCCATCGAGGTGATGGCGGAACGCGGCCGCGAGACGCTGCGCCACGGGCCGATGAAACCGGTCGGCCTGACCAACCCGCACAATCCGACGGTCAAGCCCTGGGCCATCGTGCAGCTGCGCCAGGACAATGCGCTGGGCACGCTGTTCAATCTCGTGGGCTTCCAGACCAAGCTGAAATACGGCGCCCAGACGGACATCTTCCGCATGATCCCGGGTCTGGAGGAGGCGCAGTTCGCGCGTCTCGGCGGCATCCACCGCAACACCTTCCTCAACTCGCCCAAATTGCTGGACGCGCAGCTGCGCCTGAAGAAGCAGCCGCGCCTGCGCTTTGCCGGTCAGCTGATCGGCGTGGAAGGCTATGTCGAGAGCGCTGCCATGGGCCTGCTGGCCGGCCGTTACGCCGCCGCCGAACGGCTCGGAACCCGCCTCGCCCCGCCGCCACCGACAACCGCGCTGGGCGCCCTGATCGCCCACGTCACCGGCGGCCACATGGATGCCGGCAAGGGCTCCTTCCAGCCGATGAATGTCAATTTTGGCCTGTTCCCGCCGATCACCCAGCCGACCCACGACGCGGACGGCAACAAGATCAAGGGCAAGGCCAAGACGCCGGCGCGCAAGACGGCGCTGTCGGAGCGGGCGCTTGCGGATCTGGGGGCGTGGGCGGCGGCCTGAACCAAGCGCGTGGTTGCAATTTTCGCCCGCTCGCGTTTAGATCGGTGATCGAGTTGGGGGGAAACAATGTCGCGATTCTTGCCAGCCGCCTCGGCGGCCCTGGTCGGCGTGTGCCTGATGGCCGGCTCTGCGCTTCTGGCCGCAGCGGCCGACGCCGAGACGAACAGTGACTTTCCGGTAGACGCCTTTTCCAGCCTGCCTCACATGAGTCTGGCAACCCTCTCGCCCGACGGCGAACACATCGCCTTCCTGACAGCCGTCGATGAGCAACCTCTATTGATGGTCATCAACCGCGAGACGCGTGCCAGTCAGTTTGTCGAAGTGTCGGAAATTCGCCCTGAATCCATACACTGGGCGGATGCGAGCACGGTCTATCTGAGGGCGAGCGATGTGACCTCGATGTTCGGGTTTACCGGTGCCATCGACTACCGTGCCATCATTGCATTTGATATTGGCAATCAGATGGAACCGCGCCAATTGCTGCGCCATAGTCGGCAGGTTGGCTTCAATGTTAATCACGCTCGGCTGGTTGGGGTTGACCCGAATACGGGCGAACTCCTTATCCCGGCCTTCGACGACGAGCGCGATTACAACCTCCTGGCTGTGGACGCGACGACGGGGCGTAGCCGGCGACGCGCGCGAGGCCGAAGTAATACACAGGATTACGCCGTCGGTCCGGCTGGCGAACTACTCGCTCGCATGGACTACGATCAGGAGCGCAATCGCCAAACCATCTTCATTCCAGAGGAGCGAGGTTGGGAGCGGATTCTCAGGACGACCGATGCGGACCGCCCCGCCTTCTGGCTGGCCGGCCAACTCCCGGACGGCCGCTTCGCCGTCACCACAACATTTCTCCCCGACAGCCCGAGTGGCGACAGCCGTCACGGTCTCTACGAATTCTCACTGGAGACCGGAGAAATTGTCGATGTCATTTTCGAGCACGACAGGTTTGATCTCGGCGGCGTTCGCGTCGACCCCTACAGCAATCTGGTCATCGGGGTACACTGGGAAGACGTGTTCAGGGAACACCTCTGGTTCGACGAAACCTTCGCGGACCACCAACGGGTACTGGACGCAACCTTTCCCGACGGGTCGCCCCAGATTCAGAGTTGGAGTGCTGATCGCCACGAATTCCTCATCCGAGTGGAGCGCAGCACCGCGCCACCGGCGTACTACCTGTACACACCATCGGCAGGCGCCCTTGTTTTTCTGGCCAGCGCTCGTGAAACGCTGAACCAGGCACCTCTCCCGTCCCGTGATCACATCTCCTACCCGGTGCGAGACGGTCATCAGCTTGAGGCCTACCTGACCCGACCGTCGGGTGGCGGCCCCTTCCCGATGGTGCTGCTGCCCCATGGAGGCCCGGAATCCAGGGACGTGGGTGGCTTTGATGCATTGGCCCATTTCCTCGCGACACGGGGCTACATCGTCGTACAGCCGAATTTTCGGGGCTCGGAGGGCTATGGATATCGCTGGCGCGCGGCCGGGTTCGGCCAGTGGGGCCGCGGCGTCATGCAACACGACCTAACCGACACCGTGGGCGTGCTGGTGGACGCCGGATTGGCCGACCCAGATCGCGTTTGCATCGTCGGCGCCAGCTATGGCGGGTACGCCGCCCTGGCCGGAGCCACCTTCACGCCGGATTTGTATCGATGCGCCGTGTCAATCGCGGGCGTAAGTGATCTGCCCGGCATGCTCTCCTACACGCAAGAGCGCTTCGGCCGGCACCACTGGTTCGTCAACGCCTGGCAGGAGCGCTTTGTCGGGGCCAGCGATAACAGCTTGCGGGAAGCCATGAACGCCCTTTCGCCGGCGCGACACGCGGACGCAATGCGCGCGCCGCTTCTCCTTCTGCACGGAAGAGACGACTCGGTGGTGCCATTGTCGCAAAGCCGGCAAATGGAGCGCGCCGTGCGCCGGGCCGGCGGTACGGTTGATCTGATAGAACTCGACAACGGCGATCACTGGCTCAGCTCAAGCCAGTCCCGCCGGGAGGTGTTCCTGGCGATCGAATCATTCCTCGGTCAACACCTCGGCGAGTAGCTCGACGCGGCGCTGCGCCCTACCAGGGCAGGTCCTGGCCGGAGACGTGGAAGAAGCGGCCGCTCATGGCCGGGTTCTTGAAGGCGCGGGCCATCAGGTCGAGCTGGCCGGAAACGGCTTCACTCGTGGTCAGCTGGCCGTTCGCGCCGCCCATATCGGTCTTGACCCAGCCCGGGTGCAGCACCAGGACGACGATGCCGCGGTCCTTCAGGTCGATCGACAGGGACTTGCCGATCGCATTGAGAGCCGCCTTCGACGCGCGATAGCCATAGGCGCCACCACTGTCATTGTCGGCGATCGAACCCATGCGAGAGGATTGCAGGGCGATGACCTTCATTTCGGAGGCCGCGACCCGGTCGGCCAGGGCCTCGACCAGGGCGAGCGGGGCGATCGAGTTGACGCTGAATTCCTGCAGCATCGCCTTGCCGGCGGAGTGACCGAACTGGCGCGTCGAGCGGCTCATCATTCCGGCATTGGCGAACAACAGGTCGATCGGCGTGTCGATCGCCTCCGCGAGCTGCTGCGGCGCGCTGAAATCGGTGGCGTCATAGGCCACGACGTCCAGCTTGCCATCACCGACCGGCAGGCCATTCAGTTCGTCGGCCTGGTCGGGATTGCGGCAGCATGCGGTGACGTGCCAGCCGCGCTCCAGCAATTGCCGGGTATGTTCCAGGCCCAGTCCGCGATTGGCTCCGGTTATCAGCGCGTGCAGCATCGGTCAGTCTCCATGGGGTGGTTCGGGGGATTGGCGGCCACCCTAGCGCAGCCGCCGCGATTGTCACCGGGGGAACGGCGTTAACGGCCGGTCAGTGACAGCCAGGTCAGGCGCCACTGGCGCGCCAGTAGCGGGCGTTCGGGGGCGAGATGATAGGGGTTGTCAGGCAGGCGGTCGAGATAGCCCGGGGCCAGGGCCGCATAGCCCATGGCCGGCACGGCCGGCGCCGGGATCGGTCCGGCCGCCTTGAGCTCCCGGCAGGCCTCACGGGCGGCGTCGATGACGGCGGTCCGGGCCGCCGCGACGCGCTCGGGACCGAGGCCCTGGGCCAGCATGGCGGGTGTGGCCTCATGCTCGGCCAGCGCGTCCGTGCCGACCGGAGCCCGGCCGATGCGGGCGCGAACCGGGAATGCGCGCAACAGGCCGGTCAGACCCCAGGCCCGCCCGGCAGCCTGCACATGCTGTGCGTCGACCTCCGCCTCGCAGACCTGCACACCGAGGCGCATCAGCCTCACCGCCGTCGCATCGACATAATCGAGCACGCTGTCCAGGCTGGCGAAGGGCTGGGCCGCGACATCATCGAAGCGTGCCTCGACGAGGCCGTGCAGGTCGGCTTCGGCAATCTTTCCGGTCAGACCGGCCAGCGCCTCGGTAACATCGTGGCGGCGCACCACGCGGGGCGCGGCATAGAGATCGCTGACGGCGTCGCGCCACCAGACCAGTTTCATTTCCCCGATCAGGCTTTCCGAGGTCGCCTCGGCAATGCGCGCGACTTCCTGGTTGAAGGCGTAAAGCGCCAGCAGCCCGTCACGCACGTCCGGTGTTGCAAACAGGGCGGCCAGGCGGCGATCCGGATCGCTTTGCGCCAATTGCGCGTTGATCGTGTGGTCTGTCATGCGGCTTTCCGGTAGACACGGCGGTGTGCCGCACCATATGTCCTGATATCCAAGAAGGGTCTCAACGACCTACATCTTTCCTGACGCTTTTCAAACGAGAGGTCTCTCATGTCTTTCACCTTGCCCGACCTGCCCTATGCCAAGGACGCCCTGGCTCCCCATATCTCGTCTGAGACGCTCGATTTCCACCATGGCAAGCACCACAATGCCTACGTCACCAAACTGAACGACCTGGTCAAGGACACGCCGCTGGCCTCCAAGTCGCTCGAGGAGATCATCCACGAGACCGACAATGACGACAGCAAGGCCGGCATCTTCAACAATGCCGCCCAGGTGTGGAACCACACCTTCTACTGGCAGTCGATGCGCCCGAATGGCGGCGGTGCGCCGAGCGGCCAGCTGGCCGACATGATCGACCGCGACTTCGGTTCGCTCGACGGTTTCAAGAAGGCCTTCACAGATGCCGGCGCCGGACAGTTCGGTTCCGGCTGGGCGTGGCTGGTCCTGGCCGGCAACAAGCTGGAAGTGCGCAAGACCCCGAACGCCAAGACACCCCTGACCGAAGAGGGCGTGACGCCGCTGATGACTATGGATGTCTGGGAACACGCCTATTATCTCGACTACCAGAACAAGCGCCCGGCCTACATGGACGCCTTCCTGGATCACCTGGTGAACTGGGAGTTCGCGGCCGAGAACCTGTCGGCAGCCTGATCAGGCAAACATTGACGGACCGGGTCGCCAAGGCGGCCCGGTCGCTCTATTTTCCCCTCGGAACGCTTTTCCGAGGGGATTTTCATGTCTGTTCATACCGCTACCGGCGCGGCCATTATCGCTGCGGCCCTGCTTGTTTCCACGCCTGTCCACGCCATCCAGGATACTGCTGTCGACACCGCCCCCCTGATGGCATTGAAAGCGGAGCTCGCCCGCCTGTCCGACGCGGGAGTGCGCCCCGGCTACGCGCTCGTGGTCGCCCAGGATGGCGACATCGTATTCAGCGCCGAGGCCGGGCAGAGCGATCTTGAGGCGGGCACACCGTTTACCCTCGATACGCCCGTCCGGATCGCCTCCATGAGCAAGCCGGTGACCTCACTGGCCACGCTTATGCTTGTGGAGAGCGGCCAGATCGGGCTGGACGACCTTGTCAGCACCTACATTCCGGCTTTCGCCGACGTCCGGGTTGCCACCTCGCTCGAGGCCGATGCGGCAGGCGAGTTCACCACGCGCCCGCCAGCCCGGCCAATGACCATTCACGATCTGCTGACGCACACGTCGGGATTGGGGTATCTGTTCGACACCGACACCGATCTGGGCCGCCACTATCTTGCCCATTCCCTGTACGAGGGCGAAGGCGACTTGGCCGCCCGCATCGACCGGTTGGCAGAGCTGCCGCTGTATTTCGATCCGGGCGAACGGTGGGCCTATTCCTACGCGACCGACGTGCTGGGTCGGGTCGTCGAGGTGGCCTCTGGCGAAGCTTTGGAGGACTTCCTGGAAACCCGGATCTTCGAGCCGCTGGAAATGCACTCGACCGGTTTTTTCTACGAGGATACCGACATCGACCCCGAGTCCATGTCGCCGCTCTACGTGCACGATGAATCCGGCACACTTGTGCGCCATGACCAGCCCGACCCCGACTGGGCCTCAGGCGGCGGCGGCCTGGTCTCCACTGCGCGCGACTACATCCGCTTTGCCAGCCTGCTGGCCCAGGGCGGAGTGTGGGGCGAGACCCGCCTGGTCGAGCCGGAGACATTCGCGCTGATGGCGACACCGCAGGTGACCAGCGAACAGCTCGGGGAACGCTGGGCCGGTGCGTCCTTCGGCTACGGCGTGGACATCATCCTGCCGCCCGCCGACGGCGCCGAACCGCGCGGCATTCCCGGCGATATCAGCTGGGGCGGCTATTTTGACACAGATTTCTTCGCCAGCCCCGCCACCGGCTTCGCGGCGGTTCTGCTGACCCAGGTCCAGCCGGGACCGCATCGGCCCGCCCCGTCCTCCGCCGCACTGCTTCGGCCGGCCTCCTACCAGGCCCTGAACACCCGCCCCTGAAACAGGAACAGGCCCGCCAACCGGCGGGCCTTCCCAATTTGCCATATCCCGACCGGTCAGGCCTGCTCGCCCTCGCGCTGGACGCCGGTGAACATGAGGATTGGCGACGCGACGAAGATCGAGGAATGGGTACCGATGATGATGCCCCAGATCATGGCGAAGGCGAAGCCTTGCAGCGACGCGCCGCCGATGACGTAGAGCGAGACCAGAGCCACCAGGGTGGTCGACGAGGTGAGGATGGTGCGTGACAGCGTGTCGTTGATCGACAGGTTGATCACGTCCTCCAGAGGCATTTTCTTGTACTTGCGCAGGTTTTCCCGGATCCGGTCGTACACGATGACGGTGTCGTTCATCGAGTAGCCGACAATGGTCAGGATCGCCGCCACCGTGGCCAGGTCAAAGGTCAGCTGAGTGATGGAGAACAGGCCGATCGTGGCGATCACATCGTGGACCAGCGCGATGATCGCTCCGGCCGAGTATTGCCATTCGAAGCGGAACCAGATGTAGATCAGCATCAGGAACAGGGCCACCGCGATGGCCGTCGCGCCGGCCACGACCAGCTCGCCGGACACTGCCCCGCCAATCACCGTCCAGGAGATATCCAGGTCGGGATAAACGGCCAGCAGGGCTGTTTCGAGCTGTTCGCGGGCCGCGTTCTGGGCCTGCTCGCCCTCCATGCCCTCGCCTGGCTGCAGGGGCAGCGAGACCAGAACCGTGGCAAATCCCTCCGACGTGTGACCGGCGCCCTGCACGCGCGGCTCGCCGAGGCCGAGGCCACCGGCCACGCTGCGGATGCCGTCGAGGTCGGCTTCCGGCTGAGGCACGATCACTTCGCCCTGGATGCCACCGCGGAAATCAATGCCGAAATTGATGCCGTTGACGGCAAAGGCGACGATCGAGCCGACGATGATGAACGCCGATATGACCAGCGCGATGAAGCGGTGCTGGACGAACGGCACATTGGCCGAGACGGGGAGATATTTGACGAGAGCCGGTAACATGATCGCCCCTCCTTACAACGGGATTGATTTGGGCTTGGTCGCCCGCAGCCAGAGCACCACCAGAAGGCGGGAAAACACGAAGGCCGTGAACACAGAGGTGACGATGCCTATACCGAGCGTCACGGCAAAGCCGCGCACCGGACCGGCGCCGAGCATGAACAGCACGGCCGCGGCGATGAAGGTGGTGATATTGGCATCCAGGATGGCTGCCAGGGCACGTTCATAGCCGGCTTGCAACGCATTGGCCGGGGTGCGGCCATTCTTGGCCTCCTCACGGATGCGCTCGAAGATCAGCACATTGGCATCGACCGCCATGCCGATGGTCAGGATGATGCCGGCAATGCCCGGCAGTGTCAGCGTGGCCCCGAGGCCTGACAGCGCACCCAGCAGGAGCACCACATTGGCGATCAGTGCCGTGGTCGAGAACAGGCCGAAAACACCATAGGCGCCGAGCATGAAGACGATGACGGCGCCAAAGCCGATGATCACGGCCAGCCGGCCGCTTTCGATCTGGTCTTCGCCCAGGCTGGCCGAAACGGTGCGCTGCTCGACCGGGGTCAAGGTCGCCGGCAGGGCACCGGCATTGAGCAGGATGACCAGCTGGTTGGCGGTCTCGTAAGTGTAGCCGCCGCCGATCACACCTGAACCCGACAGGATGGCGTCATTGATACGCGGCGCGGTGATGATCTCGTCGTCGAGCACGATGGCAAACTGGCGACCGCGATTGTTGCGGGTCAGCTCGCCGAACACCAGGGCGCCCTGGGTATCCAGGGTGAAGCCGACCACCGGCCCGACATAGGACGGGTGCGTCGTCACATTGGAGTTGGTCAGGTTTTCGCCGGTCAGGCGGGCCCGTGTCTCCACCGCCAGCCATTGCGTGCCATTGCTTCCCGCCATCGGGTAGACGGTGCGGCCCGGCGGCACGCGACCCTGGCCGTTCGGGCCCGGATCGATTGTGCTGTCCACGAGATGGAAGCTCATTGCCGCCTGGGTACCGACCAGGTCGATGATTTCCTGCGGGTCGTCGGCCCCCGGCACCTGGACGAGGACACGGCGGTCGCCCATCCGCGCAATTGTCGGATCGGTGGTGCCCATGCCGTCGAGACGACGACGGATCACGGTAATCGACTGGCTCAGCGTGCGGTTCTGGATCGCTTCGAACTGTTCCGGCGTCACCTGCATGCGGATGGCTGCGGCATCGTCGGGGTCCGGCGTGATCTCGTACATCCGGGCCAGCCCGGGGGCGCCGGAAGCGGACGTCACCGTCTGGTTGAGGTCGCGCAGCAATTCGAGCGCCCGGTCGCGATCCTCCTCGCGCACCATCAACACCACGACTTCGTCGTCGATCACCGCAACCGAGCGCGACAACACCTGGTTGGTGCGCAGCGTGCGGCGGGCATCGTCGGCGAGGGCTTCAAGCTGGCCCTGGCGCACCTCTTCCAGATCGACCTCGAAAGCGATGTGGGCACCGCCCTGCAAATCGAGACCGAGATTGACAGTCCGACTGGGGATCCAGCGCCAAATGCCGCGGGCTTCCCGGGTATTGTCGATCTCGTCGATCGTGTATCGCGTCGTTTCCGGCACGAAATTGGGGATCGTGTACATCACCCCGAGGGCAATGACGGCGAGAATGGCAATGAGCTTCCAGCGCCCGAAATGCAGCATGGCGGTGCGGCCTCGTCAGGAGGAAAGGATCAGGACTTGGCGTCGTTGGCCGGCTTGGGCTCGGGACGACCGCGCACGCCGGTGATGGTGGCCCGCACAACGCGTACATCGACGCCGTCGGCCAGCTTGACCAGAATTTCGTCGTCCTCGACCTTGGACACTTTGCCGATGAGCCCGCCCTGGGTAACGACCTCGTCGCCACGCTTGAGGCTTTCGACCATCTCCTTGTGTTCCTTCATCCGCTTCTGCTGGGGCCGGATGATGAGAAAGTAGAAGACGAGGCCCATGAGGATGAGCATCGGGATCGGGCCAACGAGAAATTCTTCCATGACGTCTAAGTCTCCGCGCATATGGGAGACCGGCGGCGCATGGCGCCCCGCCGCTTCTCCCCCAATAGGATTTGCGCGGGACTATATCGGGACGCGCCCGGCATGCAACAAGACCTGACCGTGCAGGCTCAGCGCAGGTAGCTGTTGGGGTCGACGGGTGTGACACCGTTGCGGATCTCGAAATGCACCTGCGGGCGATCGACAGATCCGGTATCGCCGGCTGTGGCGATGACCTGGCCGCGCTCCACATTGTCGCCCTCGCGTACCATGATGCGGGAATTGTGGGCGTATGCGGTGACGAAACCGCCGCTGTGGCGGATCAATACCAGCTCGCCATAACCGGCCAGCTGATTGCCGGCATAGACGACCTGCCCCGGGGCCGAGGCCCGCACTTCGGTGCCAGCCCGGGCCTCGATATTGATGCCGTCATTGCGCTCGCCATTGGGGCGCGGTCCGAAATTCGACAGGATAGTGCCGCGCACCGGCCAATCGAAGCTCGGCGCTCCGGAAGCCGCTGGCGGCGACGACGAGCGCGTCGGGCTGCTGGCGGATGTGCGGGTGGCTTCCGGTCGGCGGCCAGAGGTTGAAGATGCGGCCACGACACGGCTGCCCTGGGGCAGGCGGATCTGCTGGCCGACTTCGAGAGCATAGGGTTCGCGCATGCCGTTATGGCGGGCCAACTCGGTATGCGGCACGCCGTAACGCAGGCCGATCCGGTAAAGGTTCTCACCGCGTTGCACGACGTGCACCGGCGGGCGCGGCATGCTCAGCGACTGGCCGACCCGCAGCGTATAGGGGGAGTAGAGCGAATTGGCCTGGGCCAGCTCGGCCATATCCACACCGCACCGCACGGCAATCTCGGACAGCGTGTCATTGCGCCGCACCGTATAGCCGCCACGGCAGTCCTCACTGACCGTGCGGACGGCCGATCCGGTCGAGGCCGGATAGCGGTGATCGACCCGTGCCGGCTGGCGCGGCGTGGTCGAGCACGCCGCCAGCACGGCACTGCTCACCGCGACAAGGCAGATCAGGGACGAAACACGCATCGACTTGACGACCACTCCGGCAGAGATATCCACCAGACATCAAGCCATGGAAGGCTTAACCATGCGTTAGTTACAATGTGGACACGCGTCGATTTCCTAAAGCGCGCGAGCCTCGCCCTTGACCAGCGGCACGAAACGGACGTCCAGCAGGTCGGTTTCGTTGATCTCGCCGTCCCTGCATTCATAGCGCACCAGCACCTGCTTGGTGCCCCGGTCGACCGGGGCGACAGCGATACCACCCTCACGCAGCTGACCGAGGATCTGGTCGGGTCGTTGCGGTGCCGATGCGGTCAGGATGATGCGGTCGAAGGGCGCCTGCTCCGGCCAGCCAAGCGAACCGTCGCCGACCTTGCAGACGATATTGGTCAGGCGCAGCTCTGCAAAACGGGCCTCGGCCTCGCGCGACAGCGTGCGGTAGCGCTCGACCGAATAGACCCGGCGCGCCAGCCGGGCCAGGATCGCCGCCTGGTAGCCCGAGCCGGTGCCGATCTCCAGCACCTTGCAGCGATCGGTGAGCTTGAGCGCCTGTGTCATCAGGGCGACGATCAGCGGCTGGGAAATGGTCTGACCGCAATCGATCGGCAGTGGCCGGTCGTCGAACGCCTGGTCGGCGAACCGGTCCGGCACGAAAATTTCCCGCGGCGTGCGCTCGATGGCGCCGAGCACGCGGGCATCGGTCACGCCGCCGCCGCGCAGCGACATGACGAGCTGGATCATCCGGGAATCGGGCATGTCCATGTCGGCCGTCCTCAGCTTTTCGGCGGCACGCCGCCGAGCATGGTCTTGAGCTTGCCCAGGGTCTCGCCATGGGTCAGGTCCATGTGCAGCGGCGAGACAGAAATCTTGCCTTCCATCACGGCGCGCAGATCGACCCCGTCAGCCGGGTTCTGCACGGCGCCCTTGAAGGCCAGCCAATAGTATTCGTGACCGCGCGGGTCGGTGCGCTGATCGGCATGCAGGATGTGCTGGTCCCGCTGCCCCTGCCGGGTCACCTCGACCTCCTTGACCGCATCGGGTGCGGCATCGGGGAAGTTGATGTTGATCAGCACGTCTTCCGGCCATTTCAGCGCAAACAGGCGACGCAGGATCGGCGCGCCGTACAGCTCCGCCGTTTCCCAGTGTATCGGGTCGTGCCGGCCCCAGCCATAGGCCTGCGACAGGGCCACCGAGGGAATGCCCAACTGCATGCCCTGCATGGCCCCGGCGACGGTACCGGAAAAGGTCACGTCCTCGGCGATGTTCTGGCCTCGATTGACGCCCGACAGGACGAGATCGGGCTGTTTGCCCTCGATCAGGTCCTGCACTCCCATCAGGACGCAATCGGTCGGCGTACCGGTAATGGAGAACTTGCGCTCGTCCCAGCGCCGCACCCGCAGCGGACTGTGCAGGGTCAGCGACCGGCCGGCGCCCGACTGCTCCTCCGCCGGCGCAACGATCCACACATCATCGGACAGCTCGCGGGCAATCTTTTCCAGGGACTTCAGCCCCCGGGCCCGGATTCCGTCGTCATTGGTCAGCAGGATACGAGGATTCTCAGGGATCATGGATCAGGTCTCTCACGGTCGACAAAAGGAGCGGACCGGGCGCTTGTAAACCAACACGCCGCGCCAGGACATCCCGCAGGACTGTTCACTTCATCGCTTGCTGCCCGGCCTCGCTGAGCACAATGGCGAGCTGCTCAAGCCCCTCGGCAATGGGCGAACTGGTCCGCCAGCACAGAGCGATGCGGCGGCGGGCGGACGGATCCGCGATCGGCCTGAAGCACAAGGCTGCATCGCGCATCGCCTCACAGCGCACATAGAGCTCCGGCAGCACGGCTGTGCCCGCCCCGAGCGCCGCCATGTGCCGGATGGCATCCAGCGAAGTGCCCTGATAATCGGTGCTGATGAAGGCTTCCGCGCGCGCGGCCAGATCCTGCACCATGGCAGTCAGACGGTGGCCGAGCCCCAGCGTGAGCAGCGCATGCCCCGAGAGTTCCCGGCTTTCGATCGGCCCGCTGCCGGCCGACAGCTCGTCTTCCAGCGGCAATCCGGCCCAGAGCCCCTCCTCGAACAGGGTGCGGTGGGCGCAGCCGGGATGATCCTCAGGCGTTGAAATGACCGCGTCCAGCTGACCGTCGGCCAGGTGCTCCTGCAGGCGGATCGAGGGTTCGTCCCGGATCATCAGGCGCAGGCTGGGGAATTCGGCGTGCAAGCGGGCCGTGCAACGCGGCAGCAGATAGGGGCCGACCGTGGGCAGGACGCCGAGCCGGATGCGACCTGACAGTCCTTGACCGCCGCCAAGCGCCGCCGATTTCAGATCTTCCATCTGACGCAGGACGACCCGTGCGCGTCGCACCACCTCGTGTCCGACCGGGGTCAGCAGGGCGCCCGTGCGACCGCGCTCAAACAGCACCGCGCCGAGCTGCGCCTCGGCATCACTGATCTGCGCCGACAGGCTGGGCTGGCTGACATTCAGGCGCTCGGCCGCCGCCCCGAAACGCCCGAGCTCGGCTACCGCAAGAACATATTCGAGTTGTCGCAAGGTCGGTCGCATTCATAGCCTCAGACTATCGATACGACAGGATTATTATATTTTTCCGAAACTCGGGCCAGCCCTATCTTCCGGCTGTCACCAACACAGGAGATCAAAGTGACCTACAGCCAAGCCGCCCGATCCATCCACGTATACCGAGGAACCGGCCTGCCGCGCCGGACCGGTGAGCGTGCGGAGCGGTTCCTCGGAGACGAAGGTGTCGGACGCCGCCGGCGTCGGCGCCGTCGCCGCCTGAACTAGGCCACATAACCTCGAAAGCCACCGCTTCCCTGCCCCCTCCCGGAGGTTGGCTTTCGAGGCCACACCCGACCCGGCCGCACAGCCCCTATGCGGCCGGGTCGGCATTTTCTCCTTTCGCCACAGGTGGAGCCATGTCCGCAATCCTCGCCCGTCTAAACGAATTCCTTCGCCTTGAAAGCGCAGCCGGCCTGATCCTGATCGTGGCCGCGGCGCTGGCCCTGATCGCTGCCAACTCGCCCCTCGCGGAGCTGCGCGACGGTCTGTTGGCCACGCCAATCGCGATCGAGGTTGGCGCCCTGGCCATCGACAAGCCGCTGACGCTCTGGATCAATGATCTGCTGATGGCCGTGTTCTTCCTGCTCGTCGGCCTGGAGATCAAGCGGGAAGTATTGGAGGGACAGCTCAACAGCCTCGACAAGTCCGCCCTGCCCCTGGTGGCTGCACTGGGCGGCATGGTCGGACCGGTTCTGGTCTATCTCGCATTCAACGCCGACACCCCGGCCACACAGAGCGGCTGGGCCATCCCGGCGGCCACGGACATCGCTTTCGCGCTCGGCATCCTGCTGCTGCTCGGCAAGCGGGTACCGACCGCGCTCAAGGTGCTTCTGCTGGCCATCGCCATCATCGACGATCTCGGTGCCATCCTGATCATCGCCCTGTTCTACACGGAGCAGGTCGCCCTCCAGCCGCTCGCTCTGGCAGTTGCCGCCAGCGCCATGCTGATCGCCCTCAATCGCGGCCGCGTGCAGTCCCTGCCGATCTACCTTTTGGTCGGCGCAGTGCTGTGGACCTGCCTGCTCAAATCCGGTGTGCATGCCACCCTGGCCGGTGTGATCACCGCCCTCGCCGTGCCGCTACAGAGTCGCGATGATGCGTCCCACAGTCCGCTGCATGCGCTCGAGCACAAGCTGCACCCGTGGGTCGCCTTCGGAGTGCTGCCGATCTTCGCCTTTGCCAATGCCGGTGTGGCCTTTGGCGGTTTGACGCTCGGTGACCTGACAGCCCCGGTCACCCTCGGCATCATCGCCGGGCTGGTCATCGGCAAGCAGTTCGGCGTGTTCGGAGCCATGGCCCTGGCCATTCGCCTGCGCATCGCGCGCCGCCCGGAAGGGGTCAGCTGGCTGCACCTCTACGGCCTGTCATGCCTGACCGGTGTCGGCTTCACCATGAGCCTGTTCATCGGCGGACTGGCGTTTGCCGATCCGGACCTGATGGAACGCGTCCGCCTCGGCGTGCTGGTCGGGTCCGCGCTGGCGACAGGCCTGGCCATTGGCGCCCTGATGCTGGCCGGTCGCCGCAGCCCGGCACGCCAGCGTCACAGGCAGAACGCCGAGGATTCGTCCAAGCCGCTAACGGCCTAGCCGCCCAGCCGCTCGATACCGCCCATGTACGGCCGCAGCACGGCCGGGATGGTCACCGAGCCGTCGGCGTTCTGGCAATTCTCCAGGATCGCCACAAGCGCCCGGCCGGTGGCCACGCCGGAGCCGTTCAGCGTGTGCAGGAATTGCGGTTTCTTCTCGCCGTCCTTGCGGAAGCGCGCCTTCATGCGACGGGCCTGGAATTCCCCGCAATTGGAGCAGGAGGAGATCTCGCGATAGGTGTTCTGGCTCGGCACCCAGACTTCCAGGTCGTAGGTGCGCCGGGCCGAGAAACCCATATCGCCCGAGGACAGCAGCATCACGCGGTAGGGCAGCTCCAGCAGTTGCAGCACCTTCTCCGCCGCCGCGGTCATGCGATCGAGTTCGGCAGCGCTGTCATCCGGCGTGGTGATCGAGACCAGTTCGACCTTGTTGAACTGGTGCAGGCGGATCATGCCGCGCGTGTCGCGCCCGGCCGAGCCGGCCTCCGATCGGAAGCACGGCGTCTGGGCCGTCATGCGCAACGGCAGATCGGTCTCGGCGTGGATCTGCTCGCGGGCCAGATTGGTCAGCGGCACTTCCGCGGTCGGAATGAGCCAGCGATGATCGGTGGTGCGGAAAGAATCGTCGGCGAACTTGGGGAGCTGACCAGTCCCAAACATGGCCTCGTCGCGGACCAGAAGCGGCGGCGACACCTCGGTATAGCCGTGTTCCGTGGTGTGCAGGTCGAGCATGAACTGGCCGAGGGCGCGCTCGAGCTTGGCCAACCCACCCTTCAGCGCGACGAAGCGGGCGCCGGCGATCGTCGCGGCCGCCTCGAAATCCATCAGGCCGAGACCTTCACCGACGTCGACATGGTCGCGCGGCTCGAATTCCATGGTTCGCGGTTCGCCCCAGCGGCGCACTTCCTCGTTCGCCGCCTCGTCCTCGCCGACCGGCACCTCGTCGTCCGGCAGGTTGGGCAGCGCCGCCAGGTGCTGGTTGAGCGTCTCGTCGAAATGCCGGGCCTGCTGGCCGGCTTCCTCGAGCACCGTCTTCAGCCGGTCGACCTCGGCGCGCAGCCGATTGAACTCGGCCTCGTCGCCGGCCGCCTTGGCCTTGCCGATCTGCTTGGACAGGGCGTTGCGTTCGGTTTCGGCTGCCTGCTGGTTGGAGACCGCCTCGCGCCGCTTGGCGTCGAGCTCCAGCAGCACCGGTGATTGGGCCTCCATGCCCCGCTTGGCCAGGCTGGCGTCGAACGCCTCCGGATTATCGCGGATGGTCTTGATGTCATGCATGGCTGGTCGTCCCGGACTGGATGGCGGCTGGCGGAAAGAGGGCTATAGCGGCGCGGCGCGGACAGGTAAACCGGCTCACGCCTCGGCTTCGGCCTCGTCTTTCGGCTGCATCAGGAACATCGCCCCGATGGACAGGAAGTAGAGGCCCAGCAAGGCTCCGCCGAGCAGGATCTGGCTGACCGGATCCGGCGGCGTGGCGAAGGCGGCGAACAGGAAAATGCCGACCAGGGCAAAGCGCCAGCCCTTGAGCAGGGTGCGCGCCTTGAGAATGCCGGCGCGGGCCAGCAGCATCAGGAAGACCGGCATCTGGAAGGATATGCCGAACACCAGCATCAAGGTGGTGATCAGGCTCATATAGTCGGTCACGTTGAGCAGCAGCTCGATGCGCGTTCCGGCCAGGCCGGACACCTGCTCCTGGCCCAGCGAGAAGCGCATCACCATCGGCAGGACGATGAAATAGACAAAGGCCACGCCGACCCCGAAGAGGACCGGAGACAGGGCCAGGAAAGGCGCGAAGGCGCCGCGCTCATTCCTGTACAGTCCCGGCGCCACGAAGGCGTAGACCTGCCAGGCGATGACCGGGAAGATGATGATGATGGCCCCGACCAGAGCCAGCTTCAGCCGCACGAAGAAGAACTCCAGTGGCGCAAAAAAGTTGGCGGTCAGGTCCAGTTCCTCGGCCGGCACGCCACGCACAGCCGCCGCGGCATCGCGGTACGGCAGGAGCAGCCATTCGTAGATATGGCTGGAAAAGGCAAAGCAGACGGCAAAACCGACGATCAGGAAACCGATGACTATGACCAGCCGTCGGCGCAGCTCGACCAGGTGATCGATCAGCGGGGCGCGGCTGGCCTCGACTTCGTCATCCTCGATGCCCTGCATGCTCAATCCCCGTCCTTGCCAGCCTGCCGGGCGTCGCGCGCGGCGTCGGCTTCCGGATCGCTTTCACCGTCGGGCGCGTGAATGGTGTTGTCCGCTGCCGGGATGGGGTCCGGCTGTTTCGGCGGCACGGTGCTGCGGGACTTCTCGGCCTGGGCGATCTTCATGTCACGGATGCGGTCATCGCGCACGGCCAGCGCCGTCTTGTCGATCTCGCCGCGAATATCCTCGATCGGATTGGCTTTCTTGAGCGCCTCGATTTCCTTGCGCAGCTCGCTGAGCTCGGTCTCGCGACCGATTTCCTCGAAACTGGCCTGGAATTCCTTCGCCATGGCGCGGGCCTGGGCCATCATGCGACCGACCTTGCGCATCAGGACCGGCAATTGCTGCGGCCCGACGACCACCAGGGCCAGTACGAGCACGACCAGCAGCTCCGGCCCTCCGATGCCGGGAGACATGGCCTAGCTCCCGGTCTTTTCGTCGTCCTTGACGGGCGTGCCCACGACCGCGGTATCGCGCTCGATCGTGGCCCGCGTGGCGGCCGCATCCTGCCCGCCCTCGGTCGCGGACGGCGTGTCGCTCTCGTCCTCGTCCTTCAAGCCCTTGCGGAAGCTGGTGATCCCCTTGGCGAAATCACCCATGATCGAGGCGATCTTGCCGCGTCCGCCGAACAGCAGGACGGCCAGCAGGACCACCAGAAGGATTTGCCACACACCTGGAGCCATTTGCCCCTCCGTCATTCACAACTCTGCTTGGGTCTACTGCGTTTGGCGCGCGGCGTCCAACGCGTCAGTCATCCTCGTCACCGGCTTCCATGAAGTCGACGTGGAAGGCATGCGCCTCGGCCTCGTCCAGCGGGTCCTCCAGCAGGTCGGCTTCGACACTGTGCGTGGGGTCGGGAACCGTGAAGTCCGGCGGCAGGCGCGCATCGAGTAGTCCGGCTGCCTTGAGGTCGGCCATGCCGGGCAGATCGCCGACCGAAGGCAGGCCGAAATATTCGAGGAATTGCGGAGTCGTTCCGTAGGTCACCGGGCGCCCCGGCGAGCGCCGGCGGCCGCGCGGCCTGATCCAGCGCAGTTCGAACAGCAGGTCCAGCGTGCCCTTGGACACGGCGACGCCGCGGATTTCCTCGATCTCGGCCCGGGTCACCGGCTGGTGATAGGCAATGATGGACAACGTCTCGAGGGCCGCTTGGGACAGTTTGCGCGGCTCGCGGCGCACCTCGGTCAGCACGTCGGCCAGATCCGGCGCGGTTTCGAATCGCCAGCGACCGCCAACCTCGACCAGGCGCACACCACGCTCGGCGTATTCCTCGCGCAGCTTGCCCAGCAGGTCCTGCAGGTTGGCCTCCAGCGGCAGCCGCCCGATCAGGGTTTCCTCGTCGAGCGGTTCGGCGGCGGCAAACAGCAGCGCTTCGAGGACGCGCAGATTGCGGCGCTCGGTATTGATGGCCAGACGCACCCCCAGCGCGGCTTCCGCTTCCGCATCAGAGCGGGCGCTCGGCCCCTGGTGCGTCGCCCGTTCCCGCAACGCCGCGATGGCATTGGAGATGGCGTCGGGTTCGCTGCCGTCGTCGTCTTTACTCATGGTCTCGGCCATCCTCTGGCGTGGCGCGCACGAAGAGCGGCCCGAAGGCCTCCCGCTGGCGCAAAACTGCATGTCCTTCCTTGGCGATTTCAAGCGCGGCCAACACCGAGCTCGCCTTCACCGACCGCCGTGGAGGCGGGTTAGCCCCCAGCTCACCGGCTCCGGGCAACAGGCTATCCAGCTCTTTCCATTCACTGATTTGAGGCATCAGCGATTCCAGACGTTCCCTTGCAGTTTCCAGGCCGTAAACGCGGGGCGTTTCGGGACGGTAGACCGAACGCGCCTGGATCACGCGGCGCCTCGCATAGGCCGATAACAGGTCGTGCAGGTCAGCTTCATAGACGACCGAACGGGTCGCCCTCACCCCGTCCGGCTGGCCCGGCGGGAAGACATGAGTGTAAAGGAGCGGAGCGGCATGCAGGGCCTCGCCGGCGGCCCGCATGGCTTCAAGTCGGCGCAGCCGGAAGGCCAGCGCCGCAGCCATCACCTCGGCCGGTTGCTCGTCCTCCTCCTTGGCCGGCTTGGGCAGAAGCAGCTTGGATTTGAGGAAGGCGAGCCAGGCCGCCATGACCAGGTAATCGGCGGCGAGATCAAGACGACGACGCTGCGCCGCCTCCATGAATTCAAGGTATTGCTCGGCCAGCTCGAGAATGGATATCCGGGCCAGGTCGACCTTGCGCTTGCGGGCCAGGGCGAGCAGGAGGTGAAGCGGCCCCTCGAACCCGTCGAGATCGACCACCAGGGCTTCGGCTTCGGCCTGTTCAGCGGCCTCGAACCGGACGTCTTCCTCGAATTCCTCGCTCACGCCGCTCCCGGGTTTGGTGTCAGGCCGGCTTCCTCACCGGCTCCAGCCATTCATTGAGCCGTGATTCGGCCTCGCCCGGGTCGAAATCCTCGATCTCGCGGCGCACGGCCTCGGCCGCTTCGGCACGCTCGAGGGCCCGACCGGACAGGCGCCGCCCGGCCTCGGCGACGGCCCGCATTTCGCCGGCATCGCCATTGCAGTGCAGCAGCAAGTCGCAACCGGCCTTGAGCGAGCGCTCGCCACGCTCGCGGAACGAACCGGACAAGGCCTTCATCGACAGGTCGTCGGTCATCAGCAGACCGTCAAAGCCGATCTCGCCGCGAATCACCTTTTCGATCATGTCGGACGAGGTCGTGGCCGGCTGGTCCGGATCGATATCGGCGTAGACGATATGTGCCGTCATCGCCATGACCGCGTCGCTGAGCCCCTTGAAGGGCGCGAAATCGGTCTCGGACAGCAGGCCGTGCTCTTCCTCGACCACGGGCAGTTCGAGATGGCTGTCCGCCTTGGCCCGGCCATGCCCTGGAATGTGCTTGATGATCGGCGCCACGCCGCCGGCCATCAGCCCGTCCATGGCCGCCCGGCCGAGATGGATCACCGGCTCCGGATCGGTCCCGAAGGCCCGGTCACCAATGATGTCGTCAGCGCCCTCGATCAGCAGGTCGACCACCGGAGCACAATCGACATCGACGCCGATGGCCCGCAATTCGTGCGCCAGCAGACGGTGGTTGAGCCGGGTGGCGGCAATCGCGGTCTCCTCGTCGCGGCGATAGAGATCGGCGAACAGGCCGGCAGCAGGAGCGGCCCGCCAGGTCGGCGGTCGCAGGCGCGCCACACGGCCGCCTTCCTGGTCGATCAGCACCGGGGCGTCACGGCCGACGCAATCGCGCAGCTCGAGCGTCAGGCGCGAGACCTGGGCCTCGTCCTTCACATTGCGCGCGAAGAGAATGAAGCCCCACGGGTCGGCGTCCCGGAAAAACGCTTTCTCGTCCGGCGCAAGCGTCAGCCCCGCCAGACCGAAAATCGTGCTCGACGCGCTCATCGACGCGCCACCAGGCAGTCCTGGCTACGCCCCTGCAGGGTCGCGCAGAAGGCGACCGCTGCTTCGCGCGTGTCGAAGGCGGCAATGCGCAGCCGGTGATAGACGCCGCGATTGGGAATATCGACGGACGCCACATCGGGCTGCAGACCGGAGGCGATGTCGGAGAACCGGCCCTGGAAGGCGACCCAGGCCCCCTCGGCGTCAGCTTCGCTGCGGAAGGAGCCGATCTGGACCACCCATTCGCCGGTTACGTCGATACCGCTCGGCGAGGTCGAGGCCGGCACAGGGTCGGGTTCACGCGGCGCCGGGGCTTCCGGCTCCGGCTGGCGTACCGGCTCAGGCTCCGGCTCAGCCACAGGCTCCGCTGGCGTTTCGACCAACGGCTCGTCACGCTGCGGCGACTGTCGCGGGGTCACGTCCGGCTGATTGCCGGTGCGGTCAGCGTCGACCGTCTCGACGCGCAGCGGCGGGCGGCTGTCTTCCAGCGGCTCCTCCGGCGCCGGGCGCAGCGACACGTCCTCGTCGCCCTCACCGCTTTCTCCGGTCAGGCGGTTATAGACATCCAGATCGGTATCAGGCGTTTCCTCGCCGCCCGGATCGGCCGGGCGTTCGCGGTAGGGCTCGACATCGGCGACCAGACGCGGCGCGCCCTCACGGCCACTTTCGCGCAGACCCTGATTATACGCACTCCAGACCACGCCGAGGAACAGGATGAACACGGCCAGCGCCGCGGTCAGGAGCAGCGGGCCGCGCCGGGCTTCCTCCTCGCGCGCATCGAACGTGCTGAACTCGTCGGTCGGCGGCGCATAGGCACCAATCCGGGCATCTTCGTCCTGGTCTGTCATCTTGTCCTGAAACTCACCCGTCTCCCCGATCAGGCGAATCACCTGACCAGCCTTCAGAATAACATTCAAGTCCGGCGCTGCTGACCCTGCGTGGCAGGCTAGAAATAGCCCTGCACGGTAAACAGGCGACGGTGCTCCTCTATGGCCGCCCGGTCGGTCATGCCGGCGATGTGGTCGCACACCCGCCGCGCTGTCTCGGCCGTGCCAGCCCCCTTCATCTCGGCCTGGATCTCGGTCGGCAGGACACCCGGGTCGGACAGGTACAGATCGAACAGGTCCTGCATCACCCGCCCGGCCTGGCTCTTCATCCGGTTCACCTTGTAGTGGCGGTACATGTGGGCGAACAGATGGCGGCGCAGGGCGGCAAGATGGAGGGTCATCTCTTCCGAGAATGCGATCATCGGCCGATCCAGCGCCCGCACGGCCTCCGGACTGTCCGGCCGGGCTTCGTCGAGACGCTGCCGGCTCTCGCGCAGCACATCGGACACCATGACCCCGATCAGGTCGCGCACCGCCTCGTGGATGATGATGGTCTGCGGCTGGTCCGGCCAGCGCTCGCGCACGCGACGGAAAATGTCCCCGACCAGCGGCAATTCGAGCAATGGCTCCAACTCCAGCAGGCCGGACCGCAGGCCGTCATCGAGATCGTGATTGTTGTAGGCGATGTCGTCAGACAGGGCGGCGATCTGCGCTTCTATGCCGGCATGCGTGTCGAGTTCCAGCTCACGCCAGCCCGCGTAATCGGTAAAGGCCCAGGCGAGATCCTTCTCGTCCGACCCCTTTGGCAATAGCGGGCCGTTGTGCTTGACCACCCCCTCCAGGGTTTCCCAGGTCAGGTTCAACCCCTCGAACTCCGGGTAGCGTACCTCCAGCTTGGTCACCACCCGCAAGGTCTGGGCATTGTGATCGAACCCGCCAAACTGCTTCATGCGCTGGGCGAGGACACGCTCGCCTTCGTGACCGAAGGGCGGATGCCCCAGATCGTGGGCCAGGGCCAGTGCCTCGGCAAGGTCCTCGTCGGCGCCCAGGACACGGGCCAGCGTGCGGGCAATCTGCGCCACTTCCAGGGAATGGGTCAGCCGGGTACGGTACTGGTCGCCCTCATGGGCAACGAAGACCTGGGTCTTTTCCTTGAGACGGCGAAATGCGGCGGAATGGATAATGCGGTCGCGATCACGCTGGAAGGCATTGCGCATTTCACTGTCGGGCTGCGGAAACCGCCGGCCGCGTGAATGCGACGGATGACAGGCATAGGAAGCGCGTTCGGATGAATTCGCCGCTGTGGTCATGATGCTGGGCCCTTTAATCGGCACACGGGGCGGTCCATATACGCATGTGTGCAGGAAACTGAAATGCCCGAATTGGCTCTGACATGACCGTAAACGTGACCCTTTCCGCTTCGGCGGCCGAACAGATCAAGACGATCATCGCCAGTCAGGCCGATGCCAGCCTGTTGCGCATCGGCGTGGTCGGCGGCGGCTGTTCCGGCTTTTCCTATACATTCGACCTCGACAAGCAGGTTGCGGACGATGACAGCGTCATCGAGCGCGACGGCGCCCGCGTCGTCATCGACGAGGCCTCCCTGCCCTTCCTGGAAGGCTCGGAGATCGACTATGTCGACGAGCTCATCGGCGCTTCGTTCAAGATCCACAACCCCAATGCCACCGCGGCGTGTGGCTGCGGCACGAGTTTTTCGGTCTAGCCCCTCGCCCGACTGCATCCCCTCGCCTATCCTGCCTGCAAAACAGCGAGGAGGAGGCGGTCATGGCCTATGTCCAGGGGTATGTCGCAGCGGTGCCCAAGGCGAACCGCGACAAGTTCATCGAGAGCAGCAGGGTGATGTGCGAAGTCATGCGCGAGTATGGCGCCACGCAGGCCGTGGATTGCTGGGGCGATGATGTGCCCGAGGGCGAGGTGACCTCCTTTCCCAAGGCCGTCCAGTGCAAGGAGGACGAGGTCGTCACCTTCTCCTGGGCGGTGTGGCCGGACAAGGCGACGTGCGATGCCGGCATGGAGAAGATGATGTCGGACCCGCGCATGAAGTTCGATGACATGCCGTTCGACGGCAAGCGCCTGATCTTCGGCAGCTTCGTCCCGCTGGGCGAGATCTGATCCTGATGACAGACAGTTTGAGCGTCAGCGCGGCCCTGCGGCAGCGCATTTCCACGCGTGCCTTTCTCGACATCCCGGTCAGCCAAGAGCAGGTTCGAGGCATTCTCGACAGCGCCCGATGGGCGGCGTCCGGCGGCAATCTCCAGCCCTGGCGGGTCGATGTTGTGACCGGCGAAGCCCGGCAGGCGGTCATCGACGCGGTGCGGGCGCGCCTGGAGGCCGCCCCGTTCGAAGACGAGAATGAATTCGGCGCCTACCCGCCCAAGCTGTGGGAGCCCTTCCGGACCCGGCGCTATACGCTGGCGGAGCAGATGTATGCCGAGCTCGGCATCGGTCGCGACGACAAGATGGGACGGCTGGGTCAGGTGCTGCGCAATTTCGAGTTCTTCGATGCGCCGGTCGGCCTGTTCATCAGCCTCGATACCCGCATGAACCCGAACCAGTGGGCCCATGCCGGCATGTTCGTGATGGCGTTGATGCTTGCGGCGGAGGAAGCGGGACTGGCCACCTGCGCGCAGGAAGCCTGGATGACCCGCTGCCGCACCGTGGGCAAGGTCCTCGGCGTCCCCGACACGCACCGGGTGTGGTGCGGAATCGCACTGGGTTATGGTGACCCGGACGCGCCGGTAAACCGATTGCGCTCGGAGCGCGCCGACATCGACGAGTTCGCCACTTTCGCCGGATTCTAGAGACCGTCCTGGATCAGCTCGTCGGCCATTTCGCGGCTGATCGGCTCGAACTCGACTGTCATCCCGCCCGTCGGCTCGCCATCGACAATCTCGGCCGTGCTCACGTCGTAGCCTCCATCGCCCCGTCGGCGCCACTCGGTGGTAAACACTCTCGGCGCCTCGCCCTCCTGGGCATAGGTTTCGTCGGGGAAGCGGATGGATCCGTCCGGTTGCGGCTGTGCCGTGCCGTCGCTCGTGCCCCCCAGCGAGTTGTAATAGCGATAGCGGATCACCTGCGCCTCGGCATCCCAGTGGTAGAGGGTCTCGCCGCGATACACGTCGCCCCCCTGCGGCACTGCGTGCACGTCGCGCAGGAACTGGCCGCCGAGGACGGGGGTAAAGCAATGCACATCGAAAGTTTCGCTGCCCGGGAAGACCCCTGTGAAGCACTTGCCAGCGAGAAATTCGAGCGGCGCCAGCTCACTGCGCAATTCCGCCGCGACCGCCGCCGGCGGCTCGACATGATGGTCTGCCCGCAGACCTCCGGTCGCGCTGCCCGCGGCCAGTATCGCCAGGCCTGCCACCCAGATCGCCGCTGTTCTCGACATCACAGTTCTCCCCGCTTCACACCGATTGCAAACTGCCTATGGTGCCTTCTTACCCGATCCTAGCCGAGCCGAGCCACCATGTCCCTGACCGTCGCTTCCTGGAACGTCAACTCCGTCAAGGCCCGCCTGCCCAATGTGCTCGACTGGCTGAGCGAGGCCAAGCCGGACGTTGTATGCCTGCAGGAAATCAAGACCGTCGACGAGACCTTTCCCCGGCTCGAGATCGAGGCGCTCGGCTATAATGTCGAGACGCACGGCCAGAAGTCCTACAATGGCGTGGCCCTGCTCTCGCGTCTGCCCATCGAGGAGGTCCGCACCGGCCTGCCCGGCGACGACACGGACGAACAGGCACGCTATATCGAGGCCGTGATCGCGGCCGACAGCGGCCCCGTCCGGATCGCCTCCATCTACCTGCCCAACGGCAATCCGGCGCCGGGGCCGAAATACGATTACAAGCTGGCCTGGATGGAGCGCCTGCGCCGCCACGCCGCCGGGCTGCTCGCGCTGGAAGAGGCCAACATCCTGGCTGGCGACTACAACATCATTCCGCGCGACAGTGATTGCTGGGACCCGGACGTTTGGGCCGACGACGCGCTCGCCCTTCCGACCAGCAGGGCCGCCTTCCGGGCCATCAAGTGGCTGGGTTATTCCGACGCGTTCGAGCAGGTCGACGGCCGCGGCCACCAGTATACGTTCTACGATTACCAGGCCGGCCGCTGGCAGAAGGGTCACGGTATCCGGATCGATCATCTGCTGTGCTCTCCGCAGGCGGCGGATCGCCTCAAGGCCATCGAGATCCATAGCAAGACACGTGGACTTCCAAAGGCTTCCGATCACATCCCGATCGTCGGAAGTTTCGACCTCTGATCGATTTTCCCGCGCCGCGGGAATAGGCCTATGCTAGGTTGCCGGAACCATCCGCCGACCCGAAAGGCCTGTCATGCGACCTGCCCTGCCTTGCGCCCTTCTCGTTTGCCTCGCCTGTGCCGGCCTTACCGCGCCGGCGCTGAGCCAGGATTTCCGCACCGCCCGCCCGGACACCCAGGCCCAGTCCCAGCCCGCCGAGACCCAGGCCGGCAGGACGGACCAGCGCACCGCGTCCACGCCGGGTCCGACGGGCTACGCACCTCCGCCCCCCGAAGCGCCGGGCCATCATGCTCGAGCCGCCCATCGGATGGCGGTCGAGGCCGTTTCGCGGCCGCCTTCCGATAACGCGCCATCCCCAATGCGCTCGCCTGAAGATCCCGTCCCGGTCTCCGCCTTGCCAGCTCCCGACGGGTCACCCCCGGCCACCGGTGCCCTGCCCATCGGGGACGCCATCATCATCAGCGAGACGCCCCGGCCGTACGAGGGCCGTGACTGATGCGCGCGCTTGTGACGGGCTTCGCCTGCCTGGTCCTGCTGCTGGCCGCCTGTGCGCCGCAAACGGGCCAGACGCCCGGTGACCGCCTGGCGAGCCCGGCCGAACTGGCGGCGTTCTCCAAGCAGATCGAGCGCGAACTGGCCGCTCGCGGCGCCCGCGCCGCCATCGTCTTCCGCGCCGGCCGCGCCCGCGACAGGCTGGCCGGAAACCGGCGCTACGACCACGCCTCGCTGTGGGTTTATGGTCCGATCCGGATGAGCGATGGCAGCCAGCACACCGGCTATGCCGTGTATCATTTGCGTCCCGACCCCCTCCTGGCCGGTCGGACCCAGGCCGTGCAGGACTGGCCCTACGACTTCGTGCGCGGTGATGCAGTGGGACAGGTCGGGCTGATCATACCGACCCCGGAAATACAGATGCGCCTGCTCGAACTGGCCGCCTCACCGGACATGTGGCGGCTTCACCAGCCGGTCCATTCGCGGCTCTCGAACCCGCTCGACCTGCGCTATCAGGGCGCCGATGAATACCTGCTCGACCTGATCTCGGCAGCCGCCTGGCAGCGTCGCGACCGGACCCAGATCAAGACCAATCTGGCGCACTATTACAGCCCGACCCGCTTCGAGGTCGCGGCCTGGCAACGCTGGCTATGGTCGCTGTTCAACGCAGACATCACCTTCGACGACCAGCACCAGCCGGTTCTGGTCGCCGATTTCGACTCGATCGCGCAATTCATGCTGACCTACCGGCTGGCTGGCGATGTCCGTGAGCTGCAGGCACCCTATTACCAACCGGACAGGGCGGGATGGGAGCGCCGGCTTGACGAACCGGCCTCCATCCAACCCTGAGCGCCTGTCCCCTAGGCCAGGCTGATGCCTGCCTCACCCGCATCCATGCGTCCGATCGCTGCAGCGCTGTGGCCATGCGTCTCGAACAGCGAGATGACAGCGTCGGCCTGGCCGGCTGAACAGCTGACGAGCAGACCGCCGGATGTCTGCGGGTCGCACAGCAGGGTACGGTCAAGTTCGCTGATCGAGGCAGCCTCGCGGACATGGGCCTCGACGGCTGCCCAATTGCGGCCCGAAGCTCCGGTACGGACACCGGCTGCGGCCAGCTTGCGGGCGGTTTCGAAGACCGGGACGCGATCGCGCTCGACCTTGGCACGCAGCTGGGCACCCTCGCACATCTCCAGCAAGTGACCGAGCAGACCAAAGCCGGTGACATCCGTGACTGCGTGAACCCCGTCCATGCCGGCAAGGTCGGCGCCCGGGCGGTTGAGGCGCGTGGTGGAGGCGATCATCTCCGCGTAGGCCGCCTCGTCCAGCCGCCCCTGCTTCAGCGCGGCCGAATAGATCCCGATGCCGAGCGGTTTGCCGAGAATGAGAACATCGCCGGCCTTGGCTCCGGAATTCGTCAACAGGCGCTGCGGATGCACCACACCCAGCGCGACCAGGCCATAGATCGGCTCGGCAGTGTCGATTGAATGTCCGCCAGCGATCGGTGCGCCGGCCTCCTGGGCGACCGAACGGCCGCCGGCCAGGATGGCGCGGATCACTTCCGGAGCCAGCGCCTTCACCGGCATGCCCAGAAGTGCGAGGCAAAATATCGGTGTGGCCCCCATGGCGTAGACATCCGACAGGGCATTGGTGGCCGCGATGCGCCCGAACTCGGTCGGGTCGTCGACTATCGGAGTGAAAAAGTCTGTGGTTGCCACCAGCGCCGTCTCGTCATTGACACGCCACACAGCAGCATCATCACGCGTCGAGGCATCGACCAGGAGGTCGGTCGGCATTGGCAGCGGCGCGGCCTCCCCCAGAAGATCCCGCAGGACAGCCGGGTCCAGCTTGCAGCCACACCCCCCGCCATGGGCCAGCGAGGTCAGGCGTGGAGCGGATTCGGTGTCTGTCTCACGGGTGTGATCATCCATGTCGCAGGCCTTCCCTTACAGCTGTGCGGACGGCATGGTCTCGGCCGGAACGGCCAGACGCGAGTCCTCATGTCGAAGATTGTCACAACAGATGACCTATCCGCCGCCGGATTGGAACCGTTTGATGCCATCATCGATGTGCGCTCGCCTTCGGAATATGCCGAGGACCACCTGCCCGGCGCCATCAACCTGCCGGTGCTCGACGACGAGGAACGCGCCCGCGTCGGCACGCATTACAAGCAGGTCTCCGTGTTTGAGGCTCGGCGCATGGGCGCAGCCCTAGTATCGCGCAACATCGCCCGCCATCTGGAGACCGCCCTCGCCGACCGGCCGCGCGGCTTCAAGCCACTGGTATACTGCTGGCGTGGCGGCCAGCGCTCGCATTCCATGGCCACGATCATGGCCGAGGTGGGCTGGCGGGTCACGCTTCTGGAAGGGGGCTATCGAACCTGGCGCCGGCATGTGGTTGACCAGCTTGACCGCGCGGACCCGATTCCGGTGACCCTCATTGATGGCCAGACCGGCACCGCCAAGACATCCCTGCTTCTGGCCCTGCAGGCACGCGGGGAACAGATCATCGACCTGGAAGGGCTGGCCTGCCATCGTGGTTCGATCTTCGGCGATTTCGCCGACCAGCCCCAGCCCAGCCAGAAAGCCTTCGAGACCGCGGTCCTGCAGGCCCTCCGCGCGCTCGACCCTGCACGCCCTGTCTATGTGGAAGCCGAATCCCGACAGGTCGGGCGCTGCCGCGTGCCGCCGCGCCTGTGGCGGGCCATGCAGGCCGCGCCTCGCATTGTCATCGAAGCCCCTCTGGACGCGCGGGCCGGCTATCTGGTGAGTGCCTATCCAGACCTCATCCAGGACCGAGAGAAGCTGGACGCCGCCATCGAGGGACTGAGGGGCTTCCACTCGCGCGAGGTCATCGCGAGCTGGCAGGCCCTGGCCGAAGCCGGCGACCACCAAGCGCTCGCCCGCGCCCTTGTCGAGCACCATTACGACCCGGCCTACAACCGGGCCCGCAAGCGGCAATCCGCGCCGGCAGAGCACACGAAGATCCAGGTGGAGAACCTGCTACCCGAGGATATCGACCGACTGGCCGAGCAGATCTCGCAAACCACACGGACCCCGGCCTAGCCTGCGTGTGCCATCAGCTGGAACGACGATCCCACAGGTTGCGATCGTCATCCCTCGGCGGGGCCACGACCTGATCGACCAGCCCCAGGACCTCAGCAAGCTCACCGACAATGCGGCGGACCCGGCGCTGGTCCGTCAGCGGAACGGACATCGAACCCGCCTCGAACAGGTTTCCGGTTTCAGCGGCAATCAGGAGCTCGCCCCTGCCAAGCGCCTCGTGGAAGAGCGCCCGCACCTGACGGCCGCTGAGGCTCTCCTCCAGGCCCAGCAAGCGCTCCATGAAGGAGGGTGTGAGCATGTAGCGCGCCGCGACCTGGTCGTCGCCATACACTTCGAACACTTTCTCGAAGACCGGATCGACCAGCCCGATGCGCTCCAGCTTGTGCTGGCCAAATCTGTGCCCCACCGCGCCCAGCGAGTTGAGCCAACCCTGATCTCGGCCAATGACGGTGATGCCTTCCACCTTGCGCGGGAAGCTCACACGAATGACTACACCCTGGAACACGGTGATCCAGTAGGACTTCTTGCCGTTGCGGACCTTCTGCTCGAGATGGACCTCACAGAGGTCGAAATCGCACCCATGCGCCTCGCCGCTGAACTGGTCCTCAAACCCGGCGCGTTCGTGCGCCGGCAACAGGCCGAACTCGCAGAACGCTTCAAACCGGCAAGGTGCAGCAGGCTTTGCCGTGTAAGCCAGCTTCAACGCGCCAGCAAGACGATCATTGATGTCCTGCTTGATGCGGCCCTGCAGCTGGCCGACCGGGTGCTGGCCTATGATGAGGGCAATCACCGCGATTGCGACCGCGGCAACTAGCAGGACCGGGCTCTGCGCCAGCAGAGCAGCCAGACCGGCCAGCAAGGTGATGAAACCGCCGATACCGAACACGATGCGGCGCCGACGCGTGACGCGTCGGCGCTCGCCTTCCAGCAGGGCCAGATGCGGACCGACTGTCCGCCAGATCCGGTCGAACCGTTTCTCGTCCACTAGAGCGCCGCGAGCCGGTCCAGGGCCGCCGCCATCTTGTCGCGCTGCTGGCGGTACTCGTCCTGCTTCTCGCGCTGTTCGGCGACCACCTCCGGCGGGGCATTGGCGACGAATTTCTCATTGCCGAGCTTCTTGTCGAGCCGCATCAGCTCGCCATCGAGGCGCTTGACCTCCTTGGCGATACGCGCGCGCTCGGCGTCGAAGTCGATGACGCCTTCCAGCGGCAGGGCAATGGTGGTCTCGCCGACCACCGTCTGGGCGGAGGCCGGAGGAACAGCATCGGAGAAACTGATATCCGCCAGTCGCGCCATGCGGCTGATCACCGCCTGGTGCTCGTCGAGCCGATCCTGGGTGTCGTCATCAGCCCCCACCGCGACCAGGTCGATCTTGGCACCGGCCGGCACATTCATCTCCGCGCGCAGACGCCGGATGTCGGTGATGAGATCGATCAGCCAGTTGATCTCGGCCGCCGCATCGGCGTCCTGCAGACCATCCAGCTTGGGCCATGCGGCGCTGATCAGCTGGGTATCGCGGTCGCCGGTCTGTTCCCACAGAGCCTCGGTGACGAAGGGCATGAAGGGGTGGAGCATCTTGAGCGCCTGGTCGAGCACGAAGGCGGTCGTCGCCCGTGTCTCGGCCTGGGCCTGCGTATCGTCGCCCTGGAGCAATGGCTTGGCAAATTCCAGGTGCCAGTCGCAGAACACGTTCCAGACGAATTTGTAGGCGGCGCTGGCGGCGTCATTGAAGCGATAGCCATCGAGCCCCGCCTCGATCGCGGCGACCGCCTGGCCGGCTTCGGACAGGATCCACTTGTTGACCGTTTGCTTGACCGATTTCGGGTCAAAACCGTCGACCGGCCTGCATTCGTTCATCTCGCAGAAACGGGCCGCATTCCACAGCTTGGTGGAAAAGTTGCGATAGCCCTCGACGCGGGCCTTCGACATGCGGATGTCGCGGCCCTGGCCGGCCTGTGCCGCCAGGGTGAAGCGCACGGCATCGGCGCCATACTCGTCGACCAGTTCCAGCGGGTCGATGACATTGCCCTTGGACTTCGACATCTTCTGGCCCTTCTCGTCACGGACCAGGGCGTGGATGTAGACGTCCTTGAATGGCGCCTCGTCCATGAAATGCAGCCCCTGCATCATCATGCGGGCGACCCAGAAGAAGATGATGTCGAAGGCCGTGATCAGCACAGAGGTCGGGTAGAAGCGCGCCAGTTCCGGCGTCTCCTGCGGCCAGCCCAGCGTCGAGAACGGCCACAGTGCGGAGGAGAACCAGGTGTCGAGGACATCCTCGTCCTGGGTCAGTTCGACATCCCGGCCATGCGTGTCGCGCGCCTGAGCTTGAGCTGCTTCAGCGCTCTCGGCGACGAAGATATTCCCGTCGGCATCATACCAGGCCGGGACGCGATGCCCCCACCACAGCTGGCGTGACACGCACCAGGGCTGGATGTTGCGCATCCATTCGAAATAGGTCTTTTCCCAGTTCTTCGGATGGAAGGTAGTACGTCCGTCCTCGACCGCGGCAATGGCTTCCTTGGCCAGCGTCTGGGCGTCAACGAACCACTGGTCGGTCAGCCAGGGCTCGATGACCACGCCGGAGCGATCACCAAAGGGCTGCATCACAGTCTTGTCCTCGATGCCGCGCAGCAGGCCGAGCTCCTCGAACCGGGCCACGATCTTCTTGCGCACGTCGAACCTGTCCAGCCCGCGCCACTCAGCCGGGATGCGATCGAGCCCGCCCGTGCCATCGTCCTCGGACAGCAGGCGCGCCTCGCGGTCAAGGATGTTGATCTTCGGCAGGTCGTGGCGGGCGCCGACCTCGAAATCGTTGAAGTCGTGCGCCGGGGTGATCTTGACGCAGCCGGTGCCCTGCTCCGGATCCGCATGCTCGTCCGCCACGATCGGGATCTCGACATCGGCGATCGGCAGTTTCACCGTCTTGCCGACGAGATGCTGGTAGCGCTCGTCGTCCGGATGCACGGCCACGGCGACATCGCCCAGCATGGTCTCCGGGCGCGTCGTTGCCACGACGAGCTCGCCCGAGCCGTCGGCCAGCGGATAGGCGAAATGCCAGAAGTGGCCCTGCACCTCGCGGTTCTCCACCTCGAGGTCGGAGATCGCGGTCTGGAAATGCGGGTCCCAGTTCACCAGACGCTTGTCGCGATACATCAGCCCTTGCTGGTGCAGTTCAACAAAGACCTTGATGACGGCCTCGGACAGGCCCTCGTCCAGGGTGAACCTTTCCCGTGACCAGTCGCAGGTGGCGCCGAGCCGGCGCAGCTGCTGCAGGATCTGCCCGCCGCTTTCCTCTTTCCATTCCCAGACCCGCTCGACGAAGGCCTCGCGGCCCATGTCGCGGCGCGAGCGGTTGCCCTCATTGGCGAGCTGGCGCTCGACCACCATCTGGGTGGCGATCCCGGCATGGTCGGTGCCCGGTTGCCACAGCACGGAATATCCGAGCATGCGCTTGTAGCGGACAAGGACGTCCTGCAGCGTGTTGTTGAGCGCATGGCCAATGTGCAGCCGCCCGGTCACATTGGGCGGCGGGATGACGATGGAAAAGGCCGGCGCGGACGGATCGTCCACCGGCTGGAAGGCTCCGGCATCTTCCCAGGCCTGGTAAATCCCGGCTTCGGCATCTTGGGGCGTGAAAGTCTTGTCCATCTCGGTCCGCGCTTGGCTAGAGGGCCCTGACAATAGGGTCACTCCTTTATGGCGATCCAGACAAACTTGTCAGCCCGGTAGCTGCGCATAGCGGGCCATGAAGCCCGGCAGAGCCCGCTTGAGCATCCAGGATGTCAGGGCCCCGCCCGCAATCAGGCTGACGGCGAGGAAGATGTAGAAAGCCTCAGGGCTGGAGGCGAGACCGGGAAAGATGCGCGGCAGTGTCTGGCTCGTTCCCGCAGCAAACAGTCCGAAATAGGACCACGCCATACCCTTGGCGTGCCCGACGAGCGCTGCCGGCCTTCGCCCGTGAACATAGCTGCGAATGGCCCAGAATCCCGCCAGCAGTCCGGCCAGGCTGAGAATGGCAAAGCCGTGGAACAGGGTGAAGCCGCCATTGATGTCGTATTGCGTCAGCGCCGTAATGTTCACGACCAGCATGGACAGAAGATAGACATAGCCGAGCGAGCGATGCAGGGTAGTACCCTTGCGCAAGAGAAAGACGGCCGGTCCCGTCGCCAGGGCGAGCAATGCGAGCCCCATGTGCGCAAGACCCGCCGCATCATCGACCCAGTAGTCAATCGACAACATCTCCATCGTCGAATCTCCCTTGTGCGGGAGCCTAACTCACATACTTTAATTTTTAAAGTGAAAAGGGTGGGCGGCTAAACCGGATAGTCCAGCCGTTGGGCCCAGGTTCGCAGCGCTTCGCTGTCCGGCCCGGCCACATGCTGCTCGTGCCGTCTCCAGCGCTCCCGGGCGCTGGTGTAGAGCGGCTGGACGACCTGACCCGCGCTGGGAGTGGCAATGTGGTCACGCCGCCGCGCGGTTTCGAAGAAGCGCTTCTGTGGCGGCTGCCAGTCAAGATCGAGCCGACGCATCACCGGGCGGATCTCGCCCTCCAGATCTTCCACCAGGCGCTCATATCGGACCGTCACCGATGGCGGCTCGCAGGCGGCGACGAAATCCTTCCAGAACGAGAAGCTTGCATCGTACAACCGCGATATCCGGTCGAGACGGGTCATATTCAGCATGGCGTGGTTGGGGCGGTAATCCTGGAAGTAATTGCTGACCGCCACGTCGAGCGGATGGCGGTGGGCGAGGATGAACGTCGCGGCCGGGAACATGCGATGGATCAGCGGCGCCCAGTGCATGTTCAGCGGCAGCTTGTCGACATGGACCGATACCGAGGACGCCGCGGCGCAATGGCGATTCAAGCTGACACGGTAGGCCCGTGCGAGTTCCGTGGCGTCTGCCGCGAGCACCGCGTCGAGCCAATCCGGCGTGAAATTTCCCTCATCTCCGGTCGGGCCAGGCACAACGCTGCGCAGCGCGTCTGCAAGGACGGGCCTTTCCTCGATCACGGCGACGCCTGAATGGCTGCGCAGGATAGTATCCAGAAGCGTAGTACCGGATCTGGGGAAACCCACCAGGAACGCCAGGTCCCGGCCTGCATCAACAGCGGCGTCATTGTCTTGATAGTTCGCCGTGTGAGCGTTGAAATGCCGACGCAGATGCTCCAGTCGAGCGCCGATCCTGGAGGAATCGCATGCACCCTCAATTTCAGCGACCTGTTCAAGGAGGCGATTGGCGTCTCCGGCCAGCTCCCAGGCCTCGTCATGACGGCCCTGCCGGTTCGCAATTCCCGCGAGGCTGAATAGCCGGCTGCGCCGCTGGTCCGCATTGCCGCCCGCCTCGAGCGCCGATTCGATGCTCCGCCGCGCAGCTTCCAGGTCCCCTTGCGCCAGTCGAGCCCGCCCCCGGGCATCGTCCGCTTCGCCGTTCGCCAGAATGCACCCCGCCTGTTCTGCCGCATCCAGGACGGCCAGCACCGCATCGGGCTCGCGGTGCCGGTCATGGAACGCCAGGGCAGCACCGACCAGATCCGCCTGTCCCGGCCATTTCGCCAGACCGTCCTTGATCGCCTGCCGCGCCCGAGCGGTCTCGCCAGCCCGGTCACAGACACTCACGAGCACAGCCAACAGCGCGGGATCAGGCTCCCTCTGCCCCTCGATCATCGCGTCCAGATGTTTCAGGGCGATCTCGCGGCGGCCGGCCGTTATCCGCCAACCCGCGAGGGCCGACGCAAGGGCCGGCACCGCTCCGCAATGACGCAGTCCGCTTTCCAGCACACGCTCGGCGCAATCGGTGCGCACATGTGAGGCCAGCAGTATCTGGTGCAGCAGCAGCCAATTAGCGCTATCGCGCGGTGCCAGCGCCAAGGCTCGTCGCGCGCACATTTCGGCCGCTTCGCCTGTTCCCGTACGCGCCAGCAGCGACCACAGGCCTGCATCGTCCGGCCGCAACCACATCAGCTCCTCGAGGCGGGCCCGAACGGTCTCGCTGGGGCCCATGCCCAAGGTCCGTTCGGCGTCGCTCAGGGCTGCCGATGTCACGTCAGACGCCTCATCCCGGTCAAACAGGCCGGACGCCGCATCGACATTGCGCGCCGCCGGGTATTCCGCGATCGCCTGTTGCAGCTTGACGTCGCCGGGTTGGCGGGCAGCGGCTACGGCCAGACAACGAGCCGCTCGGTCCGGCTTGCCCAATTCATGCAGCACACGCGCCAGGGCGATGGAGTGGGCCGGATTGTCCGGCTGCAGCTGCGCGGCCGTGAGAAGCGGCGGCAAGGCCTCCGGGGCACGGCCCGACATCAGGAACAGCGCGCCGATCGTGTAATGCGCTTTCGCCAGTCCGGGCTCGAAGTCGAGGGCCCGGGCCAACGCCAGGCAGGCCTCTCCATGGGCACCGGCGCGAATATGCCCATTGGCCTCGGCAATGGCCTCGCGGACCCCGTCTTCCATGATCCTGCCCCCCTCGTCGGGTCCATCCTGACGTGATGTCGACGACCGACAAGTCAGACCTGCACCTCGAACGCAGACCGGAAAGCAAAACGGGCCCGCCGATGGCGAGCCCGTTTCAATGCTGTGATGGTTGCCCGGCCTAGCGGCGGCGACGCGCCACGCGGTCGATCTCGGCCTGGACCTTCTCGTCGACGATCGACGGCAGATTGGTGTCGAGCCATTCCTTGAGCATCGGACGCAGCAGGGCGCGCACCACCCCTTCAAGCGTCCGGCCCTCTTCCTCGGAGATGCGAATATTGTCGGCCAGGGTGTGGAAGGACGTCATGGCCGCGGCCGCAGCCGGCTCGCTCATGATGCCATCCGCGGTCTCGTCGGCGAGGGCATCGAAATCGATGTCCGGCTCTTCCAGTTCCGGCTCGGCCTCTTCCTCGCGGTCAACGATCATCAAGTCGTCGTCCATGGCCATCGGCTCGGTTCCGCTGGTCGGCTCTTCGACCTTGTCCGTCAGCTCGAGGACGTCGTTGTCCTCGGCGACATCAGCGCCGGTATCACCCGCCTCGTCGAACATCGAGTCGATGTCGTCCTGACTATTCGGCTCGTCCGCCTCGGGCGCGGCCGCCTCGGCTTCGGCCTCTGCAGGTGCCTCGTCATCGTCTTCATTGATGATACGACGGATCGAGGAGAGGATTTCCTCCATCGACGGTTCGTTTTCGGCGGTTTGCTCGGCCATGGGAGTGCGCGTCCTCAAATCCAGAAATTCGTCTAATACGCGAATAAACCGGCCCAGACCAAGCCTGTCCAGACCGGGTTTATCGGCTCAGCCTAATTCCAGGGCGTTAAGTCAAGGTTAGGGATAGCGAACCAGCTGCGATTTCGTGCAGCCGGGTCATAGATTTCAACGTCCAAGGCCAACTGCTCGGCGGACAAAAGCCCCATCGCCTGCATCAGCCGGTAGCCCGCAACATAGGAATCCCGCTCCGCCGTGACCAGAATCAGGCGTGATTCGAGGAGTTCCTGTTCGGCGTTCAGGACATCCAGCGTGGTGCGCAGCCCGACAAAGGCCTCCTGCTCCACGCCATCAAAGGCGATCTCGTTGGCACGCACGGCCTGGGCGCTTGATTCGATGACGGCCAGGGAAGCCACATAAGCATTCCAGGCATTGGTCACAGCTTCGATCACCTGACGCCGGGTTTCGCGGACCTGAAACTCGCTGGCCTCTTCCTCGGCGCGCGCCGCCCGAACCCGCGAGCGATTCAACCCACCGGTGAAAATCGGCACCGAGACCTGACCGGTGATCGACGTGCTGTCGCGGTAGTCTCCGCTGACCACATTGTCCCGTGAGGTCGAGGCCCGCGCCTGCACCGAGAACTCCGGGGCCAGGCTCGAGCGCGCGATCCGGATCGAATGCTCGGCGGCTTCATTGAAGAACTGGGCTGCACGCAATTGCGGACTGTAGCCGAAGGCAAGCTCCGCCGCGTCTGCAAGACTTTCGGGCAAGGGAGGCAATTGCGGAGCTTCGGCGAGGCTGGCCGGCGGCTCCCCTGTTACCCGCTCGTAGGCGGCGCGGCTGGCGGCGAGCTGCGCCTGCGCCGAGGACAGCTGGGCCTGGGCACCGGAAAGCCGAGCCTCGGCCTGGGCCACATCCGTGCGGGTGATCTCCCCGACTTCGAACCGGTCCCGTGCAGCCTGGAGCTGCTGGGCCAGCAGCTCGACATTGTTGCGGCGGATTTCGATGACTTCGGCATCGCGGCGCACATCCATGAATGCGATGACGGCGGTTACAATGACATCCTGTTCGACGGACCGCAGGGTCTCGCGGCCAGCAAGGATCACCGCTTCCGCCCGGTCAATTGTGCCTCCGATGCGTCCACCCGCCCACACTGTCTGGTTGGCGGTCACCGACAAGGCTTTCGGCGTGACATCGCTCTCGTTGACAGTACTCGTTCCGAACAGGGGGTTGAAGGATTCCGATTCGCTGTGCTGCTGACTGACCGAGCCTGTGGCGGAGATACTGGGCAGCCATGCGGCTCGCGCCTGCACCAGGTCCTCATTGGTGGCCCGCAACCGGGCCCGCTCGGCCTGCAGTGTCGGATTGGTATTGTAGGCAAGCACCAGCGTATCTTCGAGCGTCTGGGCCATTGCCGAAGCGCTCATGAACACAGCGGTGCCACCGGCCAGGGCCAGAGCCCAGCGTTTTAACTGAACCATTCCAACTTCCTTCACTGCCCGCGCACTTGCCGCACGCGTCCCGCCCGCATCATAACGAGCAGCCTCCACAAGGCCAGTGCATAAGCCCTGCCTTGCGCATTTATCATGTCGCCTGTTGGCACCCGAAAGCCCCAGCGCTTACCGGCGCTTGGAGAGTCAGAGAGCGAAGCGGCGCTCGGCCTCGAACCCGGGCAGGACACTGGCGCTGGAATCAAACACGACGCGTTCGCCGATGCCGGCGCCGGACCGGGTGAAGATCGTCGCCTTGCCGACCGGCCCCTTGCGAATGACCACGGCCAGACGGCCATTCTCGGCCAGCTGGTCGAACCAGGCCTGCGGGACGGTCTCGACCGCGCCATTGACGAAAATCACGTTGAACGGACCCTGGCTCGGCACGCCCTGCTTGGGGTCGCCTTCAACCACCACAGCATTGTCGGCTCCGACCATGTTGAGATTGTCGGTCGCCCGCGACAGGCCGTCCTCGTCATTGTCGACACCCACGACGGTCTCCGCCATGTGCGCCAGAATGGCCGTCGAATAACCGCGGCCGCAGGCGATATCGAGAACCAGCTCGTCGGGCTGGATGTCGGCGGCATGAATCAGCTTGGCCAGGTCGCGTGGCCGCATGGCCTTGCGCTGGTCGCTGGTGGCAACAGAGGTGTCGGCATAAGCCGAAGCGCGGCGCGAACGCGGCACGAAGAGATGGCGGGGCGTACGCTCCAGGGCCGCCAGCAGGCGCCGGTCGGTCACGTCGGACGGGCGGATCTGGCTGTCCACCATGTGTTTGCGCGCCTGGTCGAATTCGCTCACGACTGTCTCCCTGCCTCGGGAGCGCAGCTGCTGCGTCCCGTCTGGTGCCCGGCTGATATATCCTGTGTGAAAGTGGTGCGGCAAGCACTCCACTGCGGCTGCACTTCGCCGACGCTGCAACGCGGCCCTGTCACAGTACACAACAGCGATTGCGGTGCTCGCGCAGGCCGGTTATAGCTCGCCATCTGTTGAGGGCACCGTGGCGGAGTGGTGACGCAGCGGATTGCAAATCCGTGTACCCCGGTTCGATTCCGGGCGGTGCCTCCAGGCTTTCCAGCAAACATCAGAACGCGATCGCCAGACCTTCATGGTCGAACAGGTCGCCGCTTTGCTTGGGCGTGAGTTGATCGATCACGGCAAGAAGATCGCGCGCGGCCACATCGGCCGGGCGCACGTCCAGACCCCGCTTGGCGAACGGTTCCGACAGCGGCGTGGCCACCGTTCCGGGATGCAAGGCCACACAGACGGCGTCCTTGTGCGTGCGCCCGAGCTCGATGGAGCAGGTGCGCACCAGCTGATTGAGCGCCGCCTTGGAGGCGCGGTAGCTGTGCCACCCGCCCAGCCGGTTATCGCTAATCGACCCGACCCGGGCCGACAGGGTGGCAAACACGCTGCGTCCCTTGCGCGGCAGCCGCGGCAAGATGTGCTTCATCAACAAGGCCGGGCCTATGGCATTGATGGCAAAGGCATAGGCCATGTGTTCCGGGGTCAACTCGCGGGCGCTGCGCTCCGGCTGGAAATCCTCGTTGTGTAGGAAACCTGTGGCGTCGATGACCAGCCGGATCTCGGTGCCGTCGCCGCAAACCTCATCGAGCGCGTTCACGATGCTGTCCTCGTCACACAGGCTAATGGCGGGAACGCTGCCCCGGGACAAGCCGATAACCGAACTGTATCGGTCGTCGTCGCGCAGGGCATCAACCAAGGCGGACCCGATGCCGCCCCGGGCGCCAATGATCAGGGCGAGGCCTTTGGTGTCCATGAACATGCTCCCAAGTCATCCGTGCTGCCCTATCCTACGTAGCCAACACGACGATGGATTTCGGAGCCGGCATGACAGACCTGATTCTCGTTCTCGGAGACCAGCTCACCCCGGACCTCTCGAGCTTGCGTCGGGCCGACCCCGATGGCGCCCGCGTGGTTATGGCGGAGCTGCGCGAGGAGGCCGGATATGTTCCCCATCACAAGAAGAAGATTGCGCTGATCTTCAGTGCCATGCGGCATTTCCGCGACGAGTTGCGCGAGCGCGGCTGGACGGTCGACTACCACGCGTATGACGACAGCCCGGCCTTCGACAGTTTCGACGAGGTCGTGGCCCACCATCTCAACCGGCACGACTATGACCGCCTGATTGTCACCGAACCCGGCGAATGGCGCCTGCGCCAGGCGTTCGAGGCGTGGTCCGATCGTTTCGGCCTGGAAGTCATTGTGCTCGAGGACGACCGTTTCCTGTGCTCTCACGCCCAGTTCGAAGACTGGGCCGGCGAGCGCAAATCCCTGCGCATGGAGCATTTCTATCGGGACATGCGGCGCCGCACCGGCCTTCTCATGGAGGGCGACAAGCCGGCCGGCGGCCAGTGGAATTACGACAAGGACAATCGCGAGGCAGCGCCGCCGGAACTGGCGCCACCGCGGCGCTACACAGCCCGACCGGACGCCATCACCGACGCCGTGCTTGATCTGGTTGAAGCCGAGTTCGAGAGTAATTTCGGCACCCTGCGCCCGTTCGGCCATGGCGTCACCCGGACCGAGGCGCACCGGGCGCTGGACCATTTCATTACCGACTGCCTGCCGGACTTCGGTCGTTACCAGGACGCCATGCTGGGCGGTCAGCCCTTCATGTTCCATGCGCTGATCTCGGCCTATCTCAATATCGGCCTGCTCGACCCGCTGCATGTCTGCCGGCGCGCCGAATCGGCCTGGAAGGACGGCAAGGCGCCGCTCAACAGCGTCGAGGGCTTCATCCGCCAGATCATCGGCTGGCGTGAATTCGTACGCGGCATCTACTGGCGCGAGGGCGCCGATTATGTCCGCTCCAACCAGCTCAACGCCCAGCGCGCCCTGCCCGATTTCTACTGGTCCGGGGAGACCGGCATGGCCTGCCTCGCCGACGCCATCGGCCAGACGCGCGAGCACGCCTATGCCCACCATATCCAGCGCCTCATGGTCACCGGGACCTTCGCCCTGATCGCCGGCATCGAGCCGCGCCAGGTGCATGAATGGTATCTCGCGGTCTATGTCGACGCCTTCGAATGGGTCGAGGCCCCGAACACCATAGGCATGTCGCAATTTGCCGATGGCGGCCTGCTGGCTTCAAAGCCCTATGCCGCGTCAGGAGCCTATATCAACCGCATGTCCGATTATTGCGGCTCGTGCCGCTATGCAGTGAGCGACAAGACCGGCGACCGGTCATGCCCGTTCAATTCTCTGTACTGGGACTTCCTCGACCGCAATCGGGACCGCCTTGACGGCAACGGACGCCTCGGCCAGCCCTATGCAACCTGGGACCGCATGTCGGAAGACAAGAAACGCGCCTATCGAGAGCGGGCCGCAGATGTGCTCTCCGACCTCGACGCGCTGTGACGCTGGCTGCGGCAGCGCTGCGAGCAATAGCGCACCTCGTCCCAAACGGATGCCCACTTGCGCCGCCAGCTGAACGGACGGCCGCACACGGCACAAATCTTCTCCGGCTTGTTCTGGTGTGACATGACATCGCCTCCGTGCCGCTTAGATAGGCGGCGGAGAGCCGACGCCAAGCGGGCGTCAGGCCTGCGGCGCGCTGACCTCGCCGGCTGCGTTCACGCCGGCGCGCTTCAGCTCGCCATCCAGCCGACCTGTCAGGAACAGCCAGAACATCTTGTAGTCACCGATCAGCGACCACAGCGGATAGGTGAACGTTGCCGGCCGGTTGCGCTCGACGAAGGCGTGACTGATCCAGGCGAAGAAATATCCCGCCAGCGGCACTGCCAGCAGCCCCCACCAGGTCTGGGTGACCAGTGAGGCGACCAGCGCCAGGATGGCCAGCGTCGAACCGACATAGTGCAGGGCCCGGGTCTTCGCCCGCGCGTGTTCGCGCAGATAGAAGGGAAAAAACGAATCGAAGTTGGAATACTCGCGCATGCCGGACCTCCTCTGCCCGCCTCGTCATACCATGACCGCAAGGCGGCACGAAAGCGGCCCCCGTCATGGTGAATTTTCCGTGTTCAAGACACGAACGCATTTAGCTGAAACAATTATCAAATCAGCAATGACGATAAACCAAATGGGTAATTGAGCAGATCGCATTAACTCGCCCTTAAGGACTATGAGGCAAAGGTTATCCCGTCTTCCCGTGAAGACACCCCACCATCCACCCAATGCCTTTTCGGGAGCCAATGCGGCTCCCGATTTTTTTTGTCCGGACCGCTTCGCCGGCGGCCTGGCTGCGTTGCACCGTCTTTTTACACTTCGACTGCACATCCAACGCAGCAGGGTGCTTGCGCGGCGAGGCGAAGCTCTGATAAAAGCCGGGCCTCGCTTGAGAGCGATGTTCCTCGGTAGCTCAGTTGGTAGAGCAGGTGACTGTTAATCACCGGGTCGGCGGTTCGAGCCCGTCCCGAGGAGCCATTCCCTCCCCCGCAGAAAGCCCAATGGAAAAACGCCGCTACGGCGTGATCCTGGTTGCGCGTTCAAGCGGGGTCTGAGCACTGGCATCACCATTCCCCGCCTCGCTCTGCCGCCGCCACATCGCCGCATAGATCCCGTCCCGCGCCATCAACTCTTCGTGCGTGCCTTGCTCCGCTACCCGGCCAGCGTCGAGCACGAAAATGCGGTCGGCAGCCGAGATCGTCGACAGGCGGTGCGCCACGGCAATGGTGGTGCGGCCCTGGCTGGCCTCGGCCAATGCCGCCTGGACCTCTTTCTCGGTGTGACTGTCGAGCGCCGAGGTGGCTTCGTCGAGGACCAGGATGGCCGGGTCGCACAGCATGGCACGGGCCACCCCGACGCGTTGTTTCTCGCCGCCGGACAGTTTTAGCCCGCGCTCACCGACCCTAGTCTCGAGACCCTCCGGCAATGCCCGCACGAACGTTGCGAGATGGGCTTTCTCCAGCACCGCCCAGACCGCGTCGTCGGTGGCCTCCGGCACGCCGTAAACGATGTTGGCGCGCAGCGTATCGTTGAACAGGACCACGTCCTGCGGGACCAGGCCAAGTGCACTGCGCAGGCTGTCCTGGGTGACAGCGGATATGTCCTGGCCGTCGATCAGGACACGTCCGGTTTCCGGGTCATAGAAGCGGTATAGCAGCCGCAGCACGGTCGACTTGCCGGCACCGGAAGGTCCGCAAATGCCGACGAAGCTGCCGGGCGCGATATCCATGTCGATGCCCTGCAGCGAGCGCGACCGGCCATCATGGGTGAAGTGAACGTCCTCGAATCGCACCGCGCCGCCCTTGAGCACCAGATCGCACGCGTCCGGCGCGTCGGCGACTTCCGGTTGGATCGCCAGAGTGTCAAACACGCGCTCCATGTCCACGGCGCCCTGCTTGATCTCGCGATAGGCCCAGCCGAGGATATTGAGCGGCTGGTAGATATTCATCAGGATCAGCGTCACCGCGGCCACGTCGCCGGGCTGCAGCACGCCGGTCCAGGCTTTCCAGCCAGCCGTCAGCGCCATGGCCAGCAACCCGCAATTCATGATCAGCGCCTGGGTGCCATTGAGCAGGGCGAGTGAGGATTGCGACTTCGCGGCCGCCTGCGCGTAGCGCGTCATGGCACCATCATAGGCCTGCGATTCGCGGCGTTCGGCGGCGAAGGCCTTCACGGTCTCGAAATTGATCAGGCTGTCGACCGCCCGGGCCGAAGCATCATTGTCGGCCTCGTTCATCTGGCGCCGAATCTTGACCCGCCACTCGGTCACCGACCAGGTCAGCCCCATGTAGAGTGCGACCGTCACTGTCGCGATAACGGCGAACTCCCAGCCATACTTCAGGCTCAGCACGGTTGCCGCCAGCGCCAGCTCCAGCAGGGTGGGCGCGATGTTGAAGATCAGGAAGCGCATCAGGAAGTCGACGGCCCGCGCGCCGCGCTCGATGATGCGTTGCAGGGCGCCGGTGCGCTTGCTCTGATGGTAACCGACCGACAGCGTCTGGACGTGGGCGAAGGCCCGCACCGCGGTCAGGCGCTGGGCATCCTGGCTGACCGGCGCGAACAGCGCGTCACGCAATTGCGGCGCCCCGACCGACAGGAAGCGCGCCACGGCGTAGGCGATGAAAGCGATCGTGAAGGTGGTGATGAGCGCCGGCAGGAAGACATCGCTGCCTTCGCCGTCGGCGGAAGGGGCTCCCTGCCCGGCCTCGGCGGCGATCATGTTGATGCCGTCGCCGAAGAAGACCGGTGCCGCCACGGCAAACAACTTGGCGACGAGAGTCAATCCGAGCGCCAGGGCCATTCGCCCGCGCCAGCGGGCCATGTCCGGTGACGCCAGCAACTGGAACAGGCGCAGCATGGTGATGCCGAGCGACCCGTTCGGGCTTTTGGCTTGGCTTTCAAGGTCTGGCGGAACGGATCTCATACCCGCAACAGATAGGCCGCTGCGCCATCTGCCGCCAGTACCGGCCTGCGATCACCCGCTGGGCGCCCCGTTCCGTCAGCCGGCGTTAGCGGGCTCGCCCTCGTCGCTCGGCGCTTGCAGGACCTGTCCTGGATAGATCAGATCGGGATCCCGGATCTGGGCCCGGTTGGCCTCGTAGATGACCGTGTACTGGATACCCTCGCCATACAGGCGTCGGGCCAACCGCCACAATGAATTACCGGGCTGCACAACCACCGAATCCGGACCCAGGTCGAGGGCCTCGGCCGCGACCCGCTCAAACGGAAGCACGATCACCGCAGTGACCTGGCCATCGCTGTCGACCTGGTCGATCTGCAGGTCGTAGACGCCCGGTGCCAGCAGCGAGCCGGCCTGCAGCGTCCAGCGCCCGTCCCGACCGACCTGGGCCTCGCCGATCAGCGCGCCATTGGCGAACACGCGGACCACGGTGCCGGTTTCGGCCCGGCCGGAGAAGATCACCGCGCCGGTCTCGTCGTAATCGATGGTTTCCAGGACCAGCGGTCCCATCTCGGCATCCGAACAGGACGGACATTGCCAGACCCGGCTGGCTTCACCCGGACGGCCGACAACCACCAGCGGTGTCGGACCGCGTTGTTCGGGGATCGACACAACCACCACCTGTTCGGACCGCAGCTCGCGACCGTCGGCGGCGCGCATCAGCAATGACAGCTCGACGGCGCCGGAGGGCAGCGGCTCGTCCAGTATAATGACCCATTCGCCCCGGTCATTGACCGGCATGCGGTCCGTTCTGGAACCGTTGTAATCGAAGCTCAGCGCCGACTCATTGGCCAACAGCTGAATGGTGGCGCCCGGTTCGCCGCGGCCGGCGATGACGGCCGTGCCGACAGGTGCCACTCGGACGATATCAAACACCGGTGGCGCCAGCATGTTCCCGGTTTCCTCGGCCGCGGGGGCGCTCTCGCCGGCGTCCTGTGTCGCGTCCGGCGCGACCGGCGTCTCATCCAGGGACGGGCCGGGGCGGTACATGATAAAGGCAGCGGCGGCGGCAATTGCCAGAGCGGCAAGCACGGCGGCAATAATGAAGGACCGCGTTGCGGTCATGAGAGGCCTCCTGTCATCATGCGGCATCTGGCATATGTAATCGGACGTCGCGGGACTGGATGCAAGCCTCGCGCCGACAGCCGTGGGCGAATAGCATCCCGGACAGTCAAAACAAACACAGGCGATGGGACGATGGCAAAACTAAGGTCGATTGGCGTTTTCTGCGGTTCACGCTTTGGCGAGCGCGACAGCTATGCTGACGCCGCCCGGCAGGTTGGACAGGCCATCGCCCGTGCCGGTGCACGTCTGGTGTATGGCGGCGGAGATGTCGGCCTGATGGGCCTGGCGGCTTCGACTGCGGCGGCCGAAGGCGGTTCCGTTCTGGGGATCATTCCCGGCTTCATGATTGCCCGCGAAGGACAGCTCGACGGTGTCGAGATCCAGATTGTCGAGACCATGGGCGAGCGCAAGCACCGCCTGATCGAGGAAAGCGACGCCTACATCATCCTGCCCGGCGGCACCGGCACGCTGGAGGAAGTCTTCGACGTGGTGTCCCGCCAGCAGCTCGGCCTGCACGACAAGCCGATCGCCTTCCTCAATACGGAAGGCTACTGGTCACCTTTCATTGAACTGCTCGAGCACACTGTGCGCGAAGGATTCTCGCCGGCCTCGATTGCCGACCATATCGACCTGGTAGAACAGCCGGACGACGCGGTCGCCCGGCTGCTGAAGCTGCTCGAAGCCCAGTCCGAGGAAGCCTAGTCGGGCTTTCCATTTGGATCGAAGACATCTTCTATGGTCAGGTCGAAGGCCTTGGCCAGATCGAAGGCGAGGGTCAGGGACGGGTCGTGCTTGCCCGTCTCGACCGCATTGATCGCCTGTCGCGAGACTCCGACACGTTCGGCCAGCTCGGCCTGGCTCCAGCGCCGCTCGGCGCGCAATACCCTCAGACGGTTTTTCATGTGAAGCACCGCAGGCGGATGGCCGAGATCAGGCCGTACAGGCCGATCAGTGTCGGCAGGATCCAGGTCGGGTCCAGCGGCGGTACCACACCGACGCCCTGCAGAAATCCGTAGCCGAAAGTGCCGAAGCCGATCAGTCCGGCGGCCCACAGGATGGCTTCGGAGATGACGCGCCTCTGGTACTCGTCGAGCTCGCGGAACCGGACGACGTAGGCGTGCAGCGCGTAGAGGGCCGGCACGAGTGGGGTCAGCGCCACGAGGCCCGCCGGCCAACCTTCCATTCCCGTTTGCTTGATCAGGAAGACCGAGCCGAGAATGGTGATGACATAGACCGCCATCGCGGTTCCGAAGTGAATGAAATATCTGCGATTTCCGGGCATCACTGGCACTCCTCGATTTCCAGGGCCCGGGTCAGGGCGGCGCTGAAGGCGTCGGGCTGGTCGAGCATGATGAAATGGCGGGCCCCTTCGATCACCTCGATATCGACCCCGTCGAGCGACTGGTACTGCTGGGCGTAAAGGGCACGCACCTGGTCGGCACTGTAGGGCGCCCCCTCGGCCCACGCGACCATGACGGTCGTGTCAGCCCGCACTCCGTCCAGATGGGGCGTGAAATCCGTGCCGGCCACTTCGCCGAAGGCGGTGGCCACGGTGGACTGGTCGGCCTGCTCCATCCAGCGCATCACCTGCGCCTGGCCTGTCTCGGTCAGCGACTGGACCGGCAGGCCCTGGCGAGCCTGGGCCAGATAGGCGTCGCGGGGTGCGCCGGCCATCTGCTGCGCCATCATGGCACCATAGCCGCTCGCCTGCTCTGGCGTGACCGCCGGGTTGAACAGGCGGGCGAAGAAAGGCGCGCTGTCGACCACGACCACGCGGCCCACCCGGTCAGGACGGCGCTCGGCCAGTTGCAAGGCGACCTGACCGCCAAGCGAATGCCCCACCATGTCAACGGTGTCGACGTCCAGACCGTCCACCCAGGCCACAAGCTCGTCCACGAGCGGCGCCATCACAGGACCATCGACCGGATCATCGGCGCCGCCGAAGCCCCGGACCGTGATCTGGTACAGATCGGCGCCGCAGGAGCGCGCCACGGTACCGTCCCAGACGTCGCCCGGTGTCGCCAGGCCGGGAATGAAGAGCACCGCCCGTCCGGCATCGCGTGCCGTGTGCTCGACGGCAAACCGGGATTCCACCGGCACGTCCGCATCACTGTCGGTCGCCACGACCGAGGCTATGAGGCTGGCGTAAATCGCGGTCCAGAAGCCGATACCGGCGCGTTTGCACAATCTACTGGTCATTGATCTCTCCCATCAGGTTAACTTGACTTCGTGTCATGCAAACCTGACACAATCGGACCAACAATGTCAAGGCAACCTGACACAAAGTCATTTTACCCTGTCACACAAGGGGAATGAGAGTGCTAGGCGGCCTCGCCCGCGAGTCGAGCCATCACCGTGTCCCGGCCCAGCAGCGGCAACAGAACCGACATCTCCGGCCCCCGCTCGGCACCGGTCAGCATCTGGCGCAGCGGCATGAACAGGGCCTTGCCCTTGCGACCCGTCTCCGCCTTCAGCGCGCCGGTCCAGACCGACCAGCTCTGCCCGTCCAGCTCGCCCTCGGGCAACAATCTGCGGGCCGCGTCGGCGTAGTCTGGTTCCTCGATCACAGGCTCGACCGGCCCCTCGACCAGGCGGGCCCAGTCGGCGGCGTCGCGGAAGCGCTCGAGATTGGGCCGCACGGCCAGCCAGAAGGCTTCGCCCAAGTCGGCGTCGATGGCCGCCAGGCGTGGCTTGGCTTCGGCGTAGTCCATGCCGTGCAACAGACGCGCATTGACACGTTGCAGCTCCTCCGGATCGAAGCGCGCCGGCGAGCGCGACAGCTTGCCGAGGTCGAAGCCGGGCAGGATGTCGTCGACGTTCTGGAATGGCTCGACCGGATCGGACGTGCCGATGCGCGCGAGCAACGACATGATCGCCATCGGCTCCAGACCTTCATCATTGCGCAATTCGCCAATCCCCAGCGACCCGATGCGCTTGGACAGCTTGTTGCCGTCAGCGCCAACCAGCAGTGCCTGGTGACCGAAACGCGGCGGCTCGGCGCCGAGGGCCCGGAAAATCTCGATCTGGGCGCCGGAATTGGTGGTGTGGTCCTCGCCGCGGATGATGTGGGTGATCCGGGCGTCGATATCATCGACCACGCTTGGCAGGGTGTAGAGATAGCTGCCGTCCTCGCGGATCAGGATCGGGTCGGACAGGGACGAGGTCTCGATGGTCACATCGCCGCGCACCATGTCATCCCAGTGCACCGGCTGGCCGCTCAACTTGAAGCGCCAGTGCGGCTGGCGGCCTTCCGCTTCAAGCTTCGCGAGGTCCTCATCGCTCAACGCCAGGGCGGCGCGGTCATAGACCGGCGGCCTGCCATTGGCCATTTGCAGGCGACGCTTGCGGTCCAGCTCGTCGCCGGTCTCGTAACACGGGTAAAGCAGCCCGGCCTGCTTGAGCTTTTCCGCGGCAGCCGCGTAAACGTCGAAACGCTCGGATTGCTTGAACGTGTCGTCCCAGTGAATGCCCAGCCAGGTCAGGTCGGTGCGGATACCGTCCTCATACTCCTTGGTCGAGCGCTCCACATCAGTGTCGTCGATGCGCAGCAGGAACTCCCCACCCGCCTTGCGTGCAAACAGGTAATTGAAGATCGCGGTACGCACATTGCCGACATGGAGACGACCGGTCGGGGACGGCGCAAAACGGACTTTGGTCATGGATCGAACGGCCTGTTTCTGGGCGTGAATACGAGGACGAGGGCTTAGCGCTGTCGCGGCCCGGCGGCAAGCGGGCCGGTGTCTATGGCCTGCTCTCAGGCGCGCGCCCTGGCGCGGGCGGCCGCCTGCGCCGCCCGGGCCGCCGCGCGGTCCGGGCGGCCAGCACCCCACCAGTAGGCCAGCCCGCCGGCCGCTCCGGCCAGAAGGAATACCAGGGTCAGTAAGAAACCTTCCGGCGACCCGCGGAACAGGGGCAAACCGTACAATTGGACGAGACCACCGCCCATCACCGCGCCCGCGACCAGATCCCCCGCTCCGCGTGGCAACAGGAATATTCGCATCGCCCAGACCAGGAACAACCAGGGCAGTGCGGTAAGGGCAAGGACAAACAGGGCGAAGAAACCGGTGGCGGGCAGCATAGTCCAGAAGAACTCCGCGGCGTCCTCCGCACTCGGACCCGGGTCGGCCAAGGTGGCGAGTGACATCAGGATCACAAGTACGAAAGCAGCCGCGAATCCGGACCCCAGCCAGGCCAGGACGGGCCGCCCAAACCTCCTCCAAAGTCCGCCCGGCTGGGCCCTGCTGCCCGGATCGGCCACGTACATCCTATCCGCCATCGACGTTTCCCCCAGTGAACGATCTGGTCTTGCCAGGCCCGTCTGTCTCCGACCCCATCCCACTCAGCTATGGCGCTGTTGAACTCCGTTGCACGCGTCGTGGTCCGGGCTCGGATCGTCCTCACCTGGCCAGAGGACGATATGCTCACCCCAGTCGTCCGAGTCGAATTCGTCTTCCGAGATCACCTGGCCGCGCACCGACATGCCGGCCTTGTCGGTCGAATCCGGGTCCCCGGTAATCAACGGGTGCCAGTCAAACAGGTCACGGCCTTCCGCGATCAGGCGGTAGGCACACGTCTTGGGCATCCAGTCGAGCTCGCGTACCGATTGCGGCGTCAGGATTACGCAGTCCGGCACCTTGGCCTTGCGATTGGCATAATCGCGACAGCCGCCGCCTTCGCAGTCATACAGGCGGCAGGCGATGTCGGTCTTGAGCCGCACCCCGCTATCCTCGTCCTCGAGCTGGACCAGACAGCACTTCCCGCACCCGTCGCACAGGCTCTCCCATTCCGCCGGGCTCATCTCCTCCAGAGATTTCACGGTCCAGAAAGGTTCACTCATGTTGCACGCCTGAATTCCGCCGTTATTGAAGGGCTCTAAGCTCCCCCCACTAGCAAGGCTGGCTATAGCATGGATCAGGAACCGTTTCGCGCCGATCACATGACGCAATCACAGCGTCGCCGGCAGGCTTGGATGATCGGTCTGGGCGGGGCTGTCGGGACGCTCGCGATCGGGGCCCTGATTACCCTTCTGGTGGTCTGGAACTGGGCCTTCCACGATCTTCCCGAGGCTCCCGACCAGGTCGCCGACCTGTGGGAGAGCCGCCTCGAGACCTCGCTGACCCTGCTCGACAAGGATGACAACATCCTCGCCGTCCGCGGCCCGCTCTATGCTCGCACGGTTCACCTCGACGAGTTGCCGCCGCACGTGCCACAGGCCTTCCTGGCCATTGAGGACCAGCGCTATTTCGAGCACAGCGGTGTCGATTTCCGCGGCGTCGCCCGCGCCCTCTGGGTCAATTTCCGGGCCGGCGAAACCGTCCAGGGCGGATCGACCATAACCATGCAGCTGGTCAAGAACTTCATCCTTACTCCCGACCGGCAATTGCGCCGCAAGCTTCAGGAAATGCGGCTCGCTCGCGAGATCGAGGCGCGGTTCAGCAAGACCGAGATCCTCGAGCTCTATCTCAACCGCATCTATCTCGGCGCCCGGGCCTTCGGTATCGAGGCGGCGGCCAATCGCTACTTCTCCAAGTCCGCCGCCGAGCTGACCCTGGCAGAAGCAGCGCTGCTTGCCGCGCTTCCCAAGGCCCCGTCGCGTCTCGACCCCACGGTCAATCTGCCAGCCGCCCAGGCCCGCGCCGCCCAGGTTCTGGCCGCCATGCACTCCGCCGGTTTCATCACCCGCCTGGAATGGGCAGAGGCCCTGGCCGAGCCGGCGCGTCCGGTCACACCGGTGGCGAGCGCAGAGCGTACCGAGGAAATCTGGGGTCACGTGTTCGACTACGCCCTGGCCGAGGCCGACCTCCTTGTACCGGGCGAAACCCCCGACCTGGTGATCGCCACAACGATCAACGGCGAAGCCATGCGCGCTGCCTACGACACCCTGAACACGGTGCTCGATGCACAGGGCGAAGCCAGCAATGCAGGTGAAGCCGCGGTCGTGCTGCTCGACATGGACGGCGCCATCCGGGCCATGGCCGGCGGCCGCGACTATGCCGACAGCCAGTTCAACCGCGCCGTCCAGGCCCAGCGCCAGCCGGGCTCGGCATTCAAGGCCATCGTCTTCGCCGCGGCCCTGAACGCGGGATACGACCCGTCGGATGCCATGTGGGACGAGCCGATCGACCTGGAAGGCTGGTCGCCGGAGAATTTCGGCGGCTCGTACAGTGGCCTGGTCACACTCGCGGAAGCCCTCAAGCGGTCGATCAACACGGTGGCCGCCCAGATCGCCAGCGAGGTCGGCATCGACCAGATCGTCGCCACCGCCCACCGCATGGGCATACGTTCCGAGCTTCCCGAACTGCCGGCCATCGCGCTGGGCGCGGCCGAGGTCAATCTGCTCGAACTGACCGCCGCCTACTCGGTGTTTGCTGCCGACGGTGTGCGCCACGATCCGTGGCTGATCCGGTCGATCCACAATTCGCGCGGTGACCAGCTCTACCAGCACCGCCTGCCGACCCAGGATCGGGCCGCACTGCCTCTGGCGACGGCCCGCTCCATGTCGACCATGCTGCAGGATGTGGTGATCGGCGGCACCGGCCAGCGCGCCTCGCTGGGCGACCGGCCGGCGGCCGGCAAGACCGGCACGTCGCAGCAGTTCCGCGACGCCTGGTTCATTGGCTATACCGCCGACTACACAGCCGGCGTCTGGGTTGGCAATGACAATGACACGCCGATGCGCTCGGTCACCGGCGGCGGCCTGCCGGCGCAGATCTGGCAGCAATTCATGACAGCCGTGCATGCCGACCTGCCGGTCCGCGATCTGGCCGCCCCGCCACCGCGAACGCGCACCGCGCGCGAAGAACGCCTGGCCGCCTTCTATGCGGAGCTGTCGGCGTCCTTCTCCGAAGTCATCAACGACTGATCCAGCGAGCGCCGGAGCAAGCCGGACAACGCCGTCACTTCGCCGCGCAGGGCCGCGATCTCGGCGTGCAGCAATTCACGGTCGGCGTCGGCTTCGGCGTCACGCGCCTCCTCTTCGTCGAAATGCTTGGCTTGCAGGCTGTCGACGATGATGGCGATGAACAGGTTGAGGATGGCGAAGCTGGTCAGCACGATGAAGACGAGGAAGAACATCCAGGCCCACGGGTGCTCCTCCATCACCGGCAGCGCCACGTCTGTCGCCCAGCCCTCCAGCGTCATCACCTGGAACAGGGTGAACGCGCTGTCGCCCAGACCGCCGAACTGTTGCGGGCTGGCATCGGCAAACAGTTTGGTGGCCATCACCGCAGACACGTAGAAGATCAGTCCGAGCACGGCGATCACCGCGCCCATACCCGGAATCGCCCGCAGCAGGGCCTCCACCACCTTGCGCAGGTCGGGCAGCACCGAGAACAGGCGAAAGGCGCGCACGATGCGCAGGGCGCGAAGCACCGAGAAACTGCCGGTGGCGGGAATTATCGACACGCCGATCACGATCATGTCGAACCAGTTCCAGCCGGAATAGAAGAAGCGGTGCCGGTAGGCGATCAGCTTGAGCACGATCTCGATGACGAACACGGCGACGATGACCCGGTCCAGCATGGGCAGGCCACGCGTGAACCATTCACCCTGGTAGGGATAGGTCTCGAGTCCCAGCGTCACCGCGTTGATGACGATCAGCGTCATGATGAAATTGCGAAAGCCGGCGCTTTCCACAAAATCAATCAACCCTGCCGTGAATCCGGTATCGCTGCGCGTCATGCCGTCCCCCAATTGAGCGCTTCCTCCTATCGCTGCAGTCCATCAGACGCAATTGCGCCGCGCAATTGCCTCTCACGCGATCGAGACCGGAGGCCCGGTCCATCGTGGTAAATATCGGGTTTAGCGGGGATTATCGCGAATTTAACAAGCCTCCCCCATACTCGAAGCGGGATAAGGGTGAGACTATTGATGAACTGGACGGCGAATCCGCGTCGCACGGATGACACGTGCGCGAAGGCCTCGGGCCCGGGCGACCAGCAGGAATTGCTGATCGCCTACCGCCCGATCGTGCGCGGTGCGTCGATTGCTGCCCTGTTCTATTTCGGTATGGAAGTCGTCAAGCGCCTGGTGTTTGCCAGCGGCATTGAACAGCTCATCCTGCTCGGCTCGGCCGTGACGGCCCTGCTCCTGACGGGCTGCGTCATGCTCAGCGTCCGCCGTTTCACCACGGCCCTGCCGCTGGAACTCAGCGCGGGTCTCATCTGCCTGTGCTTCGTGGGCAATGCCAACGTCAACATGGCGGTGACCTACCAGACCGAAAACCTCGTCTACTACGTGCTGATGATGCCGGTCTTCGCCTGCATGCTGCCCAGCCTTCGCATGATTGCGTTCACGGTCAGCCTGTGCGTCGCCAGCCTGCTCTACTTCGTGCAGGCGAATGCGCCCAGCGAACTCGGTGATTATATCTCGGTGACGATCTCCGGGATCGTCGCCGCCGGCGGCATTGCCTTCCTGATACGCGGCGCCGTGCTGGCTGCAGTCCGAGCGCGCATCGAGGCCGTCAATGAACGCCGCACCGCGGTCGACATGGCGCGCCAGGCGCAAAGCCTGGCGGAACGGGACGTGCTTACCGGGCTGGCCAATCGTCGCAGCTTCTTCCAGCACTTCGAGCAATTGCACCAGAAGACCCAGGAAGGCCGCGCGCCATTCCTGTTGGCCCTGGTCGACCTGGACGGCTTCAAGCCGATCAATGACACCTACGGCCACGCGGCGGGGGATACGGTGTTGCAGGTCGTGGCCAAGCGTCTCGAAAGCCTGCCCGTCGAGCACATTTTCGCAGCCCGTCTCGGCGGCGACGAGTTTGCCATCCTGGCGCCGGCGAGCGGCCTCGCCTCGGAGTCAGCACGGGAACTCGGACGTCTCGCATCCAAGGCGCTTCACGAACCCTATGACCTCTCGGAATGTACCATTCCGGCTTCGGGCTCGGTGGGAATCATCGTGTGCGAAAACGGCGAACGCTCCCAGCACGAGCTGATGGAACGCGCTGACCATGCCCTCTACGTCGCCAAGCGGACCCGACGTGGCGAAGCGGTCGTGTTCAACGACGCCCTGGAAGCGGAAATGCTGTCGAACGGCCAGATCGACCGCGCTTTCCGCAAGGCCGATCTGGAATCCGAACTCGATATCAATTTCCAGCCCCAGTTCGATCTGCAACGCGAGAAAGTGTGCGGCTTCGAGACTCTCGCGCGCTGGAACAGCCCCAGCCTCGGCATCGTCTCGCCCAGTATTTTCATTCCGGCAGCCGAACGCACCGGACGCATCCGCGAACTGACCCGCTTCCTGCTCGAGAAGGCGCTGGCGACCCAGGCGGATTGGCCGGACGACCTGCGCCTCTCTTTCAACCTGTCGACCCAGGACCTGATGTCGCCGGAAGCCGTCACTGGCATTCTTCGCGTCGTTCAGGATAGCGGCATCGAACCGTCGCGGATCGAGTTCGAGATCACCGAGTCAGCCATGATGGGCGATTTCGACCAGGCCTGTGCGTCGGTCGGTCGCCTCGCCGACGCCGGATGCAGTCTCGCACTGGACGATTTCGGTATCGGCCACTCCAATTTCAATTACCTGCACCGCCTTCCGGTCAACAAGATCAAGATTGATCGCTCGTTCCTGGTCCGGCTGGTGGAGGACAATTCTGCCGTCAAGATCGTTCGGACGCTGATCGGGCTGAGCCACACCCTCGACCTCGACTGCGTCATCGAAGGCGTTGAGACCCAGGGCCAGCTGGAATTGCTGCGCAGCTTCGGCGCCCGGTTCATCCAAGGCTATCTCATCGGCGCTCCGGTGGGCACCGACAGCGTGGCCCAGACCCTGGCGCGGGTCGACAATCACAATCCGGCCCGGCTGGTGCCGCCCTCCGAGCGCCGCCGCTTTCGCCGGACGGACCTGAAAGCCGGATGACGCACCTCGTCCGCTTGCCCCTCCTCCTCAGCATGGTCGTGCCAGCGCTCCTGTCACCGCCTGCGGCCCTGGCCGACGGCAAGCTGGTGGATCATGACCGGCGCGGCGCCATCATCGAGCACACGCGGCACAGTACGGCGGAGATGTGCGAGGCCGCCTGCGGCCAGAACAACCAGTGCCGCTCATGGGTATGGACGATATCTGAACTGGCAGGGGACGGCGCCCAGTGTTCCCTGCACGCCACGGCGCTGACCCCGTTCCCGGCCCCGGGCCGTGTAACCGGTCTTTCTCCCGGCCTGGCACGCACCCTGGAGCAGGCCTCCGATCGGGTGCCGACGCGTCGAGAACAGGCCGCGCTGCGGGCTGTCGACGGCAGCGGCCCGCACTGATTTTCTTCCGCCGCAATACGCAATTTGCGCATCCGTCAGCACGCTTTCTTTACGGATATCGACCAGTTTGAACCGGACCGGTGGTGCGGAGACGTCGATGGCAATCAACAGCAGGCTGAATAATCTGGTCGAGCTGGCCAAGGAAAAGTCGAGCGAGCGACGCCGCACACTGCTGCGTGAAGTCACCGACCTGTTCTTCGAAGAGCCCCCGGCCCGCGACACAGCCACATCCCAGGAATTCGACGACGTGCTCAGCGCGCTGGCCGCCCAGACAGCCCAGGAAGCTCGCGAAGAACTTGCCGAGCGATTTGCCGACACACCGGTGGCACCGCACGGCCTGATCCTGCAGCTGGCCCAGGACGCGATCGACGTCGCGGCCCCCATTCTCAGTCGCTCTTCCGCGCTCAGCGAACACGACCTCGTCGACATTGCCGAGCGTGCCGGGCAGACCCACCTGAAGGCGATCAGCCAGCGCGAGAGCGTGCCGGAGAAAGTGTCCGACACCATTGTGCGCCGCGGCGATGACGACACCGTTGCAGAATTGATCGGCAATGAGGGTGCGCGGCTGTCACGCAATGCCTTCGAGGCCGTATCGGAACGGGCGGAGACCTCGCCGACCCTGCAATCGCCGCTGGTCGAGCGCCAGGACACACCCAACGACCTTCTCGCCGATCTCATGCTGACCGTGAACAACCGCCTGCGCGAGCGTATCGAGGAGCGCTTCGAGCAGGTCGACCCCGAAGTGCTGGAGCAAGCCATGGCGGCCTCCCGGGCGCGTCTCGCCGATCGGCTCAAGGAAGACAAGGAGATTGCCGAGGCGCGCAAGTTCGTCAGCACGATGGCGGTACGCCGCAAGCTCGACAACGCCTTGCTTGCCCGCCTGCTGCGTGAAGGCCAGCGGGTGCGGTTCTACGTCGCTTTCGCCGAAATGGCCGACATCGACTACATGGCCGCCAAGCGCGCCATCGACCAGGATTGCATCGATCCCCTGGCCCTGATCTGCAAAGCCGCGAAGTTCGACAAGGCGCTCTTTGTCACCCTCGCTGTGTTGCGCGACACAGCCAATGAGGACGCTTTCAGCGATGCCCGTGAACTGGGCGCACTGTACGATGCGATCTCGATCGAGGATGCCAACCGGGCGATGCGCTTCTATCGCATGCGCCGCGACGTCGCTGCCTAGGACGTCGCCGGCTCGGAGGCCGTGCTCTCGATGGACTGCGGCGCTGGCCCGTCCGGCTTCGGGAACACTTCAACACCGCCCTCCACGTAAAGCGAGGTCGACGGGAAGGCGAACTCGGTCCCGGCCTCTTCCACCGTCTGCTTCACGAATAATGCCAGCTCTTCCTTGATGCGCAGCCACTCGCCCCAATTGGTGGTGACGGTGAAGCAGTAAAGCAGGAAATCGATCGACGAGGCGTTGAAGGCGTCGACCCGCATGAAGGTTGCGACATCCGGCGGATTGGCGAAATCCGGACTGTCCGAGACGTAGGCGAGAACCTTGTCACGGATTTCCTTGAGCTGTTCGGACGTGGTGTCGTAGCGCACGCCGATGGCCCACTTGATGCGACGGTGGGTCATGCGGGAGAAATTGGTCACCGCATTGTCCGAGAGATCCGAATTGGGCACGTAGACCGGCCCCTTGTCGAAGCGCCGGACCACGGTCGAGCGGAAATTGATCTCCTCCACCGTGCCCTCGACCACGCCGTCGACAAGAATCCAGTCGCCTGGCAGGAAGCGCTTCTCAGTGAGGATGAGGATGCCGGCGATCAGGTTCTTGAACAGGTCCTGCGCGCCGAGACCGATGGCAACGCCGAACAGGCCCAGGCCGGCGACAATGCCGGCCACCGGGATGTCCCAGATCTGCAGCACCGCGGCAGCGCCGACGATGATGAAGATCAGGCGCAGCGCTTTGGACATCCAGTCCAGCATTACCGGCGTTAGCGCCGAGCGCAGCCCCGTCAGCAGCTGGGTGACCGGGGCGACGGCATTGTGCAGGGCCCAGAACAGGGCAATGACGATCAGCGATTGCACAAGCTGGTAACCCCGCAGCGCATTGTCGGAGCCGATCTGCAGGATGTTGATGGCGAAGAACACGGCGATGATCACCGGAACCAGCTTGAGCGGGCCTGACAGGGCCTCGACCACCGCGTCGTCGAGCGTTGTCTTGCTGCGCGCGGTCAGCCCCTTGAGCATCTTGATCAGCGCCCGGGCTGCCAGCCCGCGCACGGCAAGGCCGATGCCGAGCACGAGCAGGGCGATCAGTCCCTGACCGACGCTGACGCCCAGGAACGAGGTATTCCAGACCTCCAGCACCATGGCCCAGAGGTCTTCGCTCTGCGTGACAACGGTATCGACAGCGCTGTCGACGACGTTCTCCTGGCTCATGTCGAGCGCTCCTTGGCCCGATGGAAGGTGATGTCCGGAAACTTCTCTTCGGAATAGGAGACTTCCCAGGCACTCTTGGCCAGGAAGACCGGGTCGCCATTGATATCCTCGGCCATGGCCGATTTGTGCCGGTCCGCGAAGGCCTCGAGCTTGTCACGACTGCCGCCGAGCCAACGCGCCGTGTCATAGGGTGCGGGCTCGAAATCGACCTCGAGCCCGTATTCCGCCGCCACGCGCTCGCGCATCACGTCGATCTGCAGTGCCCCCACCGCGCCGACAATGAAATCGCCGCCGAGGACCGGCCGGAAGAGCTGGGTCACGCCCTCTTCCGCCAGGCTTTCCAGCGCCTTCTTCAGATGCTTGGCCTTGAGCGGATCGGCAAGGCGGGCGCGGCGCAGGATTTCCGGTGCGAAGTTTGGAATGCCGGAGAAGCGCAGCTTGCCGCTCTCCGACAGGCTGTCGCCGACCCGTAATGTGCCGTGGTTGGGCACACCCATAACGTCGCCGGCAAAAGCTTCGTCCGCGATCTCGCGGTCCTGGGCAAAGAACAGGATGGGCGAGGACACGGTCAGCTGCTTGCCAGCTTCCGTCTTCAGCTTCATGCCCCGCTTGAACTTGCCCGAACACAGACGGACGAAGGCGACGCGGTCGCGGTGGTTGGGATCCATGTTTGCCTGGATCTTGAACACGAAACCGGTGACTTCCTTGCCCGCCGGCTCGATCTCGACCGTCTTGCCATTCTGCTCGGCCTTGATCGGGGCCGGGCCCGGAATCGTGTCGGCCAGGCCTTCCAGCAATTCGCGCACACCGAAATCACGCAGCGCCGTGCCGAAGAAGACCGGTGTCATATGGCCTTCGAGGAAGCTGTTCGGGTTGAAGCTCGGGCACAATTCCCGGGCCACTTCCGCGCCCTCGGTGACCTCGGCGATCTCCTCCTCGGACAGCACCGCTTTGATGGCGTCGCCATCCATGGCGATGCGCTCGGCAGGTTCTCCGGCTTCACGGTCCTCGCCCGGACGGTGATAGCGCAGGAAATCCCCACTGGTAACGTCGAGCACGCCCTTGAAGCGATTGCCCGAGCCAGATGGCCACTGCATCGGCACGGCATCCAGGGCCAGCTTGTCCTGGATGTCCTCCAGCAGGTCGACCGGATCGAGCGCCTCGCGGTCCATCTTGTTGATGAAGGTGACGATCGGGATGTCGCGCAGGCGGCACACCTCGACCAGTTTCAACGTCCGCGGCTCCACCCCTTTGGCCGCATCGAGCACCATGATTGCGCTGTCCGCCGCCGTCAGCGTGCGATAGGTATCCTCGGAGAAGTCCTCGTGGCCCGGCGTGTCGAGCAGGTTGAACAAGAGGCCGCGGTGCTCGAACGTCATCACCGACGCCGACACCGAGATGCCGCGCTCCTGTTCGATCTTCATCCAGTCCGACTGGGTACGCCGGTTCTCGCCGCGCGCCCGCACCTGGCCGGCCAGACGGATCGCGCCAGCCGACAGCAACAGTGTCTCGGTCAGCGTGGTCTTACCGGCGTCCGGGTGGGAGATGATGGCGAAGCTGCGGCGCCGCGCCCATTCCGGCGTGTCAGAAGTCTGGGAGGTCATGCAAGCGGCTCACATTCGATGTTGGCCGCCCGGTTACCCCGTTCCGGTCGCCTGAGGCAAGTTTTCGCTGTCGTTCGAGCCTGACTGACCAGCCAGCCAGACGGCCTGATTAACCCGGGACGCGTTGAGCCGCCCCAGCTGCTGCTCGCCCCACAGATAGGCCAGCGTGGTGATCGGAAGCTGGGCGTAGCGCAGACCGACCTCCGTCCAGCTTTCAGCACCTGAGGGCGCAACCGCGAGCAAGGCATTGGCCCCCGGCGCGACCTGGCAGATCAGCGCCGCGAGGTGGCGCACATGTTCGGGTTTGCTGTGCGCGATATTGGCGTCCATGAACACCGTTTCGCGGACCAGGCTGTTCAGTTGGGCAGCCGTCAGATTCTCGATCTGGGCGGGGCTGAGCGGGATGACCCCGCTTCGCAGCACACTGTGGATATCACCCAGATCGAAAACCACATCGTTGAACAAAAACAACATCGTGATCTCGGAGCAATAGAGCAACAGGAAGCGTGGACTGTAAGCCCCGCCGGTTAAAGATCCTCTACCGGCTCGGTAAGGAAGTGGCGACCCTGTCGGTCCTCGATCTCGACAAGCCACAGATCAGAGTCCTGATCGCAGCGGCGGCGGAGATAAGCGTCGATGTCGGCCTCCCCCACCGCTCCTTCACGGAACACTGTCCAGACCCGCTCCCCCTCCGCGTCCCGGGCTGGGACATAGAGCCGACAGCTCCCGCCCGGCTGCACCACCTTGACGAGCACGGCACCCGCATCCTCGTCTCCCCGGCGAACCACATAGGCCGCGGCAAACCCTGTTTCAGCCCGTCTCACAAGGGCCGCCACCCAGAAATCTGTCTTCAGTGCATTCATTTTCGTTGCTGGCCGCCCAATTGCTTAATAATCTGTAAACGGGTGAGGAGCGTTTCATGTTTGTACGTGTCGTGTCGATGACTGTCGCCGCCATTCTGGCCGCGTCCGGTTCTGTTCATGCGCAGTCCGTTGCGGCTGCCGGTTCGCCAGCACCCGAAACGCTGGAGGTTTCAGCCGAGGAATGGTCGCTCGCAGCGCTGCACGGACGCGCCAGCGCCTTTGTGCTGACGAATAGCCAGACCATGACCCGGATCAATTTCGACCTGCCGCCAGGCGCCCGGGCAAGCGAAGCCACCCTGCGGCTCGCCGCCCGCCCCCAGGCCCCGACCACGAGCGGCCTCATACATGTCTCCGTCAATGGCGGAGACCCCATCACCATTCGCCCGCAAGCGCGCGAGATGGAAGCCCGGTTTGCCCTGTTCTCCGCTGATGTGCGCCCCGGCGCCAATGTCCTGGAGATCCGTTTCGACAACCAGCGCGCCACGCCGGGCTGGATCATCGATGCGCAACGCTCGCAATTGCGCCTGACGCTCGACGCTGCCACTCCGGTTTCGACATTGGCGGAACTCGAGCAGGTTCTGGCCGCCGATTTCGCCGCTCCCCGTCGCATCGCCCTGGTCACCGAAGACACGCAGGACCGGGTGATGCTGGAAGCGCTGGTCGCCCAGGGGATTGCCCTGCGTACGGGGAACGTACCCCTGTTCACGGCCGACGCTGAGAATGCCGACCTGGTCATCCGTGTAGCCCCCAACCACGCGCTGGCCGCCGCGGATCGCGCGGCCTTGCGCAATTCGGACCAGAGCGCCGGGCCGGAGATCGGCCTGCTACAGGGCGCGACGCCGCGCCTGATCCTGACCGGCCGCAATGCCGAGGAAGCCGCCGCGGCTGCCCGCCTCATGGCAGCCCGCTCCTTCGCCGGCCAAGGCGTCCATTTCGGACCCAGCCAGGCCATTGCCGCGCCGCGCCTTGGCGAAGCCCCGGTCCGGCTCGACACCCCCTCAGCGTCCGTGGCCGACCTCGCAACCTTCGCTGCCACCGGACGACCTTTCTCCGACCAGCATGGCTCACGCACCGCCGTCCAGTTCGCTGTTTCCAGCGATGCCGACCGCGCCGGCGCCCTGTCTGTCATGGCCCGCGCCGCCCTGATCTCGGGTGAAGCCTGGCTATATGCCTGGTACGGGGACCTGTCCCAGACAGCTCCGGCCAGCCACAACCTCCTCGTCATCGGGCCGGACAGTTTCGAACAGGGCGATGTGGCAGCCAGTGCTCCGGCCGAATTGCGCGCTGCCCTGCGTGCTGCCGAACGTTCACGCGGCCAGCGCGGCGTCATGAGCCTCGCCGCTGCGGCCTATGCGGACGACATTGCCGCCTCCACCCAGCCCGCGGATTCCGGCATCACCGGCATCGGTGTGGCCTCGGTGTTTGCCGACGTCCATCGCCCGGGTCGCACGATTGCCACCCTGACCTCGCCCGAAATGGCCTCGTTCGAGGCCGCCAGCCGCAGCCTGGCGCGCTCGGAGCTTTGGCGGGCCCTGGAGGGCCGGGCCGCCGTCTGGAGCTCGCGTGGGGTGACCTCACTGGATTATTCCGTTTCAGCGCCCAGCCTGCTCGACCGGGGCCGGGAAATGGCCATCGATCATACGCGGGATGCGGCCTTCATCCTGTTCGGTGCGGCCCTGCTGCTATTGGCGCGCGGGCTCTCGCGCCGCCGCCGCCGCACCGCCCAGGCTTGAAGCTCAGGCCGGCGAAAATTTTCGCCTTCCGCCTAAGTACCTGTTAACCAACCTTCTTCACGAGGCATCAAAACCGGCGTGCTATTCCCTTCTTCAACGAATGGGAAGACCGATGCGCCTTTTGACGACTCTGACCAGCTCTGCCCTCTGCCTGGCCGCCCTCGCGCCGGCCGCCTTTGCCAACAATGCCGAGGCGGTGTTTGGAGAGCGTGAGCTGGCGCTCAATCTGGACGCCCGGTGCAACCTGTTCAGCGAGGCGGAACGCAAGGCGCTCGACGCCTCCCGGCTCCAGGCCCGGGGGACCCTCCTGCGCGGGGGAACAAGCACCGCGACACTCGAGGCGAAGACTACCGCCATTCGCGACCAGGCCGCCCGTCTCGATTGCCAGGCCCCCGTCGTCGCCGATATGGCGGACCGTGTCGGGTCAGCCTATGCCGCCTGGATGCTGATCCAGTCAGCAGAATTTCCCGGCGACACGTTCGGCTGGAATGCCACCCGTTTCGCCTATCCGGGGGTCGAGAGCTGGGCCCTGTACCAGGACACCGGATCGCTTCGGGTCGGCATGAGCGTGCTGGACGAGAGGATGCGGCTGACCCTGGCTCTCCCTGATGCCGAACCGCGCGCCACGGCCGCGGTGCTCGTGCTGCGCGATCTGGACCGCGCGCCGGACCTCTACGATCCGACCGTGGGCGGCATCTTTGCCGGCCCGGCGGATGCCCAATGGGCCCGCTGGACCCCGCCCGCCTATGCCAAGACGCTCAACTGGGCCCGTGGCCGCGGCGACCGGGCCTCCGTCACCGCCCTGACCGGCGATGCCGATGGCAGCGTGTTCTATTTCTCCGAGAGTGCCGCCGAGGCCCTGGCCCTGCGTGATCCGCGCGAAGCCGCGCGCATCGAGCTGCTCGACCGGCGCGGCGAGGTCATTGCCGTGCATCACTTCGAAGTCGGGGATTTCGGCGCCGGCCTGGCTTTTCTAGAAGCCTCGCAGTGGCACCGGCTGGAGAGCTGACGCGCTAGGCGGATTTCGCCGGCGTCATGTTTTCCGAAGCCGCCCGCGCCCGCTCGATCTGCTGATGTACGTCGAGCCCGGTGGCCGGCAGGGTTTCCACCTCGCCCCGATCCTCGACCAGCACCGGCAGGGTCACGGTCACCGTGGTTCCGACGCCCTTGCGGCTGGTCAGCGCCATTGCCCCGCCATGCAATTCCGCCAGCGAGCGCACCAAAGACAGGCCAAGGCCGGTGCCGCGCTTGTCGATGTCGCGGGCATTGGTGGCCTGTTGGTAGGGTTGGCCGAGCTGGCTCGCCTCACCGGCATCGATCCCGACACCGCTATCACCAACTGCGATCACCAGGTTCTGGCCACTCGGCTTGGCCATGACCACCACGGCGCCGCCTTCCGGCGTGAACTTCACCGCATTGGAGAGAAGGTTGAGCAGGATCTGGCGCAGCGCCTTGCGGTCTGCGGTTACGCGCACCGGCTCGTCCGGGGTGCGTACGGTCAGGGTCAGCCCGGCTTCCTCGGCCTGCAGGCGCATCATCTTGGCTGCCAGTCCGATGACTTCGCCGATCTCGAATTCCTCCCGGACCAGCTCGTAACGGTCGGCCTCGATTTTCGACATGTCGAGCACGTCGCCGATCAACTCCATCAGGTGCTGGCCGCTTTCGTGGATCAGGTCGGCGTACTCTGCGTACCGCGCCGGCATCGGGCCGAACAGCCGGGCCTTCATGACATCGGAGAAGCCGATGATGGCGTTCAGCGGAGTGCGAAGCTCGTGGCTGACCGACGCCAGGAATTGCGACTTGGCGAGAGCATCGTCCTCGGCCTGACGACGCATCGACTCGGCTTCCGCGAGGCGACGCTCCAGATCGTGCCCGGGGTCGGCGGCGAGGATGGCGACCGAACCGCCATGGATCGGCCGAGCCTTGAAAGTGATGTCGGAACGCGCGCCCCGGTCCGGCCCACGCAGGGTCAGGTCGGCACTGATGTCGCGCAGCGCGGCGCGGCGGCCGGAAGCCGCCAGCTGGGCCCGGTCTTCATCGTCAAACCCGAGATCCGCAAGCGGCAAGCCATACAAATCCCGCGGCAGTCCCGGCGACAGGTCGCGAAGCCCGTTCGAGGCAGCCAGGATGTGGCCGTCCGCGTCGCAGGCGACGAGGGCCGCCGGCGCGGCGTCGAAGGCGCGCGACCGAATACGCCCGCGATCGGCCTCCGCCCGGATCCGGTCCGCTGTTCTCACGGCCTGCAGGGCCCCGAGCCCAAAGCCGGTCGCCAGCAGGACAGCCGTTCCGAACACGAAGGGCAGATGCTGTTCGACTGCCATGGGAGCCGGCTGGACAAATCCTGCGATCTGCAAGCCGGCCACGATGGCTCCGGCCCCGGCGGAAATGGCGATGGCACGCGTGATACCGCGTCGCTCGCCGCTCGAGGCGGCCACGGCGGGACCGATCAGGAAGGCGAGAGCGGCCAAGCCGGTCACTCCTCCACCTGCCATTGCGACCGTTGCTGCCAGGGCCGTCCACACGAGGGCCAGTACGAATTGCGCCGAGGAGCGATCCAGCCGCGAGGCTAGCAATGACGTGATGATGGCCGGAAGACCCAGGCACGCCAGTGTCAGGGTGCGAAGCCACGGCGCTCCATCAATTAACGGCCAGACCTGGGGCGCGGCCACGCCAATCGTCACCAGCCAGATCAGGCTAGTGACGACGGCACCCTGGCTCGTGAGCCGGGTCAGGAAATCGCGCTTGGAGCTATTCATCTCGCCGTATTTCGACTCATTAACAATTCACGGTGAATCTTCGCTGAGTGCGTTAACAAATACTGAATCGTGAACGTTGGCCGTTTACGTATCAAATATGGCAAGATTGCGCGCGTTTCCTCATACATAATCCCTTGGTCCCGCACGCCGCTGCAGGCAATATGGAATCATGGAAGTTGCGGAGTGACCCACATGCTGACCCACCTGATCGCCGTATTGTCGCTGACCCTTACGGTCCAGGATGAAAGCCCGGCCCCGGCGAACGCTGAAACCCCACCGGTTCTGCAGCTCGAACTGCCGGAGAACTCCGGTGTCGTGGAAACCTCGGCGCGCGAGTATGCCGCTTATCACCGGGTCGTTGCCGATCTGCGGGACGCCCCGATCGGGTCCGGTGAAGATCTCGACCGGGCCATGGACCGCCTCACGTCCTTCTATGGCGAAGACCAACTGGTTCGCGCCTGGATCGCCTACGCCGCTATCATCGCTTCCCGGCATCCCGAATATCTCGACGAAGTACGAGAACTGGCCGACTATTACGGTCCGCAATCCGCGATTTCCGGCCTCATATACGACCCCACCTACGCCACCAGCTTCGCTACGTCAGACGTTGCCGAGGCCCATGTCGTGGACGTGCTCGAACAGGACAGCGCCCAGCTTCGTGAAGTCTCCGAGCGCTACCGGTTGGCCGCGTATGACCTGCAGTCGGAACAGTGGGCCAATCGCCGCGCAAGTGATCGCCGGCAACGCCTGGCCATGCTTGAATCCATCGGCCAGCGCCCGATCGCCCTGACGGACGAGTTCAACTTTTCCTTCGACGAGCGTTTCGAGGCCGGCCTGCCGGCCTCTGCCCTGTTCGAGCGCATGGACATCCCGGCCGCCCGTGTCAACGCCGCTCCCTCCCCGCACCTGACCCTGAATGTCGGTGAAGCCGCGCCCGATCCTGACCGGACCCGTGTCGGTCGCATCCTCTCGGTCGCTGCCCTGCAATCGATCAGCGACGACCCCAGTGAGGTCGAGCAGGCCATCCAGTCCCTGCTCAGCGACCCGATAGTCGAGCGCTGCCTGGCCTGGGTGCGTCTGGACCTCCAGCAATGTGTTGCTGCCGGTCACTTCAAGTACGAGGACAGCTTCTGCATCTCCGAGCACGCCCTGCTCGACGTGTCGCGTTGCCTGGGAGCCGCCAGCAGCGAGTAGCGGATAAAAACTGCAAATCGACGCACCGCGGTAACTGTCTGTTAGGGTCAAGGTGTTTCGATGAGAGACAATCTAAAATTTCCGCATAATTTTATACAAAATCGGCGCGCCAATTTTGCACGCCGTTTCCCGTACGTATTGGTTTCGCTCGATTTTTTGAATCAACCGACCTAGCCTCAATCCTGCAACGGCCCCCATTGAAGAGGAGCCGGACAATGAGGTCGGTACGATGATGTTTCTAATTCGAGCTGCGTTCTGGATGGCCATAGTCAGCGTGTTTGTGCCGAAGGATTTCGCCGGCGACGCTTTCGAAATGCCGATGAATCTCGCCGAGACCCGGATTGATGCCGGGGCTGGCGTGAACGATTGGTGCGCCGACAATGAGGCCCTGTGCGAAGCCGGCGAAGAAGCCGCCCGCCTCGGTGGCTTCCTGTCCGAGGTCGCTGTGGACCGGATTGCCCTGGCCATTGAAGAGAACAACACCGACGCGTCCTGAACCGCCACGCCGTGACGCCGTGTTGCGCACCTGATCTGGAGGCTTGCCTCGATCCGTGCCGCACACTACCTCCCCGCCTGTGATGACAGGTACAAGCATTCAGACCGAAATCGACGATATCGTCGACGAATTCGCCCTTCTTGACGATTGGGAGCAGCGCTACCGCTATCTCATCGACATGGGCAAGGCGCTGCCCGAGCTCGACGAGGCAGAGCGCAGCGAGGCCAACAAGGTCAAGGGCTGCGTCAGCCAGGTCTGGCTGGTTACCGAGCAGCCCGATCCCGATCACCTCGTGTTTCGCGCCGACAGCGACGCTCACATCGTGCGCGGCCTGGCGGCTCTGCTTGTACGCCTCTATTCCGGTCACTCGCGCGACGACATCCTGTCCGTCGACGCACGTGACGTGCTCGCCCGCATCGGCCTGTCCGAGCATCTGTCCCCGCAGCGCTCCAACGGCCTCGCCTCGATGATCGGCCGGATCCGCGCGGCAGCGGAGCACTAGAGCCCGGCATAGATCAGAACCAGGGCGGCCATGGCACGCTTGACCGCATCCCGGGCCCGCCGCCTTGAGGCACCCAGCCTGCGAGCAATGGCGGCCTGGCTCTCCTCGCGCACCAGAACCGCTTCAAGCAGACTTGCCTGATGTTTCGGCAAGGCCTCCAGCACCGCCATCACCCGTTGCTTCGCCGCCAGCGCGGCAACACTACTTCCGTCACCCCCGGCCTGACGCGCCCGTCGTCGGCCGATCGGCACCGGGCAGTCCCAGTTCTGGGTCACCGACTGGCGCAGGCTGGATTGCAGGTAGTCGTTGAGAAAACGCTCTCCGGCCTCGCTCTCGGCCGGATCAAGCAGTGATTGCCAGCGGGCCAGCGGCGACGCGTCGGGCGCCACGCGCACCCGTTGCGGCCGTCGCCCCGGCTCGCGCAGCAACCGGTCCTGCAGATCCTGCCGCTCGACCCCGGCCAGCCCTCCGCCCTCTTCCCGCGCCGCCTCAACCGCGGCGCGGCCCGACTGGCTCAGCGTCCAGCCGCTGTCACCGGCCTCCAGCAACCCCAGGGCCTGGGCTTGCTCGACCTGGCGGCGGGCCAGCCGCTTGGCCGGGCGCCGTCGGCGGTCAGGCGTGCGGTAAACGGCAAAGCCCTCACCGGGGCCGCCATATCGCGCCAGGAACGCGCCCGGTCGCGCCAACTTGGCCAACCAGCGGGGGGCCATCACGCCGCCTCCCTGACGCAGCAGGGTGTTGCCTTGAGGCTGGCCTCAAGGGCGTCCATGTACTCATCGAAGGCCATGTCATCTCTGCGGTCCTCGATGCGGTGACAGGCGCTCGCCGCTGTCGACCGATCGCGGCCAAAGGCCTGGGCCACCCGGCTCAGGGACATTTCGAAGGCGACATGCGCCAGGTACATTGAAGCCTGCTGCACGAACACCGCGCGATCATTGCGCGGAGGTCGTTTCTTAATCTGCGATTCCGATATTCCGAAGGCATAGGCCACGGCGTGCTGGGTGAACTGGGCCAGCGCAATATCTGCTTCCAACTGCTCGACGAGCTCCGTCATCATCCTCTCCCGTCCAGTCGCCGCACAAAGCCGCGCGACAGGGTCCATGATAAGCCGGCCACACCCAGGTGGGGATAATATTCCTATTTTAGGTGTAAAGAAAGCCCTGACCACCTAGGCGGGCAGGACTTTCTTCTTGTGCCAATATGTACCGGAAAATCAGGGTGCTAGGTAGGCAATCAAAAGCACGATTGCGAGCAATGCACTCGTCCAGATCGCAAGTATTCCACTGGGGATATCTCGACTCATGGCTCCGATAGGACTGAATGCCTGAAACAGTCTGGCTCCAATCCGACGCCGTCCGGCGTCTGCCACATTGCCCGTCGCGGCCCACAGCCGGTCGAGCATGGCCAAACCCCACCGCACGAAACCATCGGCGGCCCGACGGTAGACCCAGTCGGTGTCCAGATTGACCCCGCGCTTCTCCGCCGGATACCAGTTCATCCGGACGAGGAAGGCGAAGGCGAACATCGCCGCGAGCAGGAGCTGCATCTGCCCCACGATATGGTCCAGCGTGAAGGGGGCGTACTCCAGCGCCGCGGCCGGATACGGCACCAGCTCGTACAGCGTGCCATAATCAATGCCGAGATAGACACAGATCAGCGCCGCGATCGCCATCGCCATGAGCATGTTGGCGGGAGCCTCGCGAACCCGGTGGCCACGATCATGGCTGAAGAAGGCGAAGTACGGGATCTTGATGCCGGAATGCTCAAGAACACCGGCCGAGGCGAAGACCAGAACCAGCCACACGACCCAATGCCCCTCCTGGGCAACGGCCGCCAGTGTCAGCGCCTTGGCGACGAAGCCCGAGAACAGCGGGAAGGCCGAGATCGAGGCGGCCCCGATGAGGCAGAACACCGCCGTCGCCGGCATCGACTTGAACAGGCCGCCCAGCTCGGACGCCTTGACCGTACCGACGCGGTGCAGCACCGCTCCCATGCTCATGAAGAGCAGCGCCTTGTAGATGATGTGCACGAAGGCGTGGGCCGCGGCGCCATTGATGGCCAGCTCGGTACCGACACCGATACCGACGACCATGAAGCCGAGCTGGTTGTTGAGCGAGTAGGACAGCACCTTACGAAGATCGTTTTCGACCACGGCGAAGAACACCGGGAAAGCGGTCATGATCGCGCCGATCCAGATCAGCATGTCGGTGCCCGCATAGCCGCGCGCCAGAGCGTACACGGCTAGCTTGGTGGTGAAGGCCGACAACACCACGGTGCCGGTGATCGTCGCCTTCGGATAAGCGTCCTGCAGCCAGTTGTGCAGGAAGGGGAAGGCACACTTGATGCCGAAGGCGATGAAGATCAGGAAGCCGCCCGGCGTCGACACCGACAGACTGTCGTCGAACGCCCAGCTGCCGGTCGCATTGGCGTGCAGCACGGCACCGCCGAGCAGCAGCACGCCGGACAGTACATGGATGACCAGATAGCGAAGGCCTGCCTTGTACGCGGCCTGGTTACGGGCGCCCCAGATCAGGAAGACCGAAGAGATCGCCGTCAATTCCCAGAAGAAGAACAGCGACAGGAGGTCGCCGGCAAACACGGCGCCGAGACCGGCACCGGCATAGATCAGTCCGGCCGCATCGGCGATACGGTCCTTCTCGTGCAGGCCGTAGACCGCGTTGATGAAGGCGGCGATGATGAAGATCAGCCCCCAAATCCTCGACAGCCCGTCAAACCGGAAGGTCTCGAGGGTGAACCCGCCCATCTCGATGATGCCACCGACATAGACACCTTCCGGCGGGTTGAACCACAGGAACAGCGCCGCGATGGGGGCCAGCAGGGCCAGGCCCTTGCGCACCATGTGCATCGGGAAGGCAGCCGCCAACAGGCCACCGATGATGACCGGCCAGGCCGGGGAGACGTCGTAGAGGGCCTCGATCATTGCTCGCCCTCCCGGTCGCCCGGCTCGCGATCCCAGTAATCCTCGGACCGGCCCAGCAGGCCGCGCACGATGAACCAGCCGCCCATCACGGCCAGCACGAAGGCGCCAAAGCCCCACATTGCGTAGAAGCCGTAGAATTCGGCCAGGTCGACGTATTCATGCCGGTGATGCACGAAATCGACGGCCACGAATCCCAGCGTCGCCGCCAGCAGGATCCAGATCATCGATTTCTTCAGCCAGGGCGCATCGAGCCACAGGAAAGGCCGGGCTGCGGGATGCACCAGGTCGTCATTGTTTTGCTGATCGCTCATGACAGGCTCTCGGCAGCAAGGCCCGACGTCAGGAATACCGGTTCAAGGTAGTCCCGCAGCGGGGTGATGAGGAAAAACAGGACGATGACTCCGATCGCCGTGATCACCGGCGGGATGATCACCCAGACCGGAGGCGTCTTCTTTAGACCGCTCTCTTCCGGCGCCGAGAAGAAACCGCGCGCCGAAATCGGCAACAGATAGGCAACATTGAGGATCGACGAGGCGATCAGGGCCACGATCAGGGCGCCCTGCCCGGCGTCCCAGGCCCCCTGCATCAGGAAGAGTTTCGGCCACGTCCCGCCCAGCGGCGGCAGGCCGATGATCGACAGCGCGCCGATCGTGTAGGCGATGAACAGCCACGGCATGTAGCGCCCGAGCCCTGCCATCTGGGAGATCTCGGTCTTCTTGGTCGCGGTGTAGATCGCGCCGGCGCTCATGAACAGCGTGATCTTGCCCCAGGCATGCATGACGATCTGCAGCGCGCCGCCGAGCATCGCCAGCGGCGAGCCGAGCATCACGCCGAGGGTCACATAGGACAGCTGGGACACCGTCGAGAAGGCCAGCCGGGCCTTGAGGTTATCCTTGGTCATGGCAATGATCGAGGCGAGCACGATCGAGATCGCGGCGATCCAGGCCAGCGTGTCTGAGGTCGGCGCGGCGGCGATCAGGGCCGGTCCGAAGATGTAGGTGCCGACCTTGAGCATGGCGAACACACCGGCCTTCACAACGGCCACGGCGTGCAGCAGGGCCGATACCGGGGTCGGAGCCACCATGGCATTGGGCAGCCACGGGTGGACCGGCATCAACGCCGCCTTGCCGATGCCGAAGGCGAACAGCACCAGCAGCACGCCGGCAATCATCGGGCTGACATCATTGAGCGCCAGCAAGCCGCCGGCCACAAAATCGGTCGAGCCGGCCAGGTAATGCGTGGCGATCACGGCCGGCAGAAGCAGGCCGATCGATGTGCCCAGCAGGATGGACAGGTAGATCGCCCCGCCTCGCTTCGCCTTGGCGTCGCCCTTGTGCGTCACCAGCGGATAGGTCGACAGCGTCAACACTTCGTAGAAGACGAACATGGTCAGCAGGTTGCCGGACAGGGCAACGCCCATGGCGGCCCCGATGGCGATGCAGAAGAAGACGTAGAAACGGGTCTGGTTCTTCTCCTGATTGCCGCGCATGTACCCGATCGAATACAGCGAGTTGACGATCCACAGCCCACTCGCCACGGCGGCAAGGAGCGCGCCCAGCGGCTCAAGGCGGAAGGTCAGCTCCAGGCCCGGCGCCAGGGTCGCCAGATCAAGCTCGGGCCGCTCCGGCGCGATCTCGACCAGATAGGCGACATTGAACGCCAGCAGAACCGCGGCAATCAGGGTGGCCGCCTCGCGCAGATTGGGTCGGCTGCCGAGCAAGGCGACGAAGACGCCACCGGTCGCCGGCAGGGCGAGGGCCAGGGCAAGGGAGAGTTCGGGAGTCCACATGATGCGTCAGCCCCCCATCACTGCAGCGGCCGCGGCGCGGGTGAGCGCAACCAGCGGATCGGCATGGAAGAAGAAATACACATTGGCGAAGGCCAGAAGGCACAACGGCACCAGGATCATCAGCGGGGCCCGGCGCGCCGGCACCGGAGCGCCGCGCCGCTGCGGCGGGCCTTCCATCCAGATCGCGATCAGCATGCGCGCCACATAGGCCAGGGCCAGCAGGGAGGACAGCATCAGCGCCGCCACGGCCCACCACCAGCCGCGCTCCAGCGCCGCTGTGACGAGATACCATTTGGAGGTGAACCCGACCGTCAGCGGCACGCCAACAAGCGATATGCAGGCCACAGTGAAGGCCGAGGACGATACCGGCATGAGCTGGCCCAGCCCGCCCAGGTCCTTGATCCGCCGCACCCCGAAATGCAGGGCGAAGGCGCCCAGCGCCATGAACAGTGCCCCCTTCATCAGCGCGTGGTTGACCAGGTGCAGCAGGCTGGCCGACAGGCCCGCCGTGGTGCCCATGCCGAGGCCGAGCATCATGTAGCCGACCTGGGCCACCGAGGAGAAGGCCAGCAGGCGCCGCGCATCGGACTGGAACACGGCCTGCAGGGAAGCCACGACCATCGCGACCACTCCGACTACTGCGAACAGCCAGGTAAAGCTGGTCATGACGAAGTTGACGTCCGGATGGAAGACCGAGAACACGAAGCGGATGAGCACGTAGAAGGCGACCTTGGTGGCCGTCGAGGCCAGGAAGGCGGTGACGAAGCTGGGCGCGAAGGCATAGGCGTTCGGCAGCCAGACGTGCAGCGGGAACATCGCCGCCTTCAGGCCGAGGCCGACGACGATGAAGGCGAAGGCGGCCTGGGTGACGCGGTTGTGCCCGGTCTGCTCGAGCACCAGCGCCATGTCGGCCATGTTCAGCGTGCCGGTCGCCATGTAAAGGAAACCGACGCCGATGACGAAGAAGGTGGCACCGATGGTGCCGAGAATGAGGTAGTTATAGCTCGCCGTCAGGGCGCGGCGGTCCTGGCCGGCACCCATGGCCACGATGGTATAGGTGGCGATCGAGGAGATCTCGAGGAAGACGAAGACGTTGAAGGCATCGCCGGTGATGGTCACGCCGATCAGGCCGGCAAAAGCCACCAGGAACGCCGAATAGAACAGCGGCTGCTTGTCGGCGGGGATATCGTCGGCCACGGTGGGCAAGGCAAAGATCACGCACAGCAGGCCGATGATGCCGACCAGCAGGAGCAGCAGGACATTGAGTGCGTCAACACGCAGCTCGATGCCGTGCGGCGGCTGCCAGCCACCCATGGCATAGCTGATCAGGCCTTCGCTCATGACCTGGCCGAGCAGGACCAGAGACAAAACGGCAACCGGTATGGCAGCGGCCAGGGCTACACCCCAAGCCAGGCGCCCGCGCGGCATGAAGGCGGCAATGGCCGCCATGATCAGCGGAATCACCACGATCAGGGCAGGCGAATGAACGGCCAGACCGGCCGGCAGGAGTTGGGCCAGGGTCTGCATCAATCGACATTCCCGGTTTCGAGCGAATAATCAGCGGCGTTGAGTGCGTCGTCCTCGATCGTGCCGTAGGCCTCGCGGATGCGAACAACGAGTGCCAGCCCCACCGCCAGCGTCGCCACGCCAACCACGATCGCGGTCAGGATCAGCACGTGCGGCAGCGGGTTGGAGTAGAGCACCTCACCGGTGGCAGAGAGTGCCGGGTCGAGCGCCGTGTCGGAGACACTGTGAGCATCACTCAGGCCGGCGACTTCGTGGGAGGTCGGTTCATGGTCCATCGGCTCGTCATGCGCCGCGGCATCGGCATGCCCGTCGGCATCGCCATGGCCGCCGGCAGAGGCGTAGCCGGCATCGGCACTGCCGCCATGATCCCCCTCGCCGCCATGACCATCGCCCGCCAGGATGGGCGGATTGCCGCCGAACACCTTGCCGATGGTGATGTAGAGCAGGAACACCGAAGTCTGGAACAGGGACAGGCCAACCAGTCGCTTGACCAGATTCCCGGTGGCGAAAACCACGTACAGCCCGGTCATCATCAGCACGATGATCGGGATGTAGTTGAAGCGGTCGATGAGGATGTCGAGCATGGCTTACCAGTCCTCGTCCGGAATATCCGGCACGCGGCCGGCAAAGGCATAGAAGATCGCCAGCATCACCGAGGCCACGGTGATCAGCACACCCAGTTCGACCAGCAGGATGCCGTAATGCTGACCGGTATGGTGGCTCTGGTCGGGATGCAGGGCGTCATAGTCGAGGAAATTGACCGGCTCGCCGGCCCCGTTCATCACCAGCGTGGCAAGGCCGACGCTGATATACAGGACCACACCCGCCGCGGCCCCGATGCGGCAGGCCACGGGGGGCACCGCCTTGCGGGCCTCGTCCATGCCGAAGATCAGCGCGTAGAGGATGACGGCGACGGCGACAATGACGCCGGCCTGGAAACCGCCACCGGGGCCGAAATCACCGTGGAATTGGACGTAGAAGCCGAAAACCAGAATGAGCGGGATCAGCAGTTTGGAGACAACTCGAAGGATCAGGTGCGGGCTCATGCCTCGTCCTCCTCTTCGTCCTTGCGCCGGCGTCCGGTACCGAAACCGAGCAGCAACATGACCCCAAGGGCGGCGGAGAAAATCACCACCACCTCGCCCATCGTGTCATAGCCGCGATAGCTGGCCAGTACCGCGGTCACCACATTGGGAATGGCGATCTCGTTGGGGGTGCGCGACATGTAATCCATGCCGACCGAGGAATTGGCCGGCGAATCGGCGGCGCCGTAAACCGGCATGTCCGGAATGGCGAAGAACAGCGCGGCGCCGGCGGCCACGACCACAGCGAACGCGGCCCAGTGGCGCCCCTTGCCGGCGGGCTCGGCCTCGCGTGCCGTCAGCAGCATCGCCGCCAGCATCAGAACGGTGGAAATGCCGGCGCCCACGGCGGCCTCGGTGAACGCGACATCGACGGCGTCCAGCGATACGAACCAGGCCGCCGAGAGAAAACTGTACACACCAGTCAGCATGACCACGGCGAACAGGTTGCGCATGCGCACGATGGCCACGCCGACCGCCAGCAACATGGCGATCAAGGCATAGTCCAGATACTGCGTGAGATCGGCTTCGCTCATGACTTGTCTCCGCTCTCGGGCGCCTCGACCTTGGCCTTGGAAGGCGAATTCGCCTCGAGCACCTTCTGGCGCGGCGACAGGGCCTCGGCCTTGACCGCGGCACCGGCATCGCGCGGATGCTGGGGCCGGAAACGGGCCAGCATCGGGGCCAGGCCCGCACGATGCGCCGCATTGGCCACAGCGTGTGTCGCTGTCGGACTGGTCAGGAAGAGCAGGAGGCCGACCAGAGCCAGCTTGGCCACGGTTTGCCAGTCATGCGCCTGCAGCATCAGGCCGACAATGATCATCTCGGCCCCCAGCGTATCGGTGACGCCGGCAGCGTGCAGGCGGGTGTAGAAATCGGGCAGGCGCATGACGCCGATGGCGCCGGCCAGAACGAAGACGAGGCCCGTCGCCATCAGCACAATGCTGGCGGCATAGAGGGCGTAACCGAGAAACTCGCTCATTCGTCCGGCTCCCCGCCCAGGGCCCGGCGCAGTGACATCTGCGCCAGGGCGATCTCCAGCGACCGGTAGCGGAAGAATTTCAGGACCGCGATGGTCGCCACGAAATTGATCAGCGCGTACAGCAGCGCGATGTCGATGGCATCCTGCCGCCCGACCAGGGCTGCAAAGACGAGCAGCAGGAGCAGTGTCTTGGTGGCAAAGGAATTGGCTGCAAGAACCCGGTCATACAGCGTCGGACCGGCGAACAGCCGGGCCAGCATGATGGCCATGGCGCCAGCCAGGCCCAGGGCAATGACGAAATTGAAGATATCCATCAACCGGCCTCCCGCGAGCCGTCGGTTGCCCGGTCCGAACGCAGCCCCATCTCGGCGAATCCCCGCGGGTCGGTGAAACTTCCGTCAAGGGCGTGCACGAGGAAACCGTCTTCCTCGACGTCGACGGTCACGGTGCCCGGCGTCAGGGTAATCGAATTGGCGAACACGGTATGGCCGAGATCCGAACGCTGCTCCGCCGGCACGCGCACCAGACGCGGCTCGACATCGATCTCCGGCTTCATCACCAGACGCAGCACGGCGAGATTCGACTTGGCGATCTCACCGCCGAGCCAGCCCCAATACCCCATGAGGCGCGGCGCCGGAGCCAGCGGCACGGTTTCGCGGTCGAATATGCGCATGCGGAAAGTGGCAAACAGGGTGATCAGGATGCTAATCACGCCCAGCCCCATCACGATCGGGTAATCACCCGACAAGGTGAACGGCCCGGACAGGGCCAGCCACAGCGCCACAAGTATGACGGTCAGGCCAATGCCGTAGAACATGGGATCTCCCCGCGAAAGCACGCTTCCGGGGTATTTAGCCGCACAGGCAGGGGTTGGCCAGACGAAGTCGGGAAGGAAGTGCAGAGGCCGGGCGATCATCCGCCTGCCAGGCCATGCGATTGCACCGAATTACGAGCGTTGCGACTGGCCGCTTCGGGCGGCGAGCACGGCCTGGTCATCGCGCCGGGGCGAGATGTCCAGATCGTCGATGGCGCGCTTCAGCATGGCGTCGGTAAACGGCTTCTGGAGGACCGGCGCGTTCTGGAACGGGGCTTCCAGGCCCTGCTTGCCATAGCCGGTGGCGAACAGCACGGGAACCCCCATCTCCGTCAGGCGCTCCGCGATCGGGAAACTGCGGCTGCCATTCAGGTTGACGTCCAGAATGGCCAGATCGGGCACCGTCCCGCCGTCCAGCGTATCGATGGCCTCTTCTACCGTCCCGACAGCGGCGATCACATCATGCCCGAGCTCCGTCAGACGGACCTCGAGATCAATGAGGAGAATGGCGTCATCCTCCGCCAGCATGATGGTGTGCCGTAACATCGTTCCGTTCAAACCTTGCCTTCAATCCGGCAAATCACACCGCTTTCGGCATAATCGACCAATACTTCTCCCTGGATGTCACGCGGGAGTATCCGCTTGAGCATCAGGCTTCCGAAACCTTCCCGCTCTGGTGGGGTCACCGTCGGCCCCCCTGTTTCGCGCCAGGTGAGCTCGAACCGGCCGGCCTCTTGGTCCAGCCATGCCCATCTAACGCATATCCGGCCATCTGGTTGCGAAAGCGCCCCATATTTAACCGCATTTGTCACCAATTCGTGGATGGCCATGGACATCATTTGGGCCGCCTTGGCCGGAAGCTGGATGTCCGGACCATCCAAATCAACGTCTTGCCGGTCATTGGAGCTCGGATCGCGGCTGTCGCCATAGCCGAAGGGCATCAACGCCGAAGCCACGACCTCGCGCATGCTGGCGCCGCTCCAGCTTTCCTTGAGCAGGAGATTGTGAACCGATGACAGGGCGCTCAGCCGGGCAACGAAATTCTTGCGCCCGTCTTCCAGACTGGTTTCGCCGCGCAGCGATTGCGAAGCGATTGCCTGCACCGTGGCCAGCGTGTTCTTGACCCGGTGATTGAGCTCCTGGGTCATTACCTCGAGATGCTGCTCCCCGGCCTTTCGCCGGCTGATATCCTCGACAACGGCGATGCAGTACAAGGGCGCGCCCTCGGCGTCCCGCTGCAGCGATGTCGACAGGTTGACCCAGATCAGCTCGCCATTCTTGCGGTAATAGCGCTTCTCCAGGGAATAGCTGCCGATCTCGCCGCTGGTCAGTTGGCCAAACAATTCACGGTCGGCATCCTGGTCTTCCGGATGCGTCATGTCCTCGGAGCGCAGATCGAGCAACTCGTCCCGCGAGTATCCGACGATCTCGCACAGTCGACTGTTGACCCGCAGCCAGCGCCCGTCCTCGCCGACATGGCCGATTCCGACAGCGGCGTTCTCGAACGTCGCTTCGATCAGCGCCTGGTTGGCCTCCCGTTCCGCCTGGGCCTGCTTCTCCGGCCTCAGGTCGCGCACTTCGATAATCGTTCCGACGACCTCTGAATCATGGGCCCGCAGCGGCGACGCGGTAAACGCCACGGGATAGAAACTGCCATCCTTGTGCACGAAAATCTCTTCGCCCTGCTCGCAGTTGTTTTCGGGGAATGCCCGGTCAATCGGGCATTCCTCCAGTGGGTAGGGCGATCCGTCAGGCTTGGTGTGATGGACCACGTCGTGCAAGGCCCGGCCCCGCGTTTCCTCGAGGGTGTAACCACTTAGCTCTTCTGCGGCCGGATTCATGTAGATGCATTGCTGCCGGTCGTTCATGATGAACATTGCAACCGTCGCGTTTTCGCAGACGGCGCGCCACAGCGACACGGTATCCGGGATATTCAGGGTATCGACCGGCACAACAACTCCCCGCTTTTCAGACCCGACGATAACTGCTGACCTGCCGAAAAGTTCCCTGGTTGATCACAGTCACTGCTCACCGGCTCAGCTGGCGCCTATGCGACCTGCTTGTCCTCGAGCGAGAGATTCCAGTAGCGCAGTACGGTCTGCGCCTTTTCGACCGACAGGGAATCGAAGACCTTGCGCGCCTGTTCGAGCACTTCTCCGCTCTCCGGTCGCCCCAAGCCTCGCCAGAAGCCGAGAAATGACGGCCACTTAAGACCGGTCGCCTTGCACAGGACGGCGAACGGTTCGCCGGCATAATCGTCCACCATCTGCAGGACGAGCCGACGGTCGACCGCGGCCAAGGTGGCAATCTCGCTGATCAGTTCGGGGCGGGCGCCCTCCACCGCGAACGCATCCAGTGTCCCTTCCAGCGAGCCGTACGGGCTGAGCTCCGCGGCGGCGCGATTGCGCTGGCGACGATCGATATAGCGCAGGATCCGGGTGACCATCGGATCCTCCCAGCCATCCGCCGATGCCATCGGGAAGATGTCTTCCGACGCGTCAATCAGAATGCTGCGGTCGACCGCGAACCGGCTGAGGATCTGGAAGCGGTCGACATGATCGCAATGCCAGAACAGCCGGAAGGCCTGGGCGGGGCGCAATTCCTCGCGCCGGATGATCATGCTGGCAAAGCGGTTCTCCTCCAGCGCCACACCAACCAGGTGATCAATGGTCGGAGCCGCCAGCAAGGCCGTACGATTGCGCAACAGGCGCTCGACCACCGGTGGCTCGCCATAGGCCGCCAGCGCAGCCGCCACGGTCTCGGAAATATTCTCCCGATTGGCCACGGTCATGCGATGCTGCAACGTCCCGGCCTGGACGATTTCCAGCATGTCGAAATCGGTCAGCGCCTGGCAATTGGCCAGGATCGGCTCGGCCACTTCGAAGACGTCGCTGGCGAGCATGCGAAGCAGACGGTGCGGCGCTTCCTTGAGCACTGAAATGCGGCGCGCACAGCGCTGGCGCAGCTCGACATCGCTGGAGCGCAGCACATCATACAGCAGGTCCCCGACGATCCAGCGCTCGCGAGGCGTAATGCGGCTGGCTGGCAGGCCGACGATATCCGCCAGGCGCCGTGCCAGGATGGCCCGCGTGGATGTGCGGAATCCGGTCGGCTCGTCGAGCGGAAGTGGGTCGGCATCGGCCATGATGGCATCCTGAGGGTCCAAATACCGCAACAGAATGCCCGCTCGGCGTTAATGAATGGTACGTCGCCGCCTCGACGTGCGGGCTGATGGCGGGCCATGGGCAGCCGCCGGACTTGTGCTAGACAACGGATGGGACCCGGTCGCGCACCCCTCCCCCCACGCCGAGAAAGCCTGTCACCTTGCCCGTTTTCCGTCCCCTCGCCGTCAATCGCAATCTGCGCCTGCCGCCGTTCGGGGCCTATCTGGTTCTGGTCGCCGGCTGGTTCTTCGGTTTCGGCCTCCAGACCACGCTGTTTCCCGGCGTCATCACCTTCACCCTCGGGGAAAGCCCGGAGCGGCTCGGCATCGCCCAGGCCGCACTGACCGGCCCCATGATGCTGCTCCTGCCCGCAGCCGGCGTCCTCGCCGAGCGCAAGGACCGGCGTGGCATCATGTTCTACTTCTACATCTTCGCCGGGCTGGCGGCGATCACGCTCGGCCTGCTCCTGGTCACCGACCACCTGTCCTACTGGATCATGGTCGTGTTCGCCCTGCTGATCGGCGTTGCCGGGGGCTTCGTGATGCCCGCGCGTGACAGCGCCATCAATCCGGTGGTGCGCATCTCGGCTCAGACCAGGCATGGCGGCATCGAGCTGCAGCGGGCCGTGGTCATGGCCTCGGCAGTCCAGTTCGGGGCCCAGATCGCCGGCATGGCAGCGGGCTATTTCGCCGCCCGCACCGGTCCCGGCGCGCTGTTCGTCCTGCAGGGCGTCGGCCTGCTCATCGGCGGCCTGTCCGCCGCCTTTCTCCCGCGCCTGGGCTCGAAGCGCCACAAATCGACAGCCCACCCGGTCACCGACCTGGTCGATGGCATTCGCGCCGTGTTCACCTCACGCGTGCTGATGCCGATGACGGTGATGATGATTGCCATCGGCCTGCTGGTGGTAGGCGGATCCTTCTTCGTCCTGATCCCCATCCTGATCCGGGAGAATTATGGTGGAGGCTATGCCGAGATCGCCAGCCTGATGGCGATCTTCTGGATCGGCGCCCTGGTGGCCAATGTCGCGCTGGTCAAGTTCGGCCAGATCGAGAAACCCGGTCGCGCCATGCTGATCGCACAGGGCGTGACGGTACTGGCCACCGGCGCCTTTGCCATCGACCTGCCCTTCTGGTCGCTCTACGTGCTGGTTTTCTGCTGGGGCATGGGCGCAGGCATTGCCATCTCGCTGAGCCGCTCGGTGGTCCAGGAACAGGCGCCGCCGGACAAGCTCGCGCGCGTCATGTCGGTCTACCAGCTCGGCCTGTTCGGCGGCATGCCGGCGGGGGCTATCCTGATGGGCTTCATCGTCGGCGCCATGGGGCCCCAGAACGCCGCGCTGATCCCGATGGTCGGTCTGGGCCTGGTGCTGGTGGTTATTTCTCTGACCACTCCCATATTGTCGGTGAAGCGCGGCCAGCGTCTGGACGCGCCGAAAGTCCTGGAGGGCCCGGATGCCGCGACTCGACCCTGAGAAGATCAAGACCCTGAAAGCCAAGCTCGACCCGCAGACCCGGGCCATCGCCTTCGATGAGGGCACCGAAGCGCCGTTTTCGCACCCGCTCAATGCGGAGAAGCGGAACGGCGTGTTTCACTGCAAGGTCTGTGACGCCCCGCTGTTCACCGCCGAGACCAAGTACGAATCCGGCTCCGGCTGGCCGTCCTTTTACGCGCCGGTCAGCGAGGATGCCGTCGAGACCAAGACCGACCACAAGCTGGTCGTGCCACGCACGGAGATCCATTGCGCCAATTGCGGCGCCCATCTGGGCCACGTATTTCCCGACGGGCCGGCCCCGACCGGACAGCGCTATTGCACCAATGGCACTGTGCTGGACTTCCGCGAAGAGAGCGAAGACAACTGAGCCAGACCGGCCGCCCGGCGGCCACTCAAGGGGAGAGACATGAACAAAACAATGCCCGCCAGGTGGCTGGGCGCAGGGCTTCTGGCCCTCGCCGTCAGCGCCTGCAGCCAGGAGACTGACATGACAACCGAGACGGCTGCCAGTTCGCAGCCTGAAACCACCCGCACCTCGCTGATCGAGCGTGCCCGCACCCTGACCCCGCCGCAGGCCGAGCAACGGCCCGTCGAGATCGAGCAGGTCGGCTTCACCCGGATCGACGAGTATCAGTGGATCAAGGATGACAACTGGCAGCAGGTGATGCGCGAACCCGAGGTCCTCGACCCGGACGTGCGCGCCCTCCTGGAAGCCGAGAACGCCTATCTCGACGAGGTGATGGCGCCGACCGAGGAGCTGCAGGAGCGAATTTTCCAGGAGATCCGCGGGCGCATCAAGGAAGACGACAGCTCGGTGCCCGAGCGTGATCGCGGCTATCAGTACTTCACCCGCTACCGTGAAGGCGGCCAGTACCCGATCTATGCCCGGCGTCCGGTTGATCCGGAGACCGGCGAACCGACCGGCGAGGAGGAGATTCTCATCGACGGTGACGCCGAGGCGGCCGATTTCGACTATCTCGACTTCTCCGACATGGAGCACTCGCCGGACCACCGCTATGTCGCCTTCGGTGTCGATGTGCGCGGCTCGGAATACTACGAGATCCGCATCAAGGAAGTCGCCTCCGGTGCCATCGTCGCGACCCTGACCGACGAAAGCTCCGGCGACTTCACCTGGGCCAATGACAGCGAGACCCTGTACTGGGTGTGGCGCGACGACAATGGCCGCTCCAAGCGCGTCTATCGCCAGGCCCGCGAAGGCGGCGAGAGCGAGCTCGTCTACGAGGAACCCGATGACGGCTTCTTCGTCTCCGTCGGCCTGTCGGACGGCGACAACTACGTCATCATCAATGCCGGCGGTCACACTTCCAACGAGATGCGCCTGATCGACGCCAATGACCCGACCGCCGAGCCGCGTCTCGTGGCCGAGCGCCAGGCCGATACCGAATACTATCTCACCGAGGGGCCTGACCGTTTCTACATTCGTACCAATGCGGACGGTGCGGTGGACTTCAAGGTCATGTCGGCCCCGCTCGACAATCCGGGCCGCGAGAACTGGGAGGAGTTCATTCCTCACCGCTCCGGCACGCTGATCAACGGGCTGATCGGTTTCGCCGACTGGCAGGTCCGCGTCGAACGCGAGAACGCCCTGCCCCGCATCGTCGTGCATGAATACGCCAGCGGCGACGAGCACGAGATCGCCTTCGACGAGGAGGCCTACTCGCTGGGCGCCTCGGCCGGCTACGAGTTCGACACCGACATGCTGCGCTTCTCCTACGAGAGCCCGTCGACGCCGGAAGAAACCTACGACTACAACATGGCGACGCGCGAGCGCACCCTGCTCAAGCGCCAGGAAGTGCCGTCCGGTCACAATCCGGAGGATTATGTCGTCCGCCGCATCATGGCACCCGGCCATGACGGCGCCCAGATCCCGGTGACCATCCTCTACCACCGCGATACGCCGGTCGACGGCACGGCGCCACTCCTGCTCTACGGCTACGGGTCCTACGGCATTACCATTCCGGCCGCCTTCCGCGTCACCCCGCTCTCGCTGGTCGATCGCGGCATGGTCTATGCCGTCGCCCACATCCGTGGCGGCATGGCCAACGGCTACCAGTGGTATCTCGACGGCAAGCTCGAGCAGAAAATGAACACCTTCCGCGACTTCGTCTCGGCCGGTGAGGCGCTGGCTGCCGAGGGCTATACCTCGCGCGGCAATATCGTCGCCTATGGCGGCTCGGCCGGTGGTCTGCTCGTCGGTGCGGCCATCAACCTCGCGCCCGACCTGTTCGCCGGCGCCATCGCCGCCGTGCCCTTCGTCGACGTGATCAACACCATGTCCGACCCGGAACTGCCGCTGACCCCGCCGGAATGGCCGGAATGGGGCAATCCGATCGAGAGCGCGGAAGACTATGAGACCATGCTGGCCTACAGCCCGTATGACCAGATCACGGCCCAGGACTATCCGCACGTCTTGGCCACGGGCGGCCTGACCGATCCGCGCGTCACCTACTGGGAGCCGACCAAGTTCGTCGCACGCCTGCGGGATCGACGCACGGATGACGGCCTGACCCTGCTCAAAATGAATATGGGTGCCGGTCATGGTGGCGCATCAGGGCGTTTCGACAGCCTGCGCGAGACCGCCCTCAACTGGGCCTTTGCACTGATGAGCGTCGGCCTGGCCGACGAGGAAGTCGCAGCCATGAGCCAGGCCGAGGCCGCAGCCGAGTAGCGCTGCCGCCCCTGCAAACAGGAAACGCCCGGTCCCTTCGGACCGGGCGTTTTCATGTCCGGTGTGTGTCTGGCAGCTGGAGGTCTACTCTTCCAGGGCGTAGCGCAATTGCGTTGTCGCGCCCCGGTACATGACCGGCCGCCCATCCCGGATCTGGGGATCGTAGCGCCAGTCCGCCACCGCATTCATCGAGGACCGTTCGAACAGGGTCGACGTACAGCTCAAGGGCCGGATATTGGTCGTTGTCCCATCGGGCAGGATATCGAAGATGATCGTGCACTGGCCTTCCAGGCCACGCTCCAGGGCCCGAAGCGGATAGCTCGGCCCGACGCGAATGCGCGGGATCGGTTCGTGCGCGACCGCGGCCGGCTGGAACCCGCTCGGGCCCGTGGGCACGGGAACAGCTGTCGCGGCGAACTCCGCCCCGCCAGTCCCCGGCTGCGGGGACACGGACCGCACGAACTCGCTCGGCGGCGGCGGGGTCGGGTCGATGACCGGCTGGACCGGTTCCCGGATGATTTCCCGATCGGCCGGGGCAAATTGGATCTCGATGCGCGGGCGCTCGACACGCGTCTCCGGTGTAACATCGCCGATATCGATCAATTGCCGCATCAGCATGAACAGCGCCAGGGTGACCAATCCGGCAACCGGGAGGATCACGGGCAGGCGCAGCATCGATGACGGCACGGTCATGTGTGAAATCCCCACAGCAGGCAAAGGAGCGGTGCGCAGCGACGCCGGCAGGACCGGCGCCGCCGCAACCCGGTCCCACAACACGGGACCGGGCCACGCCCCATGGATGCCCCGGTCCATTGGCCAAAGCGGGGCGAAATCGGGATCAATTGAGGCAGACATGCAAAAGCGCCCCGACCGTCGGCCGGGGCGCTTCTGTCATTCGGCAATGCCGGGCTGGATCAGCCGGCATCGGCCTCCTCGGCCGCGTCGTCCTGGGCCGGCTCGTCGCTGGCAGCCACTTCGGCATCCTGGCGGCGGCCATACTGGTCGAACAGGTCGTCACAGCGGTCCGGCACATCGATGATGATATTGCCCTCATCGTCGAGGTCACCGAGCAGCGTCGCCGTTTCCAGCAGGTCTTCCACGGTGAAGCGGCACTCGTCGATGCGCACCTGTTCGCGGATCCGCACACGGTCGGCTGCGGCACGGCGGCGGTTGTTGATGAAGCTGATCCAGCCGTTCGCGGTAGAACGCGAATACGGATAGCGCGCACCTTCCTGGAAGGCCGAGATGGCGGCGTCATCACGCCCCAGCTCGAAGCGCACATTGCCGAGCAGCGTCCAGGCCAGACCCGGACGATCCAGTCCGCCGCGGTTGAGCGCCTGCTGGAAGGCCGTCTCGGCTTCAGCCAGCTGACGTTCCTGGTACAGCGCCTCGGCCAGCTTGAGGAAGTCATCGCCGTCGCCGGTCAACTGAGCGACCTGGCGCAAAACCGGGATGGCCCGGCCCCATTCGCGGGCCTGACGCCACATATTGGCCAGCAGGTTGAGATTGTTCTGGGTCCGGTCGACGGCCCCGGAATTCAGCTCACGCTCGAGGATCACGGCGCCCCGGAAGGGGTACTCGTAGTAGGAATAGTATTGAGCCAGCGCAACGATCTCATTGCTCTCGGTGAGCATGCCGTTGATGTACATGATCTTGTTGGCTTCGAACGCGTCTTCCTCGCGGCCGGTCTGCGCCAGCAGGGACGCGTAGGACCGCCAGTTGTTCTTCTCTGTCGGCCAGCGCGCCACCATCTCCTCGATGATCTCGAACTGCTGCGGGATCATGTCGAGCTGCTGGTAGAAGAACAGCATCAGCGAGTAATCGCCCCGCTGGCGTTCCGCGCGCGGCTTCAGGCTCCAGAAGCGCTCGGCCCACTGAAGGCCCTCACGGTAGCGCTCGGCCTGGGCGTAGGCCTGGGCGAGCATCTTGGCGACACCGACATTGATCACCGCATCGCCGCCGGCCGCGACAGCCTGCTCGAGCGAGCGGATACCCTGGTCGTACTGGCTTTCGGTGATGTAGAGCTGGCCGATATTGATGCGCAGATTGACCACTTCATCGGTGGTCAGGATGCCAGTCGCGATGGCGGCTTCCCAATCCTGGATGGCGCGGCTGACCTGCTCGATCTCGTAATAGGCGCGCCCCCGCATCTGCAACGCGACAGAGCGTTCGTACGGGTTGATCGAGGAATTCCCCAGGGCGCGGTTCAGGCTCTGGATCGACTCGTTGAACTGGTTGTTCGCCTGCTGTTCCTGCGCCTGCAGCACGATTTCACCAATGGCGGCGGAAAAGGTCCGGTCCTCGCCATTGCTGTCTTCTTCATTCTGGTTCCGGTTGCGGCGCTGGGCGTCGGCATCGGAAATCATTACCCCGGCGAGCGAGGCAGCAAGGGCGAGCGTCGCGACGCCGCGCAACACACCCGAGGTATCGAAACCGTTGAAACGGATCATCGATGGCTCCTTCATACCGACCCAACTCCCCGGGTCGGTCCTTCAAAAACATGCCGGAACTCGGTCCTTAGAGGGACCTGTCCCATCGCGCCGGAGTGGCGAGGCGGAGACCTGAGGGTCCCCGCCTGCCTGAGCTTACTCGGCCAACCGGAAGTCGAACCGGGTTTCCACGCCGCGGCGGGCAACCGGAACTCCGTCCTGGACCTTCGGATTGTACCGCCAGCGCTCGACCGCCCGGCGCGAGGCACTCTCAAACAGAGAACTGTCGCAACGGGTAATGTCGATATTGGTCGGCGTGCCGTCCGGGGTCACGTCAAAACGCACCCAGCAGCTGCCTTCCACACCGCGCTCGGCGGCCCGCATCGGATATTGCGGCTCGATCCGGACCAGCGGCTGTGCATCCCGGTCGGAGACCGAGAAGCTGACGCTCTCGCTGTTGAGTTGCGGAGCATCAAAGTCCGGGATCGCACCCATCACCGTGGCCAGACCCTCAGCAGGCTGCTCGGCCCGCTGACGCTCGATCTGCGGCGGCGGAGGGGGCGGCTGGACCTGCTGCACGTCCTCGATCGTGGTGTCACGACGGCGGGCTTCGATTTCCGCCACTTCGTCGTTGATCGTGAACTCCAGGTCCTCGACTTCATCGTCGCTGATCGCGCCTTCGACGAAGATCAGTTTCGTCATGACGATGAAGAGAACGAGCGTGATGATGGCCGCTACGGGAATGCCAATCAGCAGGCGAACAAGTGTACCCATGATCTCTCCTCCCTAGCTCTGCAACGTCGAGATCTTGACGTCGACTTCCATCTGCATGAGCAGTTCCTGGACGTCGAGGATGATCCCGATATCAGCGGCCTCGTCCCCCTGGATCATTGCACGCCCCTTGGGGTTCTCTTGCAGCAATTGCTCGATGACCCCGCGCATCTCGTTCATCTCGTAAACGCGGCGATTGACCCAGATCTCATTGTCAGCCGTCACAGCAATCAGCATGGACGGGTTCTCGTCTTCCTCGGTCAGGGCATCCGGACGGATTGTATCCACGCCGGGTTCCTTGATGAAGACCGAGGTGACGATGAAGAAGATGAGCAGGATGAAGACGACGTCCAGCATGGGCGTCATGTTCAGTTCGACTTCTTCCTCGTCGGTATTCACTCGACTGACGCGTCGCGCCATGGTTCTACCTCCCCGGCCTAGCCGTCCTGATCCGTTTGACGCTGGATCGACACCGGTACGCCATTGGCGCCCATATCGTCCCAGATCTGAACGATGATGCCGTGATCGGCTTCATCATAGACCTCCAGCAGCACCGCGCTGTTCGGCTCTTCCGCCCGGAAGCGGTTGACCGCGGACAGCACCCGATCGACATCCGTCCGGACCCGGTTGACGAAGATGATGTTCTCATCATCGACCTGGATCACGATCGGCGGCGCGGCGTCCGGAGGTGGCGGCTCGTCACTATCCGGCGGAGGCTGCATGTTAATGCCTTCTTCCGACAGGAATGTGGCGGTCACGATGAAGAAGATCAGCAGGATGAACACGATGTCGAGCATCGGCGTCATGTTCACTTCGGCCTGATCGTCATTGTGCCTTTGCTTGCGTCTCATGACTGGACCCCCTCGCCGATCTCGAGTTCATCCGCCAGTGCCGCAGTGCGACGACGGGCCATGATCTCGATCTGGTTGGCGAAGATGAGCCCCGACAGGGACGCCACCATGCCGGCCATGGTCGGGATGGTCGCCCGCGACACACCGGCCGACATGGCCTGAGCATCCGACGACCCCGAGATGGCCATCACGTCGAAGACCGAGACCATGCCGGTCACTGTCCCCAACAATCCGAAGAGCGGAGCGACCGCGACGAGGGTTTTCACCAGCTCGACATTCTGGTCACAGCGCTGTTTGACCTCCGAGATGAGTTGGTCACGGATCGCATGAGCATACCACGATTTGCGGTCAGCCCGTGCGGCCCATTCCCGCTTTGCCTGCTTCGCATAGCCCGGTTGGGCGAAGTAGAAGAAGGCGAAGCGCTCGAGGATGAAGGCCCACATCACGAATGTAGTGATCATGATGACCACAAGGACGGGGCCTCCCCGCTCGAGGAACTCCTGAAGGCCGGTTTGTACGGCCTGGAAATCCATAGCGGTTCCTCCGATTAGCGCTGCGCGCGTTCTTCAGCGTGACGGGCAACCATCCCGGCAGCCTGTTCCTCGAGCACCTGCTGGACGCCGCGAGCAAAGCTCTGGGCGAACGAGTGGATGAAGAGAAGGGGGATCGCCGCGATCAGGCCGAGCACCGTGGTCATCAGGGCTTCGGAAATACCGCCGGCCATGATTTTCGGGTCGCCCGTACCGAACAGGGTGATCTGGGTGAAGGTCTTGATCATACCGGTCACCGTACCCAGGAGACCCAGGAGCGGCGCGATACCGGCGGCAAGCTTGAGGAAGTTGAGACCGAACTCGAGCTTCGGGGTCTCTTTCAGGATGGCTTCATCCAGCTTGAGCTCCATGGTCTCGACGTCTTTGTCCTTGGCATCCTCGTAAGCCAGCATGACACGACCCAGCGGGTTGGACCGGGAACCGGTCGACTTGCGCTTCTGGGCGTTCACGGCGGCTTGCGTGCCGAGCAGCATGAACATGCGGAACAGGCCGAAGGCAGCGGAGATGATCAGCAGGCCGATGATGACCTTGCCGACCGCGCCGGACTGCTCGATACGCTCCGGAATGTCCGGCACGTCCTTGTAGATCGCGAGGAGCGGGCCGCGCGACGGGTCGAGAACGCCCATGACGATCTCGTTCGGCTCGGCATTGTAGAGGTTTTCCGCACCACCGATGATGTTGCCCGGAGGCTGTGCCGCCAGGTCGGTCAGGGTCCAGGCACCGGATTCCGTCTCACCCCAGGAAGCAAAACGCTGATTGCCGTTGTAGTTGGTGAAGATGGAGAACGGTCCCACGCGGGTCGTCGGGACCTGCTCGCCGCCGCCGAGACCGGTGACGCGGGCGTTAAAGGTGACGACTTCCTGCTGGTAGATCATTTCTTCCAGGGCACGACGCCAGATGCGGTCGAGCTCGGAGCGCGTCGGCAGGGTGCGGCTGTTGGACAGCTCTTCCAGTGCGTCGGCGCGGCCCGGGTACTGGGCGGAGATGATCGAGGAATTGATGATGGCGGCGAATTCACCGGCCGCCTGGCGGGCGGCACCGAACAGCTCACCAAAGGCGCCCTGACGCTGACGCAGTTCGGCGTCGAGTTCGTCAATCGAGACCTGATTGGCTTCGAACTGGGCGGACAGCGCGTTGGCGCGGGCTTCCAGCGCGGCCATTTCCGAGCGCGCCTGGTTCAGCAGAGCCTGCTGGCGGTTGGTGTCGGACTGGAATTCGCGCAGGCGTTCCTGGTTTTCAGCACTGGCTTCACGGGCGTCGGAACGGACCCGGTTGAGCAGTTCGCTGAGCGAGCCGGCGGGCTGGGTCTGAGCCGAGACCCCGGCGGTAAGCGCCACGCCCATCGAAACGGCGGCGGCGAGCATCTTCATTGTGGTTTTCATCGTAAAACTCTCCGTTCCAGCCGTTATTGAGCGACTTCCGGTCCCGGCAGCGGGGCCAGGAAGACGGACGGGGTGGTGACTTCCTGCGCGATACGCAGGGCACGGGTCACATTGCCCTCGAAACCACCCGGAAGCGGCTGCCAGTCATCGGAATCGATGTGGCGGATGGTCATGCTGCCGTCGGGATACTGGCGAATCATCGCGACACGGCCCAGCTGCAGCACGGTGACCGAGACGGGAGCGCCGTCTTCGCCGATGATCTCTTCGTCGAACGAAGCGACACTACGACCGTAGGACATCTCGATGTCATAGGCGTTGAGAATGACGCGGTAACGTTCGGCCGGCGGGACGCTCGGATCGTCGACCAGGTCATACAGACGGTCGATGCGGGCCCGGCGACCGGCTTCACCTTCCATGCGGAAGGGCAGGTCGAGACTGACGAACTGGTCCAGGTTCTCGACCATTTCGCGCATCATCGGCGCGAGGTCGCGCTCGATATTGTCAACGCGGTCGATCTGCTGCTGCAGGGAAGCGACCTCGTTCTCCTGCGAACGGATGAAGACTTCCTGCTGCTCGACGAACAGACGCTGCGATTCGATCTGCTCGAGCAGGGCCCGGTATTCTAGTTCGATATCGGTGCGCTGGTCGTCCAGCTGGTCGATGCGGCTCTGGGTTTGAGCCCCTTCACGCGTGTCCTGACGGGCCGTCTGGAGCGTTTGGTCCAGCTGCGCTACGGCGGCCCCCCCCAAAGGCGCCCGCCGCAACCGTCGCCATAAGCGACGCGCGAACCAAATTCTTCAAGTTCACCATTTCTCGCCTCACAATGGTCAATGCGGGTCAGCCAAGGCCTTCCCGCTGTAAAAATCTTCGATGCTGAGCCGACATTGCTGTCGGCTTGGCCCCTACCCTGCATTCAAGCGGCCTGTTTTGCGCCGCCGCCGGAGCGGCTTAGCGCGCAAGTCTGATCGGTTTGTTACTGCGGCTGCAGTCGCTTCCGAACACCGCGGCGGTTGGCCCGCCATCTTGTAGGCACTCACGTGCCGCTTGAAAATCGGTCGAACGCTAACACCAGCGTTACACCACGATCAATACATCTTTGTGGCCAGACTGCGGCTGAATTGGTGCCGCAACAGCCACAATTCTCCTGACACGGGTATCTGGCTGCGCCGGTTCGCGTTGGGCTGGTATATACACGCCAGCGGTTGCAGCGCAAAACCGGCCGTTCAGCACACCCGGATCCCGCGCCATCGGCGGCTGACTCTCTGAGATATCTGGAAAGGTTGGCTGGGGCGCCAGGATTCGAACCTGGGAATGCCGGTACCAAAAACCGGTGCCTTACCACTTGGCGACGCCCCAACCGGAGCCGTCGTGACGACGGAGCGCGCTAGATACATAACCGTTCGCGGGGATGCAACGGGGCAATGCGGTTTGTCGCAGCAGTCGGCCGGATTTCTGCAGCCAGACAGGTGTTTTCGGCAAGCCACTGCGTTTCGGTGTCACGAGGCTGCGGACACCTGTGTTTGCCGCGTTGCGCGGCACAGAAGAGTTGGCTATAAGCCGCGCCTCGGTTCGGAGTATAGCTCAGCCTGGTAGAGCACCGTCTTCGGGAGGCGGGGGTCGCAAGTTCGAATCTTGCTACTCCGACCATTCTTTCCCGCCCCCATCCCCGATTGAATTCTCCCCCGGCGCGCCTTCACAATCGCGGCATCATGCCGTGAGTGGGATGCATCACGCTGTCCGGCACGTCTGCAGACGGGACCTGCGACAGCGCGATCCCTCGACCGGGTATGGCCGGCGCACTACAGTATGGGGGCGAGAACGGGACTGCATCTTGCAGTGTAGAGTCCCTGATGTGCTGGTACGGGTCGGAAGGGACTCAGATGAAACAGTTTCTAATTACGTTTGCGGGCTCCGTGACGGGCGTGCTGGTGGGAGCCATCCTGGCTTTCATGGCGCTCATCTTCATGGTGGTCGGCGTGTTCTCCTCGATCGGCGGCATGATGTCCGCCCCGACCGCCGCGCCCTTGCCCGGCGACCGGGTAGTGCTCGAGCTTGACCTGCGCCAGGGGCGGCTTGATTCCCCGACCCGTTCGCCCTTCGGCTTCTCCGAACCGACGTCTGTTGTCGACTTGGTCCGCGCCCTCGAGCGCGCCGAGAGAGATGACCGCATCAGCGGCCTGTTCATCAGGGCCAACGAGTACGGCATGGTCCCCGGCATGGCCGACGAATTGCGCCTCGCGATCAGCGATTTCCGCGAGGCCGGAAAGTTCGTGCTGACCCATGCCCAGGGCTTCGAGGGCACCTCGGTAACCAGCTACATGGCGGTCTCCGGATCCAGCGAGATCTGGCTGCAGGACACCTCGAACTTCTCGCCTGCCGGTCTTGCGGCCGACGTCATGTTCCTCGGCGGCCTGTTTGAACAGTTCGGCGCCGAGCCGCAGTTCGAGCAGTTCCACGAGTACAAGAACGCTGCCAACACCTATACCCAGAGCGAGTTCACCGAGCCGCACCGCGAAGCGATGATGTCTTACATGACCTCGATCTTCGACACCGCGGTGAGGCGGATTGCCGCCGATCGCGGGCTTGACGAGAGCCGCGTGCGCAGTCTGCTCGAAGCCTCCCCGCACACCGCCGAGGAAGCCCGGGCTGCCGGCCTGGTCGACCAGCTCGGCCACGTCATCGAGGCGCGCGAGGCGGCACTGGCCCAGGCCGGTGAAGGCGCCGAGTTCGCCGAGATCGCGGCCTATGCCAACGGGGCCCCGCCGCGCCAGAGCGGCCCGGTCATCGCCCTCATCGAAGGCCAGGGCGCCATTGTCACCGGCACCGCCCAGCGCGGCCCGTTCGGCGGCGATGAAACGATTGGCAGCGACACCATGTCTGAGGCCATCCTCGACGCCGCTGACTCCGACGAGGTCCGCGCCATCGTGCTGCGGGTCGATTCGCCGGGCGGCTCGGCCATCGCCTCGGACCAGGTCTGGTATGCCATCCAGCGGGCCCGCCAGGCCGGCAAGCCGGTCATCGTTTCGATGGCTTCGCTGGCGGCCTCCGGCGGTTACTACATCGCCGCCCCGGCCGACTATGTCCTGGCCCACGACACCACGCTGACTGGCTCGATCGGCGTGCTCGGCGGCAAGGTCGTGCTGGAAGGCACGATGAACCGGATCGGCCTGAACACCGAAACCGTGTCGATCGGCGGCGAATACGCCACCGCCTACTCGCCGCAGATGGAGTGGACGGAAAGCCAGCGCGAAGCTTTCCGCGGCCAGATGGAGGATGTCTACGAAGACTTCACCCAGCGCGTCGCAGACGGTCGCGACCTGCCGCTCGAGCGGGTCCTTGAAATCGCCCGCGGCCGCGTCTGGACCGGCGCCCAGGCGCTCGATCTCGGCCTGGTCGACGAAATCGGCGGCCTGCGGGATGCCGTGGCGGCCGCCAAGCGACTGGCCGGCATCGATGCGGGTGACAGCGTTCGCCTGCGCCGCTTCCCGCGCCAGCGCACCCCGGCCGAGGCCCTGCAGGACCTGCTCGGCGTGTCGGCGGAAGGCGCCGAGGCAGCCAGCCGGCTCAATGCCCTGATGGCCCTGCCGGAAGTTCGTGCTGCCCTGCAGGCCCGCGAAGAAGCCGGTCAGACCGGCACCCAGCTGCGCAGCCGGACACCGGTCCCGAACTAGGCGGGCTTCGGCCTGCGCCCACGAGAAAGGCCCGCCCCGAGAAGGGCGGGCCTTTTTCATGTCCGCATCCAGGGTGACCTAGACCGAGAAGATGCCGATCAGAAACAGCGCCAGGAAAGCGATGGACAGCACGTTGAGATACACGAAGTCGACGAACATCGTGCGCACCACCGACGAGAAGCGCCCGCACTGATAGACCCGCCGATGGATCCGGTAGAGGTAGAAATTGGTCCACAGGAACAGGATCAGCAGCACCCAACCGATGCCGAACAGGGCATTGACGGGCAGCATCAACAGGAAGGCGAAGAACAGGAAGGCGTGGAAGTGGAGCGACACCACGAGGTGGTCGTAATAATAGAAGCCGCGCTTGTAGAAATGGGTCACGGCCAGGATCAGGGCGTAAACCGGCAACAGGGCGAACATCAGGCGCGGCGCCCACCGTTTCATCTCGGCGAACAACCGCTCACCGCCATCTTCGGAAATTTCCCGGGCGCGGCGTTCCAGTACATCCCCGTCTTCGGGTTCGGCGAACCCGTCAATCATGCCCTGGATGAAACTCTCCGCGGGATCGGAGGGGTCACTCTGCAACTCACCGGCGCCCTCGCCTGTCGGCGTTGCCGGGTCGGCCTCACCTGCATCCTCCACCGGCCCCGCCTCGTCCGTCGGCCGGGCCGTCGAGCCCTCGCGGCCGACCGCCTCGACGACCTCGCTGATGCGCGCTCGCTGGTCCGGCGAAATTCCGGCCTCGGCGAGCTCGCGCTCGACCTCCTCCAGCGTTTCCCCCAGCTGCGCCTCGCTGAGCACGGGCTCGCTGCCTGCATCGATATTAAGTCCCCCGCTATCGAGCGCATCCAGCGCGAAGAAGGCGAAGAAGAACAGCACGCTCGCGGTCAGGTAGAGCCGGAACGGCATGACATAGCGGGCGCGCACACCGGACAGATAGCTGCGGGTCAGATGTCCGGGCTTGAAGACCAGCGCCGGCAGGGTCCGCCACAGTCGCCCCTCCAGCCCGAACAGGCCGTCGATGACATCGGCGATCAATTCCCAGATCGGGCGGTGGAAATGGTCGGCGCTCTGGCCGCAGCTGTGGCAGACGGGCCCCGCGAGCCGGGTTTCGCAGTTCGAGCACTGGCCTGGCGGCGTCGGTGGCGGGAATTTGGTCGCACGTTCGCGCCGACGCCGCCGCGATGCCCCAACGGCATCACCGATCGCACCCTCGCCAGCGCCGCCTATGACGGCATCACTGATGGTGTCGCTGCCCGACATGGCCGGGCCCCCTGCCCCGGCCGGCGCGGGCGCCGGTCAGCCGGCGCCCGTCCCGGTCCTAGTTCTCGGCGTCGTCCTGCCCGGCATCGGCAAAGCACAGATAGCGGGTCCGGTGGATGTCGACGAGATTGTCTTCCCACCCGGTGAGGTTCGGATTCACCAGGTTCTTGTTGACGTAATAGACGATCGGGATGATCGGCATGTCGTCGATCAGCATTTCCTCGGCCTCGGCCAGCATGCGGCCGCGCACCTCGAGGTCCTGCTCCCGATTGGCCGCCTCGACCAGCGCGTCATACTCCGGATTGTTGTAACGGGAGTAGTTCATCGGGATCGAGCGATACTCGCCCAGGAACAGGAAATTGTAGGCGTCGTTATAGTCCGCGATCCAGCCACCATCGGCGACCTGGAAGTCGGACGCACGCAGATTGTCGTAATGGATCTGCGTGTCGTTCACGATCAGCGACGGCTCGACCCAGTCGGCGATCGCCGACCAGTCGTTCTGGACCACCGGAGCGACGCGCGGATTGTCCCGCGTGGCCCGATAGGTGTACTCGAAGCGGAACGGATTGTCGGGCCCGAAGCCGGCCTCTTCCAGCAGCTCGCGCGCCATCTCGCGGCGCTCGGCCACCGGCGTCCCGGCCCAGTCGGCCTCGACACCACCCGGATAGTTGGCAACTCCCGGCGGCACCAGCGAATAGGCCGGCACGAAGCCCGCCCGCAGGATCTCGTTGGCGATGAATTCGCGGTCGATGGCCATGCCCAGTGCATTGCGCACGCGCGGGTCGGCGAATTGTTCACGCGTCGTGTTCACCGAGAAATAGATCGTGCCCATGTACGGGTGGACGCGGACATAGTCCGGGATTTCCCGCTGCAGGAAGTCCATCTGCTGGCCCGGGAAATCATTGTTGATGTGCAGCTCGCCATTGCGCACCCGGCGTCCGGCGGCGCTGTTGTCGACGGTCGGATAGTAATAGACCTCGTCGATGCACACGTTTTCATTGTCGAAGAAACGCTCATTGCGCTCCAGGTGCACGAAGTTGTTCGTCCGCCAGTCTTCCAGCGTGTACGGCCCGTTGGTGACCATGTTCTCCGGGCGCACCCATTCATCACCCACCGCCTGGACCACATGCCGCGGCACCGGGAAGGTGGTGTAGTGGGTCAGCAGGCCGGCCAGGTAAGGCGCCGGGTTTTCCAGCTGAATCTCCAGGGTCCGGTCATCCACGGCGCGCACGCCGATTTCTTCCGGCGTGATCTCTCCGCGGCTGGCTGCCGCCACACCGCGCACGGGGAAGAGCAGCGAGACATACTGGGCACCGGTCTCCGGTGTCACGATGCGCTGCCATCCATAAACGAAGTCGTGCGCCGTCACCGGCTCACCGTCCGACCACAGGGCCTCGCGCAAGGTGAACGTCCAGGTCAGGCCGTCCTCGGATACTTCCCAGCTTTCCGCCATGCCGGGAATTGGCTCGCCTTCGGCGTTCTCGGTGAACAGGCCGATGAACATGTCGCCAATGATATTGTTTTCCCACGACCCGCTGGCCTTGTGCGGGTCCAGCGACAGGGGCTCGGAAGAATTGCCCCGGTGCAGGACAAGCGTGTCGTCGTCTTGCGGCTGGTTGCCACCGCAGGCTGCGAGAGCCAGCGTCGAGGCACCAAGAAGGGCGGTCCACAGGGTCTTGTTACGGTTCACGATATCGGTCTCCCCTCCGATGCGTCTGGGCGATTCGCCTTGGCCGATTGTTCTAGCGGAACATGCGCAGCCGGTCGACAGCTAGAACGACCTCCCGCATAGTTCGTCCACTGCGAATTTGGACCAGAGAACATGAACGTACGATTACTCCTTTTGCTTCCGGCGCTTGCCATGACGGCTCCGGCCCTCGGACAGGCGGCTCCACAGCCGCTCGAGCCCCTGTTTGCGTGCCGCGAAATCGCTGATCCGCAAGCCCGCCTGACCTGCCTCGATGCTGCTGTTGAAGCGCTGCATGCACGCACCGAAACCGGCGATGTCGTGGCGGTGGCGCGGCAGCAGATCGAGGCTGCGGAGGAAGCCACCTTTGGTCTCAGCATTCCGAATTTCCGCCTGCCACGCTTCGGCGGCGCGGGCAGTGACGATGCGGAGCTGGCCGAGGCCGCCGAGGCCGTGAGCGCGGCCAGCACCCACACCGTTATCCGGGAAGAGGACGGGGATATCGAACGCATCGAGGGGCTGGCCGTGACCGAACTCGAGGAAAACCGTTCCGGCAAGGCAGTCATAACCCTGGCCAATGGCCAGCGCTGGGTGCAGACCGACCAGACCCATGTCTCGCGCCTGAGCCGCGGCGCCCAGCCGGGCATGACCGCCTCCATCCGTACCGGAGCCCTGGGCTCCTACTTTATGCAGTTGAGCACATCCACCCGCTGGTTTAGGGCCGAGCGGACCCAATGAGTGACGAAGGAATGGCAAACATGAAATCGACCACCGGGCTGCTCCTGGCCGCCCTCACCTGCAGCACCGCCCTGAGCGGTGCCAGCCTGGCCCAGGATGACGCCGTGACCGGTGTCCTGGCCTGCCAGGGCATTGAAGATGTCAGCACCCGTCTGGCCTGTTTCGACGCTGCCGCTGTCCGGCTTGCCGCAGCCCGCTCGGAGGGCGAAATCGTCATCGTCAGCCGCCAGGACGTCGAAGCGGTCGAGCGTGACAGCTTCGGCTTCAGCCTGCCCAGCCTGCCCCGCTTCCGGCTGCCGGTCCTTGCCGGTCGGGCGGCGCATGATGCTCTCGACAGCTCGACCACCGCGGCAACCACCGCTCCCGCAACCCAGCCCAGCGCACCGGCCGCGACGACCGCTCCAAGCATCTTCGCCGCGCCCACGCCAAGCCCCGCCCCGATCGCCGAAGCGGCTGCCGAGAGCGATGTCGTCATTCTCGAGCGCAATCGCGACGGCGATGTCGACCGGGTCCGCATGGCGCTCGAGCGCGTCCGGGTCGTCGGCTACAACACGCACGTCTTCCACATGGAAAACGGCCAGGTCTGGCGTCAGACCGATGACGGCCGGGTCCGCGTGCCGCGCGATCTCGAGGGCGCGTTCGCCGAAGTGCGCCGCGGCGCCATGGACAGCTATCTGCTGCGCATCAATGGCGAGGGCCGCGCCGTCCGCGTCCGCCGCGAGCAGTGACGCCCCCAGGCCACTGAACGAGATAAGCCGCCCCGGATATCCGGAGCGGCTTTTTTCTTGTGGCTGCCGGGTTTGTGGCCTGGTCAGCGATCCTTGGGATCGATGGCGTCGCGCAGGCCGTCGCCGATGAAGTTGAGGCAGAACAGCGTCACCATCATCGTCACGGCCGGGCCGATCAGGGTCCATGGCGCCGGCTCCATGTCCTGTGCACCGGCCGAGATCAGGCGGCCCAGCGAGGTCAGCGGCTCCTGCACGCCCAGGCCGAGGAAGGACAGGAAGCTTTCCGCCAGGATCACCACCGGGATCATCAGCGTGACATAGACCACTACCGGTCCGAGCACGTTGGGAATGATGTGGCGCTGGATGATCTTGAAACGCGACACGCCGGCGGCCTCGGCCGCCTCGACGAATTCCATCTTCTTCAGGGCCAGCGTCTGGCCACGCACGATGCGCGCCATGGTCAGCCATTCGACGGCGCCGATGGCGACGAAGATGAGCACGATGTTGCGTCCGAACACGACCATCAGGATGATCACGAAGAAGATGAAGGGCAGCGAGTAGAGAATGTCGACGAAGCGCATCATGGCCTGGTCGACGCGGCCGCCGATGAAGCCCGCCGTCGCCCCCCAGGTCACACCGATGACCAGCGACACCAGGGTCGCCACCACGCCGACCATGAGCGACACGCTCAGACCGACCAGGATACGCGCCACCATGTCGCGCCCCTGGGCATCGGTACCCAGGAGGTGCCAGTCCTCGAACGTCGGCGCGATCCACACCTTGTCGCGATAGATCGTGTCGTAGTCGTGCACCCACACACCCATCTGCCCGAGGATGGCCAGCAGGACGAGCACGCCCAGAATGACCATCGACACCACGGCGGCGCGGTTGCGGAACAGGCGCGCGCGCGCATCCTCCCACAGGGACCGGCCCTGCACGGCGGTCTTCTCGAGCAGCTCGGCCTTCTCGGTCGGGGTGGACAGCGTGGACATTACTCGTACTTAACCTTGGGATTGAGCGTGCCGTAGAGCAGGTCTGCGACCAGGTTCAGAAGAATGATCAGCGAGGCGTAGACGATGACCACGCCCATAACCACGGTGTAGTCACGCTGCAGCGCCGCATCGACGAAATGCTTGCCGATGCCCGGCAGCTGGAACACGCGCTCGATGACCAGCGAGCCGGAAATCACCGCTGCCGAGGCCGGGCCGAGATAGCTGACCAGCGGCAGCACCGCCGAACGCAATGCGTGGCGCACGATGACGGCCGGTGCCGACAGGCCCTTGGCCCGCGCCGTGCGGATGTAGTTGGAGCGGATAACCTCGATCATGGAGGCCCGCATCAGGCGGGCGATGATGGCGATCTGCGGCAGGGCCAGCGTGATCACCGGCAGGATCAGCCGGTCGGTCGTCATGCCGAACCGCGGATCCAGCCCACCGGTCGGCACAAGTCCCAGATAAAGACCGAAGACGAGCGCCAGGATCGGCCCCATGACAAAGGGCGGGATGGAGATACCCACCATGGCAAAGGTCATGACGGCAAAGTCGCCGCTGGTATTCTGGCGCAGCGCCGCCACGGCACCGAGCAGCGAGCCCACTGTGATCGCCAGGATCATCGAGAACAGGCCGATCGTAGCGCTGACCGGGAAGCCCTCGGCGATGATCTCGGCCACGTCCTTGTCGCGCAGCTTGAGCGACGGCCCCAGATCGCCCTGGAACAGATTGCCCATGTAATCGAGATATTGTTTCCAGACCGGCTGATCCATGCCGAAATTGGCCAGCATGATCTGGCGGATCTCTTCCGGCATCGGACGTTCCAGATCGAACGGACCGCCAGGGGCCGCGCGCATCATGAAGAAGGCGATCGCAATGATCACCAGGAGCGTGGGTATGGCAACGCTGATGCGTCGAAGGACGAATGCAAACATGAACAGGCGGCTCAATCCGAGTTTTGCGGAAGTTTCATGGGGCGCGACACGATGTCAATGAAGGCGCTGCCGTTACAGTGCAGCTGTGCCGCCCTCAATGGGCGGCAATGGGGCCGTCCGTGACTGTGTGACTTGCGGTGTCGCGAGCCCTTGAGCCAACTGCATTACGATGAGGAAAACCACCAGCCAGCCGAGGCGCAGCAGGCGCTTGCTCACAAATTCGGCCATGATCGTCCTCCGCCTGTCTCGTCCCGGTCCGCCGTCGCAAGAACCGGACCGCTTGGCCGCCGCGCTCACTGTCGAGTCAATTGCATGCCGGTGGGAGATGCGTAGGATGCGCCTCGGGGTAATAGTGCGGGAAGGTCGGCGGCATGCACAGTGCGCTGTGGTGGCGGGATTTCGAGTTCGAGGACGGTGTGGTCACCGTCAAGAAGACCGGCGCCCGCCTGCCGGTAGAACCCGGACTGATCGGCGAAGTGCTGTCCTGGCTGCCATTCTACGTCGTTGCCGAGGGCTGGCGTTTGCGCAACCTGTCCCGATCCGGGCCGCGCATCTGGTTCGCGCCCGACCGGCCGCGGCCCTGGTATCTCGTCTGGTCCGTGCTGCACGCCGCTGGCGCCCGCATCGCCGAGACGCCCGACCAGGCCGACGCCGTCTTCCTGTTCGACGATTCCACCACCGGCCCCGGGCTCGACCTGCCGGCTGGCACCCTGGCCATCAATCGCGACTGCCAGAGCATCGCCAAGTCGCACGTGGCCGAGGTGTTCGAGGAGTGCTTCGGTTACTCCCTCGCCGTTGACCCGGCGCACTGGACCGGCCCCATGGTCGAGAAGTCCGAACGCAATGGCGCACATGACGGTCGCATCATTTCCGGTCCCTGCGAAGCCCGCCCCGGTCATGTCTACCAGCGTGTTATCGACAACACCGTGGCCGGCGACAAGGTCGAGGACATCCGCTGCCCGACGCTCGGCGGGCACATCCCGCTGGTCATGCTGAAGCGCCGCCCGCTGGCCGACCGCTTCTCCAATTCCAACGACACTGTCAGCGTGGCCGAGACCGACAGCGTGTTCACGCCCGACGAGCGCGACCGGCTGGCCGCCTTCGCGCGCCGCATGAAGCTGGACTGGGGCGGACTGGACGTGCTGCGCGACCGCCGCGACGGCCGCATCTTCGTCGTCGACGTCAACAAGACCGAGCTCGGACCACCGGTGGCGATGGGCCTCGAGGACCGGATCCACGTCACCCGCCGGCTGGCCGACGCCTTCCTTGTCTACATGCGCCAGGCCGAGGCCGGCCGCACCCCCGCCTGACCGGCATGGTCACCATTCCCTTTGTCCAGCAGAGCGAAGTCGAGCACGGGCGCTGCGAACAGCTCACCCCGCTGATCCGTCGTGTCATCGCCGACAATCCGGGTCCCTTCACCTATACCGGGACCGGTGTCTACATCATCGGCCGCGGCACGGTCGCCGTCATCGATCCGGGCCCCGACACGCCGCGACACGCCGCCGCCCTTCACGCGGCGCTCGGAGGCGAGACCGTCAGCCACGTCCTCGTCACTCACCACCATCTGGACCATTGCCCCCTCGCCCATCCCCTGGCCCGCCAACACGGTGCCCGTGTCCACGCGCGCAGCCCGGCCGCGACCGGTCCCGGCCAACCTGCGCAGGCCATGGAGGAAGGCGCCGACCCGGGTTTCCGGGCCGATGTCGAACTGGCTGACGGCGACTCGCTGCACGGCCCCGGCTGGACGCTGGAAGCCCTGGCAACGCCGGGCCACACGGCCAATCATGTCTGCTTCGCCCTGCACGAGGAAAACGCCCTGTTCACCGGCGACCACGTCATGGGCTGGGCAACCAGTGTGGTCCTGCCGCCGGACGGTCATATGGGCGATTACCTGGCTTCGCTCCAGCGTGTGCGCGAGCGTGATTTCGCCACGCTCTGGCCGACGCATGGCCCGCCGGTCACCGAGCCCGGCCCCTTTCTCGACGCCTACATCGCCCACCGCATGGAGCGAGAGCGACAGATCCTAGCGCAGCTACAAGCCGGCGAGACACGGATCCGGGCCATTGTCGAACGCCTGTACACGCATATCAACCGGCGACTATTCCCGGCCGCCGCCCAGTCCGTGCTGGCCCATCTCATCCACTTGGTGGAAACCGGCCGCGCCCGCATAGACGGTGAACGCACGCCCGGCCTGGATGTGGACTATCGCCCGGTCACACCTGACGGTCAGGGATAGAGCCGGGTCACGCTCCAATTGGCGTCAGGGCCGGACCGGGTGAAGTGCATCCGGTCATGGAGACGGAAGGGCCGGTCGCGCCAGAACTCGATGCTCGAGGGCACGACACGAAAGCCTGACCAGAAGTCCGGGCGCGGCACGCCGGCCACGCCGAACCGGCCGACCTCGCGGGCGACCGCCCGCTCCAGGGCAAACCGGCTTTCCAGCGGCCGCGACTGCTTCGACGCCCAGGCGCCGATCCGGCTGTCTCGTGCCCGCGACGCGAAATATTCATCCGCCTCCGCGTCACTCACCGCCTCGACCCGGCCGCGTACCCGCACCTGCCGGCGCAAGGACTTCCAGTGAAAGCACAGCGCCGCCTGGCCGTTCTCGGCCAGCTGGCAGCCCTTGGCACTCTCCAGATTGGTGTAGAAGACGAAGCCGCGGGCATCGAAGTCCTTCAACAGCACCATGCGCACGTCCGGCAGCCCCTCCTCGTCCGCGGTGGCCAGGGCCATCGCGTTGGGATCATTGGGTTCCTTCTCGCCCGCTTCGCGCAACCACTCGCCGAACAGAGAGAACGGATCGTCCCGGTCAAAGATCTCTTCCGCATTGGCATCCGCCGTGCGGGCATAGTCCTCGGCATCCGGAGAGGGTGGAATGGCGTCTTTTCGGCTCATGCTCGGTGTCCTGCGCAAAACTCATCCCTAGGTACGCCCCAGCGGCCCGGCGTCAACCTTTCGGGAATCTTCTCGTGCTAAGAGCGAATCATGACTTCGCACGATTTGAGTATTTTGGAAGCGTATGCGGCGTTCGGGCTGGCCCCGGACGCGGGCGTGCGGGCGGCCAAATCGGCCTTCCGCGAACGCGTGAAAATGCTCCATCCCGATGTCACACCGGCCTCCACGGAAAGCCTGTTCGAGCTGTCGCGCATCGTCGCCGCCATAGAGGTGATCCGCGCGGCCGGCCCGATCAGCCTCGAACTCAGCCTCAGCGCCGACGAGGCCCGCACCGGGGTCACCCGCACGCTGCGCTGCGACGGTCGCCCGATCATCGTGCGCGTACCGGCCGGCACGCCCACCGGCACATGCCTGCCTGCCGTCGGCGAAACCCGGCCATGCGTGCTCGTCCGGGTGGACGCGGCACCGCAACAGGCCGACCTCCCGGCCGCCTCGCCACATTTCCGAGACGAGCTCGACGGCTTCATCGACGAGTTTTCGCGTACATCGGCGCACGCCCGCTTCGCCCGCTGGATCCGCAATGCGCAGCCCGCCGCGTGACCTGACGGGCCGGCGCGACTAGATTGCCCCCAACAGCGGGGTCTCCATGTCACACAACAGTTTCGGACACTTGTTCCGCCTCACCACCTGGGGCGAAAGCCACGGACCGGCCATCGGTGCCGTCGTTGACGGCTGCCCGGCCGGTATCCCGCTCGATGAAAGCGACCTGCAGCCCTGGCTCGACCAGCGCCGTCCCGGCACCAGCCGTCACGTCACGCCGCGCCAGGAACCCGACCAGGTCCGCATCCTGTCGGGCACGTTCGAGGATGACCGCACCGGCGGCCCCGTCACGACCGGCACCCCGATCGCCCTGATCATCGACAATGTCGACGCCCGCTCCAAGGATTATGGCGAGATCCGTGACATCTGGCGGCCCGGCCATGCAGACTTCACCTACGACATGAAGTACGGCGTACGCGACTATCGCGGCGGCGGCCGCTCCTCGGCCCGTGAAACCGCCATGCGCGTCGCCGCCGGGGGCATAGCCCGCAAGGTGCTCGGCGAGACCATCTCGGTCCGCGCCGCCCTGGTCCAGGTCGGTGAACGCGCCATCGACCGCTCGCGCTGGGACTGGGACGAGGTCGGCCGCAACGCCTTCTTCTGCCCGGACGCCGAGACCGCCGCCCTGTGGGCCGAAGACATGGACGCGCTGCGGCGCGACGGCTCGTCGACCGGCGCCATCGTCGAGGTCGTGGTCTCCGGCGCGCCAGCCGGCTGGGGCGCTCCGGTCTACGGCAAGCTCGACAGCGACCTCGCCGCCGCCATGATGACCATCAACGCGGTGAAGGGCGTCGAGATCGGCGCCGGCTTCGCCTCAGCCGCCCAGCGCGGCGAACAGGCCAGCGACGAAATGCGCGCCGGCGAGGACGGGCCGGTTTTCCTCGGCAATTCCAATGGCGGTGTGCTCGGCGGCATCTCCACCGGGCAGGACCTGGTCATCCGCTTTGCCGTCAAGCCGACGTCCTCGATCCGCATCGAGCGCCAGACCCTCAACCGCGATTTCGAGGAAACCAGCATTTCCACCCGGGGCCGGCACGATCCGTGCGTCGGCATCCGTGCCGTGCCGGTCGGCGAGGCCATGGCCGCGCTTGTCCTGGCCGATCACAAGCTGCGCCACGCCGCCCAGAGCGCCTTCTGACCCAGGCCTGCCCTGGAACATGAAGGCCGCGTTCATGTTAGGCTCATCCGCCCCCGCCTAGCCTTGTGGGTGATTGGCCGGCCCTCGAGTCGGCGCCCTTCGAAAAAGGAGCGCCCATGTCCCCGCGCACACTCCGCCTGACCGGCGCCTCGGTCTTTGCCCTCCTGCTGATGCCCGCGACGCTTGTCGCGGCTCCGGCGGACGCCCAGCATCGCGGCGACGACCGTGCTTCGGCGCTTGAACAGCATTCCCGCCAGCGCGCCACCAGCCCTCGCGCCGAGCGCAATAGCCGTGGTGATGTCGACCGCCGTACGGTCGAACGCCGAGTGCCGGCACCGAGACAGGCTGAGACCCGACCGCCCCGCCGCCCCCAACATGTCGCCTCGACGCCGCCGACCCGCCGCGCTGAAATAGACCCGGCCATCAATCGCGGGGGCGACCACCCGCGTCGCAGCGGTCGCGAGGGTCGCCGGCCCGGAACCACTCCCTTGGCGCCGAATTATCGCCACCGGCCGGGTACCGGCTCATTGGCCGGGCTCACCCCGCAGCCGGGCGACCGGCACTTGGTTGACCGGGACCACAGGGACCACCGTGTCGGCCGCGACGATCGCCGTGACCGCAGGTTTGACCGCGATGACTGGCGCGACGACCGCTACGGGCGCCACGACCGCCGGGATCGCCGCTATGACGAGCACCGCCGGGACCGTCGTTACGATCATCGCAGGGATCGCCGTTACGATCACCGACGCGATCGGCGCTATGGCTATCACCACCCGCGGCGCTACGAGTATGCCCAGCGCCGCCGCGCCTTCTTCCACGACCGGGCCCACCTCGAACACAGGCTCTGGGTCTCGCACCTGAATCACGGCTGGTCGCGGTCGCGCTATTACGGCCATTACGGCCCCACCAACCGCTGGCGCTACAATGACCGCTATTACCGCCACGGCTACGACCGCCGCAACTTCGCATATTACGACGGGCTGTGCCGCTATGAGCGCAACGGCAACGGGGCGGCGATCGGCGCCCTGCTCGGTGCCGTTATCGGCGGAGCTGCCGCCGGCGATGACAATGTCGGGGTCGGCATCCTGCTCGGTGCCGGCTTCGGTGCGGTGCTCGGCTCCAGCCTCGATCGCCTCGACCAGTGTGACCAGGTGCAGTACCACTACGCCATGAATTACGCCTTCGAACACGGCCAGCCCTACTACTGGGCAAACCCCTATTCAGGCGTTCGGGGCACCGTGGTAATCCGCGAAACCTACTACCAGTCCAATGTCGAGTGCCGGACCGGCGATGCCGAGATCTACATGCCCGACGGCAGCTATAATTACGAACGCGTGCGCATGTGCCGCGACCGTTATGGCGACTGGCAGGTTGCCGCCTACCAATAAGGCACGGCGGGTCACGCCGGGGATGCCCGCCCAGCATGGGGCCGGTGGTTTCACCGGCCCCACTTTGCTGAATGCCACCTGCCCGCAGCGTTCATCCGCGGCTCATCGCCCGCCTGCTACAACCGGGGCAAGCTCGAAGCCGGGCCCTGTGGTCCGGCCTCCCCGTTTCTGGTGGCCAGAGGAGATTATTATGAAACTGCTGACCCCCGCATTGCTCGCAGCCTCGGCACTCTCGCTGGTTCTGCCAGCGACCGCCCAGGCCCAGTCCTACGCCCAGCCGCGCGCCACATCCTACCAGGATTGCGAGGCCCAGCGTCAGGGCCGGCAGGTCGCTGGCGCCATCATCGGCGGACTGCTCGGCGCCGTCGTCGGCAATGAACTGGCTGATGACAGCAACAACAACCGTCGCGGTCGCGACCATTACGGTCGCCGGGGCTATCACGGGTATGACCGCTACGCTCATCGCGATTACCGCGGGCACCGCCGCTACGACCGTCGCTACCGGCATCGTGATCGCGGCAATGCCGAAGAAGTGGGCACGATCGCCGGTGCCGGCGTGGGCGCCCTGATCGGTGCCGGGATTGCCGGCGGCGAGGACTGCAATCGCTCGCGCCGTCACACCACCTATCCGGGCAAGCCGGCCGGCTATGGCTATGACAGCCCCTATGCCCAGGACACGCGGTATGGCCAGGGTCATTACGCTGGCGACACGGGCTATTATGAAGACCCGGCCTATGCAGATCCGCGATACCAGGAGCCCTATGCCAACTCGCCGGCTTATGCGGGCACCCCCTACAGCCAGCAGGACGGACTGCTCGGCGGCCCGCAATCCAGCCAGTCCGCTCGCACCTATTCGGCATCAGCAGGCCTGACCTGCCGCTGGCAGGAAACCCGGCGCATGGACGCCTACGGAAACCCGGGCACGGACCAGGTCTACATGTGTCAGGGCGCCGACGGCATCTGGCGTCCGGCTGATACCTACGACCAGTAATTCCGGTAGCGAAATTCGCCTTATTGGCGAATCAGGGCGGCGGACATAAGATACTCCTTATTCCCGTCGCCCCCCGCTATTGGACTGTCCATGATCCCCGAGACTGACAGACCAGGAACCGCTTCCAGAGCCGAGCGCACCTTCTCGAGCGAACGGAGGCGGTCAGCCTCGCTCTTCACCAGCCCGCCCCGACCGACCGCCGCCCTGCCAGCCTCGAACTGGGGTTTGACCAGAATGATCAGGTCGCTTTTCGGTGCCAGCAGACCGAGCACCGGCGGCAACAACTTGGTCAGCGAGATGAAACTGGCGTCGCAGACCAGGAAGGAAGGCGAAGTGGTGAAGCTCTTGTCGGTCAAGGACCGCGCGTCCGTCGCCTCCATCGAGGAGACGCGCCGGTCAGCCTGAAGACTGGGGTGCAGCTGGTCTCGGCCAACATCGACGGCATAGACATGCCTCGCCCCGCGCGACAGAAGCACTTCGGTAAAGCCGCCTGTTGAACTTCCGATATCGACACAAACCCGGTCCCTCGGATCAACCGGGAAGGCCTCCAGCGCCGCTACCAGCTTCAGCGCCGCCCGGGACACCCAGGGGTGCGCCGCTTCCGCCTCGATGCGCGACCCTGCGGAAATCTTCTGGGACGGCTTGCGCACGAGCGTGCCATCGACCCTCACCTTGCCGGCGGCGATGGCCTCCTGGGCTCGTGCGCGGCTCTCGAAAAATCCGTGTTCGACGAGAAAGAGATCGGCACGCATGGCGGGCCCCGGCGTCAGGCGCCTAGCCGGCGGCCAGCGGAGCGGCCGCCATCCGCGCCGCCTCGGCGTCCTGGCCGATGGCCTCCAGCGCCGCCGCCGCGATATGGCGGGCATTGAGCCCGGCCTCGTCATACATGGCGAACGGTGTGTCCTGGTCCTGGAACACGTCCGGCAGGGTCAGGGTGCGGATCTTCAAACCCCTGTCAAGCGCCCCCTTGTCGGCCAGCAGATGCAGCACGAAAGCCCCGAAGCCGCCGCGCGCGCCCTCTTCCACCGTGATCACCACCTCGTGCTCGCGCGCCAGGCGCAGTACCAGGTCCTCGTCCAGCGGCTTGGCGAACCGGGCATCCGCCACCGTGGTTGAATATCCCTTGGCACTCAGCGCATCGGCCGCCTTGAGCGCTTCCTGCAGACGCGCACCGAGGCTCAGAATGGCGATCCGCGAGCCCTCGCGCACTACCCGGCCCCGCCCGATCTCCAGCGGTTCGATCACGTCCGGCATATCCAGCCCCAGCCCGTTGCCGCGCGGATAGCGGAAAGCGGACGGGCCGTCATCGATCTGCACCGAGGTCGCCACCATGCGTGCCAGTTCGACTTCGTCCGAGGCCGCCATCAGCACCATGCCAGGCAAGGCACCGAGATAGCCAATGTCGAACGAGCCGGCATGCGTGCAGCCATCGGCGCCGACCAGACCGGCCCGGTCAATGGCGAAGCGCACAGGCAGGTGCTGGATCGCCACATCGTGCACGACCTGGTCATAGCCCCGCTGCAGGAAGGTCGAATAGATCGCCGCAAACGGTTTCATGCCGTCCGCCGCGAGGCCCGCAGCGAAGGTCACCGCGTGCTGCTCGGCGATACCGACGTCGAACATGCGATCCGGGAAGCGTTCGCCGAACAGGTCCATTCCGGTTCCGCCGGGCATCGCCGCGGTAATGCCGACCACGCGGTCGTCGGCCTCCGCCTCGCGGATCAGCTGCTGGGCGAACACCTTGGTGTAGGACGGCGGGCCGCCCTTGGATTTCTGCTGCTCACCGGTGACCACGTTGAACTTGGCCACGCCGTGATACTTGTCGTCGGCCGCCTCGGCCGGGGCATAGCCCTTGCCTTTCTGGGTGACGACGTGGATCAGCACCGGTCCGTCATCACCATCACGGACATTCTTCAGCACCGGCACCAGCTGGTCGAGATCATGGCCGTCGATCGGGCCGACATAGCGAAAGCCCATCTCCTCGAACAGCGTCCCGCCCATGGCCATGCCGCGCATGTATTCCTCGGCGCGGCGCGCGGCTTCCTCGACGCCGATGGCCTTGGCCATGCCCTTGCCCAGCTTGCGCAGGTTGCGATAGCTCTGGCTCGAGACCAGACGGGCGAAATAATGGCTCATGGCGCCGACCGGAGGCGCGATCGACATGTCGTTGTCATTGAGGATGACGATCAGCCGGCCCCCGATATGGCCGGCATTGTTCATCGCTTCATAGGCCATGCCGGCCGACATCGAGCCGTCACCGATGACGGCGATGACATTGCGGTCGGCCTCGCCCTTGAGATCGCGCGCCACGGCAAAGCCGAGCGCTGCGGAGATCGAGGTCGAGGCATGCGCAGCGCCGAACGCATCGTATTCGCTCTCCGCCCGCTTGGTGAAACCGGACAGGCCGCCGCCCTGGCGCAGGGTGCGGATCCGATCACGACGCCCGGTCAGGATCTTGTGCGGATAGCATTGGTGGCCGACATCCCAGATCAGGGTATCGCGCGGCGTTTCGAAGACGTGGTGCAGTGCCGCGGTCAGCTCGACCACGCCAAGCCCGGCGCCCAGATGCCCGCCCGTGACCGAGACCGCATCAATGGTCTCGGCCCGCAACTCCTCGGCCAGCGCCTTGAGCTCGGCCTGGCTCAGATCCCGCAGGTCTGCGGTCTGGTCAATTCGGTCGAGCGTGGGAGTGGACGGGGGCATGGGCATTTCCAGTTGCAGCTAGACGTGACGGTCGAGGATATAGTCGACCGCCTCGCGAAGGACATCAGCGCGCGCGCCGAAAGGTTCAAGATGGTCCTTGGCCTGGCGAGCCAGGTGCCGGGAGCGGTCGCGCGCGCCGTCGACGCCCAGAATGGTGACAAAGGTGGCTTTTCCTTGACCGGCATCCTTGCCGACCGCCTTGCCGGCGGTCGCGGCATTGCCGGTCGCGTCGAGCAGGTCGTCGGTGATCTGATAAGCCAAGCCGAGGTCATGGGCAAATCCCTCGAGCGCACGCCGGACATTGTCCTCGACGTCCTTGAGGATGCTGACCGCGTCGACGGCATAGCCGATGAGGGCTCCGGTCTTCATCCGGTGCATGCGCGTGACCACCGAAATGTCGAAGGTCTCGGTTTCCGCCCGGATGTCGATCATCTGCCCGCCGACCATGCCGTAAGGCCCGCTGGCCCGGGACAGGCGATGCACCAGGCGGGCCCGGACCTCGCCGCGCGGATGGGTGTCCTCATGGGCCAGGATTTCGAATGCCATCGCCTGCAGGCCATCCCCCGCCAGCACCGCCGTGGCCTCGTCATAGGCCTTGTGCACGGTTGGCCGGCCGCGCCGCATGTCGTCGTCATCCATGCACGGCAGGTCGTCATGGATCAGCGAGTAGGAATGGATACATTCCAGCGCACAGGCGACGCGCAGCAAGCCGCGATCATCGGCATTGACCAGCCGGCCCGCCTCCAGTGTCAGGAAGGGTCGCAGCCGCTTGCCCGGCCCCAGCGCCGCGTAGCGCATGGCTGAATTGAGGTGGGATTCCGGGCCGTCGGCGCGCGGCAGCAGCGCATCCAGCGCCACAGTCACCCGGTCGGCCGCCTCGTTGAGGCGTTGCTCGAAGGGGGTCACCGCGAGACCTCGCCCATCAGTCGAGCCCCGCCGGCTGCGTTTCCAGCTCGCCGTTCTCGCCGCGCACGATCTTGTCGACCTTCAGCTCCGCATTCTTCAGCTTGCCGTCGCAATGCGCCTTCAGGGCGGCACCGCGTTCATAGATGGCGATCGACTTCTCCAGCTCCACCTCGCCCGACTCCAGCTGTTGCACGATGCGCTCCAGCTCGGCCAGAGCCTGCTCGAAGCTGAGCTCCTCGATCGGATCTTGCGCGGTGTTGGACATGGTCATTCTACTCCGTATCTCGCAGCAGCATAGGAAGCGCTGCCGACCTCGGCAATGCGGCACACTGCCGGTTTTCAGACCGGCCTGAACTCATACCGTCGCCAGGACCAGTACATGTCGCCCCGGTCCTCGACGCAGTACCAGTTGCGGCCCCGCAGGCTCGGGCGGATCATGCGGTTGAACCAGCCATGGGCGCACAGCACAACCGGCCCGGCCGCCGCCGCGGCGATCAGTTTCTCGGTCGCTGCATCGGCGCGCATTTCCGCGTCGACCCGGCTCTCCCGGCCCCGCGACAGGCCCATCCACCACGAACACCGCGCGAACACGCCCCAGTGCTTGGCCATGTATTTTCCGGGCATCGGCGGCGGCGGCAATTCGGCCTCGACAAAGCATGGATCGAAGATCAGGTCGCGGCCGGGCGCGATGGTCTCCGCCGTTTCCACCGCACGGCGCAGCGTGCTGGCAAACAGGGTCGACGCTTCGGACGCATAGCGCACAAGTTCCGGCGGCGGCACCTGGCCCGGCACAAGGCGCGCCGGCTGGTATTCATGGTCCCACCAGTCCTCATACTGCCGCCAGGTCAGTATCGCCTCGCGATTGGCTTCCGGCTGGCCGTGGCGCGCGATGATGATCGAACCGGGCTGCATGATGGATCGGGTGTCGGATGGCATCTCGGTTCGCCGCTCGGAGAGGTAACTGCCGGACCGCGCGCCCTGTCGCTACTCGCCCCACATGAAGGACATCAGGCCCGGACCAGGGCCTCGACATAGTCATGGGCGGCCTGACCCAGCGCCGGGCAGTCGTATCCGCCCTCCAGCACGGAAACAAGCCGCGAGAACGCAAATTCGTCGGCAATGCCAGCCAGTTGCGTCACGGCCCACGCGAAGTCCGCATGGTCCAGCCCAAATCCTCCCAACGGATCAGCCCGATGCGCGTCGAAACCGGCCGAGACCAGGATCAGCGCCGGCTGGAATTCGCGCAGGCGCGGCAGCAGAAGATCGCTGAAAGCGGTGCGCCAGGCCGGCCCGTCCGTGTCCTCCGGCAGCGGCACATTGACGACATTGCCGTTCAGCCCGGTCTCGCCAGCCGCCCCGGAGCCCGGATAGAGCGGGTGCTGGTGCAGCGAGCCGAAGAAGACCCGCTCGTCGCGCTCGGCCAGGCATTGCGTGCCATTGCCGTGGTGCACGTCGATATCGATGATGGCGACATTGGCCAGCCCATGCACATCCAGCGCGTGACAGGCGGCCACGGCGATGCTGTTGAACAGGCAGAACCCCATGGCCCGGTCGGGTTCGGCGTGGTGGCCGGGCGGGCGGGCCAGGCAGAATGCCGCCCCCTGCCCGTCCCCGATGACCTTGTCCACCGCGGCCAGCGCTGCCCCCGCTGCCCCCAGCGCCGCTGTCGCCGAGCGCTCGGTCACGGCTGTGTCCGGCGACAGGAAGCCCCATCGGTCCGGGCCGGCCTGGGCGCACATGGTCAGCACCCGGTCGACATGCTCGACGGTGTGAAAGCGCGCCAGCGCCTCGACCGGGGCGGGCTCGGCCTGACACCATTCCGGCCCGGCCAGCTCGAGCAGGCGTTTGCGAACCGCCTCGTAGCGGGCCACGCTCTCGGGGTGATTGTCCGGCACCCGGTGCAGGCGTGAGGCGGGGCTGTCGAAGATCGTGGTTTTCATGGCCCACAACTTGACCAAGAGCGCGCCGTTCCGCTAGCCCCCGCCTCCCTCGCTGTCAGGCCGCGATGCTGGACGAAGCCTGAACCCGGCGCGCCGGCAGCAGCACCACGTCCGACATGAACTGGCTGTAGTCGCACAGGATCTCCTCGCCCGCCTGGATGTCCCGCTTGGCCGTACCGCTGCCGTCCGGGGCCGAGAAATCGAGGTTTGGATCATCGCTGTGATTGAGAAAACGCGCGTGGTCGCCGTCCAGCAGGTAAGCGTCCAGCGTGGCGTCGAAATAGGCATAGCGACGGATATAGTCCTGGTACACGGTCGGCCGCTCGGCTACCGCGTCGGCGGGCAGGATGATGTCGGCCTGCGGGTCAAGGACCCAGACCCGGGTGCCCCGGGCGATGAAATCACTGGCATAAACGCCCAGCCCCTCGATCGGGCTGGGCAAGAGATAGGTGTCGACCAGAAGCATGGCCATTCACTCCGGCCGGCCGCGTCGACGGCGGGCTAAAGCAGGGCGCCGGGCCGCTCGGGCCCGGGCGCAGAGTGCGACGCTCCAGCTGCCATATTGACGATTTTTCGAAACTTGCAAGCACAATTCGCGAGCGCGCTTGCGTATCCGTGATCCGGCGTCAGGCCGGCGGGTCGAAGCGCACCGCGAACTGGTCGCCACGCACGCGCACGACTTCGCCCGTCAGATCACCGATCTCGACTTGCTCGCCCTCTTCCAGCGACCGCTCGGACTGGAAGCAGGCGCCGTGGATCGACAGATTGACCAGGCGCACCTCGCTCTCGCTGCCGTCCGAAAAGCGCGCCGTGCGCACCTCATTGACTGGCTCGCGCGGACCGTCGCGGCGATCGCTCTCGCCGAGGGCATCGCGATTGGCCTTGCGGGCAATATGCGACGCCATGGCGCGGACATTGCCATCACCGGTAAAGCGGATGGCGAACTCGCCATCGCCAAGCCGCACGACCCGACCGGGCAATTGCCCGAAGGCCGGGATATCCAGCACCACCTTCTCGTCGACCTGAGGCAGGCTCGAGGCTTGCAGGCGCGCCCCGCCCGGTGACACGTCGCACAGGCGACACGCGGTCCACACACCGTCTGCCGGCCGGTAGGTTCCCAACAGTCGCAGCGGCACGCGCTGGTGGGCGCGCCGACCGGACCCTTCGAGAAGTTCGGCCTCGACGGCGGGGATGTCATCTTCGCCGGCGTCAGGGGAATGCGGTAGTGGGGCAGCGGACATGGAGGCCTCGTGATCGTTAGAGGTATCGCCCGGGCTGGCCGCTTCGGACGACGGCGATAGGTTTCCCAGAAAGATTCTAAGATCGCCTTGGCAGGAATGTTCGAATTGAATCGAATTCGTGCCTTTCGACCGTGTCCGCCATCACACCCCTCTGTCAGTGACGCGCTGTGGGTGCCCCTCGATCAGTGCCCCAGCTGCACATCCATGATCCTGACCCCGGGAGGTGCCTCCACATCGTCCGGCACGAAGAAGTCGGGCAACAGGGCCACGTCCTTGTCATAGCTGTACTGGTCCAGGTCACGCTCGCCCTCGCCCCACAGGAAGGTATCGTCGATCAGGAAATTGCCGGTAAATTCGGCCGCCGGCTTGTTGAGCACGGCATAGGCCGTGTCAGCGAGGATTTCCGGCTTGCGGCAACTCTTCATGGCCGCTTCATCGGCCAGCACGTTGGAGATCGCCGCCGTCGCCACGGCCGTGCGCGGCCAGATTGCATTGGCGCCGATCTTGCCCTTGAACTCCTCGCCCCAGCCCAGGATGCACAGGCTCATCTGGTACTTGGCGCTGGTGTAGGCGACGTGCGGCCCGAACCACATCGCCCGCATGTCCAGCGGCGGGGCCAGGGCAAGAATGTGCGGATTGTCCGCCTTCATCAGGTGAGGCAGGCATTTCTGCGTTGTCATGAAGGTGCCGCGGCCATTGACCCCGTGCATCAGGTCATAGCGCTTCATCGGCACGTCGACCGTGCCACGCGGATAGATCGCCGAGGCATTGTTGATCACGGCGTCGATGCCGCCGAACCGCTGTACCGCCGCCTCCACCGCGGCCTCGACCTCGGCCTCCTCGCGGATGTCGCACTTTACGGCAAGGGCCTGGCCACCGGCCTTCTCCACGGCCTCGGCTGCGGAATGGATGGTGCCTTCCAGCTTGGGATGCTTGCGGTCCGACTTGGCGGCGATGACGATGTTGGCCCCGTCCCGAGCACAGCGCTCGGCGATGGCCAACCCGATACCGCGGCTCGCCCCGGTGATGAAAATCGTCTTGTCCTTGAGGCTCATGGCCATGTCTCCCGCTTGCTTGTCTGGCAGGAGACTAGTGCGCCATCACAGCCCGCGCCAGACCCGCCCGCTCGGACAGTAGAGCCCCGCCTCCTCGCGGCAGCGTTCCAGCGTGAACAGCACCGTTTCGGCGCGTCCCACGACATTCTCCAGCGGCACGAAACCCGGCCCCCCGACAGCGCGGCTGTCGCGCGAGGCATCGCGGTTGTCGCCCATAACAAAGACCGTGCCCGGACGCACCGTCACCGGTCCGAAATCGTCCAGCTCGTCATAATCACTCTGCTCGTAGATCGAATGCTCGCGTCCGTTCGGCAGGACCTCGTTGTAATGGGTCACTGTGACCCGCATCTCGCGCGGATGGTCACGATAGGTGCGCACCTCGTCGAGCAGGCGCGGCACGGCTTCGCCATTCAGGTAGAGCCGACCTTCGCGCACCTCGATGATATCGCCCTCGACGCCGATCACGCGCTTGATCAGATTGCGCGGCGGAGATTGCCGCTCGTCACGGAACACCACGACGTCTCCCGGCTGCGGATTGTGCCAGGCCAGGCGCGCGTCCCAGCTGTCCGGCAGCAGGTAACCGATCCCCAGCGGCAGGGAGTGGCGGGAATAGCCGTAGGCCCATTTGGACACCAGCACCCGGTCGCCCACCTCCAGTGAAGGCTGCATGCTTTCGGAGGGAATGTGGAAAGCCGCGAAACCGAACGTCACCAGGCCCAGCCAAACGCCAACCACCCCGGCCACGAAGCGGAGGGTTTCCATGATCTCGTCCGCCGCCCGGCCGGCCAGTCGCTTCATCATCGTACTCATTTCAGTTTGACCGCCGTTCCGTAAGCAAGAATTTCCGCCGAACCTTCCATCACCGAAGATGTGGCCAGGCGAACCGTGACAATGCCGTCCGCGCCCAGGCTTTCCGCATGGCGCACCATGCGGTCGAGCGCCTGCTCGCGTGCCTCGGACAGCAGCTTGGTGTACTCCGGCACTTCGCCGCCGACCAGATTGCGCAGCCCCGCGATGAAGTCGCGCCCGAAGAAGCGCGCCCGCACGACATTGCCGCGGGCAATGCCCAGCGTCGCCTCGATGTCACGGCCCGGAATATTGTCCGCCATCGTCACTGTCAGACTCATGCCTCGTCTCCCTCGCCGCGTCGGATGCCACTCGTGGTGCCGTCCTCATAGCCGTGATACGGCCCCGCCTGGAGGTACATCCAGGCCACCGCCAGCGCCGGCAGCGCGAACAACGGCACGATGACCAGACCCAGCGGATAAGCCAGGGTCCAGCCGGCTACACGCCCGGCGCCGAGATAGACCACCAGGCCGGCCAGTCCGCCGAACAGCGCGACCGTCGCGCCATATTCGTTCAACCAACGCCTGATCACGCTACCCAATCCGCACAAACGCCCTAAAACTCCGGCATACGTCGAAATCGCCGGGCAACCAAGCACCGCGGACCCGCATGACAGCATTTTCAGCTCCGCCGTGGCTTCAGGGTCGCAAACCCGGCCGGCCCGGCGCCAGCGGGACTCGTCCGCCCGTCTTCCCCATGGCCAAATCACCGACAGTCTGGAAAACTGCCTCCAACCTATGGGGAGACCTGCACATCATGACTGACCAGACCACTGAGCATCCGGGCGGCGACGATCCGTCAGGAACCAATGGCGGCACCGCCGCCACGACGCCCGACACCGTGCCCTCCGCCGCCGACCGCGACGAGCGCCTGCTCGCCGGCCTCAACTACGTCCTCTACCTGATCGGCAATATCATCGGGTTCACCAGCATCATCGCGGTGATCATCGCCTATGTGCGCCGCGAGAACGCCCCGGCCTGGCTGCAGGCCCACTACACCTTCCAGATCCGCACATTCTGGATCAGCCTCATCTCGGTCATCGTCTTCGGTATCCTGACCGTTGTCCTGATCGGCTTTGTCGGCTTCCTCCTGCTCTGGCTCTGGCTCCTCATCCGCGCCGTCGTCGGCCTCCTGAAGCTCATCGACGGCCAGCCCATCGCCGATCCGCGGACGTTCTGGATCTGACCAGCCAATAGACGGCATCAAGGCTTGGCCACCTTCAGCTTTCAGGCAACAGGCAAGCTCGCTAGTCAGCGTGCGGGGCACGCCCCATTCATCTCTTGCCGAGATGACGCCTCAGGGGAATTCCTACTCGAGGCGAATGCCCGCCCAACGGCGCCCAAAAAAAGGCCATGACTTGGAATTTCCCTGAGGTCCGCTGGCTGGCAGGTTATCAATGCGCGCCAGACGGGTTTTTCGGCATCCTGCCGCCGCGCACAGGCCAGACGCCCTTAGCCCCCTCACACGGCCGCGAAGCGCTCGAACAATCCCCGGACGGCCTGCTGCCAGGCGGCATCCGGCTGTGGCGCCATGGCGAGGCTCAAGGCGAGGCCGTTGAGCGCTCCGTTGACCATGGCGAACAACAGGTCCGGCTGGCCGTCAAAGCGGATGGCGCCGCTGGCTAGCGCCGCTTCTAGGCCCTCCTGCAGCAGGCGCCCCCCGGTCTCCCGGTCAATCTGCGCCGCGCCCTGCGGGCCCAGCACCGTCGGCGAGTCAACCAGCACGATACGACTGGCGTCCGGCCGGATCATCGCCCCCACCCAAGCCTGCGAGCCGGTCACCAGCGCCTCCATACCGTCGGTCTGCGGCCCCACCGCCTGTCGGATCGCCTCGGCCGCCTCCTCGGACACATCGTGGCAAACGCGCTCGAACAAGGCCGCCTTGTCGCGGAAATGGTGATACATCGCCCCGCGCTTCACCCCGGCCAGCTCCAGCACCGCTTCGGTCCCGGTGCCGGCATAGCCGTGCGCGGCAAACAGGGACCGAGCGGCGCTGACCAGCCGTCCGATGGTTTGCTCTGATCTCTGGGAATTTCTCAACGGTGTCGCCTCCCGAATTTAATTGACAGACTGTCTGTTTGTTTCTACCAAAGATCAACAGATAGTTTGTCTGTTTTTGCGTCACGCCTCTCGAAACTTTGGAGACAAACCATGCGCATCGTCGACAGCTACCCACTCGTCGTGACTCCGGATAAGACTGCCTGCCGCGACTTCTGGACCGGGCTCATGGACTTCCAGGTTGGCTTCGATTCGAGCTGGTTCGTCTGGCTGCACAATGCCGAGCAGACCGCCTCGCTGGCCTTCATGACGCCGGACCACCCCTCCGCCCCGCCCGGCGCCGAAACCTTTTCCGGTCTCGGCATGACTTGGGAGGTCCAGGTCGAGGACGCCGAGGCCGCGTACGAAAAGCTGCTGCAACGCCAGGTGCCGATCAGTTATGACCTGCGCGACGAGCCCTTCGGCCAGAAACGCTTCGGTTTCCACGATCCGTCCGGCCTCTGGGTCGACATCGTTGAACAGATCGCCCCCGCCGACGGCTATTGGGACCGCTACACAATCGCCCCGCAACCTGCTGTCTGAGCTTCGGCGGCTCCAGGCCAGCATTACCAAACTTTATGCCTCCAGTGTTGTCAGGCGGAGTAGCCTAGACAGCTTCCACGAACCGGGTGCCGACACGGCGCCCCGACAGATCGGAGCCGCGCATGCCGACAGCCCTGAAACTGGCGAGAATCGCCTGCGCCTCCCTCCTGATTGGCCTGCTCGTGCCGACAGCCGCGGCCGACGATGTCTCTGATTATTTCCAGCGCCTCCGGGACGAGGCCGGGTATGGGTCCTGTGTTGTCACGGGTCGCCTGTCGGAAGCGGCGACAATCCGGTGTGTTGGAACGGGCGCAGACGGGCACGCCTTGGGCCCGGACAGCGGGATGCAGCTGGCGTCGGTCGCCAAACACATGACCGCCATGCTGGCGCTGCAGCTCTCTGCCAGGGGCAGCCTCGACCTCAACGTCAAAGTGGTCGATCAATTGCCCGAACTGGTCGGTTTCGACTCCCTGACGCTCATGCACCTGCTCGGCAATACCGGCGGAGTGCCCAACCATGACCGCTTCCCGCTCTATACGGCTGGACGCGACGGGCCAGTCTCGGACATGGAGATGTTGGCGCTCATCAGTGCGCACGGACCGCGCTTCGAACCCGGCTCGGCCTATGAATATTCCAATCTGGGTTGGCGACTGGCGGCGATCGCGCTCGAACGCCACATGCAACGCCCTTTCCCGGAGCTTCTGCAAGCCTACCTTTTTGAGCCTTTGGGTATGGCCGACACCCATGCCACCTCCCCGACCGATTACAGAGACACGCCCGGCCTGGAACCGTCGGGGGGCCAGGCCTTCACGCCGGCACTGCCGGCGCACCCGGACTGGTTCGAGGGCGCCGCGACAATCGTCACCACCCCCAGCGACATGGCGATCTGGCTGGAGGCGCTGTTTTCCGGCGAGGTGCTGGCCCGCGACCGACTGGAGGCCGCCCTTTCCGAATCCGAACACGATTATGCGCTGGGTCTGGCCCGCTATGACAGCGACGAGGGTCTTGTAATCGCCCATGATGGTCGCTTTGTCGGCGGCTCTGCCGATATCCAATTCCGCTCGGGCACCAACTTCTATTCCGCCGTTCTGTCGCCACAGAACAGTTGGATTACCCGCTTCGTCCGGGGAGATCTGGGCAGATATTCACGCGGTGAGACCATGCTCGATCCACTCCGCGAATACGGCGGGGGAGCGCCTTCCAGCCACAACGGGCCGATCCATCACCTGACCGGCCACTATCCGTTCGGACCGGAATTCTTTGTTCGTGTCCGCGCTGAAGGCGACACCCTGTCGATGGCGGCAAACTGGGGGGATTTTACTGAATTTGTCAGCCTCGGCCCGCTGCACTTCTACAGCCGCGCCCTCAACGCGAATGTCGTCTTCTCAGCCACCGACGAGGGCTCAATGGCCATGTCGTGGCAGGGTTCGCCGCCTGTTCCGCGCGACGACGGGTAAGCCCTGCACCGCCCCCCCTTGCGCCCGCAAACGGTTCGAGGTCCCGCTATGCAGGCGGGGGAAACGGATGGAATATGGGTGGCCCTCAGCCGCCTTGCCTGTCGCCCGCTCAGTCTAGACCGAAGCCGCATTCCTCGATCATGTCGGCGCCCATGGTGATGTCATCGACGCGCGACGGGGCCAGGGTCATCACCGCTTCGGCAAAGAAATTGGCCAGCGCAATGCGCCGCGCCGCGAAGGCCGGGTCGCCGATATCTTCCTTCTGCCGGCGCCGCGCCGCCACCGCACCGACACACAGCAGCCAGCCGCCAACAGTCTCGCCAGCCAATGTCAGGAAAGGTGTCGCCCCGGCCAGCCGGTCGGCCGCCTCGCTGTCCTTGAGCCAGTCGGCGGCCTCCTTGAGCGCATCGAGGCTGTCGCGCAGCCGCTCGCCCAGCGGTGGCAGGTCTGGATGGCTCGAGGTCAGGCAGCTCTCGATGGTTTGCTCGATGTCGGCATAGAGCTCGTCGAACGCCTTGCCGCCGTGCATCGACAGCTTGCGGCCAACCAGATCGATGGCCTGGATGCCGTTGGTGCCTTCATAGATCGGCGTGATGCGGGCATCGCGCAGGTGCTGCGCCGCGCCGGTCTCCTCGATATAGCCCATGCCGCCATGCACCTGGATCCCGTCCGAGGCGACCTGGACGCCGATATCGGTGCCCCAGGCCTTGGCAATCGGGGTCAGCAGGTCCTCACGTCGCTTGAAGCAGGCACGCTCCTCCTCATCCTCGGCGAACTCGGCCATGTCGCTGGCCACGGCGCAGGAGATGCAGATCGCCCGGGCCGCCTCGATGCGCGCCTTCATCGATGCCAGGGTGCGCTGGATGTCGGGGTGGTGGATGATGGCGTGGGGCCCCGGCCCGTCCTGGTCGACGGCCCGGCCCTGCTTGCGCTCCTTGGCGAAGTCGTGGGCCTGCTGGAAGGCGCGTTCGGCAATGGCGACGCCCTGCAGGCCGACATTGAGGCGGGCCGAATTCATCATCGTGAACATCGCCCGCATGCCGGCATTCTCGTCACCGATCAGCCACCCCCTGGCGCCGGCATACTCCATGGTGCAGGTCGGCGAGCCGTGAATGCCCATCTTGTCCTCCAGGCCGATGGCCTGAAGGTCATTGCGCGTGCCGTCGTCGAGGATTTTCGGCACGATGAAGAGCGAGATGCCCTTGGTGCCTTCCGGGGCACCCGGCGTGCGCGCGAGGACCAGGTGGATGATATTGTCCGCGCAGTCGTGCTCGCCCCAGGTGATGTAGATTTTCTGGCCCGAGATCGACCAGCTGCCATCGCCATTGGGCTCCGCCTTGGTGCGCAGCGCCCCGACATCGGAGCCGGCCTGCGGCTCGGTCAAATTCATCGTAGCCGACCATTCACCGGTGATCAGGCGCGGCAGGTAGTAGTCCTTCTGCTCGTCCGAACCGTGCGCGATCAGCGCCTCGATGGCGCCGTAAGTCAGCATCGGGCCGAGACCGAAGGCGAGATTGGCGCTCTGGAACATTTCCAGCACCGCCACGCCAAGCGCCCGCGGCAGCCCCATGCCACCCACCGCCTGCGGGAATTGCAACCCTTGCCAGCCACCTTCGACGAACTGCGCATAGCCGTCCTTGAAGCCGGTCGGCGTGGTCACCACACCGTCCTTCAGCTTGCAGTGCTCGCGGTCGCCCACCCAGTTGAGGGGCGCCAGAACGTCACTGGCCAGCTTGCCGGCTTCCTCGAGGATCGCCGCCGTCAGCTCGGCGCTCAGGTCGTCGAAGGCACCCGTCGCCTTCAATCCCTCGAACGCGGCGACTTCCTCCAGGGCAAACCGCAAATCCTCGACCGGTGCGCGATAGCTCATGCGTGACCTCCATCTGGTATGGCGAGGAACATACCTCGCACGCGCGTTTTTGCGAGACCGGAAACAGTGTTTTATCGTCGCACGGCCCGATCAGCGCTTTGCGCACAACGCGCACCGGTCCATATCTGTGCCATGCGTCTTACCTGGCCCTCCGTCATCCTGCTGGCCGTCAGCCTCGCGCTGGGCGGCTGCCTGACCACCACCACGGACCCTGCCCGGCTGCCGGCCGGCCAGTGGCGCCTCGACCCGGCCCATACCAGCGTCGTCTGGCGGGTCTCGCATTTCGGCCTGTCGGACTATACCGGCCGTTTCGACGTGACCGAGGCGCAGCTCGATTTCGACCCGAACCGCCCGGGCGAGGCCCGTCTCGATGCCCGCATCGCCGCCGCTTCGGTGTCCACCGGGGACGCCGATTTCGACGCCGACCTGGCAGCCAACTGGTTCGACGCAGAGACCCATCCCTGGATCCGTTTCACCGCCGAGCGTGTCGACATCACCGGTGAGAATTTCGGCCAGGTCAGCGGCCTGCTGACGTTGCGCGGGCGCACCCGGCCCGCGGTCATCGAGACGCGCTTCAATGGTGGTCTGGCCAATCCGCTGACCGGACAGGACATGATCGGTTTCAGCGCAGATCTCGTCATCGACCGCAGCGAGTTCGGCGTTGGCAATGTGCCGCCGCCCATCGTCGGACGCGAGGTCCGCATCCACATCGAGAGCGAATTCGTCAGGGAGGACGGCCATGCGCGCTGAATCGGGGACTTACACGACCATCGCCATCATCCTGCACTGGGTGATCGCTGTTTTCCTGGTCTCGCTGGTGTTCTACGGCTGGGCCATGGAGGATCTGCGCGACGCCCTGTTCGCCGGAGAGGCCAGTCTCGACGAAGTCCGCCAGGCCTATAACTGGCACAAGACCGCGGGCCTCACTGTCCTCGTGCTGAGCCTGGTCCGGCTCGGCTGGCGCCTCACCCACATGCCGCCGCCCCTGCCCGCGCACATGACGAGCTGGGAGAAAGTGGCGGCCACGGCCACGCACTGGGCATTTTACGCCCTGATGATCGGCATGCCGCTGATGGGCTGGATTACCGCGTCGGCCTCCGACCAGCCGTCCTGGCTGCTGAACAATCCCGACCTTGTTCTGCCACGCCTGCCAGTGCCACAGAGCGACAGCGTGCAGGAGATCGCCGGCAGCATCCACGGGGCGGGCGGCTGGGCCATTCTGAGCCTGCTCGCCTTGCATGTCGGCGCGGCCCTCAAACACCAATTCATGGATCGCGACGGCCTGCTCGGCCGCATGATCCCGGTCCTGAAAGGCAAACCATGATCCGAACCCTTCTGGTGCCCCTGCTGAGCGCCGCCACATTGTCCGCCCCCGCCCTGGCCCAGGACTGGGTCGTCGATCGCGCGGCCAGCTCGGTCACCTTCGTCACCACGGCTCTGGGCAGCGAGATCAACGGTCGCTTCGAAACCTGGCAGGCCGACATCACGCTGGATCCGGCCGATCTCGCAACCGCCTCGATCGAAGCCGCGGTGATGACCGCCAGCGGAGCGACCGGGAACGGCGAGATCGACAGCGCCATGCGATCCGAGGCTGGTCTGGCACCGGCCTCCCACGCAGCGGCCCGTTTCGTGTCCGACAGCATCGAGGCCACGGCCGACGGCTATCTCGCCCGCGGCACCCTGACCCTGCGTGACCAGTCGCGCCCGGCCGAGCTGCCCTTCACCCTCGCAATCAATGGCGACCGTGCCGTCGCCGACGGCCATCTCGACATCACCCGCGCAGACTTCGGCATCGGCGCTTCGAGCTGGGGCGCGGCCGCCGCAGAGGTCCGCGTGCAGATGCATATCGAGGCCGACGCGGCACAATAACCCGGCTGGCGGGGTTGCAGCACCTCACTCATGGGCTTAGCTCAATGCCATGACAGCACCCGTGAAACCCGCCGACCAACCCGACGTAATCGCCGAAGCCGCAGACATTCTGCGCGGAGGCGGGCTCGTCGCCATGCCCACAGAAACCGTCTACGGACTGGCGGCCGATGCGGCCAATCCAAAGGCCGTGGCCCGCATTTATGCGGCCAAGGGCCGGCCCCGATTCAATCCGCTGATCGCCCACGTGTCAGGGCCGAAAACCGCCTGGCGCCTGGCCGGTTGGCCGGACATGGCGGCCAAGCTGGCCGAGGCTTTCTGGCCGGGCCCCCTGACCATGGTCCTGCCCAAACGACCGGACGCGCCGATCTGCGATCTGGCCAATGCCGGTCTCGATTCGGTGGCCATCCGCTGCCCCGATCACCCGGTGGCGCAGGCGCTGCTGGAAGCCTTCGACGGGGCGCTGGTCGCGCCGAGCGCCAACCCGTCGGGCACGGTCAGCCCGACCACGGCCCAGCATGTCGCCCACAATCTCGGCGACAAGGTCGACCTCATCCTTGATGGCGGTCCCTGCGAGGTCGGTGTTGAATCAACCGTTGTCGGACTGCTCGGTGACAAGGTCAGCCTGTTGCGTCCGGGCGGCCTCGACCGCGCCCGCATCATCACCGTGACGGGTCCGCTGGGCCGGCCGGAAGCCTCCGAGCAGCCGGTTTCGCCCGGTCAGCTGGCCAGCCACTACGCGCCCGCCGCCGAGATCCGCCTTAATGCGCAAAGCCGCGAGGATGGCGAACTCCTGCTCGGCTTCGGCAGGATCGATGGCGATTTCAACCTCTCGCCCGCCGGCGATCTCGACGAGGCGGCGGCCAATCTGTTCGCCGCATTGCGCCAGCTCGACTCGCGCGGTGCCCGTCGCATAGCCGTCGCGCCGATCCCGGAGGAGGGCCTCGGAGAAGCCATCAATGACCGGCTGAAACGCGCCGCCGCCCCGCGGCCCGTATCGGCCGACAGCCCGGATGCCCGTGCATGACCAACGGACTGCCCGCCGATCTGTCGGACCGCCTCAAGCAGATCGTCGGCCCAAAGGGGTGGAGCGAGGATGCACACGAACTGGCACCGTTGCTGGCGGACTGGCGCGGCCGTTACCAGGGCCGGTCCCCGCTTCTGCTCAAACCGGCGCGCACCGCCGAAGTGTCCGAGATCGTCGCCCTGTGCCATGCGTCCGGCATCGCCATCACGCCGCAGGGCGGCAATACCTCGCTGTGCGGTGCCGCCACGCCCCAGGGCGAAGTGCTGGTTTCCCTGGCCCGCATGACCGCCGTGCGCGAATTCGATGTCGACAATGATTCCATGACTGTCGAGGCCGGCTGCATCCTGGAAAGCCTGCAGCAGCTGGCAGCCGACAATGACCGCCTGTTCCCGCTTTCGCTTGGCTCGCAGGGCTCGGCCCGCATCGGCGGCCTGATCTCGACCAATGCCGGCGGCGTGCACGTGCTGCGCTACGGCATGATGCGCGATCTGGTGCTCGGTCTCGAGGCGGTGCTGCCGGACGGCACAGTCTGGTCTGGGCTGACCGGCCTGCGCAAGGATAATACTGGCTATGACCTCAAGCAGTTGCTGATCGGCGCTGAGGGCACGCTCGGGATTATCACGGCGGCCACTCTCAAGCTTCACCCGCGGCCGCGGCGCCGGGAGATCGCCTTCATCGGGCTCGAGGACGTGGCCGCCGCGGTGCGTTTTCTGGGCCTTGCGCGCAATGTTTCAGGCGGCGCTGTCACGGCGTTCGAGCTGATGCCGCGCCGCGCCCTCGAACTGGTGCTGCAACACCTGCCTGGCAGCCGCGACCCGTTGGGCGAAGCCCACCCCTGGTACGTGGTCTGCGAAATGAGTTTCGGGCGCAGCGAGGGGGCCCGGGAAACCCTTGAAGACGCCCTCGGCCAGGGCTTGGAAGCCGGATTGCTGCACGATGCCGCGATCGCGGAGAGCGAGCAGCAGGCCCGCGATATCTGGCATTTACGCGAGAGCATCGCGGAGGCCGAACGGGCCCATGGCAAGGCGATCAAGCATGACGTCTCGATTCCCGTGTCCCGCATGCCCGCCTTCATGACCGAAACCCAGGCGGCGGTCGAAGCAGCCTTCCCCGACGCTTACATCATCGCCTTCGGTCATGTCGGTGACGGCAATGTCCACTTCAACGTGGCACCGCGCTCGACCGATGCGCAGGACGCCATCCTCGGTCAGGCCGCCGCCATTTCCGAAATGGTCTATGACCGGGTCGACCAATATGGCGGCTCGATCTCGGCGGAGCATGGCATCGGGGTATTGAAGCGCGGCGAACTGGCTCGCCGCAAACCGGTCGACGTTGCGGTCATGCGGGCCATCAAACAGGCACTCGACCCCCGGGGCATCATGAATCCGCGCGTCCTGTTTGCACCTTCAGTCGAATGAACGCAGCCATTTGAGGGCGCCGTCGGCGAGCCCCTTGAACTTCGGCTTGCCCTTGACGCGGGCGACGAAAAGGCTGTCTGGCGTACAGCTCTGCTTGACCGCGTGATAGACATCCGAGCGACTGCCTCCAGAGCGCACCAGAAAAAGCGTTTCGCCGAGCTGGCAGGCGTCGTCGAACTGGGACAGGTCGAAAGCCGTTTGCGGCCCGGTCAGGTGGATGGCGTAGAGATGTGGGCTGCTCATGCCAGAGGTAACGCGGGTCGGCCCGATTGGTTGCCCGCGCCGTGGCACGGTCCGGCCCGGTCGCGCGGTCAGCCGGCCCGGCGGAAACTGCGCGGCGCCAGCACCGCGTCGAGCGCATCAAACATCTCGTTGAAGCGAAGCGGCTTGGTCAGATACCCGGAAGCCCCGATCTGGGCGTAGCGGTGCGCCGCATCCTTGGTGGCATCCGCGGTCATGACGAAAACCGGCAAGCTCGAATAGTCGGCCTCGCTGGCCCGGATGCGCCGGATCGCTTCATCGCCTGCCATGCCGGGCATCTGGATATCCATCAGCACAGCGTCAAACCTGTCGACCTCCAGCCAGTCGAGCGCCGCAGCACCGTCATTGGCGGTCTCGATCTGGCAACCGGCCCGCTTCAATGCCGCACTGGCAACCATGCGATTGGTGGCAACGTCATCCACCACCAGGATCTTGTAGTGGCGTTCGATAACGCTGGGTGCCGACAGATCGTTATGCTCTGCTTGACCATGCGCGGAGAATGCCATCGGCACCTCGAACCAGAAGGTAGCCCCTTCGCCAGCGATCGAGTCGACGCCGATCTGCCCACCGGCCAGCTCGACAATTTCCTTGGAGATGGCCAGACCCAGGCCGGCGCCCGTGGCGCCGACTTCCGCCGTATGCTCGACTTGCTGGAAGCGTTCGAAAATTCGCTCCACATCGACGGCTGACAGCCCGGGGCCAGTGTCCTTCACCTCGACCCGCAACCGGTCCTGGCCAATCGCGAAAGCTTTCAACTCGACACGTCCGGCCGGTGTGAACTTTACCGCATTGCCCAGAAAATTGGTGATCACCTGACCGAGCCGTTTGGGGTCACCCTGCCCTCGCAGAGGCAGGTTTCGGTCTATATCAACCTGGAAGTCCACACCTTTTGCCCGGGCCAGATAGCCTACACTGTCGGCCGCGATGCCAATCATGTCAGCGAGGCAGAAGTCCTTCTGGCTCAGCGACAGCTTGCCGGTCTCGATCTGGGCCAGGTCGAGAATATCCTCGATCAATCCAAGCAAGGTCTCTCCCGAGCTTCGGATAGCATCGACGAAATTCGCCTGGCTGGCTTTCAGCTTGGTCGTTTCGAGCAGTTGTGCACTGCCCAGAATGCCATGAAGAGGGGTCCGCAATTCATGGCTCATATTGGTCAGGAAGTCCGACTTGGCCCGGCTGGCGGCATTGGCGGCCTCGCTGCGCCGCTCCAGTTCGGCCTGCATGGCGCGGCGCTCGGTGATGTCCATGAATCCGCCCTGCAAGCGAACCACCTTGCCGTTTTCATAGACCGCTTGTCCCACGGCTCGCGTCCAGACGGTCCGTCCCTTGGCCGTGATCAGCGGAAGCTCGAACTGCCAGGACTCGCCCTTTTCGATGGCGTTGCTGACATGCTCGTTCACCTCGTCGCGAACGTCTTCGGGATAAAACTCCACCGCCGTCGCCAGGTCGGGACTGTAATCATCGTCCACTTCGTGGATGGCACGCACCACCGGGTCCCAGAAAATCGTGTCGTTCACGACATCGACTTCCCAGTAGCCGATGCCCGACAGCCCGCTGACCTCACGCATCAGCCGGTTGTTGTCATCGACCCGGGTTTCCAGGGCGACCCGATGGGAGATATCGCGGGCCACGAAGTAGATATTCCCGTCATCGCTGGGCTGTGCCCTCCATTCGATGGACTTGTAGGCACCATCCCGGCACCGGTAGCGATTGACGAAGGCGATGACCGGCACGCCTTCACTGAGTTGCGCCATGGCCTCGACAGTCGCCGGCACGTCGTCCGGGTGCACCAGCCCCATGAACTCGGCGCCCTCCAGCTCGTCGAGCGCGTAGCCAAGCACATCTTCCCACTTTTCGTTGAGGGTGACGAACCGCCCCTCCAGGCTCGCGGCGCCCACCAGGTCCAGCGACAGGTCGAACATGGCGCGCAACATGGCGGGCTGGTTAATATGGGGCATGCCGGAAGAACTCCGCTCGGGTCGGGACGCATTAGCCCACAGCATCCCCCGCGGAATGTTCGGATTTCCTGAACACCTCGGCCCTTTCCTGTGGCTATGCGGTCATTAAATATGCAGCCAAAGGAGGTGGCCCATGCTGATTCTGCTCTCGCCCGCCAAGAACATGAATTTCGACCCGGTCGGGCGCGATCTCGACCTCACCGAGCCACCGCTCATCGACGAAACCCGCATCCTGTCGAAGACAACACGCCAGCTGAGCCTGAACAAGCTCAAGTCGATGATGAAGATCAATGATGACCTGGCCCGCCTCAACCGCGACCGTTTCCAGGCTTTCGACACCGAGGCCCCGGGCGAGAAGGCCGCGGCCTTCGCCTTCAATGGCGAGGTCTACCGCGGGCTCGACGCCACCTCGCTGGGCGATGAAGACCTGGCCTGGGCCCAGGACCACGTCCGCATCCTGTCCGGCATGTACGGCCTGCTGCGCCCGCTCGACGGCATCCATCCCTACCGGCTGGAAATGGGCCGCAAACTGCACACGCGGCGCGGCGAGACGCTGTATGACTTCTGGGGCGACCGCATCGCCCGCGAGCTCAACACGCTGCAGTCCGACAACCCGGTTGTGCTCAACCTCGCCTCGAACGAGTATTTCAAATCGGTCGACAAGAAGACCCTGAAGGGCCGGGTCATTACCGCCACCTTCAAGGAGGAAAAGGACGGTCAGCTGCGCGCCCTGATGGTCTATGCCAAGAAGGCGCGCGGCCTGATGGCGCGCTGGGTGATCGAGAACCGCGTCGAGGATCCGGATGAACTGGTGAAGTTCGACCTGGGAGGCTACCGGTACCAGCCGGACGGCTCGAAACCGGATGACCTGCTTTTCACGCGCCCGCAGCCGGCACCCGCCGGAGCTTGACCGCGCCCCCAACCTCGCCTTTCTTGCCCTGACACAAACTTGAAGGGTCATTCATGTCTTCCATTCGAACCGATCTCTCCGGCCAGGTCGCCGTCATCACGGGCTCGACGACGGGGATCGGCGCTGCCATGGCCGAGGCGCTGGCCGAGAATGGCTGCAATATCGTGCTCAACGGGCTGGGCGACGCCAAGGACATCGAGGCCCTGCGGACCCGCATCGCGAAGGACCATGGAGTCGAGGTGCGCTATCACGGCGCCAACATGCTGAAGGCCGACGAGATCGCCGACATGGTGGCCTTCGCCGACGCCGAATTCGGTCGCCTCGACATCCTGATGAACAATGCCGGCATCCAGCATGTCTCGCCTGTCGAGGATTTCCCGGCCGAGAAGTGGGACGCCATCCTGGCCATCAACCTGACCTCGGTGTTCCACGGCGCCAAGGCCGCCCTGCCGATCATGAAACGTCAGGGCAAGGGCCGCATCGTCAACCTGGCCTCGGCCCACGGACTCGTCGCCTCGCCGTTCAAATCAGCTTATGTGGCGGCAAAACACGGTGTCATGGGCTTTACCAAGACACTAGCGCTGGAAGTCGCGGAAGACGGCATCACCTGCAACGCGATCTGTCCGGGCTACGTCAAGACGCCGCTGGTGGAAAACCAGATCGCCGACACGGCCAGGGCGCGCGGCATCACCGAGGAGGAGGTCGTGCGCGACGTCATGCTGGCGGCCCAGCCGACGAAGCAATTCGTCACCTATGACCAACTCGCCGGCGCCCTGCTCTATCTTGTCTCCGACGCCGGGGCCAACATGAATGGCTCGTGGATCAGCGTGGACGGCGGGTGGACAGCCAAGTGAACGACAATGAAGCCATCCTGAAGATCGACTACAACGAGATCCCGGTGACCGACATGGAGGCCGCGAAGGCCTTTTATGGCGGGGCGTTCGGCTGGAGCTTCATCGATTTCGGGCCCACCTATGCCGCCTTCGAGAATGCCGGGCTGGATGGCGGCCTGCGCCTCGAGGACAAACCCTATGCCAAGGGCTGCCTGATCATCCTCAAGGCCAAGGACATCCTGGCGGCGGAAGCGCGGGTGGAGAAGGCCGGCGGCACCATTGTCCACCGCGAGGACTTCCCGGGCGGGCGGCGCTTCCACTTCACCGACCCGAGCGGCAATGAACTCGCCCTGTGGTCGCCCAACGGCAAGTACGAGCCGGACGCTGCCAACGATTCCGACGGATGAGTGAGCGCGAAACCCAGCCGCGGCGCCAGCCGACGCCAGGCGCCGGAGTGGTCGTGTTCCGCGGCGAAGACGTGCTGCTCATCAAGCGCGGACGACCGCCCTATGAAGGCCAGTGGTCGATCCCCGGCGGCAAGGTGGAATACGGCGAGACCGCCGCCGAGGCTGCCCTGCGCGAACTGGGTGAGGAAACCGGGGTCGAGGCCGAGATTGTCGGCCTGATCGATGTGGTTGATTCCATAGGCAAGCGTGAACCCGGGCAACCCGGCGACTGGCACTACCTCCTGGTCGATTTCGCCGCCCGCTGGACCGGCGGCGAGCCGGTGCCGGCCGATGATGCGTCGGCCGCGGAATTCCTGCCCTTCGAAGAAGCGGTCAAGCGCACGCGATGGGACCGCACGCGCCAGGTGCTGCATCGGGCCCGCGACATCATACAGGCCTTGCCCGCGCCACATTCCAAGGCATGATCCGCGTCATGCGTCATCTTGTTTTCAGTCTTGCCCTCGCCGGCCTCGCTGCCGGCGCCGCACCGGCCCAGAAGCCCGGCCTCGACCCGGTCGGTTTCAATGACGAAGTCGACCGCGGCCGCACCCTGCCCTATCTCGCGCACACCCTCGGCGAGCTGCACTACCTGGCCTATGCCTGCGAGGGCGAGCAGGCCCAGCAGTGGCGCAACCGCATGGTCCGACTGCTCGACATGGAAGCACCGTCGGACGGTCGGCTGCGCGCCCGCATGGTCGACAGCTTCAATGCCGGCTACCGCGCCCAGCAACGCTACCGCACCCGATGCGGCGCCGAGGCCGATGCCGAACGCCGGGCCCTGGGCCTGCGCGGCAGGGACCTGTCGGAAATGATGCGCTCGGCCTATTTCGACTGATCGCGGCTGCGGGAGCGGGACTCCGTTCGCCGCAATCCCGTTCCCAATCCCCACGGACTGGTCTAAGACCAAATCGGGACGGGTGTGTGGGGAGAACATGTCGGATCGTCATAGCCAACTAGAATCGCTCAGCATCGACCGCGAGAACGAGACCGAAAGCTCCGGCTCGTCGCTGGTCGTGGTGCTGACCATTGCCATCCTGGCCGCCGTCGGCGGTGCCGCCGGGGGCTGGTTCCTGCGTCCGATGCCCGAGGCTCCGCCACCGGTCCAGCCGGTCGCCCAGACCACCGAAACCCCGGCATCCACGCCCGGCACGACGACCTCGGCCCCGCCTCCGGCACGGGCCTCCGGCCTGGTCGCTTCCGGCTATGTCGTGGCCCGCCAGCAGGCCACCGTGTCCGCCGAGATCACCGGCCGCATCCGCGAGCTTCTGGTCGAGGAAGGCGCGGTCGTTGAAGCCGGACAGGTCCTGGCCCGGCTCGACGATGACCGCGCCCGCATCCAGCTGGACCTGCTTCAGGCCCAGCGCCAGGCCGCCACGGCCCGCATCCGCTCGCTCACCGCCCAGCTCGACGAGGCCCGCCGCGTGCAAACCCGCGCTGCCACCCTGGCCGACCGCGATATCGGCTCGCGCGCTGCGGTGACGTCTGCCCAGGCGCAAAGCGACAGCCTGGAAGCCCAGATCGCCGCCGCCCGCGCCGATATCGCCGCCATCCAGGCCCAGATCGCCTCGCAGACCGATCTCATCGAGCGCCATGTCGTGCGCGCGCCGTTCGGTGGCGTCGTCATCGCCAAGAACGCCCAAGTCGGAGAAATCCTGTCGCCGGCCTCGGCTGGCGGGGGCTTCACGCGGACCGGGGTGGCGACCCTGGTCGACATGGAAAGCCTGGAAATCGAGGTCGACGTCAATGAGGGCCAGATCGGCCGGGTCACCCCGGGCCAGGAGGTCGAGGCCCGCCTCGATGCCTATCCGGACTGGCGCATCCCGGCCCATGTCGAGGCCATCATCCCGACCGCCGATCGCGCCCGCGCCACCATCACCGTGCGCGTGGCCTTTGACGAACGCGACGAGCGCATCCTGCCGGACATGGCAGCGCGCGTGATCTTTGTGGAATAACCACCCGCCTGGCGGGAAACGAGGGGGAAGCTTGTGGAAACGCTCTATCATCTGACCGACCTGTCGAAGCGCTACACGCGGGGCAAGGAATCCATCACCATTTTCGAAGAGCTCACCATGGGCATCCCGGAAGGCGATTTCATTGCCATCATGGGGCCGTCCGGCTCGGGCAAGACCACCCTCCTGAACATGCTCGGCGGCATCGACAAGCCGTCCTCCGGCTCGGTGGTGTTCAAGGATACCCGCATCGACAAACTGTCCCAGGGCAAGCTGGCCAGGTGGCGGTCCCAGAATGTCGGCTTCATCTTCCAGTTCTACAATCTCATGCCGACCCTCACCGCGGCGCAGAATGTCGAGCTGCCCCTGCTTCTCACCAAGCTGTCCGGCAAGCAGCGCAAGGAACGCGTCCAGACCGCCCTCGACATCGTCGGACTGGCCGACCGCAAGGGCCACCGGCCGCGCCAGCTCTCCGGCGGCCAGCAGCAGCGCGTGGCCATCGCCCGCGCCATCGTCGCCGACCCGCAGGTGCTGCTGTGTGACGAACCGACCGGCGACCTCGACCGCAAGTCGGCCGACGAGATCCTGGAAGTCCTGCAGCTGCTCAATTCCAAGATGAACAAGACCATCATCATGGTCACGCACGACCCCTCGGCCGCCAAATATGCCCGCCGCGAACTGCATCTCGACAAGGGCCGCTTTGTCGAGAAAGAGCTGGAGCCGGCGCAATGAATGATCTCACGCTGATCCGGAAGAATCTCTTCCGCAAGAAGCTGCGGACGATCCTTCTCATCGCCTCCATCGTCATCGCCTTCCTGATCTTCGGCGTCCTCGGCGCCTTCAACAAGGTGTGGAATTCCGGCGCCGACCTGGCCGCGGAGAACCGTCTGGTCACCGTCAACCGGATCAATTTCACGGTCTCCATGCCGATCGCCTACTGGGCCCGCGTGCAAGCCGTGGAAGGCGTCGAGAACGTCTCCCACGCCAGCTGGTTCGGCGGCTATTACCAGGAGCCGACGCGGCAGGTACAAACCTTCGTGGTTGACCCGGAAAGCTGGCTGGAAGCCTATCCCGAACTGGTCTTCGAACCGGACCAGCGCGAGGCCTTCATCAACAACCGGACCTGCCTGGCCGTCGGCGAGGACATTGCCGACATCCTCGGCTGGTCGCTGGGCGACCGTGTGCCGCTCAATTCCAACATCTGGCAGAAGACCGACGGCACCTCGTTCTGGGAATTCGACATCTGCGCCATCTTCGACGGCCACACCGACGAATACCCGGCCAATTACGCCATGTTCCACTACGACTATTACAACGAGTCGCTGGGCTTCAACACGGACCAGCTCGGCTGGATGGTGATCAACACCACCGACGCCTCGATCAATGACCGGGTGATGCGCGACATCGACGCCCTGTTCGCCAATTCCCCGGCCGAGACCGAGACCACGACCGAGGCGGCGTTCAGCGAGGGCTTTGCCAACCAGTTCGGCAATATCGCCCTGATCCTGCTCTTCGTCGTCGGCTCGGCCTTCACCACCATCCTGATCATTGTCGGCTTCACCCTGGTGACCGCCATCAATGAGCGCACCAAGGAGATCGCGGTGATGAAGACGCTGGGCTTCCCGGCCCCGCGCATCTTCCGCATGGTGCTCGCGGAATCCGTGCTGCTCAGCCTGCTTGGCGGCCTCATCGGACTGGGTGCCGCTGCCGGCATGCTGGCGGTCGTGGCCGAGGCCCTGAAGGCCTTCCTGCCCGGACTCGCCCTGCCGCCGGACGTGTTCTGGACCGGCCTGGTCATCGCCATCATCCTCGGCCTGGTCACCGGCCTGGTTCCCGCTCTCAATGCCCAGCGCGTGCAGATCGTCAACGCCCTCGGCAAGCAATAGGAGGCGCACATGTTCAAGCAAATCGGCGCCGTCACGATGATGAACCTGCGGTCCATCCCCCAACGGGCCGGACTGTCCACCGCCACGGTGATCTCGATCGCCCTGGTTACCGCCGTCCTGCTGGGCTTCCTGGCCATGTCCAACGGCTTCAAGGCGACGCTTGAGGGCACCGGGTCGGAGAGCACCGTGGTCATGTTGCGCGCCGGCTCCCAGGCCGAGCTCAATAGCGGGCTCGGCGCCTCCCAGGTGCGCCTGGTCGAGGAGGCTCCGGGGATCGCCCGCGATGCCGAGGGCAATCCCCTGGTCTCTGGCGAGCTCTACGTCATCGTCGACGGCATCAAGCGCTCTTCCCAGACCGAGGCCAATTTGCCCCTGCGCGGGGTCGGCCAGCAGGCCTTCGCCCTGCGCGAGGGCTTCGAGATTTCCCAGGGCCGCATGTTCGAGCCGGGGACCAATGAACTGGTCGTCGGCGAGGCCATCCTGCGCGAGTTCGACGGCTTTGGTCTCAACCAGGTCATCCGCCTGGGCTCCAATGAATGGGTCGTGGTCGGCATCTTCTCGACCGGCGGCTCGGTCTTCGAAAGCGAGATCTGGGCCGACCTCAACGTCATCCAGAACCTCTACAATCGCGGCACCGGCGTGCAGTCGGTGCGGGCCCGGCTGACCTCGCCGGAGGCGATCTCGGAGGTCGAGGCCTATGTCGAGGCCGAGCCCCGGCTCAATCTCGACATCCAGTCGGAGCCGGACTTCTACGCCGGACAGGCCGGTGGCACGGCGGTGCTGATCGAATTCATCGGCTGGCCGCTGGCCATCACCATGGCCATCGGTGCCCTCGCCGGGGCCTGGAACACGATGTACTCCTCGGTCGACACCCGCATGCGCGAGATCGCCACCCTGCGCGCCATCGGCTTTTCCGGCTTCGCCGCCGCCGTCGGGACGATGATCGAGTCGCTGGTCCTGGCCGCGCTCGGCGGGCTGCTGGGAGCCGTCGCCGTCTACCTGCTGTTCAACGGAGTTTCGGCCTCCACTCTGGGGTCCGGCTTCACCCAGGTCGTATTCTCCTTCGCCGTCACCGGCGGATCGATCATTGCCGGCATGATCATGGCCGTGATCATCGGCTTCTTCGGCGGCCTCGTCCCGGCCATCCGGTCCGCCTACGTGCCGCTGCTGACGGTGCACCGGAGCGATTGAGGCGACGATCCAGAAAGGCAGAAGCCCTCCCTGAAACGGGAGGGCTTTTTCATGGCTCCCTGTCCTCGCAGTCCGGCTCATACGCCCGTTTACCTGGCCTCCCTGTTGACCGCCGCTCTGGCCAGCCCCGTGCCGAGACACGACCAATAGCGCCACGGCGCCTCCGCCTGGCGGGATGAGGATGCGGGACGGTGCAGACGTCCTGCGAATTAAGAACTGGTCGTCGACACCGTCCCGCATGCGGAGATTTGACCGGGCCTCGAAGGACCCGAGTTGGCAAGGCGGGCTGGTCTGGAACGGTCCTCCAATAGTGCCGCTCCTCGCCGCCCGCAGCCCCGCCGGGGTCGCCGGCCGACATGACCGACCGACCCGGACGAGCTCCGCTCTCCCCGCCCCCCGGTTGTCTAGGCCGGGCCTCGAGCTGGTGCGAGGACGGGGGAAGTGTCTCACGGGTCAGAGGGGGTGGGGATGAAACGGGCGAAAAAAGGACCGCCCGCTGATTTCATTGAGAAAACCGCCACGGACGGTCGCTGAGAGTGCGGATAAAAAATTTTATGATCGCGTGAGCCTCCCTCTCCCTGGGGAGAGGGATCGAGGGAGAGGGGGAATGGCGGGGTCTGTCCGGAGAGGGGTTTCCTGCTGCAGGCACTTTCCGGAGAGGGCCGAGGACTCCCCCCGCCTCCGCCCCTTCGGGGCACCTCCTCCCCGGGGAGGAGGGGTGACGGCGCTCGGCCCGGTGCAGGTCCTCCCCCTTGATGGGGGAGGTGGATCGCCGCGTCGGCGGCGAGACGGAGGGGGTGGGAGCCGGGTGTCCGACAGGTCCAGCACCGGGATTCACCCCTTCCGCCCCTTCGGGGCACCTTCCCTATCAAGGGGAAGGACCTCGTCCGGTGCGTCCGCTCCCCCGCTCACGCAGGGGAGGAAACATCACCCGTAATACGCATCCTCGGCCGCGCGGAGTTTTTCCTCCTCCTTGTGCGGCGGCAGGATTTCCATCTTCACGTGGCGGCGGCGATTGGTCGAGATGACGAAGAAACGCTTGTCGGGATAGTCCAGCTTGCACTCGAGCATGGCCGAGGTGATCAGGTCGACATTCTTCAGGTCATCGTCCGACATGCCGAAGGAGTGCGGCAGGTCACGGCCGAACATGTCCAGCCCGACCTCGACGCATTTGCGGATCGCGGCGCGCTTCAGCCCGGCCGTCGTCAGGTGCGCGCCCAGCTCGTCGCGGATCGCCGGATTGGACACCGGGTAGATCGAGATCAGGTTCGGCTCTTCCGGCAGATGGCCGGCGTCGACGATCAGCTTGAGCGCTTCCTGGATGATCTCGCGCGAGTGCTGGCGCGCCGTGATCACCGCCATCGGCCGCTTTTTCAGGACGGCATACTTGAAAATCTCCCAGGACGGGCCGCGCCAATTGGCGGTGTCGAGGGCCCGGCGCACGTCGCGCAGCAGGTATTCCTCGCCATTGCGGTCCTTGCCGTCGGAAAACTCGCGATAGGCCCGGGCCGGCGGATCGGCCCAGTCCTCCCACAGGCCCGGCACGCCGAGATAGGCGCGGATGTCCTCATACTCGTGCTGGCGCATGGCCCGCTCTTCACCGGTCACCGTATTGGTCAGGTGAATGCGCGTCGGCAGGTGCAGGATGTTCTCGTCAATGTCGAAAAAGTAGAAACTCTGGCGGTCCATGGCGGCCCCTCCGTCTGGCTGTCCGCCTAGTAGTCGGCGTAGGATTTCTCTTCCACGATGGCCGAGCCGAGAAGGGTGTTGATCTCCTTCTTCAGCGCCGCCCGCTTGTCATTGGTCTTGTAGACGGCCCGCGCCAGCTCGATGAACTTCTCACCGAAATCCCCGGCCCGCTCGCAATCGCGGATATCGTCCTCGATTTCCCACAGCGCCTCGTTGACCGTCTGCAGCTCGCCATCGAGGCGCTTCAGCTCGGCTGTCTCCTCGACGGCCTCGGCGCGCGTCCGGTTCAGCACGTCCAGCTCGTGACGCACATTGGCCAGCTTGGCCGCGTCCTCGATGCGCTCGGACTTGATGCGCAGGATGGTGATCTTGTCGATCAGCTCGCCCGGGGCGATGGCAGTCAGGATATCGTTGCTCACGCGGCAGTCTCTCTCGTCATTGGCTCGGCGGATGGCGTAGCGCCTTAGGATTTAGGAAGCGTGTCCTGGAAGCGCACCGGCTCACCGGCGCCTTCGGTGACCAGCTCGCCGTCACGCATGATGGTGCGACCGCGAATGATCGTGCCGACCGGCCAGCCCGTCACCTTGCGCCCGGCAAACGGGGTCCAGCCCGTTTTGGTCACCGACCAGTCATCGGTGATCTCTTCGGTCCGCTTCATGTCGACCAGGGTGAAGTCGGCGTCCCAGCCGGCCGCCATGCGGCCCTTGTTGGCGATATTGAAGATGCGCTGCGCCCCGGCCGAGGTCAGGTCGACAAAGCGCTCGATGCTCAGCCGCCCGGCATTCACATGGTCCAGCATGACCGGCACCAGGGTCTGCACGCCCGGCATGCCGGACGGGCTCTGCGGATAGGGTTTGGCCTTCTCCTCCAGCGTGTGCGGCGCGTGGTCCGAACCGATCACATCGACGATGCCGCGCTGCAGGCCGCGCCACAGCCCGGCCCGGTGCCGGGCGTCGCGCAGCGGCGGGTTCATCTGGGCCCGGCCCTTGATCTCCTCGTAGATGCCCGGCCCTTCCAGGGTCAGGTGCTGCGGCGTCGCCTCGACGCTGGCGATATCCCGGTGATCGGCGAGGTATTCCATCTCCTCCGCCGTCGACACGTGCAAGACGTGGATGCGCTTGCCGGTCTTGCGGGCCAGGCGGATCAGGCGCTTGGTCGACAGGATGGCGGCCTCGGCATCACGCACCACCGGGTGGCTGGTCCAGTCACCCTCGACGGCCAGGCTGCGCCGCTCCTCGAGCCGGTATTCGTCCTCCGAGTGGAAGGCCGCGCGCCGCGAAATGGCGTTGAGCACCCGCTCGACGCCCTCGTCATCGGCGACCAGGAGCGAGCCGGTCGAGGCCCCCATGAACACCTTGACGCCGCAGCAGCCGAGCATGCGCTCCATCTCCGGCAGCACGTCGGAGTTCTCCGACGTCGCCCCGGCATAGAAGGCGTGGTCGCAATGCATGCGGCCGCGGGCCCGCTCCAGCTTGTCGATCATCATGTCCGGCACGGTCGTGGTCGGGTTGGTGTTCGGCATCTCGAATACCGCCGTCACCCCGCCCATGACCGCGCACAGCGAGCCCGATTGCAGGTCTTCCTTCCACTCCATGCCCGGCTCGCGGAAATGCACCTGGGTGTCGATCACGCCGGGCAGGACCAGCAGGCCCTTGCAGTCGACCACCTCGCCGGCATCGCAGCCGCCCAGATCGCCGATTTCGACAATCTTGCCCTTGCTGACACCGACATCGGCGATGCCGGTGCCATCATGATTGACGATGGTGCCGCCGCGCAGCAGGAGATCAAATGTCCGGCTCATGTCTGGGTCCTTTCGAACAGCCTCTGGGCAGCGTGATACACGGTGTCGACCTCGAGGTCAGCCAGCAGGCTCGAATTGGCCTTGCGCCGATCGTCATGCGCCGCGTCGATTTCCTCGAAAGTGGCCGGGCCACGCACGAAGTCGGCATGCGTCCCCCAGGGCGCATAACAGCGATCATCGCTCGGCCCGAACAGGCCCAGCGTCGGCACTTTCATCGCCGCCGCCATGTGCATCAGCCCGCTGTCATTGCCGACATAGAGCCGGCAGCGTTCGAGGCAGGCGGCAGTTTCCATCAGGCCCAGGCCGAGCAGGTCGACGAACTGCGTGTCCGGCAAAGCCGCGCGGATCGGATCCGCATAGACTTCGTCGCCCGGTCCGCCCAGCAGGACGACCGGAGCGCCCGGCATGATCCCGTTAGAGCCCGTGAAGCGGGCGATGAAGTCGGCAAACCTGTCGGCGGGCCAGACCTTGAAGACCCATGAGGCGGACGGGCAGATGGCCAGCAAGTCCCGTCCGTCCGGAAGATGCGCCTGGGCATAGGCCCGGGCCTCTTCGCTGAGCCAGATTTTCGGGGCCGGCACGCTGTCCAGGTCGAGCACGCTGGCCGCTTCCTCCACCTTGTTGAGGGTTTCCGACGGCCGGCGCAGAACCCGTCGCTGCCGCGCATTCAGCACGAATGCGGTGGCCGAAGCGCGCAGGTCGACCACCAGGTCCCAGCGGGTCCCCACACTGGCCAGCCACAGGTCCAGCCAGTGTGCGCCGGCGGTCTTCTTGCGCATCACGATCAGGCGTTCGAGCCGCGGCACGGCGGCGAACAGCGACGCCGCGAGCGGGCCGCAGGCGATGGTGAAGTGGGCATCCGGCCGGGTCTCGACCAGGTGCCGCAACAGGCCGGAATTGATGATGGCGTCACCGATCCGGGTCGAGGTGATGAAAAGGATGCGCTCCATGGCTTGGCAAATACCGTGGCCAACAGGGCTTGGCCAGCCGCGAGCGCAATGTCATATCCTTGCCGGATGAGCGATCCCTTCCCCGACCTCCATGCCCTGCCCGGGCGCACCGTGATTTCCGTCATCGGCCCGGATGCCCGCAGCTTCCTGCAGCGCGTCATCACCGCCGACATCGAAGCCGTCGGACCCGGCCATTGCGTGCCCTCCGCCCTGCTCACGCCGCAAGGCAAGGTGCTGGCCGATTTCCTGGTCTTCGCCGACGGGGACGCGGTCTGGCTGGACTGCCTGAGCCCGGCCGCCGACGGTCTGGTCAAGCGCCTCAGCCTGTTCCGCCTGCGCGCCAAGGCCGAGATCGCCGTGCACGCCGACCTCGTGCCGGTGTGGTCGCGCGACGCCTTTGACGGTTCGGCCGCCGATCCCCGCCTGGACGGCACCATTCATCGGGGTCTGTGCCAGACCGGCGGAGAGGCGCCGCAGGCGCGCCCGCTAGACGCCCACGAGATCCGCCTCGGCTGCCCGGCCTTCGGCCGCGATTACGGCGAGGCCCAGGTCTTCCCGACCGACGTCAATCTCGACCTGTATGGCGGCATCGGCTGGAAAAAAGGCTGTTTCATCGGCCAGGAGGTGGTCAGCCGCATGAAGCGCCGCGGCTCGATCCGCAAGCGCACCGTGCCGGCCGTGTTCGCCGGCCACGCCCCGGCCCCCGGCACCCCGGTCACAGCCGGGCCGACCACGATCGGCGAGATCTCCTCGGCCGACGGCCACACCGCCCTCGTCCTGGCCCGTCTCGACAAGCTGCGCACGGCCGAGCATTACTGCGAGGCCGACGGACAGCAGGCCAATCTGACCGTGCCCGACGCCTACTGGCCGCCGCAAGCGGCAGACCGCGTATGAGCGCCGATCCGGGCGACGGCAACCGCTGCGGCTGGGTCAACGTCCCCGACCCGATCTACGCCCACTATCACGACACCGAATGGGGCGTGCCCGAGCGCGATCCCCGCGCCCTGTGGGAAAAGCTGATGCTCGACGGCTTCCAGGCCGGCCTCTCCTGGATCACCGTGCTCCGCAAGCGCGACCACATGCGCGAGGTCTTCCACGGTTTCGACCCCGACATCATCGCCCGCTACGATGACCATGACCGCGCTCGCCTGCTCGCCGATCCGGGCATCATCCGCTCCAAACTCAAGATCGAGGCCGCCATCAGCAATGCGCAGGCCTATCTCGCCATGCGCGAAGCCGGCATCGATTTCTCCGACTACTGGTGGGACTTCGTCGACGGAAGCCCGATCCAGAACACCCAGACCGACTGGCGCACCACCCCCGCCCAGACCGAGCTCAGCGCCCGCATCGCCAGGGACCTCAAGCGCCGCGGCTTCAAATTCACCGGCCCCGTCATCGTCTACGCCTTCATGCAGGCGGTGGGGCTGGTGAATGATCACGAGGTGAGTTGTCCGCGGCACGGGGTGGTGAAGGCGATGGGATGAGTTTGGGGAATGGGGTGAGTGGCGTGTGCACGCACCACGAGTAACCACCGTCATCCCACGGTCCCTGCAAAGCAGGGATCCGGGGGACCTCAGCCATCCAGACTGCCGCCAAATCTCAGCCCGATCCGCAATCCGGCTAGCTGAGGTCCCCCGGATGCCGCTTCGCGTCCCCGTGGGATGACGATGGAGGAGATTGAACACGTTGGGCGGTCAGCCGGATGGCAACCCGGCCGCGCGTGTACCAGTCAGCTCCCCCGCGAGCGGGGGAGCTGGCGGCGCCAGCCCGCCTGAGGGGGGCGTGTGAGGCCGTGATCCACCCCCTCCCCCATCCCCCGGCGCAAGGCCGGGGTCGGCACCTCCCCCGCTGCGCAGGGGAGGGCAACCGCACTCCCCACGTGACCTCGCCAGCGCGCGGGACTAGATTGCCCGCCCGAACTGTGACGGTGGAGTTAGAGCGATGAGCGTAGTGATCCGGTCGACCGGGATGTGGTGTCCCGAGGACAGTGTCTCGAATGACGAGCTCGTCGCCGTCTACAACGCCCATGTCGAGCGCTTCAACAAGGACAATGCCAGCGCCATCGAGCGCGGCACCGTCGAGGCCAAGAACCCGTCCTCCTCGGCCTTCATCGAGAAGGCCTCCGGCATCAAATCGCGCTACACCATCGACCGCGAGGGCGTGCTCGACGTCGAGCGCATGCGGCCGCGCGTCGAGCCGCGTGGCGATGACGAATTGTCGCTGATGGCCGAAGCCGGCTGCCACGCCGCCCGCGAAGCGCTCGAACTGGCCGGCCGCGACGCCAGTGACGTCGACGCGGTGATCTGCTCGGCCACCTCGATGCAGCGCACCTATCCCTCCATGGCCATCGAGATCCAGGACGCGCTCGGCATCGAGGGCTTCGGCTATGACATCACCGTGGCCTGTTCATCGGGCACCTTCGGCATCATCAACGCCATCAACCTGATCGAGACCGGCATGGCGAGCTCGGTGCTCGTGGTGACGCCGGAGATCACCACGCCGCAACTCAATTTCCGCGACCGCGACAGCCATTTCATCTTCGGCGATGTCGCCGTGGCGGTGCTGGTGGAGAGCGAGGAGAAGGCCGGCGGCCAGGGCTGGCGCATCCTCGGCCGCCGCATGATGACCAAGTTCTCCAACAATATCCGCTCCAATTTCGGCTTCCTCAACGCCGCCGAGGACCCCGAGCCCGCTTTCGAGGACCGCTATTTCGTCCAGGAGGGCCGCAAGGTGTTCAAGGAAGTCTGCCCGATGGTGGCCGACATGATCCTCACCGACATGGCCGGCCTCGGCCTCAAGCCGGACGACATGAAGCGGCTGTGGCTGCACCAGGCCAATATCAACATGAACATGATGGTGGCCAAGAAGGTGTTCGGCCGCGACTTCACCGAGGACGAGGCCCCGGTCATCCTCGACGAGTTCGCCAACACAGCCGGCGCCGGCTCGCTTGTCGCCTTCCACCGTCACCATGACGGGTTCGCGGCCGGCGACAAGGGGCTGATCTGCTCCTTCGGAGCCGGCTATTCGGCCGGCACGGTCTTCCTCGAAAAACTGTAAGCCACAGTCTCGATCATCGGAGATTTCATGTCCCAGTTTGTGCGGGCGGCCCTGGCGGGTCTGCTCATTGTGATTGCTGTTCTGACCGGCCGCCCGGCCTTTGCCGGGGAGCCCTCCTCGTCCGTCCTGGGGACGCCCGACGGGCGCGAGGTGACGGTCTTCACCTACCCGGCCGCCGAACCGAAAGGTGTGATGCTGTTCTCGCATGGCGGGGGTGCCGGCCTCGAGTTCTACACGCCGCTGTTCGACATCTGGACTGCAGCCGGCTGGACTGTGCTCGCCCCGCTGCACGTCGATTCCCGCCATCATCCCGACCAATCCGACTACACGTTGCAAACCGCATTCCCGGCGCGCCTTGCCGACATGGCGAGCCTGTCCGGAGCGGCTCGGGAGCGCTTTGCCGACCTGCCGGTCGTCTCGGTGGGCCACTCCTACGGGTCGCTGATCGCGGCGGTCGCAGGCGGAGCGCTGGCCGAACTCGGCATGACCCGCGATCCGGCGGTGCGGGCCGTCGTGATGCTGTCCACGCCGGGCCGAATCCCCGGCCTGATCACGTCCTCTTCCTATGCCAGCCTTGAGGCGCCCCTGCTCGTGCTGACGGGTGATGCCGACCTGGTGCCCGGCTGGGTCCCGGATTGGCAAGACCATCTAGCGGCGCTCGAAATGGCGGGTGCGGCTGACCATGTCGCCCTCGTGCGCGAGGGCGGTGAGCACGATTTCGGGTTGGCACCCGACGCTCCTGAGACGGCGGTCATCGAGGACACGGCTCGCATCGTGCTCGACTTCGTGACCATGGCAACGGACGACACGGGCAGCCCTGGCGCATTCATTGCCACAGGCGGCGAATACACCGGCTACGAGATCCATCATCGCGCGCCAGCACAAAGCGCCGGCGACTGAGCGTAATCTGCTGACGGCCCCGTGCCGCCCAGGGTCGGCGAAATGGTGAACAGATCCTTGACGCGCTCGCGACAACCTTAGCCTGCCGGATTATGCGGACTTAACCTGAGTGCGTTAGCCTTCCAGCGATCAGAGTGGGGACTCGACGATATTGGAGGGGGTGTGGCGCACTGGCGCCCAACCAGCAAAACAATGATTTCAGGTGGACCACAAGCCAATCTGATGCGGCTGGTGAAGGGCGGCGCGACCCCGCGCATTCTGGATCTGCACTCAATCCATGTCCGCGCCCACCGCTACCTGGAGCACGCCAGCCAGCCCATGTTCTGGTCGTCACGGCTCAACCAGTCCTTCCTGATCAAGCACACCGTGCGGCCGCAGGAACGGTCCTATCTGGAAACCGAGAACGCGGTGGTGACCAAGATCATCATTCCGATCAGCGCCACCGACCTGTCGGCCGGCGGCCACAGCTTCATTGTCGAGCAATGCGGTTTCGCCACCCGGCTGCGCGACTTCCTGGGTTCCGCGCGAACCGGGCCGCCGGACTATGACGATCTGGATCGCCTGCGCGAGCTGGCCGCCATTCCCTCCTTCGACCCTTTCCTGCTGGCCGAGCGCTTCCGCCGCCACAAGCACCCGGTGTCAATGCTGTACTTCGACATCAATCCGGGCGAGACGGAGCGCATGGAAGCCTTTGTCGGCGACCAGATCGGCGCTGTCGTGAAGCTGGCACTGAATTGCCAGGACGACACGACCATTTCCATTCGCGCGCGCAAGCTGGCGCGCGAGATCCTGTCCGGCGAGGACAGCGAGCGCATGAATCTGCTGCGCATCGCCTTGCAGATGACCGAGGACGAGTTCCAGGACGGGCTCTACGGCTGGAAGGGCGTGCTGTACTACAAGTGGAAGGTCGACGCGCTGCGTGCCGATCTGGAGAATTTCATTTACGACATGCGTAATCTGGAAGTGCGCAGTGTCACTCCGGGCGAGCTCGTCCATCTCAATGAGATGCGCCGGGCCATCTTCAAGGAGACGCGCCGCCGCTGGCAGTCCCTGTGTGGCCTGTTGGGGCGTTATGACAGCGAGTTCGAGGCCTTCGCCAGCGGGCGCGACCTGCTCGCCATTCAGCGCTTCCTGCTGCAGGCTCCGGACTATTTCGAAACCCTCGGAGCCGATCTGTCAGCGGTATCGCACGTCACCTCGTACTGGAGCCATGCCAGCAGCGAGGAAGAGGTGGTCAGCCTGCCCCGCCGAGAGGCCTTCGAGTTCTTCTCCAGCTTCCTGCGGTCGCTGGCACGGGATGGCAACCTGCCCAAACTGTCCCGCCGCCCGGCCATCGAGCGTCGCAAGACGCCTCGCGGCTCAGGCCCTCACCCGCCCCGCACCGCTGCCGGCTGACGGGCTGATCGGCCGACGCGAGTGATCCATCGCATTGATCCGGGTCCTGCATGCGCTAGGGTGCCTGCGGGGATGACGGGTAGAGGCGAGCGGGACCGTGACTGGCAGCGTAATCCGGGCGACGGGGTTTTACGTCCCCGAACACTCCATCGACAATGACGAACTGGTGGCGAGCTACAATGCCTATGCCGAGCGCGAGAACGCGCGCAACGCGGCAGCCATCGCCGCCGGTGACATGGAAGAAGTCCCCCTGTCGTCCAGCGAGTTCATCGTCAACGCCTCGGGCATCGAGCGCCGCCACGTATACGAGAAATCCGGCATTCTCGACATCGACACGCTGACCCCGCGGATCCCGCCACGCGCCGTCGGCGAGCTCTCCGTCCAGGCCGGATTCGCCCTTGAATCGATCCGCCCGGCGCTGGCCGAGGCCGGTCTGGATGGCAGCGAGATCGACGGCGTCATCGTGGCCAGCTCGGCCCAGCAGCGCAATTTTCCCGGCCTGGCCTGCGAGATCCAGGACGCCATCGGCGCCACTGGCTGGTCCTTCGACCTGACCATGGCCTGCGCCTCGGCCCTGTACGGCCTGCATATCGCCAATGGCATGATCCGCTCCGGCCAGGCCCGCCGCATCCTCGTCGCCTCGCCGGAACTGATGACCGCCATCAATGTGCATTCGCGGCGCGACGTCCACTTCATTTTCGGTGACGCCTCGGCCGCCATCATCGTTGAGGCGGATGACGGCCGGCCAGGCGGCTGGGACCTGCTCGGCACCCATGCCCAGAACAGGTTCTCCTCGGCGCTGCGCTCCGATTTCGGCTTTCTCAACATCGCCGAGCGCCAGGTCGATCCGGACTACCAGCCGCATCTCGACCAGGACGGGCACCGCGTCTTCAAGGACGTCGTCTCCTTCGCCCCGACCGTGGCCCGAGACCTGATGCAGCAGGTCAGTCTGGCGCCGGAAGACGTCAGCCGCACCTGGCTGCACCAGGCCAATATCCGGATGATCGACATGATCGCCAGGCGCATCCTCGATCGCCCCAGAACACCCGACAATGCCCCGGCCATCCTGGGCGAGTACGGCAATACCTCCTCATCCTCCGTGGTGATGAATTTCCAGATGCACCGCGACGACATGCAGGTCGGCGAAACCGGCGTGCTGTGTGCCTTCGGCGCCGGCTACGGCGTCGGTGCCGCCGCCGTGCGCAAGCGTTCCGAATAGCAGGAGTAGTCCCATGTCCCGTTTCGCCCTGGCCTGCCTCGTCGGCCTCACCCTCAACGCCGCCCCGGCCTACGCCCAGGACGCCGAGCCGGAAGAGGATCCGGGTCTGCCGCGCGTCGACATCTACATGGCCTCGATCGACTGGAGCACCGGCACGCCGCGGCTCGGCCAGCCGGTCAACGTCACCGCCCGTCCCGGTTATGACAATCAGCCCGCCTTCCTGCCCGACGGCAGCGGTTTCTACTTCTCGTCCGGCGACGACAATGGCGAAACCGACATCTGGCGCTGCAATCTGGACTGCTCGACCCGCTGGCAGATCACCGACACGCCGACGGAAAGCGAATTCACCCCGCGCCCGACCCCGGCCGGTGACGCCATCAGCTATATCCACCAGGCGCCGGGCGAGTATGGCGGCCAGGTCTGGCTCGACGCGCCCGGCGGCGGCGTCGCCCATGCCGCCAGCGAGCACGGCCCGTTCGGCTATTACGCCTGGAACAACGACATGACGCGCGCCGTCACCTTCGCCCTGACCGAGCCCTTCCAGCTGCACGTGGTCGACCGCTTCTCCGACCAGGGCCCGCAGGCGATGATCGACAATATCGGTCGGGCCCTCTATCCGGCGCCCGGTCACGAAAGCGCCTATTTCACCATCCCGCGGGCCAGCGAAGGCTTCTCGGTGATGAATTTCGGCTTCGAGAACTACTCCATCCGGCCCATGTTCGACCTGCCAGGCGCCACGCAGGACTATGCCGTCTTCGCCTTCTCGGACGGCTCGCACGGCTTCTTCGCCGTAGCCGATGGCGTGCTGCACTTCCGCACCGTGGAGAACGACTGGCTGGCCTCGACCGACCTCGGCGCTTTCGGCCTCACCGGCATCACCCGGCTGGCGGTGAGCCCGGATCTGTCGCTGGTGGCGATCGTGGCGGAGGACGGGTAGGCCTCAGGCCGGCGCCACCTCTGTCACCCGGTAGGTCAGGTCATCGCCGTCGGCCTCATGGATCGTGATGTACTCGCCCTCGCGCAGCGTGTGGTCACCAAGCCGGTAGACCGGCTCGTCGGGGCCTTCATCTTCCTCGTCATACCGGAAGAACCAATGGCTGCCGCGGTGTGACAGCCAGCCGTCCGCGGCCTCGTCGGCCTCCGGCGAAAACCGGTCGACGGTGCAGTCCTGCTTGCGCTCCCGCCACAGCTCGACGTCGAGCTTGCCGTCCTTGTCCAGCGGCGCGATCAGGCGGTAGCCCCGGTGGGGATCACCGTCCGGGTAGCCGGCATCCGGATTGCGTCCAAGTCTGAGAACCACACGCGTCAGCGACATTGCCGTCTCCCCATTTTTTCCAGGGACATCACACGCTTTCCGGGGCGCTGCGTCAATTGCCGGTGGTTGGGGTCCATTCCGCTGACTCCAGACAGTGGAGCCCATCGGCCATCAATGCTATCTCCCCCGGCCCGCTGTCGATGCCGCCGCCGAGGAGATCCGCATGCCTGCCGCCGCCCGCAAGAAAGACGCCCCCCGCGCCTGGCAGCGCATGATTTCCGGTCGCCGGCTGGACCTGCTGGACCCCTCGCCCTTCGACGTCGAGATCGAGGACATCGCCCACGGCCTGGCCCGGGTGGCGCGCTGGAACGGGCAGACGCGGGGCAATCACGCCTTTTCCGTGGCCGAGCATTCCGTGGTCGTGCTGCGCATTCTCGATCATCTCTATCCTGGCCTCGAGGACAAATGGCGCCTGGCGGCCATCCTGCACGATGCGTCCGAATACGTGATCGGCGACATGATCAGCCCGTTCAAGGCGGCGCTCGGGGTGAATTACCGCGAGTTCGAGGACCGGCTGGAGAACGCCATCCACCTGCGCTTCGGCCTGCCACCGCGCCTGCCGCGCGAGGTCAAGCGCAAGATCAAGCGCGCCGACGTCATCTGTGCCTATTTCGAGGCCACCCAGATCGCCGGTTTCAACCACGCCGAATCCGTGAAATTCTTCGGCCGCCCGCCGGCCGAGCTGGAAATTGCCATCGAACCGCTGCCGGTGATGGCCGCCCAGGCGCTGTTCCTCGATGCCTTCGAGACCGTCCTGGCGCAAATGGAAGGACGCGGATGAGCCAGGCGGGACAAGCCCTTTCGGTCGGCCTCAATGCGGTCATCCTGACCGTCGACGGCGATGTCCCGCAAGTCCTTATCGTGCCCCAGCCCGGCGGCGATGTCGCCCTGCCCTTCGGTCCCTTCGACCCGGCCCGCCACCGCACTTTCGAGATCGGCCTGAGACGCTGGGTCGCCGAGCAGGCGCGCTTCCAGCTCGGCTATGTCGAACAGCTCTACACCTTCGGCGATCGCGGCCGCGAGGCACCGGTCGCGGCGATGACCGGATCGGAGGACGCCCGCATCATCTCGGTCGGCTATCTCGGCCTGACCGCCCAGACCGAAACCCCGCCGGACGGCGGTGGACGCTGGCGCGGCTGGTATGAGTTCTTTCCCTGGGAAGACTGGCGCGATGGCCGGCCGGACATCATCCAGAGCGAGATCCTGCCGCGCCTGTCCTCATGGGCCGACGAGGCCGGGGTGCCAGGCCGTCGGGCCTCGCGCCATGACCGCCTCAAGCAGTGTTTCGGTGCCGGCGATGGCGGCTGGAACGAGGAACGCGTGCTGGACCGCTACGAGCTGCTTTACGAAGCCGGGCTGGTGGCCGAGGCGGTGCGTGACGGCCAGGCCGAGCCGGGCGAGGATTTTGCCGGCTTCGGCCATTCCATGGCCTCCGACCACCGCCGCATCCTGGCCACGGCCGTCAGCCGCCTGCGCGGCAAGATCAAGTACCGCCCCATCGTCTTCGAACTGATGCCCGAGCGCTTCACCCTGTCGGCCCTGCAGAGCGTCGTCGAGGCGATCACCGGCCACCGTCTGCACAAGCAGAACTTCCGGCGGGCGCTGGACCGCACCGGCTTCGTGGAAGGCACCGGCAAGCAGAAGGTTCGCACCGGCGGTCGGCCCGCCGAGCTGTTCCGCTATCGCCGCGATGCCCTGGCCGGCCTGCCCTCGCTCGGCCTGGCGACGCCGCGCCTGCGGGAGGGGTGATCGGGCCGGCGCTTAATCGGATGGCAGGACCTGTGCGCTAGACCCTTGAAAAACAGGGGATCAGGACATGCCACACCGCTACCGGACGACCGTCGCAAGCCTTTGCCTTCTTGCCACCATCGGCTCGAGCGCAACCCTCGCCCAGGAGGCTTTGCCGGAGTCTACGGGGGATGCCACGTCCGCCGTACAGAACTCGACCACTATTCTCCAGGCGACGCCGACGCAAGGCGTGGCTCTGGAACTTGGAGGCGAAACGCCGGTTGCGGCCATGACGGCGGATCCCGTGGGCGAGCAGGCGGTGGAGACCGCCCAGACCCAAGCGGAACAGGACGCTGTGTATGCGCAACAGCAGGCAAACGTCGGCTATCAGTCAGCGAGCACTCTGGGTGTGACGACGCTTGGTGGCGATTCCGCCATGGCAGGCAGCCCCGCCACGGCAGAGCATGAGGGCGAGCACGCCGACCTTCCGAAGTAAGACAACACCGCCTCACCGCGAGCTACCAGGTCTGGCGACCGTCGCAGCCCGGCTTATTGCATTGTGCTCGCGGTGAGCATATATGGGGGGCTGATAGGCTCACTCCGAGCATAAGGGCGGCCGGATCATCCGGACCGCCCTTAAGAACCACCCAGTTATGCTCATTGCGAGCAAAAGTGAGGGCCGAGATGGACGGGATGAACTTCCAGGACACGGATCACCGGTTAGATCAGGACCGGCCGGAACTCGCCTATACCGATGAGGTCAAGGCTGCGACCGACCATCTCTACGAGCGCGTGAAGCACGTCGTGACCCCGATGGAGTGGCCGCAGAAGGCGCCCCTCATCCACGCCATCAACCGGCTCAAGAAGGAAAAGAACGCGGTCATCCTGGCGCACAATTACATGACCGCCGACATTTTCCACTGCGTCGGCGACCTCACCGGTGACAGCCTCGCCCTGGCCCGCATGGCGGCCGACAGCGAGGCCGACATCATCGTCCAGGCCGGCGTCCACTTCATGGCCGAGACGGCCAAGATCCTCGCGCCGGGGAAGACCGTCCTGATCCCGGACACCCGGGCCGGCTGCTCGCTGGCCTCCTCGATCACCGGCGCCGATGTGCGCCGCATCAAGGCCGCCTATCCCGGCGTGCCGGTCGTCACCTATGTCAACACCTCGGCCGAGGTGAAGGCCGAGTGCGACATCTGCTGCACCTCGTCGAACGCCGTGCAGGTCGTCGAGAGCCTCGGCACCGACACCGTCATCCTGCTGCCCGACCAGTACCTGGCCAAGAATGTCGCGGCCCAGACCGATGTCCGCATCCTGACCTGGGCCGGCGCCTGCGAAGTGCACGAGCAATTCACCGCCCAGGACGTGCAGGACCTGCGTGACGCCCACCCCGGCGTGGTCATCATCACCCACCCGGAAAGCCCGCTCGACGTCGTCCAGGCCGCCGATTTCGCCGGCTCGACCGCCGCCATGGCCGACTGGGCGCGCAAGTCCGGGGCCAAGACCGCCGTGCTGCTGACCGAGTGCTCGATGAGCGACAATGTCGCCGTCGAAGTGCCCGAAGTGAATTTCGTGCGGCCCTGCAATCTGTGCCCGCACATGAAGCGCATCACCCTGGAAAACATCTACACCTGCCTGATGACCGGCGAGACCGAGGTCGAGGTCGATGCCGACGTGGCCGAACGCGCCCGCGCCTCGGTCCAGGCCATGCTCGACCTGCCCAAGCCGGCCGTGCCGGCCAGCTTCGATCCGAGCAAGACCGAGAAGCCGGTCGATCTGGTGGCGGTGTAGAGCCGACCCCATGACCCGCCCCGTGATCATCTGCGGCGCCGGCCTGGCCGGCCTGTGGGCGGCGCTGAAACTGGCGCCGCGGCCGGTCGTGCTTCTGACCGGCGCGCCGCTCGGCCAGGGCGCCGCCTCCGGCTGGGCCCAGGGTGGCGTATCGGCTGCCCTCGCCGCCGATGACAGCCCGGCCCTGCACGCGTCCGACACCGTCGCCGCCGGCGCCGGCCTGGTCGACGCCGAGGCCGCCCGCGCGCTCGCCGAGGGCGCTGCCGCCGAGGTCGAGGCGCTGGCTGCGCTGGGCGCCCCGCTCGAACGCGCTGGCGATGACTGGGCCCTGTCCCGCGAGGCCGCCCATTCGCGCGCCCGCGTCGCCCGCGTGCGCGGCGACGGGGCCGGCGCGGCGATCATGCAGATCCTCATTGCCGCCGTCCGCGCTGCCGACCACATCGACATCCGGGACGGCTGGAAGGCCGTGTCCCTGCTGGGCGAAACGGGCCATTGCACCGGCGTCCTCGCGACCACATCCGACGGCCGCCACCAGCGCATCGAAGCCGCCCACACCGTGCTCGCCATGGGCGGCGCCGGCGGCCTGTTTGCCCTGACCACCACGCCCGCCGGCGCCCAGGGCCAGGCCATGGCCATGGCGGCCCGGCTCGGCGCCGTCATCCAGGACGCCGAGTTCGTCCAGTTCCATCCCACCGCCCTCAATGCCGGCCTCGACCCGGCGCCGCTGTGCACCGAGGCCCTGCGCGGCGAGGGCGCCACCCTGGTTGACGGCCGGGGCCACCGCTTCATGCCGGCCCTGCACGCCGCCGCCGAGCTCGCCCCGCGCGACGTCGTGGCCCGCGCCGTGCACCGCCAGAATGCCAGCGGCAAGGGCGCCTTCCTGGATTGCCGCGAAGCCGTCGGCGTCGCCTTCCCGGAGCGTTTCCCGACCGTCTTCGCGGCCTGCCGCGCTGCCAATATCGACCCGCGCGAAAGCCCCATACCGGTCGCCCCGACGGCGCACTACCACATGGGTGGCGTCGCCACCGATCTCGACGGCCGCACCTCGGTGACCGGCCTGTGGGCGATCGGCGAATGTGCCTCCACCGGCCTGCACGGTGCCAACCGCCTGGCCTCCAACTCCCTGGCCGAAGCCCTGGTCTTCGCCGCCCGCCTGGCCCGCGCGGTCGACGTCACGGCGGAGGCCGACCCGTCCGGCGATGGCAGTGAAGCCCTCGTCCCGCCGAGCCTGCCCCCGCTTGCCCTGTCCCGCCTGCGCCATGCCATGAGCCAGTTCTGCGGCGTCGAACGCCACGCGTCAGACCTGCGCGCCCTGATCACCCTGGTCGACGATCTGCGCCGCCGTTTCGGCGAGGCCGACGCCCTGATCGCCGCCCGCTTCATCGCCGCCGCCGCCCTCGGCCGCCGGGAAAGCCGCGGCGGGCATTTTCGCAGCGACTATCCGGCGACCGCAGCCGCGGCCCGGCACAGCCGCCTCACCCTCGCCGACCTGGCCGCCCCGGCGGCCCGGCCCGCCCTCGCCATTCCGGCCGAATAAGCCGGTCATCCCAAGGATCCGCCATGCCCGTCTCGCCCCTGCCGCGCCATGTCGTCCGTGACGCCGTGACCCGCGCCCTCGCCGAAGACCAGGGCGGTCGCGGCGACATCACCTCGCTGGCCTGCATTCCCGCCGGCGACGAAGCCAAATTCTATTTCCGGGCCCGCCAGTCCGGCGTGCTGTGCGGGCTGGAACCGGCGCTGGAAGCCCTCTGGCAGATGGATCCCGACGCGCTGATCTCGGTCCAGGCGCAGGACGGCGACAGGCTCGAGGCCGGCGACGTCATCGCGGCCGTCAACGGCAAGGCGCGCGGCCTGCTGGGGGCGGAGCGCATCGCGCTCAACTTCATGGGCCGGATGAGTGGCATCGCCACCCTGACCCGGCGCTATGTCGATGCTGTCGAGGGCACCGGCGTGGCCATTGCCCACACCCGCAAGACCACGCCCGGCCTGCGCGCCTTCGAACTTCAGGCGGTCCAGGCCGGCGGCGGCGCCCTGCACCGTTACGGGCTGGATGACGCCATCCTGATCAAGGACAATCACGTTGCGGTCTGCGGCGGTGTCGAGCCGGCCGTGAAGGCCGCCCGCGAACACGCCGGTCACATGACCCGCATCGCCGTCGAGATCGATCGCCTCGACCAGCTTGAAGCGGCCCTGGCGGCCGGCGCGGAAAGCCTGTTGCTCGACAATTTCTCGCTGGATGACTTGCGCGCCGCCGTGGCCGCAGCACAGGGGCGCGCCCGCCTGGAGGCGTCCGGCGGCGTCAACCTGGACAGCGTCCGGGCCATCGCCGAGACCGGCATAGATGTCATTTCCGTCGGCGCCCTGACCCATTCCGCGCCCAATTTCGACATCGGCCTGGACGACGCCTAGCGCAGCACACCGCGGCGCTGCAGCCCCAGAAGCAGGACCAGGACGACACCCTGATAGGCCATGTTGAAATAGCCGATGTCGGCCTGCGAAGAGATGCCGTTGAGGCTGGAAACCACCCAGTCGATATTGAACAGCACCATGCAGGCGACATAGGCCGGCACTGCCAGCCGGGAGCGTCGCACCATCCACAACAGGGCCAGGAAATTGGCGGCCACTCCGGCAAAGAACACCGTTTCCTGGAAAGCGCTGGCCTTGAGGATGAACTCGACGCGCTCGGCGTCCAGCCAGGAGCGGAACTGCGGCGACAGGCGCACACCGGCATCCATGACGATCCAGGCCGAGGACTTCAGCGCCTCGACACACAGCAGGCCGAGCGCCAGCCCGTAGAACGGCCCGATTTGCGTCTTCCCCTCCTGTCCAGACTGTACTCGCACAGACAACTCCCGACGCGCCGCTACTAACCTTTTGTGATTCCTACCTGATCAGGCTATCGGCCCGAGATCAACCCGGTCCAGTAGATCACCGAGGGCATCCGCTTCGACGACCAGCGTCTCGACCTGGCCAGCATGCCGGCTGGCACCCTGGAAGAAGCGCGCCGTGCGCGCCGAATAGCCCAGTACGGCCGCTCCCTTGCGACCGATAATCCACAAGCCGAAGTCCGGATCCGCGCCGCCCGGCGGCGCCGACACATCCGGTTCGCAGCGCCAGCTTTCCCATGCTGCCAGCTGGGCGTCGCTCATGCGGCCTTCCTCGACCAGCAACACACCGGAAAGCTGGGCTCGTGTGAGCAGGCTCATTGTCCCGCCAGCACCGCTTGGCCGACAGCGCCCTTGGCGGCGATCTCCTCGTCGCTCAGGCCGCAGATTTCGTGTGGAAAGACCAGCCAGCGATCGGTCTCGTACAGGAAGAAGTCCGGGCTCAGTTCGGTCCGGTTGCGCTCCGGCTTGTAATACACCGTGGCGACCCTGGCCTCGGCCGGGAAATTGCGCCGGCACTTGGCCCTGAGCGTTTTCAGCACCGCGTCGATCGAGCGCCCGCTGTCGAACACGTCATCGACGATCAACAGCCGGTCATCGGCGTTCAGCGTGTCGACAAGATAGCCCTCGCCATAGACCCGCACCTCGCGCGCCTGCTGGCCGATGCCCGTGTAGGACGAGGTCCGGATGGCGATGTGGTCGGTCTCGATGCCGCGGTATTCCAGGTATTCCTGGACCGCAATGCCGATCGGCGCACCGCCGCGCCACACGCCGACAATATGGGTCGGCTCGAAGCCGCTGCGCCGGACCAGCTGCGCCAGGCGCACGCTGTCGGCGAGAAGGTCGTCGGCGGAGATGTACAGCTTGTCTTCACTCATGCCCCAGACTTGCGCGCTTTGCAGCCATGCTCAAGCGGCTCTGTCCGCTGGAACGGGATGAGACTGCACCGCCCTCACCATGACGGCTTGCCCGCCCGTCCCATGGCAATACTCTGGGCCCGCACTTGAGGGGGAGACAGGCATGCGCCGCGATCATTCCATTCCACACGGCCAGGTATCGACGCACTTCATCGACAGCGAAGCGGTCGCCAACAATATGCTCGGCGATCCGACCCGGCGCCGCATCGACGTCTATGTCCCGGCCGGGCATGACGGCCGCGACCTGCCCCTGCTCGTCGACCTCGCCGGCTTCACCAGCGGAGGCCCGGCCCATACGAACTGGAAAAGCTTCGGTGAGAGCCTGCCGGAACGGGCCGACCGCCTGATTGCCGCCGGCACGCTGGAGCCTTGCGTCATCGCCTTCCCGGACTGCTTCACACGGCTGGGCGGCAATCAGTACATCAACTCCGCGGCGATGGGGAATTGGGACGATTTCCTACGCTCCGAGGCCGTCCCGTTCGTGGAGGACCTGTATGGCTGCGGCGGGCACGGGCGGCGCGCCTGTTTCGGCAAGTCCTCCGGCGGCTATGGCTCGATGGTCCACGCCCTGCTGCACCCGGATTACTGGGCCGGCGCCGCCTGTCTGTCCGGTGATATGGGCTTCGAACTCATGTTCGCCGCCGACTTTGCCCACACCCTGCGCCGCATCGCCAAGCATGGCGGCACGATCGAGAGCTTCATGAAGGCCTTCGAGAGCGCCCTGAAACCGGCGGGCGACGACATCCACGCCCTGATGATCCTGGCCATGGGAGCCACCTATGACCCCGACCCGGACGCCTATCTCGGCATCCGCCTGCCGGTGACCATGGACACGTGTGAGCTGATCCCCGAGCGCTGGGCCAACTGGCTGGCCTGGGACCCGCTGCGCATGGTGGCAAGCCGCGCCGAAGGCCTCAAGCAGATGAAGGCCCTGTTTATCGATTGCGGCGATATCGACCAGTACAACCTGCTCTACGGGGCCCGCCGCATGACCCGCCGACTCGGCGAGCTCGGCGTCGACCACGAATACCAGGAGTTCCCCGACAATCACTCCTCACTCGACTACCGCCTGGATACCGCCCTGCCCTATCTGGCCAGCCGGCTCCGGGACACGGCCTGACCCCTAGACCCGGGCCAGACGCGACGAGTCCCGGCGCGGCTCGTCGCGTCGCGCCAGCCCGGCGAATGGGCTGGCCAGCACGGCAATCAGGATCCGGGCGATGATGGTGAAGAAGAGGAGCACGATCTTCTCGTCGGATACCACGTAGCGGATCACCGCCCGCCAGCGACCGCCCACGGGTAGCCGGGCCAGCTGATCTTCGACCCAGTCCGCACCGTTCAAAAGTGTGTGCAGCACGCCTTCCATCGTCAGGGCGATGAAGGACAGCATCACGATCGCCAGGATGAAGGACAGGAAAAGCGTGCTGGTCATGCCGAGGATATGGCCAAGCAGGTTCTTGCGCTCGCCTCGATGGTCCGGCATCAGCGCGCGTGCGATGGCGCCCAGGAAAGCCAGCATGATCCGGGCGATGATGGTGAAGATTAGGACCAGTATCTGGTCATCGCTGGCAAAGATGCGGACGAAATTATTGTAGCGGTCGGCCATCGGAATGGCCGCAATGGCGTCCTCGATCAGGTCAGCGCCGTCCTGGAACCAGGCCAGCCAGTGCGGCTGGTAGAAGCCCAGCAGCGCCAGCATGGCCAAGGCCATGACCATGGACAGGAAGAGCGTGGTCGAAATCCGGGCAAGACGCGCAAACAACATGCTGGTTTCCTCGCAACACAGGCGTGTTGCAGGCCAGCCTAGCGCATAAATTCAATGAGGTCGCCTCTGAAAAGGCTCGACTATTCCTCGTCGTCCTCGTGGCCTTCGGACTGGTCCGGCACTTCGACGATCTGGACCCAGTATTCGCCGATCGAATTGACCACCCGCATCAGCCGGTCCAGCGAGATCGGCTTGACGATGTAGGAGGAGGCGCCCAGTCCGTAGCTCGACAGGATGTCATCCTCGTCCTTGGACGTGGTCAGGATGATCACCGGGATATGGCGCAGGTCCGCATCGGCCTTGATTTCCTCGAGGGCTTCGCGGCCATCCTTGAGCGGCATGTTGAGATCGAGCAGGACGATTCCCGGATACGGCTTGTCCTTCTGATCGGCGTAATTGCCGCGGCGCTTGAGATAGTCCAGCAGCTGCTCGCCATTTTCCAGGAATTCCAGGGGATTGCGCAGCCGAACCTCCTCGCAGGCCTCCTTGAACAGCAGACGATCGTCCGGATCGTCGTCGACCATGAGGATGGTAAAAAGCCGATTGTCATTGCTCATGAAGGCAGCCTCGTATCGGAGTCTGTCCGGGCTGGACAGGGACTAGGACAAATTCACCTGTGCGCGCGGCAAGATCAAGCACAAGGTCATGCCGACCTGCTCCTGACCGCTGGCCGTCAGCTGACCACCATGCCGCTCGACGATGCGCCGGCACCGCGCCAGGCCGACGCCGGAACCGGAAAACCGGTCCCGTGGATGCAACCGCTCGAACATCCCGAATATCCGCTCGGCATGGCGCTCGGGAATACCGATACCATTGTCGGAAATCTCGATCACGGCGTTGCGCTCCTCATCCGTCCGGCCCCGCACCACGATCTCTGGTGGTACGCCATCTCTGGAATATTTCAAAGCGTTGGCGAAGATTTTCCCGAACATATCGTGAATTTGCGCGGCATCCCCCAACACCGCAGGCAGCGGGCCCAGGTCGAACTTTGCCCCTGATGCTTTCGCGAGGTCGGCCTGGGCGCTCCAGGCCGCCTGTGCCACTTCGCCAAGATCCACGACGTCAGACGGCAGCGGATGTTCATGGATTTTCGAGTAAGCCCGCAGGCCCTCGATCAGGTGGCGCATCCGTACCGCGGCATCGACCATGCGTTCGACATGGTGGGCCGCCGCCTTGTCCGTCGCCACGGGCTCGCGTGCCAGCAAGCGTTCGCCGAAGGTCTCGATCTTGCGGATCGGCTCGATCAGGTCGTGACCGGCCGCCTTGGCGAACACCGACAGGTCCTCGTTCTGCCGGCGCAGGCGGTCAGTCTCGCTGTTCGCCACCTCGTCCGGCGCCACGCGCCGGACTCCTCCGCGCTGCCAGGTCGCGAGGGCAATGATTCCCAGGGACAGCAGCACCAGCATGGCAATGCCCGCGAGGTCGGTTTCTCCGCGCATCAGCCCGAAACTCCACAACAATACGAGGCAGAGCAAGCCGACAAGGAGAGCCAGAAAGCGGGGCTCCCGCATCGGCGGGCGCGGGATTCGCGTGGTCGGCTCTGGGTCTTCGCGCATCGCTCTCACCGAGTCAGGTCAGGCTGCCCTGGCGCACCGGCAGCAGCAGGGTGAAGACCGCGCCGGCATCGGGCTCGGCCCAGGCGGTCAGTTCGCCGGCATGGCGCTCGGCGATCTTGCGGCAGGTCGCCAGCCCCACGCCGGTGCCGTCAAACTCATCGCGACCATGCAGGCGTTCGAACATGCCGAAAATCCTCTCGGCATGGCGCGGTTCGAACCCGACACCATTGTCAGCCACCGCGATGCGCGCCATGGCACCATTCTCGCCGACCTCGACGCTGCCCTCGATGGAAATGGTGGGCTGGACGCCAGGCCTGCAGAACTTGAGGGCATTGGCCACCAGGTTCAGGAATAGCTGGTGCATCTGCCCGGGATCGGCCTCGATTGCCGGCAGCTCGCCGACCCGGACCTTGGCCTCGGATGCGGCAATGCGCGGTTCCAGGTCGGACAGGACGTCGGCCACAACGGAGCGCAAATCGACCGGCAGGAATGACGTGGTCTTGGAATTGACCCGGGAATAGCTCAGCAGGTCGTCGATCAGCCGCCGCATGCGCGTCGCCGCATCGACCATGCGCTCCAGGTAATGGCGCCCGTTATCGTCGAGCGCGTCATAGCACTTGTTGTTGAGCCGTTCGCCGAAAGCCTGGATCTTGCGCAAGGGTTCCTGCAGGTCGTGTGAGGCCGCATAGGCGAACTCCTGCAGTTCGGAGTTGGACCGCTTGAGCTCCTGCGCGTAACGCCGCAGCGCCAGTTCGTCGCGCTTGCGATTGGTAATGTCGCGGAAGGTGACCACCGCGCCTTCGTGCTTGTCCAGCGGATTGAGAGGCGAACTGGAGGCCTCGATCGGGATCGGCTGGCCGGACTTGGACCAGAACACGTCCCCGTCCACCGATTCGCCCGGCTCGCCGAAGCTGTGCAGGCGGCATTCCTCGCGTGGATAGATCGAGCCGTCTCGCCGCGAATGGTGCACGACCGCATGCATGTTGCGGCCGATCAGCTCGTGCTCCTCATAGCCCAGCATGTCGCAGGCGCGCGGATTGATGAACGTGATCGTGCCCTGGCCATCAATGCCGTAAATCCCCTCGGCGGCGGTAGACAGGATCTTGGACAAGCGCTTGTTCGCCGCATGGGTCGCCATCTCGCGCTGCTGGGTGATCGAGCGGTGGGCGCTGAACAGAACGGCCAGCAGAATGAAGGTGAAGGCCATGGCGACGGCGAACACCCGCAGCACCGCAACCGCCTGATTGGCCCCGGCCAGGGCTTCGGAGACCTCGATCTCGGAAATGATGCCGAGATTCCGGACATCGTCCCAGACCCAGGCTCCCATCACCAGGACGCCGCGCGCATCGCGATAGCCGTACAGATCATGGCCGGCCCCGTTCTCGACGACTTCACTGGCGGCCAGGGTCAGTGGCCACTCCGAATAGGGCCGTGACGGAATGCCGCCGGACGTGATGTCCACACCCGGATCCCGCACCCTGAGATTCAGCATGGAGCTCTGGTCACCCGCCAGCAATCCAGCCTCGACGAGTTCGTCCTGATACCGCGTCTCGGTCATCAAGAGCCCGGTCCTGTCGATGGCGTAGGTCTCACCGGTCCGGCCGGTCCGGCCAACGCTGAAGGTCGAGGAGAATTCTCCAAACGGGTCAATGCGGAAGGCCAGATAGGCAATCGTCTGGTCGCCCTGCCGGATCGGCCCGATCGCGTACATGACGGCTTCCTCATGCGCCAATCCGCTATCGCCCGGCGCTGTCACATCGGGAACATGCAGCAGGTGAGGATGCGTGATGATGGCCTCATCCAGCTGAACATCCTCGCTCGCCTCCAGATCCAGGATCGGCGAAGGCTTGGCCAGTTCGGTGTCCCGCATCGCCGCCAGGATGGTGCCATTGGGCGAGACGATCTGGAAACCGCGATAACCGTACTCGGTCAGCCAGGGGGACAGGGTCTCTCGCAGCAGCTGCTGCTCTTCCGCTGTTTCCAGCACGGAGCGCATCGGTGTCTGGGCCAGGGTCGCCGCGGCGTCGACGATGAGGGGCTCCTGGCTCCACACCCGGACGTCGCTCTTGCGGTCATCGGCCCAGGTTCCCAGGCGCTGCGTGGTATTGGTCAGGACCGACTGCAACGTGGCGAGATTGGTGGAGCGCGCGGAGGTCATCAGCGCCCGATCACCCGCCATCACGGCCAGCAACACGATGACAATGAAGACCACAGCCACGACGCCGGGCAAGACCTGCCCGATCAGGCCATCAGCCGCCGCAACCCGCTGCAGGGGCAAGTTATCGACCGAAGCGCCCCCGTCATTCAGGGGTTGATTATCACCGGTAGCACCGTCGTTCATATCGTCCGATCTCGGTCCCGTCTTCGCCCCATCCTAGGGCATAAAACCGTCTTGTCTCGGTTTCTCGCCATGTATGGGGCAAAACTTGGCCCGCTTGGGTCAACTCCCATTCAGCATGAGCCCGCTAATGTCCCCGGTGTGCACAACGCGGTGCGTCGGCTGCCCTGCCATTTCCCTCGCAAGGGGCAGGGTCGGCTGGCGCACCGCAATTGCCCGGCCGGGCGCCTTCACGACCACCAGGGGCTCACGCATTCATCCGAAAAACACTCGGCCAGCCGCAATCGCGTTGCCTCGGTTGCGCCCTCCGGCGGCTGCTGTGGGTCGAACCAACCGATTTCCGCAATCTCGCCGTCGCAATCCGGCTGGCAGGCCTGCCATTGGCTGACCCGGTAGACCATGACGTGGTCACCGCGAAAGCGCGTGCGGTTGGCAAACAGGCCCACGGCCTGCACCGGCCCTGTCGGGCGGACACCGGCCTCCTCCTGCAACTCCTTGTGCAGGGCCTCCAGCGCCGATTCGCCGCGCTCGACACCGCCGCCGGGCAGATGCCAGCCCGTCACATAGGTGTGCCGAACCAGTACCACTTGGCCGTCCGGATTGGTCACGATGCCACGAACGCCCAGCGTCATGCCGCGGGAAAGCCGCCACCAGGTCTGGATAACGGGCCGCCAGACAGGCTCGATCCGCGCCTTCCAGCTCATGCCGCAACGGCCGCTGGCCAGCACACGACTGGCGCGCTATGTACACGCCGTTGACCTGATTTTCTGAGGATATTTCTCATGTTCGCACTGATCGCCCTCGGCCTCGTCGCTATTCCTTTTGCTCTCCTCAATCTCATCGAATTCGGCCGCATCGACTAGTGCCAGCGGCATTGGTCTGAACCTTCATGGCTGCTCCGATCTATATCGGCCTGATTTTCGTCGGCACCGTCATTCTGCTGTTTGGCGGTGATCTGCTGGTGCGCGGCGGAGCCGGTCTGGCCAAGCGCTGGAACCTGCCCCCGCTTCTGGTCGGTCTGACCATCATCGCCTTCGGCACCTCGGCGCCGGAGCTGGTGGTCTCGGTACAGTCGGCTCTGTCCGGCGCGCCCGGGCTGGCGCTGGGCAATATCGTCGGATCGAACATTGCCAACTTCCTCCTGATCCTCGGCCTGCCGGCCGTGTTCGGGGCCATCGCGACGACCACGCCGGGCATTCGCCGCAATGCGATATTCGCACTGGCCGCGTCGGTCCTCCTGGTCATTTTCGGCTATGACCTGACGATCTCGACCCTCGAAAGCTGGATCCTGTTCGCGCTGATCATCGGCTATGTGAGCCTGCTGGGCATCCTGGCCCGGCGCGACAAGGTCGACCCGACCCTGGCCGAACTGACCGATCTGGAACACATGGAGGGCCTGCCCCAGCGGCTCTGGGTGACGGTGGCATCGGTGGTCATCGGCCTGATCGCCCTGCCGGTCGGCGCCCAGATGATCGTCGTCGGCGGTACCGCAGCGGCCCGCGCCCTGGATGTCGACGAATCGCTGATCGGCCTGACGGCCCTGGCGATCGGCACTTCGCTGCCCGAACTGGCCACGGTGATCATGGCTTCGGCGCGGCGCCAGGCCGACCTTGCTCTCGGCAATATTCTCGGCTCGAACATCTTCAACGTTTTCGCCGTCGGCGGCGCCACCGGCCTGGCAGCGTCGGCGATTGGTCGCGACCTGCCGGTCTCCGAGCATTTCATCGAGTTGGACTTCTGGGTCATGCTGGCCGCGTCCGTGGTCATCGCCGGCATCATCCTGGCCCGGCGCCCGATCACCCGCCTCCTCGGCCTCGGCCTGTTCGTCGCCTATTGCAGCTATATCGGCGTACTCGCCTACGGCGCCCTCGCCGGCTGAACTGCCGGGCCCAGCAGGGCCTCGAGAAAGCGACGATCCGACCACTCACCATCGAACTCGGCCTGACGTTCGGCCGCGCCACCGCGCGTCATGCGCACGATCACCACGTCCAGCTCGCGCACCAGGTAGAGGCGTTGGCCACCCGCGCCGCCGGCCATTTCTATGGCCGGAAAGTGGGCGGGCAGTTCATCCGCGTCACTCCAGTCCAGCGCCAAGGCCCGGTCCGGACGGATCAGCCACCAGCCCAGCCCGTACGCGGGATTGGCCGCACTGCCCTGGAACATCCGCGCATATCCTTCCGATCGGCGCGCAGCCTGCAGCACGTAATCGCCGAACAGCAGCCAGTCGACCGGAGTGATGGTCACCCCCTCCGACAGAACCGGCTGACCTTCAATTGAAACCCAGTCGGCAATCCTCACCCCGGCCGGCGCGAGCACGCGGCGGGCCAGGTAGTGGGCCGGCGTGGCGTCCAGCGCCCCCGCTTCCAGCTTGCGCCGCAGCACTTCCCCGAACACCGCGAAATGCCGCGGGTCATAGGAAAAGCGCGACCCCGGGGCGTGCACGAGCGGCGCCTCGACCGCGTCCTGATAGCCCCGCAACCGACGCGACCGGGTTGGTGCAAGGCCGCTGGTCTGGTGCAGCAGGTGGGCGATCGTCACCGCCGCGCGCGCGGGCTCGTTGCGCCACTCAACCAGCGTCGAGGCGACAGGCTCGTCAAGTGAGAGCAGGCCGTCCGCCTCGGCCACGACCGCCATCACGCCGGCAAAACTCTTCACCCCGCTGGCCACCGGCCAGGCCTGGTCGGCGCTGACATGGCTGGCGAACCATTCGCACACAGGCTGGCCACGCTGCACGACCAGCAGGGCCACACCGTCACCGCGCCGATGCACCGCCTCGGCGCGCTCGCAGTCCAGCCCGACGTCCGGCGCCTGCGCCGCCGCGAACGGGACACAAACCAAGCCGATAAAGCTCCAGAGGACCGCCACCACATATCCCGACCCGGTACCGATGCGCATGCCAATCCCCCTATCCGCGAACGGATTGCGCAACAAAATGAGCGGATCTGGGCTCACAGGCACGACAAATCCTTGTGAGGCCTCTAAGCTTTGCCTTCGGGGAAGCAAGCGGGGAGATTTCGGGATGCAACAGCCCAAGCAGGACCGTCTGGTCAGTCTGGATGCCGTACGCGGGGTGGCCGTGCTCGGCATCCTGATGATGAATGTCCAGGCCTTCGCCATGATCCCGCAGGCCTATGAACTGCCGACGGCACACATGGACCTGAGCGGAGCCAACCTCACCGTCTGGGCCATCGCCCACACCTTCTTCTCGATGAAGTTCATCACCATCTTCTCGGCCCTGTTCGGGGCCGGCATCGTGCTGATGGTCGGCGACGGGGATGCGCGCCTGCACTATCGGCGCATGCTGTGGCTGCTCCTGATCGGCCTGATCCACGCCTATGTGTTCTGGTATGGCGACATCCTCGTCTCCTACGCACTCATGGGCATGCTCGTGGTCATGGCGCGGCATTGGCGACCCCGCACCCTGCTCCTTGTGGGCCTCATCGCCACCGCCATTGTCGGCTTGCTCATGGCCGGCATCTACTTGGCCCTGCAATACGTGCCCGGTGGCGTCGATCCGGTGGAGATGGGCTTCGCCCTGAGCGAGGAAGACCGCGCCGAACTGGTGGCCACCTACCAGAGCGGCTTCATCGCCCACCTGGCCCCCAATGCCCTGACCGCCCTGTTTGGCCAGCTCGCCGGCATCATCGTGTTCGGCGGTCGCATCATCGGCGTGATGATGATCGGCATGGCGCTGTTCAAGTGGGGTTTCTTCTCGGCCCGCTGGAGCAGTGTCCAGTACGCCGTCACCGCCGCGATCAGCTTGGTTCTCGGCCTCGGCCTGGCCCATTGGGCGACCGATCACCTGATCACGACCCAATGGTCGCTCGCCACTGCCTGGCCCGCCGTGGCTGCCAACTATGTGGGCAGCCTCCTGGCCGCCCTCGGCTATGCCGCCGTGATTGTCCTCATGGCCCGGATCAAGCTGTTCAGCATGATCATCCATGTCTTCGCGGCGACCGGGCGCATGGCCTTCACCAATTATCTCAGCCAGACCCTGATCATGATCTTCATCTTCGTCGGCGCGCCGGGCCTCGGCCTGTACGGCACCGTCGAACGCGTCGACCAGGCCAAGCTGGTCCTGCTGGTCTGGGCGCTGCAGCTGGTCTGGTCACCGCTCTGGCTCAGCGTGTTCCGCTATGGCCCCCTGGAATGGCTGTGGCGTTCATTGACCTATGGCCGCCTGCAGCCGATCCGGCGCGGACCTCCCCAGCCGGTGCCGGGCGCCTGATCCGCGCGGACCCGGTCAGGCCTTGCGGCGAAAGCGCGTGAGGCCGACCGCGTCGGCGTCGGGATAAGCCTGCACCTTGCGCGTGGTGACCTGGGCGGCGGTGACCACGTCCGGGCTCAGCGCCAGGTCGAGAATGGTGCCGCACAGGGTTTCCTGCAGGTCGAACTGGCGCTCCTCGAGAGCCTTGATGCCATTGAGGATGTAGTCGTAGTCGACAACGGTCGAGATATCGTCCGAGCCGCACCAGTCCTTGGACACGAGGGTGACGACGTCGACCAGCACGCGCTGCTTGACGCCGCGCTCGTGGGCGTGGATGCCGATCTCGACGTCCAGCTTCACGCCCTCCAGGCGGTAGATGAAAACGTCCTCGCCCGATGCAGAGGCCAATGCATTCTCGATCAGCTGGTCCAGTCTCATTGGCCATCCTCCGGTACGCCAGCGGCGTACATAACGTCACCATTGCGGGCATCAAGGTGCTGCCCGCCATCCACGGTGATCGTCTCGCCCGTCATCGAAGGCGTCGCAAGGATGAAGCGCAGGGTACGCAGAACGTCCTCGGGCGTAGAGCCGCCCTGCAGCGGATTCAGCCTGTGGGCACGCTCGAACTCCTCGCGGCTCTGACCGCCCGATGGCAGGGTGATCCCCGGCGCAATTGCATTGACCCGGACGCGCGGCGCAAACGCCATCGCCATGGTCGTGGTCGCGCCCAGCAGGGCATATTTCGCCAGCGTGTAGGAGAAGAAGTCCGGGTTCAGGTTGAACAGCTTCTGGTCCAGCATGTTGACGATGCAGCCGGAGCGCGGCTCGTTGTGCGCCTCGGCCATCGCCGAAGCCAGCAGCACCGGTGCCACCAGATTGATGCGCATGGCCCGCTCGAGATCGGCCGCCTGCACGGTCTCCGGCCGGTCCATCTCGAAGATCGACGCGGAATTGATCAGCGCATCGATGCGCCCGATCCCGGCCATGAAACCGCGCACGCCGGCCGTGTCGTCGAGGTCGAACCGGGCCGTGTCGGCCTGCCCGCCGACCGCCCGGATCTGCCCTGCCACCGTTTCGGCAGCATCACCGGAAGTATTGTAGTGAATGATGACGTGCCAGCCATCTTCCCCCAGCCCTTCAGCGATTTTGGCACCCAGCCGCTTGCCGCCGCCGGTGACCAGGGCGATCTTGTGAGTCATGACGTCCTCGAATTCCCAGTCCGGGCCTCTTGATGCCCAATCGAACGACGCCGCGCAATCGCTCAGCGGACCGCGCCGCATTGCGGAATATGTGCGTCACCTGCCGACCCGGCCAGGGGTCTACCGCATGCTGGGCGCCGACGGGACGGTGCTGTATGTCGGCAAGGCGCGCAATCTGAAGAACCGGGTGAGCAATTACGCCAGCGGTCGCGGCCATTCCAATCGCATCGCCCTGATGATCTCGCTGACCCATTCGATGGAATTCGTGGTCACCCAGACGGAAACCGAGGCGCTGCTGCTCGAGGCCAACCTGATCAAGCGCCTGAAGCCCCGCTTCAACATCCTGCTGCGCGACGACAAGAGCTTTCCCTACATCCTCATCCGCACCGACCACGCGGCGCCGCAGCTGACCAAGCATCGCGGCGCCCGCAAGCCGAAGGGCGAATATTTCGGCCCCTTCGCCTCGGTCGGCGCGGTCAACCAGACCCTCAACACGCTGCAGAAAGCCTTCCTCATCCGCACCTGCACGGACAGCGTCTACGAGGGCCGCTCGCGCCCCTGCATGCTGTACCAGATCAAGCGCTGCGCCGGTCCCTGCGTCGACCTGGTGACGCCGGAGGCCTATGGCGAGCTCGTGTCCGAGGCGACGGCCTTCCTGCGCGGCCGCTCGAATGCCCTGCGCGAGGAACTGCAGGCGCGCATGCAGGAAGCCTCCGAAGCCATGGATTTCGAGACCGCCGCCCGCTTGCGCGACCGCATCCGGGCCATCGCCGCCGTGACCACCGACCAGAGCATCAACCCCGCCGGTATCGAGGAGGCGGACGTCATCGCGGTCGCCCAGGCCGGCGGCAAGTCGTGTGTCCAGGTCTTCTTCTTCCGGGCCGGGCAGAACTGGGGCAACCAGTCCTTCTTCCCGCGTCATGAGCAAGACGCCGGACCCGACGAGGTGCTGGCCGCCTTCCTGGCCCAGTTCTACGATGACAAGCCGGCCCCGGGCCTCATCCTTCTGTCACACGATGTCGAGGATGCCGAGCTGCTGGGCGAGGCCCTGAGCTTGCGCGCCGAGCGCAAGGTCACGCTGCTGGCGCCCCAGCGCGGCGAGAAGCGCAAGCTGGTCCAGCGCACCGCCACCAACGCGAAGGAAGCCCTCGCCCGGCGCCTCTCGGAAAGCGCGACCCAGACCCACCTCCTCGCCGGCGTGCAGCGCATATTCGGCCTCGACGAGCCGCCCCAGCGCATCGAGGTCTACGACAACTCCCACATCCAGGGCACCAATGCCCTGGGCGCCATGATCGTGGCCGGCCCGGAAGGCTTCCAGAAGAACCAGTACCGGCGCTTCAACATGAAGGGCGATGATGCCGGCACCAATGACGACTTCGCCATGATGGCCGCGATGATGCGGCGCCGCTTCTCGCGCATGATCAAGGAGCGCGACAGCGGCGCCCCGGTTCCCGACCTGGTGCTGATCGATGGCGGCAAGGGCCAGCTGTCCAGCGTCATGGCGGTGATGGAGGAGCTGGGCCTGACCGATATCCCCGTCGCCGCCATCGCCAAGGGGCCCGAACGGGATGCCGGCCGCGAAGCCTTCTACCTGCCCGGCAAGCCGCCTTTCAAACTGCCGATGAAGGACCCGGTGCTCTACTACCTGCAGCGCCTGCGCGACGAGGCCCACCGGTTCGCCATTGGCGGCCACCGGGCCAAGCGCAAGAAACAGATGAGCGACAACCCGCTCGACGATATTCCCGGCATCGGCCCGAGCCGCAAGAAGGCCCTGCTCAGCCATTTCGGCTCGGCCAAGGCGGTGCGAAATGCAGCCCTCGCCGACCTGGAAGCGGTTGACGGCGTGTCCGGGGCCATGGCCAAACGCATCCACGACTGGTTCCAGACATAGGCCGGACATGCTCAAGCACATTCCCAACACCCTGACCGTCCTGCGGCTGGTGCTCGCGGTGACCGGCGCGCTGGCCCTGTGGGTCTCCTATGACTGGTCGATCTCGCGCGAGGTCCCGGCCTGGCTCGGAGGGCCGGAATCCGCCGTGCGCAGTCTCGGCGTGTTCGCGATCGCGGCCTTCCTGATCGCCGCCGTGACCGATTACCTCGATGGCTGGCTGGCCCGGCGCTGGAAGGTCGAATCGGCGCTCGGCGCCTTTCTCGACCCGATCGGCGACAAGCTGCTCGTGGATGCCTACCTGATTGTCTACACGCTGATCCTCGAGGTTCCGGTCGAACTGGCCGTACCGGTGGCGGCCCTGGTCGCGCGCGATCTCTTCCTGACCTTTCGCCGGCTGCCCGGGCCGGCTGATGACGAGGCGGTCAAGATCCCGGTCTCGTCAACCGCCAAGCTCAAGACGGCGCTCGCCATGGTGGTCGCTGCCCTGCCGCTGCTGGCTGTCCCGGCCGGGCTGGCATCATCGGAATGGCTGCTGGCCCTGTGGATCGGCGGTGTCTGGCTGACGGCAGCCCTGAGCCTGGCCACCGCCCTCGAATATTTCCGGCGCCGCTGACCCGGCGCTGCACGCTTGAGCTGGATCACGGGGCAGGCCATGCTTGGGCCCGGTCGGCAGGAGGTTCCATGGCGGAGCTGGCGAATGAAGACGCGCACATCCTTGTCGTCGATGACGACGACCGGATCCGCAATCTGCTCAAGCGCTACCTGCAGGAGCGCGGCTTTCGTGTTTCCACGGCGCCCAATGCCGCCAAGGCGTTGTCCACGCTCAACTCTCTCGCCTTCGACCTGCTCGTCCTCGACGTCATGATGCCGGGCATGAACGGGTTCGAACTGACCGAAGCCGTGCGCGCCGAGGGCGACACGCCAATCCTGCTCCTGACCGCCCGCGGCGATGCCGAGGACCGCATTCGCGGCCTCAGCCTCGGGGCCGACGATTACCTCGCCAAGCCGTTCGAGCCGGAGGAGCTGGTCCTGCGCATCACCGCCATCCTGCGCCGGGCTCGCCCGGCGGCGCCTGCCATCTCGCGCGTCCAGTTTGGTGACTGGGTCTTCGACATCGAACGCGAAATGCTCACCCGGGACGGCCAGCAGGTGCGACTGACCGGCGGCGAAGGCGCCCTGCTCGCGGCACTGGCCGCCTCGCCCGGCCAGACCGTCTCGCGTCTCAGCCTGTCGGAACGCACCGGCGGCGGCGAGCGTGCGGTGGATGTTCAGGTCACCCGCCTGCGACGCAAGATCGAGACAGACCCGAAGGAGCCGCTGCACCTGCAGACCGTGCGCGGCGAAGGCTATCGTCTCGCCGCCGATCCGCTGGCCGACGAGTAGCGGGGCGATCATGGCCGTGTTCCGCCGCTTCCTCCCCAAGGGCCTGTTTGCCCGCACCCTGCTGATCATCGTGCTGCCGGTGGCCCTGATGCAGGTGGCCGTGGCCTGGTCCTTCTTCGAGGAACACTGGGAGACCGTGACCAGTCGCCTGTCCGAGGGCGTGGCCGGCGATATCGCCATGATGACGGCGCTCTACGAACAGGAAGGCAGCCCGACCCCGACATTCCGGCGCCAGGCGGAGATGGCTTATGAGACGATGCGCCTGTCGGTCGATTTCCGGCCCGGCGAGAGCCTGCCGACGACCCGTCGCTCGTCCTTCTTCCGCACGCTCGACCGCACCCTGAGGCGGGCCCTGTCCGACCAGCTCGACCAGGATTTCTGGTTCGATACCACGCGCTATCCCAGCTATGTCGATGTGCGGGTCGAGGTCGATGGCGGCGTGTTGCGTTACATCGCCCTGCGCGAACGCGTGTTCGCCACCACCGGGCATATCTTCCTGCTCTGGATCATCGGCGCCTCGACGCTGCTGACCGCCGTCTCGGTCGTGTTCATCCGCAACCAGGTCAAACCCATTCGCCGCCTCGCCGCCGCCGCCGAACAGTTCGGGCGTGGCCAGGACGTAGCCCATTTCCGCCCGTCCGGCGCCACCGAGGTCCGCCAGGCCGCCCACGCCTTCCTTGAGATGCGTGCCCGCATACGACGCCACCTGGAACAGCGCACCGCGCTGCTCGCCGGCGTCAGCCACGACCTGCGCACGCCGCTCACCCGCCTGAAACTGCAACTGGCCCTGATGCCGCCGAGCGCCGAGCGCGACGATGCACGCCGCGATCTCGACGAGATGCAGATGATGCTGGAGGAATATCTCGACTTTGCCCGCGACGAGGCCAGCGAGGACACCGAGCGCCTGGATCTGGTCGGCCTGGCCCGGGAGATGGTCGAGGATGCCTCGCGGCACGGCGACGCCGTCCGGCTGAAGGCCGACGGTCCCCTCGATGCCGAAGTACGCCCCAGCGCGGTGCGCCGGGCGCTGAGCAATCTTGTCGCCAATGCCATGAGCTTTGCCGACCATGTGGAAGTATCGGTCGTCCGGGCCGGCCCGCGCATCGAGTTGCGGGTCGACGATGACGGTCCGGGGATTGACGAGGCAGATTTCGAGGAGGCCCTCAAACCGTTCAGCCGCCTTGACGAGAGCCGCAACCAGAACCGGCAGGGCGTCGGCCTCGGGCTCGCCATCGCCCGCGACGTGGCGCGCAATCATGGCGGTGAATTACGGCTGGCGCGCAGCCCGCTGGGTGGCCTTCAGGCCACCCTCAGCTTGCCGGGCTAGGCTTTAGCGGCCCCGCTTGTCGGCACCGATCTGGCGCGAGCGGCGCTCGGCTGCGGCCACGGCCTGGCGGATCAGTTCCGGCAAACCGCCGCCACCTCCCATCAGGATGTCCACGGCGGCCTGGGTCGTGCCGTTCGGCGAGGTCACCGCACGGCGCAATTCCTGCGGCGTCTTGTCCGACTGGGCCAGCAGCGCCCCCGCACCGATGATGGTGTCGCGCGCGAGTTTCTCGGCCAGGTCCCTCGGCAGGCCTTCGGCGAATCCGGCACCCGCCAGAGCCTCCGCAAGCAGGAAGACATAGGCCGGCCCGGAGCCGGACACCGCCGTCACCGCACCGATCAGGCGCTCGTCACGCACCCATTCCACGCTGCCGCTGCCCTTGAGCAGGCGGTTGGTGAGCTTGTCCAGCTCTTCGCCGGCGGGATTGGCGACGCAGACGCTGACGCCGGCTCCCACGCCTGCGGCAATGTTCGGCATGGCCCGTACCATCGGCCGGTCGCCGAAGGCCAGGGCCAGACGGCTGAGCGTCACTCCGGCCATGACCGACAGGATCCCGGCCTTGGCCGGCAGCAGGGGTGCCAGGCTTTCCGCCAGGTTCTCGAACACCGCCGGCTTGGCCGCCAGCACCAGCATGTCGACCCCGTCGAGGTCTCCCGCTCCGGCTTCCGGCAGGCAGGTCAGGCCATGCGCCTCGATCAATTCCTGGGCGAGCTCGCCGGGCGCCGGGTCAATCAGGACAAGATTGTCCGCCTTGATCCCGCCACGCTTGGCACTGAGCCAGCCCTTGGCCAGGGCGCCGCCCATATTGCCGGCACCGACTAGTGCGATTTTGAGGGCTTTGGTCATGTTGGGGTCAGGCCTCACCCGCGGTTTCGAACATGGCCGCCGTGGCAGCCTCTTCCACAGTCTTGCCTCCCCAGACGAGAAAATGGAAGGCCGGGTAGAAACGTTCCCCGGCTTCGCGTGCCGCGGCGATCATCGCGGCAGCCTGGCCCGGCGAAACCGCCTCGCCGCCCGGCAACGACACCGCGTGCCGGTAAACGATCGAGCCGTCGTCGGCCCAGACGTCGAAATGCCCGATCCACAGCTTTTCATTGAGCCGGGTTACCAGCTCACAGACTTCGCGGAAGCGATTGTTGGGAACTTTCAGATCAAGGCTGCCGCAGACATGCAGCACATCCAGGTCGGGACGCCAGGAAAACCAGATCTGGTGGTCGCGCCAGGCGCCCGGCGTGCTCAGGTGCAGCTCGCCGCCATCCTCTCGCTCATAGGGATATTGTTCGGCAATGACCGCCTGCTCGACCGAGTCGAGCGGATCGTGCACTGACGGGGAAAACTCGTCCGGCAGCAGGTCCATGAAAATCTCCTTGGTCTGCCCGGGCGACCGCCATCCGTTCACGACGGAGGCGACAGGGCCCGGCAGGCGCAATTCAGGGCGCGATGTCGCGCGTGTCAGGTATCGGATTTGGCCGACTTCGCCTTGCTGGCGGTCTTGGCGGTCCGGGTGGTTTTCTTCGGCTTCGACGCCGCTTCCAGTTCGGCGATGCGGGCTTTCAGGGCTTCGATCTCGCTCAACGTGTCGTCGAGGGCCGACTTGACCGCGTCATGTTCCTCGCGGGTCACCAGATCCATGTCGGCGACGAACCGGTCAGCCTTGGCCCGGAACGCCGAGCGCGCCTCTTCGCCCATAGCCTGCGCTGCACCGAAGGCATCGGTCATCAGATCAGCTAAATCGTTCAGAAGCGGGTTGCGCGTTTGCATCAAAGAAAGCCATTACAGAGTTCAACGTCGACCTATATGCGGTCCAAGGCGCAAAAGCGCAACGGGCCAGAACGTCAAAACACACCGAAGGCGCCGATCTCCCATGCAGACATGTCCCGCGAGCTTCGACCTGTTCGAACCCGAAATCTTCCGGATCGGCTGGTTTGCCCTGCGCTGGTACGCCCTCGCCTATATCGCAGGACTGCTGATCGGCTGGCGCTACATGGTCCTGCTGACCCGTCGACCGCGCCTGTGGGGCCGGTCCGGCTCGCCGGTTTCGGAAGCCCAGGTCGATGATCTGCTGATCTGGGCCACGCTCGGCGTCATTGTCGGGGGACGGCTGGGCTATGTGGTCTTCTACATGCCGGAAATGATCTTTGAGCGCCCCCAGGACATCATTCTCGGCATCACCGATGGCGGCATGGCCTTCCATGGCGGCCTGCTCGGCGTCGCCATCGCGCTGTACGTGTTCTCGCGCCGCCAGGGACTGGACCTGTTGCGCATCGGCGACGCCGCTGCCGTCGTCACCCCGATCGGCCTGCTCTTCGGCCGTCTCGCCAATTTCATCAATGGCGAACTGTGGGGCCGGCCGACGGACCTGCCCTGGGGCATGACCTTCGAACGCGACCCGCTCTGCCTGTCGCGTCATCCCAGCCAGCTCTACGAGGCCGCGCTTGAGGGGCTCGCCCTGTTCGTGATCATCAATGTCGCGACCTGGAAATTCAGCTCCCTGCAAAAGCCCGGCCTCAATGCCGGCCTGTTCCTGCTGTGCTACGGCCTGTTCCGGGCCGTGCTGGAAACCGTGCGCGAACCCGACACCCACATGCCGGAGGCCCTGCAGGGCTATGTGACCATGGGCATGCTGCTGTCTGTCCCGATGATCCTGGCGGGTGGCTGGCTGGTCGCCCGTGCCCTGCGCCACCCCGGAAGGACCCAGCCGTGATCGCCGACCGGCTGCGGCAGCGCATTCGCGACACCGGCCCGCTCTCCATCGCCGCCTTCATGACCGAGGCGCTGTTTGATCCGAAGGACGGTTTCTACGCCACCAAGGATCCGATCGGGGCGGGCGCGGACTTCATCACCGCGCCGGAGATCAGCCAGATGTTCGGCGAGCTGGTCGGCCTGTGGGCGGCCCAGTCCTGGCTGGAGATGGGCCAGCCTTCGCCTTTCCATTTCATCGAGATGGGACCCGGGCGGGGCACCATGATGTCCGACGCGCTGCGCGCCGCGCGCGCCGTGCCGGGTTTTCTCGATGCCGCCCGCATCGTGCTCATCGAGGCCAGCGCCGCGCTCAAGGCGGTGCAGGCGCGCACCCTCGGCCCAAGCGGCGCCCAGATCAGCTGGGTCGACCGGCTGGAAGCCGTCGGCGACGGTCCCGCCATCATTGTCGGCAATGAATTCCTCGACTGCCTGCCCGTGCGCCAGGCCGTGCGTCACCGCGGCGACTGGCATGAACGCCTGGTCGGCCTGGACGGGGATGACAGCTTCGCCTTCGTGCTCGGCCCGCCGCTCGGTCCGGACGCCGGACTTGTACCGGAGCGTCTGCGCGATGCGCCCGACGGCAGCCTGGTCGAGTTGCGCCCGGGCGACCGCCAGGTTGTCGACGCCCTGGCGACACGCTTCGACAGCGCGCCAGGCCGCGCCCTGTTCATCGATTACGGCCCCGCCACCAGCGAAGCCGGCGACACGCTCCAGGCCCTGAAAGCGCACGAGAAGGTCGCTCCGCTGGCCGAGCCCGGCACCGCCGACCTGACCGCCCGCGTCGATTTCGAATCGCTCGGCGCCTATGCCCGCGAGCGCGGCCTGGTGGTCAGCCCGGTCGTCGAGCAGGGCGACTTCCTCCTCGGCCTCGGCATGGAAGCCCGCGCCGCCGCCCTGTTGTCCGCCGCACCGGCCAGGAAATCGGTGATTGCCCGCCAGCTCTGGCGCCTCACTGACCCGGAACAGATGGGCCGGCTGTTCAAATTCATCTGCCTCGACAGTGCGAACCTGCCGCCGCCGCCCGGATTCGCCAGAGCCTGAGCATTTCAGCTTCAAACCGTGCCATGCCTCTGTTAAGCAGCGCGCGACATCGCCACCGGGAATGAGCGCCATGAAATTAATGTCGGGAACATCCAATCGCCCGCTGTCCCAGGCCATAGCCGACTATCTCGACGCGCCGCTGACGGCGACCGAGATCGAGCGCTTCGCCGATGGCGAGATTTTCGTGCGCATCGACGAGAATGTGCGTGGCGAGGATGTCTTCGTCATCCAGTCGACCTCGTCGCCGGCCAATGACCACCTGATGGAATTGCTGATCTGCATCGACGCGCTGGTGCGCGCCAGTGCCCACCGGATCACCGCCGTCATTCCCTATTTCGGCTATGCCCGCCAGGACCGCAAGACCGGCGGCCGGACCCCGATCTCGGCCAAGCTGGTGGCCAATCTGATCGCCAAGGCCGGCGCCCACCGGGTGCTCACGGTCGATCTGCATGCCGGCCAGATCCAGGGTTTCTTCGACATCCCGACCGACAACCTGTTCGCCACCAAGGTGATCGAGGACGATATCCGGCGGCGCTACAACACCGACAATCTGATGATCGTCTCCCCGGATGTCGGCGGCGTGGTGCGGGCCCGCGCCCTGGCCAAGCTGCTCGATGCCGAGATCGCCATCGTCGACAAGCGCCGCCCCAAGGCGGGCGTGGCCGAGGTGATGAACATCATCGGTGATGTCGAAGGCCGACGCTGCATCCTGTTCGACGACATGTGCGACAGTGGCGGCACGCTGGTGAATGCCGCTGCCGCGCTGCTGGAACAGGGCGCCACGGAAGTGTCCGCCTACGTCACCCACGGCGTGCTGTCCAACGATGCCCAGGGCCGTGTCGCCAAGTCGGAGCTCAAGGAGTTGGTGGTCACCGATTCGATCACCGAATTGCCCGGCGCCACCCAGACCCCCAAGGTCCGCACCCTTTCCGTCGCGCCCCTGCTCGGCGAAGCCATCCGCCGCATCGCCAACGACGAGTCGGTGTCCAAGCTGTTTGACTGAACCCGCACACGAACCGCGCTGCACCTTCCGGCTTCGCCCTGTTGCGCGCCCGTCCGGGATCAGCTATAGCCCGCCGCTCGAAATAACACTGTGGCGTAAAGCCAGGATAGATCGCCGCCCGCGCCTTGGCGCTGGAGGCGGCGTTTGCATTTAAGGAACAGGACCGATGAGCTCCAACATCGTTCTCAACGTCGACGTTCGTGAAGGCACCGGCAAGGGCGCGGCTCGCGCTGCCCGCCGTGAAGACAAGGTCCCGGGCATCCTTTACGGCGGCTCCCAGGATCCGGTGTCGATCAACCTGCGCGGCAATGAGGTCCGCAAGGCCCTGCTGACCGGCAAGTTCGTGTCGCACATGATGGAATTGTCGCACGACGGCAAGAACCAGAAGGTCATCGCCCGCGACATCCAGTTCCACCCGGTGTCCGACCAGCCGATGCACGTCGATCTGTACCGCGTTGACGAGAAGACCAAGATCGACGTCGAAGTGCCGGTCCACTTCATCAATGAAGAGAAGTGCCCGGGCCTGAAGCGCGGCGGCGTCCTCAACATCGTTCGCCACTCGGTCGAACTGCTCTGCCCGGCCGGTGCCATTCCGGAATCGATCGAAGCCGACCTGTCCGGCCTCGAGATCGGCGACTCCATCCACATCTCGGCCATCGAGCTGCCGAAGGGTGTCACCTCGACCATCACCGACCGTGACTTCACCGTCGCCACCCTGCAGGGTTCGCGCGCCGTGCTGACGCCGGAAACCGATGAAGGTGAGCCGGAGGCGCCGGAAGAGCCGGAAGTGATCAACCAGAAGGACGACGCGGAAGACTAGTCTTCCCCGCTTGAATTTTGGTACGCGGAAACAGCGAGGCCGGACCCCGGCTTCGCTGATTTCGTATGGGGCCTTTGCCAAGGGGCGTGACGCACATGATGATCCTCGCCGGGCTCGGCAATCACGAGCCGAAATACCTGCGCAACCGGCACAATGTCGGCTTCATGGCGCTCGACGTGATCGCCCACGCCTGGAGCGCCGGCCCGTGGCGCAAGCGCTTCCAGGGCCTGGCCAGCGAGCTGGTCATCGGCTCCAACAAGCTGCTCCTCCTCAAGCCCCAGACCTTCTACAACAATGCCGGCCATTCGGTCGGCGCGACCGCCAAGTATTTCAACGTCGATCCGGACAAGGTCGTGGTCTTCCACGACGAGCTCGACCTGGCGCCGGGCAAGTTCCGCATGAAGCTGGGCGGCGGTGCGGCCGGCAATAACGGCATCAAGTCGATCACCTCCCAGCTCGGCCCCGACTTCCGCCGCGCCCGCATCGGCATCGGCCATCCCGGCGACAAGAACCGCGTCACCGGCTATGTCCTGTCCGATTTCGCCAAGGCCGACGAGCCCTGGCTGATCGATTTGCTCGACGCCATCGCCGACAGCCTCGACCTGCTCGCCGCCGGCGATATCGACGCCTTCCAGACCCGCGTCACCCACAAGGCCCCGGCGCCGGGCGAAAGCTGAAGCCCCTCAAACCTGACGATGCGGGGCTTTACCCACAGGCGACGCAAATTTTGTCATCCCGGATGCATGCCCGGCGCAGGCCGGGCGAAAGTCCGGGACCCATCACCCCGGTGCCAGCCACATCGAGCTCTAACCTGCCCGCATTGGCGCGTATGGGTCCCGGCCCTGCGGCCCGCATCCGCGGGCCATCCGGCCGGGATGACAACAGTGAGATCGCGCTGCCACGCGCTCGTTCAAACTGCCCATATCCCCATCGGTGATCGGTGCCGGTTTGCACCTCCCACACATAATGCTGACAGACATGTCGATTCATCACCGCAAAATATCTATAAGGCGCGCCAGACCGGACGCAGCCTCGCAAGCAAGGACAGATCATCATGGGTTTCAAATGCGGCATTGTCGGACTTCCCAACGTCGGCAAGTCCACCCTGTTCAACGCCCTGACCCAGACGGCAGCGGCGCAGGCGGCCAATTACCCGTTCTGTACCATCGAGCCCAATGTCGGTGATGTCGCCGTGCCCGAACCGCGCCTCGCCAAGCTGGCCGAGGTCGCCGGGTCGAAGGAGATCATCCCGGCGCGCATGAACTTCGTCGACATTGCCGGCCTGGTGGCCGGTGCGTCCAAGGGCGAGGGCCTCGGCAACCAGTTCCTCGCCAATATCCGCGAGACCGACGCCATCGCCTACGTGCTGCGCTGTTTCGACGATGACGACGTGACCCACGTCAACAACAGGATCGACCCGCTGGCCGACCTGGAAACCGTCGAAACCGAGCTCATGCTGGCCGACCTGGAAAGCCTGGAAAAGCGCAAGGCCAACCTCGAAAAGAAGGCCAAGAGCGGCGACAAGGAAGCCAAGGCCGCGCTCGGTCTGATCGATGTCGCGCTGGAGCAGCTCAATGCCGGCAAGCCGGCGCGTTTCGCCGAGATCTCGAAGGACGACCGCGCAGCCTGGCGGGGCCTGCAGCTGCTGACCACCAAGCCGGTCCTGTTCATCGCCAATGTCGATGAGGACAGCGCCGCCACCGGCAATGCCTATTCGGAGATCGTGTTCAAGCGGGCCGAGGAAGAAGGCGCCCAGGCGGTCGCCATCTCGTGCAAGATTGAAAGCGAGCTGGCCCTGCTCGAGGACGAGGAGCGCGACGAATATCTCGAGGAGATCGGCCTGGAAGAGGCCGGTCTCGATCGGCTCATCCACACCGGCTACAAGCTGCTCGGCCTGCAGACCTATTTCACCGCCGGCCCCAAGGAAGCACGCGCCTGGACCATCCGCGAGGGCTGGACCGCTCCGCAGGCCGCCGGGGTCATCCACGGCGATTTCGAGAAGGGCTTCATCCGCGCCGAGACCATCGCCTACGAGGACTACATCGCCTGCGGCGGCGAGAGCGGTGCCAAGGAAGCCGGCAAGATGCGCGCCGAGGGCAAGGACTACGTGGTCAAGGACGGCGACGTGCTGCACTTCCGCTTCAACGTATGACCGCAGCGCCCGGAACCGGCGAGAGCGAGATCGGCGAGGCCGGGATTGACCGGGCCCTGGTCAGCGACCTGGTCGACACCTTCTACGGCCATGTCCGCACCGACCCGATGCTCGGCCCGGTCTTCGCCGGGGCCGTCGGTGACGACTGGGGCCCGCATCTCGACACGATGAAGCGGTTCTGGGGCGCCATGGTGTTCCAGGATGGCGGCTATGACGGCCGCCCCATGCCCGCGCACATGCGCCTCAAGGCGCAGATCTCACCGGCCCACTTCGAGCGCTGGCTGGCCCTGTTCGAACAGGCCCTGGACGAGATCGGCGCCGGCGATCGCGCCACCCATCTCTTCCTCGAACGCGCCCGCCGCATTGCCGCCAGCTTCCAGCTGCACCTGTTCCACGCTTGACTTCGCCTCCTGCCGTGCCACTTCACGGGCTTGCCCGCGCGGCCTCGTTGGCGCATGGGGTTAGCCTGCCGTCTGGCATCCATTCCCGGAGCTTCCCATGTCAGTGACCGCCAAACGTGACGACGCGCCACTCCCCATGCCGCTCCTGGAACTGGTCGGCATGCTGGTGGCCATGACGGCCGTTGTCGCCCTGGCCATCGATCTGATGCTGCCGGCGCTCGACAATATCGCCACCAGTCTCGATGCAGCTCGTGCCAATGACCAGCAATACATCGTCAGCCTCTACCTGATCGGCTTCGGCGCTGCCCATTTGCTCTATGGACCTCTGGCCGATCGCTTCGGTCGCAAGCCGGTTATCCAGGTTTCGCTCGGGCTGTTCCTGGTGATGAGCGTGATCTGCGCCCTCACCCCGACCTTCGAACTGCTGCTCATTGCCCGCTTTTTCCAGGGCGCTGCTGCCGCCGCCTGCCGTGTCATCGCCACCGCCATCGCCCGCGATCTCACCTCCGGCCGCCGCATGGCCGAGGTGATGTCCATGGTGATGACCGCCTTCATGGTCGTCCCTGTCCTCGCTCCCGGCCTCGGCCAGCTCATCCTGACCTTCGCGCCGTGGCGCTGGATCTTCGGTTTCCTCGTCATCTTTGCCGGCGGCATGATGGTCTGGCTGCAATTGCGCCTGCCGGAGACCCTGCATGAGCGCTACCGCGCCTCGCTCAGCCTGCGCTCGATGGCAAAGGCCTACCGCGAAGTGGCGCGCCACCGTCAGTTTGTCGGCTACACGCTGGCCGCCATCCCCTTCTTCGGCGGCCTGTACGGCTTCCTGGCCACCTCGCAGCAGGTCTTTGTCGACCATTTCGGCCTGTCCGACGCCGCCTTCCCGCTCGCCTTTGCCGCGATTGCCAGTGGTATCGGCGCGGCCAGCTACATCAATTCCCGCCTCGTCGGCCGGCTCGGCCAGCGCCGCCTGTCCCACTCCGCCCTGCTTGCCTTCACCGTGGTGAGCGGTTTGCACGCGGCCCTGCTCGTTTCCGGCCTGGTCAGCCTGCCGGTTTTCCTCGTCCTTCTGGGCCTCGCCATGGCCTTCCTCGGCCTGATCGCCGCCAATTTCTCGGCCCTGACCATGGAGCCGGTCGGCCATGTCGCCGGCACCGCCTCGGCCATTTACGGCTTTCTCACCGGAGTCGCCGGTGCCCTGCTCGGCAGCCTGATCGGTCAGATGTATGACGGCTCGCCGGTTCCGCTGATCGCCGGCCAGGCCGTTCTCGGCGCCATTGCCGTCGCCGTCGTGGCGATCACCGAGCGCGGCCACCTGTTTGACCGCACGGCATCGGCGCGGGGTTGATCCCGACGCCGGTGACCGATCGGTAACCGGCCCGCCACGCTCCCTCAACACATCGCCGCATAAGGCTTGGACACGAGGGGGAACGCTTCATGAGACATGTCGCAACAGCACTTCTGGCGGTCAGCCTTGCCGCCTGCTCATCCGAGCCGACACTGCTTGACCGCTACACAACCGCCATCGGCGGCGCTTCAGCCATCGAAGCCGTCGAGGGTATCCGCATCGAGGTGGAAATCGCGGAGCCGGATTTCCAACTGACCGGTCAGTATGTCGCCCAGCGCAACGGCGACATGCGCATCGATGTCTATGACGGCGACCAGCGCGTCTTTTCCGAAGGCCTGTCCGACGGCGTCGGCTGGCAGATGTTCCTCGATGGCAGTGTCGAGCCCACAAGCCCCGATGGTACGGCCGCTCTGCGCCGCGGCCTCGAGCGCAATCTGTTCGGGCTGCACGAATTTGCCGTTCGCGGACATGAGGTTTCGGCCGGCGAGCCGCAGGTGATTGACGGCATAACCTACCCGGTTCTGGACATCACCATGGATGACGGCTTCGAGGAAAGGCTCTACCTCGACCCGCAATCCTTCCTGCCGGTCCGCGAACGCAGCGAATTTGCCCTCCACCCCGACATCAATCCCGACGCCGAATTGCACGAGACCCGCCAGAGCGATTTCCGCGAGATCGACGGTGTTGTGAAATCCTTCCTGCAGGAAACCGTGGACCTGCGCAGCGGTCAGACGGTCCAGACCATTCGCATCCGGCAGATCGAGCTCAATCCGCACATCGAGGCCGGCTTCTTCGATCCACCAAGCGGACAATAGGCGCAGACCAACAGCCTGTGGCGCGACCAGCCGTGTCTCGACCACTCCCGGCTTGACGATAAGTCGCACGGCTCCTTTGCTGTGCACATGACCTATTCAACCATCCGCTACGTCGTCGACGACCAGATCGCCACGATCACCCTCGACCGGCCACACCGGCTCAACGCCTTTACCCTCGACATGGGCGAGGAGATCATCGCCGCCTTCGATGAGGCCGACGCCGACGACGCCGTGCGCGCCATCATCGTCACCGGCGAGCCGCCGGCTTTCTGCGCCGGCGCCGACCTGAGCACCGGGGCGGACACCTTCAATCAGGTCGCCCGCGAGGCCGAAAGCGGTGAGTTCGACCCGTCCGACCCGAAATGGCGCGACAGTGGCGGGCGGGTAAACCTGCGCATCTGGGATGCGCTCAAGCCCGTGATCGGCGCGGTCAACGGCGCCGCCGTCGGCATCGGTGCGACCTTGCTCCTGCCGATGGATATCCGGCTCGCCTCGATCGACGCCAAATTCGCCTATCCCTTCGCCCGTCGCGGCATTGTCTGGGACGGCTGCGCCAGCTGGTTCCTGCCCCGCGTCGTCGGCATCTCGACGGCCATGGACTGGGGCCTGAGCGGACGCACTTTCCCGGCTGCAGAAGCCTTTGAGTGCGGTCTGGTCACCCGCGTCCTGCCCGCCGACGAGCTGATGGCGCACGCCCGCCAACGGGCCCGCCAGATCGCCGAACGCAGCGCTCCTGTCTCTGCCGCCCTGATGCGCAAGATGGCCTGGCGCATGCTCGGCGCCGATCACCCGATGCAGGCCCACCGGCTGGAGACCCGCGGCATCCTGGAAGCCGGCCAGAGCGCCGATGCCCGGGAAGGCGTCATGTCCTTCCTGGAAAAGCGGGCGCCCGACTTTCCGCGCCGGGTCAGCACCGATCTGCCCGACTGGTATCCCTGGTGGGACCCGAAAGACGACGCCTACTGACGGTTCAGCCGGCCTGCAGCAGCGTGCCTTCTGCCACTTTCACGGCGTCTCCACCCAGCATGAGCTCGGACAGCCGTCCGTTCTCGAGCCGCAGGCGCAGCCGGATCAGGCTCGGCCGGCCCATTTCCAGACCCTGATACAGGCTGATCCCGTGCTCGCCATCGGCCAGCCCGGTCTGTTCGGCAATGACACCGGCGAAGGCCGCAGCCGCACTGCCGGTCGCCGGGTCCTCGGTGATGCCGAGGTGGGGCGCGAACATGCGCACGCGCCAGTCCGGCGTGTATTCGCTCGCCGACGCCTTGGCGACGACCAGCGCCCCGACCGGATCGTCACCACCGAACACATCCTTCAGGGCCGACATGTCGAGGTCTATCGCCGCCAGGCGCTCCGGATCATTGAGCGGTATCACGGCATAGGGCACGCCCGCCGACCACACGGCGCCCTCCACCGGTGTCTGCAGCAGATCCCCCGGACGCAACCCCAGTGCCGCCGCGATGGCATCGAAATCGGGCAGCTCGCCGATCCGCTCGGGCAGTTTGGGGGCGATGAAGCGCGCCGAGCCGTCATTCGCTCCGTTCACCCGGGCATCCGCCGTGACATCGCCGATGGTTTCCTCGAGCACGAACCGCCGCACCTCTCCGACGGCCGCACCGCTCTTCAATGCAAGCGCCACGGCGGCACCCACCGTCGGGTGGCCGGCAAAGGGCAGTTCGGAAGCCGGCGTGAAAATGCGCAGGCCGTAATCGGCATCGCGGCCGCGCGGTTCGCTGATGAACACCGTTTCCGACAGGTTGAACTCGGCCGCGATCAGCTGCATCGCCTCGGTTTCCAGCCCGTCGGCCTCATACACCACGGCCAGCGGATTGCCCGAAAAGGCCTGGTCGGTGAACACGTCGAAGATGGCATAGGGATAGGGCAAAACTCGTCCTTACGATTTCATGCGATAGCCGGTGCGGAACATCCACCAGACGATGACGAGACAGACCAGGAGAAAGCCGGCAATGGCCGCCAGGCTGATCCCGATCGGCACGTCGGCGACGCCATAGAAACTCCAGCGGAAGCCGCTGATCAGGTAGACTACCGGGTTGAACAGGGTGACCGTCTGCCAGAACGGGGGCAGCACCGAGATCGAATAGAAGCTGCCGCCCAGGAAGGTCAGTGGCGTGACGATCAGCATCGGCACGATGTTGAGCTGTTCGAAATTCTCCGCCCAGATGCCGATGATGAAGCCGAACAGCGAGAAGGTCACCGTCGTCAGCACAAGGAAGGCCAGCATCCAGACCGGATGCACGATCTGCAGCTCGACGAAAAAGGACGCCGTGACCATGACCAGGGCGCCCAGGATCAGCGATTTGGACGCTGCCGCACCGACAAAGCCGAGGACCAGCTCGAAGGGCGATACCGGCGCCGACAGCAGCTCGTAAACCGTGCCGGTAAACTTCGGGAAATAGATGCCGATAGCCGCGTTCGAAACGCTCTGCATCAGGATCATCATCATCACCAGGCCCGGCACGATGAAGGCGCCGTAGGGCACGCCGTCGATCTCGGTTATGCGCGAGCCGATCGCCGCCCCGAATACAATGAAGTAGAGCGAGGTCGAAATGACCGGGGCCAGCACCGATTGTAGCAGGGTGCGGCCGGTGCGGGCCATTTCGGAGACATAGATCGTCTGCACGGCGCGCCAGTTCATGCCTTCACCCCCACCAGGTCGACAAAGATTTCTTCCAGCGTGCTTTGCGAGGTTTCCAGGTCGCGCACCGAGATGCCGGCCTGGTTGAGATCGGCCAGCAGCGTGGTGATGCCGGTCCGGCTCGCCTTGGTGTCATAGACAAAGGTCAGCGAACAACCGTCAGGCGACAGCGTCAGCCCCTCCCCTCCGAGCGAGTCAGGCAGGCTGGCGAGCGGCTCGGCGAGCTCCAGCACGAGCTGTTTCTTGCCCAGCTTGCGCATCAGTTCGCGGGTTTCCTCGACCAGAACGATCTCACCTTGCCGGATCACCCCGACCCGGTCGGCCATTTCCTCGGCTTCCTCGATATAGTGCGTCGTCAGGATGATGGTGACACCGGACTGGCGCAGCTTCTCGATCACCTGCCACATGCCCTGGCGCAGCTCGACATCGACGCCGGCGGTCGGTTCGTCGAGGAACAGGATGTCCGGCTCGTGCGCCAGCGCCTTGGCGATGGTGACGCGGCGCTTCATGCCGCCCGACAGCGCCATCAGCTTCTCGTCGCGCTTGTCCCACAGCGACAGGTCGCGCAGGACTTGTTCGATCAGGGCCGGGTCGCGCGGCTTGCCGAACAGGCCGCGGCTGTAGGCCACCGTGTCTTTCACCGTGGCAAACATCTCGATCGAGATTTCCTGCGGCACCAGGCCGATGCGCGAGCGCGCCTCGCGGTAGTGTCTGGTGATGTCGAGGCCGTCGACCCGCACCGTTCCGGACGTCGCATTGACCAGGCCACAGACCGTGCCGATCAGCGTCGTCTTGCCGGCCCCGTTCGGCCCGAGCAGGGCAAAGATCTCGCCCCGGCGGATGTCCAGGCTGACATCCTTCAGCGCGCGAAACCCGCCGGCATAGGTCTTGGACAGGTTTTCGATGCTGATGATTGCGGACATGGCCACCCCGGCTTTCTGGACCGCTATCGTCGCGCGTATCGCCCACGCGGCTCAAGCCCTGATGGCGGCGCATCTCCAAATAGTGAATGCTCGGCCCTGCGGGCCATTCAGCCCTCGGACTCTTCCAGGTCTTCCTCGGTCAGCCCGCCATCGACACGCCAGCCATAGCCATCGCCCTGGGCCAGGGTCTCGGCCAGCCAGGGCAGCAGTTCCAGCAGCTTGCCTTCCAGAGTGAACGGCGGATTGACGACCACCACGCCAGCGCCCGCGAGCTTGCCCTCGCTGGCCAGGTCACGCACCCACAGATCGGCGCGCAGCACCTTCTCCGGTTCCAGCCCCTTCTCGCTGATCAGCCATTCCGCCAGGCCGTTGTCGAAACGGTCGGCAGCCCACAGGTTCTTCAGCGAGCGCCAGAAGATGTAGGTGCCGGTCGGCCATTGCCCGAACGAACCGATCACGGCCTCGGCCATGTGTGCCAGCTCGTCGCGGTCCTCGAAGGGTGGGTCGACCAGTACCAGGCCGCGCTTATCCTTCGGCGGCAGCAGGCTCTTGAGCGCCTTGTAGCCGTCGCGCTTTTCCACCTTGACCCGGGCATCGCGGCGATAGCGCTGATCGAGTGTTTTGGCGTCGGCTTCGTGCAGTTCGCACAGGTGCAGCCGGTCGCCCTCGCGGGCCAGGCGGGCGGCGATCTCCGGCGAGCCGGGATAGGTCTTCAGGCCGTCCGGATTCATGCCCCGGACAATGTCGAGATAGGGCTTCAGCGCCTCTGCCGCGCTCTCCGGCATGTCGCCGTCGACCAGGCGGGCGATCCCGTCGCGCCATTCCGGCGAGCGCTCTGCCTCGCTGGACGCCAGGTCATAGCCGCCAATCCCGGCATGGGTGTCGATATAGCGCCAGGGCTTGTCCTTGCCATTGAGGTGTTCGAGGCACAGGGCGAGCACGGAGTGCTTGAGGATGTCGGCAAAATTGCCGGCGTGGAAAGCGTGTCGATAATTCATCCCGGCGCTATAACGCGGCGCGTGACGTTAGGCCATCCACGATTGCGCGCTAAGCCTGACCGCACCTGGCCCCCTTCACCCGCCCCGCCGGTGGCTTTAGGGTCGCTCGCAGTGAAGGGGATTTCGATGATCAAACTTGCAATTCGCGCCCTGCTCGGGGCCACACTGCTGACTGCATCAGCCGTCGCCCAGGACGACGCCACCGCCGGCGAGGCCGAAGCCCGCATCTATGAAAGCCGCGGCGAGGTCAATGCCAACGGCACGCGCGTCCGCTACCGCACCGTGGCCGGCGAGACCCTGCTGCGCGACGAGGACGGCGAGCCGACAGCGGCCATCTTCTCCACCGCCTACATCGCCGACGGCACCGACGATCCGCGCCAGCGCCCGGTCGCCTTCGTGTTCAATGGCGGTCCCGGCTCGGCCAGTCTGTGGCTGCACATGGGCGTGTTCGGCCCGCAACGCCTGGCCCTGCCCAACGCCACCGATGACGGCGCCGCCCCCTTCGATATCGTCGACAATGCCTATTCCATTCTCGACGTCGCGGACCTGGTCTTTGTCGATCCGGTCGGCACCGGCTGGAGCCGGGCCCTTGGCGAGGTGCAGGACAGCGAGTTCTGGGGCGTCAACGAGGACGCCGAGAGCCTGGCCCAGTTCATCCGCATCTGGCTGTCGGAGAACCGGCGCTGGAATTCGCCCAAATACCTGCTCGGCGAGAGCTATGGCACGCTGCGCATCGGCGCCCTGCTGAACCAGCTGGAAGGCGGCTATACCGACGTCTCGATCAATGGCGTGGCACTCATCTCCACCGTGCTCGACTTCCGCTATGACGACACGTCGGAGGGCAATGATGTCGGCTATGTTGGTCTCATGCCGGGCTACGCCGCGACCGCCTGGTATCATGGCAAGGTCGACCGCTCGGCCTGGAACAATGACCTCGAGGCCTTTCTCGCCGATGCCCGTACCTTCGCCATCGAGGAGTACATGCCGGCCCTGCTGCACGGCGTGCATCTCGACCCGGCTCGCGAGGCCCGCGTGGTCGCCGAACTGTCGCGTTTCACCGGCCTGTCGGAGAACTTCCTGCGCCGCGCCAACATGCGCGTCTCGCTGCGCCGCTTCCAGCGCGAGCTGCGCCGCGATGAAGGCCTGTCCGTGGGTCGTCTCGACAGCCGCTTTACCGGCGTGGAAGTCGACGGTGTCGGCGAAAACCCGGAAACCGATCCCAGCTTCTACGGCATCGACGGCAGCTTCACCGCGGCCATGCTCGATCACTTCACCCGCACGCTCGGCGTCGACATTTCCGAATACTACTCCACCATCGGCGGAGTGCGCGGCTGGAACTGGGACGCCGGCAGCAGCGGCAACAACAACTACATCAACGTGGCGCCGTGGATTGCCCGCGCCATGCGCCAGAACTCCGACCTAGAAGTCCTGGTAACCCAGGGCTATTACGACCTGGCCACGCCCTTCTTCGCTGCAGAGCTGATGTTCGCCCAGCCCGGTTTCGACCAGGACCGGGTCACCTTCACCTACTATGAAGCCGGCCACATGATGTACATCCACGAACCGTCACTGGTTCAGTTCACCGAGGATGTACGCGCGCTGATCGCCGACTGATGCGGAGTTCGCCCGGTCGACTGTGCTGGCCGGCCGACCCGTTCTGCGGCAGCGATCAGCGAAGTTCGCGGCGTGTGAGAAGCACTGTGAACCCGGTCAGGATGATCAGCTGCAGAAGCAAGGTTCCGTACCCCCATAGGTCAGCATTCCCAGTCAGCAGGCCCTGGTAGTTGGCATCCCCGATCAGCAGAATCCAGTCGACCTTGTCGGTCATGAAAGCGAACAGGTAGACGGGCGCCGCCAGCCAGCGGCGCCGCCAGAACAGGAAAGCGCTCCAAACCACTGCGCTGACAGAGGCCAGGAAAACAATTTCCTGAAAGATGCTCTGGCCTTCAACAAACGCGTAGGCCGTACTCCCGAACGCGTTGCGCGGGAGAATCTCCGCCCGTGCCGCCAGATCGAGACCGAGCCAGTACACGCCCATTGCGGTCTCGATGAACAGCAATATGAAGATCAGGCGGTACAGCGGTCGCGTAGGCGGCTCCGGACCGAGTGGGCCCGGGCTGGAGGCATCAAATTGGCTCATTCCCCCTCATAGGACACCAGACTGGATACCGGCACGCCGAGCGCTTCGATGCGCTTGGCCCCGCCCAAATCCGGCAAGTCTATCACGAAAGCGGCACCGACAACCGTTGCTCCAGCCCGCTGCAGCAAACGTATCGAGGCTTCCGCCGTGCCACCGGTGGCGATCAGGTCGTCGACAAGCAGGACGCGGTCACCTTCGCTGATGGCGTCGACATGGATCTCGATGGCGTCGATACCGTATTCCAGCTCGTACTCCTCGATCAGGGTCCGGTGCGGCAGTTTTCCTCGTTTGCGCACGGGCGTGAACCCGACGGACAATTGGTGCGCCACCGCCCCGCCCAGAATGAAGCCGCGAGCCTCGGTACCGGCCACCCGGTCGATCTTGGCGCCAGCCCATGGCTGTACCATGCGGTCGATGGCGACCCGGAAGGCCCGGGCGTCACCGATCAGCGTCGTCACGTCCCGGAACTTGATCCCGGGCTTGGGGTAGTCGGAGATGGTGCGGATGGCCGCTTTCAGGTCCATGAAGGCTTGCTTTCCTGTGCTGGGGTCAGGCTGGATGAGATCCGTTGTCTTCGAGCGCTCCGGCCCGCCAGTGGCGATAATGTTGTTCGTCGAGCAGTGCTTCGCAATAACGCTGTGCGGCTGGCTTCAACTTGATGCCGTAGGTCCTGAACCGCGTGGCAATCGGGGCGTAGAACGCATCGGCGATCGACCAGCGACCAAACAGCCACGTCCCCTCGCCGCCGGGTGCCCTAGCCCACAGCGCCTGGACAGTGTCCACGTCGCGCTGTACCGCCGGACCCGGGTCGAACGGGGTCTCGGCGCGCCCCAGGTCCATGGGACAGGCGCTGCGCAGGGCGGCGAATCCGGAATGCATGTGTGCCGTCACCGACCGCGCCAGGGCGCGCTGGCTGGCATCCTCTGGCCACAATGTCGGCACCCGTTCGGCGGCCCACTCGGCGATCGCCAGCGAATCCCAGATATGCACGCCGTCGACTTCGAGCACCGGAACCGTGGCGCCGGGTGACAAGGCCTTCAGCGCCGCATGCGTCTCCGGTCGGTCCAGGCGGATCAGTCGCTCCTCGAAATCAAAGCCGCCATGGCGCAGTACCAGCCAGGCCCGCAGCGACCAGCTCGACAGCCGCTTGTCGCCGATGTGAAGAACCGGCCGGGCCATCTCAGGACTGCTCCAATTGCCCGGTCCGTTCGCGGGTCAGTTCGATGCGGCAGCTCAGCCCCATTTCCTCGCGTGATTGCTCGGATACGAACATGAGCGCCGACCTGCGGGCGCACTCGGCGTCACGAAACACCACCCAAGCGTCCTGAGCAGCCCTCAGAGAGGCTTCGGCGCGAAAGTGAGCCTGAGTGTCCAGATCGATCTCCCGGGCCTCCTGACCCGCCTCATTCGCCGCATCGCGCATATCGCTCTCGGCACTGTCGAGCAGGTCCGACAGGCAGGACCGGCGGGCCCGCCAGTCCGTCAGGTGTTCGGCGCAGGCCACACCGGGTTGAAGCGGGGCGGTTGGCGCGAGCTGGCTGGCACCAAGACTGACGCTGAGAAGGAAAACGGACAACATGGGAAATCCTGACTACGGGAATGGCGGATGGGCATGGATGAACGACAGACAGGGCGGCGGCAGCGCCATTGCGCGACAGGCTATCGCAGAAGATCTTCGAGATAGGCAATGAGCTCGCCTGAAATGCGGCGCGCCACACCCTGGCGGCTGCCGTCCTCCAGAACCACATACTGGCCGACATGCAAGCCCACCACCATCGCCACACCATCTATTTCGGCGACCATCGGTGAACCGGACATGCCCGGCCGGGTCAGACAATCGTGGATCATCAGATCAGGATGACGGTAATGCGCCGGAGCAAGCTGGATCTGGCACGGTGGCCTCATCGGTCCGTGCTGGACCAGCGAGACCGCGCCGAACTCCTGACCTTGGACCACCGCAGCCTGCAAGCGTTGCTGCGAGGCGGGAAAGCCGCCTTGGGTTTCGAGAAGGGCCCAGTCATGATCGAACTCGCCTATGTCGGTGGCATCGGCCGGGGCACTCATGACACGCCGGATCTGACCCGCCTCGGGATCAACTCCGCGGACATGACAATCGCGCGGGCCGGCCTGGCCAAACACACCATGGCGGGCAGCCAGCAGAACTTCCGGCGCCCCGTGTCCGCGGCCAAGGTCCAGGACCACCGCCCGACTCAGATACGTGGCGCCGGCAACCGGGTCATGGCAAATGAGCTGCAGGACCCCCTGACGGGACTGATGGTACTCGAAGTTGTCGAGGGCTCGCAGATTGACCTTTTCGCTCAATCCCTCAGCCGCGGACGTCGCGGCCAGAAATCCCAGCAAAATGAGGAGCCGAATGATCATCGGGATATTAAGTCATGCCCGACACCACAGGTCCAGATGAGGCTCAGAGAATCCGTCCGGCAATCGTTCGCAGGCGATGAACCATGGCGTCGTCACGCAGGCTCGGCGGAGTAATCAGCGCGGCGTCAAGCACGCGCTCGATACCGTCAGGAGACGCACTCCGTTCCGCCGCCGACATGTGGCGCACCAGCTCCCTGATCGTGCTCTGGGCTTTGCTCACGTTCGCCGCCATGACTTCGAGCACGGCATTGACGTCAACGCTGTCATGGCCGTCGTGCCAGCAGTCATAATCGGTGACCATGGCCAGCGAGGCGTAGGGCAGCTCGGCCTCGCGGGCCAGCCGCGCCTCGGGCATGTTGGTCATGCCGATCACATCGAGCCCCCATTGCCGGTAGAGCTGGCTTTCCGCCCGGGTCGAGAATTGCGGTCCCTCGATGGCCAGATAGGTGCCGCCGCGATGCACCCTGGCGCTCGCCCGTTCTGCCGCATCGGCCGCCAGGCCGGATAGCCGGCTGCACACGGGCTGGGCCATCGGGACGTGGGCGACGCAACCGGTGCCGAAGAAGGATCGCGCCCGACCATCCGTCCGGTCGACGAACTGGTCGACAACCACGAAGTCACCCGGCGCCAGCGTGTCGCGCAACGAACCGCAGGCCGACAGCGACAGGACATCCGTACAGCCCGCCATCTTCAGGGCGGCGATATTGGCTCGATACGGAATGTCCGAGGGGGATAGGCGATGACCGCGGCCGTGGCGAGGAAGGAATACCAGCTCCACGCCATGCAGCCGGCCACAAACCAGTCGATCCGAGGGCCTTCCCCACGGCGTCTCGGCATCGACGGTCCGTACGTCCTCCAACCCGTCCATCTGGTACAGGCCCGAACCGCCGATTACCCCGAGCTTCCAGTCCGTCATGTCGTCATCCCAATAGGTTTATGCGGTCTGCGGCAAAGAAAAAGGGGGCCACCGTCCACAACGGCAGCCCCCTTCATGATCTCAGGACCAGGCGGAACCTAGTGCTTCACGTTTCTCCAGATCTGGCGATAGGCCAGATAGACAAGAACCGTGAAGATCAGGAGATAGATCAGCACCATCCAGCCCAGCTGCTTGCGGCTTTCCATGTGCGGGTCGCTGGCCCAGGCGAGGAAGACGGTGACGTCTTCCGCCATCTGCTCGACGGTGGCCTCGGTGCCATCCGTGTAGCTGACAATGCCTTCCATCAGCGGCGGGGCCATGGCGATGGCACCACCCGGGAAATAGGGATTGTAGTACTGGCCCGGCGCCAGACCGGCTTCGGCGGGAGCGTCTTCATAGCCGGTCAGCAGGGAGTAGAGATAATCCGCTCCACCACCGCGCGCCTTGACGATCAGCGACAGGTCCGGCGGCAGGGCGCCACCATTGGAGGCCCGGGCCTGCATCTCGTTGTCGAACGGCGACGGGAAGGCGTCCGACGGCAGGCCGGTCCGGGTCACCGGATCCCCGCCCTCGTCCACTTCCAACGACTCGTCATGGCCCCACTGGCGCTCATAACTCGCGGCAATCTGCATCACCACCGGGTTGTCGTTGGCGTTGGGGAATTGCTCGGATTCGAACGGTCCGCCCTTTTCGCCCAGATTGCGGAAGCGCATCAAACGCATGCCGTGACAGGACGCGCAGACTTCCTGATAGACTTGGTAGCCACGCTGTGCCGCGTGCCGGTCGAACGTGCCGGTCGGGCCTTCAAAGCTCCAGTCATGGTCCTTGGGCGGGTAGACCTCGCCCTCGGCCAGGACGGAACCGGCGAGGCCGGCAGCTGCGAGGGCAGCGGCGATTATACGGGTCATCATCATGATCTCGTCGCTCCCTTAAGCCTTGTGGCCGTCACCGAGGACAGATGCCTCGATCGACGCCGGGCGCGGCTTCGGTTTTTCGATCAGCCCCAGAACAGGCAGGATCACCAGGAAATAGATGAAGTAGTAGGCGGTCAAAATCTGGCCCAGCCAGAGGAATTTGAAGCCCACTTCATGGCCTTCGGCGTCCGTGCCGAGCGTGAACACCAGGTCGTCCGGGTTCTTGGCGCCGCACCAGCCCAGGCCGAGCGCTGCCACCACGAAGAACAGGAAGAACCAGCGGGTCAGCGGACGGTAGCGCATGGAGCGCACCTTGGAGGTGTCCAGCCAGGGCAGCACGAACAGGATCGCGATCGCCCCGAACATGGCCAGCACGCCGCCAAGCTTGGCGTCGATCGGACCGATGTCGAAGGTGATGGCCCGCAGGATCGCGTAGAAGGGCAGGAAATACCATTCCGGGACAATGTGCGCCGGGGTCGACAGGGCGTCGGCCTCAATGAAGTTGTCGGCGTGACCCAGCACGTTCGGCATGAAGAAGACGAAGACCGCGAAGACCATCAGATAGACCAGGATCGCGAAGCCGTCCTTGACCGTGTAGTACGGGTGGAAGGGCAGTGCGTCCTTCTTGGTGTCCTTGATGTCCAGACCGGTCGGGTTGCCATTGCCCGGCACGTGCAGGGCCCAGATGTGCAGGCCGACGACGCCGGCAATCACGAAGGGCAGCAGGTAGTGCAGCGAGAAGAAGCGGTTCAGCGTGGCTTGGCCGACCGAGAAGCCGCCCCACAGCCATTCGCGGATGGCGTCGCCAATGAAGGGCAGCGCACCGATCAGGTTGGTGATCACCATGGCGCCCCAGTAGGACATCTGGCCCCACGGCAGGACGTAACCCATGAAGGCAGTCGCCATCATCAGCAGGTAGATGACCACGCCGAGGATCCAGAGAACTTCGCGCGGTGCCTTGTAGGAGCCGTAGTACAGCCCCCGGAACATGTGCAGGTAGACAGCGACGAAGAAGAAGCTCGCCCCGTTGGCGTGCATCGACTGAAGCAGCCAGCCGAACGGCACGTCGCGGCGGATGCGCTCGACACTCTCAAAGGCATGCGCCTCGTGCGCCACGTAGTGCATGGCCAGCACGATGCCGGTGACGATCTGGATCATCAGGAAGACGGCCAGGATGCCGCCAAAGGTCCACCAGTAGTTCAGGTTCCGCGGCGTCGGGAAATCGACGAAGCTGTCCCAGCCCAGACGGGCAATGGGAAGGCGGCTGTCGAGCCAGCGCGTGAAACCGGATTTCGGTTCGTAGGTCGAGGGTCCGCTCATGCTACTTCCCACCCCGCTTCAGATGCTTCCTCAGGCGACAGGCCGATTTTGACCGTCGTCTCTGATTCGAAAAAATAGTCCGGGACCGGCAGGTTTTCCGGCGCCGGGCCGCGACGAATCCGCGCTGACGTGTCGTAGTGCGATCCGTGGCACGGGCAGTACCAGCCTTCATAGTCGCCGGTATTGGCGCCAAGGCCGAGCGGCACACAGCCAAGGTGCGTACAATTGCCCTTCACGATCAGGAATTCCGGGCGCAGGACCCGGTTGGCGTCGGTCGCCGGCACACCTTCGGGAAGGTTGTCATTGCGGGCATCGGCGTCAGGCAGCGCGTCGAGGTCGACGGCCTGCGCCTCGGCGATTTCCTCTTCCGTCCGGTGACGGATGAAAACCGGTCCACCGCGCCACATCACGGTGATCTCCGAACCGACCTGAACGGCAGACACGTCGACCCGGATCGATCCGAGCGCGAGGGTGTCGGCGGCGGGGTTCATCTGGTCGATGAACGGCCAAACCACCAGGCCGGCGCCGACAGCGGCGGCACCGCCCGCGGCAATGTAAATGAAGTCGCGGCGAGACGGTTCCTGACCGTCCACACCGAGCGCGCCGTTAGCTTCCGTCACGAGCCGACCTCTTCTCTTAATCGTTGAGGATCCGCCGTCCGGCCGATCCAGCCCCAGAAAACTTGACCTGCCCCACCGAAGCGGGGCTTGTCGCCGTATAAACTAATCAGGGACGCACTGACCAGTAGGCGGCGCAATGCCGCAGGCTGACAGTTCGCTCCACAGTGTGCGCGGCTTAGAATGCGGATCGTATTTTTTCAACCTGATATTCCGCAAAACCTCGGCGCGGCGATGCGGGTCGCAACCTGTTTCGGGGCCGGGCTCGACATCATCGAGCCCTGCGCATTTCCTTTGACAGACAAGGGAATACGCAAGGCCGCGATGGACTACGAGGCCCACATAAGCCCGGTTCGGCATGCGTCATGGCGTCACTACACTGAAAGCAGGCAAGCGCAGTTGGGTCGCCTGGTGCTGATGACCACGCGCGGTGCGGATGACCTGTGGGGGTTTGCCTTCCGGCCCGACGACCGCCTCCTGTTCGGCCGCGAGAGCGCCGGTGTCCCCGAAGATGTGCATGATGCGGCGGAATGCCGCGTGCGGATTCCGATTCGCCCGGAGGCGCGCTCGCTCAATGTCACCGTCAGCGCCGCCATCGCCCTGGCCGAAGCCGGCCGGCAGGGTGCGCTCGAGGTCTAGCGGAAGCGCAGCTGCGTGCGCACGCACAGGAACAGGGTCAGGAATTCAAGCGTCAGGTTGGGATATCCCGCCTGGCCGGAATAGTAGGGATTGCCGGAAAGACCGAAGAAGATCACGAAGTGGGCGGCGATGGCGGCGCCCATGAACTGGGCCGCTCGCTGCTGATCGTTCCAGATCCGCCAAGCCGCGACCCAGGTCAGCCCGGTCCACACGAACACCGCCAGCCGGGCATAGACCGGCGTGTAGGAGAGCGCGTTCCGGGTATCGAGCTTGTAGAGCATGTCCGGCATCAGCCCGAGCAGGCCGCCGAGCAGGAGCAGGCTCCACATTGTGCAGTAGGTGCTCAGCAGGAGGACGAGAATCTTGCTCAGCAGGCCGTATCGAACAGTGGTCAATACCGGCCGGGTTTTCGCTACAGTCAATTTTTCTTCACCCGACATTTATATCCTGAAACAGTTACATACATGAATTCAAACCTGTTCTAAAGTGAAACAGCCTCCGGCACCCTGCACGTAAGGTTCAAGTCCAGCTTGCGCCGGGAGGATGCCTCGCCGTATCTGGTCCCATGACACAGAAAACCGACCCGTCCCGACCCGCCTCAGCCGGTTCCGACCTGATGTGCCAGTCCGCCCAGGCCTGGTTCGAGGATTTGCGCGACCAGATCTGCCATGCGTTCGAAACCCTCGAAAAGGAGGCTCCGGACGCGCTTTACGCCGGCGATCCGGGGCAGTTCGAACGTGAGGACTGGCGCCGCGGCGACGGCTCGCACGATGAGGGTGGCGGCACCACGGCGCTGATGCGCGGACGCCTGTTCGAAAAGGTCGGCGTGCACGTCTCCGCCGTGAAGGGCGAGTTCTCCGAGCAGTTCCGCTCGCAGATCCCCGGCGCCGCCGAGGACCCGCGCTTCTTTGCGACAGGCATCTCGCTGATCGCCCACATGTGGAATCCGCACGTCCCGGCCGTGCACATGAATACCCGCTTCATCACCACCACCGAGTGGTGGTTCGGCGGCGGCATGGACCTGACACCGGTGCTCGACCGGGACAGGAACCAGAAGAATCCGGATGCCCGCGATTTCCACGCGGCCTGCAAGGATGCCTGCGCTGAACACGACCAGGCCGACTACAAACGCTACAAGGCCTGGTGCGACGAGTATTTCTATCTGCCTCACCGTGACGAGCCGCGCGGCATTGGCGGTATTTTCTACGACCGGCTGAATTCCGGCCACTGGGACGCCGATTTCTCGTTCACACGCAGTGTCGGTCTGGCCTTCCTCGATATCTACCCCAAGCTGGTGCGACGGCGCATGGGCGAAGCCTGGACCGAGGCCGAGCGCGAGGAGCAACTGGTTCGCCGCGGCCGCTACGCCGAATTCAACCTGCTCTATGACCGCGGCACCAAGTTCGGTCTGGAGACCGGCGGCAACGTCAAGTCCATCCTGTCCTCCATGCCGCCCATGGCGAAGTGGCCGTAGCCCGGTCCGTCGCACCAAGGGAACCTCACCTGACTGATTCCGTTACCTGACCAGACGTGTCACTCCGCGCCATCTGTCAGGGGCTCCTATGTCAGACATCGCCGCACCGAAATTCCGCAGTCCCAAATGGGCCTATGCAGGCGGAGCGGTCGCGGTCATCGTGGTGCTGGCCGTCAAATTTCTGATTGGTGGAGTTTACGGTCCCGGCCAGGCCCTCGAACTCATCCGCGCCCTGCAATCCTCCTCGCTGTATTTCGGCGCCGCCATCGCCACCGCGTCGGCGACAACGCTCGCCCTCATGCTGACCCTGCTCGGCTTCACCCGGCGGTCCGACGAGGACTTCGACGAATGGGTGTTCCATTCGGTCAACCGGATCTGCACGGTCAGCGCCCTGTCGATGATCGGGGCCATCCTGCTCCTGCTGATGCTGCAGCTCCCGGTCGGTGAGTTCGACATGCTGCCCTCGGGCTGGTTCCGATACCTCTATTACGTCCTGGTGACCCTGGTCAGCCTGCTGGCGGGCCTCATGATTTCAACCGTGCTGATGTTGCTGGCCACGATCCGCTATGTGGTCGCCAAGCTGACGCCGGGCACAAAGATCTGATCGACATCCCAACCTGTTGCATCCAAGCGCACCCTTCTGTGCATCCCATGGGCATTGAAAGTCGTGGCCTTGGACGATGGGGCCGGAGGGGATTCGGATTTGACCGATACTGTGATCGACGGCGCCCGCGCCGCATGCGCCAAGCCTGCCCTCGTGCGACCGGAGCGAATGGCGGCCGGGCTCGAACTGGCCTTCATTGTTGCATTTGCGGTGGCCTCGAAAGCTCTGGTCAGCCTGGTGGCGTGGCGCTTCGCCGGACCGATCTCCCTGATCATAACCCTCGGTCTCGTGACCTGGCTGATGCATCGACGCGGCGAGACCTGGCGCGGTTTCGGCTTGGTGGCGTTCAACGGCTGGCGCCCGCTCGCCCTGCTCCTGCCCCAAGCCCTGCTCGGGGTCGTTGCCATTCTGGGAACCGGCGTGCTGGCCGGTTGGGTCGGCATCAGCCTGGGCTGGTGGCCTGACGAAACACCGACTGGCGTGATGGACCGCTGGGGCAATATTGTCGGCAACCTGCCTGTCTACCTGCTGTGGATGGCGATCGCCTGGATTGCCGCCGGCCTGGGTGAGGAAATGCTGTTTCGCGGCTATCTGATCACCCGGATCGGTCACGTTCTGCCCGGCGGCGCCATCATGTCAGTGCTTGCCGTGGCTTTGGCCGCCAGCCTCTTCGGGCTCGGCCACGTCTACTATCAGGGCCTGCGCGGCTTCGTGCAGACCGGCCTCATCGGCCTCGCGCTGGGCCTGCTCTTCCTCGCCTACAAGCGCAACCTATGGCCGCTCGTGATCGCCCACGGCCTGGTCGACTCCCTGGTCTTCACCGCGCTCTATCTTGAGCTGGACATCTAGGCCCCAGACACAAAAAAGCCCCGGCACCGGCCGGGGCTTTCTTGGTGGCTCGGCGAGCGATCAGTGGCGCTTCAGCCGGGCGATCAACTCGTCCTTGGTCGGTTCGAAACGATCGGCAATCCACATCGCCCTGAGCTCGTCGAGCGCATCGCCGAGCATCGGGCCGGGCTCGTATCCAAGCAGGATAAGGTCGCCGCCCTTGACCGGAAATTCCGGCTCCTGCCAGTTCTGGGCAAACTCGGCCAGGAGACGCCAGTCGCGCGGCGGCGGGGCCACCTCGCCGGCGGCCTGCAGCCGGACCTGGTCTTCAAAGGCGCGAGCGCCGAGGGCCATGATGGCCCGCTCTGCAGCGGCCATGTCGGAGAAAGCTTCAGTGACTTCACTGGCATGGGTCGCGTCAACGGCTCCCTGCAGGCGCCGCGTTTCCGCATTCGACATCTTCAGCTTGGCTGCCATGGTCCTGATCCTTTCCGGTCCGCCATCGGCGAGCGCCGCAAATCTGAGTAACGAATCGGGCGCTAGTCCGAATTCTACATCCTGAGCAATGATACCGCCTAGAACCCTTAAGGATCCGTTCACTCCGAGGATGGGTGCCAGCACGCCCCGGTCCCGCATGATGCGAAGACAGGGCAGCGGATCCGGCGCCGCCAGCAGCTTCTTGAACTCGGCCCAGATGCGCTCGACAGACAGCGTGGGCAGTCCGCCGACGAGGGCGGCAACGGCCTCCAGAGCCTGCGGATCAGGCTCGCCGCGCCCATACCAGGCCTCGAACCGGAACAGGCGCAGGATGCGCAGATAGTCTTCGCGAATGCGCGCTTCGGCATCGCCGACAAAGACAAAGCGGCGCTGCGGCAGATCTTCCAGACCACCGGTCGGGTCATAAATAACGCCGTCCCGGTCCGCGTAGAGCGCATTGAGCCTGAAGTCGCGGCGCTGGGCGTCTTCCGCCCAGTCATCGGTGAAAGCCACCACGGCGCGTCGGCCGTCGGTCTCGACATCCCGTCGCAGCGTGGTGACTTCGAATGGCTGGCCGTCACTGATCACCGTCACCGTGCCGTGTGCAATGCCGGTCGGCACAACTTTCAGACCGGCCGCCCGGCTGGCCGACATGACCTCGTCCGGCGTCAACTGGGTTGCCAGGTCGACGTCCTGGACAGGTTCGCCCAACAGGGCATTGCGCACACAGCCGCCAACGAAGCGAGTCGCCCCGGCCCGCCGGGCCTCAAGGGCATCAAGGACCTGCTGCGTGGCCGGGGACCGCATCCACGCCTGTTCATGCAGCTCAAGGCGCGGCGCATTCATTGCGGGGGCGTCCCGCTGTCCTCCGGCTCCTCGTCCTCGACGCGCTCGAAATGCCCCGGAACGATCTCGCCATCGACCATGCGCGGCGGCACATAGCGATCGCCTTCATGCCCGCCTCGCAAGGTCTCGATCACGACCAGCCCGATCATCATCACCACCGCAAGCGCTGCGCCGGCGGCGGCCAGCTTGAGTGTCGGGGTCGCCGTCAGCGGCTGCGGCGAGCGGCTCTGCCAACGCCAGATGAAGAAGATCAGGAAGGGCAGCAGGAAGGAGCCGATTTCCAGGAGCGTGATACGCAGCATGCGATCTATCCGTTGAGGCGGTCATGAAGGGATTTCAGCATGCCAGCTGTCGCCCCCCAGATATAGCGCCCCTGCCATGGCATGGCGTAATACTGCCGCACCTGCCCCTGGAAGACGCGTGAATGACGCTGGTGATTGGCGGCGTCCATGAGGAAGTCGAACGGCGCCTCGAACACGTCGGCCACCTCATTGGCATCTGGCACGATCCGGTAGCCGGGTCTGAGGATTCCAACAAACGGCGTGACGTGAAACCCGGTTACGGTTTCGTAGCTGTCAAAGCGCCCAAGCAATTCGACGTGCCCGGCACCGATTCCCAGTTCTTCTTCCAGTTCGCGCAGCGCCGCCGCAGCTGGACCGGCATCGGCCTCGTCAACCCGGCCACCGGGAAAGGCGATCTGGCCGGCATGCCGATTGAGGTGCCCGGCCCGTTCAGTCAGCACCAGTCGCGGCCCGGCACCGCCCAGCACCAGCGGCGCCACCACGGCGGCATGCCGCAATGCGCGTCCCGTGGGACGCGATATCCCGTCCAGGTCGCCATCGCCGAACAATGGGGGTTCAGGTGCCAGATCGATCGGATCGAGACAGGAGCGCAGCCGTTCGACCAGCCGCTCGTCAGGCTCAGTCATCTGCCGCCTCAAGGGCGAAGAAATGGCCCTGACTCCAGACACCGCTGACCCCGTCATGGGTTTCAACCCAATCGGCGAGCTCGTAATAGACCGGCCGCGACATCAAGGCCTCCAGCCGGCCCCGCACATGGACCAGCGGCAGGGGCTCGCCGGTCTCCGGGTCGGCCTTCACGGTAATCGGATGGTCCGGGCCCGCCGCCACGGCGTCCCCGAAATTGGTTTCGAACAGCAGGACTTGGTCACTCCCGGTGCCCTTGCGCTCGACCCGGATGGCCTGGAACGCCGCCACCTCAACCTCGATGGCGATCTTTTCCACCGGCGTCACGAGATAATGAATGCCGTCGTCATCTTTTCGCAAGACTGTGGAAAACAGACGTGTCAGACGGTCCCGGGTGATGCGAGAGCCTTCATGCCACCAACTTCCGTCACGGCGGATCACCAGGTCCATTTCGCCGCAATAGTCCGGATTCCACTTTTCAACCGGCGGCAAGTCGTCGCCTGCCCGGCGAGCGGCGTCGAGCAGGGACTGCAACGGATCAGCGGTTTGCTTGGTCGGGGGCATGGACACCTTTCGTGCACAACGCCATGTTTGCGTCGATGATTGGCCAGACACTGTATCGGAAAGGAATGTAGGACGATGACCGACACGATTGAACCCGGTGCAGAACTGATTGCAGAGGCCGATGCCGCCAGCGAGCGTCTGAGCAAGGTCAAGGAGTCCATCGGGAGGGTCATTTTCGGCCTCGAGAACGAGATCGAGCTCTGCCTCGCCGCCATCCTGTCCGGCGGACATACCCTGCTGGTCGGCGCGCCGGGCCTGGCCAAGACCCGCCTCGTCCAGACCATCGCCATTGCCACCGGCCTCGACACCAAGCGCATCCAGTTCACCCCGGACCTGATGCCGGCCGACATTCTCGGGTCCGAAATCCTCGAGGAATCCGAAGACGGCAAGCGGCACTTCCGCTTCATGGCCGGTCCGATCTTCTGTCGCCTGCTGATGGCCGACGAAATCAACCGTGCCAGCCCGCGCACCCAGGCCGCCCTGCTGCAAGCCATGCAGGAAGGCCATGTCACGGTGGCCGGCGAGCGCCACGACCTGCCGCGGCCCTTCCACGTCCTCGCCACCCAGAACCCGATCGAACAGGAAGGCACCTATCCGCTGCCGGAAGCCCAGCTGGACCGCTTCCTGCTCCAGGTTGACGTGCCCTACCCCGACCGCGACGCCGAGCGTGCCGTCCTGCTCGCCACCACCGGTGCAGAGGAACGCGAAGCCATCCGCGTGCTCGACGCGGCCGAAATCCTGCGCCTGCAAACGCTGGTCCGGCGCCTGCCGGTCGGCGAGCGCGTGCTTGAAGCCATCCTCGACCTGCTCCGCATGGCGCGGCCGGAGAACACCGACCTTCCGGCGGTCCGCGACGGCGTGTCCTGGGGTCCCGGCCCGCGTGCCGGCCAGGCCCTGATGCTGGCCTGCCGTGCCCGCGCCCTGCTACAGGGCCGCCTCGCACCGTCCACCGAGGACGTCGCTGCCCTGGCCGGCCCGGTACTCAAGCACCGCATGGCGCTCTCTTTTGCAGCACGGGCCGACGGACATACGCTCGACGGACTCATCCAGACACTCGCTGACCGGGCGGCGTAATCCATGGACACCGGCGTCAAACGCCAGAACGAGAAACGTGTTGTCGCCTTGCGGCATGCCGGCGAGGACGCGGCTGCGCGCCTGCCCGCCCTGCTCGCCGAGGCCCGGCGCATCGCCGCGACGGTGGCCCAGGGCGTGCACGGCCGTCGCCGCTCCGGCGTCGGCGAGACCTTCTGGCAGTATCGCCACCACCGCCCGGAAGACGGGCGTGCCGCCATCGACTGGCGCCAGTCGGCCCGCTCCGACCAGCTGTTCGTGCGCCAGAACGAGTGGGAAGCCGCCAACACCGTCTCGCTGTGGCGAGATGGCAGCGCCTCGATGCAGTTTGCCTCCAGCCGCGACCTGCCGAGCAAGCTCGATCGGGCCGCTGTGTGCCAGATCGCCATTGCCGCCCTGCTGACCCAGAGCGGAGAGCGAGTGGCCGTGCTCGGGGAATCCGCCGTCGCCCGTTCCGGCGCCATCGGCCTGGAACGCACCTCGCGCCGCCTGGTTCTCGGCGACGGCTCCCCGGCCTCGGTGGAAGCCCCGGACCTGCCGCGCTTCAGCCGTGTCGTCCTGGCCAGTGACTTCCTCGACCCGACCGAGACCTGGATCAGCCGTCTGTCGCGCTTCTCCGCCAGAGAGACCGACGGGGTCCTGCTGCGCGTCATCGACCCGGCCGAAGAAGACTTCCCCTATACCGGCCGCACCCAGTTCCAGGCCCCCGAGGGCGACACGAAACTCCTCTTCGGTCGCGCCGAGGAGGCGGGGCTGGCCTACCGCAAGCGGTGGACCGAGCATGGCGAGCGCCTGCACGATATTGCCCGTCAATACGGCTGGACCCTGGTGACACACCGAACCGACCGGCCGGCGACCAGCGCCGTGCTCGCCCTCTTCCGGGCGCTGGCGCGGGAGAGCTGATCGATGTTCGCGCTCGGCCCCCTCTCCCTCACCGCCCCGCTGGCGCTGCTCGGCCTGCTGGCCCTGCCTGTGCTGTGGTTGCTCCTGCGCGCGACCCCGCCCGCGCCGCGCCAGGTCGTATTCCCGCCGCTGCGGCTGCTCCTCGGCGCGCCGGATGACGCCGAGACACCCCAAAAGGCACCCTGGTGGCTGCTGCTCTTCCGTTTGCTCATCGCCACCCTGGTCATTCTCGCCCTGGCCCGCCCGGTCTGGACCCCGACCGCGAGCGAACAGGAAACCCGCCCGGCCCTCCTGGTTATCGACAATGGTTGGGCCTCGGCCCCGTTCTGGGCCGATATCGAGCGTGAGGCCGGACGCCTGATCGACGCCGCCGACCGCGACGGCCGCCCTGTCGGCATCATGGCCACGGCTCCCACGGGCCTCGCCGAGCCCGTCGTCCGACTGAGCACTGCCGATGATGCCCGCCGCCGCCTCAATTCGATCGAGCCGCAAGCCTGGCCGACCCGTCGTGCATCCGCTGCGACCCGTCTAGAAGAGGCCCGGGCATCCGGACAACTCGCTTCTCCGCTCGCCATAACCTGGCTCAGTGACGGACTGGACGCGCCCGGCACGCGGGACCTTGCCTCTGCGCTCGCAGAGCTAGGACCGGTCAACGTGGTGGAACCGGATGCAGGACGGCTGCCAGCGGCCCTCCTGCCACCATCCATCGAGGCGGATGGACTCGCCGTCCGCGCCGTGCGCGTTCCTTCGGACCTGCCACGCGAGATAGAACTCACGGCAATCGGCAATGACGGACGCGCCATCGCGCGCGACAGCTTCAGCTTTGCCGCGGGCGCGGATGAGGCAGCCGTTACCCTGTCGCTGCCGCTCGACCTTCGCAACCGCATCACTCGTCTGCGCCTTGAAGGCCTTTCATCGGCGGGCGCCGTGCGCCTGCTCGGCGACCAGTGGCGACGTCCCCGCGTGGGCGTCATCCAGCGCCCCTCCGAGGGTGGTCAGGTGCTGCTCTCCGATACGCACTACCTGACCAGCGCCCTGCAACCCTATGCCCAGATGGTCGAGGGCAGTCTCGACACCCTGCTGGAGGATGACATTGCGGTGCTCGTGATGACTGACGAGACCCGCGCCGACGACGACCGCGTGGCAGACTTCGTGGCCGCGGGCGGTGTCTTGATCCGGTTTGCCGGCCCCCGGCTCGCGGCTCGCGGCGACTCGCTACTCCCGGTCGCCCTGCGCGAAGGCGGCCGGTTGTTTGGCGGCGCCCTGAACTGGGACGAGCCACAATCGATCGCCGATTTCCCGGACAACTCGCCCTTTGCCGGCCTGCCGACAGACCGTAGCGCGACCATCCAGCGCCAGGTCCTCGCCCAGCCGGGCTCGGCGACACCGGATCGCGTATGGGCTCGCCTCCAAGACGGCACCCCCCTGGTCACGGCCGAGCGCCGCGCCCGCGGCTGGATCGTCCTGTTCCATGTCACCGCCAGCCCCGACTGGTCCGACCTGCCCCTCACCGGCCTGTTCCCGCGCATGATGCAACGCCTCATGGGCCTCGCCCAGGGTGGCCCGGCAGCGGCACCGAGCGGCGGAGCATGGGTGCTGGACCAAGCGCTTGGCGCCGATGGGCGGCTCGGCGAAACCCCCGCACCATCACGTCCGGTTGCCGCCGAGGCTTTCGAGACGGCGCGCCCCCAGCCTGACTCGCCTCCTGGCCTGTACCGCCTGGGTTCGGCCAGCGCCGCACTGAACATTATGCAGCCATCTGACCGCCTCGCCGCCCTGCCACGTGACTTGCCGGGCGCCCGCTATGCAGGTTGGGATGGCGCGCGTCCCGTGCCCCTGGACGCCATCCTGCTGGCCCTCGCCCTTGGCCTGCTGACTGTCGACGTGCTGCTGGGACTGATACTCGCGGGCCGACTGCCGGTCGTGCTGCCGCGCGGTACCGCCTTGGCACTCCTGTTTGCAATGATGGCGCTGCCAATCATCCCGCCTGCCGAAGCCCAGCCCTCCCCGCCGCCCGACGGCCCGGTCGGACAACGCACGCTCGACGCCGCGCTGAATTTGCGCTTCGCCTATGTGACAACGGGAAATGCCGGCATCGATGGTCGCAGCGAAGCGGGCCTGGCCGGGCTGAGCCGAGAAATCACTCGACGCAGCGCCATTGAACCCCAACCGCCCATGGCCGTGAACGTGGAAGAAGACGAGCTGATTTTCTATCCGCTGATCTACTGGCCGGTGCAACGCGACGCCCGCCCCTTGTCCGCGGAAGCCGCCGCACGTGTACGCGCCTATCTGCAAACGGGCGGGCTGATCCTGCTCGACACCCAGGATGCCGATGTGGCCATGCTGCGAGCGGGCACGCCGCATCCCGGCCTCGTGACTATCCTCGAAAGCATCGATGTTCCGCCACTGGCCCAGATCCCGTCTGACCACGTCCTGACCCGCGCCTTCTACCTGCTTCAGGAATTTCCGGGCAGATTCACCGGCAGCCCGGTCTGGGTCGAAGCCAATCCGTCCGGGGCCTCTCGCGACGGCACATCCGGCGTGATCATCGGGGCCCATGACTGGGCATCCGCGTGGGCCGAGGGAGCCAATGGCGGCCCGGTGGTGGCTCTCGCCGGCGGTCCGCGCCAGCGCGAAATGTCGCTGCGCTTCGGCGTCAACATCGCCATGTATGCCCTGACCGGCAACTACAAGGCTGACCAGGTCCATGTTCCCGACATTCTCGAGAGGCTGGGCCAATGACCGCGACCGTAACAGCCCTCGACTTCGCTCCGCTTCTGCCTTGGGCCTGGCTGGCCTCGCTGGGCGGGGTCGCCGTGACCGCGACAGCGTTTGCGGCCTGGCGCCGCATGGGCGGCTGGATCTGGCGGCTCATGGCCATTGCCGGCATCCTTCTCGTCCTCGCAAACCCCTCACTCGTGGAAGAGGAACGCGACCCGCTAGCCGACATCGCCATCCTGATGACCGACCGTTCGGCGAGCATGGAGATTGGCGGACGCAGCGAGGCTGCTGACGCAGTCGCGGCCGAATTGCGCGCGCTCGCCGACACCGACCCGACCCTTGAACTCGTCGAGGTCCAAAGTGCCCCGAGGGGCGACGGAACAATGCTGTTTGACAGTGTTACCGCGGCTCTCGCGAGTGCCCCTCCGGACCGCCTTGCCGGCGTCATTCTGGCCACGGACGGCCAAGTGCATGACGCACCGGAAAACTCCGACCGCCTCAACCTCGACGCCCCCTTGCACCATGTCTTGATCGGCGACCCGGAGGCCGGCGACCGGCGTCTGGTCATTGAGGAAGCCCCGCGCTACGGCATCGTCGGCCAGACCGCTCAGTTCGTCATCCGGGTCGAAGATCCTGCCATGCAGGGCACAGCCGCGGTCAGTTTCCGCTTCGAAGGAGGCGATCCGCAAACCTACCCGATCCAGATCGGTCGCTCGACCCGGATCGAGGTACCGGTGGAAATCCGCGGCCAGAACGTGATCGAGGCCGAGGTTGAACCGGGGCCCGAAGAGCTCTCCCTCGTCAACAATCGTGCCGCCGTGTCGGTGAATGGTGTGCGGGACCGTCTGCGCGTGCTGCTGGTAACCGGCGAGCCGCACAACGGTGCCCGTGCCTGGCGCGACCTGCTCAAATCCGACCCGTCAGTCGACCTGGTCCACTTCACCATCCTGCGTCCGCCGGACCGCCGCGACGCCACGCCAGTCGACGAACTCGCCCTGATCGGATTTCCGGTGCAAGAATTGTTTGTCGAACGGCTCGATGAATTCGACCTGGTGATCTTCGACCGCTATCGGCGGCGCGGCATCATGCCGCCGCTCTACTTCGACTACATTGCCCGCTACGTAGAGAATGGCGGCGCGCTCCTGGTCACCGCCGGGCCGCCCTTCGCCGGCGCGCCCAGTCTCTACCGCACCCCTCTGGCGGCCGTCCTACCCGTGCGCCCCACTGGCTACATCACCGACGGGCCGTTCCGCCCGCAGACCACGTCGACAGGCCTGCGCCACCCGGTCACTGCCGGTCTGAACGGTGATGCCGACGCTCCGGAATGGGGCCGCTGGCTGCGCCACATCCATGGCGACGCCTTCAACGGCGAGACCCTGCTTGAAACGCCGGACGGACAGCCGCTCCTGGTTGTGCAGCGAGCCGGCCTCGGGCGGACGGCGATCGTCATGAGCGACCAGACCTGGCTGTGGGCGCGCGGCTTCGAAGGTGGCGGGCCCTATGCCGAAATGTTCCGGCGGGTCGCCCACTGGCTGATGAGAGAACCCCAGCTCGACGAAGAACGCCTCACGGCCTTTGCCACCGACGGCGACCTCTCAGTCGCCCGTACCACTCTGGCAGATCAGCCCCCGCCGCTCGAAGTCACCTGGCCGGACGGTTCCAGTGAAACCGTTAGCATGCAAGCGGGCGAACCCGGGCATTTCGCGGCCCAATTGCCGGCCCGCGGCACGGGCCTGGTGCGCGTCCGATCGGGAGACCTGACCACGGTGGCAGCCCTTGGTCCGATCAACCCACAGGAGTTTGCCGACCTGCGCCCGACGCCTGACAGGCTCGCCCCGTTGGTCGATGCCTTCGGCGGCGGTCTGGCCATGGTCGGCGAAGGCAATGAGCTGAGCGTGCCGACCTTCCGCCGCACCCGGGCTGGTGCGGACCAATCGGGTCGCAACTGGATCGGGCTGCAGCGCAATGAACGCTTCGTGGTTCGCAGCGCAACACGGATGCCCCTGATGCCGGCTCTTCCGGTGCTCCTGGCCCTGCTTGTCGCCCTTGGCCTGTCATGGTGGCGGGAAGGCCATTAGGCCAGCGAGGATTTACCCAGCGTCAGAAGCGTTTAAGCTCTACCGACCTGGCAGGGAGACGGCATGACCACCCCCGATCTCGACATTGACGAGTTGCTCAACGAAGCCGCGATCCAATCCAGGGCCGAGGCCGTTCTCGCCTGGCTGCGCGCGGAAACCGTGAGCGCCGACTTCTGGGTCCAGATTACTGCCATCGCCATTGCCCTGGTCGTGGCCTTTGCAACCAAGAAGCAAGTCACCGACGGCTTTGCGCACGTCTTCAACCTGGGACCGCTCCAACGGTTCAAGGCCGCGGCGATCCGCTTCATAGCTCCCATCGCCGGACCACTGTCTGGCTGGATACTGCTCTCGGCGGTCCTGTACGCGCTGGAAGCCACCGAGATGGAGACCTTCCTCGTCCGCACGGCATCCAGCCTGTTCGCCCTTTGGGTGGTGATCCGGCTGGTTTCGGCGCTGATCAATGACCCGTTCTGGGCCCGCACGGCAGCCACACTGGCCTGGATCATTGCAGCGCTGAACATTCTGGGATGGCTTGATCCCGCGTCGCAGTTTCTCGACGGCTTTGGCTTCACGATCGGCGAAACAGATGACGGTGGAGAGCGGCGAGTATCGGTGCTGACAATCCTGCGCGCCGCAATCGTGGTGGCGATATTCTACTGGGTCGCGGCCTTCATCTCGCGCGTCTTGAGCACGCGCGTCCAACGCCTGCCAAGCCTCAATCCATCGGCCCAGATCCTGATTACCAAGGCCATCCAGGTGGCTCTGATGGCTGCCGCCGGCCTGCTGGCCCTGACCGCCGTCGGCATCGACCTGTCGGCCCTCGCCATTTTCGGTGGTGCGATAGGCCTGGGCATCGGCTTCGGACTGCAGAAGATTTTCTCGAATCTGGTCTCTGGCGTCATCCTGCTGCTCGACCGGTCGATCAAGCCTGGCGACGTCATTTCGGTGGATGAGACCTTTGGGCGGGTATCGACCCTGGGCATGCGGTTTGCCTCGGTAAAAACCCGGGACGGGCACGAACACCTCATTCCGAACGAGTATTTCATCACGGAAAAGGTGATCAACTGGTCGTTCTCGGAACCTACCGTGCGCGTCAAGCGCACAATCGGCATCTCCTACGGCAGCGACGTCAACAAGGCGCGCGAACTGGCAATCGAGGCCGCCGAAGGTGTTGCCCGAGTAGTCTCGACACCCAAGCCCATCTGCCATCTCATGGAGTTCGGCGACAATAGCGTGAACCTAGAATTGAGGTTCTGGATCCGGGACCCGGAAGCCGGCGTCAACAATGTCACCAGCGAAGTCCTGCTGGCCGTCTGGGACAGCTATCACGAGCACGGCATCGAATTCCCCTTTCCGCAACGCGACGTCCACCTTGTGGGGGGGGAGCCGCTCAGGGTCCAGATACTGCCCGCCGACGCTCCGTCTTCATCAAGCGGAAAGCATGATCAACGAGAACAGGACTGAAGCCTTCCCACGGAGACCATCATGCGCCGCCTTTTCACCCTCCTGACCCTCGCCCTGATCGCTCCTGCGCTGAATGGATGCCTTGCCATCGGCGCTGCCGCACTGGCGACCGACGTTGCGGTAGGTACCGTCGGGGCGGCTGTCGACGTGACCGGCGCCGTTGTGGGCGCGGCCATTCCTGGCGGCGATGATGACGACGACAAGGACTAGCGCCCCGACCTAACGTGCAATTCATTTCGGGGTCCCCTGCCGCTCTGGTAAGCTGCGCGCAGCAGATTTCGCCTTAATGGAGGATTGTATGCTGCGCACATTCACAGCTCTGACGCTGGCTCCGCTGGCCGTCGGAGGGGCTCTGGCTGCCCAACCGGTAGCGATCGAGCCGATAACTCTAGGGCCGGAGCTTCTGGCCAAGGCCGACGAGTACGGCCAACGCGAGCTGGATACGCTCGCCCGCATGACCCACCGGGCACTGGAAAGCGAACTGGCAGAGTATTCGATGCCGGGCTATCGGCTTCAGGTCACCCTTCTCGACGCTGATCCGAACCACCCCACGATGGCCCAGCTGGCCGCCGAACCCAGCCTGTCTCTGCAGAGCTTCTCGATTGGCGGGGCTGAGCTGGAAGGCACACTCTACGCCGCTGACGGCAGCGTGGTAGGCACCTATCATTATGAGTGGGAAACACCGTCGATCGAACAGGCGGCCGGTTCAAGCCGCTGGGGCGATGCCCGCCGTGCCATCTGGGCTTTTGCCGATGACATCGGTGACAGTCTGGAACAGCCGCGCCGCCCGGGCATGTAGCTGAGCTGAGGTCAGCCGACTTCAAGGCGCCCCGATCCACTTGTGGGTCTGTAGACTGAGCGACCATTGTGGATGCGCCAGGCAGTAATCGAATGCTGCCTGGGCATTCTCCATCATGGCCGGACCGTCCATTGGCTGTAGTGAGAACCGTCGGAAGTCCCAATCGAGAAAATCCGCCGGATCGAGTTCGGGTTGGGGGAAAACCAGCTTGAGCTCGTGACCGCTTTTCAGGATTACTTCCGACGCGCCTTTCGGGCTGACTGTGATCCAGTCCAGCCCCTTGGGAGCCGGCAGGGTACCGTTTGTCTCCACAGCCACTTCAAACCCGCGCGCATGAAAGGCGTCGACCAGCGGCTCGTCGAGCTGCAGGAAGGGCTCTCCTCCGGTGCATACAACGAGCGGACTTCCGCCGCCCGGCCACAACTCTGCCACCGCATCGGCGAGCGCCTCGGCGGTCTTGAACCGCCCCCCGCCCGGACCGTCCAGACCGACGAAATCCGTATCGCAGAAATTGCACACGGCCGCTGCCCGATCCTGCTCCCGTCCACTCCACAGGTTGCAGCCGGCGAAACGGAGAAACACAGCGGGCCGTCCGGCCTGCCCGCCCTCGCCCTGCACCGTCAGGAAACGCTCCTTGACCGAGTAACTCATGAAGACGCTCCGGCTTGCCAGTTTGCCCATCCGCGCGCACGAAGCTCGCACGCCGGACAGGTGCCGCATCCATGCCCCCAGGCATGTCGGTCCCCGCGAACGCCCAAATAGCAGGTGTGCGACAGGTCCAGGATCAGATCGACCAGAGAATGCCCGCCCAGCTCATGCGCCAGCGCCCAGGTAGCGGCCTTGTCGAGGTGCATGAGGGGTGTTGCGATTTCGACCGGGGTATCCAGGCCGAGCGAGAGCGTGGTCTGCATGGCGTCCATCGTCGCCCTGCGACAGTCGGGATAGCCCGAGTAATCGGTTTCGCACATGCCACCCACAAGGACGGAATGACCACGCCGGTAGGCCAGCGCCGAGGCGATGGTCAGGAAGACAAGGTTGCGGCCGGGGACAAAGGTCGACGGCAGGCCGCTTGCCTCCATTTCAATGGCCCGTTCAGAAGTGAGTGCGCTTTCGGCTACAGCCCCATATCCGGACAGGTCGATCACCCGGTCTTCGCCTAACCGCTCCGCCCAGTCCGGAAACGCCTGCTTGATCGCGTCACGCACTTCAACACGCGCCTGGAGTTCGACATCATGGCGCTGACCGTAAGCAAAGCCGACGGTTTCGACCCAGTCATAGCGATTCAACGCCCAAGCGAGACAGGTGGCCGAATCCTGGCCACCGGAGTAGAGAACCAGGGCCGATTGTGAGTTTGGAGTCTGCGTCATGCGGCGCTTATATAATGATCAGGAGAGCCTTGACCATGACCTCCCATCGCCTGCTTTACAGCACGTGGCCGGATGAAGCCGCGGCTCATGCTGCCGCTCATACCCTCGTGGAGAGGCGCCTGTGTGCCTGCGTCAACATCATGAAAGGGGTAACGAGCGTCTATCGCTGGCAGGATGGCGTGCAACAAGCGCAGGAATGCGTTGCCATATTCAAGACCACAACCGACCAAGCTCGTAGCCTGCGCGACGAGATCGTGCGCCTGCACCCCTATGACGAGCCGGCGGTGGTCGCTCTGCCGGTCGAGGCTGAAGCCAGTGCGGCCAGCTTCCTCGCCTGGATCAGCCAAGCCACCGAGGCCGTACGCTAATTCTCCGGGTCGCCCCCGGGCACCTGTCGGCGATACATCTCGTGTGCAGCTTCGTCGAAACCGCGCCGCCGACCGATGATCAGCACGGTGGCGAGGATCGCACCGAGGATCACGCTGAACACGATACCCAGTATCAGGGCGAACCAGCCATGGCCGGACATTGCGACATCCGGCAGGCGTGCCAGACCCGCGACGACAAACGCGATGCACGCCAGCGCGACGGCACTGGCGAAGACGATCAAACCGACATTGGCGCGTGACATGACATTCCTCGCAACTGCTGCCAGTTAAGCATCCAGAAAGGCCGCCTGCACGGCGTTTCATCGGCCTTGGCGGTTATGTCGCACCGATGCTTCGGGCTCTACAAAGTTCCAGAAATGAAAACCCGCTTGCCGCAGGGCATGTGTGGTGGCGAGGGAGAGACTTGAACTCTCGACCTCACGATTATGAGTCGTGCGCTCTAACCAGCTGAGCTACCTCGCCACATCCTCCCTCGGGAAGAGGGACGGCATATACGCGCACCGCCCGCAGCTGGCAAGCCACGGGCGGTGTCGATTTTCAGTTTGTCTGCAGCTTACGCGGCACGCACTTCCTGAAGGAATTGCTCGACCGCGGTCTTGAGGGAATCCGACTGGCGGGACACTGCCAGCGAGGCCTCGAGAACCTGGCCAGCGCTTTCGCCGGTTTCCGACGTTGCCTGATCGACTTCCTGGATGTTGGAGAACACGTCGCGTGTTCCGTCGGCAGCTTCCTGAGCCGAGCGCGTGATCTCGCCGGCAGCAGCTCGCTGCTCTTCCATCGCCGCAGCGATGGCGGTGGCGATTTCGCTCATCTCGTGGATCGTGCCGCCGATCGAGGACATCGCCTCGACCGCCTTGGCCGTAGCACCCTGGATCCCCGAAATGTGCTCGGAGATATTCTGTGTCGCTGCGCCGGTCTGGCTGGCCAGAGCCTTGACCTCGGACGCCACGACCGCGAAGCCCTTGCCGGCTTCACCGGCCCGGGCCGCCTCGATGGTGGCGTTCAGGGCCAGCAGATTGGTCTGCTCGGCGATGTCGTTGATGAGCGCGACGATATTGTCGATCGACTTGGCTGCGTCATCGAGACGCTGGACATCGCCATTGGTCTGCTCGACCTGATCGACGGCGCTGCCGGCAATCTCGGTGGAACGGGCGATCTGCTGGCTGATTTCACCGATCGATGAAACCATTTCCTCGGCCGCCGCGGCCACGGTCTGGACGTTTTGCGACGCACCTTCGGATGCCTGTGCCACGGCAGCGGACTTGCCGGTGGTCGAAGCTGCGGTTGAGCTCATGGCACGAGCTGCGGATTCCATCCGGCTGGCGGCTTCGCCGACCTGGCCGAGTGCATCGGACGACGCCTGCTCGAACGCCTGGATCAGGCTCTCGACGGCTGCCGACCGCTTTTCCTTCATGCGACGCTCGGCTTCGGTTTCCTCTTCGAGTCGGGCACGCTCAATGGCGTTGGCGCGGAATACATCCACAGACCGGGCCATATCGCCGATCTCGTCACGGCCCGGCGTGAAGCCGAGATTGACGTCGTTGTTGCCCTCAGCCAGCGCACTCATGGTGCGGGCCATCGCGCTCAGACGCTTGAGGAGGATGTTGTTGACGTAGAACCAGGCAATGGCAGCAGCAATCGCCAGGCCGATGACGGCAATCGCCATCAGCAGGATGCGGCCAGTGACCACAGCCGTGTTCGCGGCATTCGTGGCGTCGTTTACACGGGTCGCCACAGCCTGCTTGAAACCGTCGACCTGGGCGAGCAGCTCGTCCGCCGACAGACGGGCTTCCTCGGCAACCGCTTCGGCGGCAGCCACAGCGGCCAGCTCGTCCTTGCGGAGATCAAAGATACCGTTCTCGCCATCACCAAAATTGATCAACGTATCCGCTTGTCCGCGCATCACGTCAGACACGAGCGGTCCGAGAATGGCCAGGTTGACATCGATTTCGCCAACCGCCTCGTCCCATCGGTCGAGCAGGGCGTCAACTTCCGGATTGGAAGCGGCGATGTCGACCTCATTGTACTGGATCATCATCTGGTTGGCCGCCAGGAGAGCGCGCAACAGGCTTTCAATATCGGCTTCAGTGGACACGTCCAGCGCGCTTTCGACGCTTGCAGCGAGCGCGGTGCGGGCCTCGCGCGCCTCGCTGGTAGCGAACCACCGGCGGTCGCGGATCTGCAGGCGTTGTTCGACCAGCTCGTTCATGCTTTCGACGAGCTCGTTGATGTCAGCAACCGCGGCGGCCAGGCTCTCCGTGCCGGCGGCACCGGAGATGCTCTGCAACTGCACCAGTTGAGCTTCGAGCGAGTCGCGGTAGCCGACCACCCGGTTATAGTTCTCCAGCCGGTCTTCAACTGTCGGCGACAGAGCGAAGGCAGCGAGCGCCTCGCTGACCCCGACACTGTGTTCGCTTAGTGCGTCAACGACCTGCGTTTCGGGAATTGCCCGGTCAGCGATCTGACCTACGGCATTATTGGCAGAATTGAAGCCGGTAACACCGACAATGGCGGCAATCAGGGTCATGGCCGAAGTGAGGCCGAAAGCTGCCAGCAGGCGGACCCGTATGCTGGTCGTTTTGTCGAATAACTTCGCGAGCACGGAATTCATTGCAAGGCCCCTTAGGGTTAATGGCCAGGATCAAAAAACTACGGCGACGCTACCGCGCCGCCGTAAATGAATTCTTATTGTCAATCACACGTTTCAGTTCTTTTGCTGAATGGTGTGAAATCTCCGGGCGTTAACCACCCAGATTAAAGTCAAAGCGCTGGGTCATACCTTCCGTAGCCGCCGCTGCCGGCGCGTAGGCCCAACCTTCGATGGCCCGTGTAACGGCCCGATCAAACACGCCTTCCGGTTCGGCCTCGACGACGGTGACATCGGCAACGCTGCCATCCGGCGCCACTGTATACTGCACCACCGCATAGCCTTCGATGCCACGACGCTCGGCGCCTCGCGGATATTCCGGAGCGGCCACTTCGGTGCGCTCCCGGTCCTGAGCCATGGCCGGCGCCACGGCGAACGTCATGGCCGTCATTGCAGCCGCCACAATCATGCTTCCGGTTGTTTTCATCGACATACCCTTCATCCCTAAACTGGTCGGCGCGGCCCGGGTTTTTCCGTCTTCTCGCGCCTGGTGATTTCAAACGGGCCCTGTCCGACCCGACGAGAGGGATAATGTCCGATAGCAGTTGCCAAACGCTTAAGTGCGAATCGATTTTTGAACCGAATCCCGATTTTTTTTGGCCATTAAAATCAGTGGCTTGACGAGCTTCGAGCTGAACAAATGGTTACCTGTGCCAAAACGCGACACTTTCGGTCAGGATTCATCGTTAAAAATCGGTGTACGGAATATGAAAATATCAATGTTTCGAGAAACCAGTCGCGAAAGCCGGACGAATGCCGACAAGCAAGAGACTCGCCGAGGCTGATCTCATCAGCTTCTCCCGCGCCATTCTTAGCGCTGCTGGCGCAAGGGAAGCAGATGCAGAGGCAGTTGCGCATCACTTGGTAACTGCGGATTTGGCCGGCCACGAAAGCCACGGCACGGCCCTTCTTCCAACCTACGCCCGACACGCCAGAGAAGGACTGGTCGCGCTCGACAGCGAGAACGAGACCTTGCAGGAGACGGCGGCCCTGCTCCAAGTGGATGCCCGGGGCGGCTGGGGCGTCTCCGCCGCCAATTGCCTGATCGATGCTGCGGCGACCAAAGCCAAAACCAACGGTTTGGTCGCCGCGACTTTGGCCAAGGCCCATCATCTCGGTCGCATTGGAGCCTATGGCGAACGCGTGGCGGCACTCGGCCTCGTCGGCATCTTCTTCGTCAACGTGACCGATCACGATCCCCTTGTGGCCCCGTACCGGGGTACCGATGCCCGTTTTGGTACCAATCCGATCTGCATCGCCTTCCCACCCCAGGGCCAACACCCGGCGTTCGTGCTCGACATCGCGACCAGCCGCATTGCCCTCGGAAAAGTTCGACTCGCGGCTGCCCGCGGCAACCAGTTGCCGGCCGATTGCCTGCTGGACAATCGCGGCATGCCGACGACAGACCCCGCCGGGATGGCAGGCTTCGAGCTGCGAGGCGCCCTCACCCCGTTCGGCTATCACAAAGGGTACGGCCTCGCTTTTGCCGCGGAGTTCCTCGCCGGAGTTCTCTCCCGCTCGGGAACGATTCAACCCGAAAATCAACGGCGCGGCGGCATTCAGAACGGCTTGTTCAGTGTCCTGATGGACCCGGCTGCCTTTGGAGACCCGACATGGATCGAGGACGAAATCAGCGCGATGGCCGATTATGCCCTTTCCAGCCCCCCCATGGAGTGGGACACACCGGTCTTGTACCCGGGTGCCCCGGAACGCGCCTTCACCGGCAAGCGCAGGCGGGAAGGCATCCCTATGGAAGACGTAGTGCTGGAACAGCTCAATGCCCTGGCCGATGAACTTGGCATCCAGGCCAGGCTCTGAAAGGCATCAGAGCGGCAAGCCAAAGGCGCGCATCACCTCGGGGCCGATCCGCTTGGGCCGCCGCGACTTCATGTCGAGACGGCACCACTCGGTCACCGACCGGGCTGAAAACCGGCGCGAACCAGGCTTGCGAATATCTACATGCCGGTCGAATCGGGGCCCTCTCACCTCGCCCAGCCAAGTCCGAAGTTCGGCCTTTTCACCAGGCAGGATCGGGTCGCGATACTCAATCGTGTGCTTCAGCGCGACCCAGATATCATTGTCGACCATGTCCGCCGGCGCAATCTGCCGCCAGTGGGTCACGGCCATGGCCTGGACCCAACGCAAATAGACGACATTGTTCACATGCCCGAGCTCGTCGATGTCTCCCGGACTGGCAACGAGCGTTCTGAAAAAGGCAGTGTCGAAGTCCACACAACCCAGCCCCTCTCCTTCCCGAGCCTGCTCGGGCGCGAGGAGGCCTGACAGTGAAGTGCTGTTCTGCATCGATTATCTTGGCGCTGATATGTGGATCGGGTGCCCCAGGGCAGTCAGGGCAGATTCTGCGAAGCCTTCCGTCAGCGTGGGGTGTACATGGATGGTCCCCGCGATGTCTTCGAGGCGCGCGCCCATCTCGACCGCCAGGGCAAATTCACCAGACAGTTCGGAGACATGCTTGCCGACCGCATGGATGCCGAGAATCACATGGTCTGACTTGCGTGCCGTCACGCGTACAAACCCGCCATCGGTTCCCGCTTCCATCGACAGGTAGCGCCCCGAAGCCGCGAGCGGGAACTTGCCGGTGATGATGTCCTCGCCAGCCTGCTTGGCTTCATCCGGCGTCACGCCGACGCCAACCACTTCCGGCTCGGTAAAGCAAACGGCAGCGACCGCCACAGGGTCGAATACGCGGCGATGCCCGGCAATCAGCTCGGCAACCATTTCGCCCTGCGCGGTCGCCTTGTGGGCCAAGAGCGGCTCACCGACCACGTCGCCGATGGCGTAGACATTGCGCATGCCCGTGCGGCACTTGTCATCGACCTTGATGAAGCGGCCATTGTCGAGCTCAAGCCCCATATTCTCAAGGCCCCAGCCCTCAAGGCAGGCCTTTCGACCAACTGCCACCAGAATGCGATCGGCGGCGATAGACTGTGTCTTGCCCTGCTTGTCTTCATACTCGAGGACCGCCTGACCGTCCTTTTCGACCATTCCTTTGGCCTTGCAGGACAGATTGACGTCGACCTTATGCTTCTTGAGCCACATGGTGATCGGGCGCGTGATCTCCTTGTCGTAAAGCGGCAAAATCCGGTCGAGCGCCTCGATGAAGGTCACCTCGGTGCCCAGCTTGCGGAAGGCTATCCCCAACTCAAGCCCGATATAGCCCGCCCCGACAACCACCAAACGGTCTGGCCGCTCGGTCAGGTCGAGCGCCTGCGTTGAGCCGATTACGCGGTCACCGAACGGAAGGAATGGCAGTTCCACTTCAATGGAGCCGGTGGCGAGGATGACATGCTCAGCGTGGATCTCCACCGGTTCCCCGTCATCACCGCTGACGACACAAGTCTTCGCGTCCTTGAACTCCGCCCAGCCGGCGATGTGCTCGACGCCTGCGGCCTTGAGAAGCTGCCCGACGCCGCCGGTCAGCTTGGACACGATACCGTCTTTCCAGCCGACCAGCTTGCCCATATCGAGCCGCGGCGCTTCGGCCAGGGAAATCCCCAGCGCATCGCTCTCCGCATGCGCGACCATGTCTTCATACTTGCTGGCAGCATGGATCATCGCCTTGGACGGGATGCAGCCCCGGTTCAGACAGGTGCCACCGAGACCGTGCTTGTCGACGATGATTGTGTCGAGGCCCAACTGACCGGCCCGAATTGCGGCTGGGTATCCACCGGGACCGCCTCCGACAACAAGCACCTGGCAAGACCGTGACTGCATGGCTGGCTCCATCGACTAGGGGCGCCTGTACATCGGCGCGTCGTTCGCAGGCTTTAGACGCTTGGACAAAGAAGGAAAAGGGGAGGACTGAAAGCGGTCGCAAGAAAACGGCCGCCGAGCCTTCCGCCCGACGGCCGCCAAATTCTGTATCACGTCGCAATTCAGTCGCGGTGAACCTCGTTGATCGTCACTTCAGACTTCCCGCTCTTGCTCTTCTTGGCAAGACCAGCCCCGCTGGCAACTGAGATCCCCAGAATGATGAGAATGGCGACGCCGATCCACACCGGAGGCACGCCGAGCATCATCATGGCATAGCCGACGCCGACGATGACCAGGATCGTACCCAGCAAGAAAATGATGAAGGACTGCATGGCATGACCTCTTGGATAGATGTGCCGAGATAACGACTACGTGCCCATTTCGTTCCCGGCGGAAGCGGGCCCGCGCGGCACCGAACGAGGCGCTTGCGGGATCCAGACGATAGGGCTTCAATGAAAGAATCTGCCGTCACCAGCGAGTTCAGGCATGGAATTCCACCGCATCAAACGTCTTCCGCCTTATGTTTTCGAAGAAATCAATCACCTGAAAGCATCGGCTCGATCAGACGGTATCGACGTGATCGACTTCGGAATGGGAAATCCCGACCTTCCGACTCCCGCCCATATCACTGACAAGCTTCGTGAAATCGCAACACGCCCCCGCACAAACCGATACTCCGCCTCGCGTGGCATCCCGGCCCTGCGGCGGGCCCAGGCGCGCTATTATGAACGTCGCTTCGGAGTTCAGCTGGACCCGGACCGGGAAGTGGTGGCTACGCTTGGCTCGAAAGAAGGATTTGCAAACCTCGCCCAGGCGATTACGGCCCCGGGCGATGTCGTGTTGTCACCTTGCCCATCCTATCCGATCCATACATTCGGATTTCTGATAGCCGGCGGAACCATCCGACACGTACATGCTCCGACACCGGAGGAATACCTGCGTGGCCTGCATCATGCTGTTCGGCATACGGTGCCCAAACCGATTGCAGTCGTGGTCTGTTTCCCGGCCAATCCCACGGCCCAGACCGCCAGCCTCGATTTCTATCGGGACATCGTGTCGTTTGCGACGCAACACGACCTCCTCATTCTGTCCGATCTCGCATACGCGGAAATCTACTTCAACGACGAGCCCTCGCCTTCGGTCTTGCAGATCGACGGAGCGCGCGAACGCACGATCGAGTTCACCTCGATGTCCAAGACCTATTCCATGGCCGGATTCAGGGTTGGATTCGCGGTCGGAGCGGAGCGCCTCGTTGGCGCCCTCGCACGAGTCAAGTCCTATCTGGACTATGGTGCCTACACACCGGTCCAGGTCGCAGCTTGTGCCGCTCTGGACGGCCCGCAAGACTGTGTCGAGGAAGCGCGGAGGATCTATCAGCACCGGCGCGATGTTCTGGTAGAGAGTTTCGGTCGGGCAGGTTGGACTATCCCGCAACCCGACGCTTCCATGTTTGCGTGGGCACCCCTGCCACCCGGCTGGGAGGCCTCCGGTTCAATGGAGTTCGCCGGAGCGCTCGTTCGACATACCGGAGTGGCGGTTGCGCCGGGCATCGGCTTCGGGGAGCACGGCGAGGGCTATGTCAGATTGGCCCTGGTGGAAAACGAGCAGCGTATCCGGCAAGCCGCAAAGGCGGTCGGCAGGTTCCTGAAGACCCACCAACCGCCTGCGACGACTTGAGGCAGAGCTGCGTCAGAAGTAGTGCCGGATGACGGTTGAATGCGCCCAAACACCGCCGGCACGGGCCCGCGCCCGACGCCGCCGCATGCGCGCCTGCATCACGTTCCGGGCCGCTTCAAGGTCAGCGACAACGGGCTCCGGCGTTGCAAGCTGGACCTCATCGCGATGAGCGACGAACTCGCCATACGCTTCCAGTTCAGGAGCCAGCGCTGCAGAGACAATCTCGATCATGATCGCATCATCGAGATAACCGATGCCCGGAGTGTGATCGGGGATAAGGTCTTCCGGTTCGGCAAAATAGGCCAACATATCCAGGACCCGGTCGCGATCCTCGCCCTCCAACCGCCAGTCTGCATCATCCAGCATGGCGATCAGAGGCCCCAAGGCGCGGATTCGAGACCGCACGAACTCGGGCGGATTGGCGGCCAAAGCCTTGTTCATCATGTCCGCGACACCGGCCAGGATGCGCGCATCATCAACCCCGTCCGCATCACGCCGGGCACCGTCGAGACGCGCCTGGAAGAAAGCGAGATCAGCCTCGGACAATTCAAACGCCACGTTGAGGGTCGGGCTGGGACTGGAACTGGTAGACATGATGGTCAGGCACCTTTAGGCCGTTGAAACAGGCCCTAACCGTGCAGGTCTTCCATTCGGCGTGCTAGCGGGACCCGACCCGGTCGGGTCCCCGGGGACACTCACCCGTCCCGTGCCCTCTCCGCATCGACCAGGAAAGCCGCGTAATCAGCGGCACTGCGGGCAGGAATTTCTTCCATCGGCACATGCCCAACCCCCTCGTAAAGCACCGGGCGGGCATGGGGCATCACTTCGAGAAACCGGGCCATCTGGCCGACAGGCACGATTGTGTCCTGGTCGCCCCACATCACCATGACCGGCATGTCCAGCGTGTGCGCCTGGTAGTAAGGCTCAAGCGGATACTCCAGGTCCTGCCGCATCAATGTCGCGCTGCGAGTGCCCGGATAGCGAAGCAGGTCCTGGTAGCGACGAACCATGTCGTCGGTCACCAGCGTCTTGTCGACGAAAGCCGAGCTGACTGCGCCTTCTATGAGACTTGCCGGCAGGAGGTTCTGCAGCAGCGGCGCCAGCAGCGGGTTGTCTGCCAGGGCATAGACCAAGGGAGAGCCATCCTCGTCATCATCCTGTGGCCAGGGTGCCCCGGCCGCATTGAGCAAGCCAAGGCTGGCAACACGATCAGGATGCTCGACTGCATAGTACAGCGCGATGGCACCACCGCGCGAATTGCCGGCGATGTGGATCCGGTCGAGCGCCAAATGAGCGCGCACCTCTTCAACGACGCCGGCTGCCCGGCCAATCGAGTAATCGGCGTCGGCGGTGGGCCCGGTCAGCCCGTGAGCCGGCATGTCTATCGAGATCAACCGCCAATCGGACTGCAGCAACTCCACCCAGGGCTCCCAGGTGTGCAGCGACGCATTGGAACCGTGAACCAGCACGACAGGCGGGCAGTCTGCGCAGCCCTCGTCGCGCAGGTGCACTTCTATTCCCGAAGGCAGCTCGACAAAGCGCGAGGCTGCATTGCTGTAGCGCTCCACCAGGACATTCCGCTCAATATCTGGCGCCCAGGCCCAGACCACCACGCCGGTCAGGGCCACCACACCGAGGGCCAGTACAACGGCTGCTGCACGCAACACAGATCGCATTTTCCACTTCCCCCTTACCGGCCCTTAACCGCAACGCCTAAATCGGCTGTTGCAAGTCTTCTTAGCGGCATACTCTAGGCCCATGAATATTGCATTCAATACCGCTGTTTCCGGAATGCTGTCGGCCCAATCCCAGATGGCCACCGCAGCCCGCGATACTGTCAGCGCCTCAGCCCGCGGTGAGGGGATCATCCAGGCTGCGGTGGCCGTCAGCAAGGCCGAGACCGCCCACGCGGCGTCGGCCATGGTAGCCCGGACGGCCGCCGAGCTGACCGATACCCTGCTGGACATCACTGTCTGAGCGGGGGGCACTCCGGCCTTGGGTGGGCCGGTGGGCGTCATCCTTCTGCCAGATGTCCCCACACTCACGCCGCTGGCGGAGGGATGACGTACCCCAACACGCCCTCGGCACTCGCCATCGCGAGCAAAACCGCCTAACTGAGAGGCATGACCCACTCCGTTTCCGTTGACCTCATCGCCGATTTCGTCTGCCCGTGGTGCTGGCTTGGAAAGCGCCACTGGGACCAGGCGCTCCAGTCTGCACCGCGAGCCAAGATCGAGACCCTGTGGCGCCCATTCCAGCTGGATCCGACATTGCCGCGCGAAGGCGTTCCGTATCAGGCGTACATGGAAAAGAAGTTCGCCGGCGAGGATGCCGGGCGTTGGCGGCAGATGCGCGACCATCTCGAACAGGCAGGCCCGACCATCGGCATCACCTTCAATTTCGACAAGCTCGAAATCCGACCAAACACGCTGAACGCCCACCGGGTCATGCGCTGGGCGCGTGGCCAGGGGCAAGCCGACGATCTGGCTGAGTACCTTTTCAAGGCGTTCTTCGAGGACGGACTCGACATCGGCGATACTGAAACTCTGACCTCCCTGGCCGGCCAGGCCGGGCTTGACCCGGATACTGTGCGGGACCTGCTGTCCACGGATCGGGACGAAAAGCCGGTGTGGGAAGAAGAGCTGTTCTACCGGAAACTCGGCGTATCCGGCGTGCCGACTTACATTTTCAATGGCCGTTTCGCCGTGTCAGGCGCCCAGGACACATCCGTTCTGGTGGATGCCATTCGCCAAGCAGCGAAAGAACCGGCCGAAGCCGACTGATCAGAACACATTCACCAGGGGGACCACATGACCGCACTTCAAGCCGTGGCGCTGTACGCCGCACTCAACCTGCTACTGTTCATTTTCCTCGGCATCAATGTCATCCGGCACCGCCGCAGGGCCGGCTTGCCGCTTGGCCATGGCACCGACGGTCAGCTGGAAATGGCCTGTCGTGCCCACGGCAACGCCGCCGAGAATATGGCCATGGCGCTGATCGGCATCACGATTCTGGGCTTCATGGGGGCTTCAGTCTGGCTCATTCACGGCCTCGGGCTGACGCTGGTTATCGGCCGCACGCTGCATGCCTGGGGCCTGCTGACGCGGGCGGGCACAAGTCCCGGCCGGTTTTTCGGTATGGGTCTGACCTTCCTGTGCCTGCTCGGCTGCGCTGTGGCCCTGCTGTGGATGGCCCTGACCTGACCATTGCCCGGCCTGCCTGACGGACGCTATAGCCGTGTCATGACCCAATCGATCGACGCCCCCTCGCCCGGCCGGCTGCAAGATATCGCAGCCGATCTGATTGAACGCGCCCGCAAGGCCGGTGCCGATGCCGCCGAGGCTTCGGTCGCCGAATCCCGACAGACTGAACTTTCAGTCCGTGACCAACGACTGGAAGACATCGAGCGGTCGGAAAGCTTGGATGCGGGCGTGCGCGTATTTGTCGGCAAGCGCGCCGCCGGTGTGGCCTTCTCCGACCTGTCTGAGGCAGGACGGCAGTTCACCATCGAACGCGCCGTGACGATGGCCAAGGCGGCACCGGAAGACCCTTATGCCGGATTGGCCGACCCAGAACGCCTGGCGACGTCGCCGCCCGAAATCTCCCAGTTCGAGGCCAGCGAATGGTCACCGGAAGACCTGGAGGCGCGTGCCATCGCCGTCGAGACGGCTGCGCGGTCCGTGGAGGGCGTCAGCAAGACCGACACGGCGTTTGCGTCCTTCGGCCAGGGGGCAGCCGCCTACGCGACCACAACCGGATTTAATTCGGGATGGCGCAAGAGCCAGTTCGCATACGGCGCCAGCGTCATCGCTGAGAGCAATGGTGCCATGGAACGCGACTATAGCTCGACCAGCGCCCGTCGCCTTGCCGACCTGCGCAGCTGCGAGGACATCGGCCGCGAAGCAGGCGAACGGACAGCCCGCCGTGTCGGGCCGCGGAAAATGCAAAGCGGCAGCTACCCGGTCCTGTTTGATCGCCGCGTGGCCACCACTTTTCTTGGCGCCCTTTGCGGTGCAATCAGCGGGCCTGCCGTGGCGCGAGGCGTATCTTTCCTGCGCGACCGACTGGGAACGCAAGTCTTTTCGGTCGGGATCGATATCATCGATGACCCGCACCGAGACTGGGGCCACGCGTCCTGCCCATTCGATGGCGAAGGAACGGTGAACGCTCCAATAAACCTCATCGACGACGGGCGCCTGACCACCTGGTTGCTAAACAGTGCCTCGGCGCGCCAGCTAAACCTGGCTCCAACCGGGCATGCCCGCCGCAATATGGGTGGTGCACCAGGAGCCGGTCCGACCAATGTCCATCTCGCGGCCGGAACCAGTTCGCCCGAAGACCTGATGGCTCAGGCCGGAGACGGTCTGCTGGTCACGGAAATGTTTGGCCCGTCCCTGAACGCCAATACAGGCGACTGGTCGGTTGGCGTGTCCGGATACCGGATCAGTGCCGGCAAGATCGACCACCCGGTCAGCGAAGTGACGGTCGCCGGCAATCTGGTCGACATATTCGCTCGCCTGGTCCCCGCCAACGACCTGAAATTCCGCAGCGCCGTGAACAGCCCGAGCGTCTTGGTAGACGCCATGTCCGTCGGCGGTCTCTAGTCTGTCCTGTCCCAAAGCCCGGAGCACACAATGAGCGAACCAAACGTCAATGCCCAACTCCTGCACCTTGTTTTCGGCGGCGAGCTGTCCAAGGTGGATCCGCACAATTTCGAGTTCAAGGACCTCGACCAGATCGACTTCGTCGGAGCCTTCGGCAGCTATGCCGAAGCCCGCGCGGCCTGGAAAGGCGCAGCACAGCGGACCGTTGACAATGCCCACATGCGTTATTTCATCATTCACGCACATCGCCTGATGGACCCGGCGCAGGACAAGAAATAGGGCGCCAACGCTGACGCAGCCCTCCCCCTCCTCCAGCCCATCGACCTGGTCGCTGGGCAAGCGGCTCTGGCGCGACTGGGTGTCCCGCCGGCCCAGCCTCGTGGTGTCGGCTATCGTGCTGTCTGCGATTACCGCGGGCGCGGCTGCCTCCTATGCCGGCCTGGTGCGCTGGACATTCGAAAAGCTGGAAGCCCAGGACCCCAGCTTCTTTCCGCTGGTGCCGCTGGTTGCCATCGGCCTCAGCCTGGTGAGAAGCGTCAGCCTGTATTTGCAGACGTTGCAGACCAACCGCATGGCCCTCCATGTCATGGAGGACCTCCAGAACGCCATGTTTGCCAAGCTGGTCCGGTCGGATTTCGCGCGCCTGCAGGGCGAACCGGTCGGCAGCCTGGTATCCCGCTTCACCAATGACATTACCCTGCTGCGCGAAACCCTGGTGCGTCTCGCCAACAATCTGGTGCGCGACGTCTTCCAGATCATCGCTGTGATCGCCTGGATGCTGTGGATCGACTGGGCACTGACTCTACTCATTCTGGTTGTTTACCCCATAGCTGCCTGGCCGGTCGTCAAGATCGGTCAGCGTTTGCGCAAGACATCCTCCCTGGCTCAGAGCCAGATGGGGACGGTGACGAGCCAGCTGGAGGAGAGCTTCTCGGGCACCCGGATGGTCAAAACCTACAGCCTCGAAGAATACGAGCTCGACCGGGCCAAGCGGTCCTTCCGAGACCGCCTCAAATTCCTGTTTCGCATCACCGAAAACAAGGCACGCGTAGATCCCATTCTGGAAATTGTTGGTGGCCTCGCCTTTGCCGGCCTGGTCGCGTTTGCCGGCCTGAGATTGATCAGCGGCGAAACCACCATCGGCAGTATTCTCGGAATTCTGACAGCCATCGCCATCTTGTCCCCGCCGGTGAGGGCGATCGGAACGCTGAACGCGGTGGTTCAGGAAGGTTTCGCGGTTCTGGAAAGGGTATTCGGCGTCCTCGACGAGCCCGAAGAAGTTACCGCTCCGCTGCGGGCGCCGACACTGGAAGTCACGCACGGCGGCGTGATTTTCGACAATGTCAGCTTCGCCTATCCTGACGGCACGCCCGCACTTAAAGCGTTGTCGCTTGATGTCGAAGCCGGCAAAACTGTGGCCCTGGTCGGCGCGTCAGGCTCTGGCAAGTCGACCATCATCAATCTCCTTCCGCGCCTGTATGATCCCCAATCCGGGGCAATCCTCATAGACGGGACGGATATCCGCTCGGTCTCGATCGCGTCGCTGCGACAGGCCATGGCTCTGGTCAGTCAGGACGCGACCCTGTTCGATGACAGCGTGCGGGCAAATATTGGCTTCGGGGACCTCGAAGCCGACAACGACGCTATAATCGAGGCAGCCAAGGCCGCCGACGCGCATGACTTCATCATGGCGCTCCCGGACGGTTACGACAGTCCGGTCGGGGCGCGCGGGAGCAATCTGTCCGGCGGCCAGAGACAGCGCCTGACCATTGCACGTGCCATCCTGAAGAACGCACCCATTCTTCTCCTCGACGAAGCCACAAGCGCGCTCGACACGCAGTCAGAACAACGTGTGCAGGCCGCCCTCGACCGCTTGACCAAGGATCGAACCACGCTGGTTATCGCCCATCGGCTTTCGACCGTTCGGCAAGCGGACCTGATCTGCGTGCTGGAGGACGGCGAAATCCGGGAACAGGGCCGTCACGACGAACTGCTCATGAAGGGCGGGCTGTATGCCGACCTGTGCCGAGTACAGTTTGGGGATAGCGACTGAGCCATCGCTCCTGGCCAACCCTAAAGCGCCTGGATCGCAGGCGAATGCGGCCGTTCACCACTGGCCGACAAGGTTGCCGTGAACACCGAACCGGCGCCGGGAGCACTCTCCACGGTGATGTCACCGCCCATGAGTTCGGCCAGACGTTTCGAGATGGCCAAGCCCAATCCGGTCCCGCCGTTCTCCCGCATCAGCTCGGACTCGCTTTGCGTGAATGGTCGGAACAGACGTTCACAGAATTCAGCGTCCATGCCGATACCGGTATCACCGACTTCGAAGGTCAGATCATGACCGCCTGCGGCGGTCTGGTGCACGAGACAGCGCACGCGGACTTCGCCTTGGGCCGTGAACTTGATCGCATTGGACAGAAGATTGGACAGGATCTGGCGCACGCGAGCAGGATCGCCGCTGATGGTCATGTCAGCGCAGGGATCGATGTCCAGTTGGAACTTAAGTCCCTTGTCGAGCGCTTTCATTCGGTATGGCATGGTGACATTGCGCACCAGCTCCGCCGCGTTGAAGGCTTCACTCTCGATCTCGAACCGGCCCGACTCGATACTGGCCAGGTCAATGATGCCGTTGAGTATCTCCAGCAGGCTCTGACCCGACTGTTCAATGAGCTCAACCATTTCGCGTTGTTCATGGGTCAACGGCGTTGTCGACAACAGGGTCGACATACCGAGGATGCCATTCATTGGCGTACGCACTTCATGGCTCATCGTGGCGATGAATTTGGACTTGGCCCGGCTGGCTTCCGTGGCCTGCTGACGGGCCTCAACAAGATCATGAATGTCCGTCATCGCTCCGACCAGCCGGGTCGCCTCACCGTCCGGATTGCGCACCGCCGTACCCCGCAAGCGGAACCACCGGTGTTTGCCGCCGACGACCTTTATCCGAAGCGACAGGTCAAAGGGACGACCTGAGACGTAATGCTGATGCAAATCGGACCTGAGACGCCGGCAATCATCCTGGTGGATCAAGCCCAGAAACAGGTCCGCGGCCGCTGTAAACTCCCGAGCCTGGTATCCCAACAGCTCGCGCCCGCGTGGCGAGATGTAGATCTGGTCGGTCAGCAGACACCAATCAATGATGCCGTCGGAGGTTCCACTGATGGCCAACTCGGCCCGTTGCCCGGATTCCACGCCCAGGATTTCCGCCGACAGCCGACGGCGATAATGACTGAGCACGGACAGCACGTCATCAGCCATGTCGATCGCGCGCTTGAACGTCACGACGGCTATGCCGACGGTTTGCGTGCCATTATAGAGCGGCATGCCGACATAGGCGCGGACGCCCAGCTCACCGAGCATGTAGTCGCGGCGGAAATGCCCGGCCACATTGTCGTCGTAAACCGTCGCACCGGACTGCATTGCCTCGCCGCAGGGTGTACCGGCAAGCTGGTAACAGAAATTGTCAGACAAGGTGTCGTTCGACGAAACAGCGACTGTTTGCATGCGGGTGTGGGTGGCATCAATTCGCGCCAAATAGGCCGTATCTGCATCAAAGGCCTCGGCGACATGACGGACAAAAGCCTTCAGGAAAGAATTGCCGGACTCGCGAGACAGCAGGAAATTCAGTCGGGTAAACCGATCATGTGTGCGCTCGAAGCTGACAGCGGTGTCCGGCATCATGTTCCTCCTCTCCCACGGTCGCGCCACCAACGGGCAGCGCAGGATGTGGTTAACGAGGATTAATGTGCCTGAAACTTTCCACAGGAGTCGTCATATCTGATGAATCCGCGGAGCATAAAATATACGGCGGAAATGGGGCGGACCTACTCGCGGCGCAAGACCCGGTCGGTCAGGAAGTTGCCCCACCAGCTGGACATGAACTCGGCCTGGACCGCCTCGCGGTCATAGACGTTTTCCACCCAATCCATGAACTTGATTGGGGTTCTCTCATTGTACCGTCGATATGTCTCGAAGAAATGATCCAGGACCCCGGTCTTGCCGGCCTTAACGTGGAGATACCGCAAAGAGAGGTGCTGGATTGCCTCCTCATAGGGCATTTTGAGGTGGGCAAGCGCGTAAATGACCGAGATCAGGCCGGCACGGTCAGCGCCGGACTTGCAATGGATAAGAGCGGGACAGTCAATCGTCTTGAATATCCCGACGGCGCGCTGGATGCGATCGACATAAGGCGCCTCGCGCGACCCGAACGGCATGTCGATCATGGTCAGGCCATATCGCTCGCAAGCTTCCTTCTCCAGATCGTAATAGCAGACCCCCGGCTGTGTCCCCCTGATGTTCAGGATGGTCTTGAACCCCTGCCCGGCCAACTCCTCCAGTCGCTGCGGTGAAGGCTGGTTCGATCTCCACATGCCACCGCCGACTTCATGCATGTTGGTAAAGCGCTGGCGCAGGATGCCGTGATCCTTCCACAGGTAATCATTCCAGGCGCGCCGGCGGTCAGCGGGGTTTTCAAGATCGTAGGACATGTCAGCCTTTCTTCTGCGTCGCATTTAGGCCGGGCAGCTGCGGGGCGCAACCGCTCGGCATGCTTGACCTTTGCCAGCGGGAGGGCGAGCTAGGGTTTGTCATGATGAAACGACTGCTCACCAAACCCTGGGCCCAGGAAATCGTCGCCTTCCTGGCCATGCTCTATGTTGAGCTGGTGAGGCATTCCATGCGGTGGGAAATCCGCAATGGCGAGCGTGTGGAAGCTGTGTGGGCCGACAAGTCCCCTATCATCGGGTGTGTTTGGCACGGTCGTGTCGTGCTGGCGGTCGCCGGCTGGACCCGCCAGCGCGAGCGCATGGTGGCCCTCGCATCGCGGTCCCGGGAAGGCGACATCGGGGCGCGTTTCGCGCGCTGGTACAAGGTTGGACTTGTGCGCGGATCCAGCCGCAACGCGGCCAAGCCCGGTCAGGAAAAAGGGGGCGAAGCAGCGTACAGAGCCATGGTGCGCCATCTCGAGGCCGGTGGGTGCGGAGCCCTGACTCCGGATGGCCCAAGGGGGCCGCGCATGCGGGCGGGGTACGGCGCCGTTCGCATGGCACGAGATACCGGCGTTCCCATTCTTCCCTTCACCTGGTCGGCGCGGCGCAAAACGATCTTGCACCGGGCATGGGACAAGCAATGTCTGCCGCACTTTTTCACCCGCGGCATCATAATCTGGGGGGAACCCATTTACGTCTCCAAAGATGCCGATGCCGCTGCACTGGACGTGGCGCGAGAGCAACTGGAAGCAACGCTGAACGCCATCACCCGTGAAGCCGACGAGGCCATGGGTGGCGACATTGTCGAACCCGATCCGCAGCGCCGGCCTTCCATCCGGCCGGGCAAAATCACGTGAAGCGGACACCGACACTGCATCTCTACCGCCAGGCCACGCGTCTGCTGGCGCCGCTCATCCCGTTGGCTCTTCGTTTGCGTGCCCGCAAGGGCAAGGAGGACCCGGCCCGGCTACACGAGCGGCTGGGCTACGCGACCCAGCCTCGTCCGGAAGGCCCACTGGTATGGCTGCATGGGGCCAGCGTCGGCGAAAGCCTGATGCTGGCTGGCCTCGTCGAGGCGCTGCACGATCATCGTCCCGAGCTCAACATGCTGGTCACGACGGGCACTGTGACGTCGGCCCGGTTGATGGCCAGCCGCTTGGGCGATTATGCCCGGCACCAGTACGTACCGGTCGACACACCCGGGGCCGTCCGGCGCTTTGTCGACCATTGGAAACCCCAGGTCGGGGTCTTTGCAGAGTCCGAACTCTGGCCCAACCTCTTGGCGGCTGCCCGGCGGACGGACTGTCGCTTGGCGCTTGTCAACGCGCGCATGAATGACCGCTCCTTGACCGGTTGGTCAAAACGACCTGATAGCGCGAGGGCCCTCATGGGGGCCTTTGACTGGATTGGCGCCGCAGACACCCGGACGCGTGACGGCTTGGAGGACTTGCTGGGGCGGTCAGTCGAACTCGCCGGCAATCTCAAGCTTGATGTACCCGTTGCCACTCCGGGCCCCGAACTGGAGGACTTGCGCGATCGGTTAGGCAATCGGCCAGTCTGGTTGGCCGCCTCGACGCATGGCGGCGAGGATCCGATCGTGCTGGATGCCCATCGGCGGCTGCTGGAGCAGCACCCCGACGCTTTGCTCATCCTGGCGCCACGCCACCCGGAGCGGGCTGACGCCGTTGCCGACCTCGTCCATGCCGCCGGCCATAACACGGCCCGTAGGTCGAAAGGTGAGGTGCCCGATAGCGAAACGCAGGTTTGGCTTACCGATACGCTTGGGGAAATGCCCCTCTGGTTCAGTCTCTCATCCGCCGCCCTCATTGCCGGCAGTCTCAAGCCGGGTATTGGCGGGCATAATCCGATCGAAGCCACGCAAGGCGGCGCTGCGGTCATCTCAGGCCCCTTCCGGGATAGTTTTGCTGATATTTATGCCACTTATACCCGGCATGGCGCGCTCCTTGAGGCGATGGACAGCTTGACACTCGCCAAAGCTGTTTCATCAATCTGGGCGGGGGAAGGCCCCGCCCCTGAAGCCGGGACCAGCGCGTTATCCGATGCTTCCGGAGGCGCGCTCGAGCGCACGTTGACAGCGCTTCTGGACTTGCTGAACGGGGACAGTCGCGAGGACAATGCATGAGAGAGCCGGCATTCTGGCGGACTGATGGCGGACGAAGCTCGGGTAGCATGACCCGAAAGCTCCTGACGCCCCTTGGTCAGCTCTATGCGGCGATTGGCGCGCGCCGGATTCAGACCACGACACCTGTGCATGCCGACCTGCCGGTCATCTGCGTGGGTAATCTGACTGTCGGTGGCACAGGCAAAACGCCTGTGACCCAGACACTGCTTCGCCGACTTCAGGCGATGGGCCATCGGCCGGCTGCCCTGTCCCGTGGCTATGGCGGGCGTCTCGCCGGACCGATCAGGGTACGACCGCAAAGCCATTCCGCGTCGGAAGTCGGCGACGAGCCGTTGCTTTTGGCCCGGATTGCCGACGCCTGGATCAGCCGGCGCCGCCCTGACGGCGCACAGGCCATCACCGACGACGGCAACGCTGATGTCATCGTGATGGATGACGGTCACCAAAATCCGACCCTCTACAAAAACTTCTCATTTGTCGTCATCGACGGCGCCAGGGGATGGGGCCCGGGCACTGTATTTCCCGCAGGCCCCTTGCGGGAACCGGTCAAGGTTGGGCTGAAGCGCGCAGACGCCGTAATCGTCGTGACGCCGGACGCCGCCACGCTGCCGGATTACGAAGGACTGGGGCTGGCTGATCTTGAAATCCCGATCTTCCAAGCCTGGCTGAAACCGGAAACCGATCCACCGCAAGGCCCGCTGGTGGCATTTGCGGGTATTGGACGTCCTTCGAAATTCTTTGACGCACTCACGGCTGCAGGCGCCGAGCTCGTCGAAACCGCGGCGTTCCCGGACCATCACCGCTATAGCGACCGGGACATGAAAGCACTCAAGCTTTTAGCCGAACGACATCGCGCTCGCCTCGTCACGACGGACAAGGACCATGTGCGCCTCCGGCCAGAACAGGCGGATGGCATTACGAGCTGGTCGGTGCAGGCGGAATTTGCCAATGAAGTGGCGCTCGACGCCCTGTTGCGCGACGTTATGGACGCCTAAAGGTGAGGTGGGTAAACCCGCGGCCATGATCGATGCACAACGCAATGCTCGCCTCTTGACCCGACTGGGCTGGCGCCTCGAAGCGCTGGCTTGGGACGCTTATGCCGGCTGGTACGGCGCCAAGTCCATTGACGAGGCATCTGACGCGGCCGCGGCGCTGGTCCGGCAGGTTGGACCACTCCTGTCGGTCAACAAGGTCGCCCGCATCAACATTCAGCGCTGTTTCCCGGAGGCGGAACCGACTGAGATAGAGCGCCTGCTTGGCGGCATGTGGGACAATTACGGCAGGCTGGCGGGCGAAATGCCCCACCTTGGACAGTTTGCCGGCCCAGAGTTTTCCGAGCGAGTGGAGTTCATCGGACGCGAACGGCTGGAGACGGCCCGCGACAATGGTCAGCCCCTGGTCATCATCTCCATGCACCACGCAAACTGGGAGGTCGGCGCTGCAGCCATCAGCCAAACCGGCCTGCCCTGTCACATTACCTACCGCCCGGCCAATAACGTTCTGATCGACCGTCGAATTACGAACATGCGGAAGGATTACGGCGTTACCCAACTGACCGCCAAGGGTGGCGATGGAGCCAAGGCATTGATGAAGGCTCTCGCAAGTGGCCAGTCGGTCGCCCTGATGAACGACCAGAAAATGAATGACGGGATAGAAGCGCCGTTCTTCGGCTTCCCGGCGATGACGGCACCAGGGCCAACGCGCCTAGCCATGCGGTATGATTGCCCGCTGGTGCCGCTGTCAGTCAGGCGAGTGGGCGGCGCGCGCTTCCGCGTGGAAGCCCATGAACCCATCAAACTGTCCGAGAACCCAGACAAACCCGCCGCGATCGCAGAGACCGTGACGCGGATCAATCAGTGGGTCGAGGGCGAGATCCGGAAAGCCCCAGAGCAATGGTTCTGGATGCACCGGCGCTGGGACAAGTCGCTATACAAATCGCAGGACTAGTCGAGGGTGGCAGGGTCCAACTGGAGTAGCAGCGCCGGGTCGACATAAAAGCTGTTGCGCAGCTTCACCCGCCAGTCGAGGTGTGACCCTGTGGCTCGCCCTCCGGCGCCCATGGCACCAATGAGCTGCCCCTGCTCGACAATTTCCCCCTCAGCCACATGTACGTCGGAGAGGTGGAGGAAGGCCGAGACCAGCCCCTGGCCATGATCGATGAAGACCAAGCCGCCCTCGTAATACATGTCAGGTTCGGCCAAAGTAACGCGGCCGGATGCAGGCGCGTGAATTGGTGTCCCCACGTCATTGGCCCAGTCGAGTCCCCAGTGCGGGCTCCCTTCGTGACCATTGTTGTAGACGCGGGCGGAGCCGTAGATTCCGGTCGTAATGCCTTCGGCTGGCGCCACAAATCCGTCGAGGAAGCCTCGGCCGTCCCAAACAGAACTGAAGGCTGCCTGCTTTTGTGCATACTCCCGCTGGCGCCGAAGGGCAGTGGACGGATCCGGTGTCACTGTGGCCTGCGGCACACCATCAACCTGCTGCAGATTGTAGCTCCGCTGCTCGACGTTCCGGACCTCGTCAATCAGGATCTCGCCACCCCGTTCGACCCGGAACCGAATCTCTTCCGGGCTCTGTCGGCGCAGACCGAGCAATATCCAGCCAGCCTCATCAGCGATGAAGCGATCCTCGCCCAGTGTGATCCGACTGTCGGGACCGTAATTGCAAGCAAGCAGACCACCCTCGATGAAGGCGCCGGCGCATCCGGCCGGGGCTTCGGGGTGGTTCAGAGGTGTCGCCTCGGCTTCAATTCTGGCCGCAAGGAAGTCGCCAATACCGTCTCGTTCCTCTGCCGGTGCCGTGGTCTGGACCAGCGCAAAAAGCGCGAAAGAGACGATCATTCGCCGCGCTCCGCATGCAGTTCCTGCCAGCGCCGCTTTGCTGCGTAGGCGTCGCGATACGCTTCCTGCTCATCGACATTCCAATAGCGCAACTCGCCCAAGGGAATGGGGTCACCAGTGACGGCACAACGCACAAAGCCGCCGGCTTTCAAAATTATGAAGTCGCTGTCGCCAAACTCGAGAATGGCTTCGCCGGAAAGATCGGTATCGCTGGAAAAATCGGTCATGGGGGCGGTCTAGCACGGCCTTTTCTACATTGGGAGCTTGCACGTGGGCCAGCTTCAGAAGAGTTCGCCCTGACCCGGGTCCCGCTTGGGTTTTCGGGCTGCAGGCTTCGGGCGCCGGGGTCTGGCAGGTGCAGGAATAACTTTCTCGGTCGAGGGCTGGTTCCCCGCAATGGCAGGTTCGATCAAAGCTTCGCGCTCGGTGTCTGCGAAGCGCAAAGAGACAGTCTCGCCGGCGGTGAGGTCTGCGCCGGTGCGTACCAGTGCACCGGTTTGGCGCCGCACGAGGACGAACCCCCGGCGTAGAACGCTTTCATGACTGAGTGCGGACAACCGCTCCGACGCATGATGCAATGCGCGATCTCGGTCCCGGAGCAGGCGCCGGACAGCCGGCAGGACTCTGGCATCCTGTTCGCTGACTCGCGCCCTTCTCTGGGCGATCTCGCGGAGCAGTGCGGTAGGCCGGAGGCGCGCCTCCACGACCTGCAGCCTGGCCCGTTTGGCGGCCGCATTGCTGAGAAGCGACGGGTCGAGCTTGTCGGCAACCATGTCAAAACGCTGGCGCTTCAACTCGAGCAAGGCTGCGGGACGGGGCAGACCGCGCGCCGCACTGCGCAGCTCCGTGCGCCGGCGATCGATCAGCCTTGAAAGCGCGCCGACCAAGCGGCCACTACTGGCCTCGATGCTGGCTTTCAGCTCGGCGCGGACCGGCACTGCCATCTCCGCAGCGCCGGTTGGCGTCGGCGCACGGCGGTCAGAAGCATAGTCCACGAGCGTCGTGTCGGTCTCGTGCCCCACGGCCGAAATCACCGGTATCTCGCTGTCTGCGACAGCGCGCACGACGATCTCTTCGTTGAAGCACCACAAGTCCTCGATGGAACCACCACCCCGCGCCACAATCAGCACATCGGGCCGCGCGATATCACCGCTCGGCAGGGTATTGAAACCGCGGACAGCCTCGGCAATCTGTGCGGCAGCACCATCGCCCTGCACCAGCACCGGCCACAGCAGGACCTGACGGGGAAAACGGTCAGCCAGGCGATGCAGGATATCACGGATGACGGCCCCGGTCGGTGAGGTCACGACGCCTATGATGCGCGGCAGATAGGGCAGAGGCTTCTTGCGGGACGGATCAAAGAGGCCTTCGGCGGCCAGCAGCTTCTTGCGCTCCTCCAGCAAAGCCATGAGGGCGCCCGCGCCGGCCGGTTCCATGGTTTCAACGATGAGCTGGTATTGGGATCGACCGGGATAGGTTGAAAGCCGCCCTTCGATCACAACTTCCAGGCCTTCCTCGGGCCGGAAACGGAAGCGCGAGGCGGTTCCTTTCCAGGCGATCGAGGCGATGACAGCCTTGTCGTCCTTGATATCAAAATAGACGTGGCCCGATTTGGCCACCACCACCCGGCCCAGCTCGCCGCGGACACGAACATGGCCGAACGCGTCCTCCACCGTTCGCTTGAGCGAGCCTGCCAATTCGGAGACAGAGAATTCGTGAAGGTTTCCAGGGGCGCTATTCATGGTGACACTGGTAGGATGGATCGCGGATCGCTTCAACGGCCCCACAGACTCGCGAAGCCCGTGGCGATGCGTTAGGCAGGGCCAATCCAAGGCATGAGGGATGACATGAAGGTTCTGGTGGTCGGTTCGGGCGGTCGTGAGCACGCCCTGGTCTGGAAAATCTCGCAGAGCCCGCTGCTCACCGAGCTGCATGCTGCGCCTGGCAGCCCGGCAATCGCGTCCCTCGCCACCTGCCACGATGTCTCCGCCTCCGATCTTGGCGCCCTGGTGAAATTGGCGCGCGAGACAGGCGCCGACCTGGTTGTCGTGGGTCCGGAGAACCCGCTGTGTGAGGGTTTGGCCGACGCTCTGCGCGAGGCCGGCATCGCCACGTTCGGCCCCGGCCGCGATGCCGCCCGCCTGGAGGGGTCCAAGGCCTTTGCCAAGGACTTCTATGCCCGCCACGGCATCCCGACCGCAGGCTATGGGGTGTTCACTGAACCCGCCGAGGCCAAGGCCTTCCTCGACAGCGTCGAGCCGCCCTATGTCCTCAAGGCAGACGGGCTGGCCGCCGGCAAGGGTGTGGTCATCCTGTCAGACCGCAGCGAAACGGAAGCGGAAATCGACGCTTTTCTGGGCGGGAAGTTCGGCGACGCATCGCGCAAGCTGGTGATCGAAGAGTTCATGCAGGGGGAGGAAGTCTCGATTTTCGCCCTGTGCGACGGCGAAAATGTCGTGTTTGCGGGAGCAGCCCAGGATCACAAGCGTGTCGGTGAAGGCGATACCGGTCCCAATACCGGCGGCATGGGTGCCTACTCACCGGCACCCGTCGCAACGCCCGATCTTGTAGACACCGCGATGCGGACCATCATAGCGCCGGTTGCCAAGGGGCTCAGCCAGGAAGGCACCCCGTTCCGTGGCGTGTTGTTTGCCGGACTGATGGTAACCGACGACGGGCCGAAAGTGGTTGAATTCAACATCCGCTATGGCGACCCGGAATGCCAGGTGCTGATGAAGCGAATGCGCAATGACATTCTGCCCTATCTGCGTGCCACCGCCGAAGGGAAGCTGGCCGGCCTGCCGCCGATCGACTGGACACCACATCCGGCGGTCACCGTGGTCATGGCTGCCAAGGGCTATCCGGGGGACTATGAGAAAGGCAGCCGAATCGAAGGTGTCGAGGCCGCCTGCGCGATGCGCGGCGTGATGGTTTTTGAAGCAGGCACCGGTCGTGATACCGAGGGGCATATGATCGCCAATGGCGGGCGCGTCCTCAACGTGACCGCAACTGGGGAAACCCTCCATTATGCCGCGGACCGGGCTTACGCCGCCGTCGACACGATCGACTGGCCGGACGGGTTCTGCCGCCGTGACATCGCCTGGCGGGCGCTTCGTACGCACTGAGGCGAGGGTCGAGAAAACCATGCTGGGCGTTTGACTTTGCGCCTCCAACCCGCATCCTGTGAGCTCAGGATGTTAGGGGGAGACCAGCATGATACGCGCCATGCTCGGGGGCCTTGCGGCCCTCATGATGACCACACCGGGCAGCTATGCCCAAGACGATAATCTGACCATCATCCACGCCGGTCATGTGCTGGCGATTCCCGGCGAGGCGCCGCTGCGCGAACACTCCATCCTGGTGCGCGGGGACAGGATCGAGGCCATCGAGGCCGGTTTTGTCTCGCGCGAGGGCGCCATTGTCATTGACCTGTCCGATGACTTCGTGCTTCCGGGCCTGATCGACAGCCACGTCCACCTGCAAGGCGAGCTCAGCCCGCAAGGCCGTCTCAACCGGGTCACGCTCAATAGCGCTGACCTGGCGCTCGACGCGGCCCGGCACGCGCGTTCGACACTGATGGCTGGGTTCACCACAGCTCAGGAGGTCGGAGGCAATCTGGAAGCTTCCACCGCGTTGCGCGACGCGATCCGGGATGGGGATGTCGTCGGCCCCCGACTGCGCGTCTCGGGTCCCGCCGTTACACCGACGGGCGGACATGCCGATATCAATAGTTACTCGACGGCGGTGATGGATACGCTTTCCAGCCGCTCGGCCTGCAACGGCCCGGCCGATTGTCGGCGCGCGGTTCGTGAACTGGTCCGCGGTGGAGCGGATGTCATCAAGATCACCGCGACCGGAGGTGTGCTTTCCAATACTGCCGCGGGAGTTGAGCAGCAATTCTTCGATGATGAGCTCGCCTCGATCGTCGAAGCGGCCCGCATGATGGGCCGTCGGGTGACAGCGCACGCCCATGGGGCCACCGGAATCAATTCATTCCTGGAGGCCGGCGGTGACTCGATTGAGCACGGGACTTATCTCGACGACGACTCCATCCGCATGATGCGCCGGAACGGCAGCTACCTGGTGCCGACCGTGCTCGCGGGCATCACCGTCGCGGAAATCGCCTCATCGTCGGACTGGATGACGCCAGCGGTGCGCGAGAAGTCCCTGCAGGTCGGCAGCCAGATGCTCGCGATGGTCAGGCGTGCACACGAAGGTGGCGTTGCCATCGCCTTCGGTACCGACAGTGGCGTTTCCCGCCACGGTCTCAATGCGCGCGAATTCGAGCTTTACGTCGAGGCCGGCATGTCGCCGATGGAGGCCATCGTGACCGCCACGATCAATGCCTCACGGCATGTCCAGATGGACACTGACATCGGCACGCTCGAGCCGGGCAAGTACGCCGACATCATTGCCGTGGACGGTAACCCGCTGGACAATATTTCCGAGCTCATGGATGTCGATTTCGTCATGCAGGGTGGTGAGGTTTTCAAGAGCGAATGAGCGATATCGACGACAGCTTTTCCGGCACCAAGCCGGTCGCGGATGCCCTGGCCTTCGACGAGGCGCGACTGGCGGCATGGATGGTCGACAATGTCGACGGCTTTGACGGCCCCCTGACCGTGCACCAGTTCAAGGGCGGGCAGTCCAATCCGACCTACAAGCTGGAGACGCCGGGCCAAGCCTATGTGCTTCGGCGCAAGCCACCGGGCAAGCTCTTGCCGTCGGCGCATGCGGTCGACCGCGAATTCCGGGTCATGAAGGCACTCGGCGAGACCGGTTTCCCGGTGCCGCGAATGCGCGCCCTGTGCGAGGACCGGGAGATCGTCGGCACCGAGTTCTACATCATGGACTTCGTGGCCGGCCGGATCTTCTGGGATCCTCTTCTGCCGGAGCTCGAGAAGGCCGACCGGGCCGCGATCCACGATGCCTCCAACGCCACGCTGGCCCAGCTGCACGGCATCGACTATGCAGCAGCAGGCCTGTCGGATTACGGCAAGCCGGGCAATTATTTCGAGCGCCAGATCGGGCGCTGGAGCAAGCAGTACCGGGCCGCGGAAACCGCACCCATCGCAGCCATGGACCGTCTCATCGACTGGCTGCCCGGCGCGGCGCCGGAGCAGGAGCGCACCAGTGTCGTGCACGGCGACTACCGGCTCGACAACATGATCTTCCACCCGACCGAGCCACGCGTCATTGCCGTGCTCGACTGGGAATTGTCGACACTCGGCGACCCGATGGCGGACTTCACCTACCAGCTCATGGGCTGGGTGATGCCGCGCGAGATTCGCAACGGCCTGCTCGGTGTCGACCTGGAAGCCTACGGTATCCCGACGGTCGAGGCCTATACCGCGGCCTATTGCGAGCGCACCGGTCGGGACGGCATTCCGGCGCTCGATTTCTACTTTGCCTACAACATTTTCCGCCTCGCCTCGATCATCCAGGGTGTGTATGCGCGCTCGCTGCAGGGCAATGCGTCGAATGCCAGGGCGGCGGAGATGGGAGCTGCGGTGGAGCCGCTGGCCGAAGCCGCGTGGGGTTTCGCGAAACAGGCCGGGGCCTGACCGCGCCCCATGACCGCCGTGGCGATCCTGATCTCTGTCTTCGTGACGGCTTTCATCTCCGGCGTCTTCGGCATGGCCGGCGGGCTCATCCTGATGGGCGTGCTGGCCCTGCTGCTTCCCGTTGCTTCGGCGATGGTGGTGCACGGCGTGGTGCAGGCGGTGTCGAATGGCTGGCGCGCCATCTTGCACATCCGCTGGATCGCCTGGCGCATCCTCGGCATCTACCTGATCGGCTCTGCCCTCGCCGCCGGCCTGCTGGTGTTTGCAACGGTGGAATTGTCCAAGCCGTGGCTGTTCATCGTCCTCGGAGTGGTGCCGGCGGTGATCTGGCTGCCCAAGCATGTCCTTCACCTCGATGCCGCCCGACCAGGGCATGCCGTCGCCTGCGGGGCGGTGGTGACCGGGCTCAACGTGGTGGCCGGCGTGTCCGGCCCGCTGCTCGACGTGTTTTTTGCCGACACTGATCGCGACCGGCGCTGCATCGTGGCGACCAAAGCGGCCACGCAAGTGATCTCGCATGCGGTCAAGATCGGATACTACCTGGCGCCGGCGCTGGCGGGGTCCGCCCTGCCCGAGGTTCAGTGGCTGCTGGTCGCGGCCCCGCTGGCCATCCTCGGCACGACCCTGGGGGCCCGTTTCCTGGCCCTGATGAGCGATGTGCAATTCCGCCAGTGGACCAAGTGGATCGTGTCGGCGATCGGGGTGGTCTATGTGGTGCGCGGCGTGCTCCTTCTCAACGGGATCGGATGATGCAGGTCGATCGACAGGTGCTTGAAAACCGCTGGGTCCGGCTGGAGCCGCTGGACGAAGGGCATCGCGAGGTCCTGCGGCCGCTGGCCGAGGAGCCGGGGCTCTGGGACCTGACGATCATTCGCGGCGACGGGCCGCATTTCGATGCCTGGTTCGATCTGATGCTGTCGGGACAAGCCGCCGGCGCGCAGATTTCGCATCTCGTCATCGACGCCGTCAGCGGCCAGCCGCTCGGTCATTCGGCCTTCCTGTCCATCACGCCCGACCACAAGCGGCTGGAAATCGGCTGGACCTGGTATGTCCGCGCGGCGCGGGGCACGCGGATCAATCCGGCGGCCAAGCATGCCCTGCTGAGCCGGGCTTTCGGCTGCGGTGCCGAGCGGGTCGAATTGCGCACTCACCACAGAAATCTCCACTCCCAGAACGCGATGCTGAAGCTCGGGGCCCGGCGCGAGGGCGTGTTTCGCAAGCACCTCCTGTGCTGGACCGGCGAGTGGCGGGACACCCACTGGTTCTCCATCCTGCGCGAGGAGTGGCCGGCGGTGGAGACCGGGCTTCAAGCCCGGCTCAGCTAGTCTTCGCCTTGCGGCGGGCGCGGAAGAAATCGCGCAACAGGGTGCCACAGGGTTCGGCGAGAATGCCGTGTTCGACCTGCGGGCGCCAATGGCAGGTGGGCTGTTCGAAGAAGCGCGGCCCGTGTGCCACGGCGCCGCCCTTGGCGTCGGAAGCGCCGTAGACCAGGCGGCCGATGCGAGCGTGGCTGATGGCGCCGGCACACATGGCGCAGGGCTCCAGGGTGACGAAGAGTTCCAGCCCGGTGAGACGGTAATTGCCCAGGCGTTGGGCGGCGGCGCGCAGGGCCAGGATCTCGGCATGGCCGGTCGGATCGTGGCGCAAGATGGGCTGGTTGTGCGCCTCGGCAATAATGCTATCGGTAGCCGGATCGACGACGATGGCACCGATCGGCGCCTCGCCGGCTTCAGCCGCAGCTTGCGCCAGGCGTAGCGCCGCCGTCATAAACCGTGTATCGCGCTCTTCCGTCATCCCTGGCGGGGTAGAGCGGCAGCGAGAAGGGGTCAAGCGTGACCGAGTCATCCGGCAGCGACGAACGCATCGCCAAATACCTGGCACGGGCCGGCGTGGCCTCGCGCCGCGAGGTCGAGCGCATGATCGAGGGCGGCCGGGTCAAGGTCGACGGCAAGACGCTCGACACGCCGGCCTTCAAGGTCAGCGGGTCGGAAAAGATCGAGGTCGACGGCAAGCCGGTCGAGCCGCCGGCGGCGACGCGGCTGTGGCGCTTCCACAAGCCGACCGGTCTGGTCACCACGCATGCCGACCCGGAAGGCCGCGAGACGGTGTTCGACGTGCTGCCCAAGGATATCGGCCGGGTGATCTCGATCGGTCGCCTCGACCTGACCTCCGAGGGCCTGCTGCTGCTGACCAATGACGGCGCCCTCGCCCGCGCCCTGGAACTGCCGTCGACGGGCTGGATGCGGCGCTACCGGGCGCGCGCCTTCGGCTCGATCAATGAGGCCGCCATCCGCACCCTGCGCCAGGGCGTCACCGTGGACGGGCTCAAATACGGCCCGATGGAGGTCGAGGTCGAGCGCGAGACCGGCTCCAATATCTGGCTCAATATCGGCATTCGCGAAGGCAAGAACCGGGAGGTCCGCAAGGCCCTCGACGCCGTCGGCCTCAAGGTCAACCGGCTGATCCGCACGGCCTACGGGCCGTTCCAGCTGGGCGATCTCGGCAAGGGCGAGGTCAAGTCCGTACCGGGCCGCATCCTGCGCGACCAGTGCGGACACCTGGTGGAAATGGAAGCGACCACCGGCGAGGCGACGGCCAAGGTGCGCACCCTGCGCAAGCCGGCGCGGCGCAAGATGGGTGGTCCCGGCCAGCCCGGCCGGCCGCAGGAAGACAATCATGACGGCGCCAAGCCCCTGAAGCGGTCGCGTGGCAGGCCGGCCCCGGCCAAGCGGCCGGACTCCAAGGCCCATGGCCGCACCGCCGGGCGTCCGTCGGGTCCCGGCAGCAAGCCGACCAGTTCGGGTCGTCCGTCCGGCGCCGGCCGGCCCTCCGGTCCGCGCAAGCCGTCCGGCCGGAGCTGACCGGTGCGCATTGTCGGCGGCAAGTTCCGCAACCGGGCCATCACCGCGCCCAAGGGCCGCTCGACCCGGCCGACCTCGGACCGGGCCCGTGAGAACCTGTTCAACGTGCTCGAACATGCCGATTTCTGCCCGGCCATCGAAGGCGCCCGGGTGATCGATCTCTATGCCGGGTCCGGCGCGCTCGGCCTGGAGGCGATGTCGCGTGGCGCGGCCTTCTGCCTGTTCGTCGAATTCGCGGCCGAGGCGCGCGGCGCCATCCGCGACAATGTCGATGCGCTGCAATTGTTCGGGCACACCCGCATTCACCGCCGCGACGCCACGGCGCTGGGCGACAAGCCCTCCAATTTGGGCGCCCCCTTCGACCTCGCTTTCCTCGATCCGCCCTATGGCAAGGGCCTGGGCGAGAAGACGCTGGCCCGGCTGGCCGAAGGCGGCTGGCTGGCACCGGACGCCTGTGTGGTGCTGGAAGTCGGGGCCGAGGAAGAGCCGGACACGACCGGCTGGACGCGCATGAATGACAAGATCTGGGGCGCCGCCCGGGTGCTGTTCCTGGGGCGTGAGGCGGGCTGAACTTCCTGTTTTTCGAATGGCCGTTCCTCCGGGTTGCGTTCGCGCACTTTCTTCCCCGCCCCGCGGGGAAGTGATCGAGCGGGGCGAGATCGAAGGGGTCGCGGGCGCGAGCCCGCGAGGGGTCGGAGCCAAGCCCCATGCCAGGCTGGCGCCCGGTCACCCCTCTCCCACTTCGTGGCGCCCCCCTCCCCGCGAGGCGGGGAGGAAAAGCTGTGGCTTGCTATTGCATTGAAGCAGCGGGCCCAGCGCCCGCACCCCTCCATTCATCGCTTGCCGAGAGTTCGCCTCGGACGGTCCATTGTGTCAAGGGTTTCAACCGCGTAGCGGCGCTGCGCGCCCTTGACACAATGGACC
>NZ_JBTLRI010000005.1:0-117492 GCF_054482675.1 Maricaulis sp. CAU 1757
ACAATGTGGAAATGAATGTCGAGCTGATCGTGCCGATCGCCATGGAAGAGAAGCTGCGCTTCGCTATCCGTGAAGGTGGCCGCACCGTCGGCGCCGGCGTCGTCTCCAAGATCGTCGAGTAAAAGTACAAACCAGGTCGGGGCGGCGCCTCATGGGTTGTCGCCCCGACCTTGCTCTTTTTGAAAGTTAAGAACGGGATCGGTTTGATGGAACGTCAAAACATCCGCATTCGCCTGAAGGCGTTCGATCACCGGGTTCTGGATAATTCCACCCGGGAGATTGTCTCCACGGCCAAGCGCACGGGCGCGAACGTTCGCGGTCCGATTCCGCTGCCGACGCGTATCGAGAAATTCACTGTGCTGCGTTCGCCGCACATCGACAAGAAGTCGCGCGAACAGTTCGAAATTCGGACTCACAAGCGTCTTCTCGACATTGTAGACCCCACCCCGCAGACGGTTGACGCGCTGATGAAGCTCGACCTGTCGGCCGGTGTGGACGTCGAGATCAAGCTGGGAGCGTAGGACTATGCGCCAGGAAGATCGTAGAACCGGCGTGATCGCCCGCAAGCTGGGCATGACGCGCGTGTTTGCCGAAGACGGTACCCACGTGCCGTGCACGGTGCTGCACATGGACAATGTCCAGGTGGTGGCTCACAAGACCGCTGACCGTGATGGTTATGTGGCGCTGCAGCTGGGTGCTGGCGAGGCGAAAGCCAAGCGTACGCCGAAAGCCATGCGCGGCCACTTCGCCAAGGCCAATGTGGCCCCGAAGCGCAAGCTGGTCGAATTCCGCGTCTCGGACGACGCCCTGATCGAGGTTGGCTCCGAGCTGACCGCCGATCACTTCGTCCCCGGCCAGAAGGTCGATGTGGCGGGTACGTCCATCGGTAAGGGTTTCGCCGGTGCCATGAAGCGGCACAATTTCGGCGGCCTGCGCGCCACGCACGGCGTGTCCATCTCGCACCGTTCGCACGGTTCGACCGGTCAGTGCCAGGACCCCGGCAAGGTGTTCAAGGGCAAGAAAATGGCCGGCCACATGGGCGCTGCCCGCGTGACCACGCAGAACATCGAAGTGGTCCGTGTCGACGCTGATCGCGGCCTCGTGCTGGTCAAGGGCGCCGTGCCCGGATCGGCCGGCGGCTGGGTTGAGCTGCGCGACGCGGTCAAGGGACACGGCGATGCTGATCTGCCGCGTCCGGGCAAGTTTCGTTCGCTCGACGAGCTGAACGCCCCGGCGACCGAGGCTGCGGCCCCGGAAGCGGCCGGCGGTGAAGAAGGAACGCAAGCATGAAGATCGAGGTCAAAACCCTCGCGGCGAAGGACGCCGGTGCCATCGATCTCGACGATGCCGTCTTCGGCATTGAAGAGGTGCGCTCCGACCTCCTGCAGCGCGTCGTGAAGTGGCAGCTGGCAGCCCGCCAGCAAGGCACTCACAAGACGCTCGGCCGTTCGGAAATCAATCTGACGAAGAAGAAGTTCGGTCGCCAGAAGGGCGGCGGTGGCGCTCGCCACGGCGCCCGTTCGGCTCCGATCTTCGTCGGCGGCGGCAAGGCCCACGGACCGCGCGTCCGCAGCCACGCCCACGACCTTCCCAAGAAGGTTCGCGCGCTTGGCCTGCGTCACGCCCTGTCGGCCAAGGCCGGGTCCAACTCGCTGATCATCCTGGATGATGCGGCCATGGATGCGCCGAAGACCAAGGAGCTTCGCAGCTCGTTCGAGGGTCTGGGCATTTCCAATGCCCTGGTCATCTCCGGCGAGGACGTGAACGAGAATTTCGCCAAGGCGGCTCGCAACCTGCCGGCCATCGACGTGCTGCCCGCCCAGGGCCTCAACGTCTATGACGTGCTGCGTCGCGACACCCTGGTGCTGACCAAATCCGCCGTGGACAAGATCCACGAGCGTCTCAGCGCGAAGGAGGCTTGAGATGTCAACTGCTGCGCGCCATTACGATACGATCCTGGGCCCGGTGATCACGGAAAAGTCCACCCTGCTGTCTGAAGACGGCAAGGTAGTCTTCTTCGTGCCCCTGACCGCCAACAAGAAGGACATCGCGCAAGCGGTCGAGTCCCTCTTCAAGGTCGAGGTCACCGCGGTGAACACCATCAAGGTGCACGGGAAAACGAAGCGCTTCCGCGGTATCGCGGGTCGGCGCAATGACCAGAAGAAAGCGGTCGTGACTCTCGCAGAGGGTCACTCGATCGACGTGACGACGGGTCTGTAAGATGGCTTTGAAAACATTCAAACCGACTTCTCCGGGCCGCCGTGCCCTGGTGCTCGTGGATCGCTCCGCGCTGCACAAGGGACGCCCCGAGAAGACGCTGGTCGAAGGCCTCACCAAGTCGGGTGGCCGCAACAATACCGGCCGGATCACCGCTCGTCGTCGTGGCGGCGGTGCCAAGCGCCTGTATCGCCTGATCGACTTCAAGCGTCGCAAGTGGGACGTGCCGGCGACCGTAGAGCGCCTGGAATACGACCCGAACCGGACGGCGTTCATCGCGCTCCTCAACTATGAGGATGGCGAGAAGGCCTACATCCTGGCCCCGCAGCGTCTCGCCGTTGGCGATACGGTGATCGCGTCGGCCAAGACCGATGTGAAGCCGGGCAATGCGATGCCGCTGAAGGGCGTCCCGGTCGGCACCATCCTCCACAATGTGGAGATGAAGCCGGAGAAGGGTGGCCAGATCGCGCGTTCCGCCGGTGCCTATGTCCAACTGGTTGGCCGTGATGCCGGCTACGCCCAGATCCGTCTGGCTTCGGGCGAGCTGCGCATGGTTCCCGATACCTGCATGGCCACGGTCGGTGCGGTATCGAACCCGGACCACCTCAACATCAATCTCGGCAAGGCCGGTCGCAATCGCCATCTCGGCAAGCGCCCGTCGGTCCGCGGTGTCGTCATGAACCCGGTTGATCACCCGCATGGTGGTGGTGAAGGCCGGACTTCGGGTGGTCGCCACCCGGTGACCCCGTGGGGCAAGCCGACCAAGGGTGCGAAGACCCGGAAGAACAAGTCGACCGACAAGTTCATCATCCGCTCGCGCCACGAGCGCAAGAAGCGATAGGGAGCCGGAGATGCCGCGTTCTGTATGGAAGGGTCCGTTCGTCGACGGTTATCTGCTGAAGAAGGCAGAAAAATCGCACGAGGGTGGCCGCAAGCAAGCGATCAAGACCTGGTCGCGCCGTTCAACCATCATGCCGCAATTCGTGGGCCTGACTTTCCAGGTGCACAACGGCAACAAGTTTGTGCCTGTGCTGATCAGTGAAGACATGGTCGGTCACAAGCTCGGTGAATTCTCTCCGTCCCGGACCTATTACGGTCACGCGGCGGACAAGAAATCCAAGCGGAGATAAGCGATGGGCCAGTCTGCCAATCCCCGTCGCGTCGCTGACAACGAAGCGCGCGCCAAGCTGCGGATGATCCGCACCAGCCCGCAGAAGCTCAATCTTGTGGCCGCGCTGATCCGCGGCAAGAAGGTCGAGCGGGCGCTGGCGGATCTCGAGTTTTCGCGCAAGCGCATCGCCAAAGAGGTCAAGAAGACCCTCGAGTCCGCGATCGCGAATGCCGAGAACAATCACGGCCTCGACATTGACAGCCTTGTCGTGTCGGAAGCCTTCGTCGGCAAAAATCTTGTGATGAAGCGCTTTCGGGCTCGTGCACGCGGTCGCGGCGCGAAGATCCTGAAGCCGTTTTCCGAGCTCACCATTGTGGTGCGTGAAGTCGAGGAGGCCGCCTGATGGGTCAGAAAGTCAATCCGATCGGTCTGCGCCTCGGCGTCAACCGCACCTGGGAGTCCCGCTGGTATGCCGGCGCTGGCGAGTACGCCAAGCTGCTCCACGAGGACATCAAGATCCGCAAGATGCTCAAAGAGCGTCTCAAGAATGCCAGCGTCTCGAAGATCGTCATCGAGCGTCCGCACAAGAAGTGCCGCGTCACCATCCACACGGCTCGTCCGGGTGTGGTGATCGGCAAGAAGGGTTCGGACATCGAGACGCTCCGCAAGGAGCTGTCGAAGATGGTCGACGGCGAAGTCTTCCTGAACCTGGTCGAAGTGCGCAAGCCGGAAGTCGACGCTACCCTGGTGGCGGAATCGATTGCCCAGCAGCTCGAGCGTCGTGTGGCTTTCCGCCGCGCCATGAAGCGCTCCCTGCAATCGGCCATGCGCATGGGTGCCAAGGGCTGCAAGATCCTTTGCGGCGGCCGCCTCGGCGGTGCCGAGATTGCCCGTAGCGAGCAGTACCAGGAGGGCTCCGTGCCGCTCCACACGCTGCGCGCCAACATCGATTATGGGACCGCCGAAGCCAAGACCGCGATGGGAATCATCGGTATCAAGGTCTGGATCTACAAAGGCGAGATCATGGAACACGACCCGACCGCCCAGGAGCGCACGCTCCAGGAGTCGGGTGAGCAGCGCGCCCGCTCGGGCCGCCAAGCCGCGTAAGGATATCAGCCATGCTGCAACCGAAACGCACGAAATTCCGCAAGGCGCACAAAGGCCGTATCAAGGGTGCTGCGAAGGGGGGCTTCACGCTCAACTTCGGGTCCTATGGTCTCAAGGCGCTTCAGCCGGAACGCGTGACGGCGCGTCAGATCGAAGCGACGCGTCGTGCCATTACCCGCCACATGAAGCGTGCGGGCCGTGTCTGGATCCGTATCTACCCGGACGTGCCGGTTTCCAAGAAGCCGACCGAAGTTCGTATGGGTAAGGGCAAGGGCTCGGTCGAGTACTGGGCCTGCAAGGTCAAGCCCGGCCGTATCATGTTCGAGATCGACGGTGTCCCGGAGAATGTTGCTCGCGAAGCTCTTGAGCTCGGCGCGGCAAAGCTTCCGGTGAAGACCAAGATCGTCGCCCGCCTCGGCGAATAGGGAGAACACAACGATGAAATCCGTTGACGTTCGCGCGATGACCGAAGACCAGCTGAAGGACGAGCTCCTGAAGCTGAAGAAAGAACAGTTTAATCTGCGCTTCCAGCAGGCTTCCGGCCAGCTGGAGAACACCGCCCGCTACACCCAGCTGCGCCGCGACATCGCGCGCATCAAGACGGTGCAGGGCGAGCGCAAGCAACAGCAAGGGAGCTGACGATGCCGAAGCGTATCCTGCAAGGCGTCGTGGTGAGTGACAAAGGTGCCAAGACCGTCGTGGTGCGTGTGGAACGGACTTTCCTCCACCCGCTGCTGCGCAAGACCGTCCGTCGCACCAAGCGTTATCACGCGCATGACGAACAAGAGACGTTCAAAGTCGGTGAACAGGTCCAGATCCAGGAATGTGCACCCAAGTCGAAACTGAAGCGGTGGGAGGTTGTTCGCGCCGAGGCCTAGGCCTGGTGAGAGCAAGCCTTTCTCTTAAGGAGGATCTGCGATGATCCAGATGCAAACCAATCTGGACGTGGCCGACAATTCTGGCGCCCGCCGTGTGCAGTGCATCAAGGTGCTCGGCGGTGCCAAGCGTCGCTACGCCCACGTCGGAGACATCATTGTCGTCTCCGTCAAGGAAGCCATTCCGCGCGGTCGCGTGAAGAAGGGTGACGTCCGCAAGGCCGTCGTCGTTCGTGTCGCCAAGGACATCAAGCGCAAGGACGGTTCCGTCATTCGCTTTGACGGAAATGCCGCCGTCATCATCAACAACAACAACGAGCCGCTCGGCACGCGTATCTTCGGCCCGGTTCCGCGCGAACTGCGCAACAAGAACCACATGAAGATCGTCTCGCTGGCTCCGGAGGTGCTGTAAAATGGCCGCCAAGATCAAGAAGGGCGACAAAGTCGTCGTTCTCGCCGGCCGTGACAAGGGCAAGACCGGCGAAGTCATGCAGGTGATCCCGACCGAGGACCGCGTCATCGTGGCCGGCGTGAATGTGGTCAAGCGCCACACCCGCGCCACCCAGACCGACCAGGGCGGAATCAAGGAAAAGGAAGCCTCGCTGCACATTTCGAATGTGGCGCTGGCGGACCCCAAAACCGGCGAGGCAACCCGTGTTGGCTTCAAGACGCTTGAAGACGGCAAGAAGGTTCGCATCGCCAAGAGCTCGGGCGAGGTTATCGATGTCTGATACCGCCACCTATACCCCGCGCCTCCGTGCGAAGTATCACGCTGAGATTCGTGATCGCATGAAGGAAAAGTTCGGTTATACGAACCCCATGCAGATCCCGCGTCTGGACAAGATCGTGATCAACATGGGTGTCGGCGAGGCTTCCCAGGATTCCAAGAAGATCAAGGGTGCCCTGGCTGACCTCGAAGCCATTGCCGGCCAGAAGCCGGTACAGACTGTCGCCAAGAAGTCCATCGCGGGCTTCAAGCTCCGCGAGGAGCAGGTGATCGGTGCGAAAGTGACGCTGCGCCAGGATCGTATGTACGAATTCCTGGACCGCCTCATCACGGTCGCCCTGCCGCGTGTGCGTGACTTCCGCGGGCTCAACGGAAAGAGCTTCGACGGTCGTGGCAATTACGCGATGGGTCTGAAAGAACATATCGTTTTCCCGGAAATCGACTATGACAAGGTCGAGAAGATCCGGGGCATGGATATCGTTGTCTGCACCACCGCGGACAATGATGAAGAAGCGAAGGCCCTGTTGGCCGAGTTCGATTTTCCGTTTTCGAACTGACGCAACAGGAGAGCGGGTCCATTCGGGGCTCGCACGCAGGAGAACTTAAATGGCGAAAACATCCGCAGTTGAACGCAATCGCAAACGCGAGCGTATGGCCAAGCGTTATGCTGCCAAACGTGCCTCGCTGAAAGCGACCGCGCGTGACCAGGAGCTGCCGGTCGAGGAGCGTTTTGCTGCTCAGCTGAAGCTCGCGGCTCTGCCGCGCAATTCCGCACCGTCGCGTGTGCGTAACCGGTGCGAGATCACCGGTCGTCCGCGCGCTTTCTACCGCAAGCTTCGCATGTCGCGTATCGCGCTGCGTGATCTGGCCAGCCAGGGTTTGGTCCCGGGCATGGTCAAGTCGAGCTGGTAAGAGAGGGAGACGAAACATGTCTGTGAATGATCCTCTCGGCGATATGCTGACCCGCATCCGCAACGCGCTGATGCGCAACAAGCGGACGGTGTCCACGCCGGCCTCGGCGCTGCGTCGCCGTGTTCTCGAAGTGCTGAAGAGCGAAGGCTACATCCGCGATTTCGCGGAAGTCGAGCATGGCTCCGGCATGAAGGAGCTCGAGATCGAGCTCAAGTATTTCGAAGGTGACTCGGTCATTTCGGAGATCAAGCGTATCTCCAAGCCCGGTCGCCGCGTCTATTCCGGCGTCAAGGATCTTCCGCTCGTCCAGAACGGCCTCGGCATCGCAATCCTCTCCACGCCGCGCGGCGTGATGTCGGATTCGACTGCTCGTGAAGCCAATGTGGGCGGCGAGATCCTCTGCCACGTCAGCTAAGGGAGCGAACCCATGTCACGTATCGGTAAACTCCCGGTCGCCCTTCCGTCTGGCGTCACTGCCAATCTCGGCGACTCTTCACTCACCGTGAAGGGCCCGAAAGGCGAGCTGTCGATGGCGATCGTCGACGATGTCACCATCACCCAGGGCGAAGACGGTCTGACCGTCAAGCCGACCAACGAGACCAAGCGGGCTCGGGCCATGTGGGGCATGCAACGTGCCATCCTGGCCAATCTGGTCCAGGGTGTTTCGGCCGGCTTCGAGAAAGACCTCGAACTGGTCGGCGTTGGTTACCGCGCACAGATGCAGGGTTCCGCCCTGAAACTGTCGCTGGGCCTGTCGCACGACGTCGTCTATGACGCGCCGCAGGGCATCACCATTGCTGTTGCCAAGCCGACCGAGGTGAAAATCTCGGGCGCTGACAAGCAGCAGGTCGGCCAGGTCGCCGCGGAAATCCGCCGCTTCCGTCCGCCGGAGCCCTACAAGGGCAAGGGCATCAAATATGCGGGCGAGTACATTCGCCGCAAAGAAGGCAAGAAGAAGTAGGGCGAGCGATGAAGACTCAACGCGAAAAATCCGTCCGCCGCGCTCAGCGCACGCGGATCCGCCTGCGGAAACTGGCCAATGGCCGTCCGCGGCTCTCGGTCTACCGTTCTTCGAAGAACATCTACGCCCAGATCATCGACGATGTGGCGGGCAAGACGCTGGTGGCTGCTTCCTCGCTCGAGGAAGCCGCGACCAAGCAACACGCCAAGGGCACGGACGTGAAAGCGGCCGAAGTCGTTGGCAAGTTGCTGGCCGAGCGCGCCGTCAAGGAAGGCGTCAAGGAAGTCGTCTTCGATCGTGGCGGTTACATCTATCACGGGCGCGTCAAAGCGCTCGCAGAGGCGGCCCGCGAGGGCGGTCTGAGCTTTTAAGGGAGCGGACGTATGGCTCATGAGCAACAGCGCGACCGGGGTGACCGGGGCGGACGTGGCCGCGGCCGCGGACGGGACCGTGACCAGGAGCGTGACGACGAGCTCGTAGACAAGCTCGTCCACATCAACCGCGTCGCCAAGACGGTGAAGGGTGGCCGGAACTTCCAGTTCGCCGCACTCGTCGTGGTCGGCGACCAGAAGGGCCGTGTCGGCTTTGGCCAGGGCAAGGCACGTGAAGTGCCGGAAGCCATTCGCAAGGCCACCGACGAAGCCAAGAAGACCATGGTTCGCGTGCCGCTGCGCGAAGGCCGGACCCTGCATCACGACGGCAAGGGCCGTCACGGTGCCGGCAAGGTCGTGCTGCGGGCAGCGCCTCCGGGTACCGGTGTTATCGCCGGTGGTCCGATGCGTGCCGTGCTGGAGACCCTCGGTGTCCAGGACGTCGTCGCCAAGTCGGTCGGCACTTCGAACCCGTACAACATGATCCGCGCCACCATCGACGCGCTGAAGTCCCAGTCGAGCCCGCGCTCGGTTGCGGCGAAGCGCGGCCTGAAGGTTGGCGATGTGGTGAACCGTCGTGCCGATGGCGCGTCGTCGCCGGAAGCGATCGAAGCGTAAGGACGCCGGATAATGGCCAAGAAAACTCTTCGTGTGCGCCAGACGGGTAGCCCCATCCGCCGCCCCAAGGACCAGCACCAGACGCTCGTGGGCCTCGGCCTCGGCCGCATCGGCCGCGTGCGTGAACTTGAAGACACCCCGTCTGTCCGCGGCATGATTGCCAAGGTCAGCCATATGGTGGAAATCGTCGAGGAGTAGGTCCCGTTTTCGGGAAACCGCTCCATCGAATGGAGAACGACATGCGTCTCAATGAATTGCGCGACAAAGAGGGTGCCACCAAAGAGCGCACCCGCGTCGGCCGTGGTATCGGCTCGGGCAAGGGCAAGACCGGTGGCCGGGGTGTCAAAGGTCAGAAATCCCGCTCGGGTGTGGCCATCAAGGGCTTTGAGGGCGGCCAGATGCCGCTCCACATGCGTCTGCCCAAGCGCGGCTTCAACAAGCCGAACCGGAAGCAGTGGGCCGAGGTCAATCTCGGGCGCCTGGAAAAGGCCATTGCGGCCGGCACGATCGACGCCAAGAAGCCGATCGACGGTGACGTGCTCGTCGCGGCGGGCCTGGTCCGTCGTCAGCTTGACGGTGTGCGCCTCCTTGCGAAGGGCGAACTGAAGTCCAAAGTGGAAGTGACCGTTGCCGGTGCCTCCAAGGCGGCCATCGAGGCTGTCGAGAAGGCCGGTGGCAAGGTGACCCTGACCGCTGCGTCGAACGACGCGTCGGAATAAGCGACTTACCTCGACCTTCCAAAGGACGTTTAGATGGCTTCAGCTGCTGAACAGCTCGCTGCGAACATGAACTTCAGCTCCTTCGCCAAGGCGAAGGAGCTGCAGCAACGAATCCTGTTCACGATCGGTGTTCTGATCGTGTACCGGATTGGTACCTTCGTTCCGGTCCCGGGTATCGACCCGGAACAGTATGCCCGTGTTTTCGAACAGAATTCCGGCGGCATCCTGCAGATGTTCAACGTGCTGGGCGGCGGCGCCGTCGAACGCATGGCGATCTTTGCCCTGAACGTCATGCCGTACATTTCCGCCTCGATCATCATGCAGTTGATGTCGGCCACCGTTCCCAGCCTTGAAAAGCTGAAGAAGGAAGGTGGCGAGCAGGGGCGGCAGCAGATCAACCAGTATTCGCGGTATCTGACTGTGCTGCTGGCGACTGGCCAGGCGCTGGCCATCGCGATTGGCATGAACACGCCGAATGCGGACGGCCTGACCATGGCCGTCAACCCGGGCCCGTTCTTCATAGCCTCGACCGTCATCACCCTGGTCGGCGGAACCATGTTCCTGCTGTGGCTGGGTGAGCAGATCACTGCCCGCGGCGTCGGCAACGGTGTCTCGCTGATCATTTTCGCCGGTATCATCGCGGCCGTTCCCGGCCTGCTTGGCGGCGCCCTTGCCGCCAGTGCCGCAGGCAGTCTGAGCCCGGCCACCTTCTTCGGTGGGGCCCTGCTCATCCTGGCCGGCCTGGTGCTGGTGGTCTTCGTCGAGCGCTCGCAGCGTCGGCTTCTGGTCCAGTATCCCAAGCGCCAGCAGGGCAACCGGATGGTTGGGGGCGATACCTCCTTCCTTCCGCTCAAGCTCAACACGGCCGGTGTCATCCCGCCGATCTTCGCCTCGGCTCTGCTCCTGCTTCCGGCCACCGCCGCCGGTTTCCAGTCGCAATCCGGCCCGCAGTGGCTGCAAACCATGGTCGCCTATCTGGGCGCCGGTTCGCCGCTCTTCCTGGTGCTGTACTCGGCGATGATCATCTTCTTCTGCTTCTTCTACACCTCCGTGGTGTTCAACCCGGAAGATACCGCTGACAATCTGCGCAAGTATGGTGGCTTCCTGCCGGGCATCCGCCCGGGCAAGCGGACCGCCGAGTACATCGACTATGTGCTCTCGCGTCTGACCCTGATCGGGGCCATCTACCTGACCATCATCTGCGTCACGCCGATGATCCTGAGTGGCGGCGCCGGTGGTATCGCTCTTGGTGGCACGTCCATCCTCATCGTTGTCTCTGTGACCATGGACACGATTTCGCAGATCCAGTCGCACTTGCTGGCCCATCAGTACGAGGGGTTGATCAAGAAGTCGAAGCTGCGGGGGCGGAAGCGATGAATGTAATTTTGTTCGGGCCTCCGGGCTGCGGCAAGGGAACCCAAGCGAAGCGGCTTGTTGCCGATCGCGGCTGGGTTCAGTTGTCGACCGGAGACATGCTGCGCGAGGCGAAAGCTGCCGGCACCGAGCTTGGCCAACGTGTGGCCGCAATCATGGATGCCGGTAACCTGGTGTCCGACGAGATCGTCATCGAGCTGATCGAAGAACGTCTGCCGGAGGCGGAAGCCGCCGGTGGCGCCATCTTTGACGGCTTTCCGCGGACCGTCGCCCAGGCCGAGGCGCTCGATGCTGCCCTGGCCAAGCGCGGGTCGAAGGTCGATGCCGTCGTCCAGCTGATGGTCGACGAAGACGAATTGGTGGCGCGCATGGAAAAGCGCGCTGCCGAAGAAGGACGCGCCGATGACAATATCGAAGCGTTCAAAGTGCGTTTGAAAGCCTACCAGGACCAGACCGCTCCGCTCATCCCGTTCTATGCCCAGCAGGGCAAGTTGCGGGAGGTCGAGGGCATGGGGTCCATGGACAAGGTCTCGGCGGAAATCGCTGCGGCCCTGGACAAGAAGTGACTTGCACCTGTTGCAACCCCATTGACGGGGTGGCAACGCTGACTGTAGATAGCGCCCTTCGCGAAACGGGCGAGCTCACGCGGCGACCGAAAGGTTGTCCGTTGGGTCGTCCGCGAACGGCGTTCTGAATTGGGAGATGGATTGTGGCCCGTATTGCCGGCGTCAATATTCCGACGAACAAGCGCGTAGAGATCGCGCTGAGTTACATCCACGGCATTGGCCCGGCCAAGGCGAAGGAGATCTGCGAGCAGGTTTCCATCTCGCCCGAGCGCCGCGTCAGCGACCTCAACGATGCAGAGATCCTGCAGATCCGCGAAGTGATCGATCGTGATCACATCGTGGAAGGCGATCTGCGCCGTGAGGTGGCCGTCAACATCAAGCGTCTCATGGACCTCGGTAACTATCGTGGCCTACGGCATCGCCGTGGTCTGCCGGTCCGTGGGCAGCGCACTCACACCAATGCGCGCACGCGCAAAGGTCCGGCCAAACCGATCGCCGGTAAGAAGAAGTAGGGGCCAGAATCATGGCTAAGGATACCGGCCGCGTTAAGCGGCGTGAGCGTAAGAACATCACGGCGGGCGTTGCCCACGTGAATGCCAGCTTCAACAACACCATGGTGACCATCACCGACGCTCAGGGCAACGCGATTTCCTGGTCGTCTTCCGGTCACATGGGCTTCAAGGGTTCGCGCAAATCGACCCCTTACGCAGCCCAGATGGCGGCAGAGGATGCCGGCAAGAAAGCCATGGAACACGGAATGAAGACCATTGAAGTCAAGGTCTCCGGTCCGGGTTCGGGACGTGAAAGTGCCCTGCGGGCGCTTCAGTCGGTGGGTTTCACCATCACCACCATCCAGGACGTCACGCCGATTCCGCATAACGGTTGTCGTCCGCCGAAGCGCCGCCGCGTTTAATCCAACGCAGCAGCGGATTTCGCCTGTTGAACGCGCCGCCGGCATGGCCGTGCGGCTGATGAAGGGGCAGTAAGAACGTGATCGAAAAGAACTGGCAAGAACTCATCCGCCCGATGAAGCCGGAAATCGAGCCGGGGCACAGCCCCGAGCGCCAGGCGAAGATCGTCGCCGAACCGCTGGAGCGTGGCTTCGGCATGACTCTCGGCAATGCGCTTCGCCGTGTGCTGCTGTCCTCTCTGCAGGGCGCTGCGGTGACCAATGTGCACATTGATGGCGTCGTCCACGAGTTCTCGTCGATCGACGGCGTTCGTGAAGACGTCACCGACATCGTGCTCAACATCAAGCAGATCGCCCTGCGCATGCATGGCGAGGGGCCCAAGCGCGTCGTCCTCAAGAAAACCGGTCCGGGTGTTGTCACCGCCGGCGATATTGAAGAGTCTGCCGACGTCGAGATCGTCAACAAGGATCTGGTCCTGTGCACCCTCGATGAGGGCGCCGAGATCCGGATGGAGTTCACGATCAACACCGGCAAGGGCTATGTGCCGTCCGAGCGTAACCGCCCGGAAGATGCCCCGATCGGCCTGATCGGCGTTGATGCACTGTACAGCCCGGTCAAGCGTGTGTCCTACCGCGTCGAGAATACGCGCGAAGGTCAGGTGCTGGACTATGACAAGCTGATCCTCGAGATCGAGACCGACGGGACCGTGACCCCGGAAGATTCCGTGGCCTATGCCGCGCGCATCCTCCAGGACCAGTTCCAGATCTTCATCAACTTCGAGGAAGCCGTCGAGGCCCGTCCGGCCGAGGACGACAAGCCCGAGCTCGATTTCAACCCGGCGCTGCTGCGCAAGGTCGACGAGCTGGAGCTGTCCGTGCGTTCGGCGAACTGCCTGAAGAACGACAACATCGTCTACATCGGCGACCTGATCCAGAAGTCCGAGGCGGAGATGCTCCGTACCCCGAACTTCGGCCGCAAGTCGCTCAATGAGATCAAGGAAGTTCTCGCCCAGATGGGTCTCCATCTCGGCATGGAAGCGCCGAACTGGCCGCCGGAGAACATCGAAGATCTCGCCAAACGTTTCGAGGATCACGTCTAGGCAGCTGCCGGGAGGCACCTGAACCGGACTTGAGGAGATAAAGCCATGCGCCACGGCATCGCACACCGCAAGCTCAACCGTACCCACTCGCACCGCAAGGCGATGCTGGCCAACATGGCCGCCTCGCTGATCGAGCACGAGCAGATCGTCACCACCTTGCCGAAAGCCAAGGAACTGGCGCCTTTCATGGACAAGCTCATCACGCTGGCCAAGCGCGGTGACGTGCATGGCCGCCGTCTGGCCATGTCCAAGGTCCGCAATGAGGGCCAGGTGAAGAAGCTGTTCGACACGCTCGGCGGCCGCTACTCCGAGCGCGACGGTGGTTACACCCGCGTGCTCAAGGCCGGGTTCCGTCATGGCGACAACGCCCCGATGGCGGTCATCGAGCTGGTCGATCGCGACCCGGCTGCCAAGGGCGCTGCCGACCGCGCCCGGCTGGAAGCCGAAGAGGGCATGACCGAGGAGTAAGCCTCGCGTCATGACAGGTTCAGGAAAAGGCGGCTTTGCTTCAGCAAGCCGCCTTTTTCGTGCCCGGGAGTCCGACTATATGAGCCTCATGATGAAGCCAGTTCTTATTGCCAGCCTCCTGTTTGCCGCCGCCTGCAGCCAGGCCGCGGATGTCGATGCCCAGCCGGACGATCTCCAGGTCCCGCCTGCGAACCCGAGCCCGCCGGTCAGTGATCTCACGCAAGCCGATGATCGCGTGCTGCCCGAAAGCCGGGCGGACATGCAGATGTCATTTGCGCCGATTGTACGGGAAGCCGCGCCGGCGGTGGTCAATGTCTATACCCGCCGACAAGTGCAGGCCGTTGATCCGTTCTTCTCGCGCTTTTTCGGCAATCAGCCGCGTCAGCAAAATTCCCTCGGCTCCGGAGTCATCGTCGACCCGTCCGGGGTCATCGTGACCAATAATCATGTCGTGGCCGGGGCGACCGAATTGCGTGTCGTGCTGGCGGACCGGCGCGAGTACGAGGCGGAGATCCTGCTGACCGACGAAGCGTCGGACCTGGCAGTGCTGCGTGTCGCTACGGATGAGCCGCTGCCCGTGATGAATTTCGACATGTCCGGCGATATCGAGGTCGGTGATCTGGTGCTCGCCATCGGCAATCCCTTTGGCGTCGGTCAGACGGTGACTTCGGGAATAGTCTCGGCCTTGGCCCGCACCGATGTCGGACGGTCGGACTATGCATCCTTCATCCAGACCGATGCGGCCATCAATCCGGGCAATTCCGGTGGAGCGCTGGTCGACATGCAGGGCGAGCTGGTCGGGGTCAACACCATGATCTTCTCGCGCTCGGGCGGCTCGAACGGCATCGGTTTCGCCATCCCGGCCGAACTGGTGCGGCGGGTCGTCGACACCGCGCTGTCGGAAGGCGAGCTGATCCGGCCCTGGCTGGGCGCCCGCCTGCAGACAGTCAGCAATGACATCGCCCAGAGCCTGGGGCTGGACCGACCGCAGGGCGCGCTGATCGGCGAGGTCTATCCCGACAGTGCGGCGGACCGGGCCGGGCTGGAGCAAGGCGATATCATTCTCGCCATTGACGGGCGTGAGGTGAACAATGACGCCGGTGCCCGCTTCCGGCTGGCCACCCGCGCTGCCGGCGAGGAAGCGGTATTCACCGTGCTCCGGGACGGCCAGGAAGCCAGGCTGGGTGTTGTGGTCGAGGCTGCGCCGGGTCTTCCCGAACCCGCCCCTCTGGTGGTCAACGGACGTAATCCGCTGAGCGGGGCCTCGGTGGTGGAAATGAGCCCGGCCTTCAATGAACGCGTCGGATTGGACCCGTTCGAGGGCGGGGTGATCGTCACGGGCATCGCAAGACGCTCGATCGCGCAGGGGTTCGGAATCCGGCCCGGCGACCGGTTGCTCGCGGTTGCGAATGAGCGCATCCGCACGCTGGATCAGCTTGAGGACGTGCTGGAGCGGCGCGACGGCGATCAGCTATGGCCAGTGGTCATTGAGCGTCGTGGACGCCGTCACGAGGCCACCTTGCGGCTTTATTGAGGTTTGCTGGCCTGTAGTCGTCTAGAGAGGGGCGCGGCGACGGCCCGAGGGCTGGTCCGCTATCTCCAGATCGACTTTCACGCGGTTGCCGGCGGGCAATCTGCACGCCTCGCAACCGAAAATCTGTGCCCCGGTCTTTCCTCGCTGTGGCTGTCAGGCAGACTAGCGTCATGAGCAATCTCTTCGAAGCCGCCGGTCTGGAAACCGGCACGCCCCGGCCAATGGCCGACCGGCTGCGACCCAAGTCCCTGGATGAGGTGGTGGGCCAGGATCACTTGTTGGCGGGATCGGGTCCGATAGCGCGCATGCGAAGTCAGAACCGGCTCGCCTCGATGATCCTGTGGGGGCCCCCCGGGGTTGGCAAGACGACCATTGCCCGCTTGCTGGCCGAGGACAGCGCGCTGGAGTTCGAACCGCTGTCCGCCGTGTTCTCCGGCGTTGCCGACCTGAAGAAGGCCTTCGAACGGGCGCGGGCACGGCGACAGGCCGGGCGTGGCACACTGCTTTTCGTCGACGAGATACACCGTTTCAACAGGGCCCAGCAGGACGGTTTCTTGCCGGTGGTCGAAGAGGGCGTCATTACCCTAGTGGGAGCGACGACCGAGAATCCCTCCTTCGAGCTCAACGCGGCGCTGCTGTCGCGGTGCCAGGTGCTGGTGCTCAAGCGCCTTGATGATGACGGGCTGGAGCAACTGATCGCGCGGGCGGAAGCGGAGATGGGGCGGACCCTGCCGCTGGATGCGGAGGCGCGCCGCCTGCTGCGCAACATGGCCGATGGCGATGGGCGCTATCTCCTGAACCTCGTTGAGGAGACCTTCACGCTGGAGACCGAGGCGCCAATCGGGCCGGACCGGCTGGGTGAGCTCCTGAACAAGCGGGCGACGGCCTACGACAAGGACCGGGAGGAGCATTACAATCTCATCTCGGCTTTGCACAAGGCGGTGCGAGGTTCCGATCCGGATGCCGCGCTATACTGGTTTGCTCGCATGCTGGAAGGCGGCGAAGACCCGCTTTTTCTGGCCCGGCGGCTGGTGCGGATGGCGTCGGAAGAAATCGCCATTGCCGACCCGACGGCGCTCATGGTCACCGCCGAGGCGGCCCGGACCTATGAACGCCTTGGCTCGCCGGAAGGGGAACTGGCGCTGGCCCATGCCGTTGTGCACCTGGCCACGGCACCCAAATCGAACGCCGTTTATATCGCCTACAAACGGGCCCGCCGCATGGCCAAGGAGACCGGGTCGCTGATGCCGCCGGCGCATATCCTCAATGCCCCGACCAAGCTGATGAAGTCGCAGGGCTATGGCGCCGGCTACGAGTACGACCACGATGCCGAGGACGGGTTTTCCGGGCAGGATTACTTCCCCGAGGGCCTGTCGGAGCGGCCGGTATTCTACCAACCCAAGCCGGTTGGACGCGAGGCGGTTCTGGTCGAGCGACTGGCCGAATGGCGTCGCCGCCGAGACGCGCGCCGCACGACCGGTTCCGACGACGACGCATAAAATCGCACTTGTCGACTCGTCCCTGAAACGAGAGTCTCCCTCCGTTCAACCATGGGGGGAAACATGCAGAAACTTTCCGTAGTGCTGGGTCTGGCCTGGCTGCTGATCGGCATGACGCTGGGTCAGGTCATGGGCGCCAGCGGGGACCATTCGCAAATGCCGACACACGCCCACATCATGCTAGTCGGCGGCGCCTTGTCGATATTCTGGGGCATCCTGTTCCGATTGTTCGCGCCGGAGGCGGGACTGCTGGGGTGGATCCAGCTGATCCTGCACCAGGCCGGGACGGTGGTCCTCGTCGGCTTTCTCTACATGCTCTACGGCGGACAGATGCCGGAAGCGGAGGCCGGGCCGATCCTGGGCATTGCCGGCTTTGGCATCATGCTGGCGGCAGCGCTGATGCTCTGGGTAGTGGCCCGCAGCCGCACCAGCTGATCAATCCTCGGCCGGGTCCGGACAGGGGCCGGCCGCGGCAATTACCTGATCGACGTCGAAGGGTAGGAGGCCGAGCGCCTCGCGACGCGTATCGAGAGCATCCGGCGCTTCGACCTGCCAGATCTGTGCCGTTCCGTCGCTGCAATCGGTGGCGGTTCCATAAGGCTGTGGCCGGTTTTCCTGCCTGGCTAGGGCATCGGCCCGTTCAGCGTAGGCCTGGCCGTCAATCAACCCGGCACGGGCCACGGGGCCGAGGGCCGTGACCACAGCGCCAGCGTTGTCCTGGTCCCGCTCGGCCAGCGAGATGAGCTGCGAGCCGGCGCGGGCATCGACGGTCCAGAGTCCGACCAGGTCGATTTCTGTCAATTGCTCGACGGCCCAGCCGGTATTGCTGGTCTCGACGCGCTCGATCAGGGGATGCAGGGCGGACAGAACCTCGCTGCGGCTTTCGGCGTCAATAGCGGGGCTGGAAATGGCGGGCAGGGTAAGCTCGGCGAGATAGCGTTCCTGGGCGCGCCGGGCCGCGAGCTGGGCGATCACCACGTGCCAGTCCTGCCAGTTTCGACGGGCTTCGGCGATCAGGTCAGCGGCGGTGACTGGCGTCTCGACCGGCTCCGCGTTCTCGACCCGGGTTTCGACGCCGGTATTCTGGACGGGGGTCTGGTCGCGCCTCAGGTCGGCCTCCTGCAGGAAGAGGGCGGCGGACAGCAAGACGATGGACATGAAACACGCTCCGACTGGTGACGCGGCCAGTCTAGCGGTTCTGCGGCCCGGTAAAAGCCGGAGTGTGGGGTGTGACGGGGTTTACGTCACATCTGGCGGCGCGCAAACAAAAACGGGACCGGCTGGGCCGCGTCCCGTTTCTGGTATCGGTCGAGGTGTCCGGGCGGGGCCGGGATGCCGGATCAGAGTGTGCTTCCGAGCGCAATCATCACGCCACCGGCGACGCCGGCCATGAAGAGCACATTAATCAGGGTGGTCAGGGTCGAGGAGAAACGAGTCATTGAAGTGTCCATTCATTGTTGTTTTCCGGGCTGATCCCGGTTTGTGGCTTGGTAAATAGGGAGTTAGCGTCCTGGCGACCACGTCCTTTACCGGCCGGCCGCTATGCAAAAACAGATGGCTAAACATAAATTAGTTGCAATGTTGAGGGGGTGTGCCGGACAGGCCCACGCCACAGCGCAATTCGTGCGGCCGCCGGCCGGGCCGACCAAGAGTCGCGGCCTTGCCAGCCGCCTCCTGCCAGCCTATCGAGCGGGGATGTTGAATTATCTGCTGATTGCGGCCGGCGGTGCGCTGGGTGCCATGGCGCGCTATGCCGTCAGCCGGACGGCCGAGCGAGCCTGGGGCCCGGACCAGGTCTGGGGAACCCTCGCGATCAATATCGTCGGCGGCATTCTGATGGGTTTTCTGGTTGGCTGGCTGGTCAGTCAGGGCCGGGATGGAAGTCAGGCGGTTCGGCTGTTTGCCGCGGTGGGCGTGCTGGGTGGTTTCACGACCTTCTCTGCCTTCTCGCTTGAACTGGTTCAATTACTCCAGCGCAAGCTTTATCTGGGTGCGTTCGGTTATGGAGCCGGATCAGTTGTGCTGGCGGCGGGTGGACTGATGATCGGCCTGGTGATCATGCGAAAGGTGAGTTCATGAGCGGCGTTCAGACAATTACCGTGGAGGCTAGCGAAGACGGTTCGCGCGTCGACCGTTGGTTCAAGCGGCGCTTCCCGCATGTTTCCCAGGGCATGGTCCAGAAACTGTGTCGCAAGGGGCAGGTGCGTGTGGACGGCGGCCGGGTCAAGGCCGACAGCCGGGTCAGCGAGGGCCAGCAGGTGCGGGTGCCGCCGTTGCCGGAGCCCGGCGAAAAGCCACCGGGCAACCGCCTGTCCCGGGAGGATGAAGATTTCATCCGCTCCCTGGTCATCTATGAGGACAAGGAGCTCATCGCCTTCAACAAGCCGGCGGGGCTGGCCGTACAGGGCGGTTCCAAGACAACCCGGCACATTGACGGCATGCTCGACGCCTTCGGCGAGGGGCTTGAGCGACCGCGCCTGGTGCACCGGCTCGACAAGGACACCTCGGGTATCCTGATCGTCGGCAAGGGCCCGAAGGCGACGGCGCGTCTGGCCAAGGCCTTCCAGTCGCATCGCACGAAGAAGACCTACTGGGCCATCGCCATCGGCGTGCCCAAGCCTAAGAAGGGCGAAATCAAGGGCTTCATACGCAAGGACGCGATCGCCGGCACCGATAGCGAGCGTGAGGTCATGGTGGCAGCATCGCACGGTGATGCCGGGGCCCAGCACGCGCTGACGCGCTATGTCGTGGTGGGCGAGGCGGGCCAGAAGGCCAGCTGGGTAGCGCTGCGACCGGTGACCGGGCGAACGCACCAGTTGCGGGTGCACCTGGCAGCCATGGGCACGGCCATCCTCGGCGACAAGAAATACACTTGCCACCGACCGGCGCCGGAGGACCTGGGGCGGCGACTCTGCCTGCACGCCCGCCGCCTGGAAATCCCGCGCGATGGCCAGAAGCCGCTGGTTCTGACAGCCGAACTGCCCAAGCCGCTGAAGAAAATCTACGACACGCTGGGCTTCGTGGAGAACGAGATCGACGAGGCGATGGTCGAGGAGGACCTGGCTTAAGCTCCCTGCAGCGCTCACACGGAGTCACGTTCGCGTCACTTGCGCGCGAGCCCGTCGACACCGCCCCGACGGGGTGGTTTCGTGGGGTTTTCGGAGGGGACACATGATCAAGTCGCTTGTCCAATTGTCGATAGCCGGACTGCTCGGCTTCGGCACGGCCTGGGCCCAGTCAGAGGATTGGATTGATAACGTCAATCGCGAGGCGTTGGAATCCGGCGGATTTCACCTTGGCCTGTTCGTTGACGGGGAACCGGACGGGTTCATGCGGTTCGGCTGGTACAGTGATGACGAAGGTGTGCATCTCTGGGATCGGTCGATGATTCATTCGCGCGGCGATTACGAGGTGTTCGAGGCGCTGCTGGACGCCGCAACCCTGTCACCGATCTCGATCGACCTGCGCTACCATTCCGGCATTCGTTACGCGGTCGTGGACAGCGATCTGGTGGCTGGCAAGACGACAGGCTCGGTGGATATCCACGCTCCCCAGCAAGAGGTCATCCGGTCGCCCATCGACCGACAGCTCGAGCCGGGCACGCTCGTGCGAGCCACCTTCTTCATGCTTGCGTCCGTGCTCGAGCTTGAGCCCGGGGATGTTGTTGAATTCGACTGGTGGGTTCCGATGCGCGACGCAGTCGAGACAGTGACCCTGACGGCCAGGGCTTACGAGCAGGTCGACACGCCGGCCGGGCAGTTTGACGCGCTGCGGATCGAGCAGCGGGGCGGCACCCCGCCCAACGACATCTTTGTTGACAGGGCGAGCGGGCAAGTTGTTAGGCTCGACGTGCCGGAGGCTCCCTTCCGATATCTCGCCATGCCACTCGAGACCGCCGGTGGCGACCCGTCCTAGGCCTCGGCCTTGGCGGCCTGCCGTGCCTTGAATGCAGCCAGCTTTTCTGGTGCCGTTTCGGTCTGGTAGCGCTCTTTCCAGAGGGATGGCGACATGCCGTAGATCCGCGCGCGGGCTTCGTCGCGGCTGACGTTTATGCCCCGGTCCTCGGCGGCTTCCTGCCACCAGTCGCCCAGGCAGTTGCGGCAGAAGTCGGCGAGCAACATCAGGTCGATGTTCTGGACCTCGTGGTGCTCCTGCAAATGGCTGATCAGGCGACGAAAGGCCGCTGCATCTAGCGCTTCGCGGTCGCGGTCGGTCAGCGGGGCGTTAGGGGGCTGGGCCATCGGGCTGCTCCTGAAAAGGTTATGGCGCGAGTTAGGCACGGCGCGCGCGCCTTGTCACCCGGCGCTGTGGTGCCTATGTCCGCCGCTCAGCGGAACAGGCCGGATTTCGATGGATACTCCTCTCAAGCTTGCCATCTGGGACATTGATGGAACGCTGGTCGACAGTCGGCAGGTGATCCAGGCGGCGATGGATGCAGCGTTCCGACGGGCCGGCCTCGGCGGCATCGAGTACGAACGCACGCGCACCATTGTCGGACTCGAGCTGGGCGAAGCGGTGCGCCGGCTGGCGCCGCCGGACTATCCTTCCGCGCGGTTGGCCGAGCTGACCGGCTGGTACAAGCAGGCCTTTGTCGAGCAGCGCGCCGAGAAGGGCTTCTCCGAACCGCTCTATGCGGGGGCAAGGGAGACGCTCGAACGCCTTGTTGACGACGGGTGGCTTATGGGCGTGGCCACAGGCAAGGCGCGGCGCGGGCTCGATATCGTGTTCGAGCATCACGACCTGCATCGCTATTTCGATACCTTCCAGACGGTCGATCACGGTCCCGGCAAGCCGCATCCGCGCATGGTGCTGGATGCTCTCAGAGAAACCGGAACACGGCCGGGCCAGGCGCTCATGATCGGTGATACCCGGTTCGATATGGAGATGGGACGCAATGCGGGGGTGCGAACACTTGGCGTGAGCTGGGGGTTTCACACCCAAAGCGAAATCGAGGCGGGCGGTGCGGACGAGATGCACCATGATTTCGATAGCCTGAACGCGGCCTTCGACCGTTTCGAACCGGTGCTGCCCAACCCTTCCCAACCTGCTGCCGGGGCAGTTAGACCCTAAAAGTCTTTCAGGTTTTCGGTTGCCGCGGGTTATAGTGCACGCTGTCCAGGCGATGGCGGAGACGGTGCGTGAACGACAAGGCTCAGCCCGACAATTCCCGGTTTCGGGAGTTCCAGAGCCAGCTGCGCCAGGCCGCCGATGCCCGGCGGGACGGGTATTGGGAAACCCGACAGCTGGAATCCTCCGTGGAACCGGATTGCCTGACCGTGTCGTGGACCGGAAGCCAGGAATACTGGATCGCGTGCGAATTCGCCGCCTGCCTCAAGGCCGCTGAAAGGCCGTCCGATGACCGGGACACCGTCGGTCGACTGCCGCAGCGGCGCTTGCACCCGCGCGAGCGCCTGCGACTGGCAGAGCAGGTGAGGCGCGGCTACGACCGTCGCAACCGGCATCTCGGTTTCGGTGAGGCCTTTGTATTCTACAAGGCGTCGAGCCGGCTGCCGGCCAGTCTGGAAGACCTGGCGCCGGAAGCGGCCCATGTCTATCGCCAGGCGCCATTGCATCATTGGGTCATCCTGACCCGGTCCTGCCGGCCGGCGGCCGGGAAAGAGCGCAACTACACAGCCTATGAAGCCCCTTTCGAACCGCAACGCGACAGTGGCGAGGCGATCGAAAGATTGCTGGACCACGTGTTTCCCGCGCGCTGCCCGGCGGCCTATGGGAGAGGCTGGGCGCGCGGCGATGACGGGGCGGACCCGAGCCGCCAAGACGAAGGCCCGGAAGCACGCACGGCGTTGGCGCTGATGGTGATCGTGGTGGTTCTGACCAGCGTGATCGCCTTGTTCCTGTTCGCGCCCACACGGCAGTTGATCCGCGCCGGCTGGCACCAGATCGTCGAGGTCCTGCAACCCGATCCGCTGGTGTTGGCCCAGCGGCGTTATGAGCGGCTGGAGCGCCGTCGGGACGCGGTGCTGGCAGCGCTCCCGGTAGACAGGGTGGCGCTGCAGGAAATCGAGCAGGAGATGCGCTGGCTGGCGACAGAGATCCGCCAGCTTGGCGGTTGGGTGGAGACGCCGTGGGATCGCGTCGGTCCGCCGCCGCAAACCGGACTGCAGCCGGCCGCCTGCCTGCCGACGCGCTGGACCGCCGCCGGCCAGGCTGAGGGTTATGTCTACGAGATCCACCTGCGAAGTGAGGGATTGTCCGTGACCGCCCCAGATAATCCTGTAGTCATCCAGGATCCGCGCTTCGAGGGCTTTCGGGCGGTCAGCCGCGGCGGCATGGACGTGGCTGCCTTCGAACGTCATGTCCGACCGGTAGTGGAGCAGGCTTACCGGGCGGGGTGCCGCCACCACGTACTGCTGACAGCGGATGAGTGGATCGACCCGGCGCTTTATAGGATGCAGCTCGAAGCGGTGCACCGGAACTTTCACGTGCTGACACCGCGGCAATAGGGACGGAGCCTAGCGTGAGCTACGAAACCAAGCCGGGCGTGCGCCTGCCCGAGGCCGAGGATGCCCGGCCGAAACGCTTCTACGAGACGGTCGAGATTTCCGGCAGTGATGACGATGGCTGGTCGGTCCTGCTGGACGGGCGCAAGGTCAAGACGCCGGCGCGGCAAGCGCTCAATGTACCGAGCGAGGCGCTGGCGGACCATGTCGCCCGGGAATGGCGCGAGCAGGGGGAGCGTATAGATGCGGCAGGCATGCCGGTCACGCGCCTCGTTTTCGTGGCGCTGGACCGAATGGGCGAGGCGCGTGAGGCCACCGAGGCAGAGATCACTCGCTATGCGTCGACCGACCTGCTGTGTTTCCGCGCGCCGGAACCCACCGAGCTCGTGAGCGCGCAGGCGGCCGCTTGGGATCCGATGCTGGCCTGGATCGACGAGGCGCTCGGCTGTCACCTGGTTCCGGCCACCGGGCTGTTGCCGGTCGACCAGGACCCGATCGCCCTGCAGCGCGTGCATGAGCGGGTGGGCCAGCTCAGCGACCTGGCGCTGACCGCCACGGCCCATGCGACTGCGGTCTGTGGTTCCGCCGTGCTCGGTCTGGCCTTGCTCGAAGGCCGTATCGATGGTGCGCAGGCGTTCGCGCTGTCCACCGTGGACGAGCACTTCCAGATGTCTCACTGGGGCGAGGATGCCGAGGCCGCCGAGCGTCTCGCCGGGCTCAAGGCCGAGCTGATTGCCTGCGAGCAGGTGCTGCGGGCCCTTGGCGACGGATTGTCGGCTTGAAGCGCCCGGTCGTCCCGGTAGATTGAGTGTGCGGATACAGGAGAGCGTGGCCATGGCCGACACAGCGCAGACGAGCAGTGGCAAGACCGGGCCGGGCGGCCTGCTCGACTTCGGCGCCCTGCGCGAGGCGCCCGTCAAGCGAGAGCCGTACAGCTATTTCGTGGCGGGCGGCGCCCTGAGCACGGACGAAGCGGCGCAGGTGAGGGCGGATTATCCGGAGATCAACAAGCCGGGTTACCTGCCGCTGTCCAAGCTGGCGGCCGAGGGCGCGTTCGCGCGGCTGATGCAGGACCTCAATTCTGCAGAACTGGCGCAGGTGCTGACGGACAAGTTCGGCCTCGACCTGACCGACAAGCCGCGCATGATCACGGTGCGACGCCTGTCACAGCTTTCCGACGGCCCCATCCACAATGACTCCAAATCCAAGATCCTGACCATGCTGACCTATCTCAACGCTGAATGGGACGGCTCGGGGGCTGGCTGTATCCGCGTGCTCAATGGGCCGAAGGACTTCGACGATTTCACCGAGGAGGTTCCGCCGCTGGCAGGCTATGTTTTCGCCTTCCTGCGGTCGGACAATTCCTGGCACGGGCACCTGCCGTTTGAAGGCGAGCGTTTTGTCGTGCAGACCACATTCCTGACCTCGCAGGAGGAGCTCGACCGCAAGGAAAACCGCGGCGGGCTGCAGTATATCCTCAAGAAGTTGAACCCGTTCCAGTAGGCAGCCGTCTGGAGGACCGACACCGGCATGCTCAGCTCGATGTCTGCGACGATGCGCATGCGGGTGGCCGCCACGGCGTCGCTGGTGGTGATGGCGCTGGTTTTCCTGTCGACCCATGTCTGGGGCGAGGACCGGGGGCTGTGGGGTTATGTGCGGGCGTTCGCTGAAGCCGGGCTGGTGGGCGGACTGGCCGACTGGTTTGCCGTGACGGCGATCTTCCGTCGCCCCCTTGGACTGCCGATTCCGCATACCGCCGTTATCCCCAACAACAAACAGCGGATTGCCGATGCCGTGGGGCGTTTCATCGGTGACAATTTCCTTGACCCTGAACTGGTGGAGGCGCGCCTCGCCGGGTCTGACATGGGCCTTCAGATCGGCCGTCTCATGGCCGATCCGGTGCAGGCGAGACAGACGGCAAGCGGGTTGGTTGCCGCGCTGCCGGACCTGATGGCGTTCCTGGATGACGAGGCGGTGGCCCGCTTCTGGCGCGAACGGCTCGAGGAACAGGGCCGCGGGACCCGCCTGGCACCGGCCTTTGGATCCGTGATCGAGGCCCTGACGGCCCAGGGCAAGCACCAGGTCCTGCTCGATGCCGCCCTCGGCGAGGCGTTCTCGGCTTTGGAGCAGAACGAGGAGCGAATCCGCGACGCCGTCCGCGCTCAGGCGCCCAGGCTGGTGCGCTTTGCCCGTATGGACCGACGAATCGCGGACGGGGTCATCCGCGCCGTCGAAGAATTGTTGCACGAAATGGTGCGGGAGCCAGAGCATCCGCTCCGCGTGCGCCTGGGTGAGCTGGTCAGCGAGTTCGCCGGCGCTCTGCAGGACGACCCGGTCATGCAGGCGCGCATCGAGCGCATCGTCGCCGAGACCCTGCGGCATCCGGCAGTCGCCGAATTCGCCGAGGCGGGCTGGCGCGATCTCAAGGCCGCCCTGCTGGACGATGCTGCACTGGGGGAAGGGTCGCGTCTGACCGGCTATGTGAGCGAAGCCCTGGTCACGCTGGGGCGGGCCATCGTCGATGATGCAGAAGCCCGAGCGGCCTTCAACGCCCGGCTGACCCCGGTCCTGGTACACCTGGCCGAGCGGCACGGACCTGACGTGGCCCGCATCGTGTCGGATACCATTGCCTCCTGGGACGCTCAGACTGTCGTGGAGAAGCTGGAGGCCAATGTCGGACGCGACCTGCAGTACATCCGCCTCAACGGGACCCTGATCGGCGGCCTGATCGGCATAAGCCTGCACGCTCTCACGGGTTGGATGTGATGCCCCGTCGGCAGTGTCAGAACGCGTGCAGGGCCGACCAGGTGTCGATCCGCCGCCACGCCTTGCCCGGCCAATCAGACAATCGTCCGAGGGGCAGCGAGCGGGCCAGCTGATCGGCTGCTTGCAGACCGAGAACGCCCGCGCCGACGAGAGACGGCCGTGCGAACTGACCGCGTACGACGTCGAACCGGTCATTGGCGAGATTGCGCTTGTAATCGAAATCGCCGGGCCCGAAGTGGATGGCCTCGATACCAAGCGCCTGGGCGTTCTCGGCAATCCGGAGAATGAGCTGGAGCCCGGGGCCGTAGCGTGAGAACTCCGGATTGTAGACGGGAAACCAGTAGTGCAGGTCGGTCTGGGACTTGATCCCGAAGTGGGCAGCAACCAGCTTGTCGTCGATCTCGAGGGTCGACAATACACCCCGCAAGCTCCCCTCGGTCTGGGCGTGCAGGTTCTCGAGCAGACGGTTGGACCAATCCACGCGGAACACGTCATTGGCACCGGTCGCCGCATATTGCTCACGTTTCATGCGGATCAGGCGGTGCAGCATGTCGGGGCGCCGGTCATTGGCCCGGAACCGGACCCGCTCACCCAGCGCCTCCAGCCGGCGTTCCCGGCTGGCGAGGCTGCGGGCCTGGTTGGCGTGGTTCTTTCGGATCTGGGCCCTGTACGCCGTGTAGCCAACGCTCAAGTCGACCACCCACGAAGGTTCTCTGGCGCCCGTGACGAGGCTCGTGAATGCGCTCTGGCTGGCCAAAGCGCCGTGGAACTTGAATACCGAAACGGGGCTGGGCAGGAGGGATGCAAGGTCGATATCGACGTCATCGCAGATCAGGCCGTGATGGTCCCCCATTGGTCCGCCGAGCGGACGAGCCAACCCGGAAGCGGGCAAGTGCAGCGGCAGGAAGCCCCGTGTCGTACCGTTGCGGGACAGCACGACAACCGCTGTATCGGACCGCACACGGCTCATGTGCTGGGCGAAATCGAGGGTGAAATACGGCGAGGAGAGCGTGCGGTCTTGCGCCTGCAGGGCCCGCCACAGGCCCTGCTGCGCGGCAGTCAGCTCATCTATCCTGATTATCTGGCTGTTCCAGCCTGACATGGCCGATCACCTCTGCTTGCCTGCTGCCACCGTTTGGTGCAATCGACGGGCCGGAATCCACTTCTCCGCTTGATTGCGCACACCGGCAGGGGTCTGCTATCCCCGCGCAACGGAATCTGACTGCTTGAAGGGCTGGATGCGATGAAAGACGTGATCGAACAACTCGATGCCAAGCGGGCCGCGGCACGGCTCGGCGGCGGTGAAAAGCGCATCGAGGCCCAGCACGGCAAGGGCAAGCTGTCGGCTCGGGAGCGTATCGAACTCCTGCTCGACCCCGGCTCCTTTGAGGAGTGGGACATGTTCGTCGAGCATCGCTGCAATGATTTCGGCATGGCGGAGAAGAAGATCCAGGGCGATGGCGTGGTCACCGGCCATGGCACCATCAATGGCCGTCTGGTCTATCTGTTCTCCAAGGATTTCACGGTGTTCGGCGGATCGTTGTCCGAGACCCACGCCCAGAAGATCGTCAAGGTACAGAAGGCGGCGGTGCAGAATGGCGCGCCGGTGATCGGGATTTTCGACGCCGGGGGGGCGCGCATCCAGGAAGGCGTTGCATCGCTGGCCGGGTATGCCGATATCTTCCTCCAGAACACGCTGGCTTCCGGTGTAATTCCCCAGATCTCGATGATCATGGGCCCGTGCGCCGGCGGTGATGTCTATTCGCCGGCCATCACCGACTTCATCTTCATGGTCAAGGACACGTCCTACATGTACGTGACCGGACCTGACGTGGTGAAAACGGTGACCAATGAAGAGGTCACCCATGAAGAGCTCGGCGGGGCATCGATCCACGCCAGGAAATCCGGTGTCGCCGACGGCGCCTTCGAGAATGATATCGAGGCTCTGGTGCAGCTGCGGCGGCTGATCGATTTCCTGCCCCTGTCCAATCGCGAGAACGCGCCCAAACGCCCGACCTATGACACGCCGGACCGTCAGGAGGACAGCCTCGACACGCTGGTCCCCGGCAATCCGAACAAGCCCTATGACATGAAGGAACTGATCGAGAAGGTCGCCGATGAGGGGGATTTCTTCGAGATCGCACCGGATTTCGGGGCCAATATCGTCACCGGCTTCGGCCGTCTGGACGGTGCGCCGGTGGGCTTTGTTGCCAACCAGCCGATGAGCCTGGCCGGAGTGCTCGACATCGACGCCTCGCGCAAGGCGGCGCGCTTCGTGCGCTTCTGCGACGCCTTCAACATCCCGCTGGTCACCTTCGTCGACGTGCCGGGCTTCCTGCCGGGCACGAAGCAGGAGTATGGCGGGCTGATCAAGCACGGCGCCAAATTGCTGTTTGCCTATGCAGAGGCAACCGTACCCAAGCTGACCGTGATCACCCGTAAGGCTTATGGCGGTGCCTATGACGTGATGAGCTCCAAGCATCTGCGCGGCGACGTCAACTATGCCTGGCCGACCGCCGAGATCGCGGTCATGGGCGCCAAGGGCGCGGCGGAGATCATCCACCGCAAGGATTTGGGAGATGCCGAAAAGATGGCGGCCCACGCCAAGGAGTACGAAGACCGGTTCGCCAACCCCTTCGTGGCGGCCGCACGGGGCTATATCGATGACGTGATCATGCCGCACGGCACCCGAAAGCGACTGATTTCCGCGCTGCGCACGTTGAAAAACAAGAAAGCCGAAAACCCCTGGAAGAAACACGACAACATCCCGCTGTGACCGGTCAGTCATCCAAAGTGTCGCAGGTGACGTAGAGGACAGGAAGGCCTTCGGGTCTTCCAGACCAACCCATGCAAGTCCCGCTGCGCGGCTGAGCCGGTCCCGGGGCGCTAGGAGCTCACTGATGCGCCGTGCCGGTTTCCTGATTGCCGCACTGACGGTCCTGGTCGCCATGACCGTGATCGTCACTTACCGTACTCTCTCCACGCCGGAAGCCGACGGACGCGGCTGGGGCGGCGGTGCCACGCCGATCGCGGCCTACACGGTCGACACTCTGGAATTCGCCGACATTGTCGAAGCACTGGGGACGGCCCGGGCCAACGAGACCGTGACCATCACGGCGCGCGTGTCCGACACAATTTCCCGCATCAATTTCGAGTCCGGTCAGCAGGTCGAGACCGGGGATATCCTGGTCGAGCTGACCGATAATGAAGAGGCGGCCGGCCTTGCCGAGGCCCGGGCCACTCTGAGGGAGGCGGACCGGGAGCTAAGCCGGACCAGCGACCTGATCGCGCGCGGCGTGGTGCCTCAACAGCGCCTCGACGAAGCGCGCTCGGTCCGGGATCGGGCCCGTGCCCGGGTTACCTCCATCGAGGCCCAACTGGCCGACCGTATCGTGCGGGCGCCGTTTGCCGGGGTGGTCGGCTTGCGTGAAGTGAGTTCCGGCGGCCTGGTCCGCCCGGGTGATGCCATCGCCACCCTTGATGATACGTCCGTCATCAAGCTGGATTTCACGATCCCGGAGCGCTTTCTGTCCAACCTGGAGCCGGGATTGCGGGTGGACGCACAGACATCGGCTTGGCCGGGCGAAGTGTTTAGCGGTGAAATCGCGCAAATCGACAGCCGCATCGACCGGGTTACCCGCGCCGTCACGGTGCGGGCCGAGATAGATAATTCGGACGGCCGATTGCGACCCGGTCAGCTTATGACGGTAGAGGTCAGGCGCGATATTCGCGATAATCCGGCAATCCCGGGCTCGGCCATCACCCGCTACCTCGAGCAAAGCTTCGTTTATGTGGTCGAAGACGGTGAATCCGGCCACGTTGTGCGCCAGCAAGTGGTTGAGCTGGGGCGGCGCCAGGGAAGCCTGGTTGAAGTGACTCGCGGACTGGAGGCCGGTCAGCAGATTGTCGGGCAAGGCGTTCACCGTGTCCGCGACGGCGCGCCGGTCACAATTGCCGAAGACATGTCCCGGCCCGCCAGCGATGGCGGCGGCAGTGGCGCCCCGGCCGGTATCGCCGCCTCGAGGCAGCCATGACGCTCTCTGACATTGCCGTCCGCAGACCGGTCCTGGCTTTTGTGGCCAGCGCCCTGATCGTGGTCTTCGGGGTTCTGGGGCTGCGGGGATTGCCGCTCCGCGAGCTGCCAGATGTCGACCAACCGGTGGTGTCCGTGTCGGCCGGTTATCCGGGAGCCAATGCGGAAGTCGTCGAGAACCGCGTCACCCAGATCATCGAGGACCAGTTGTCCGGCATTGATGGCGTCGAGACGATCACCTCGTCCTCGCGCGACGGCAATGCGCGCATCTCCATCACCTTCTCGCTGAGCCGCAACATCGAAGCCGCGGCCAATGATGTGCGTGACAGCGTCTCTCGCATCATCGACCGCCTGCCGCCGGACGTGGAAAATGTCGAAGTCCGCAAGCAGGACAGCGATGCGCGCCCGTTCATGTGGTACTCGCTGATGTCCGACCGCATGACGTCGGAGGAGCTGTCGGACTATGCCGAGCGGGCTTTGCTTGACCGGTTCTCGGTCATTGACGGGGTGGCACAGGTCCGGATCGGTGGCCAGCGCCGTTATGCGATGCGGATCTGGCTCGACCCGCAGGCCATGGCGGCACGCGGCATCACGGTGAGCGATATTGACCAGGCCCTGCGGCGCCAAAATGTCGAAGTGCCGGGTGGGTCGGTGGAGACCCAGGACACCCAGATTGTGGTCCGGGTCGAGCGTCTGTTTTCCGATCCGGAAAGCTTCGCGCGCCTGCCGGTAACCAGCGGCGCGCTGGGACACGTGGCCCGGCTTGGCGAGGTGGCGGATGTGGTGCTGGAGGCTGAGCAACCACGTACCCTGTTCCGGGGCAATGGCCAAAACATGATCGGACTGGGCTTCGTACGCCAGAGCCAGGCCAATTCGGTTGCCGTGGCGGATGCCATTGCCGCCCAGGCGGACCGCATCCGGCCGGGCCTGCCGGAAGGCATGCAGCTGATCGTGGCCTCGGACGATACTGTGTTCATCGAGGAATCCATTCGCGAAGTCTGGCGCACCCTGCTGGTCGCCGCCACCCTGGTCGTGCTGGTCATCTATCTGTTTCTCGGTTCCTTGCGTGCGGCGATCATCCCCGCGGCGGTCGTACCGGTATGCCTGATCGGCGTCTTCGCGGCGCTGTCGCTGGCTGGGTTCTCCATCAATATCCTGACCCTTTTGGCTCTGGTCCTGGCCATCGGCCTCGTGGTCGATGACTCGATCGTGGTGCTCGAGAACATCCAGCGCCGGATTGACCTCGGTGAAGGCCCGGCCCTGGCCGCGTTGCGCGGTGGGCGCCAGGTGTTCTTTGCGGTGATCGCCACGACGGCAGTACTGGTTGCGGTGTTTGTGCCACTGGTCTTCCTGCCGGGCTTCATCGGCCGGATATTCACCGAGCTCGCCCTGACCATTGCCGCCGCGGTGATCCTTTCCAGTTTCGTGGCGCTGACCCTGTCGCCGATGATGGCCTCAAAGCTTCTGAAGCCGTCCTCCGAGGCACGAGGCGTGGCGAAATGGGTCGACACGGGTGTTCGCTACCTGCGGGATCGTTACCGCGACAGCCTGGAGATTGCCCTGCGCTGGCCGCTCGGGCTGGTGCCGGTGATCGCATTGGCATTCGGCGGTTCACTGTTCATGCTCGACCGTCTGCCTTCGGAACTTACGCCGCCGGAAGATCGCGGGTCGTTCTTCGGCTTCTTCTCGGGACCGGAAGGCGCCAGCTTCGACTACATGTCGGAGCAGGCCGATGAGGTCGAGGCCGTACTGCTCGATTATCTGGAAGCCGGCGAGCTGCGTCGGACCTTGGTGATTTCCCCGGGCTGGGGCGGCTCCGGGTACAATTCCGGCATCGTTATCGGCACCATGGTGCCGTGGGACGAACGTCGCTCGGGCGAGGCAATCGTCGGTGAGATCAATGGCCGCTTCGGTCAGCTCACGGGTGTGCGCGCCTTTGCCTCCATGCGGTCCTCGCTCGGTGGTGGCGGCGGGGGTGACGACATCCAGTTTGTGCTCCAGGGCCCGGACTATGACGTCATTGACGCGGAAGCCGAGCGTTTGCTGGCGGCGATCCAGGCGGACAATCGGAATCTGGTGCGGGCACGCAAGAATTACGAGCCGACCAGTCCCCGCCTGGTGGTCGACATCGACCGAGAGCGGGCGGCGGCACTGAATGTCTCGGTCGCCGATATCGGTCAGACCCTGCAGACCCACTTGGGGTCGCGTCGCGTCGGCCAATTCATCGACCGCGGCGAGGCCTACAATGTCGTGATGGAAAACCGACGCGAGGATCGGGCCAGCGCTCAGGACCTGGAAAGCCTGTATGTGACCGGTCGCGACGGGCAGTTGATCCCGCTTTCCAACCTCGTCAGCGTGCGCGAGGTCGGCGAAGCGTCATCGCGCAACCGGGTCGATCGGCAGCGAGCCATCACGATCTCGGCCACCCTGGCCGAAGGTTACACCCTGGGTGAAGCGGTCAGCTGGCTTGACGACTGGGCCGTGCGAGAGCTGGCTCCCGGCATGACAACCACCTATCTCGGCGGTGCCAAGGAATTCCTTGAAGCCAACACGGCCCTGCTGTTTGCCTTCGGCATGGCCCTGCTGATCGTTTTCCTGGTGCTGGCGGCCCAGTTTGAGAGCCTGATCCAACCCCTCGTCATCATGCTGACCGTGCCGCTGGCCATTGCCGGTGGGCTGTTCGGCCTCGAGCTCGCCGGTTCCAGCCTCAATATCTACTCACAGATCGGTCTGGTGATCCTGATCGGCCTGGCGGCCAAGAACGGTATCCTCATCGTCGAGTTCGCCAACCAGTTGCGCGAAGACGGGCGCGACCTCGCCGCAGCGACCATCGAAGCGTCTGTCACGCGCTTCCGGCCCATTCTGATGACTGGTCTGTCGACCGCCATCGGGGCGTTTCCGCTGGTCATCGCCTCCGGGCCGGGCGCGGAGAGCCGGATCACTATCGGTGTAGTCATCTTTGCCGGCGTGACCGTCGCCACCCTGTTCACCCTGTTTGTGATCCCGGTCACCTATTCGGTGCTCGGTCGCTTCACCAAGACACCGAACTGGATGTCCAGAAAGCTTGAGCAGGAGGCCGCGGAAGCCGGTGGGCAAGCGGTCGAGACGGCGGCGGAGTAAAGCTGGAAGCCCCGCCCTCGCCATGCCATCCTTATCCCGTCAACCGGGGAGGGGATGATGAGCGAATATGAAGCAGCGGCGCTGTTCGTGATGTTTGCCGAGGCGGCTCAGACCGCATTCGCCAATTACCTGGCGATCATGTCCGCCATGGTGGCGATCAGCTGGTTCTTTGCCCACAAGCTCAATCGTGCCCAGTCAGCGATCGTGCTGACCATATTCAGCCTGTTTGCCGGCGGCTTCATCAACGAACTGGTGTCGGTATACTCGGATTTCGCCCGGCTCGGCGCCCATTTGCATGCCATGGGACAGATAGAAGCCAGCCAGTTGGGCTGGCTCGGGCCGGTGCGGGCCGACAGGCCGGACAGCATGGCGATGATCCCGCGTGCGGTGCTGGTCATGACGGTGATGTGCTATCTGGCGGCCGTTTGGTTCTTCTTCCTGGTCAGGCGTCAGAAGCGAATACCTGAAAACGAGAAGCCGGCCTGAATCGCGTCCGGCCCGCCTCTCCGGTGTGGGGAGACGGGCCGGATCGCGTGTGGCCGGAGGGATTTAGCCCTGGGGGGCGTCCGGCGGGGGGGACTTTTTGGCGCGGGAAGCGCGTGGTTTTGCTGAAGGCTTTACCGGCTTCTCCGCTTGGGTGTCGGGAGCGAAACGCTCCAGCTGGCGGGCCGCCCAGTGGCGACCGCCCCAGCCGAATGCGATAGCGCCGGCCACCGAGGCGCCCAAGAGCAGGATGCGCGCCGCGTCGAGGACGAAGCTGCCATCGTCGGACGGGTCGAGCCCCATGCGGGAAATGCCGAGAATGACGGCGAGGATGGATATGATCCATTTCACCGCCGTGGCGGCGACATCGCTGCTGCCGGAGCCGGTTGCCGCCATCGCTTTGGCGACCAGCTTGGCTATGACCAGGCCGACCAGGATGATGAAGGCCCCGAAGATGATCTGGGCGCCCATCTTGAGCACTGTCGCCATGGCGTTGGTCAGCTCCGGGATGCCCAGTGCGCTCAGGGCGGTCACCAGGCCGAGCAGGACGATGAAGAACTGCGCGACCTTGGCAACGGCGTTACTGGCAGTGGTGTTGCCCGGTGTCCCGTCGAGGATGCCGACTTCGCGCGCCGCACTATCGAGGCTTGTGCCTGAAAGCACGTCCTTAAGCAGATCCGCAACGAATTTGGCAATCAGGACGAAGATGGCGAGGATGATGATCGCGGCGATCAGGTTGGGGATGATGGCGACGATTTCCCACAACAGCGCATTGGCCGGTCCGGAAATGGCTTCGATGTCGAGGATGTCGAAGGCCGTGATGGCCCCCAGGATCAGCACAACGCTATAGGCCAGAACAGCAGATGTATGGGCAACCGGTACCGGTTTCTGGGCAAGCCCGAAGCGCTGCGGCAGGCCGTCCGTGAAAGTGAGGATGGCTTGCAGGGCCGACTTCACAACATTGGCGACAATGATGAAAATGGCGAAGACGATGACGGCGCCGAAGATGTTCGGAAGGTACTCCATGATCGGGCCGATCACCGTATCGAGGGCGCGCGATATACGGGTCAGGCCGGCGATGGCCAAGGCCTGCACAAGTCCGATCAGGATAATGAGCCAGAAAACCGCTGCGCCGATACTGCGTCCGACGCCTTTGGTATGCTCCGGATCCTTTTCTGACGCCTTCTTGATCATGCCAGTGCGGGCAAGCGCCGTGACGACCAGCCAGCGGACCAGGAAAGCGGCCAGAATGAAGCCGGCCAGCACCAGGAGGGCGGTCAGCAGGTTGGGTCCGTAGACTTCCACCTGACGGACGAAGTTGTTCCAGAACTCTTCCACGGGCGTCTCCCTCTCCCGAAATCCAGATGCAAGCTCAACGCATCCAATCGAGAGCGGTTCCGCAAACATGGCAAGAAACCGGCGGAAGTATGGCCGCGGGACGATCTGCGCGTGGCCTGTTACAAAGATCGGCACGCGCGTCTCGTCGCAGAGACCGTCGTACGGCGACGGCGCACGCCTTTCTGGTCCTTGATATCACGGAGCGTAGCTTGGGCCGACTAGTCCCGATCGTCCTCAGCGAGCACCGAATTGGCCATGGAATTGAGGGTGGAAACCATACGGGCGACGGCGCTGTCCTCACGATCAATGCCGTGGCGGCGAGCGATGTGCTCCGGGTCAGTATAGGCAAGCCAGACATCGTTGTCCTCGTCCTGCCAGACCAGGACGCGGACCGGCAGGTCCAGGCCGGCGGTTGGCGAGCGTTCGATCAGCGGTGTGCCCATCGCCGGATTGCCGAAAATCACCACCATAGACGGTCGCATCTGCGTCCCGGTACCGGCCGCGTTGGCGGCATGATCGACGCGGGCCACAACATTGGCGCCGAGGGAATTGGCCAGGGCCTCAAGGCGGTCCACGGTTTCGGCCACCGAGTGCGGGCTTTCACGCACGATAACGCCATCGGCCTTCGGCACGCGCTGGCAGGCAGTGAGAGCTAGGGCAGGGATCAGGACAAGAATCAGGGCGGTCAGGCGCATGGGGGTCTCCCGGTCGGCAGGTCGTGAGCTCAAGGAAGTCTGCCCGAATACGCGCGCCAATAGAAGTCGCCAAATTGATCGGCTCATCGTCACAGGCCCAAACCGCTGAAGCGCTACGGGGTCCTGTCTGATCTGGCTGGGCCTGCGTGGATCAACCGCATGACCATGACGCCTATCAACACGCACCAGAGCGGCAGTGCGGCGAGCAGGGCGGCACTGCCAAGCAGACTCCCGGTGGCCATAGGGCTGCCCAGAACGGCGAGCCAGAGCACAAGCAAGGCGGCTCGGATGCGCATGCGCTCGAGCGGTGCCTCTACGGCGTCACAGCGTGAAGTCGGGGTCGGACAGGTCAGAACAAGGATCAGTCCGCCCAGCAGGGTCAGGGCCCACACCGCCTGTTCGGCAATCGACAGGCTGGCTGGTCCCAGGCGAACAGCGGCGGGGTCACCCAGGACAATGCTTAAAACGATGCCGACAAGCGCCAGCAACCAGTAGGCGGGCGCCCGGTTGCCCAAGCGGATTTCGATGGCAATGGCCACGGCGGCCACGACGCCAAGCAGGACATAGCCATCACGCCAGATCGCCAATGCCGCAAGAGCCAGGACGAGGGCGAAATCGACGGGCTTGGCTGGTGGCCCTACTGTCCGATTGACCAGGCGGGTAGCCATCAGTGTGAAAGCAAGCGTCCAGACGGCCGGCTCGATTCCTAGCGCCAGCAAGAGGGTCACCACACCCAAGGCAAAAAAGGCACTGGCATTGCGGTCCGGATCCACTTCGCGTCCGAGGGCCCAGACCAGAAAGGCGGCAAGCGCGCCGGTGAGGCCGCTGACCAGAGCGTTCACCGGTTCTGCGTCCCGCAGCTGCCAGTCCAGGCCGGCGAGGGCCAGGGCGATGACCGGTAGCAGGATGAGTACGGCACGGTTGCTGGCATAGTCAGCTTCCAACGGTCGGGCCAGCGTGGTGTACTTGTATACGGAGTGGCTCACAGAAATCCCCTTTTCCGGTTTAATCTTAAGCGGGTTTGGCGGCATTTCCAGCCGGGAGGACAAAATGCTTGATGCCCTCATGCTTTCTGCGGGACTCGCGCTGGCCACGGTATTGGTGCACTTGGCCGGCCTCGAAGCGCTGATCGCACTGCTCCGGCGCATCCGCCTGCCGGCGCGCCGCCGCGGGCCGCTTGGCTGGCTTCGGCAGGGCCTGGCGATTCTCGGCGTTCTGATCGGGTTGTTCCTGCTGCATGGCGTTGAGATGTGGATATATGCTTGGGCCTATTACGGGCTGGGCGAATTTCCCGACATGGAAACCGCGCTGTACTACTCGGTGTCGACCTTCACCACGCTGGGGCAGGGCGATGTGGTTCTGCAGCCGCCCTGGCGCCTTGTGGGAGCCCTCGAGGCTTTCGTCGGCTTTCTCATGCTGGGCTGGTCGACTGCCTTCCTGGTCGCCCTGATCGGGCGCATGCGGGCGCTGGAAGTCGAGATCGAGGGCGGCGTGGAGTGATGGCGGTGAGATCGGATCAGTGTGGACGCTTGCCGCCGGACCGGATGCCACGCTAAACCCGTGCCCTCCCGGGCCATCGCCCGCTCCAAGTCTGTCGGGGTCGCATGTTCAAGAAAATCCTGATCGCCAATCGCGGCGAAATCGCTGTTCGCGTCATCAAGACCTGCAAGCGCATGGGGATCGCTACGGTCGCCGTATATTCGGAAGCCGATGCCGACAGTCTGGCCGTGGAAATGGCTGATGAGGCCGTTTTCATCGGGCCGCCGGCGCCGGGTGAAAGCTATCTCCAGCTGGAGAAGATTCTCGATGCGGTAAAGCAGACCGGGGCCGAGGCAGTGCATCCGGGTTTCGGCTTCCTGTCGGAGAATGCGGCTTTTCCCAAGGCACTGGAAGAGGCCGGGGTCGCGTGGATCGGCCCCAACGTCAACGCCATCGAGGCGATGGGGGACAAGATCCGCTCGAAGCAGCTGGCCGCCAAGGCCGGTGTCTCAACGATTCCCGGTGCCGACGGCGAGATCGGGGATGCGGACACCGCCCTTGCGGCTGCGAAGGCGATCGGCTTTCCGGTCATGCTCAAGGCCTCGGCCGGCGGCGGTGGCAAGGGCATGCGCATCGCCCGCACCGAGGAAGAGGTCAAGGAGGGGTTCAAGGCCGCACGCAACGAGGCCAAAACCTCGTTTGGCGATGATCGCATCCTGATCGAAAAGTTCATAGAGGAGCCGCGCCATATCGAGATCCAGGTGCTCGGCGACAAGCACGGCCATGTGATCCATCTCAATGAGCGCGAATGCTCCGTCCAGCGGCGCAATCAGAAAGTTCTGGAAGAGGCGCCGTCGCCCTTCCTCGACAAGAAGACCCGCGAAGCGATGGGCAAGGAAGCCGTCGCGCTGGCTGCCGCGGTCGATTACGACAGCGCCGGAACGGTCGAGTTCATTGTCGACAAGGACAAGAATTTCTACTTCCTTGAAATGAATACACGATTGCAGGTCGAGCACCCGGTCACCGAGCTGACGGTCGATCTGGACCTGGTGGAGCAGATGATCCGGGTCGCTGATGGCGAAGAGCTGTCGCTGACCCAGCGCGAAGTTCCGCTCAAGGGCTGGGCTGTCGAAGCCAGGCTCTACGCTGAGGATCCGTATCGCGGTTTCCTGCCGTCGATCGGGCGCCTCAAGCGTTTCCAAATGCCAGAAGAGGGCAAGCTGGGCAAAGGCGAGCTGCGTATCGACAGCGGCGTGCGTGAGGGTGACGAGATCTCCCTTTTCTACGATCCGATGATCGCCAAGGTGATCGGTTACGGAAAGACACGCGAAATCGCTATCGACACGCTTGCCCAGGCCCTCGATCGGCTGCATGTCGAGGGGCTGCAGTCCAATGCGCCCTTCCTGTCGGCGGTCCTGGACGAGGCGGATTTCCGCGCCGGGCGAATAAACACCGGCTATATCGCCGAACATTTCCCGGAAGGTTTCAACGGCACGCGTCCGCGTGATAGCCAGCTCATAGCCATGAGCTGTGCCGCTGCCTTTGTGCACGAGACATTTGTAAGACGTGCGGCACTGATCGAGGGGCGCATCCGGCCGGCACCGGCTGAGGGGCCGCGGACCTGGGTTGTGCTGCTCGACGGTCGCAAGATCGCAGTCGAGATCGAGCTGGGTGGGGACGGTGAGGCCGATATCTGGGTCCCGTCGCTGGTGTCTGACCGCATCAGTCTGAAGACGGAGTGGCGGCCGGGTCAGCACTTGTTCGAGGCCGAGATTGACGGAGACCCGGTCGCCCTGGAGTTCGCGGACCGCACCGAAGGTTACGCGATGCGTCATCGCGGATTCTCGGCCACGGCCATCGTTTGCACGCCGCGCGCTGCCGAACTGCATGCCATCCTGCCGGAGAAGGAAAAGCCGGACCTGGCCAAGCTGGTCGTGTCTCCCATGCCCGGTCTGGTCGTCACACTCGAGGTCGAGGAAGGCCAGGAGGTGAAGACCGGCGAGCCGCTGATCATCGTCGAGGCGATGAAAATGGAGAATGTGCTGCGGGCCGAAACCGACGGGGTGATCAAGTCGATCAAGGTCGAAGCCGGTGCATCGGTAGCCGCTGACGAATTGCTGATCGAGTTCGAGTAGACCACGGTCCGGCGAGGCAAGGGGGAGGCCATGCAGGAAATCGACTGGAAATATGTGTTGTTTGATCCGCGGGGGCGGATCGGGGCACAGGATTACTGGATTGGTGTGGCGGTCATCATCGTCGGCAACGTGCTGGCGGGGGTTCTGCCGTTACTGGGGCCTCTGCTCTGGCTCGGGCTGATCTATGTCGGCGTGTGCGTGTACGGCAAGCGACTGCACGATACGGGCCGGACGGCATTTTGGCACGTGGTGCCCTGGCTGGTCTCGATGGGCCTGGTTCTGTTCGGTCTTTTCGTAGTCAGCGCGGCGGCCATTATTGCCGCTCTTTCGCAGGGCGATATCAACCCGGTCTCCCTCATCCAGGCGGGCGGGAGTTTTCTTTTTCTCCTGATTTTGAGCGAGTTGGTCTGGTTGATCTACACGATCTGGCTGGGCCTCGCGTCTGCTGACCCTGATGCCAATGCGCACGGCCCGGCGCCGGCCGTCGAGGGCCTGACCCAAGCCGCTGAAACTGGTCGGGACCGGGCTGGCGAGGGGACTGGCAGGCCTGACGATTCGGCGTAGGGTGCCCACATCACCAGTCGGAGTTTGCCGCCATGACCGCCCAGGATTTCATCATCGACCGCCAGCAAGCCACCCGCATTCTGTTCGGGTCTGACGGCCGGTTGGCACCGCAGGAGTTCGCCCAGGGTCTGGTGGCCATCCTCGCGGCCTGGGTGTTGATCCAGCTGTTCAGCCTGCTGCCGCTGATCGGTGGCCTGATCGCGGTTGTCGGCTTCTTTGCCTACCTCGTACTGGCCTATGCGTGGGTGTGCACCTTTTCGAAGCGCTTCCATGATGCCGGACGATCAGGCTGGCTGACGGTTCCGATGGTGCTGGCCTATTTCGTGATTGCTGCGCTGGTCGCCTTCGTGATCTCGCCGCTGGTCGGCGGGCCGGACCTGTTGCATCCGGGCTATTCAGCGATGCGGACCGGCATCGTGCTGCAAAGCATCCTGGTCGGCCTGATCGTCAATGGCGGCCTTGGCTATTACATGTACACGCTGCCGCGCAAGCCGATCGACTAGGCCGCGTCGAGGCGCGGTGCCTCGACCTGTCGGGCGGCGCCAAAGACCTGGCTGAAAGCGAGGTGCAGGGCGGCGTCGAAGTCGGCCATCGACACGTCCAGACCCAGATCGGCGAGGCTGGTCACGCCGTATCGCGGATCGGCAATGCCGCACGGCGTGATGCCACCAAAATGACCGAGGTCAGGGTCCACGTTGAAGGCGATGCCGTGGAAGCTGACCCAGCGACGGACGCGTACGCCGATGGCGGCAATCTTGTCCTCGCGGTCGCCGGTCCTGTCGACCCAGACGCCGACCCGGCCTTCGCGCACCCCGGCCGTGACGCCGAAGCTGGCGGCGGTCAGCGAAAGCCAGCGCTCCATGTCGGAGACGAGTTTGCGGATATCACGGCCTCGGGCATTCAGGTCGAGCATGACATAGGCCACGCGCTGTCCTGGCCCGTGATAGGTATACTCTCCGCCACGCCCGGTCTCGTATACCGGGAAGCGGTCCGGCATCAGCAGATCGGCCGGCTTGGCGCTCGTGCCGGCCGTGTAGAGGGGCGGATGCTCGAGCAGCCAGACCTGTTCACCGGCCTCACCGGCCGCGATGGAGGCCGCACGCTTTTCCATGTATGTGACGGCGGCGGGGTAGGGCACAAGGCCCGACGAGGTCGCCCATTCGACCGGCGGTAATGCCATATGTGAAAATCTTAACGCTGCGGAAACCGTATCGGCCAAACATCGGTCCTGTGGTGAGTTCCCGCAAGTCCCGGAGAGTGACGTGAGTCAGATCAGCGCGGTCGAAATTGAAATTGCTGTCCTTCTGGGCCGCTCCAAGATGCCAATCGCGCAGTTTCTGCGCATGGGCCGCGGCGCGGTGATCCCGCTCGATTCGGGCGAGGACGACCAGGTCTGGATCCTCGCCAACAACCATCCCATCGCGCGCGGTGACGTGGTGATCCAGGGTGATCGTATCGCGGTTTCGATCACTGGCCCGGCCGACGCCAACGAATTCTTCGCTGCCGCCTGAGCGGACTGCAGCGCCAGCCGCTTTTGCCCCTTCACAAGCCCCGGGTATGTTGCTATCTCCCGCGCCTCCATGACGTGCGGTCGTGGCGGAATTGGTAGACGCGCAGCGTTGAGGTCGCTGTGGGGTAAAACCCGTGGAAGTTCGAGTCTTCTCGACCGCACCATTTATCCAGAAGCATCTGATGCAAACACGCTGACCGGGCCGATCGCCCGTGCTGCGTCCTGCTGTGTCTGTCTGCCGTTCTCGCAATTGAGGTCCGGGGCAGGCACGGTTTAGACTGGGCCGACGCGTGGCCGGGCCGGCCACACAGCTTCCTGGAGATGGCGATGAGTGAGACCGCTTTCGACGACGAGCTCCCGGGCGACTCCGCCTCCGGAGTGGATACGGATCCAGAATTCGTCGCCGAGCTGCGCGAAGCGCTGACCCACAACGATGCCGGCTCCATTCGTCGCATGCTCGAGCCCCTGCACGAGGCCGACATCGCGGACGTGCTCGAGCAGTTGTCGTCGGGCCAGCAAGAGGCCTTGGCGACGCTGGTCCCTGACATCTTCACAGGCGACGTGCTGGCCGAGATCGAGCCGGATACGCGCGAGTTCGTGATGTCGCACCTGGAAACGTCGCATCTTGCTGCGGCCATCCAGTCACTCGACAGTGACGACGCGACCGAAGTGGTCGAAGAGCTGGACGACGAGACGCGCGCCGCGGTGCTGTCGGAAATCTCCGATTACGACCGTGAGATGGTCGAGAGCTCGCTCGCCTTTGACGACGAGACCGCCGGTCGACTGATGCAGCGCGAGTTTGTTGCAGCGCCGGATTTCTGGACGGTGGGGCATGCGCTCGACCACATGCGCGAGAATGGCGACGACTTGCCGGACAAGTTTCACGATCTGTTTGTAGTCGATGCCGGTTTCAGGCCGGTCGGAGAAATACCCGTCTGCCGCCTGCTCAGTGCTCGCAGGAGCCTGCCGCTGCTGGAACTGATGGAAACGCCGCGCACCCTGGTCGATCCGGAAATGGACCAGGAGGAGGTGGCCTACCTGTTCGAGAAATACCATCTGGTCTCGGCGCCCGTGGTTGACAGTGCCGGGCGCCTGACCGGCATGTTGACACTGGACGACATGGTCCACGTCATCCAGGACGAGAACAAGGAAGACCTCCTGGCCCTGGCCGGCGTGAACGAGGCAGGTCTGTCCGACACGGTCACCCGCTCGGTGCGATCGCGCGCGCCCTGGCTCCTCGTCAATCTGGGCACTGCCATCCTGGCCTCCGGCGTAATTGCGTTGTTCGAGGGCTCGATTGAGCAGATCGTTGCCTTGGCCGTACTGATGCCAATCGTCGCGTCCATGGGCGGAAATGCCGGCACCCAGTCGCTGGCGGTGGCGGTGCGCTCGATAGCGTCCCGCGACCTCACTGCGGCCAATGCCATTCGCGTGGTCTGGCGGGAGCTCGCCACGGGCATGGTCAACGGCCTGATCTTTGCCGTGATCATGGCCGTGGTAACCTTGGTCTGGTTCCAGGATTTCCAGCTCGCCGGGGTGATTGCAATCGCCATGGTGCTGAACCTGGCCTGCGCCGGCCTGTCGGGCATCGCGGTACCGCTTGGCCTGATGAGGGCCGGGGCTGACCCGGCCGTGGCTTCGGCTGTGTTTGTGACCACGGTGACCGATATTGTAGGCTTCCTGGCGTTCCTGGGACTGGCGACGCTGGTCCTGTTATGATCTTAATAGTGGACTGGCCTGCGGGGGCGGAGTGGAAGGTGAGACAGTGCGTGCCTGGCTTTTAGTAATGGGAATCGTCGGTGGACTGGCTGGCAATCTGGTAGTGCCGGAAGCCGAAGCCCAGACCGAGAATGCTGTGGCCGGTCGCTGGGAGAGCGCCGCGCGACTGGACGCGCCACGCTCGGGTCTGGGCGTCGTGGTTCACGAGGGCAAGCTTTATGCGGCCGGCGGGTCCGGCCTGACCGTTCCGCACGCAGATTTCGAGAGTTATGATGCCGGTCTCGACCGCTGGCTGCCGGAGACGCCGCTGCCGCGCGGGCTGGAACAATTTGGCATGGCGGCTCTGGGCGGACGGATTTACGTCGCTGGTGGATATGCCCCCGACGGCGAAGGGCAGGTCGGTCCGAGTGCCGGCGTGTGGTCCTGGTCGCCGATGGGACATGTATGGCAGAGCGAGGCGGCGATGCCGTCGGCCAAGGCCGACGTGTCATTGGTTGCGCTCGACGGCCGGCTCTACGCGGTCGGCGGGCTCACGGATGATGGCCAGATGCATGTATTTGACGCCGAGGCGCGTAGCTGGGACAGCATCGATATCCCGGCCGGCGTGACCCGGCGCGCTGCCGCCGTGGCGGCGCTCGATGGTCGGCTCTACGTTCTTGGCGGCCGCGATGATGCCGGTACCAGTGACCGGGTCGACGTCTATGATCCTGTGACTGACAGCTGGGAGAGCGGACCGGTGTTGCCGGAGGCGCGTTCCGGCTCGGCCGTGGCAGTCCATGCCGGGCGGCTGCATGTCCTGGGTGGCCGGAGTGCCGACGCCCGGACCACATTGCAGACGCACCTGTCCTGGACCCCGGGCGAAGCCAGCTGGCACCGGGAAGCCGACCTGCCATCGCCGCGCACCGGGGCTGAGGCGGCCGTGCTGGAAGGCGGGATTTATCTTGTCGGTGGAGGAACCGGCGGGGGCTTCCTGGCGCCATTTACTGCCATCGACAGTACTGACGTGTTCGTCAAAGAGGCCAGCTGAACGGACGGCGCCAGCCTTGCAGGGGAAGAAATCATGACCCGAGCGCCGTACCGAAACGGAACACGATGAAACCGCGATTGAAATCCTCACCTGCTGCCCGCGAGCTGATCAAGCGGCATGAAACATTCCGTCCGCGCGCAGAGCAGGCGCCTGACGGCCGATGGGTTGTGGGTTTCGGGCACCGCGCGGCGGCGAGGGCCGGGGTCGAGGTGAGCCGCGACGAAGCCGAGCTGCTCCTCATCTACGACGTTATGCAGGCCGAGGAAGCGCTCGATGATATCTGCCGCGAACCTCTGGCGCGGGGCCAGCGTGATGCGCTGATCTCCTATGTCCACGATATAGGGCCCAAGGCGTTTCGTGAAACCGATGTGGCCCGTTATCTCTATGAGGGCCGGGTGGCTGCCGCCGGTGAAGCTCTTGCGGCTGATGGTGACGTCGCCAATCCGCGCCGCGAGGCTGAGAGCGCACATTTCTTTTCCGCCAGTGCGCCGCGCCGGCTGGACAAAGCGAGCCAGCCGGTCGAGTTGGTCATAAAGGTCGAACACCCGGCCGAGGAAAGACAGCTGGAAAGCGCGGCCGCCGGTGGGACAGCGCGCCCGGCGCCTCCGCCGCCGCCCCCATCCGCCCGTCACCTTGCCAGCCGCCGCGAGGCGGAAGCCGAGATCGCCCGTATTCTGGCCGCCGTCGAGGCCATGCCTCCGGAAGCCAAGGCGGAGTTGGTCGCCGACGATGATGAGGCAGTGCCGGCGGTTCAGGCGAACGTCGTGGACCAGGTCACGGCGCGGATGGATACCGAAATCGCGGACGCCGAGCCGATGGCTGAAGCCGGGCCGCTGGTCGAGGCTGGAGACACTGAAACCGTCGGTGCCGGGGACCCGGAGATCCCGCCTTTCGAAACGCCGGAGGTCGAGCCGCAACCGATTCCGGAGATTGACCCTGACCCGGCGCCCGGACCGGAGATCGATCCCAACCGCGAGCCGCTACCGGATACCGATCCGATTCCGGAAATTGAGCCCGACCCGACCCCGGACATCGAACCCGGACCGGGAACGCCCACTGATGTTGCGCCCGTGGCGGAACTGCCGGCTGGTCTGCGCCTCGGGCATGCCCTGACCCACATCGACCTGCCGCAGGTGGATCCGATTCCGGCGGATATCGCCGTCGAGGACCAAGCCCACATCCCGGGCCGGGCGGCCGAACCGCGCCCGGCGGAGGCCGCAGTAACCGAGATCGTCGAACAGGCCATGGCGGAAGCCGGACAAGCCGAGCTGCCGCATCCTGCCGAGCTGCCTGCTGCCAGTTCTGGTGCGGTTGGTGAAGTGGCTGGGGAGCCCGGCCAACGAAAAGGCTCGGCCGGGCTTGCCAGCCATCATGATCCGCTGGTTGCCGGCGATGACCCGCTGATCGAGAGCGATGATTTCACGCCGCGCGATCTGGCTGCGGATGTGCATGAGCACATGGAGAAGCCGCTGCCGCGTCACGACGAAGAGGTCTGGCCGTTCGCAGTGGCCCTGGTGTCTGGCGTTGTGGTCAGTGCAATCGGCGCGATGGGTGTGTGGGGCGATCTGACGCGGATATGGGCCGAGCGCGACCTGACCCGCGAGGCAATCTTCCTTCTCGGTGGAGGTTTTCTCAGTATTGCAGCGGCTTGGCAGCTGGTCGCGATCTGGCTGGGGCGTTCGGCGAAAATGGGCAAGAGCGGGGCCTGAGCCGCAACCGAGCCGTCGCCCCGCGACGGTTGGCGGCTTGACCGCTTCACCCCGCGTGATACATCGCGCGTCATGATAGCGAACCAATACCCGACCCTCGATTTCAATCTCGGCGACACTGCGGACATGATCCGCGATACCGTCCGGTCCTTTGCTTCTGACGAGATCGCGCCGCGTGCGGCGGAAATCGATCAGAGCGACGTCTTCCCGCATGATCTGTGGAAGAAGATGGGCGATCTCGGCCTGCTGGGCATCACCGTGTCCGAAGAGGATGGCGGCAGCGGGCTGGGCTATCTGGAACATGTTGTGGCGATGGAGGAAATTTCCCGCGCCTCGGCATCCGTCGGCCTGTCCTACGGGGCCCATTCAAATCTGTGCGTCAATCAGCTGCGGCGTTGGGGCGATGACAGCCAGAAGGCTCGCTACCTGCCCAAGCTGATCTCGGGCGAACATGTCGGTTCGCTGGCCATGTCGGAACCGGGAGCCGGTTCGGACGTCGTGTCCATGCGTCTCAAGGCCGTGAAGAACGGTGATCACTACGTCCTGAATGGTTCGAAGATGTGGATCACCAATGCACCGTCGGCCGACACGCTGATCGTGTATGCGAAGACCGATCCGGATGCCGGTTCGCGCGGTATTTCCGCCTTCATCATCGAGCGCGGCATGAAGGGTTTCTCGGTGGCCCAGAAGCTGGACAAGCTGGGCATGCGCGGCTCTGAGACGGGTGAGCTTGTGTTCGAGGACTGCGAAGTGCCCGAAGACAATGTGATGGGACCGCTCAATGGTGGTGTCGAAGTCTTGATGTCGGGTCTTGATTACGAGCGCGCCGTGCTGGCGTCAGGGCCGGTCGGCATCATGCAGGCCTGCATGGACGTCGTGATGCCTTACATCCGCGAGCGCAAGCAGTTCGGCCGGTCTATCGGCGAATTCCAACTCGTCCAGGGCAAGCTGGCTGACATGTACGTCAAGATGAATGCCACGCGGTCCTACGTGTACGCGGTTGCCCAGGCATGTGACCGGGGTCAGACGACGCGCAAGGACGCCGCAGGTGCCATCCTGTATGCGGCGGAGAACGCCACCCAGATGGCCCTTGACGCGATCCAGCTGCTCGGTGGAAACGGTTATATCAACGAATACCCGACCGGCCGGCTCCTGCGCGACGCCAAACTCTACGAGATCGGTGCCGGTACATCCGAGATCCGGCGCTGGCTGATCGGGCGGGAATTGTTCGGCGAAACGGCCTAGGCCTTTTCGTCCACAGGCTTGTCGGCGCTGTAGGCATCCTTGAGGAAATCGCGGTCGACCTCCGGTTCGCGGGCTATGTCGGCTGACTTCTGGCCGATATCGTCGCCCGCCATGTCCGGCAGGTTGGGGTGTCGCTCATCCTCGGGCGACAGAACCGGCTGGCGTTCCGTGGTGTCGAGATGGTCGACGCCGCCCCCGGCAGGGCGTTTCTGCCCGTCATCACGCAGAAACCCGTGTGCTTCGGTGTCGGCCTGACCGGCTTGGCCAGTCGGGCGACGACGGCGGGCTTCCTGGTCTTTCAGCGGCTTGTCACCCTGGTCGACCTCGCCGTAGGCGTGCTGGCGCCCGGCTTCGGCGCGGGCCTGCGGATCTGTGGAACGGGTCATGGGCATTCTCCATTACTAAAGGCAGATACCCATGCAACGCATCGCCCGGCGGGATCGATCCGGCTGGCGGCTGAAATCCCGGAGTTATCATGCTGCGTGCCGCTCTATCCTCGGCCTTGTTCCGGTCTGGCCTCTGGGGGCTGGCAGCCATCCTTGCCGGATGTGCACCGTCACAATCGCGTGATGCCGACCGCCCCGAGGGGACAGCAGGCAACCAGGAGTTGGCGAGTTCGGTCGAGCGCGTCATCAACGGGCGCTGGGCCACCGATCCCTCGGTCTGTGATGCAGGCGGGGCTATGCAGGCCGGTGTGATGAGCGTGCTGCCACAGGAGATTCAGGTCGACCTTCTTCGTTGCCACATTGCCGAGAGCGCACGGCCCGGTTCGTTGTCCTGGCGGTTCTATGGCCAATGTACAGATGCCGATGGGACGGCCGTGGTGCGTGATTTCGAACTGGAGCTGGTGGACCCGGATCAACTGCGCTGGAACAATCCAGGTGAAGGCCGCGTTCAGCTCTACAATCGATGCACCGGAGGGACCCCGATAGAATGACCGATTACTCCGATCTCAAGGCGGTCTATATCAACTGCACGCTGAAAAAATCCCCGCAGAAATCCCATACGGACGGTCTCATGGCCGTGTCGAGAGCGATCATGAAGAAGCAGGGGGTCGGGGTCGAAACAATCCGATTGGTCGATCATGACATCGCCCATGGCGTCTACCCCGACATGACCAAGCATGGTTGGGACAGGGACGTGTGGCCGCAGATTTGGGCACATGTGAAGGCGGCCGACATTCTGGTCATCGGCACGCCGATCTGGCTGGGTGAGGAAAGCTCGGTATGCCGACTGCTTATTGAACGCCTGTACGCCCAGTCCGGCCAGACAAATGAACGGGGCCAGTACACATATTACGGCAAAGCTGGAGGCTGCATTGTCACTGGCAATGAGGACGGTATCAAACACGTCTCGATGAGCGTGCTTTATGCGTTGCAGCATATTGGCTACGCCATCCCGCCTCAGGCCGATGCTGGCTGGATAGGAGAGGCGGGTCCGGGGCCATCCTATCTGGACGAGGGGTCCGGCGGGCCGAGCAATACCTTTACCCAGCGCAATACCACTTTCATGACATGGAATCTGATTCACATGGCGCGCATGTTGAAGGATGCAGGGGGTTACCCGGCGCATGGAAACTCCGTCGAAGACTGGGCTGACGGCGCCGATTTCGATCATCCCAACCCGGAATATCGCTAGGGTCGAGACGGCAATGTATCAGACCTTAATCGCGGCCTTCGGTGCTGTATCACTGCTCGGTTCTGCCGCCAGCGCGCAGACGCCGCCGCCTTACGTCTACCCGGTCGGCATGCCGGCGCTGAGCCCCGCGGAAATGATCGATAACTGCCTTCAGCGCGAACAGGCGCGCGGGCAGCAAGCCAACTGTATCGGCGAATATTCCAGCTTGTGCATGGACCAGCCCGAAAACCAGACGACAGCCGGCATGATCGAGTGCACGGTGGCCGAGTTCGAGGTTTGGGATGCCAAGTTGAACACGGCTTACACCGAGCTGCATGCCTCGCTTCCGCCTAGCCGGGCGAATAGCCTGCGCGACGCGCAACGCGCCTGGATCCGATTGCGCGACGCCGATTGTGATTACGTGACATCGGTTTACCAGGGCGGCAGCCTGCAGCCCTGGGTGCGGTCCAGTTGCTGGCTTGATTACGCAGCCGCTCGGACACTCACGCTGACCCGCTGGATTGAAGAGCCCTACTAAGGACGGCCGGGTTCCTTGAGATCAAGCATGCCGAGCTCGGCCTTGCGCGTGTCGCTGAGGCCGGCAAGCATCGAATCGGCCGCTTCGTAGCCAGCCTCCAGACTTTCATCGAAACGGCCCCATTCGCGGATGTCGACGGTGGTCTCGGGCAGGATGAGAAGGTCGGCCGCATCCCGACCGATGTCCTCGTGATCGGCGACACCGATGGTGGCCGCGCGCATCAGCAGCGACGCGATTGGCGGCGGGGCGTGGAAACCGTGGCGCCTGACCCAACCGAAAAAGCTCGGTGGGTCGATGAAATCATCCGGATTGAGCCCCTGCATCCGGGTCACATCAATTCCAACCACCTTGCCGCGATGGAAGGAGCGCATCTCGCGGGCCGGGAAATTGGTGAAGACGGCACCATCGACAAGGATCTGTCCGTCCTTGACAACAGGCGGTAGCAGGCCCGGGATTGCGATCGAGGCACGCAGGGCATGGCGCAGCAGGCCCGAGCGGTGCACTTCGGGCCGACCGGAAGCGAGGTTGGAGGACAGGCAGAAGAAGGGGCGCCCCATCTCCTCAATGGCGACCTCACCGAAATGCTCAAGCAGGCGGGCGTCGACTTTATGGCCCCGGGTCAGCGAGATCACCGGCAATTGCCAGTCATCCAGCGGGTTCGATGTCACGAACGCCTTGCGAATGCGCGCTTCCAGCTCGTCGTCATCCCAGCCGAGGGCGATGCCGGCAGCGATGATGGCACCCATCGAGGCACCGCCGAGAAAATCGAACGGCATGCCGGCTTCGCGCAGCCGCCGGATGGCCCCGAGGTGGGCGTAGGCGCGGGCACCGCCACCGGACACGACCAGACCGACCGACTTGCCGGTCAGAGTGCGAGCGAGGCGGGCGCAGTCCTCGCGATGCATGTTCTGGCGCCAGTGCAGGACACGCGCCGCATCCGAGGCGGTGGCCCATTCCTGCGGTCGCGAGGCGGGCGACACGCCGCCCGGGTGCAGGAGGACCACATCGAGCAGCTTGAGCCGTGCCGCTGGCGAGGGGTCGTCGGGCAGGAGAGGGGTAGAGGGGCGGGCATCGGCGCGAGCGAGGAGCCACATGCGGTCACAACGTCCCATGGCACGCCTGGCCCAGGCCGGATCGGACATCTTCGCCGTCAGCAGAACGATGTCGTGCGCTTCTTCGAGCGCATCCATTCGCGGACCGGACCAACCCGAACAGGTTTCGTCGCAAATGGCGCAAGTCATGCCGATGGCTTCGATGGCCACCTTGAGTTCCTCTGCGCGATAGTCGGTGTCGATGGTTGGCGAGGTCGCGATGAGCGCAAAGACGTGCGGTTCCGAGCCGGTATTGCGGCTGTGGCCGCGCAGTCGGGCGAGCATCATGCGGGCCAGTTCACGCATCAGGCCGCCATGCCGTTCGGTTAGCCGGTCAAAACTGGCCTTCGGCAATCGAATCAATTCGCTGTCGCGCAGGGCATAGACGCTTGCGCTATGCGGCGTTTCATCGAGCAGGGACATTTCGCCAACCGGCTCTCCAGCACGGATATAGCCAATCAGGTCCGGGCGACCGAGTGCCCCGTCGCGGAAGGCCGCGAGCGCGCCGGTGCGGACAAGGTAGAAGGAATCGGCCTTGTCGCCTTCGCGGAACAGCATTTGTCCTGCTGGCAAACAGAACCATTCGACCTCATGTTCGACGGCGCTGAGAACGTCCTTCTCGACGCGATTGAGGAAGGGCAGGAAGGATAGGTTGAGGGGCATGGGGTTCCGCGTGCAGACAGTCGTCGCACGATAGCCGCGGGCGATAAAATACTAAAGGCCTGGAAAGACTAAAGCCTGATGCCGGGATGCGGCATGACGCCGGCGGAAATGGCTTGGAACGGCCTAGAAGCGACGTCGCAGAACCAGATGCGCCACCGGGCGCACCGAACGCGCGTGACGTTCACCGATGGCCTCATTGCCGACCTTGTCGAGGTCTTCGAGCAGCGGCATGGCTTCGCCGGTTTCCGGATCATACATCATCATCCGGTCTTCCGACCCATCTCCGAAATAGGCGCCGCCTTCCATGGTGACGGCCCAATTGTCGATGGTCTGGATAGTAAAACCCGCACCGAAGTAGCGGGTCAGCTGCTCCAAGCCGCTCTCGCCGCGAATGTCCTCGGTCAGCTCGGCGTGGGGGAAATCGGACCATGCCGGGGTGTCGTTGCGCCGGGACCAGTCGATCAGTGCCGCATTGTCCAGCGGTGCGACGGTGGCGGCGGAAACGTAGAATTCCTGGCCAAACGGATAGAAGTCGACCTGGTTGGCGACGGCAGAAATATCGCGGTCGCGGAGGCGGGAATCGGGGGTCAGCACCGGAATTGCGCCCGATGATTCGGTCGTCAGGCGCCAGCGAACGGCCGAGGTGGTCTCTGCAAGGGCCGGATCGGTGGGGGGAATGATCCAAGCTTGCGAATCGGAAACGGTCTGAGCCGGGGCCGCTGCGGCACCTGCCGCAAAAACAACTGCTGTTACAAACGCCTGCCTAAGCAAGTTCGCCTCCCAAAGCAGGACCGAATCTCCCCCAACCCGGTCGATGTTACACAAGCCTGCGCTCGGGACCTGAATCCGCTGTTAACAACCATCAGGTTCTAGCCCAGATGCAACATTCGCTTGCAAGGAGTAGAGACTGCGCCCCGGGTTCCGGCAAGAGAATTTGCACAGATCAGAAACGAAATGAGGCGGAAATTGGTTCCGCCCGCCGACCACCGGGATCGACAGGCGGGGGACCGGGGCGTGGTGTCGGCTAGCCGTCCGCAAGCACCGTCATCGCATCGACCCAGGCCAGGTTCGGGGCCCGATCGATGAACTGGTCGAGAAGGTATTTGTGGCCGCCGCCATAGATGACGAGAAGGCGTTCGTCTGGTTCGGCGTGGCGCGAGATGTTGGCGAAAATGTGCAGGTTGCGGCCCCACCACGCGACCATCTGTTCGGCCCCGACCGGATTGTCTGCAGATCCCATCTGGGCCGTCAGAAGGTAGATGTCGTGCAGGTCGCGCTCATAGGCTGAGTTGGCATTCAGCAAGCGCTCCAGCACGGTCCGTTCCGGAGCCGATTCGGCTTCAAAATGCGGCTGGACCTCAGCCATGAAAGTCTGGAAATGATCGAGCAGAGCGGTTTGACCTGCGGCTTCTGCAGCACTGAGCATGGCCTGGAAATCCATGCCGTTCTGATAGTCCACGGCGTACAGGCGGTCGTGGCCGAGGCGCGCTGCCAGTGCCATGCCAAGCTGTTGGCGTTCGTTGACGGTGAGAGCGTGGTCGCCGGCCAGATAGGCTTGGTAGAGCGCGTTGAATTCGGCCTCGTGCTCCGGCGTAAGTTCGACCAGTATGCGGGTGGGCGCAAAGCTTTCCAGCCGGTCGAGGACGACGGCGATCTCGGCCTGGCGACGGTCGCTGAGAAAATCGTCAACCTGGGGATTGATCATGTCCTGGCCGCCGCCGGTGAAGTGAAAGGTCCCGAGGACCATGACCTCGGGGTGAGTGCTGGCTGTCTGCGTACCGTCCGCCTGGCTACAGGCGGGGCTTGCCAGGAGAGCAATGGAAGCGAGGGCAGCGGCGAGTTTCATCATGGGTAGGCATCCTGTTTGGCCGGGTAATTCCACCTCTTCGGGATGCCTGCAAACGGTGAATCGGATGCACCGGCAATTGCGCAGGTGCAGCGCTCCGGGTTAAGCAGCGCACTCAAGACCGGATCAAGGGATGTCCATGACCCAGCTCAAATCTGCACTCGATACGCAATCGGACAGCTTCCGCGAGAATGCTGCGGCGATGGACCAGCTGGTCGAGGAGCTGAGAAACAAGACCGGCGAAGCCGCGAGGGGCGGGTCGGATCGATCGCGTGACCGCCATGTTTCACGCGGCAAGCTGCTGCCGCGCGACCGGGTGGAGCGCCTCCTGGATCCCGGATCCCCCTTCCTCGAGATCGGCGCCCTGGCCGCAAATGGCATGTATGAGGGTAATGTCCATGGGGCCGGCATGATCACCGGGATCGGCCGGGTGTCTGGCCGCGAAGTCATGATCGTGTGCAATGACCCAACCATCAAGGGCGGCGCCTATTATCCGATGACGGTAAAAAAGCATCTTCGCGCCCAGGAGATTGCCCAGCAGAACCGGCTGCCTTGCGTCTATCTTGTCGATAGTGGCGGCGCCAATCTCCCGCACCAGGCCGAGGTTTTTCCGGATCGCGATCATTTCGGGCGGATTTTCTACAATCAGGCCAATCTGTCCGCGCAGGGCATTCCGCAGATCGCTGCCGTGATGGGCTCGTGCACCGCTGGCGGCGCCTATGTGCCTGCGATGTCCGACGAAACCGTGATCGTGCGCAAACAGGGCACGATTTTCCTGGGCGGTCCGCCGCTGGTCAAGGCTGCCACTGGCGAGGTGATTTCGGCTGAAGACCTGGGTGGTGCCGACGTGCATGCCCGGGTGTCCGGCGTCGCCGACCATTATGCGGCCAATGACGAGCACGCCCTGCACACCGTGCGCCGTATCGTGGCCAATCTGAATTCGACCAAACCGACCGAACTGGACGTGCGCGATCCGCGCGAGCCGAAGCATGACCCCGACGAGCTGGGTGGTGTCATCCCGACCGATACGCGGGCCCCGTTTGATGTTCGCGAAGTCATCGCCCGCATTGTTGATGGTTCGGAGTTCGACGAGTTCAAGAAGCTGTACGGCGAGACGCTGGTGACCGGATTTGCCCGGATTTACGGCATGCCGGTTGGCATTATCGCCAATAACGGCATCCTGTTCTCGGAGAGTGCCCAGAAGGGCGCTCACTTTATCGAGCTGTGCGCCCAGCGAGGTATCCCGCTGGTTTTCCTTCAGAATATCACCGGGTTCATGGTCGGCTCGAAATATGAGGCGGGCGGCATCGCCAAGGACGGCGCCAAGCTGGTGACCGCGGTCTCGACCTATGCCGGGCCTAAATTCACCATCATTATCGGTGGCTCCTATGGTGCGGGTAATTACGGCATGTGCGGTCGCGCCTTTTCGCCGCGCTTCCTGTTCATGTGGCCGAATGCACGCATCTCGGTGATGGGCGGCGAGCAGGCCGCCTCGGTGCTGGCCACGGTCAAGCGCGACGCCATGGAAGCGCGTGGCGAGGACTGGTCGGCGGAGGAAGAGGCCCAGTTCAAGTCGCCGATCCGAGACCGCTATGAGGAAGAGGGCAATCCCTACTTCTCCACGGCGCGGTTGTGGGATGACGGCATCATCGCTCCGTCCGACACCCGGCGCGTGCTCGGCCTGTCCCTGTCGGCGGCGCTTAATGCCCCGATCGAAAAGACCCGGTTCGGGATTTTCCGGATGTAGGGGCGATCCGGGCGGCCGGGCGAGGCGTACAGCAGGTATGTCCCAAGGAGATCCTGCCCATGTTTCGCACCCTGATAGCCGCCGTCCTGGTCCTGGCGGGAGCATCCGCCGTGGCCGCTGAAGAAGCCAAGCATACCGTGGTCGAGCGCGATGGCGCGTTTGAGATCCGCGATTACCAACCGATGATGCTTGCCCAGGTAACGATACCGGGTCCGTTCGACGCGGCCAGCGGCCGCGCTTTCCGGCCCTTGTTCAACTATATTTCCGGTGGCAACAGCGCCCCTCAGGGCGGCTCCGGCGAGATCGCCATGACCACGCCAGTGCTGCAGCAGCGTTCGCAGACCATCGCCATGACCAGCCCGGTGACCCAGCAGGCAAGCGCTGATGGCTGGACAGTGGCCTTCGTCATGCCAGGGCACTTCACCCCGGAAACGCTGCCTGTCCCGAACAATGCCCGCGTGGAAATTGACCGCGAGCCGGCTCGCCGAATGGCCGCGATCCGGTTTTCCGGCCGTCCGGATGCATCGGACTTTGCCCGCCAGGAAGCGCTCTTGCGGGCCGAACTGGACCGGCGTGGTCTGATCGCGCGCGGCGAGCCGGTCTATGCGCGCTACGATGCCCCTTACGTGCCGGGACCCCTGCGCCGAAACGAAGTGATGCTGGAAATCACAGAATAAACCGATGGTTGCCTGATGATACGTGGGGCGGGCTCAAAGTTTCAAGCCGACCCGGCGGGCGAGATTTCAGATGACATCCGGTTAATTCCGGTTAAGGATTGAGGCGTCGCTTTTTGGGAAGGCGAGGGGAGATTCAGTATCCAAAGGGCCGGCCGGGCCATTGCAGCGCTGGGCCAGACCGTACACCTCGACCGGGACCGGCCTTGCAAAGAGGTCCTTTACTCGCGTGTGAGGGGAAGACGCTATGCAAGAGCATTGTTTGTCTAGAACGTTAACCGAGAAGGCCTGTCTTGGGGTAAGGCGGGGTGTACTTCGATGCGGAAGGGGACCGCGTAATGGAAATTCTTGAGTATGTGATGACCTATATCCAGCCGGTCATCGATTTCTTCATGCCAGGCCTGGTGGCCTACGCTGGAGACAGCGCGACCGGATCCGTCAACTGGATGGCTTTGGGAATACAATTGGGCGTCATCGCCCTGGTCCTGGCTCTGCTGATGCGGGAAATGGGGGCCATCCTCATTTTCACCGTGGTCGGGATCATCCTGCATGTCATCGTCGATGTCGTCATGCCGATCGTGCGCGGTGGCGCCGAATTCGACATGGACCTGCTGATGACGCAGTTCACCGACGTGACTTACTATCTCTACCTAGGGGCGCTGGCGATTGGCTACTTCCTGGCGCTGATCCTGCTGTCGATCATCAAGGGTCTGTTTTTCCGCGGCGATTGATCGCGCGGCGATGCATCAAGACTGAAGGGCCGCCGGAGCAATCCGGCGGCCCTTTTTCATTGTTGTGTCCGGCGGCGAAGGCTAAGTCAGGACCAGCCCTCTTCTGAAACGACTGGAGACCAGCCATGTCCGACGCGCCCGTTCTTCTCGATGTAAGCCCGGCCGGCGTGGCCGTAATCACCCTCAATCGGCCCGACAAGCACAATGCGTTCAACGCAGAGGTGATCGAGACCCTGTCCGACATGTTCGAAACCCTGCGCGCCAATACCGACGAGGTGAGGCTGGTCATTCTGCGCGGGGCCGGGCCGAGCTTTTCCGCCGGGGCAGACCTCGAATGGATGAAATCGGCGGCGCATTTCACCGAGGCCGATAATGAGGAAGACGCCATGGCGCTGGCGACCATGTTGCGCCGCCTCTACGAGCTGCCCCAGTTGACCGTGGCGCTTGTTCAGGGCGCGGCCATGGGCGGCGGTGCCGGTCTCCTTGCGGCCTGTGATGTCGGCGTGGTCATGAAGGATGCCAAGATCCGCTTCTCCGAGGTTCGGCTGGGTCTCACCCCGGCCACCATATCGCCCTTCGTGGTGCGGGCCATCGGGCCGAAATGGGCGCGTGCCCTGTTCGCGTCCGGCGAGGGGTTTGACGGAAGTTTCGCCTACCATATCGGGCTGGCCCAGTACGTGGTCGAGAGTGATGAGGAAATGCTGGCCATGGAAGAGCACCTTGCCAAGCTTGCCTTCGCCGCAGCGCCGGGCGCCGTGGCTGACGCCAAGGCGCTGGTCGAGGACGTGGCCGACAAGCCGATCGGGCATTCCCTGTCGGTGCATACGGCGCGCGCGATTGCCAAGCGGCGGTCTTCGGAGGAAGGCAAGGAGGGGCTCGCCGCGTTCCTGGAGCGGCGCAAGCCCAGCTGGGCGGAATAGGACGCTTGCCGGTCGGGTTCGACCCGCGCCGGGCCCTGCACGCCTGGCGGGCTGACCTGCATGCGCGTTTTGTGCGCGGGCCGGTCAGCCAGGGCGTTTTCGAGTTCATTGCCTTTGGCATCAAGCAGGCCTGGGCCTGCCTGTTCGGCGGACTCATGCTGGCCCTGCTGGTGGCCACCTTCCTGTGGTATCCGCCCGACGCCGCGCTGGCCCGCTATGATTTTCTGACGCTGGCCGCCTTCGCCATCCAGGTCGGTCTGATCGCGACGCGGCTGGAAACGTTGGAGGAAGCGAGGGTTATTCTGGTCTTCCACCTGGTCGGCACGGTGATGGAGATCTTCAAGACACAGGCTGGCAGCTGGGTCTATCCCGAGCCGTCCGTTCTGCGGATCGCCGACGTGCCGCTGTTCTCCGGTTTCATGTACGCGGCCGTCGGATCCTATCTGGCGCGTGTCTGGCGCATTTTCGACTTCCGCTTTGACCGTTTCCCGAGCCTGTGGCTGCAGGGCCTGCTGGCGGTACTGGTCTACGTGAATTTCTTCGCCCACCACTACCTGCCGGACATCCGGCTGTTCCTGTTTATCGCCAGCGGGGTCATTTACGGTCGCTGCGTGGTCTGGTTCCGGGCCGACGAAGCGCACCGGCCGATGCCGCTGGTCGTCGGCTTTGTCCTGGTCGCCCTGTTCATCTGGTTCGCCGAGAACCTTGGTACGTTCGCGCGGGCCTGGACCTATCCGGGCCAGGAGGCAGGCTGGCACATGGTCAGCTGGGCCAAGCTTGGCTCGTGGTATCTGCTAATGATCATCAGCTTCGTTCTTGTTGCGGCGGTGCAGAACGGGCGGCTGCGGCGCAAGGACTAGATGAAGCTTGCATATTCCGTCGCGGGCGGGGCTGTGCGATACCCGGTGCGATGCCAGCCACGGGGATGATCATGGCCAAGATCGAAACACTCCTGATTGCCAATCGCGGCGAGATTGCCTGCCGGGTCATCCGGACCGCTCAGAGCATGGGAATCCGCTGTGTTGCGGTGTATTCCGAGGCCGATGCCAGCGCGCCGCACGTGCGCATGGCCGACGAGGCAGTGCTGCTGGGGCCGGCGCCAGCGTCGGAGAGCTATCTGCTGGGCGACAAGATCATTCAGGCGGCCAAGGATACCGGCGCAGACGCGATCCACCCGGGCTATGGATTCCTGTCTGAGAACGCTGCTTTCGCTGAAGCCTGTGCCGAGAATGGTGTCATTTTCGTCGGTCCTTCGGCCAAGGCGATCCGGGCCATGGGTCTGAAGGACCAGGCCAAGGCGCTGATGGAGAAGGCCGGTGTGCCGGTCACGCCGGGCTATCATGGCGACAATCAGGATCCGGCCCTGCTGGCCGAGGCGGCTGGCGCCATCGGTTATCCGGTGTTGATCAAGGCGGTCGCCGGTGGCGGCGGCAAGGGCATGCGCAAGGTCGACAAGGCCGAGGATTTTGCCGCGGCCCTGGACAGCTGCAAGCGGGAATCGTCGAAGAGCTTTGGCGACGACCGGGTGCTTATCGAGAAATTCATTACCAATCCCCGTCATATCGAAGTCCAGGTGTTCGGCGATACCCGTGGCCGGGTGATCCATTTGTTTGAGCGCGATTGCTCGCTGCAGCGCCGGCACCAGAAAGTGATTGAGGAGGCGCCGGCACCCGGCATGACGCCGCAGGTGCGCGCAGCCATGTGTTCAGCTGCCATCAATGCTGCGCGGGCGGTCGATTACGTTGGCGCAGGCACGGTCGAGTTCATCGTCGACGGATCCGGTCCGCTGCGCGAAGATGGGTTTTATTTCATGGAGATGAATACCCGCCTTCAAGTCGAACATCCGGTGACGGAACGGGTCACGGGACTGGATCTCGTGAAGCTGCAGCTGCAGGTCGCGGCCGGAGGCTCGGTGCCCGAGCAGGACCAGATCCACCTGACTGGCCATGCCATGGAAGCCCGTCTCTATGCCGAGGATCCGGCGGGTGGTTTCTTGCCGTCGACGGGTCCGCTGGAGCGTCTCGACCTGCCGGAAACGCGCGGCGCCTGCCGGGTTGATACCGGGGTCGAGGAAGGTGGCGAGGTGTCACTGCACTACGACCCGATGATCGCCAAGCTGATCGCCAGTGGCGAGACGAGGCGCGAGGCCGCGGTCAATCTGGCGGCCATGCTGGACGAGTTGGTGGTGTGGCCGGTCAAGACCAATGCCGGATTCCTGCGCCGCACCGTGCTCAACAAGGATTTTCTCGACGCCAAGCTGACCACCGGATTCATCGAAGAGCGCCTCGACACGTTGGTCCCAGGTGGTCTCGACGTCGCGGCGGCGGGCTTTGCGGCGCTGGCCGGGATCGCGGGGGCGCCGGAGCGGGGCGATGAGCGTGATCCTTTCGCCATTGCCGACGGGTTCCGGATGAATGCGCCGGCCCGCCTTCGCCATGGCTTCGAGCTCAATGGCGAATCGCTCGAGGCGGTGTTGGTGTTCGAGGGCGAGGATGTTCTGGTCACGGCCGGCGACGATAACGTGCGCCTGGACGGCCTCGAAGGCGGGGTCGAAGATGGCGGTGCCTGGTTCCGGGCCAGCGCCGACGGGCACGCGGTGACCGCCGAGGTGGAGCGGCGCGAGGACGGATATCTCGTCTCGTCGCGCGGCGAGACACGTCTGTTTGCCTTCGCCCATCCGGAAGCCGCTGCCGATGCGGCCGAAGCCGGCGGGGTCATCAAGGCGCCGATGCCCGGCAAGGTGCTGGCGGTCAAGGTCAAAGCCGGCGACACGGTGAGCAAGGGCCAGGCCCTGGTTGTGCTCGAGGCGATGAAGATGGAACACGCCCTCCCGGCGCCGCGCGACGGGTTGATTTCCGACGTTTCGGTGAGCGAGGGCGGTCAGGTCGCCGAGGGGGATGTGCTGGTCACCCTCGCGGAGGAAGACGAAGCAGCGGCCTAGGGCGGCAACCCAGGGACATCCCTTTCACCCGAACCAAATTTTCAGATCGAATCACACGGCAACGGTCATTCTGGCCAAATGGTCGAGTGACGAGGGAGACGCGGCCCTGATCAGGATATGCGGGCGACGCGGCGGCTTGGGATCCGTCGGATAATATCCCGTTCTACGCGAAACTGGCACCGGTTTTGCTCTGTTCTGGGGCAAACAGTGGAGGTCGGTTCAATGCGCGACACTTTCATGCAGCGGTTTGCCAGCAGCTGGTCGGACGAGGCGAAGCGGAAGTTTCGCCGAGAGCCGATGGTGGTTCGGCACAACTACCACGAACATCACCTGTTCTCCGACCTTGCCCTGGCCGCGTTGATCGAGCGCCATCCACGTGACCTGATCGACTTCTGCACCATGGGCGATGACGCCACCGACCATGACAGCTGGCGGGCTGGCGACCCCGGTTCGCTGAGCGGCCTGGAGTTGCTGGAAGTGGTGCGCACGGGCAAGCTCTGGATTCATTTGCGCCATGCCATGGACGGGGACGCCGAGTACCGGCCGATCTTCGAGGCAATGCTGGAAGACATGTGCAAGGCCTCGCCGGGTTTCCGGCCGCTGCAGTCTGAGGCGGGAATCTTGATCTCCTCGCCGCGGGCCCAGGTCTTCCTGCACTCCGACGTGTCGGAAACCATGCTCTGGCACATGCGCGGGGTGAAGCGATTTCGCACCTATCCGCCACGCCAGCCCTATCTCAATCCGCTGGACATGGAATCGGTGCTGCACCACGACAAGACCGAGGACATTCCCTTCGACCCGGCTTGGGACAAGGACGCCTTCACGGTCGATCTGCACCCCGGCATGGCGACCAACTGGCCACTACACGGGCCGCACCGGATCGAGAACCAGTCGGATCTCAATGTTTCCGTGCCGTTCGAGATATCAACGCCGGAATCGCGCCGTGCCAATGCGGTGCTGTACACCAATGGCTGGTTGCGCCGGCATTGGGGCTGGCAACCAGAGTCGACGCGCACCGACACGGTCGCAGGGCTCGCCAAGCAGGCCTTCGCCATGGCGCTGAAGGTCAAGCTCAAGCTGTTCGGCGCGACCGAGCGGCCGATGCCAAAGAGTGAGCGCACCTTCGACATCGATCCTGATGCGCCGGACGGATTTGTCGACCGAGCCCACGCCTGATGGCGGCAGTACGGGTGCGACCGGCGCTTTGATGGCGCTGCCGTATCGGCCAGACTGAAGCCATGGCCCTGCATCTCATCAAGCTCTGTGTCGGTATACCCTCGGTCGAGGCGCTGGAAGCCGAGCGCGTCCGCGAATCGGCGGCGCGCAAGGCGGCCGGCGAGCCGGACGTGATGATGCACGTGACGCGCATGATGCCGGCGCGCAAGGACGAAGTGGAAGATGGCGGTTCGCTGTACTGGGTGATCGCCGGTTCCATCCAGGCGCGCTCCGAGATTGTGTCACTCGAACGCGTCGAGGGGCGAGATGGCATCAAGCGATGCGCCATCATCATGAGCCCGGAAGTGATCCGTACCGCGCCATCGCCGCGGCGTCCGTTTCAGGGTTGGCGCTATCTCAAACCGGAAGACGCACCGCGCGACCTGTTCGCACCGGGCGCGGGCGGCGAGGATCTGCCACCGGAACTGCGTGCAAAGCTCATGGAGATCGGGGCCTGGTAGCGCGCTCCCGTAGCTGGCCGTAGGGCGTTAAGACCGTGACCGATCAGCAGAATGGAGGACGAGCAACCAGATCAGTGCTTAGGTGTGATTGATCTAGTCGGCTCGCGACACCTGTATCAATCGCACCTCATAGATTTCCGGCCACAGCTTGCCGGTGACGAAGAGGCGGTCGGTTTCTGGATCCCAGGCGATGCCATTGGCAACGGCGTCGCGTTCGCGTTCGAAGCCAGAGGGCACAAGACCGGACAGGTCGACCAGCCCGGTGACCACGCCGCTTTGCGGATCGATGCGCACGATAATGGGGGTTTGCCAGACATTGGCCCAGATCTCGCCGTTGATCCATTCAAGCTCATTCAGACGGCGCACCGGGCGGCCATTCAGAGTGACATCCAGCGTGCCCGTAAGCTGCAGGGTCTCCGGATCGAGGCGGCGCAGGCGGGCGGTGCCGTCGGACAGGATGAGATGGCTGTCATCACGGGTCAGGCCCCAGCCTTCGCCGGGATAGCTGAAGGTGTCGACCGGCTCGAGGCTATCGGCATCAAACATGAAGCCGGTGCCGGACCGCCAGCTGAGCATGTAGATGATGTCGCCGAAACGGGTCGAGCCCTCGCCGAAATATCGCGGTTCCAGCGCATGCTGACGGACCACCTCGCCGGTCTCGAGGTCGATCTGGCGTAGTGTCGACTCGCCATATTGGCCGGTGCTCTCAAACAGCTGCCCATCGCTGAAGAACAGGCCCTGGGTAAAGGCTTCAGGATCGTGCGGATAAGCGGCCAGAATCTCGGCGCGCCAGCGTTCGGGGACGGCAATCGGCGCGGGGGCGGCCAGTGTGGCAGGTGCCTCGGACGCGGGTTCCGCAGATCCCTGCATAGCGGCTTGCCCAGCATCGGAGGAATTTTCTCCGGGAGCCGGAGCCTGGGCGGAACACGCTGTCAGGGCGAGAAGGGCGAGCAGTATACGCATCATGCCGGTCGCGCCGGCCAGTTGTCGATGAGCCGGGTCTTGCCGATGCGCACCGCGGCCAGTACCCGGGCCGGCCGCTCGATGGCGCCGTCGTCGAGGGGGGCGAGGGTGTCCGCATCGCGGGCCTCGAAATAGTCGACGGCGTCGAACACGCCTTCTGCTTCGCTGTTCGCAGTCTTGGTCGCGCTCGCGACCGGCATGCCGCGGCTGAGCGCGTCGGCAAATGCCTGTCCGATGCGGTTCAGGTGGCTGGCGCGTTCGCGTTCTTCGGCGCCGAGATAGGCGTTTCGCGAGGACAGAGCGAGGCCGTCCTTCTCGCGTATGGTCTCGCCACCGATGATATCGATGCCGTAGTCGAGATCGCGCGCGAGCTGTCGGATCACCTGCAATTGCTGGTAATCCTTCTCGCCGAAGAAGGCCATGTCCGGACGGACCTGGTTGAACAGCTTGGCAACGACGGTCGCTACACCATCGAAGAAGTGGGGACGGCTATCGCTCTCGAGGCCCGCGCTCGGTCCGCCGACACTTACCCGGGTGTCGAAGGCGTCCGGGTACATAATGCTCTCGTCAGGCAGGTAGATGAGGCTGCAATCGGCAGCGGCGAGTTTCTCGACGTCGTCGATCAGGGTGCGCGGATAGGTGTCGAGGTCCTCGCCGGCAGCAAACTGCTTGGGATTGACGAATATTGAAACCACGACACGGTCGCAATGAGCGCGGGCCAGTTTCAGCAGCGCCAGGTGACCGGCATGAAGGGCGCCCATGGTCGGTACGAAGCCCACGCGCAGGCGTTCGTCGCGCCAGCTGCGCAAGCGGGCACGCAGGGCTGAAACCGTCGTGGCATGGGGAATCTGGGCGTTGAGCATGGGGCTTCCGGTCGCGACAAGGATAGTAAATACTCAGCAGCCATGATGCATCGATCTGGCCCGACTCGTTCTACACCGCGTGGCATGAAATTTCTGCCCGTTTTTATCAGCCTGCTCGCCGTGACCGCCTGCGCCTCGGCGCCGGATGCACAGCCGTCCAACCCCTATGCGCTGCCGCTCAGCGCACCGCCGACAGCGCAGATGGACCGGGAAGCCCGCCTGGCGATGCTTACCGGCCGCGAACTGATGCGGCTGGCGCAGGAAGACCCGCTGGCCCTGGACCAAGTCGAGGCCGAGCTGGTCGCGCTTTCGCTGGCGCTTGCAGGAGCACCGGTCGCTGAACCGCAGTCAGCGGCACGTAACGGGGCGGAGTGGCCAGAAGCGCCAACGGCCCTGGAAACCGCACCAAGCGTGATGCACGCGGTACACTTGGCATCCTATCGCAGCGAGGCCATGGCCGCGGCAGGATGGCTGGCGCTGCAAGCGCGATTTGAAGGACTGGCGGGTCTGGAGCCCAGGCTGGAGGCCGCAGATCTGGCCGAGCGAGGACGCTTCCTTCGCCTCAAAGCGGGACCGTTCGATAGCCGTGAGGAGGCGCGCCGGGCCTGTGTGGTCATCGAGGCTGCGGGTGAATACTGCCGCGCGGTTGACTTCACCGGGCGGCGCATGGCGGATAACGGTCCGGGGCAGGGAGATTGAAGACGGACCGGCGCACGGCGCCGGCGGACCGGCCTGCTGTCAGGGGTGAAGCCAGATGACGTCACAGACCAGTTTCCGTTTGCCTTCGCGCCCGCTTGGTCGGGTCGGTGACGGTGTCAAGGCGGCGCACGTCATCGTTGTGGGCAATGAAAAGGGCGGAGCCGGCAAATCGACAGTGGCCATGCACCTTGTGGTGGCCCTGATGCGCATGGGCAAGACGGTCGGGGCTATCGACCTCGACCTGCGCCAGCGCACCTTCGGCCGCTATCTGATGAACCGCCAGCAATGGAGCGAGCGCCACAAGCTGTCTCTGCCATGTCCGATCGAGCTGGCTCTGGCGCCCAGCGCCCAGCGCGATCTCGACCTCGTGGAGGAAGAGGAAACCGAGCGCTTCTCAGAGGCGCTGAGCGATCTCAAGACGCGTTGCGACTTCATCGTCATAGATGCTCCGGGGGCGGACACGCTGTATTCGCGCCTAGCCCATTCCAGCGCCGACACCGTGATCACTCCGGTCAATGACAGTTTTGTCGATTTCGACCTGCTGGCGGAGATTGACCCGGAGACTTACCAGGTTGGCCGGCCCAGCCTGTACAGCGAAATGGTCTGGGAGTGCCGCAAGCGCAAGGCGGCCCTCCACAAGCGCTCGATCGACTGGGTGGTCATGCGCAACCGCATCTCGATGCTGGACGCGCGCAACAAGCGGCGCGTTGGCGAGGGACTGAAAATGCTGTCTCAGCGGATCGGCTTTCGGCTCGCGCCGGGATTTGCCGAACGGGTCATTTACCGCGAGCTGTTTCCGCTCGGCCTGACGCTTCTGGACCTGACCGAAGACGGCTCGACGGTAACCTTCACCATGAGCCATGTCGCGGCGCGCCAGGAATTGCGTGACTTGCTGATTGTCCTCAAACTGCCGGGCCTCGAGGGCGCGGCCATCCCGTTCTGATCATGGCTCCTTTTCTGCTCGGTCTTGTGGTTCTGGCTGTGCTCCTAGGGGCGGCGGCCTGGTTCTCTCGGCAGAAAACAGAGCGGGCCTCGCGCATGGTGCGGATGCTTCTGGGCGGCGGCGCGTTGCTGGCCGGACTGGTCATGGTGTTACGCGGCGCGGCGCCGCTGGGCATTCCCGTCGGGTTGTTCGGTCTGTCAATGCTGGGTCTGAGCGTTGGCCAAGGGCGCGGCGCCCAGCGTGGCGGCAACAAGGAGCACCGAGGCGACCGGGACAGCGGGCGAGCGGTGCCGAGAGAGGGGGCCATGACCGAGCGTGAGGCGCGGGAAATTCTTGGGCTCGGGCCAGAGGCCACGGCTGAGGAAATCCGCCAGGCACATCGCAACCTGATGAAGAAATTGCACCCCGACACGGGAGGCGGCTCGACCGGACTGGCCCGCCAGGTCCAGGAAGCACGCGACGTACTGCTCGGGTCGCTGGACGACTGAGCCCTAATTCAAGGTTGTGCATGTTGCTGACCGAATGTAGGGTGGTTCCGTCTTTCGGAGGGCGCTCTTGGCCCGGCCAACTGACCAGGATTGCGACCTGTTCGGCCGTTCACCCGGTCGCGGGCAAGTCGTGCCTCACAGCGGAGCCGAGCTGGCGGCCCGCCTGCGGCGGATCAGTGACGCGGCGCACGCTTCCGGCCTTGCCCGTACTTCGGCTCTGGTCGAGGTCGCAGCGCTAATGGTTGAGCTGGAGGCGGCGGTGCATCAGTGGACGGGTTCGAGGCGCTGAACCAGACCGCCCGGCAGGCGTGCAAGTCTTCCCTCCATCTCCATTTCGAGCAGGGCTGCGGTGACCAGCCCGCTGGGCAGGCCGGCCTGCCGGGCCAGCTCGTCGGGTGAGACCGGAGTTGGAGACAACAGGTCGGCGACGCGATCCACGGCAGCGGCGCGATCAATGATTGCAAGGTCTGGATCTTTGACGGGGAGCGGTTCCGCCGGAGGGTCGCCCTCCGGCTCGAACCCCAGCCCATCCTCGGTCAGGCCAGGGCGGCGCGGGCGCTGTGCAGGCTGGCGGGGTGCAGCTGCGAGGATGGCCAGGATATCGTCCACAGTCTCGACCAGGTGAGCGCCGTCGCGCAGCAAGCGGTTGGAGCCGCGCGCGCGAGGATCAAGCGGTGAGCCGGGCACAGCCATGACCTCGCGGCCCTGTTCGCCCGCGAGGCGAGCGGTGATCAGCGAACCCGAGCGCATGGCCGCCTCGATGACCAAAGTGGCCAGGCTAAGACCCGAGATCAGGCGGTTTCGGCGCGGGAAGTCACGGGCTGTGGGTATGCTGCCCAGTGGCATTTCGCTGACGAGGAGGCCGGTCTCGCCGATAGCGGCGTGCAGCTCGGCATGCTCGGGTGGATAGATGTAGTCCAGACTGCCGGCGAGGACGGCGACGGTGCCGGTCTCCAGCGCTCCGGCGTGGGCGGCGCCATCCACTCCGCGGGCGAGACCGGAGACCACGGAGACGTCTTCCTGGCCAAGGCCATGTGCCAGTTCACGGGCCAGGCGCATTCCGGCCGCCGAGGCGTTGCGGGCGCCGACCATGGCGCAGCACGGCCGATCCAATAGCTTGAGGTCGCCGCGCGCCAGTAGCACAGGCGGGGGATCGGGTATGGCTGCGAGCCAGGCGGGATAGGCGGGGTCGAGTCCGGTCAGGCAGGCGACGTCACCGGCAGCGAGTTGCTCAAGCTCGGTCTCTATACTGTCTCTGCCGGGAGGGCTGGGCGGCGGCCGCCCGGCACGGGCATAGCGGGCTGGCAGGTCATCCAGAGCATCGGCAGCGGTGCCGTAATGGGCCAGGAGACGGGCAAAGCCGACCGGACCGATGCCGCGGGTGCGGGCCAGGCGCAGCCAGGCGATCCTTTCGCCATAGCCGGGCCCGGCACCACTCATGACGCCGGGTCGGGCGGCGGCGCCGTCGTCTCGCTGTCTTCGGCGGCCTTCTTTTCGGCGCCGATGCGGGGCTCGTTACCGGCGAGGATGCGGGCAATATTGGTCCGGTGGCGCCAGTAGACGAGCGCCGTGAGCACAGCTGCCATGAGGGCGACGTCGAGGCGGCCCATCACAGCGGCGGCGATCGGCGCGCCGAGGGCGGCCACGAGGGCGGCGAGCGAAGACATGCGCAACAGGGCGGCGGTGGCCAGCCAGGTAGCGATGACCACAAGGCCGACCGGCCACATGACAACCAGCATGACGCCGACATAGGTGGCGACGCCCTTGCCGCCCCTGAACTTGAGCCACACCGGGTAGCAATGGCCGATGAAGGCCGCGGCGCCGGCAACCAGGCCGGCCGTGGTACCGAGCAGGGCCCAGAACACGGCCGCAGCGATACCGGCCTTGCCCGCGTCGAGCACGAGGGTAGCGGCGGCCAGGTCCTTGCGGCCGGTGCGAAGCACGTTGGTGGCACCGATATTGCCGGAGCCGATGTCGCGGATGTCGCCGAGTCCGGCCAGACGGGTGAGGACCAGCCCGAAGGGGATGGAGCCGAACAGGTAGCCGCCAATGGCGGCGATGGCGATGTTAAGTGCGAGCATGCCTACACCTTCACGTTGTGCATTGTTGCGCCGCCCACGATGGTTTGCAAGACCCGGCCCTGGAAACGGCGTCCGGCCCAGGCGCTGTTACGGCGCGGCGAGCGGAAACGATCCGGGTCACAGACCCAGGGCGCGTCTCCGTCAACGAGAATGAGATCGGCCGGGGCGCCCTCGCTGATGCGGCCCTGCGGCAGGCCGAGTAGGTCGGCCGGGCCGCTGGTGACCACGCGCAGGGCGTCAAGCAGGTCGAGCTGGCCGTCGTGAACCAGGCCCAGCAGGGCGCCAAGCAGGGTTTCCACGGCCAGTGTGCCGGGCGCGGCCAGGGCAAAGGGTTCACCCTTGTCGTCAAGCGGTGTCGGGCGGTGGTCGGACACCACGGCGTCGATATCGCCGGCGGCGACGGCCTCGACCAGAGCCAGGCGGTCGGCTTCGCTGCGCAAGGGCGGATCCATGCGGAAGGCACTGTCGAGGCCGCCCGCATCGACCTCGTTGAGGCTGAGATGGGCGATCGCCACGGTGGTGGCAATCTCGAGGTCGCGGGCGCGGGCCTGGCGCAGCGCTTCCAGTCCGGCTGCGGTGGACAGGCGGTCGATCATCAGGCGTCCGCCCGAAAGTTCGGCAAGGGCGGCGTCGCGGCCGATGGCGATGCGCTCGGACACGGCGGGCTCGGAGGGCAGCCCGAAGCGGGCGGACCAGTCGCTTTCCAGAGCGACGGCGCCACTCGACAGGTCGGCATCGGCCGGGCGTACCGAAAGCCAGGTATCGAACTGGCTGGTATAGGCGAGCAGGCGACGCATCAGGCGGGCATCTGCGACCGGGCGGTCGCCATTGGCGATATAGGCGGCGCCCGCCTTCACCATGAGGCCGATCTCGGCCATTTGCTCGCCACGCAGGCCGGTCGTGGCAGCGGCCGCGGTCAGCACACGCGGACGCTTGGAGGCGTAGCTCTTGGCCATGCCTGCAAATCCACCGGCATTGTCGAGCGGGCTGTCATCATTGGGGGCGAGTACCAGTGTGCCGATCCCGCCCACGGCCGCGCCGGCGAGCAGGCTTTCGAGGGTCTCACCGTCCGGCGTCAGTCCGGCTTCGCGGGCGCAGCGCAGGTCGATCAGGGCCGGGGCGAGAATGCGGCCGCGAGCATCGATGACCTCGTCAGCGGCGTCGCGATCGATCTCTGCACCGACCTGGACGATGCAGCCATTCTCGACGAGCACCCCACCCGGGGCGTCATGGCCGCTGGCGGGGTCAACCAGGCGGGCATTGATGATAGCCAGGCAGTCACTCATCTCCGGCCTCCCGCCGCAGCGTTTCGCCGATCAGTTCGAGCACCGCCATGCGCACGGCGACACCGTTTTCCACCTGTTCCAGGACAACCGAGCGGTCGGGGTCGTCGGCGAGGCGCGAGTGGATCTCGACGCCGCGATTCATCGGCCCGGGATGCAGGACCAGGCAGTCGGGCGAGGCGGCTTCGAGGCGCTCGTGGGTCAGGCCGAAGAGGTGGAAGAACTCGCGCCCGGACGGCACGAAGCCGCCGTTCATGCGCTCCTTCTGCTGGCGCAGGGCCATGACGGCGTCGCAGTCGGTCAGGGCCTCGTCGAGGTCGTGGAAGACGTCGCAGCCCCACTGGTCGACATCGCTGGGCAAGAGTGTGGGCGGTGCGCACAGGCGGATCTCGGCGCCGAGGATGTTGAGGAGACCGATATTCGAGCGCGCCACGCGGGAGTGCAGGATGTCCCCGACGATCAGGATGCGGCGTCCGCCGACCTCGCCCCAGTGGCGGTGCAGGGTGAAGCTGTCGAGCAGGGCCTGGGTGGGGTGTTCGTGCATGCCGTCACCGGCATTGACCACGGCGAGGCCTGTGCGATCGGCCAGGAAGGCCGGGGCGCCGGTGGCCGAATGGCGCACCACCATGATGTCGGGGCGCATGGCGGCGAGAGTTCGTGCGGTGTCGGTCAGGCTCTCGCCCTTGGAGGCGGAGGAGGAGGCCATGGCGAAATTGACCACGTCGGCGCCGAGCCGCTTGCCGGCCATCTCGAAGGAGCCCTGGGTGCGTGTCGATGGCTCGAAGAACAGATTGAGCACGGTCAGTCCGGCCAAGGCGTCGCTGGTGGCGCCGAATGTGGCATTGTGCTGGCGCCAGTGGGCGGCACGTTCGAAGATGAGCTGGATGTCGACGGGGTTGAGATCGGCCACCGACAAAAGGCGGCGGTGGGGAAAGTCGTAGGAAAATTCCGCGCGGCTCATCCCGTCTCCCGAAGTGTGGCCCTTGATGGTCGGTGGCGGCGGTATAGAGGCGGGGGGCAGGCGAGGCAAGGCTTGTCGTGCGAGGGGTGAAATGATGCGCAAAGAGAACGGGATGACGCGGATCAGGACGATGCGGGACGGAGATGCGCAGGCCGTGCTGGCGGTTTACGGCGCCGGGCTGGCAGGCGGCCATGCCTCCTTCGAGGCGGCGGTGCCGGACTGGGCGGACTTTGACGCGGCAAAACTGCCGGAACCACGCCTGGTGGCGGAACGCGGCGGGGTGGTGGTCGGCTGGGCGGCGCTGTCGCCGGTTTCCTCGCGCTGTGTCTATGGCGGGGTGGCGGAGGTGTCGGTCTATGTCGCGCCGGAGGCGGCGGGGCAGGGCGTGGGTAGGCTGTTGCTGGAAGCGTTGGTAGGGGCTTCGGAGGCGGCCGGCCTTTGGACGCTGACGGCGGGCGTTTTCGCGGAAAACGAGGCGTCTCTCCGATTGCACGCGCGCTGCGGGTTCGAGCGGCTCGGCGTCCGGCGCGGTCTCGGCCGGATGAATTACGGGCCGATGGCGGGGCGCTGGCGGGATGTGGTGCAGCTGGAGCGGCGGAGCACGGTGGTTGGGGTGGATTGAGGTCTGCGTGTGGCTTGAGATTTGATCAGGCAGCGCCACGGCGCGGAGTGAGCCATTGTTTCCTTGCCAGCCAGCGGGCCTCAGACGGTTTTCCGGGTCAAGGGGTATACCCGCGCAGCGGCGCTCCGCGCCCTTGACCCGGAAAACCGTCTGAGGCGAAGTCTCGGCAAGGGAAGAATGGTTGGGTGGGCGCGGTTGCGCCCTTTTTCGTACCCGGTGATGCGCAGCTGCTTGGCCGGTGATCCAAGCCCCCTATCAACCCAGCAGCCAGAGCCAGAACGGGATCGTGACGAAGCAGAACAGGGCGCTGGCGGTGATGTCGCCGGCGGAATAGGGGGCGTCGCCGCCGAGTTGCTGGGCCAGGACATAGGCCGAAGCGGCGCCGGGCGAGGCACCGGTGAGGAGAAGGACGGTAAGTTCCACGCCCTCGATGCCGAAAGACCGGCCAATGGCCCAGAACACCAGGGGCCCGATCATCAGCTTGATAAAGACCGACAGGCCGAGCAGGCGCGGGCGGGCGCGCATGGCGGTGAAGTTGAGGCCGGCGCCGACGGCGAGCAGGATCAGCGGCAGGGCGGCCTGGCCGGTCAGGGCGATGGTATCGGCCAGGATCGGGTGGACCGGAATGTCGGCCAGGTTGACGATGCCGCCGGCGGCCGAGCCGAGGATCAGCGGATTGGTGATGATCCGGTAGCCGATCGAGCGCCATTGCGGGGCGGCGCCGGTGCCCCACACCGACAGCACGGCGACGCATTCGATGTTCACCAGCGGGATCGAGGCGACCATGACCAGGGCGACCAGGACCTCGCCGCGATCGCCGAACAGGGCAATGGCGATGGCCAGGATCAGCAGTCCGTTCCAGCGGCTGGTGGCCTGGAACAGGGAGGTGAAGGTCGGGTCGGGGATGCGCAGCAGGGGTTTGAGTGCCAGGGTCAGGGCCGCCATGCCGACAAATCCGAGCATGGCGGCAGCCATGAAGGGGCCGAGCTCGAGCTGGCTCAGGTCGGCAAAGGCGATGGAGGAGAAGAGAAGGGCCGGGGACAGGCCGAGATAGGCGAGCCGGGAGATCGGACCCCAGCTGGATTCGGGCAACAGTGCCGAGCGGCGCAGCAGCCAGCCAAGGAAGATGACGCCGAAGACCGGGACGAGGGCGGAGATGATGGGGGTCATGGACGCGCCTTTCGCCGGGAGCGCGCTGCAGCGTGGTCCTTCCCCTTGATGGGGAAGGTGCCCCGCGCATGCGGGGCGGATGGGGTGAATCCCGGTGCCAGCCGCGTCCAGCACCGGGATTCACCCGCTCCGTCTCGCCGCTGAAGCGGCGATCCACCTCCCCCATCAAGGGGGAGGACCTGGGGCGGTGCGTCGGTGAGAACCTCGGCCTGGCGGCCTCGGCCCCCATCGGCCCGTCGCGGCGCGCCGGGCCACTTCCCCCGCGGGGCGGGGGAAGGAACGGATAGCGCGCTCTCTGTCGAGGCCTCAGTCACGCTGCATCTCCAGACGGTCCAGCGCGCTCTGCAGGATGTTGGCGGCGGCGTGGGCGTCGATGACCTGCTTGCGCCGATCGCGGCGCATGCCGGCGCTGATCAGGTGCTGCTCGGCTTCGAAGGTGGACAGGCGCTCGTCCTGGAAGGCGATGGGCAGGTCGCGCAGCTTGAGCAGGTTGCGGGCCAGCGCCTTGACCGATTGCACGCGCGGGCCGTCCGAACCGTCCATGTTGAGGGGCAGACCGATGACCAGGGCGACGGCCTTGCGCTCGTCATAAAGGGTGAAAATGCGCTCGGCGTCGGCGGAGAACTTGGCGCGCTGGATGGTTTCGACCGGCGTGGCGAGGCCGCGCGAGGCGCCGCAGGCGGCCACGCCGATGGTCTTGGTGCCCGGATCGAGGGCGAGGAGGGGGCCGGCAGGCAGTTCGGCAAGGTCGCAGATGGGCATGCCCGGGTGTTCGCGCGTGCAGGGATTGCCGTCAAGCTTTCTTGCGCTGCAACAAGGGGATTGCTACTCAACGCGCCACGATTATCCGGAGTGCCTGTCCCATGTCCGTCACCGCCGATGACGTGCGTCGCATCGCCCGTCTTGCCCGCCTTGCCGAACCCACCGAACGCGTCGAGACGCTGGTCGGCGAGCTCAATGGAATCCTCAGCTGGATCGAGCAGTTGAACGAGGTCGATGTCGATGGCGTCGAAGCCATGACCACGCCGGTGAAATTCCCCCTGCCGCAGCGCGCCGACGAGATCACCGATGGCGATTGCCGAGACAAGGTGCTGGCCAATGCGCCGAAGTCCGATGAGGGCTTCTTCGTCGTTCCCAAGAGCGTGGAGTAGGCGGCATGAGCGATCTTCTCAAACTGAGCCTTGCCGATGTCTCGCAGAAGCTGAAGAACCGCGACGTGTCGTCGGTCGAGCTGACCCGTGCGGCACTGGACGCCTGCCAGGCGGCGCAGCCGAAGCTGAACGCCTTCACGGCATTTGACGAGGACAAGTCGATGTCCATGGCCGAGGCGGCCGATGCGCGCCTGGCCAAGGGCGAGGGCGGGGCGCTGGAAGGCGTGCCGCTGGCGATCAAGGACCTGTTCGCCGTCGAGGGCGTCGACACGTCGGCCTCGTCGAACATCCTCAAGGGCTTCAAGCCGACCTATGAGTCAACCGTCACGGCAAAGCTGTGGGAGGCCGGCGGCGTCTTCCTGGCCAAGACCTCGATGGACGAGTTCGCCATGGGCTCGTCGAACGAGACGGCCAATACCGGGCCGGTCAACAACCCGTGGACGCGCAGCGAGGGCGAGATGCTCACCCCGGGCGGCTCCTCGGGCGGTTCGGCGGCGGCGTTGGCGGCCGATCTGTGCTTTGGCTCGACCGGTACCGATACCGGCGGCTCGATCCGCCAGCCGGCGGCGTTCACCGGTACGGTCGGGGTCAAGGCGACCTATGGCCGGACGTCGCGCTGGGGCACGGTGGCCTTTGCCTCCTCGCTCGACCATCCCGGCCCGTTCGGCAAGACGGTCAAGGACAGCGCCATCCTGCTGCAGGCCATGTCGGGGCATGACCCGAAGGACTCGACCTCGCTGCCCAATGACGTGCCGGACTTCGCGGCGGCGTGTGGGCAATCCGTGAAGGGGTTGCGCATCGGCGTGCCCAAGGAATACCGCATGGACGGCATGCCGGCGGAGATCGACGAGGTCTGGCAGCAGGGCATTGACTGGCTCAGGGCGGCCGGCTGCGAGATCGTCGACATCACGCTGCCGCACACCAAGTATGCCCTGCCGGCCTATTACATCGTGGCGCCGGCGGAAGCCTCGTCAAACCTGGCCCGCTATGACGGCATGCGCTTCGGCAACCGGGTTGAAGGCAAGGACCTGACCGAGACCTATGAGCGGACCCGCGGCCAGGGCTTCGGTGACGAGGTGCAGCGGCGCATCATGATCGGCACGTATGTGCTGTCGGCCGGCTATTACGATGCCTATTACCTGCGCGCCCAGAAGGTGCGCACGCGCATCCTGCAGGACTTCGACCAGGCCTTCGAGAAGGTCGACGCCATCCTGACCCCGTCGGCGCCGTCGGCGGCCTTCCCGCTGGGGTCCAAGTCGGACGACCCGATCGCGATGTATCTCAACGACATTTTCACGGTGACGGCGAACCTGGCCGGGGTGCCGGCGATGTCGGTGCCGGCCGGGCTCGACAAGGACGGTCTGCCGCTGGGGCTGCAGGTGATTTCGCGCGCCTTGGACGAGGAGACGATGTTCAAGGTCGGCGCGGCGCTGGAGGACAGCGCGGCCTTCAATCACAAACCGAAAGTCTGGTGGTAGCGTCATGAGCGACCTGTCGCCGCCCCCCAAGCCGGACTGGCTCAACCGCTTTATCGCTCTGGCGGTGGCGTTGATGTGCCTGGTCTTCGGCATACCGGTGGCGGCCTATGGTCTGGTGGCGCTGTGGGCGGCGGCGACGACGCTGCAAGTGCCGACCCTGGGCCACGTGCTGGCGCTGGTGCTTGGGCTGGCGCTGGTCGCCGGGTCTGCGGCGATCGCGTGGCGCACTTTCGTGCCGGCTCCGGGCCGCAGCCGCGGAGACAAGTCTTGAGTGCGGTGCCGCATCCGGCGGTCAAGCTGGCCCGACCGGCCTTCCTGGTCGGGGCGCTGTTGCTGCTGGCCGGAGCCGTGGTCTATCGCGGCCTTGTCGAACTGGAGCCGGTGGCCATCTGGACCATCGCGCTGATGGTGCCGGGCTTGGGCTTCGTGCTGTTCGGCCTGACCGTGACCATGGCCGGCCGCGTCCTGACCGCCGCCATGAATACGCCGGAAGATGAACGTCCCGGATGGGATGATGAGGACGAGGAGGATGAGCACCGGACCTAGGTCCTTCCCCTTGATGGGGAAGGTGGGCCGCGCATGCGGCTCGGATGGGGTGAATCCCGGTGCTGGCCGTGTCGGGCACCGGGGTTCACCCGCTCCGTCTCGCCGCTGAAGCGGCGATCCACCTCCCCCATCAAGGGGGAGGACCTCTGTAGCGACCGTCACAGCCCCACCGGCTGACGTTGTACCAGGCTCTCTCCAACGGAAGGAGGCCGGCATGACTGGGCGCTCGGTTCGGATGGCGCGCAACATGCGCAAGGCGATGACGCCGCAGGAAGTTCGGGTGTGGTGTGCACTCAGGGCGCTGAAGGCCGAGGGGTACAAGTTTCGGCGGCAGGTGCCGCTCGGGCCGTACATTGTCGATTTCGCCTGCTTCGATCCGAAGCTCGTGGTCGAGATCGATGGTGGCCAGCATGGCGAGGATGACCACCGCAGGCGCGACGCGGAGCGCGACCGGTGGCTCAATCGCCGAGGATTTGCCGTTCACCGGGCATGGAATTGCGAGGTGGACGAGAATATCGATGGCGTCCTGGAGGCCATCGGGACGTATTTGAGAGGGAAGGGTCAGTCATGACCGAACACAGCTATCGCCTGCCGGGTGTGACCGGGGACTGGGAAGTCGTGATGGGGCTGGAGATCCATGCCCAGGTGGTGTCGAATGCCAAGCTTTTCTCCGGCGCGGCGACGGCCTTTGGTGCAGCGCCCAATACCCAGGTCTCGCTGGTCGATGCGGCGATGCCGGGCATGCTGCCGGTGATCAACGAGAAAGTGGTCGAGCAGGCGGTGAAGACCGGGCTGGGTCTGAATGCCGAGATCAATCTGTGGTCCCGCTTCGATCGCAAGAACTATTTTTACCCGGACCTGCCGCAGGGCTACCAGATTTCCCAATTCGCCTATCCGATCGTCGGCGAGGGCGAGATCGAGTGCGAGCGCGATGACGGGTCGCGCTTCACCGTGCGCATCGAGCGCCTGCATCTTGAGCAGGACGCCGGCAAGTCGATCCACGATCTCGATCCGAACTCGACCTATGTCGATCTCAACCGCTCGGGCGTGGCGCTGATGGAGATCGTCTCCAAGCCGGACATCCGCTCGCCGGAAGAGGCCTCGGCCTATGTCTCCAAGCTGCGCACCATCCTGCGCTATCTGGGCACGTGCGGCGGCGACATGGAAAAGGGCCAGCTGCGGGCCGATGTGAATGTGTCGGTGTGCAAGCCCGGCGCCTACGAGAAATTCCGCGAGACCGGCGATTTCGGCCATCTCGGCACGCGCTGCGAGATCAAGAACGTCAACTCGCTGCGCTTTATCCGCCAGGCCATCGAGTACGAAGCGCAGCGCCAGATCGACATCCTCGAGGAGGGCGGCAAGATCGACCAGGAAACCCGCCTGTTCGATGCCGGCACCGGCGTGACGCGTTCCATGCGCTCCAAGGAAGAGGCGCATGATTACCGCTACTTCCCCGATCCCGACCTGCTGCCGCTGGAGCTGCAGCAAACCTGGGTCGACGAGATCAGGGCCAATCTGCCCGAACTGCCGGACCAGAAGCGCGAACGTTTCGTGCGCGAGCTCGGCCTTTCGGAATATGACGCCGCCGTGCTGGCGGCCGACAAGGACCGCGCCGCCTATTTCGAGGAAGTGGCCGAGGGCCGCGATGCCAAGCTGGCCTCCAACTGGGTCAATAACGAGCTCTACGGCCGCCTCAACAAGGAAGGCCTGACGATCACCGAGAGCCCGGTCTCCTCGGCCCAGCTCGGCGGCCTGGTGGCGCTGATCGAGGACAAGACGATCTCCGGCAAGATTGCCAAGGACGTGTTCGAGATCCTGTGGGCCGAGGGCGGCGACCCGGCCGAGATCGTGGAAGCCCGCGGTCTCAAGCAGGTCACCGATACCGGCGCTATCGAGAAGGTCGTCGACCAGCTGATCGCCGACAATCCGGAACAGGCGGCCAAGGTCAAGGACAAGCCCAAGACGATGGGCTGGTTCGTCGGCCAGGTGATGAAGGCCATGCAGGGCAAGGCCAATCCGCAGGCCGTGAACGAGATTTTGCGGAAGAAGTTGCTGGGGTAGGGTCCGGGGTATCCTCGCGGTTCCAGATCCAATCGGTGTCATCCCGCATGGATGCCCCGCGAATGCGGGGATGAAGTGCGGGACCCATTACCCCGGTGTCGGTTGATGGTGCGCGCTGGTCGGAGAGCGAGGGTATAGGTCCCGGCCCTTCGGCCCGCCTCCGCGGGCCATGCGGCCGGGATGACACCGTTGGGGCGACAGCAACGCGCGACGGCGCGGAGAGGACCATAGATCTCTTGTCGGCCAGCGGGCCTCAGAGGGTGAAAGCTGTCAAGGGCCCGTAGGGCCGCTACGCGGTTGAAACCCTTGACAGCTTTCACCCTCTGAGGCGTCATCTCGGCAAGAGATGAATGGGCAGGTGCGGGCGCGGTGCGTCCGCATCCTTCGTTTCGGGCTGGCCTACATCCCCGGCTGCGGCACGGCCGGGCTGACCGGCTTGCCCTTGCCCTTCAGCAACGGCGGCCAGTAGCCGTACGTCCCGGCGCGCCACAGCCACTCGACGGGGCCCATGGTGAAGACCGACAGCCAGGCCATCGAGAACACCAGGTTGAAGGCCCACATGCCGGCGACGACGTAGTAGAGCTCGTGGCGGGCCAGTTCGCCGAACCAGCCCAGGCCGACGAACAGGATGAGGGCGATGGCCGAGTGGGCGAGGTAATTGGTCAGGGCCATGCGGCCGACGGCGCCGACGCTGGCCTTGAGCAGGCCGATGAGCGGGCTCTTGCACAGCAGCAGGAAGATGCCGAGCCAGAAGAAGGCCAGAGTGTAGCGTCCGATCTCGTAGGTGCGCAGGGACTCGAAGAAACCGTGTATGGTGTAGCCGCTGTCGATGATGGCGCGGGTTTCCATCCAGTTGACCGGCAGGCCGACGGCCCCGGCGGCGATGGTGAGGATGACCAGGGCGCGCACGCTCCAGCGATTTTGCAGCAGGCCCAGACGGAAGGCGATCATGCCGACCAGCATGGCCCCGAGCGGATCGAGGATGGAAAACATCACGAACATGATGACCGGGATGCCGAACCGTTCGCCCATATTGGCCCCGACCAGGCTGGCCCAGCCCGCGTGGGCGTCCAGCGCCTCGGCGATGGCCGCCTCGTTCGGCTCGATGAAGGCGATCTTGTCCGGCCAGGTCTCCAGCAGCTCGACCTGCTCCTCGTCGAGCTCGCCGCCCTCGGCCTGCAGGCTGATGGCGGCCTCGTAGGCCGCGCCCATGCCGGCGAACTTCATGCCGCCGGCGAAATTGAAGCCGGAAATGATCAGCGAGATCAGCACCGCCCAGACCACCAGGCCGCGAATTTTCGAGCCGTAGAAAACCACCAGCAGCAGGCCGGCCACGCCATAGGCGAACAGGATGTCGCCGCCCCAGGCGAGGAGGGCGATGTCGACGATGCCGAGCAGCATCAGGAGCAGCATGCGGCGGGCATACATCTTGGCCCCCATGAGGCCGAGATTCTTCGCCTGCATGCGGTCGAGCAGGAGCACGAAGCCGGCCCCGAACAGCATCGAGAACAGGGTCCGCATCGAGCCCTCGAAGAAAGTCTGGGTGATGAACCAGGTGGTGTGTTCGGCGGGACTGGGTTCGCCAAGCGCCGCCGGGTTGAAATAGGCCGCGAAAGGCAGGCCCATGGCGACGATGTTCATCAGCAGGATGCCGAACAGGGCGAAGCCGCGCACGATGTCGAGGCTGTCGAGACGGTCTGCGCGCCCGGTTGGCGCCAGTGTGGACGGGTTCATGACATGTCCTCCCCTTCAGGTAGTATACCTCAGCCCGCTCGCTTCGGACAAGAACCCGTCCGTCCGCCGGGGGATATCAAATCGAGAAACTCCGCGTGAACTCTCCTCGCCGATGCGCGTTGCAAGCGGACCAACCCCAGCCGTGAGATGCGCCATGACCGACGTCGCGACCTTCACCCTTGAACGCTATATCGAAGCCGATCCGGAGACCGTTTTCGCGGCCTGGACGGAAGCCGCGAAAGCCCGGGGCTGGCTGTTCACCTCGCCGGGGCGCGAAGCGGTGCGCTGTGACATCGACGCCCGGGTCGGCGGACGCTTCATCATCGTCGACCGGGCCGAGGACGGCGACCAGTTCCACGTTGGCGAGTTTCTCGAATTCAACGCGCCGACGCGGCTCAAATTCCGTTATCGGGAAGGGCGTTCCGAAAGCAGCAGTCTGGAGCGGTCGAGCCAGGCCGTGGTCACCTGCATCCCCTTCCGCACGGGCTGCCAGCTGACCTTCGTGCACCGTGCCGATGAGGGCGCTCGAGAGGAGGGCGAAGCCGCGCGGCGGCTCTGGGAGCGCCAGCTCGACATGCTGGCGGCCCGCCTTGGCAGTTACGTGGCCGGTCCGGATGTCGAGCCATTTGACGGTGGCATGGCCGAAGTCTGAACCTCCGGTAGCCGGCGAGCGTGCCCCGGACTGTTTCATGACGCTGACCGGGTGACGAGAAGCGTCCGCTTTCAAGCGGCGGATGCGGCCTCGTGACTGGCGGTCCGGAACTGCTCGAATACTGCACAGGCCGCCCGCTGACAGGCCCTGAACCCGTCAGCATCCAGGCTGTCGATGGCCGGGCCGAGGCGGTGCCAGTTCCGGCGGTCATGTTCGCCGGGGGCCATGTAGGCGGCGGCGTCCAGAAAGCCCGCCGCGGCCAGCTGGCGCCCGAGGATGGCGCCGCCCATCTTCGAGCCGAGATACACATAGCTGGCCCCGAGGGCGGCCCCGGGCCGGATGGGGTCGGGCGGCGTGGTGGCCCGCGGCGCTACAAGAGCGGCGAGCTGGTTGAGGCGAAACAGGCCGGCGGCAGGGAGGGCGAAGGCGTCCGAGTAGACGCGATCCGCGCTTTCATGGTCGAAGCCCGACCAGGCATGCCAGTGCATGCGGAGGACGTGATCGACATCGCGCCGACTGGCCCGGCCGGCGGCCATGCGGGCGAACGGCGGGGCATGGTGCAGCGCCTCGTGCACCTCGGCGGTGGCCTGGCGCAGGGCGAGGAGGCGCGTGGTCCGCATCAGGCCAGCTCGCACGGCAGGAGGTGGGCCAGACAGCCTTCCCCTTGATCGGATCGGATGCTCATCACCCCACCCATCACGCCAGCCAGTTTGTTGGCAACAGAAAACTCCAGCCTGGCGTCTTCCCGTCAGGCCAGGGATGGACCACCCGCCCGAGGTATAACGGGTTGAAACCTCAAGGCGTCGGGGGTTTTGTCGGGAACAAGAGACAGTTCGGCCGTCGGCAGATCGCCTCGAGGCGCCGGCCGGTGTCAGTCGAACAGGCCGATCTCGCGCAGGCGCTGGTTGAGGAAGTCATTCGCCCGCATCGGCTCGGGATACTTGTCCGGATTGTCCGGCCCGGCACAGCCCGGCAGCGTCTCGATCATGTAGTCGGGCCGGTAATGCAGGAAGAAGGGCATGGAATAGCGCGAATGCTCGGTGCGGGCGCCGGCCGGGTTGACGACGCGGTGCTGGGTCGAGGGCAGGACGTCATTGGTCGAGCGCGCCAGCATGTCACCCATATTGACCACCAGGCAGCCGGGCGGCGGGTTCATGTCGACCCATTCGCCGCTGCGGGTCTTCACCTGGAGGCCGGGTTCCTCGGCGCCGAGCAATAGCGTGATGGTGTTGATGTCGCCATGCGCCTCGGCGCGGATGGAGCCGCCCGTATCGCCCTTGACCGGCGGGTAGTGGAGCAGGCGCATCACCGAATTGCCGTCCTTCACCGTGTCGTCGAAGAAGGTCTCCTCGAGGCCGAGGTCGAGGGCGATGGCGCGCAATACCTTGACGCCGAGGCGGTCGAATGCGGTGTACAGGCCGTGCACGACGGGGCGCCAGTCGTCGACTTCGTCGGGCACCAGGTTGGGCGCCATGTCCTGCTCGTACTTGTGGCCGGCCGGCAGATCGCGGCCGACATGCCAGAACTCCTTGAGGTCGACGTGTGACGCGTCCTTGGCGATCTCCTTGCCGAAGGGCGTGTAGCCGCGCGCGCCGCCACCGCCGGGGATGAAGTATTTCATCTTGGCGTCTTCCGGCAGAGCGAAGAATTCCTCGGCCTTGCCGTAAGCGCGGCGGATCAGGTCCTCGTCGAGCCCGTGGTCGGAGATGGCGGCGAAGCCGTACTCGCGGAAGCTGCGGCCGAGCTCGCGGGCGAAGCGCTGCTTGTCGGTCGCCTGCAGCTTCATCGACACCGGTTCGAAACGGGAAAGGGTCGGGTCCTGGGACATTCTTCTGGGCCTGTATCTGGTCTGGCGTGGGGAATAGGCCCTGAGGCCAGTCCTGCCAAGAGGACATTGTGTACACACGCGGCCGTGATCGCAGCGCAGACTTGATCGTCGCGGGCGGGGACCCAATTGTCACGGGTCTAGCAAGGGAGACCCGGCGGCATGGCTGATCCGATAGAACTTTATTACTGGCCCACTCCGAACGGATGGAAAGTGTCCATCGCACTCGAGGAGATGGGGCTGCCCTATGTTCTCAAGCCGGTGAATATCGGCAGTGGCGAACAGTTCACTGCGGAATTCCTGGCCATCAGCCCGAACGGTCGCATGCCGGCCATTATCGATCCGGACGGACCGGGCGGGCAGCCTGTGTCCATCTTCGAGAGCGGCGCGATCCTGCAATATCTCGGTCGCAAGAGCGGGCAGTTCTATCCGCAGGATGATGAGCGGGCGCGCATTGCCGTCGAGGAATGGCTGTTCTGGCAGGTCGGCGGGCTCGGACCGATGGCGGGACAGGCGCATCATTTCCGGTCCTATGCCAAGAAGATCGAACCGGATGAGAGCAAGCTGGAATACGGGGCCAACCGCTACACCAACGAAGTCAATCGCCTGTATGGCGTGGTCGAGCGGGTGCTGGGTCATGGCCGGGATTTCGTGGCCGGCGAGTACTCGATCGCCGACATGGCTATCTGGCCGTGGATCCTGCCGGAAGGCCAGGGCCAGGACATGGAGGAATTCCCGCGCCTCAGCGCCTGGCACGAGCGCATCAAGGCCCGACCGGCGGTCAAGCGCGGCCGCGATCTGGGCCGCGAGCTGCGGGCCCGGCTCGACGAGGACAGCGAGGACGCGAAGAAGGCGCGGGCCCTGTTGTTCGGCCAGCGGGCGCACAAGGGCTGAAGCCTGGATGGCGCCCGCGCTCGCCTGAGACGGGCAATGGCTTGCCAGCATCGCGCGAACACGGTTTGGTCCGGGTCGGAGACGATCTGGCATGGCCGATATCAGTGACATGGGGGACCGGGACGCGGCAGCGCGGCGCTTCTGGGGTGGTGAGCTGACCGCTCGCGAGCGGGCCCGGCTGGCCCGTGTCGAAGCCTTGCGCGCCGACACTGTCTCACCCTTCGAGGCGCCGCTGCTTCGGTTGTTTCCCTGGCTGGTCTGGCGCGCCGTGTTCAAGGGATTCCAGCTGGTCTGGCTGGCGACAGCGCTGATTGTCGCTGGGTGGTATGCGCTGGGTTGGCTGGGCCAGGTCGGCGGTTTGCGCGCCGTTGCAGAATTGCCGCCGGGCGAAGGTGACCGTCTGCAACAAGCGCTCCAGGCCAGCCTTCCGGCCGGGGTGGATGCCTATGACGTGTGGCGCTTGCGGCTCGAGGCGGCACTCGATGGCGAGGTGGTTTCTGCCGACGGGGTCAGCACCTGGCGCCGGGCGGACATGGATGCATTCCGCTCCTGGGCGGCGCTGGGTCCCGATCTGATCGGCCGCGAACGACTGGCCCTGGCGCAGTTGGCAGAGGGTGGTGATCCCGCTCCGGTCGATGCCCGCCTGCGGGCCGGTGCGCTGTGGCACCGCACTGCGTTACTGGACGAGCATTACCGGGCCAGCCTGGCGGCAGGTCGGGCGCGGGAGCTGGAGCCGCCGGAGCTGGTCTTCGCGCCGCCGGAGCTCGTCCAACGATACCAGGACAACCTGTTTTCCGCCTCGGTGGCAGAGCAGGGTGTGACCGATTTCTTTCGCGGTGATCATCGCGGCCAACTTGAACTGTCTGCCTTTCCCGGCGTGATGACCGACCGGGCGCGGGTCGGGCGACTGTATGGCGGGCCGCGGCACCTCGTAATCCAGGCCTGCTCGCTGGCACCGGCGCGCTTTGCCGGCTGTGCCAGCGGCATCGTGCCGCGCGAGGCTCCCGACCGGCTGCGCCTGGCGCTGGCAGTTCTGGAAACCGGCCTGGCTGATCTGCCCGGCACGTCTGACGACATGCGCGAGGGGGCGGAAATCCTGCAGGCGGCGCGCACGGCGGGGCAGCTGGCGCCGGGGCTGGAATCGCAGCTTCTGGGCCTGGTGGACCGCCTGCTGCCACCCGAGCGCGTGCTCGACCATCTGGCGGAGGGGAACGCCCGGCTCGATTTCATCTTTGCGGCGCCGCAACGGGCCCGGGCTGTCCTGGTGCCCATGGCGCTGACCGGCGAGGACGCTGTGGCACTGGCCGAAGTGCTGCGCGATGCGGCGCGCGTCCGCGATGCCATGCGGCCGCTTCTCGCGGTGCGCATTCTCAGTGCCGCCGGGTCGGCCGAGCAATTGCGTCAGCTGACCGGGCTGAGCACTCTGGCCGGGATCCGGACCTTGGCCATTCTGGAACAGCTGGGGCCGTCCGCACTGGTCCCGGTCATGCCGGCGCCGAGTGTGCGCGATTGGCCGCCAGTACCGCGTGGACTGGTGCTGGCACTGGCGGCGGCCTGCCTGGTTCTGCTGTTGACCCTGGTGCGCCTCGTGACTCCGTCCGAGATGCGCAAGGCCAGTCGCTTGAATACATTGGACGCTTGGGTCTCGCATTCATTACTTGGTAGGAAAATCTAACGGATTTAAATACTTAAGGCGTATTATTCCTGATTTCCCTTAACCTTAATGCAATCCTCTTTGCTCAGGATCACATCCGTTCGAAGGCATTCGGACTGGATGGTGGTGCGGATGACAGATCAGAAGATCGGGTCCGCCAGTGTAGAGTAGAAGGGAAGAATCCCATGGCATTCACGGACGTAGAAACGGCCCAGGCGCATGACGCCGCCAACACCGAGCCCAACGGCGAAGACCTGTGCAAGCTGGGCATCCTGTATTCCACGGGCCAGGGCGGCGAGATCGACTATGTCGAAGCGCACAAATGGTTCAATCTGGCGGCCCTGATGGGTTCGGACACCGCGAAATACTATCGCGCCGAAATCTCCGACCAGATGTCGACCTCCCAGGTCGCCGCGGCCCAGCGCGCCGCGCGCGAATGGCTGTCGACCCGCCACTAGGCAACGCTCTCACCAGACAGTCCGCAATGCCGGCGCCGCGCTGACGCGCGCCGGCAGGCGGGACGGCGATGGCAGGGGATGGCTGTCGCGGGGGTTGAGGGGGTTCCAGAAATTGTGGTGCGGACGCGAGCGGCGGCGGCCCGTTCGTGTAACGCTGGAACGCCAGGTCGGGCCTGCGCGCGAAAGCGCGGGCTGAGCCATTGACCCCTTGTCAGCCAGCGGGCCTCATTCGCTTCCGCCGGTCAAGGGCGCCTCTGTCGCCGCTGCGCGGGCATGCCCCTTGACCGGCGGAAGCGAATGAGGCGGGGACTCGGCAAGGGATGAATGGGCAGGTGGGGCGCTGATGGCGCCCTATTCTTTGTCCAGGTTTCAGGGCCTCACGGGTGCGCCCGGCGCGGTCCGGTTTGCTCCTGGCCAAGCGTGCACCTAGTTCGTGATGGCGTCGGCGATGGCGTAGGAGAACGCCTGGTCGAGCGGGATGATGCCGGTCACGTACTGTTCCACGAAGACATTGATCTCGGCCACTGTGGAGCGCGGCACGAAGACGATGTCGTGGCGGCGGATCTGGATGGTGTCGCTGCCGGCGCGGCCGGCCAGGGCATCGCGCAGATTGACCGTCCGCATCATCAGGTCGCCGCCGGGCTGGCGGCGCAGCACGACCACTTCGCCGCGGGCAGCGGTGTCGCGGAAGCCGCCGGCCAGCATGACGGCTTCCAGCGTGCCGACCGGGCCGGTGATCTCGACCAGGCCAGGCGTGTTGACCTGGCCACCGACCAGGATGTTCTGGGTCGCCAGCTCGCCGCGTCGCACCTCGACGATGGGCGAGACCAGCACGTTGCGCGCATAGGCGTCGGCAACCTGGTTGGCGATCTCGACATCGGTTTTTGCGGCCACCATGAGGTTGGGCAGGAGGGGCAGTGCGACCCGGCCGTCCGGACCGATTGTCACGGTGCGAGACAGCTCGGGAGCCGAGTGCACGGTCACGTCAATGCTGTCGCCCGGGTAGAAGCGATAGGCCGGATCGGTGTCCTGCCAGGCGGCAAAGCGCGTATCGGTCCAGGCCTGGTGCGTGGCCGGGCCAGCACCGCTGGCGCAAGCCGTGGTGGCGAGCAGGGCGGCGAGGCACAGGCCGGGGCGGAGTACGGGCATGACTGGTCCTTCGGGATCGACTGTCAGGACCGTAGTTTTGAGCCCCCATGGATAAGAAAAAATTAAGCGGAAAGCGGCTCTTATGCAGGCATGACTCGCGCGTCTCATGATTCCGGCCGATCCCCTGACCGGCCGACCGGGCCCGGCCTGCCGCACAGGCGGGAGCTGGACCTGTTTGACGTGGTCGCGCTGGGCTGGCTGGAGCGCGGCCTTATCGCGCTGGTTTTCGCCGTGATTTTCGCCATCGGCGTGGTTGCCAGCCTGACCCTCCTGAAGCCGAGTTATGAAGCCGAGACTCGCCTCCTGGTACTGCTTGACGAGGACCCGACGCCGTCAACGGCGGGACTGGGCGGGGCCTTCATGCTCGACCAGGTGATGCAGTCGGAAAGCCAGCTCCTCGGTTCGGCGGCCGTACGCCAGCTGGCGCTGGAGACGCTGGGCGCCGAGGCGATCCTGGGCGAGCCGGTCACGGGCAGCGGCCGGACGGCGGCGCTGAAAGCCCTGCGTGGCGGTTTCTCGGTCGGACGTGAACCGCAGTCCTCGGTCCTTACAGCTACGTTCACGAGCGCAGATGCCGAACGCTCTGCGCTTGTGCTCAATGCCCTGGTCAATGCCTATCTGGCCTATCGCGAGCAGATCCTGATCGAGACCGGGGTCACCGGTCTGGGTGAGCGGCGGATACGCGCCGACGCGGCTGTCCAGGACAGCCAGGCGGCCCTGGATGCCTTCCTGCGCCGGCATGACCTCTCGAATTTCGAGACCGAGAAAGCGACCATGGAAAACCTGGTCGGCGGGCTTACCGACCGGCTCGATGCCGCCCGGGCCAGCCGAGACGCGGCGCTGGCCGGCGCGTCGGCGCTGCGCGAGCGGCTCAACCAGATTCCCGCGAACATCGAGCTTTATGTCGAGAATGGCGTGTCCGGCGTTTTGCTGGAGCGCCGGGCCGAACGGGCCAGCCTGCTGTCGCGTTACCAGCCGGGCGCGCCGGCCGTGGCGGCGGTGGAGCGCGAGATCGAGGCGCTGGAGAACTTCATCGCCACCGGCGCGGCAGATGGTGAAGGTCAGCGGCGCACAGGCGCCAATCCCGTGCGCCAGACGCTGGAGTCGGAACTGGCGACGCGCGAGGCCGATGCCGGCGCGGCGGCGGCTCTGGCCGCCTCTCTGGAAACCCAACTGCGTGACAGTCGTACCGAGGTGACACGTCTGCGCAGCCTGGAGTCGGAATACACGCTGCTGGCCCAGGATGTGGCGGCGGCAGAGACGGCGGCGGCGGAACTGGCGGCCCTCGAAGCCTCGGCTTCGTCGCGCCGGGCACCCGGGCTGGGCTCGGCCGATGCGGTGCGGGTGATTGACCGGGCGACACCGCCGCTGGACGGTTCGTCGATGAAAAAGATCGGACTGGTCGCGTCCTTCATTCTGGCGGCTGGCATTGCGGCGCTTGTCGGTCTGCTCCGGGGCTATTGGCGGGTTTATGTGGCCGAGGATGCCCTGGCCCGGCCGCGCGGCCTGTCGGCGCGTACGGACAATGTTGAAATCCTGCATCCGAACAGGCGGTCCGCACCGCTCGAGGATGAGCGTGATCCCTACGACGGATTGCCGGTTCTGGCCCGCATCGGCGACCGGACAGCGTAAGCGCGCTGTTAACCCCGTGCGCGGCAAGGTGGGGCCGAATGTGACATTCGGCCGGACCGCCCAGAACCATGAACCTGACGCAAGAACTCCATCATCTCATTGACGGCCTTGAGCCGATTGCCCGGCCCGGTGGCCAGGGGCGAGCCCTCATGGTGATGGGCGCGAGCCCGGGGGCTGGCGCTTCGACCGTGGCCCGCGAACTGGCCCGGCTGGCGGCGCAGCGCTCGCGACGGGGTGTCTGGCTCTATGACCTGGACCTTCCGGGCAATGCCCAGGCCAAGGCGGCACGGGTAACCGGTCCGGCCTATGATGCCAGCTTCGGACGTCCACCATTCTGGAGCCTGAAGACAACCGGCAAGCCGGCCCGGATCGTGGCCCGCCAGTCGGTCGTGAGGAATTTGTTTGTCACCGAGCTGCAAGCCTCGACCCAGTCGGTACGCGAAGCCGGCCTGCATGCGGCGCCGGATTACTGGGACGCGGTTCGTCAGTCGATCGACCTCGCCATTGTTGACGCGCCAGGCCAGTCCAAGGCGGTGATGCCGCTGGTTACGGATCTGGACGGGGTGATCCTGGTCGCCGATGCGCGCCTGCAGCGCACGGACGGGTTGGCCGCTCGCCGCGCCGCCATCGAGGCGCGCGGCGGTGTCGTCGCCGGTGTCATCGTCAATCGCGCGGGCGGGATGCGGAGCGCCGCGTGAGTGTCGTGGCCGCCCCCGAGCCGGCCTTCCTGACCGCCTGGCGGCAGGCGCCGGCACTGGGCTTTGTCGGGCGCATCGAATGGGCGGCTGCGGCGGCCTTCCTCTTCCTGTTTTCCCAGGGTCTGATCGGGCCGCTCTTCGCCAGCGCCGAGGGAGCCGAGGATTCGGCCATCCTGCGCCTGATGTGGTTGCCGGTTTACGCCGTCACGCTGGTGCTTGCTATGGCGCGACCTGGCGCCTTTCTGCGCACCCTGGTGCAGAACCCGCTCCTGCTCGGCCTGGTCGGCCTGACCCTGGCGTCGACCGCCTGGTCGCTGGATCCGGACACCACGCTGAGGCGCGCCTTCGCCCTGGTGATGACGACGCTGTTTGGCTTGTGGCTGGCTTCGCGCTGGCCCTGGCGCAAGCTGATCCTGCTGTTCGCCACGGCCTTCGGCCTGCTCGCCCTGGCCAGTTTCGTGTTTGCCCTCGCCTTGCCGTCGATCGGTATCGATCATGGCGTACACGCGGGCGCCTGGAAGGGCGTGTGGTGGGAGAAGAACACGCTGGGCGCAATGATGGGACGCGGGGCCGTGGCCTGCCTGGCGGCGATGATCATTGATCCGAAGCGGCGCATGCTGTGGCTCGGCGCGACCCTGGCCTGTGCGGCGCTGGTCCTGCTGTCGACCTCCAAGACCGGCCTGTTGTCGCTGGTTCTGGGCATGGGCGGGATCATGGGGATCGCCATGTGCCGGCGCGGTTTCGGTTTTGCCAGCCTGATGCTGTTTGCTCTGCTGACCTTCGGGCTGATGGTGACCCTGATCGCGCTGATCGCGCCGGTCGAGGCGCTGGAAGCGCTGGGCCGTGATGCGACCCTGACCGGTCGAACCGATATCTGGGTGGCGCTCGCCGAACAGATCCGCCAGGCGCCGTGGACAGGCTATGGCTATATGGCGTTCTGGACCGTGGATAACGGACCGGTTTTCTGGGTCCGCCAGGCGACCAGCTGGCCGGTCCCGACAGCGCACAATGGCTGGCTGGAAACGGCGCTGGCGATCGGCCTGCCCGGCGTGGTGCTGATGGCGCTGGTCTTTGTCCGGGCCCTGCTGCGCGCGACGGGACGCCTGTTTCGTGGCGCCGAGACCTACTGGGCGCTGCCCTTCCTGGCCATGCTGGCCCTGGTATCGATCTCGGAGAGCAATCTCCTGCTGCAGAACTCCATCACCTGGGTGCTGTTCGTGGCCACTGCGGCAAAGCTCGCCGACAGGCGGGCGCGGGGCGCCGAGCCGGGCTGAGGGGCTGGTTCAGGCCGCCGCCGCCGGACCGTAGAATCTGGGCTCGAAACGATCCATCCACAACACCTTGCCAAGCCCCTGTGCCGCGCGGTCGATTAGGGCCGCCGCGCGGTTTGCTCCGAGCAGCAAGGCGGGCAGGCTGGCCAGACCGTAGAGGCCTAGTTGCGCAACGCCGATGATCATCCAGGCCAGGACGGACAGGTGGGGGTGACGGGCATATTGCCAGGCGCTCTGCGTGGCGCCTTGTCCGAAGGCGAAACTGCGGGCCAGCAGGTAGGTCCAGCGGGTGCGGTGTTGATCAACCGTTTCCACGGCATGGGCATCTGCCGACCAGGCAAAACGGGCCTCCTGGCGGGCCAGCTCGGCGAAGAAGGCGTCATCCTCACCACCGGTGGCATTGAGGCGCGGGTCGAAGGGCGCCGCGTCGAGCGCGAAGGCCTGACGGTCGACCAGGGAATTGCCGCAGCCATAAGGCGCGTCCAGCGTGCTGTCCTCAGCCGGGCCGGGACGCGAATAGACACGACGGGCGAGGGCGCCACGCAGGCCGGAAGCCTCGCCGGCATCACCGAGCAGAGGCCCGAAGACGACGCTCGCGCCGCGCTCGTCCGCCGTTGACAGCAGGGCAGCCAGCCAGCCAGGGCTGGCGATCTCGTCATCATCCAGAAAGGCCACGTGGCGGCCGCCGGCGCGGGCCCAGCCGGCATTGCGGGCATTGGCCACGCCGGGCTCGGACGCGTGCACGTAATGGATCGGGCACAGGCTCGTGGCCGCGGCGAGCTCCACGGCCTGGCGGGCGCTGGCGGCCGGGTCATTGTCGACGATGATAATCTCGTCCGGCAGGCGCGACTGGGCAAGCAGGCTGTCGAGCGCCCGGCGCAGGCCGTCGGCACGGCGGAAGGTGGGCAGGATGACCGAGACGGTCATGCCTCGGCTCCGATCGTGGCCATGGCGTCGCGCACCGTCATGACCCGTGCCCCGCTGGCTTCGACCGCCCGGCACACGCGCTCGAACTGGGCCGGCGTGCAGCCCCATTCGGTCGGCTGCGCCTGGATGTCATGGGTGTAGTAGACCAGCCAGCCCGGGTGACCGATCAGGCTGTGCGCCGCCTCGATGGCGCGCTCGATGCCGGCTTCGCCACCGTCGATCGGTACCGCGCGCAGCAGATTGCGGTCGGTACGAGCCCGGTTGATGCCGGCATGGACGCCGCGCAAGGTCCAGAAGTGCTCGCCGAGGGCCCGCTTGGCCGCCGGGCTGGCTTCGCCATAGGGGAAGGCAAAGCTGTCGAGTGCCTGGTCCAGCCCCATAGCTTCGAGGGCGCGGGCATTGCGCGCCACGTCGGCCATGACGTCGCTGGTGCGCACCCTGGCGGCGTCGAGATGGCCATAGGTGTGGCAGCCGATCTCGTGGCCGCGCGTGGTCAGGTGCTGCAGGTCGCCGGCGTCGAACATGCGGCCGTGATGGGTCTCGCCGCCGGCATAGGCGGCCGAGGCGTAATAGGTGCCGGTCCAGCCGCGCCGTTCCAGCGCGACGGCCCCGACCGTGGCGGCGGACTTGGGAAAATCGTCGAAGGTGAAGGAGACGATGGCGTGGTCGAGGGCGACATCGAGTTCGGCCCGAGCGGCGAAGCGCACCCAGCGTCGGTTGAGCGCCGACGCCAGCGATCCGGCCGGGATATAGGGCTGGTTCATCGGATCATCTCCGCCGTCCAGCTGGCGCGCCACAGCTTGAGCCCGGCCGTGCGCAGGCGAACGGGCAGGGCGGCATTGCGGGCGAAGGCGGCCCACAGGCCGCGCAGGCGCGCCTGCATCGGGATGAAGGCGAGCGAGCGGGCGGCGCGCGCCAGCGGCAGGCGCGCCAGTTCCGGGTTGCGCTCGATCAGGCGCTGGTAGTTGACCGCCCCGTCGCGGAATTTGGCGAGCAGCGTGTCGACATCCTGCAAGCCGCCATGGCGGGCCGGGTTGTCGAGATGGACGAGGTCGAAGCGTCGCGCCGCGCGGACGGCCCAGTCGACATCCTCGAAGCCCCAGCCCTGATAACCTTCGTCGAACGGCACCACACGCATCACCGAGCGCCGGACGAGGAGATTGCTGGAGCACACCGCGGTCGGGCCGATCTCGGTGCGCCGGGCCGCGTCGTGCTGGTCACTGGTGCGCGCCAGGGCGGCATGCAGCCACAGGCGGGGGTCACTTGGCCAGTCGGTGTGGTAGCCGCCAAAAGCGGCATCGAAATCATCGTTCTCGATGCGGTCGCGATAGCGCTCGAAGAAGGTCTCGTCGGTCGGCTGCATGTCCGCGTCCAGATAGAGCAGCCATTCGCCACGGGCGCGCTCGGCGAGCAAATTGCGGCCGGCCGAACGGCCCCGATTGCGCAGCGATGTGAGCAGGCGCACCGGCGTGTCGAGGCGGCCGAGCAGACGCGACAGGCGGCCATTGAGCTTGGGGTCGGGCTCGCCGTCATCGTGCAGTACGATCTCGATGTCGCGGCGACCGGCATTGAGCCGGTCGAGCGTGCGCAGCAGCGGTTCCGGATCATCGCAATAGAACGGAACGAGCACCGAGATCAGGCGCGGCGTCGGGTCCGTGCTGGCGGTATTGGTGGCTTCGCGCACCGAGTTGTCTGTCGTCATCATCATGTGTGTCTCAGGCCTCCACCGGTCTCAGCAAGCTGCGCGCCGCGCTGATCCATGACCGGCATCCGGCAATATCCAGCAAAAGGGCTGATATCCCGTAAACCGTTGCTCCCGTTAGGGTTTTGGTAACAAGGTCAAGGCTGGTCCAGGGCGATTCCGGCAACAGAATCACAGCCATGGCCATGATCAGTGTGGCCAGGGCGGCCTTGGTCCAGTCGATCCAGGGCAGGGGCAGGACGAAATAGCGCCGCCCGATGACAGCGCAAACGGCGAGCGACAGGCCGTAGGCGATGACGGTGGACAGGGCCGCGCCGACAATGCCGAACAGGGGCAGGAAGACGAGGTTGAGGCCCAGGTTGAGGGCCGCGGCGCCGAACATGATGGCGGCCATCACTCCGGTGCGCCGTTTCAGGGTGAAGGCCTCGTGGAAATAATAGGTCATCATGCCGTTCATCAGGCCGGACAGGGCGATCCAGGGCAGGATGGTGGCGGCTTCGGCGCGGACACTCTCGCCGATCAGGACATGGGTCAGCGGTCCGGCGATCAGGGCCAGCCCGGCGGCGGCCGGGAAGGCGACGAGGCCCATCAGTCCGGCGGCGCGGCGGGCCACGTCCTGCGCTGCAGCCACCCCTTCATGCTCGAGCGCCTTGATGGTGAGTGGCCAGACGGCGGCCCCGAACCAGATGAAGATGATGTCGAGCAGGCGGTCGGCGAGGCCGTAACCGGCCGCATACATGCCGACGGCGCCCTGTCCGAGGAAGGCGGCGATCAGGAAGCGGTCGCCGACCGACAGGAGATGTTCGAAGATCAGCGACATCGAGATCGGGGCGCCATAGCGCGCAAAGGCGCGGGCGCGCGCTGGCTGGCGCCGGCCGCCACGACTGCGGCGCAGCATCACCGGCAGGTCCACGACAAGCAGCGAGGCCGCCGCGACAGCGGTTCCGGCGAACACGCCCGCGGCCCCCAGATCGGTGGTCAGAACGAGGGTGATGCCGACGGTGAAGCCGAGCATGAGATAGCCCGCTTCCAGGGCCGAGTAGCGGGCGACCCGGCCGGCGGCCCGGTGCGTCTCCATGCCGATCTGGGCGGCGGCGCGCAGGATCATCGAAACCAGGGCGAAACTGAAGGCGGCCTTGAGCGGCGCGTCCAGCGGCACCAGGACCAGGGCGAGCCCGGCAAGAGCGACCAGAAGTGCGGCAAAGATGGCGTAGAGGCCGTAGGCGGTGGCCAGGTGTTCGCGCTCGCGCCGGCGCTGTACCGCGCGCGCATGGAAGCGGGCTACGGCGGCTTCCAGCCAGGTGAAGGTGAGGATGTTGGCCAGGGAAAGCGTTGCCAGGACAAGGGCGTACTGGCCGTAGGACTCGGCCGGCATGATACGGGTCAGGATGGCGACCGAGCCGAACCCGACCACCGCCTGTGCCGCCTGCACGGGCAGATACCCCAATAGATGCCGTCCAAGCATGAAACGCTCCGTTCGCCTGCGAGGCGAGCCATGCAAGTCGAATGCCGCGCGGCACGCGATCCGCACGCGATGTCAGTCTCCAGACATCGCATCGCTTCGTTCACCGGCTGCTAATGCGTTGGGTGTAAGCAGGCTTGCAACCAGACGTATGAATGCGGGGGCGCAGGACCGGGTGATGAGAGAGTGGACGGCAAGGCTGGAAACGCCGAGTGCGCTGGCGCAGGCAGAGCGGGACGCGTGGGAGATCTTCCGGAGCGAAGATTCGGCGCTCGACAGTCCCTATTTCAGCCTGGACTTCGCCGAGTGCTGCGAGCAGGCGCGCAATGACACCCGGATCCTGGTGATGAGGCAGGGCGGCGCGGTGCGTGGTTTCCTTCCGCTGCAGGCCGGCCGCTTTGGTTATACCCGTCCGCTGGCCGGGCCGCTGGGTGATGTGCACGGTGTCATCGCGGAGCCGGGGTGCCGAATTGACCTTCAGGCCTGCCTGGCGGCGGCCCGCATCCCGGTGTTCGAGTTTCACAGTGCCCTGGCCATGCAAGCCGCCTTCCAGCCCCTCGTCCACGCGCGTGAAGGCGGCTGGATGATGGATCTACGCGGCGGCTATGAGGCCTGGCTGGACTCCCGCCGGGCGGTCAGCTCGAAGATCGTGCGCAATATAAGATCGAAGTATCGCAAGCTGGAAACGCTCGAGGGCGAGGCCGTGTTCACCATGGAGGACAGGGCTCCGGACGTGTTGCCGGCGATGCTCGGCTGGAAGCGCGAGCAGTATGCGCGGACCGGCGTGTTCGACGTGTTCTCGGTTCGCTGGACACGGCGGCTGATGGAGGCTGTTCTCGCGCGCCGCGGGCCGGGTCTGAACGGCGTGGCCTCGAGCCTGCGCGTCAATGGCGAGCTGGCGGCGGTGCATGTGGGCATGAGAAGCGAGCGCTCCGTACAATACTGGTTTCCGGCCTACAGCCCGGCCCATGCCCATGTCTCGCCCGGCCTCCTTCTGCTGGTGGAGACGGCCCGCTGGGCGGCGCAACTGGGCTGCACCACGATCGAGCTGGGCAAGGGCGATTATGCGTTCAAGAAGGACCTGGCCTCCTACCAGGTGGCGCTCGGCAGCGGCTATTGGGCGGCGCCCTGTGCCCTCGGCATGGCGCGGCGGGCCGGCGACGTGCTGGCAAGCCGGGCCGAGACCGCGCCGCTGGGCCGGGCCGCGCACTGGCCGGCCAAGGCCCTGCGCAAGCTGGACCGCATCGCCGGTTTCCACGCCGCATGACCGGGCCCAGCCGCCGCGCCGTGCTGGCTGCGGGGGCCGGCGGTTCACTGGCCCTGCTGGCCGGGGCGGGTGGCGCGCAGGCCCGCCTTAGCAAGCTGGACCTGTGGGACAATTCGCGCGGCACCCAGCTGCGCGGCGCGGTGATCAGTCAGCGCCGGGTCTACCGCGACATTGACGGTCCGGAATTTCTCGGCCCCGGGCCGGCCGGCTCGCCGGTCTCGGACCAGGCCCTGCGCCTGCTCGCCCGCTCCGGGGCCAACCTCCTTGTCCTGTCCCACCCCGGCATTTGCCGGGTCGCCGCGCCCTATCAGGTTGACGCGGCCATGGAGGCGCATCTGGACGACCTCGTGGAGCGTGCCGGACGGGCCGGCCTGTTCGTCGTCATCGGCTTTCGCTCGGGCCCCGGGCGCAGTGATTTCACCTTCCACCGGGACAGCGCGGGCAGCTGGTTTCCGGCCTCCATGATCGACGAGCATGTCTGGCAATCGGAGGCGGCCCAGGACGGCTGGGAGACCATGTGGCGCCGGGTGGCCCGGCGCTATCGCGGCCACGCCCATGTCGCCGGCTATCTGCTGATGGTGGAACCGAACGCCAACCAGGTGGCGCGGGGACCGGACGGTGGGGATCTGGAGGAATGGGACCCGCAGCGCCTCGCCGAGCGGGTTGCCGACACGCCGGCTGACTGGCCGCGCCTGGCCCGGCGGCTGGCCCGGGCGGTGCGCGAGGAGGACGGCGAGACGCCGCTCCTGGTCAGCCCGGACGGCTATGCCAGCCAGCGCTTCGCCGGCCTGCTCGACCTGCAGGCCGTGCCCGGACAGGTGCTGGCGCTGCATGACTATGCACCGCGCGACTACACGCACCAGGATCCAGACGGGCACATCGGCTTCGCCCCGTGGCAGGCGGCCTATGTGCCGCCGGCTCACACGCCGTGGATGATGGGGGAGTTCGGGGTGTCGCGCTGGGCGCCGCGCGCCGCGGATTATCTGAGCCAGCGTATTTCATCGCTGGAGGCGGCGGGCGCCGGCTGGGCGGTCTTCCGCTGGGATACGGGCTGGCGGGTCTACGAGGACAGCGAGAACCGGTTCAATCCGCTTTACGGCGATCAGCCGGGGGCCGACGCGCCGGACGCCTATTCGCCCTTGCTGGCAGCTTTGCGTGTGGCGTGGCGGGCCAATCGGCACGTGCCGCCCGGACGTTTGCGGCGTTGATCAGCGGATATTGACGCGGTCGCCCATGAGCGCCGGAAGCGTGCGCAGCATGATCCACAGGTCGAACCAGAAGCCGGACCGGGAGATGTATTCCAGGTCGAGACGGATGCGCTCGCGTGCGGCTTCCGGGGTGTGCAGGGGGCCGCGCGAACCGTTGATCTGAGCCCAGCCGGTGAGGCCCGGCTTGACCCGGTGACGGTGGGCATATTCAGCGACCAGGCGGGAGGTCTCGGTGCCGCCGGTCCGCATGTTCGGCGCGTGCGGGCGCGGACCGACGAGCGACATTTCGCCGGTCAGCACGTTCCACAGCTGAGGCAGTTCGTCGAGACTTGTCTTGCGCAGGAAGTGACCGAGGCGGGTGACCCGGGGGTCATCGAATTCGACCTGCCGGACCGGGGCGTCGGCCTCCTGTTCGCGGTGCCGCATGGTGCGGAATTTGCGCACCTTGATCGGCCGGCCATTGAAGCCGTCGCGGATCTGGCTGAACAGGACCGGGCCGCGGCTGTCGAGGCGCACTGCGAGAGCGATGAGGGCCATCACAGGTGCCGCCGCAACCAGCATCAGGCTGGCCAGAACAAGATCCTGCAGGCGCTTGGCGATCAGCCGGGCGACGGGCTGCTCATAGCCCGATACACGTGCCGAACGCACGCCGACAATGTCCTCCAGCGAGGTCCCTTCCGGGTCGAACTGCTCCAGATCGAGCAGCAGGCAGACCGTGTGCGGCAGGGCGCGCAGCCGGGCAAGCAGGCTGCGGACGCGGGCTTCCGCTTTCGGGGTCACGGTCAGGATAATGCGGTCGACCTCGGGCAATAGCGGCCACGCGAACAGATCGTCGGTGGTCCCCAGATAGGGGGTGCCGGCCAGGGCCATCGGAGCGCGCGCCTTGCGGTCGTCGAAGATTCCGACAACGTTGACGGTGCCGGAGCCCTGATTGGCTGTGATCAGCTTGGCCGCATTGGGCGTGGCGCCGACCAGGACGACATTGCGGGCCAGCCGGCCGGCCTTCGACCAGTGGCGGATGAAACCGGCATAGATGGTCTGGAGCAGGGCCAGGGCGCCGACGGCGGTGACAGCGAATGTCGCGCTCAGGGCGGCCATGTCCGGAGCGGCAAGCCGGGCCAGGCCGATGGCGGCGGCGCCGGCCAGACCGGTGGCGATGAAGGCCCGGACAACCCGGAAGGCGGCGATTTCCCGCGGCGCGATGCGGTACAGGCCGACCATGGCCATGAGGCCGGGTGCGAGCACGGCAAAGGCCAGCATGGGTATCATTTCACCGGCGCTGAGCCGCAAGGGATCACCGTTCGAAACGGCGAGGAGGCCAGCGACAGTCAGCACCAGTATGGTGGCCAGATCCACGGTGCGCAGGCTGTGGCCGAGGGCCCGGCGGTCGAGGCGATGGCTGGGGGCCCGGTCGCGGGCCCGGATGTGGGCGCGCGCCAGAGCGGCCGCATCGGCGCGGCTGGCCTCGCTGATATTACTGCTGTCATTGGCCGGTCCGTAGCTGACCGGTCGCATGGACTTGAGCTGATCCATGGCCTTCCCCTGAAACTTGCCGCCAGAATAGGCAGAGGAGGCAAAACAATTGGTTGAAAGGCTTGGTTAGCAGCGGGTTTACGCCCGGCGGGAGCGGTGTCGAGCGGTAATTCCTGAGCACGGTCTCTGGTCTTCCGGGCGCGTGCGGACTAAGACGCCACCACATCCGCCCCGACCTGCCGCTACCGGACGTTCCCGATGATCAAGACCTCCTTGGCCGCCTTTGCCGATCGTATCGCCTCCAATGTCCGTGGCGAGGGCGAAATTCCGGCCCTGACACCATCGCGCATCCGCATCGAATTGCTGGCCGGCCTGACCGTGGCGCTGGCCCTGGTCCCGGAAGCGGTGGCCTTTGCCTTCGTGGCCGGCGTGCCGCCGCTGGCCGGGCTCTACGCCGCCTTCATCGTGTGCCTGATCACCGCCCTGTTCGGCGGTCGCCGCGGCATGATTTCCGGTGCCACCGGCGCGCTGGCGGTCGTCATGGTGCATCTGGTGGCCGAGCACGGCATCGAATACCTGTTCGCCACCGTGGTGCTGATGGGCATCATCCAGGTCACCGTCGGGGTGCTCAAGCTGGGCAAGTTCATCCGCATGGTGCCGCACCCGGTCATGCTGGGCTTCGTCAACGGCCTGGCCATCGTCATCTTCCTGGCCCAGCTGGAACAGTTCAAGGTCGCCGATCCCGTCACCGGAGAGCATGTCTGGATGACCGGTTTCCCGCTTGTCCTGACGCTCGGCCTGGTCGCCCTGACCATGGCGCTGATCTGGATCGTGCCCAAATTCACCAAGCTCGTCCCGGCGCCCCTCGTGGCGATCGGCGTGGTGGCCGCGCTGGTCATCGGTCTCGGCCTGCCGGTGCCGCGGGTCGGCGATCTGGCCTCGATCGAGGGTGGCCTGCCGCAATTCCACATCCCGATGGTGCCGCTCAATCTTGAGACGCTGCAGATCATCCTGCCCTACGCCTTCATCCTCGCCGCCATCGGCCTGATCGAGAGCCTTCTGACCCTGAACCTGGTCGGCGAGATCACCGGGCGACGCGGCGGTGCCTCGCGCGAATGCGTGGCCCAGGGCGCGGCCAATGTGGTGACCGGATTCTTCGGCGGCATGGGCGGCTGCGCCATGATCGGCCAGTCGATGATCAACGTGAAATCCGGCGGCCGCCTGCGCCTGTCGGGTGTCACGGCGGCGCTGATGCTGCTGTTCTTCATCCTGGTCGGCTCGGCGGCCATCGAGCAGATCCCGCTGGCCGCCCTGGTCGGGGTGATGTTCATGGTGGTGATCGGCACCTTCGCCTGGCAGAGCCTGCAGATCCTCGCCCGCATCCCCAAGTCGGACGCTTTCGTGATCCTGCTGGTGACCGCGGTGACGGTCTATGCCGACCTCGCCATCGCCGTCATTGTCGGTGTCATCGTGTCGGCCCTGGTCTATGCCTGGAACGCCGCTTCGCGCATCCATGCGCGCACCTCCACCGACGAGACCGGCCGCAAGGTCTACCGCCTGGAAGGCCCGCTCTTCTTCGGCTCGGCGACCGGGTTCAGCGAATTGTTCGATGTCGAGAATGATCCGGACCGCATCGTCGTCGACTTCGCCGACAGCCGCGTCGTCGACCAGTCGGCGCTGCAGGCCATCGAGGACCTCGCGGCCAAGTACGAGACCGCCGGCAAGCGGGTCGAACTCAAGCATCTCAGCCGTGATTGCCACCGCCTGCTGAGCAAGGCCGGCCAGCTCATGGTCGACAGCGATGACGACCCGGAATACGGGCTGGCGGTGAATTACGGGGTTCGGCTTGGGCGCATGGGCGGGGCGCACTAGGCGTTCGTTTCAATTGCTTCGTGGTTGTCATCCCGGATGAATGCCCCGCGAAGGCGGGGCGCAAGTCCGGGACCCATCCTCCCGGTGTCTGCCGTGAGGCGAGCTGTGGCAGCAGCGAGGGTATAGGTCCCGGCCCTCCGGCCCGCCTGCGCGGGCCATCCGGCCGGGATGACACGCGTTGTTCCTGAGGTGCTCAAGGCGCGGAGAGGGCCATTGATCTCTTGTCAGCCAGCGGGCCTCAGAGGGTCAAAGCTGTCAAGGGCCCGCAGGGCCGCTACGCGGTTGAAACCCTTGACAGCTTTGACCCTCTGAGGCGGGCTCTCGGCAAGAGGTGAATGGGCTGGTGCGGGCGCTGCGGGCACCCGCCTTGGGACGGGTTAGTGCCCGGCCTCACGCCGTGCGCTTCCAGCGAGCATTCCAGAAAACGGGGATGAAATTCTCTTTATCCCCGCTTTTTCTCGTGCGAACCCATTTAATTTCAAGAGCTTGTGATTTTTCTGCGGCGAAATATCCGCCGGGGGTCTGTCCGGGGGGATAACCGGGCAGGGTCGGAGATGTGTGGAGGCGCGGATGCGGGGGATGGGACACTTGGCGCCGGAGGTCATGGGGACCGGGGGCGCGTCCAATCGGTTGGCGATTTTGAGCCGAGGGGTTTCAAGGCCCCGCCATGAAGGCGGGGAAAACAGGGGTTGCGGTGGAGATTTCGCCGCAAAGGCCACATCTCACATTTCCGTAATTTTGCCGCCATGCCGGGGTCAGCCTATGGTCGCGCCGAAGCAAGAGACTCCAAGGGGGAGACCATGACCCGATTTTTCGCGGCACTGACCGCAACGACCATGCTCGCATCGGTGCCCGCGCTGGCTCAGGATGATGCTGAAGAGGCCGGCTGGGATGTCGCCAATCCGCCGCTGGAGACGCGGTCGATCGAGATCAATGTCACCGAGGGCACCTGGATGTCGCTCGATGTCAGCCCGGACGGGCAGACCATCGCCTTCGACATGCTGGGTGACATCTACACGATGTCGATCTCGGGCGGGGCGGCGACCAATATCTCGTCGGGCCTGCCCTGGGAGATCCAGCCGCGCTTTTCCCCGGACGGGTCGCAGATTGCCTTCACGTCGGACCGTGCCGGCGGTGACAATGTATGGATCATGGATGTCGACGGCTCCAATCGCCGGCAGCTGACCGAGGAGAGCTTCCGCCTGCTGAACAATCCGACCTGGCACCCGTCGGGCGATTACATCGCGGCGCGCAAGCATTTCACCACGCAGCGCTCGGCCGGAACCGGCGAGATCTGGCTCTATCACGTGCTGGGCGGCAATGGCATCGCGCTGGTGGAACGGCCCAACGAGGATTTCCAGAAGGAGCTGGGCGAGCCGATCTTCGCGCCGGACGGGACGGGCGTCTACTACACCCAGAACATTACCCCGGGTAACACCTTCATCTACGCGCAGGACTCCAATACCGACCTGTTCAACATCAGGCGCTACGACCTGGAGACGGGCGAGACCTCGACCGTGGTCTCCGGGGCCGGCGGGGCGGTGCGCCCTGCGCCGTCGCCGGACGGGCGCTACATGGCCTTCGTGCGCCGTGACCGCATCCGGTCGGGGCTGTGGATCAAGGACCTGGAGAGCGGCGAGGAGCGCCGCATCGTCGAGACCGTCGACCAGGACATGCAGGAGACCTGGGGCGTCACCGGTCTCTATCCCAACATGGACTGGACGCCGGACAGCAGCTCCATCGTGTACTGGGCCGATGGCGGCATCCACCGCGTCGACGTGGCCTCGGGCGAGGTGACGGCGATCCCCTTCCAGATCAGCGATACGCGCGATGTCATCGACCCGCCGCGGCCGCAGATCGAGGTCGCACCGGCCAGCTTCGAGACGCGCATGCCGCGCTTCGCCACGGCCTCGCCGGACGGCAGCCAGATCGTCTTCGAGAGCCTCGGCCAGTTGTGGATCCGCGATGCCGATGGCGGCGAGGCGCGGCGCCTGACGCGCGGCGAGGGCCGCCGCGAAGTCTTCCCGACCTGGTCGGCAGACGGGCGGACCATCGCCTTCGTGGCCTGGGATGACGAGGAACTGGGCTCGATCCGCACCATTTCCGCCCGTGGCGGGCGTGAGCGTGTGGTTACCGAGCAGCCGGGGCATTACCGGCATCCGCGGTTCTCGCCGGACGGGACACATATCGTGTTCGAGAAGGCCGGCGGCGGTTTCCTGACCGCGCCGGAATGGTCGGAGACGACCGGTGTCTACGTCGTGCCGGCCGAGGGCGGCGCGGCGGAGCGTGTCGTCGAGCGTGGCTCGCTGCCGCATTTCGGGGCCTCGAGCGACCGCGTCTTCTTCACGCGCGGCGGCGACGGCGCCCGTCTAGTCTCGGTTGACCTGGACGGGTCTGACGAGCGCACGCATGTGACCGGCGAGATGGTGACGGAATACCAGGTGGCGCCGGACGGGCGGCATGTCGCCTTCCGGCAGAATTACGATGTCTTCGTGATGCCGCTGCTGCCGGGGCCGCAATCGGTGGCCGGTGGCGCCAGCGGCTCGGCCCTGCCGACGGTCGAGGTGTCGGGCAATGGCGGCACCTATTTCCACTGGTCTGACGGCGGCGAACAGCTCAACTGGTCGATGGGACCGGTGGTCTATTCTGCGGCGCTGGCCGATATCCGGCCGGACCCAACAGGTGAGCGGGAGTACACGCCGCCGACCTCCGGCATCGACATTTCGATGTCTGTCGAGGCGGACCGGCCGAGCGGCTATACGGCGCTGACCGGGGCTCGCCTGATCACCATGGCCGGCGAGGATGGCGGTGTCATCGAGAACGGCACCATCCTGATCAATGGCAACCGTATCGAGGCGATCGGGGCCGATATCGCCGTGCCGGAGGGCGCGCGCACGGTGGATGTCAGCGGGCATACCATCGTGCCGGGCTTCATCGATGCGCACGCGCACGGACCGCAGGGCACCGGAGACGTGATCCCGGAGGCCAACTGGAACGCCATCGCCCATCTGGCGCTGGGCGTGACCACGATCCATGACCCGTCGAACCGGGCCAGCCAGATCTTTGCCGCTGGCGAGTACCAGCGGGCCGGGCTGTATCTGGGGCCGCGCATCTTCTCGACCGGCGAGATCGTGTATGGCGCCCGGGCGCCCTCGGTCTATGCCGAGATCAACGATATCGACGATGCGCGAGAGCACGTCTTCCGGCTGGCGGCGCAGGGGGCGCACTCGATCAAGAACTACAACCAGCCGCGCCGTGACCAGCGCCAGCAGGTGGTTGCCGCGTCGATGGAAGCGGGCCTGGCCGTGGTCGCCGAGGGCGGTTCCAACTACCACATGGACATGGCCATGGTGGCCGACGGCAATACCTCGATCGAGCATAACCTGCCGCAGGCGGTGATCTATGAGGACGTGCTGCAGATGTACTCGCAGACCGAGGTCGCCTACGTGCCGACGATCACGGTGACCTATGGCGGCCTGGCCGGGGATCCGTACTGGCGCCAGGCGACCAATGTGTGGGAGCACCCGATCCTGTCGCAGCACGTGCCGCCGCGTGTGTTGCAGGCCGGCTCGGTGCGGCGCACCACAGCGCCGGAGGCGGACTTCGTCGACGACGACAATGCCCGCGAGGCGCACAAGCTGTACCGCCGCGGCGTCGACGTGGCGATCGGGGCGCACGGCCAGCAGCAGGGCCTGGCGGCGCACTGGGAGATGTGGTCCTTCGCGCGCGGCGGGTTTTCGCCACTGGAAGCGCTGGAGACGGCGACGGTGATGCCGGCGCGGCATCTCGGCTTTGACCGCGATCTGGGCACGCTGGAGGCCGGCAAGCTGGCCGACCTGGTGGTGCTGCGCGAGAACCCGCTGGAGGATATCGGGCACACCGACGAGATCGAGTATGTGATGCTCAACGGTCGGCTGTACGACCCGATGACGATGGAAGAAGTGGTCACCGGGGACGCCCTGGCGCCGCAATACTTCTGGGAGTAGGTACCCGCCTGACCCGGCAAATAAAAAGCCCCGGACCGCTGGTCCGGGGCTTTTCCATGTGCGCTGTGAAGCGCCCTAGTTGAGGTCGGCGCGGAAGGACACGCCGATGATGCGGGGCTCGTTGACGAAGCCGGTATTGTTGTTGAAGTCGATGCCGCCGACGAGGTTTTCCTCGTCGGTGATGTTGCGCACGAACAGCGCCGCCTCGTAGTCGAAGCCGTGTCGCGACGAACCGGCATAGCCGGCCCGCAGGCCGCCCTCGAAATTGCCGTCGGAGTAGAATTCGGCCGACTCGTAGAGGAAGAGGTTGGTGCGACCCTGGTAGAACCAGTCGGTGAACACGAACCATTCGCCGCCATTGGCGGCCGGCACGGAATAGCGCGCCGTCAGTGACAGGATCAGGTCGGGCGCCTGCGGGAAGGGATTGCCATCGACTTCGGCGAAGCCGTCGAAGTCGACATCCGGGTCGAGCACGGTGCACTGGGCGCAGGTGCCCACTTCAAGCGTGTCGTCGCGCAGCTCGGTTTCGTTCCACGACACACCGGCGGTGACGTAGAGATTGTCGGAGACCAGCCATTCACTGTCGATCTCGACACCGTAGCCGACGCCGCGATCGGCATTGACCAGCTGGACCAGATTGCCGCCGCCGCCGACAGCGGAGAGCTGCAGGTCATCGACCTCGTAATAGAAGGCGGTGGCATTGAAGCGGGCACGGCCGTCAAGCGGCTCGGACTTGTAGCCCAGCTCCCAGGACAGCGAGGTCTCGCTGTCGGCCACGGAGGGCTGGCCGAAGAAGGCGATGTCCCGGCCCTGGATGGAGGGGCCGCGGAAGCCGCGAGCCACGCGGCCGAACACGGCCTGGCGGTCGTCGAGGTCGTAATAGGCCGAGATGTCCCAGGAGATCTGCTCGTCGGACACGTTGACCGGGCTGACCGGCAGCGGCGAGGCCAGGGCGACGAGGTCCTTCTCGTCGTGGGTGAAGCGGATGCCGGCGGACAGTTCGAGCCGGTCCGTGGCCTGGTGACTGGCCTGGCCGAAGACGGCCCACATGCGGTTTGTGTGCTGCACCGTGGTCGGCGGCGGGAAACCACCATTCGGGCCGAGCGTGGTGATCTCGAACTCGCTGTCGAACCAGTAGAAGCCGGCCTGGTAGCTGGTCGGACCGTCAGTGTCGGTGGCGATGCGCAATTCCTGGGTGAACTGGTCGAGATCGTCGATGCCGTCCTGGGTTTCCGACTGGAAGGGAATGAAGCCCGGACCGGTCGGATTGCCGCCGTCGATATCGCCGAGCGAATAGCCTTCGGCATTCTCGGTGCCGGTGATCGAGGTCACGGTATAGCCGTCGCCGAAATATTCGAGGCGGGCGCTGGCGCCCCAGCTGTCATAGCCCTGCGGGTTGTTGAACGTCGAATTGTAGAACACCCGGTCCCGATCGAAATTGCCGTTCAGGGCATTGCTGCCCGGGGTCAGGATGTTGGCCCGGAACATGGCCGAAGTGCCGGTCAGGGAGCGGCTGTGGACATTGAACATGGCCTGGAAGTCACTGGTCGGGGTGAACAGGAGCTGGGCCCGGCCGGCGTATTCCTCGAAGCCACCCATGGCGTCGTCAATGCCGAGATAGGCGTTGTCGATCCAGTCCTCGCGGTTCTGCATGAGGACCGAGACCCGGGCCGACAGGAGATCGTCGATCAGGCCGCCACCGAAGGCCGCTTCGACATTGGTGGTGCCGAGTTCGGCCAGCTGCACGCTGACATGGCCGTCCGTGTCCTGGCTCGGACGCACGCTGTCGAACTTGATGGTGCCGGCCGTGGTGTTGCGGCCGAACAGGGTGCCTTGCGGACCGCGCGCGATTTCCACCTGCTGGATGTCGAAGAGCGGGAAGCTCTTCAGGATCACGTTCTCCATGACGATGTCATCCATGATGATGGAGACCGGCTGGGAGGCGGCAAGGTCAAAGTCGGTATTGCCGAGACCGCGGATGTAGAAGCGCGGTGCAACGCGGCCGTTGGAGCTCTCCGCGTAGAGGCTTGGGACGCGGGCGGCGAGGGACCGGATGTCGGCCCCCGACTCGGTGATGGCGGCGAGTTCCTCACCGCTGGTCGTGGTCACCGAATTGGCAATGTCCTGGATGTTCTCGGCGCGCCGTGTCGTGGTGACGATGATGGTCTCGATCTGGCCGGGCGTGCGGTCAGCTGCGGCGTCTTGGGCGAGGCCCGGCGCCGTCGCCAGGACGGTCAGGCTGGTGGAGGCCAGAAGGCCGGTCAGGATGGTAGCTCGGGTCATGGGGGCGCGCCTCGGCTCTGAACACTGCTGGAGATCATCCGGGAGCCAACTCGTTCGGTCATCCCGGCCCGGTTGGCCTCGTCGGTTATCGGAAATCACTGCCGCTGAACAGTGGAAGCCGCCCCTGGCGCACGAAAACCCAGCCAGATGTGGCCGATTGGCCACCTCACCGATGGGGTGTGTGTCCAGGCCCGGGCGGTCAAACGGCCTTAGGTGGCCATCGCCGGATGGGCAAAATCTGTAGTTGCTGATGCTTGGTCAAACCAAGTGAACGGCTGGGGCTCATAGAATATTACCGGCCTGGTGGGCGCCCAAGCTGCCGAATTCACACCCCCTTTACCATAAAGGTCGATGTTTGGGTTCTACTTGAACCGCCCCGGGGACTCCCATGACCGACGCCGCACCGATGAAAGTGCTTCATGTTGAGGACAGTATTGCCGATGCCCTCCTGGTCAAACGGTCGCTCAGTGCAAGTCTGGGGGATGGCGTTGAAGTGCGCCGGGTTGAACGCATCGAGCTGGCCGAGCCGCTGCTGACCACCGAAAGCTTCGATTCCATTCTGCTCGACCTGGGCATGCCGGACTCGCTGGGTGTCGAGCGCGACATCGAACGCCTGAAAAGCTGGCAGGACATCCCGGTCGTGGTGCTGACCGGTCACGACGCTGCTGAAGTGGCCCCGACGGCGCTGGCCGCTGGCAGCGATGATGTCCTGTCCAAGTCGGCGCCGACGCTCAGCACGCTGTCCCTGTCCCTGTTCAAGACCATTGAGCGGGCCCAGGCGAGCGCGTTGCGGCTGGCCCAGCTGGAAGAGGTCGAGGCGTTCTTCCGCGGCTTCATGCAGAACTCGACAGACGCGCTGGTGGTGCATCTGCGGGGTGGCCGGGTGCTGGCCCGCAATGCGCCGGCAACGCGCCTGTGGACAGCGAACAATATCGAAGACTACCGCGACAGCTTCGACGCCGCCGGCCTGACCGGTGAGGATTTCACCATGGCGCTGTGCTTCGGCGAAGACGGCGAGACCGAGGAATTCCATGAAGTGCGGGTGACCGCCGTCAATGTCGATCGCAAGGACGTGTTTGTTTCGATCATTCGCGACGTCACCCTGCACTGGAAACGCACGCGCGACGTGGTCCGCACCATGAGCGCCTCCATCGACACGCCGCAGCCGATCCGCAAGATCGCCTGATGTCGGCGCCCGGGCCAGGGCAGGCAGACGCGGACCGTGCGGAAACCCTTGCCGCGGCCGTGCGGCACGACCTGATTGCCCCATTGGGGCAGATATCGGTGCTGTCCGAATTCATGCTCGATCATGTGGCGCCCGATCAGCGCAATGACGCCGAGCCGCTGGTGCGCGCCGTCAGTGGCACGGCCGATGAAGTCGCGCGCAAGCTGTCCCGACTGCTCGATCTTCTGGCGCTCGACGGGCCGCCGCCGGAGATCGGGCGCGCGGATATCGGAGCGCTGGCGATGGCTGTGCTGGCCGACGAATTTCCCGAGATCGAAGTCAGGCTGGAGGGCCCGCCTGCCGTGCTGGCCACTGACCCGGAAGGGCTGCAGCTGGCGATCCGGGAGATCGCCGCCAATGCCGCGCGTTGGGGCCAGGCAGACGGCGCGTGCCGGCTGGCGCTGAGCGTCGAGACAGACGACTCCGAGATCCGCCTGTGGCTGGAAGATTCCGGGCAGGGTGTGCCGGAAGCGTTTCGCGAAAGCATGTTCAACCTGTTCCGCCGCCTGCATGCGGAGGAAGCCGGCGCCTCGGCCGGGGCCGGGCTCACGATTGCCCGCCAGGCCTTGGCGCGAAGCGGCGCCAGCCTGCGCTGCGTTGCGCCGAAAGGCGGTGGCTGCGCCATGCTCATCACCTGGTCTGCCGCGTCAGTCTGAGACCGGGTCGCTCCAGACCTCGTGCTTGTGCATCACGCGCTTGAACAGCGGCGAGGCGAGATGGCCGGCCAGCCAGGTCTGCAGGTTCGGCAGGGCGAGCCCGTCGAACCAGTCCCGATCGGTGGCGGCAAACTGTCGGACGAAGGGAAAGATGGCGGCATCCGCCAGGCTCATCCGGGCTCCGAACAGCTGCCCCCCGGACGCCAGTTGCGCATCGAGCCCCTCGAGGAAGTGCCGGCCGGCCGCGCGGTGTTCCAGCGGGTCCACATCGTTATAACGGGTGGCGTATTTGTAGCGGTCCAGATGGTGTTTGAAGTCACCGTCACAGCGGGCGATGAGTGGCCACATGCTGTCCCCGGGGGCCAGCCAGCGATCCGGATCGTTGCGCGTCAGGGCCCAGCGCATGATGTCGAGACTTTCCTCCAGCACCGCGCCGTCGGGCAGGACCAGCACCGGGACCGTGCCCTTTGGTGAGACTTCCAGCATGGCCTGCGGCTTGTCTCGCAGCAGGACCTCGCGGTGCTCGACCAGCGTGTCGCTGACCGCCAAGGCCAGGCGCGCCCGCATGGCGTAGGGGCAGCGGCGAAAGCTGTACAGGACGGGCCGGGCCGCGCTCACGTGCCGGTTTCCGGGCGTTGGCCGAGATGGCGCAGGCCACGCGCCCGTGCCAGGGCTTCCTGGCGTTCGCGCTCGGCATAGCGCGCCTGGTCATCGTTCGAGCGCGTGTCCTTGCAGTGCGGACAGCACACTCCGGCAATGAAGTCCGGCCCGGCACGTTCCTCGCTGCTGACCGGTTCGCGGCAGGCGTGGCAGGTCTCGTAGCTGCCGGTCTCCAGCCCGTGCCGCACCGCGACGCGGCGGTCGAAGACGAAGCATTCTCCGCGCCACAGGCTGTCGGCTTCCGGCACGGTTTCCAGATACTTCAGGATGCCGCCCTTGAGGTGGTAGACGTCATCAATGCCTTCGTCGCGGACGAAGGCGGTGGCCTTCTCGCAGCGGATGCCGCCGGTGCAATACATGGCGATGCGAGCATCAGGCCGGGTCTTCCGGAACTCGCGAAACCAGTCGGGGAAGTCACGAAAACTCAGAGTCTTCGGATCGACGGCGCCTTCGAACTGGCCGATGCGCACCTCGTAATCATTGCGGGTATCGATGGTGACCACGTCGGGCGCGCTGATCAGGTCATTCCAGTCTTCCGGTTCGACATAGGTGCCGACCCGGTTGGCGGGGTCCAGACCGTCGATGCCAAGGGTGACGATCTCGCGCTTGAGGCGCACCTTCATGCGCAGGAAAGGCTGGCTGTCGGCCCAGCTCTCCTTGTGCTCGAGATCGGAGCAGCCGGGCAGGGCGCGCAGGGTTTCCAGCGCGTCTCGCAGGGCCTTCTCGGGCGCAGCAATGGTACCGTTGATGCCTTCCGGCGCGAGCAGCAGCGTGCCGCAGGCCCCGGCGTCGTCGCAGACGGACTGGAGACGGGCCCGCAAGGTCGCATCGGCGGGCAGGGGCGTGAACTTGTAGAGGGCGGCGATCAGGTAGCGCGACATGGCAGGGGTCCGGCGGTGTCAGGTCCGGGCGCTATAGCAGATCGGCCCGCATAGCGGCAGCACGGCGCTGCACCTGGAAGGTCGACAACGCCTAGCGGCGGCGCGCCTTGCCGGGCAGGAAGAGGTAGAAGCGGCTGCCCACATCGGGCTCCGACTCCACCCAGATGCGGCCGCCGTGCAGGTCGGCAATGCGTTTGCAGAAGGCCAGACCGATGCCGGAACCCTCATAGCGGTCGGCCCCGTGCAATCGCTCGAACACGGCAAAGATGCGCGTGAAGTGTTCCGGCTTGATGCCGATACCGTTGTCGGCGACGCAGATCAGTACACCGTCCTCGCTGCGCACGGCGGAGACCAGCACTTCCGGTGCGGCATCACCCCGATACTTGATGGCGTTGGCAACCAGGTTCTGCATGGCCCGGGTCAGCAGGAAGGGGTCGGCCTGGATGGCGGTGCCAAGCTGCCAGCGCACTATGGCGCCACTTTCCGCGATCGGCTCGGCCAGGTTCTCCTCGATTTCGGCAACCATCTGCTCGGTGTCGACAATTTCGATGCGCGCTTCGGCGCGGTCGGCCTTGGTATAGGACAGGAGGTCCTGCACCAGCCGCTGGGCCCGCTCGGCGCCCCGGCGGATCCGCTCGAGCATTTCCTGGCTCTTCGGGTCCAGATCCAGGTCGCGCTTGACCAGCAGGGTCGACAATCCCTTCATCGCCCGCAGCGGTGCCTGCAAGTCGTGCGAGGCGTGGGCGGCGAAGCGGGCCAGCTCCTCGTTCTTGGCGGCGATGACGGCGTAGCTGCGTTCCAGTTCCGCCGTCTTGCGCCGGACTTCCAGATTCACCTCCTGGGCCCGGCGGGCGTCCTTCAAGGAGAGCGCTCCGAAGGCGCCCGTGATGAGCAGGGCGAAAGCGAGAATGGTCCAGGGCAGGATGCCGGTCGCCATCAGGAACTGGCGCCGTGGAATGAACACGGTTTCCATGCCGGCAAAGGGCGACATTGCCTGCCAGCGCACTTCATAGGGCGCGGAATCGCGCAGCAGCGGCAGGTTGTCCTGCACCCATTGCAGGCGCTCCGGCGTGAGCTCGTCGGGCGAGGCGATGACCGAGGGAGCGCGCTCGCCGATCCTGGCGATCACCCAGAGCGGGTCGCCCGGGGTCGCGGTGCGCGCGATCAGGGCGTCCAGGTCGGATATGGCAAATACGAAATCATCACCGGGACCCGGCAGGGGTTGCACGACGGCGAAGGCGAGATTGCCCGTACGGTCATTGGCCAGAGGCAGAACGCGAACCGCGTCGCCGAGCCGGTTGCCGGTCAGATAGGGGGCCACGGCGCGGGCCAGGAAGGTCACGCTCGGGCTGTCCTGCAGCGAGTGCCATTGGCCAGACTGGTAGATGCCGAGCTCGCGGATGCTGGCGGTCTGGGCGCTGCGGAAAACGGCCAGGGTGGAGACCACGTCGCGCTCGGAGCGGGCGGCAGAGGCGAGCTGGATGAGCTCGGTGCTGAGGGCATCTAAGCCCGCCGTGAGCGCTTCGACACGTGCCTCGGCATGGCTGAGAAAGACCCGCCGGTCCTCCAGGGATTTCCCGTACAGGGTGACAAAGAACAGAATCGACGAAACCAGGATGCCCGCCAGGACCAGCAGGACCGGAGTGCGATAGGCATTGAGCAGGTTGACCGGCGCATCGTCCGGCCCCAGCTCGCTGTGCCTGTCAGCGCGGGAAGGCGGGTCCTGGCGATCCGTCACCGATCGGGGTCCATCCCGGAAAACTGGCGCAGCAGGACCGGCGCGAGCGGCAGCATCATGACTGCGGTGGCAACGGACGCCCCTGCGGTCAGGAGCTTCAGCATGCCCTCGATGTAATAGAGCGGGTACCACAGCACGATGATGTTCATGAGGTGGTTGATGCCGCAGAACAGGATGAAAATGCCGAACATCACGAAGGCCCAGCGAAACGGGATCGGCGAACTGGAGCGGCGCAGGAACAGGCCGATGGTAATCGGGATCGAAAAATAGGCGAGGGCAATGACGAGGTCGGCGATGATGTGCATGCCGAGCAATTCCGGTCGCCACAGGAAACACATCCCGTGTGGCATGAAATTATTGATGTCGAGATATCCCATGCGGCTCTCCAGCTGCGGTCATGGCCCGGGCCCGATGGCCGGTACCGACGCCAGTTGAAACCTTGTTCAGGTGCCTACTGCCGTCAATAGCCGGACTCCGGTCAGGCCTGGTTCGAAGCGGACCTGCGTTACCGTTCAGTTGACGGCGAGGGCTCCGGCCTGCACCGCGGCAGCTTGCTCCAGCAGCCGCACGGCGTCCATGTCGAGAGTTTCGGGTGGCAGGGCGCCCGGATAGGCGCGGTCCAGGGCACCCAGTGCCGCCCCGATCCGCATGGCCAGGTCGGCATCCCGCGTGGCCACCGCTTCCAGGTGGTTGCCGGCATAGCGACGCGCCGCCTTCTGGAAGCCGTAGCCATCCAGATAGGCTTCGCCGGCCCGGGGCTGGGCGGCGGCGGTCTCGTACTGCAGCGCCGCCCGCTGGATCAGGTCGGCAAGCACGCGGGCATGCACGCCACCATCGCTCATGGCCGAGGACGGGGCATGGCTGGACGCGGTATCAAGGGCGGACAGGACATCATCGATGCGGGCACGGATTTCCTCGTCGGCGGCACCGGAGTAGGGCGCGACGGAGGCCTCGGTCAGGGCATCGCTGAAAAGCTCGGCGCCGACCTCTTCCAGAGCCGGTTCCAAATCGATGTAGATCTCCGAGATCGGATGGGCGAACATCTCCGCACCAGCCGTCCGGTTGCCGGCCTCCAGGGCATCGATGCCGGCCAGGTAATGAGCGCGCATGACCTCGATGGCGGTCAGGAAAACCACGGGATCGGTCGAGGCGGCGACCGGGTCGATGCCGAACTCGCCGCCACCCCCGCCGCCGTCGCCTTCACCTTCGCCCTCGCTGAAGCGCTGTGCGGCACGCTCAACCGGCGCCGGAGCCTCGCTGTCCCGGGTCTCGACCGTGGCAGGCGAGTCCGAGCCCGACACGGTCGCTGGATCCCCACAGCTGGCGAGGCCACCCACAAGGGCGACAGTGCCGACCCGGGTCCAGAGCTTGTGGCGGCTACGAATTGCCATTTTGCGGTCCTTTCCGGAAAGTCGCGAGGTTTGTCATCTTCGCTACAGCGTTCTACGGACACTGACAATCAATTGCAGGAGCTTCCATGCCGCTTATTCTCGCCGACCTGCTGGAGACCGGCCAGACCGACCAATTGCGCCGCATCGCGCAGCGTGCGGAGTTCTCGGATGGTCGCTCGACGGCAGGCCGGGCCGCGGCTGCGGTCAAACACAACACCCAGATGGGCAAGGGGCCGGCGATCGACACAGCGCGCAGCCTGGTGCGGCGAGCCTTGATGGCACACCCGCTTTTCCTGGCCTACGCCCAGCCGCGCTCCCTGACGCGCATGCTGATCTCGCGATACGAGGCCGGCATGTCGTACGGCACACATGTCGATGATGCGCTGATGGGCGGTCGGCGGGCCGATCTGTCCTTTACCGTCTTCCTTTCCGACCCGGAGAGTTACGACGGCGGCGCGCTGGTGCTCGACCGGGTCGGCGGCGAGACCGAAGTGCGGCTGGAGGCCGGGCAGGCGGTGGTTTACCCGACCTCCGACCTGCATCGCGTGGAGCCGGTGACGCGAGGTGAGCGGCTCGCGGTGGTCGGTTGGGTGCGCAGCCTGGTCCGGAGACCTGACCAACGCGAGATCCTGTTCGACCTCGAACGGGCCAGCCGTGACGTGTTCGATCGGGACGGCAAGAGCGAGGTGTTCGACCTGCTGCTGAAGTCGAAAACCAATCTGCTGCGCCAGTGGGCCGAAGACTAGGGCATGGCCGGCCTGAAGCCCGGGCTCAGCGACTGACGATGACATCCTGCCAGTCGGGATAGCGCCGGGCCATCGCCTTGACGAAGGGGCAGACCGGGACAATGCGGAAGTTCTGGCTGCGCGCCTGCTCGACGACGTGGCGGGTCAGCGCGGTGCCGACGCCCTTGCCCTCCAGACTGGCCGGCACGCCGACATGATCGACAATGATGGCGTCCGAGGTGGGGCGGGTGAAGGTCAGTTGCCCGGTCTCCTCGTGTCCCGGCACATGGGCGAGATAACGCCCCCGCCCATCGGCTTCCTCTACGCTGAAGGTCATGTCCATGTCAGGCTCCGGTTCAGGCGTTTGCGGGCGCAGGGGTGGCGACGAGATCACGTATGGCGTCGACCAGCATGTCGTCGGTGAAGGGCTTGGTCAGGGCGAGCGCGCGGTCCATCGTTTCGATGCCTTCGACCCGGTTCTGTCCGGTGGCGAAGACCAGGGCCAGGTCGGGATAGGCTTCGCGGGCCCGCCGGGCCAGTTCGATGCCGCTGATTCCCGGCAGACCGAGATCCGAGACCAGGATGTCGGACCGGGCGTCCCGGAGCATTTCCAGGGCCTCTTCGCCGGTATGGGCGACGCGCACTTCGCATCCGGCGTCCTGGAGCGCGTACTCGATGTTGAGCGCGATGATCGCATCGTCCTCGCACACCATGACCTTGAGACCCTGCAGGCCCTGGGGCCCGTTTCGGTCGGCGGGTGTCGGCGGCGCTGACTGGGTGGACCCGCCCTCTGCGGGTGCGGCATCAGGAGCCGGTCTGGCGGCCGGGCCGCTATCGAGTATCTCACGCACCTTGCGGGCCAGCTCGTCCTGCTCGTAGGGTTTGGAAAGCAGATTGACGCCCGGATCGAGGCGGCCGTCATGAACAATGGCGTCGTCCGAATAGCCCGACGCGTACAGCACGCGGGTGTGGCCGTTGGCCTGGGCGAGCTTGGCCAGTTCGGTGCTTTTCATGCGCCCCGGCATCACCACGTCGGTGAACAGCAGGTCGATCGGTTCGCCGCCTTCGACGATCGGCCGCGCGTGGTCGGCATTGTTGGCTTCGAGCACCTTGTAACCAAGCTGGCGCAGGGAATCGACGGCGATGTCCCGAACCACCGGGTCGTCCTCGACCACCAGCACGGTCTCGTGCCCGCCCCGCCGGCCCAGCGCCGGTGTTTCCAGCGGCAAGGCCTCGACGGCTTCCGTCGTGCGCGGCAGGAAGAGCGAGACGGCAGTGCCTCGTCCCGGTTCGCTGTCGATCACCAGATCGCCGCCGGACTGGCGCACGAAGCCGTAGACGGTCGACAGGCCGAGGCCGGTCCCCTTGCCGTTCTCCTTGCTGGTCACGAACGGCTCGAGCACCTTGTCGATCATGTCGTCGGGAATGCCGCAGCCGGTGTCGACGACCTTGAGTTCAACGTACTCGCCGGGCCGCATCTTGCGGCCGAGCCGGTCGTCACCGTTCTCCAGGCGATGGTTAGAGGCCTCTATGGTCAGCTCACCGTGGCCGTCCATGGCATCGCGGGCATTGATGGCGAGGTTCAGCAGGGCGTTCTCGACATTGCCGGGGTCGGCCAGGATGTTCCAGATATTCTCCGGCACCCGGAACTTGACGACGACACCGTCGCCCACGGCGCTGCGCACCATGTCCCGACAATTGGTCAGCAGGTCGGCCGGGCTCAGCGGACGGGGTTCCAGGGGCTGGCGGCGGCTGAAGGACAGGACCTGAGACGACAGCGTCTTGCCGCGACTGACCGCCGCGCGGGCCTGGTCGATCAGGCGCTCCATTCGGGGATTTTCCGGCAGGTCACGTTCAATCAGCTGGAGGCTGCCGGTGATGACCTGAAGGATATTGTTGAAATCGTGGGCGATGCCGCCAGCCAGATTGCCGATGGATTCCATCTTCTGACTCTGGCGCAGCTCTTCCTGGGTGCGCTGCAGGGCCTGGCTGCGCGCTTCGACGCGCTCCTCGAGGTGGGCGTTGAGCTCGGCCAGGGCGCGCTGGGCCTGGTAGCGCTCGTCGATATCGGTATTGGCGCCGACCCAGCGCTCGATCTCGCCGCGCACATTGCGCAGCGCCGAGGCGCGGATCAGGAACCAGCGCCAGGTGCCGTCATGGCGCGAGATGCGGAACTCGATCTCGTAGGGGTCGCCTGTCTCGACACTATGCGTCCACGCGGCCACCGCCCGGTCCTGGTCTTCGGGGTGCAGCACGGTCAGCCAGTTCTCGCCGACCACATCGTCGAGGGCTCGGCCGGTGAACTGTAGAACTTGGTCATTGACCCAGTCCAGGGCACCGTCCGGTGTGGCGGTCCAGATGTGATTGGGCATGCGCTGGGCCAGCTGGCGGAAGCGCTGTTCGCTCTCCCGCGCCGCGGTTTCCGCCTTGAGCTGCTCGGTCACGTCCATGCCCTGCACGAAGATGCCGTTGACCGCGCCGTCGGCATCCAGGAGCGGGCGGAAGATCAGGTCGACATAAACCGTTCGCTCTTCTCCATCGGGCAGCGTCAAGGCCACGGCGGAGGCTTTCAACGTCACCGTCTCGCCGGTTTGATAGACGTTGTCGAGCAGGTCGATATAGCCCTGCTCGATGATCTCAGGCAGGGCTTCGGCGAGCGGCTGGCCGACAATGTCCCGATTGCCGATGGTCTGGCGGTAGGCGCTGTTGACCAGTTCGACGCGGTGGTCGGGTCCGCGATAGATCGCGACATAGCTCGGCGCCTGCTCGAAGACATTGCGCAGGAACTGGAACTGGACGCCAAGCTCGAGGTTCTGGTTGACGATGGCTTCGGCGCGTTCGAGCAGTTCGGAGGTCTGCTGGGGGCTGACCTCGGACGATCCGCCATAGGCGGCGTGCAGCGCGGTCAAGTCGCTGGTTTGCTGGAGGATGAATCCGGTATTGCCGTCCTCGTCGAGAATGGGCGTGTGGGTGGCGCTCCAGTACCGGTCCTCCATGGACCCCTCCGGCCCTGCAATGGCATACGGGATGAGGGGGAGATGGTCGGGCTTGCCGGTGTCCAGCACTTTCCGGAAGGACGCATCGAGCAGCTTGTGCGAGACGCTGTCCGGATCCGCCGGGAAGGCATCATACAGGTGACGGCCGACGAGGGATTGGCGGTCGCGCATGGTGGCGTCCAGGTAAGCCTGGTTCATCCACACGATGACAAGTTGACGGTCGAGCAGAACGAAGGGCGTGGGAGCAAGCTCGAACGCCTGTTTTAGTAAACTGTCCAGACTCAAATCCCCTGACACCCTGGCCGGTCCGTAAGGAGGCGGCGACTTACCCCGACAGGCATAACGAACCGACACCGTTATGGTTCCATCCCAAATGCGGCCCTGCCCGACCTCATGCACGTGCGGCAATGAAGTCCCGGACCGCCCTCGCGCAGGCTTCAGGCGCCTCCAGCGGCAGCATGTGACCGTGCTCGGGCCATTCGATATCGGTCAGCGCGGGACAGGCGCGGCGGCAGGCCGCCGCCAGCTTGGCGTTGAAGAACAGGGACGGCTCACCGCGCAGCAGCAGGGTGGGGCAGCGGACATGCCCGATGGCCTCGAGCAGGCGCGGAGGCGTCATGTAATGGTGAGCTTCCCATTGCGGCGAGAATGCCAGGCTGACCCCGCCCTCGGAATTGTCGACCAGCAGGGCATCGACGACATCCCGACGCTCGGTTTCCGGAATGCGCCGGAACGGGCCGGCCTGCATCAGGCGCGCCCGGGCCGCGTCGCGGTCGGGCCAGTGGTGGCGCCGGCGCAGCGTGCTGCGGGCCGGCTCGGCGTGACGGCGCAGCGAATAGGGCACGAGGTCGATGAGGCGGGCCTGGAGCGGAGTGACAGACGCCGGTTCGACCAGGACCAGCGCGTCTGCAAGATCCGGGCGGCGCGCTGCCGCGACGGCGGCCAGCGATGCGCCCATCGAGTGACCGACGAGGACGCGGCGGCCCGCCTGGCCGGCCTCGAGCGTCGCGATGATATCTTCGGCGGCGGCGTCCCAGCGCTGCCGGCCGTGCGCCGGTGGCGCCTCGTCGCGAAGGGCGCGCGGCGTCAGGACATCGACCGGACCCTGCTGGCCGATGGCGCGTGCGAGCGACCCGTATGCCCCGGGTGTCAGTCCGTTGGCCGGTATCAGGAGCAGCTGTGTCCACAGGCTCGATTGGTCAGGCATGCCGGGCTCCCGAACGGTTCGCGCCGAAGCCGCGAATCGCGGCCCGTGCTGTAAACTCTAGCCCATAGCAGAACGGCCCCGGATGAGCGGGGCCGTTCTCAAGATCTGTGTCCGTGAAGTGACCGGGACAAGGACCCTGCCGGATTAGCGTTCCGGATCTTGCGGGTCTTCCTCGTCATCGGCTTCCGGTTCCTCGATACCGATCACCGGCACGTCGACCGTGGTCTCTTCCATTTCCACGTCCACGTCGGGAACTTCGACCTGCTCTTCGGTCGTGCCGACGACGACTTCGCCGACATCGACGTCATACTCCGGAATGTTGCCGCCCTCGACGGCCACATCAACATCCGGAAGTGCGCCTTCTTCGGTCTGGTCGACATCGATCAGCTGGAAGCCGAAGAATACGATGATCGCCACCAAGACGACTGCGACAATAATTCCAAGTGCTTTACCCATGTTCTCCTGCCCATTGGTTGCTGACGCCGGATGTGCGTCCGGTTCAGATGCAAAATGCGTCAGCCCGCCGGAATGTTCCCGAAAAATATCGCAAGGCTGCAATTTGTTTTCATTTGTCAGGAGCAAGAAGTGGCAGGGAGCGACAAGGGATGGTGTCTGAAAAGCAAAACCAGAGCCGAAGTCGGAATGCAGCGTGAAGTCGACGATACCGGTCGATTGGGCGGCGTGTTGCCGTCGGCGTCTGGACTCGGGTTTCAGGGTGGCCGAACACGTTGGCCGGGCGTTCGGGCGGCCGGCCCCCCGG
>NZ_JBTLRI010000005.1:117502-224980 GCF_054482675.1 Maricaulis sp. CAU 1757
CTCCCTTCCCCCCCCCCTGCCCCGCTACCGGGGCAGCGTGAATGCTGTCCTGTCCCGCGCCGGGCTGTGCTAGACTGGCCCCATCGAAAACGCGGGAGGATGCCGTGCCGGTTCTGGAAAAACCTCGTTACGATACCGTCGGCGAATTGCTGGACGACTGGATGGCGGCGACCCGCCGCGGTGACCTGGACGCCGTCCTTGCCTGCTATGCGCCCGATGTGCGGGCCTTCGATGCCATCGGCGAGCAGCAGTATGACGGGCTGGAGGCCTATGCGGCGCACTGGCGGCGCTGTTTCTCGATGGTGCATGGCGAGATGATCTTCGAGCCGCACGATTTGCGCACGGACAGCGCGGGCGACCTGGCGCTGGTTCATTACCTGGCCCGGTGCGGCTGCGAGGGCGCGGACGGAGCGCTGCAGGTGGGCTGGATGCGGGCGAGCGTCTGCCTGCGACGAGCGGGTGGCGAGGGCTGGCGCATCGTGCACGAGCATTATTCCATGCCGATGGATCCGGAAACCAACCAGGCCGTCATGGGCGGTCCGGAATAGCCAGCCTCATGGCCAGGTGACCCAGACATAACCGACATAGCCGGCCAGCAATATCGCGCCCTCCCAGCGGGCGATGGACAGCCGCGTCCAGGCGAAGGCCACGAGCAGCAGGGCGGCGCCGATCATGACCAGATTGTCGAAGCGCACGATTTCGGCCGGCACCGGGCTCGGGGCGATCAGGGCGGTGACGCCGCCAATGCCGAGAATGTTGTAGATGTTCGAGCCGACGATATTGCCGAAGGCCATGTCGCCCTGCCGCCGCAGCGCCGCCATCACTGACGTGACCAGTTCCGGCAAGGAGGTGCCGACGGCGACGATGGTCAGGCCGATCACGGTCTGCGAAATGCCGAAGGACCGGGCCAGCGCCACGGCGCCGTTCACCAGCAGGGTGCCGCCGGCGACGATCAGGGCGAGGCCGAGAAGCGTCAGCAGGAGTGGCGCGACGATCGGGCCGCGCGGCGCTTTGGCGTCGTCTGTGGCCGGCACGGTGGCCGGGTCGGCGGCCTGCAGGGCGAGACTCTTGTCGAGCAGGGCACCGGGGGGGCTGTCGGCCGGGCGGCGTTCCTGGCGGAAGGCCAGATAGACATAGGCCACCAGCAGCACCACGAAGCCGGCGCCGATCAGTCGGCCCATCGGCAGCAGCGCCGCGAGGGCGGCAAAGACGAGGCTGACGGCGATCATCACCAGGCCGTCGCGGCGCAGGGCCGGGGCGGTGACCAGGATCGGGCACAACAGGGCCGAGCCGCCGACAATGAGCAGCACATTGGCGATGTTGGAGCCGACGATATTGCCGAAGGCGATGCCCGGGGCGCCGATCAGGGCCGCCTGCACCGAGGTCACGAGTTCCGGGGCCGAGGTGCCGAAGCCGACCAGGGTCAGGCCGATGACCAGCGGCGACACGCCGAGCCGGCCGGCCACCTGCACGCCGCCGCGCACCAGGAGGTCGCCGCCCACGATCAGGAGAAGCAGTCCGCCGGCCAGCGGCAGCCATGTGTCAAGCATGATGCAATCCTATCCGCCAGCGCGCCTGCGGCCGGGCATGGGGCCTGCCAGCATCCACATCGCATGGGGTATTGTCACGGAATTTCAGAAGGGTAGTGGCGGAGAGGATGGGATTCGAACCCACGGTGCGCTTTTGACGCACACTCCCTTAGCAGGGGAGCGCCTTCGACCACTCGGCCACCTCTCCACCGCCGGGTTTAGAGCGGGCGGCGGGCGGCATCAAGTGCGAGTTGCGGCTGGTGGCGGTCGGGTTGCAGGTGGGCGTCCGGAAGAGGAGGGCTGCGCGGCCGCGCGCGAGCCGCTATCACCGGTGTGGGGGAGGGCGCCAAATGATTCTGCGTCGGTTGATGAAGCACGTGTCGGACCAGAACTGGTTCGCGGTCGGGCTGGACTTCCTGATCGTGGTGTTCGGTGTGGCCGCCGGCTTCCAGCTCAACGGCATGTATGCCGAAAGCCAGCGCCGCCATGCCGAGCAGGACTATCTGGCCGGCATCGCCACGGATTACGGCATCTATGAAGGCCTGCTGGTGTGCCGGACCGACCAGACCGCGCAGATCATTGCCGGTCTGGACCTGGTGATCGCGGCCATTGACGGGGCGGAGCTCGACGCGGCCGAGGCCCGGCAGGCGCGGGCGGCGCTCGACCTGGCGCAGTTCGTCTCGGCCGGCTTTCCGCTGGAGGGCAATACCAGCGCCCTGGTCGGCGGCGACCTGGTGGCGACGATCAGTGACAAGACGCTGCGTGGCCTGATCCTGGCGGCGCAGAGCCTGTCCAGCGTCAATGTGACGACGCTGGCGCAATGGGGCCAGTATGCGACGACGCTGCCGCGCTATGACCGCTTTGTCAGCCGGGTGGAGACGCCGGAGGTCGGCTTCTATACCGTGTCGCAGATCGACCTGGCGGCGATGCGGGCGGATCCGGATGTGCGCAACACGCTGATCAACTGGTCCAACCTGCACCGCGGGACGCGCAATGCGGACTTCATCCTGACGGGGGCGGTGCAGCAGGTGCTGGAGCGGCTGGTGGTGCTGGAGGTGATCGCACCGCGGACGGAGCCGGCAAGGTGTCCGTATGGGCCGGCGGCGGGCGGGGAGTAGGGGGCTAAGTTCCTGTCTCAACCTCAATGTTTTCCCCGCCTTCATGGCGGGGCCTTCAAACTTTTATCGCGGGCGAGGAGTTTCCCATTGCGGGTGCGGACGGGATTCGAGGCCCCGCCATGAAGGCGGGGAAAGCGGTGGGGTGGTGCGGGCGCGGTGCGCTGCAGGGGCGGGCGAGAGTCCTTGTGGCCCGCTTCGCGGGCGCCCCTCATCCCCCTTCGGGACCTTCTCCCCGGTTGGGGAGAAGGGGTGATTTCCTCGAGGTCGCCCCCTAGAAAAACGCCTGCAATCCCGTCTGCGCCCGTCCCAGGATGAGGGCGTGGACGTCGTGGGCGCCTTCGTAAGTGTTGACGGTTTCCAGGTTGACCATGTGGCGGATGACCTGGAATTCCTCGGAAATGCCGTTGCCGCCGTGCATGTCGCGGGACTGGCGGGCGATGTCGAGGGCCTTGCCGCAATTATTGCGCTTCATCAGCGAAATCATTTCCGGGGCGGCGGCGGCCTCGTCCATCAGGCGGCCGACGCGCAGGGAGCCCTGCAGGCCCAGCGTGATCTCGGTCTGCATGTCGGCGAGCTTCTTCTGGTAGAGCTGGGTCTGGGCCAGCGGCTTGTTGAACTGCTTGCGGTCGAGGCCGTACTGGCGGGCGGCGTGCCAGCAGAACTCGGCGGCGCCCATGACGCCCCAGGAAATGCCGTAGCGGGCCCGGTTGAGGCAGCCGAACGGGCCCTTGAGGCCGGACACGTGCGGCAGCAGGGCGTCCTCGCCGACCTCGACATTGTCCATGACGATCTCGCCGGTGATCGAGGCGCGCAGCGACAGCTTGCCGCCGATCTTGGGGGCGCTGAGGCCCTCCATGCCCTTGTCCAGGATAAAGCCGCGGATCTTGCCGTCATGCGCTTCCGACTTGGCCCAGACGACGAAGACGTCGGCGAAGGGCGAGTTGGAGATCCAGGTCTTGGAGCCGGTCAGCCTGTAGCCGCCTTCGGTCTTGACGGCGCGCGTCTTCATGCCGGCCGGGTCGGAGCCGGCGTCCGGCTCGGTCAGGCCGAAACAGCCGATATATTCGCCGCTGGCCAGCTTGGGCAGGTATTTGCGGCGCTGCTCTTCCGAGCCGTAGGCATAGATCGGGTACATGACGAGGGAGGACTGGACCGACATCATCGACCGGTAGCCGCTGTCGATGCGCTCGATCTCGCGGGCCACCAGGCCATAGGCGACATAGCCCAGGCCGGCACCGCCGTATTCTTCGGGCAGGGTGCAGCCGAGCAGGCCGTTCTCGCCCATTTCGCGGAAGATGGCCGGATCGGTCTTCTCCTCGCGATAGGCCTCGATGACGCGGGGCTGCAGCTTGTCCTGGGCATAGGCGCGGGCGCTGTCGCGGACCAGGCGCTCTTCCTCGGTGAGCTGGTCGTCGAGGCGGAAGGGATCGGCCCAGTCGAAGGAGGAGAGGTCCGGGGCGTCCTTGGCTTTCAGGGCGGGTTTGTCACTCATGATTCGGTCTTCGTCCTCGTCTGGCCCCGCGCGGTGCGGGTGAAATCCGGTGTGCGCTTGTCGAGGAAGGCCTGGTAGCCCTCCTTGAAATCGGCACTGGTGAAGGCGCCGGCAAAGCGTCTTCTGGTGTCTTCATTATCGCGATCCTGCCCGGCAAGCACGGCGGCGATCATGGCTTTTGTCAGTTCGGCCGATTGCGGCGACAGGTCAAGCAGGCCGGCGACATAAGCGTCGATCTCGGCGTCCAGCGCGTCAGGCGCGGCGAGCCGGTCGACCAGACCGCGGGCGAGGGCTTCCTCGGCTTCGACGGTGCGGGCGGAGAACAGCATGTCGCGGGCCATGGGCGCGCCGACCGTGTCGACCAGGCGCTTGGTGTCGTTGAACGGGTAGACCAGGCCCATCTTGGCCGGGGTGATGGCGAGGCGGGCCGAGTGGTCGGCGAAGCGCAGGTCGCAGGCCAGGGCGATGCCGCAGCCGCCACCGACGCAGGCCCCGCGCACGGCGGCGATGGTCGGATGGGGGAAGCCGGCGAGGGCGTCCAGGGCGTCGCTGATGAGGCCGGAATAGGCGGCGCCGCGTGCCGGCGTGGCGTAGATCTCGGCGAACTCGGAAATGTCGGCGCCAGCGGCGAAATGGTCGCCTTCACCACGCACGACGAGGACGCGGCAGGACGAGGCCAGCTCGGCCAGGAGTGCCGGCAGGTCGCGCCACATGGCCTCGGTGAGCGCATTGCGGCGCTGCGGCCGGTTGAGCACCAGCTCGGCGCGGTCGCCGTCGCGGCGGATCAGCAGGGATTGAGAGGACATCACCGGCCCGGCGACTATTGGAGAAACACGAAAAACCAGCTTAGACCTGTGGCACGGGGAATAAAGCGGGGCGCTGCAATTGGTCGCGGTGCCGGCCGCCGGACGGGGGAGCGCACCATGACGGCAAACGCAACGGGCGACACGGTGATCGTGCTGGCCACGCTGGTGGTCTACAAGCTGGTCCTGGTGGCGGTGGGGCTGTGGGCGTCGCGGCGCACGCGTACCGAGAGCGACTTCTTCATCGCCGGGCAGGGGCTGGGGGCCTGGGTGGCCGGCCTGTCCTATGCCGCCTCGACCTCGTCGGCCTGGGTGCTGCTGGGGTTCTCCGGCTTCGTCTATGTCAACGGGCTGTCGGCGCTGTGGATGGTACCGGGGATTTGGGCCGGCTATGTGGCGGTCTGGGTGTTGTTCGGACGCCAGTTGCGGCGCGAGACGCAGGCGGAAGGACACGTCACGCCGAGTGATTTCCTGACTGCCCGGCAGACACCCCGGGCCAAGGCGGTGATCGCCGGGCTGGCGGCACTGATGATCGTGTTCTGCTTCGTGTTCTACATCGCGGCCCAGTTTGGCGCCGCGGCGGCGGCCTTCGAGACCCAGTTCGGTCTCGGCCAGACCGAGGCGGTGCTGATCGGCGCCGGCGTGGTGCTGGCCTATGCGCTGCTGGGCGGGTTCTGGGCGGTCAGCGTGACCGACATGCTGCAGGGCGCTCTTATGCTGGTGGTGGCCCTGGCCCTGCCGCTGGTGACGCTGGTCGCGGCTGGCGGGCCGGGCGGCGTGATGGCGGCGCTGCAGGCGAGCGCGCCGGCGGGCTATCTGGACTGGACCGGCGGGCAGGCGGGCTTTGTGTTTGCCGGCTTCGTGCTCGGCGTATGGGGTGTCGGGCTGGGTGCTCTGGGACAGCCGCAGCTGCTGTCTCGCCTGATGGCGGTCAAGGACGAGGCGGCGCGGCGCACCGGCTTTGCCATCGCCATCGCCTGGGCAGTTGCCGTGTTTACCGGGATGGCCATCCTGGCGCTGGCCGGGCGGGCCCTGGTCGGCGGCCAGGTGGGCGGGGAGGACCTGTTCTACGTGCTGGCCGGGGATCTGCTGCCGCCGGTCCTGGCCGGGCTGGTGATCGCCGCGGTGCTGTCGGCGGTGATGTCGACGGCGGATTCCATCCTGCTCGCAGCGTCCGCCGCGGTGGCGCACGATCTCCGGCTGGCGCGGCGCTGGCCGGGGCGGGAAGTCCTGGTGTCGCGGCTGGTCATGCTGGCCATTGCCGCGGTGGCGGTGTGGATGACGCTGGCCCTGCCGTCGACGATCTTTGCCCGGGTGCTGTTCGCCTGGGCGGCGCTGGGCGCGGCCTTCGGGCCGATCGTGCTGATGCGGGTGATGGGCGTGGAGAGTTCGGCTCGGGCGACGGGTGGGGCCATGGTGACGGGGTTTGGGCTGACGGTGGTGTTCAGCGCGCTGGGCGCGCTGGATTTGGGGACGGGCGGCATGCTGGAGCCGCTGATTGGCCTGGCCCAGCTGCCCGGGGATCCGTTCGAGCGGGTGCTTCCCTGGGTGCCGGCGCTGGTCATCCTGTGGTGGGGAAGGGTGAAATGAACGGGTTTGCTCGGGTCCTGACGGGGGGCTTGCTGGTCGTCGGCCTGGTGCTGGGCGGGTGTACCGGGGCGAACGAGGCGGAGCCGGGCGTTGTCGAGGTGGTGTTGGAGACCGAAGCGGGCGTGGTCCGGGCGGAGATCAATCTCGCCGCGGCGCCGGTCACGGGCGGTGCCTTTCTCGACTGGGTGGATCGCGGCGCCTACCGGGCGGACAGCGCCGGGTTCTACCGGGCGGTGTCGCCGGCCAATGATCATGGCACGCCGCTGATCACAGTGCTGCAGGGGGGCGTCCTGCCGGTCCCGGACGAGGTCGACGGGATCGGCCATGAATCGACGGAGCAGACCGGGCTGGCGAATGTTGCCGGCACGCTGGCGCTGGCGCGCGGCGAGCTGGGCACGGGCAGTCCGGCCTATTTCTTCGTCAACCTGACGGACAATCCGGGGCTTGATGCCGGTGGCACGCGCAACCCGGACGGCGAGGGCTTCGCCGTGTTCGGACGGGTGGTCTCGGGGATGGCGGTGCTTCGGGCCATTCATGCGATGCCGGTGGAGAGCGGTGACGGGTATACCGGCGGGCAGATGCTGGCCGAGCCGGTGCGGTTTGCGGTGCGGCGGGCGGAGTGAGGGTGTTTCTGGCCGCTTCGCGGGCGCCCCTCATCACCTTTCGGGACTTTCTCCCCGGTCGGGGAGAAGGGGTTCGGCGCCCTCTGTCTTTCGTCATCCCACGGGGCCGCGCAGCGGCATCCGGGGGACCTCGGCTATCAGGTTGGCGGGAGGAGCGAAATTATTGCGGCGGACCTGTTGGGTGAGGTCCCCCGGATCCCGGCTGGCGCCGGGACCGTGGGATGACGGTGTTTAGGATTGGAAACATTGCGCTCGGCAAGAGATGAATGGGCAGGAGCGGGCGCGGTGCGTCCGCTTTGGTCTACCAGATTGCGACGCGATTGCCGCCTGCGACACCCGCGCACCTTGACCTTTGGCCCTGCGCATAAGATGTCCGCAGCATGATTGCTGAGCTCGGGCAGTTTGCCCTGATCCTGACATTGATGGTGGCACTGGTGCAGGCGGGGGCGACCGGGGTCGGCCTGCGCACCGGGGACGGGGTGATCCACGGCTGGGCGCGGGCCGGGGCGGTGGTGCAGTTTTGCCTGGTGCTGGTGTCCTTCGCGGCCCTGACCTGGGGCTTCGCGGTGTCGGACTTCTCGCTGCTCGTGGTGGCGGACAACTCGCATACCGACAAGCCCTTCCTCTACAAGCTGACCGGGGTGTGGGGCAATCACGAGGGCTCGATGCTGCTGTGGGCCCTGATCCTGACCGGCTATACGGCGGCGCTGGCGTTTTCGGCCAAGCCGGTCGAGGCGCGGCTCATCTCGCTGACCTTCGCGGTGCAGTCGGCGGTAACGGCGGCCTTCGTGGCCTTCCTGGTGTTCACCTCCAATCCGTTCGAGCGGCTGTGGCCGGCGCCGCTCAATGGCGCGGACCTCAACCCGCTGCTGCAGGACCCGGGCCTGGCCTCGCATCCGCCCATGCTCTACGCCGGCTATGTCGGCTTCTCGATCACCTTCTCCTTTGCCGTGGCGGCGCTGATCCAGGGGCGTGTCGACGCGCGCTGGGCCCGCATCGTGCGGCCCTGGGCACTGGCCGCCTGGACCTTCCTCACCATCGGTATCGCGCTGGGTGCGAGCTGGGCCTATTACGAGCTCGGCTGGGGCGGCTGGTGGGCCTGGGACCCGGTCGAGAACGCCTCGCTGATGCCGTGGCTGGCCGGCACGGCCTTCATCCACTCGCTGCGGGTGATGGAGAAGCGCGACACCTTGAAGGCGTGGACCATCCTGCTGGCACTGCTGACCTTCTCACTGTCGCTGGTGGGCACCTTCCTGGTCCGCTCGGGGGTCATCACCTCGGTGCACGCATTTGCCGTCGATCCGACGCGCGGCGTCTTCATCCTGGCCATCATGCTGGCCGTCATCGGCGGCTCGCTGGCCCTGTTCGCGTTTCGGGCCGGGCATTTGCGGCCGACCGGCGTATTCGCGGCAGTGAGCCGGGAGAGCACGCTGCTGGTGAACAATCTGGTGCTGGTCTCGGCCTGCGGCCTGGTGTTCTTCGGCACTTTCTATCCGCTTTTCATAACCACCGTGTCGGACGAGACCATCACTGTCGGCGCGCCGTTCTACAATGCCACCTTCAACCCGATGATGGGGGCGCTGCTGGTGCTGGTTCCGGTGTCCGGCATGCTGGCCTGGAAGCGCGGCAAGCTGGGTCCGCTGGCGCGCAAGCTGGCGCCGGCCGCGATGGCGGCACTGGCCGCCGGACTGATCGCGGCCTGGCTGGCCGACCGGACGATCGTGGCCGGTGCGCTGGGCGCGGCGCTGGCGGTGTGGATCGCCGCCGGTGTGCTGGTCGACCTCGCGGGTCGCATCAAGCTGGGCGAGATCGACGGGGCAGCGGTATGGGCCCGGGCCAAGCGGCTGCCGCTGGGCATCTGGGGCATGGTGGTGGCGCATCTGGGTCTCGCTGTGCTGGTCTTCGCGATCACCGGCGTGAGCGCGTGGAAACAGGAGACCAGCGCCTTCCTGATGCCGGGCCAGTCGGTCACGCTGGGCGGCTATGATGTCCAGCTCAGCGATGTGCGCCGGCTCGAGGGACCCAATTTCCGGGCCGAGGAAGGGCGTTTCGACGTCACGCGCGGCCAGCGCCAGCTCGGCGAGATGGTGGCCGAACGGCGCTTCTATAATGTGCGCGGCATGAGTACCACGGAATCGGCGATCCGGGCCCGGCCGACCGGTGATCTCTACGTGACCATCGGCGAGCCGGTCGTGGATCGCGGTTGGCCGGTGTTTGTCTACGTCTATCCATTCGCCATGTGGCTGTGGATCGGTTCGGCGATAATCGCGCTGGGCGGCGTGCTGTCGATGGCCGACCGGGGCCGCCGGCGTCTCGCCACGCCGCGCAGGGCAGCCGTGGCGAGCGAGGCGGCAGCCGGGGGCGCGGCGGAATGATGCGCTTCATCCTGTTCGTGCCGCTGGCGCTTTTCGCGGTGATGGCGGTGTATTTCGGCCTCGGACTGCGCGAGGACCCGTCTGACATTCCCAGCCAGTTGATCGACCAGCCGCTGCCTGCGTTCGACCTGCCGCCGATCGAGGGGCATGAGCGCGGCCTGTCGAGTGCCGAACTGGCCGGTGATGTGGCCCTGCTCAACGTGTTCGGATCCTGGTGCCCGCCCTGTGTCATCGAGCACCCGATGCTGATGCGGATCGCGGCCTCGGGCGTGGTGGACATCTACGGCATCGACTGGAAGGACCCGCCGGGCGCCGGCGCGGCGTGGCTCGAGCGGCATGGCAATCCCTATGTCGCCGTGGGGGATGATGCGGCCGGGCGGGTGGCCATCGACCTGGGCCTGACCGGGGCGCCGGAGACCTTTGTCATCGATGCCGAAGGGCGGGTTCGCTACCGTCATGTCGGCATTATCACCGAGGCCGACTGGAACAACACCCTGCGTCCGATGATCGAGGCATTGCGGCCATGATGCGGTTATTCTTCATCGTGCTGGCCGTCCTGATGAGCGGGTCTCTGTCCGGGCCGGGGCTGGCAGCCTCGCCGGGCCCCGACGAACGGCTGGAGGATCCGGTGCTAGAGGCCCGCGCGCGCGGTCTGTACCGCGAGCTGCGCTGCGTGGTGTGCCAGAGCCAGAGCGTCGATGAATCCAACGCGCCGCTGGCAGAAGACATGCGCGTGGTGGTGCGCGAACGCCTGCTGCTGGGCGAGAGCGATGCGGAGATCCGCGCCTACATGCAGTCACGTTATGGCGATTACGTGCTGATGATGCCGCCGCTGCAGGCCAATACGCTGGGCCTCTGGCTGGCGCCGCTGGTGCTGTTGCTTCTGGGCGCCGTGGTGCTGGTCGTGTTCGTGCGCCAGCAGGGACGGGCGGCGTTCGAGGACGAGGCCGATGCGGCCCGGGCCGCGGCGCTCGATGATGAGGAGGGGCGGCGATGATCTGGCTGCTGATCGCCGGGATGGCCAGTGTGGTGACACTGCTCCTGGTGTGGCCGGTCCTGCGCCGGCGTGATGTCGAGCTGGCGGACGGCATGGGCGCGTTCGACAGCCAGGCGGACGAATTGCAGCGCGACCGCGAACTGGGATTGCTGAGCGCCGAGGAGGCGCGCACCGCGGAACGCGAGATCGAGCGCCGCAGGGCGCAGGCCGAAGGCCAGGGAATGGCGCCGGGGACGGGGGCCGGTCAGCGTTCCGAGCGGCTGCGCGTGGGCCTTATCGCGACCAGCGCGCTGGCGGCCTTTGCTGCAGTAGCGATCTATATCGAGATCGGCCGACCGGAACTGGTCGGGGCGCGGCCGGGACATCCCGAGACGATGCCCCCCGGCATGGCCGAGGTGATGGCGGAGATCGATGCGCTGGCGGAAACCCTGATCGCCGAGCCGGATGATCCGCAGGGCTGGCAGGTGCTGGGCGAGGCCTACAACGCCCTTGGCCGGCATGAGGAGGCGGTTGTGGCGCTGCAGAATGCTGTCGAGCGCGCGCCAACGGGTGCGACCGGCAATGCCAGCGCCTGGGCCGGTCTCGCCGAGGCGCGTTTCCTGGCCGCCGGCGGCACGGTGACACCGGAGGCGCGCGAGGCGGTGGTGACGGCGCTGGAGATCGATCCGGACAATGTCCGGGCGCGCTTCTTTGCCGCGGAGTTCGTGTTCCAGGCGGGGCAGGCGGAAGCGGCAATCGCGGCCTGGCAGGAGCTGCTGGCGACGACGCCGCAGAACGCCGGCTACCGGCCGATGATCGAGGCGCGTATCGCCGCGGCCGAGGCAACGCTGGCGACGCCGTAGGTCCGGCGACTAGCGCTCGGTCTCGCGATTGAACTGCTTGCGCTGGTCCGGGTCGCGCGCCCAGGCTACGAAGGTGTCGATCTGGCGTTCCGCCGAGACATAGGCCGCTTCGGGCAGGTCGGCCCGCTCGGCGAGATCCTGGCGCAGTCCCTTGGGACAGGCGACGGCCAGCGAGGCCAGCGCCACGGCACCGACGATCAGGAACATTCCGCTTCTCATGTTTCGGCCCCCCAGCCGTGAATCGAAGGTTTGGTATCCTTACCAAAGCGTAATGGCCGGCCAGGGTCTATCGCGACAAACGATAAAAATGGCCGAAACAGGGCAGTCTATCGAACAATTTCCGGGAACAACGGGCCAGCGTATTGAGTTATGACTGGTGGCAATTGCGCGGCTCCGTACATTGGGTACACTGCCGACGCTGGCCTCCGGAAGCGATTCCCGGTCGGTTCACACACGAATTGCATTCATTGGAAGTACCCTTCATGACCCTGAATCCCCGTCTCGTCGCGCGCTCGGAAGCGATCCTGAAATCGTGGAGCAATCTGAACTGGGGCAGCGCCTTTTCGGCGATCATCTATCCGGCGCTCGGCGTGACCCTGCTGACCGTGATGCTCGTGCTCGGCCTGGCCCTGGGCGGGCTGACCCTGCACTGGTGGTATGCGCCGCTCTGCCTGGGCGCCACGGCGCTGTCGATTTTCCTGTGCAATATGGGCATCGGCCCGTTGCACCGGGTCTGGCAGCACCGCGCCGGCGAGATCAAGTGGCCGGCCCAGATCCTGATCGCGTTCAATTGCATCCTGGCCATGCAGGGCTCCCTGCGTGACTGGGTGAACTACCACTCCCAGCACCATCGCTTTGCCGACCAGCCGGGCGATCCGCACAATCCGTTCGAGTCCAAGTTCTGGGCCTGGATCGGTTGGATCCTGTGGCGCGACGAAAATGACCTCAAGCGCCCGATGCCGATGTGGCTGAAGGACAATCCGGTCGTGCGCTTTGCCGACCAGTTCCATTACTCGCTGTCCCTGGTCATGCACCTGATCGTACCGGCGGTGATCTATCTGATCGTGGCCCTGAGCGGTGGATCGCTGATCCTGACGGCGCTGCTGCACGCCAGCGTGGTCATCGGCCGGGCCATCCAGTTCCACGCAACGACGCTCGGCGTGAATGTGTTTGGCCACATGAAGACGCCGAAATGGTTCGACTATGTGCTGGCCCTGCTGACCGGTGGCGAAGCCCTGCACGACCATCACCACGATTTCCCGCGTTCCGCGCTGCACCTGCCGCGCAAGGGGATCTGGAACCGCATCGTCGATTACAACGGCACCGCGCTCCTGGTCATGCGCAAGCTGGGCCTGGCCAAGGATCTGCAGATCGCGCCGCAATTCGCCGACTGAGGCGGCTTGCGCCAGATCGTGAGGAGGCCCCGGTCGGACGATCGGGGCCTTTTTTCGTTTGGCGCGCTGTCCGGGTCGTCCGTTGATCCCGTCGTCATTTTCCAGGATCCCCGCCGTCATTCTCCGGGGGGCTCGGGCATACGGGGAGCGTGGAGCAGGTCCCTGCATCGCGACCCGGTGATGGGGCGGCGGACCGCGCCGATCGGGCCAAAAAGAAAAGGCCGGGCAGATGCCCGGCCTTTCCGATCGTCGATCCGTTCGGCTGACTGGCAGCCTTCGGGATGCTGGCGCTTAATCGGCCAGCTGGACGTTGTCAGCGGCGTTCTTGCCCGAACGCTTGTCCTGGACGATGTCGAAGGTGACCTTCTGGCCATCGTCGAGACCGCGGATGCCCGAACGCTCGAGGGCAGAGATGTGCACGAACACGTCGGTGCTGCCATCTTCCGGTTGGATGAAGCCGAAGCCTTTGGTGGTGTTGAAGAATTTAACGGTGCCTGTGGTCATGACGATTTCCTTTCAATCGGTCACGGAGTTGTAGGGCGTCCAGACCGAGTGCCTGAGAGCCCTGTGTGTCGATTTTGGAAGGGAATAAAGTCAGGAACGCGAGAGACCCGCGCCAGAAGAATTCGTCTATCAACATCGATGAGGTGCTTGTACAGGATTCTTGCGGCAAAAAAAGGGCAGAGTGCGGAAAATCCGACTGCAGGCATAAAAGTCCGCGTGGGGACGGCGTGCCGGCAAGAGATAAAGGGAGAGGCGCCGGCACTGCGCATCCCAAGTTTCCTTACCGGTCCTGCGATTGGCGGCGGTCTGCCTTGTCCCGGCGCTTTGAGCGTGCCAGCGCTGTGTGAGCCGCCGTCCCGTCTTTTTGCTGCAATCTCCCTCTGCCCCCATGGACCCGCCCGCAGATCGGCGTTAGCGTCACCTTATCGTCATACCCAATGTTCGATAAAGGGGAGAGCATGGCTGATCTGGAGGCGTTTCGCGCTGAGGTCCGTGACTGGCTGGAGGCGAATTGCCCGGCCGAGATGCGGGTGCCGATGTCCGGCGAAAGTGACATTGTGTGGGGTGGCAAACGCTTCGAGTACAAGCATCCCTCCCAGAAGCTATGGCTCGACCGGATGGCGGCGAAAGGCTGGACGGTGCCGGAGTGGCCGCGCGAATATGGTGGCGCCGGGCTTTCCAAACCGGAAGCTAAAATTCTCAAGGACGAGATGAAGCGCATCAAGGCGCGCGCGCCGCTGCAATCCTTCGGTATCTGGATGCTCGGGCCGGCGCTGCTGAAGTATGGCACGCACGAACAGAAGCTGGAGCATTTGCCGCCGATCGCGCGCGGCGAGATCCGCTGGGCCCAGGGCTATTCGGAGCCTAATGCGGGTTCCGACCTGGCCTCGCTGATGACGCGCTGCGAGGACAAGGGTGATCATTACGAGATCACCGGGCAGAAGGTGTGGACCTCCTATGCTGACCAGTCTGACTGGATTTTCGTGCTTGTGCGCACCGATTTCGAGGCGCCCAAGCATGAGGGGATTTCCTTTGTCCTCGTCGACATGGACCAGGATGGCGTGTCGACCAAGCCAATCAAGCTGATCTCCGGCAGGTCGCCGTTCTGCGAGACCTTCTTCGACCAGGCGCGGTGCGAGAAGCGCAATCTGGTGGGCGAGAAGAACAAGGGCTGGTCGGTCGCCAAATACCTGCTGACGCACGAGCGCGAGATGATCGGCGGCATGGGCTCCGGCGCCATGCGGCCGATGGGCGATGTGGCGCTGCAGATGCTGGGCCGGGACGAGCACGGAAAGCTGGCCGATCCGATGCTGCGGACCGATGTGGCGCGCGCCGAGATCGACGGGCTCGCCTTCATGGCGACCCTGGAGCGCGTGGCCGACGAGGCCAAGGCCGGCCAGGGTGTCGGCGCCAATTCCTCGATGCTGAAATACTACGGCACCGAACTCAACAAGCGGCGTCTCGAGCTGATGATGGATTCGGCGGGCCATGACGGGCTGGAATGGGGCGGCGAGGACGACGCGGCGCGTCACTGGCTGCGCTCGAAGGGCAATTCCATCGAGGGCGGCACGTCGGAAGTGCAGCTCAACATCATTGCCAAGCGCATTCTGGAACTGCCGTCGGACTAGGTCCGGCGGGGAAGGGGAGACACAGACATGGCCATGCTGCTCGACGAAGATGCCGTGATGCTGAAGGACGCCGCCAAGGGGTGGCTGGGCAAGAACGCGCCGGTGTCGCAATTGCGCGCCTTGCGCGACAGCGCGGACGAGACCGGGTTCGACCGCAAGAGCTGGGCCGAGATGGCCGAGATGGGCTGGGCCGGGGTGCTGGTGCCGGAAGAGCACGGCGGGGTGGCGATGGGCCATGTCGCCGCCGGCGTGATCGCCGAGGAAATGGGGCGCAATCTGACCGCGTCGCCCTTCCTGTCGACGGCGATTCTGGGCGCCACGGCGCTGACCCGGTCGGGATCCGAGGCGCAAAAGCAGGCCTGGCTGCCGCGCATCGCGGCCGGCGAGGCGATCACCGCGCTGGCCGTTGACGAGGGACGCAAGCACGCGCCGGCGCATGTCGAGACCCGGGCGGAGCGGGCCGGCAACGGGTTCAGGCTGTCCGGGGCCAAGGGCTTCGTGGCCGAAGGCAGTTCAGCCGACGTGCTGATCGTCTCGGCGCGTACCGGAGGCGGAATCGACGAGGTTGAGGGCGTCACGCTCTTCCTGGTGCCGCGCGAGGCCAAGGGCGTGGATGTGGAGCGCATTGACAGCGTCGACAGCCGCGGATTTGCGCGCGTCCGGTTCGGCGGCGTGGAGCTCGATGCCGATGCGGTCCTGGGCGAGGTCGACCAGGGGTTCGGGGCGCTGGGCGTCGTGCTTGATGCCGGACGGGCCGGGCTGGCGGCGGAGATCTCCGGCGCCTCGCAGCAATGCTTCGAGACCACCGTGGCCTATCTCAAGGAACGCACCCAGTTCGGGCGCATCATCGGTACCTACCAGGCACTCCAGCATCGCGCCGCGCATCTCTACTCGGAGATCGAATTGCTCAAGTCGGCGGTGCTCAAGGCGTTGCAGACGCTCGACGCGGCACCGGAGCATGCAGCGATGATGGTGGCCGCGGCCAAGGCCAAGGCCGGACAGGTCGGCCAGCTGGCGGCGCAGGAGACCCTGCAGATGCATGGCGGCATCGGCATGACCGACGAATACGATGTCGGTTTGTACATGAAACGCATCCGGGTCGCCGAAGCGATGTACGGTGATGCCAATTATCAGGCTGACGCCTTCGCCCGCCTGCGGCAGTATTGAGGCCGGGATGAGCGAGGCACGGGCGGACCAGATGGATTATTCGGGCAAGGTGGTGGCCATTACCGGTGGCGCGCGCGGCATCGGCCTGGCCATGGGCGAGGCCTTTGCGGCCCGGGGAGCCAAGGTGGCGCTGGCCGATCTGGACGGCGCCGAGGCGGCGGCGGAAAAGCTGGGTGGTTATGGCGCCCGGGTCGATGTGACGCGCGAGAGCGAGATCGAGGCCTTCCTTGCAGCCGTCGAGGCCAAGCTGGGCCCGGTAGACGTCTTCGTGTCCAATGCCGGCATCCTGCGCACCGACGAGCCGAGCTGGGATGCGGCGGGGGCCGATGACCAGGCCTGGCAGGACAGTTTCGAGGTCAATGTGATGGGCGCCGTGCGCTCGGCGCGCCAGGTTTGGCCGGGCATGAAGCGGCGCGGCGGCGGGGTGTTCGTTATCGTTGCCTCGGCGGCCGGCCTGCTGGCCCAGATCGGGGCTGCCTCCTACACCGCGACCAAGCACGCGGCGGTCTCCTTTGCGGAAAGCCTCGCCATCGCGCATGGTGACGAAGGACTGCAGGTGGTGTGCGTGTGCCCCCAGGCGGTACGCACCGACATGCTGGGCGGCTCGGAGGATGGCGGCATAGCCGGCGCCGACGGCATCGTCGAGCCGGCCGATGTCGCGGCGGCGACACTCAAGGCCATCGAGGACAAGCATTTCCTGGCCCTGCCGCATCCGAATGTGGGGCAGTACGAGCTGGCGCGCGCCTCGCAGCGTGATCGCTGGCTGGGTGGCATGCGAAAGTTTCGCCGCGGCATGGTCGCGGCTCGCGGGCGGCCGGTCTGACACGGACGGCGCCCGGCAACACGGATTGGGGAGAGACATGGACCTTGGACTGAGCGAACGCGTTAAGCCGCTGGTTGATCAGGTGCGCACCATGGTGCGCGACGAGATCATGCCGCTCGACGACGAGTATCACGCGGAGGTCGGCAAGGCTGGCAGCCGTTTCGAATTCACCAAGCGCCAGATCGAGATCCGCGAGGGCCTCAAGGCCAAGGCGCGCGAGCGCGGCCTGTGGAATTTCTGGCTCACCGGGTCCAAGCACGGCTACGGGCTGTCGACGGTGGAGTACGCCTACCTGGCCGAGGAGATGGGCTGGTCGCCGCTGGCCCCGGAAGTGTTCAACTGTGCCGCCCCGGACACCGGAAACATGGAGGTGATCGAGCGCTACGGCACCGATGAGCAGAAGGAAAAATGGCTCAAGCCGCTGCTCGAGGGCGTGATCCGCTCGGCCTATCTGATGACCGAGCCGGACGTGGCCTCGTCGGACGCCACCAATATCGCCTTCGACGCCCAGCTGGACGGCGATGAGTGGGTCCTGAACGGCGAGAAGTACTGGGCTTCGGGCGCCGGTGATCCACGCTGCTCGGTCTATGTGCTGATGGCGCGCACCGAGGATGACGAGGCGCCGCGTCACGGCCGGCACTCGCAATTCCTCATCGATGCCAATACGCCGGGCATCGAGATCCTGCGCCCGATGACGGTGTTCGGGCATGACGACGCGCCGCACGGCCACATGCATATCCGTTTCACCGATGTGCGCGTGCCGGCCGATGCGCTCATTCTCGGCCGCGGCCGCGGTTTCGAGATTTCCCAGGGCCGGCTCGGGCCGGGCCGCATCCACCATTGCATGCGGGCCATCGGGCAGTCGGAACGGGCGCTGGAATTGCTGTGCCGCCGTTCGGTGTCGCGCACCGCCTTCGGCAAGCCGCTGGCCAAGCTGGGCGCCAATTACGACATCATCGCGGAACGCCGCATGGCCATCGAGCAGGCGCGGCTGCTGTGCCTCAAGGCGGCCTGGATGATGGACCAGGGCGATGCGCGAGCGGCGGCCCCCTGGATCTCGCAGATCAAGGTGATCGCGCCCCGGGTGGCGCTCGACACCATCGACGAGGCGATGCAGATGCATGGCGGCACGGGGATCTCCCAGGACACGCCGCTGGCGGGCATGTGGGTCGGTCTGCGCACACTGCGCTTTGCCGACGGGCCCGACGCGGTGCACCGCATGGTGATCGCCCGCAAGGAATTGAAGCACTACATCAACGAGGCGCTCGATTGATGACGGCGACACGCAAACCCGCCCCGGACCGCGCCCGTATCGACGCGGTGGTCGCCCAGATCCTCCAGCACGAAGAGGTGTTCAAGGTCGGTGAGGCCGACGTGCTCGGCGTCTCCATGCCGGCTTATGTCAACGCGCCGCCTGACCTGCGCTTCCTGCTCATGAAGGCGATGGAATTCGCGGGCGAGACAGCCGTGGTGTTCGAGGACCAGCGCTGGACCTATGGCGAGCTGGTCGGCAAGTCGGTGGCGGTGGCCAATGCGCTGATCGACAAGCATGGCGTCACGCCCGGTACGAGGGTGGCGCTGGCCATGCGCAATTCGCCGGAATGGATGGCCTGCTTCCTCGGCATCATCACCGCCGGTGCCGTCGTGGTACCGCTCAATGGCTGGTGGACGTCGGAGGAAATGGCCTATGCGCTGACCGACTGCCAGGCCAAGCTGGTGATCGCCGGCTACCGCCAGATCGAGCGCATCCGGCCGCACGCGCCGGCGCTTGGGCTGACGCTGATTGCCGGGCGCGGGGACATCAACAACACCGCCGACAATTTCGACGGCCTGCTGGCCGCGGGAGCCGGCAAGGGGCCGCCGGAGCTGGACATCCCCACCGACAGCGATTTCGCCATTTTCTACACCTCCGGTTCGACCGGGCATCCCAAGGGCGTGGTGCTGACGCATCGCGGCGCGGTGTCGGCGGTGCTGTCCTACGCCCTGCTCGGGGCCGGTGTGAAGCTGGCCAATGGCGATGAGGACCTGGTCGATGGCGAGCCGGGCATTCTCCTGTGCCTGCCGCTGTTTCACTGCACCGGCTCGCACGCCATTTTCATGATGTCGCTGATGTCCGGCCGCAAGATGGTGCTGATGCGCAAGTGGGATGTCGGCGATGCCATCGACCTGATCGAGGCGGAGAAGCTGACCAGCGTGGTCGGCGTGCCGACCATGTCGCATGAGCTGGCACTGGAGATCGAGAAGCGCGGTATCGAGCTGCCGACACTGCAGGAAATGGGCACTGGCGGGGCCAAGCGGCCGGCGGCGCATGTCGACAAGCTCAATGAGGTGCTGCCGCAGGCCTGGTCCAGTTCGGGTTACGGGCTGACCGAGACCAATGCGCTGGGCACCTATAACGGGCTGGGCGATTACCAGGCGCGGCCGGGATCGTGTGGTCGGCCGGTGCCGGCAGTGACGCAGATCCGCATCATGCGCGAGGACGGCAGCGAGGCCGCGACCGGCGAGCCGGGGGAGGTGTGCTTCCGCGGTCCCATCCTGTTCCGCGAATATCTCAACCATCCGGAGGACACGGCGGCAGTGCTCGACGCCGATCGCTGGTTCAGGAGCGGTGATGTCGGGGTGCTCGACGAGGACGGCTTCCTGACCATTGTCGACCGCATCAAGGACATGGTGATCCGCGGCGGCGAAAACGTCTCCTGCCTCGAGGTCGAGGGCGCGCTGGCGCGCCATGAGGACATCATCGAGGCAGCCGTCATCGGCATACCCGACGAGCGCCTCGGCGAACGCGTCGGAGCGGCGATCCTGGTGCGTCCCGGGGCCACGTTGAGCGATGAGGCGATCACCGAATTCCTGAAACCGCACCTGGCCGCCTTCAAGCGACCGGACCATTACTGGCGCATGGACGGGCCGCTGCCGCGCGGCGGCACATCCAAGATCGACAAGCCGGCCTTGCGCAGGGCCTTGCTGGAACACGAGGGGGTAGCCTGATGCCGATGATCAAGCCGGAAGACCTGCCGGGCCGGATCGGCCAGCTGGTCGGGGTGTCCGACTGGGTCGAGATCGGCCAGGACCGCATCGACGCCTTTGCCGATGTCACCGAGGACCACCAGTTCATCCATATCGACGAGGCCCGGGCCAAGGCCGAGACGCCGTTCGGCGGCACCATTGCGCACGGCTTCCTGAGCCTGTCCATGCTGTCGCACCTGGCGGCCAATACGACGCTGGTGCTGGAAAACATCGCCATGGGCATCAATTACGGCTTCGACAAGGTGCGCTTCCTGCAGCCGGTGCGCTCCGGCTCGCGCATTCGCGGCCGCTTCGTGCTGGCCCGGGCGACCGAGCGCCGGCCGGGGCAATGGCAGCTCAGCTATGACGTCACGGTCGAGATCGAGGACAGTGACAAGCCGGCCCTGATGGCGACCTGGCTGACCCTGCAGGTGGTCGGCGGCGAGGACTGAACCCAACGAGTGTAGAGCGTAGAGGACGACGACATGGCAGATATCCGTTTTGACGGCCGGGTGGCCATCGTGACCGGGGCCGGGCACGGGCTGGGCCGCTCGCATGCGCTGGCCCTGGCGGCGCGCGGCGCCCGTGTGATGGTCAATGATCTGGGCGGGGCGGTCACCGGCGAGGGTTCCGGTTCGGCGGCCGAGGACGTGGCGCAGGAGATCCGCGACGCCGGCGGCGAGGCGATCAGCCACCGCGCCAATGTCACCAACCGCTCCGAAGTGGCCGACATGGTGGCGGCGACGATGAATGAGTGGGGCCGTATCGACATCCTGGTCAACAATGCCGGCATCCTGCGCGACAAGACCTTCGCCAAGATGGAGCTCGACGATTTCCAGGCCGTCATCGACGTGCACCTGATGGGCTCGGCCAATTGCACCAAGGCGGTGTGGCCGATCATGCGCGAGGCCGGCTATGGCCGCATCGCCATGACCACCTCGTCGTCCGGCCTGTACGGCAATTTCGGCCAGTCCAATTACGGCGCCGCCAAGCTGGGCCTGGTCGGTCTGATGAACACGCTGCACCTGGAGGGTGCCAAGTTCGATATCCGGGTCAATGCGCTGTCGCCGGTGGCCGCGACACGCATGACCGAGGATCTGATGCCGCAGGCGGCGCTCGACCTGCTGACCCCGGAGGCAGTGACCACGGGCCTGGTCTTCCTGGTCTCCGAGGACGCGCCCTCGCGCACCATCCTGTCGGCCGGCGCGGGCGGCTATGCGGTGGCCCGGATCTACGAGACCGACGGTATCTACCTGCCGCCCGAGGAGCAGACGCCGGAGAACATCCGCGCCCGTTTCGGCGACATCACCGACCCGGCCGGCCAGACCGATCCGCAAGCCGGCGGCGAGCAGTCGATCAAGTTCCTGCAGAAGGCGGCCGCCCATCTCGGCGTCAAGCTGGGCTGACCCCCGACATCCAAGGAGTGACACCATGAAAGCCCTGCTGTGCCGCGAATTTGGACCCGAGGACCGGCTCGAGGTCACGGATATCGATCCGCCCGCCCTGCCGCCGGGGCAGGTGCGCATCGCCGTCAAGGCTGGCGGGCTGAACTTCCCCGACCTGCTGTGCGTGCGCGGCGAGTACCAGTTCCGCCCGGAGCTGCCCTTCGTGCCCGGCACGGAAGGCGCCGGCGAGGTGATCGAGCTGGGCGAGGGCGTGGCCGCCTTCAAGATCGGTGACCGGGTCCTGTTCAACACCATGGTCGGGGCGTTCGCCGAGCAGGCCGTGGTGCCGGTCGAGGCGGTGACCAAGATACCCGACGCCATGCCGTTCGAGGCGGCTGCCGGGCTGACCATCGTCTACGGCACGTCCTATCACGCGCTGAAGCAGCGCGCCGGGCTCAAGGCCGGGCAGACGCTGCTGGTGCTCGGGGCGGCCGGCGGGGTCGGGCTGGCCACGGTGGAGCTGGGCAAGGCGATGGGGGCGAAGGTGATCGCGGCGGCCTCGTCGGACGAGAAACTGGCGGTGTGCAGCGAGCATGGTGCCGACGAGACGATCAATTACTCGAGCGAGGACCTCAAGGCGCGGGTCAAGGAGCTGACCGGCAAGGCCGGTGTCGACGTGATCTATGATCCGGTCGGCGGCGATTTCTCCGAACAGGCCTTCCGCGCCATCGCCTGGGGCGGCAAGCATCTGGTGATCGGGTTTGCCGCCGGCGACATTCCCAAGCTGCCCCTCAACCTGCCGCTGCTCAAGGGCGCCGACGTCGTCGGCGTGTTCTGGGGCGCCTGGGCGATGCGCGAACCGGCCGGGCACGGGCAGAACATGTCCGAGCTGTTCGACTTCTACGAGGCCGGCAAGATCAAGCCGCACATCGCCGGCGCCTACCGGCTGGAGGACTACCTGGAAGGCTTCAACCAGCTCTCGGGGCGCAAGGCGATCGGCAAGGTGGTGCTGGTGCCCTAGGCGAGCGCCCCACTCCAGGCAACCGTCTCGACATTGGGATCGGGGCCAAAGCGATTCTCGCCGTCCTCGCCTTCCAACAGCATGAAGACAATCAGGACGAGGTCGCCGAACGGAACGAATTTGATCAGATACCACCAACCGGTGCGGTTGCTGTCGTGCAGGCGGCGGATGGTCATGGACAGGTTGGGGATGAAGAACAGGAGCACGGTGCCGGCCAACAGGATGTTGGCCGCCGTCGGCAGCGCCTCCTTCGGGTTTCCCGGCGTCGCGCCGGCCTGCGCTCCGGCCCAAAAGGCAAAGATCGCAATGCCGATGGCCACGCCAAACAGCACCAGCCCGTTCGAGAACAGGTGCCACCACCAGTATTCGCTGCGCGATGCCCGGCTCTCGAAATCGTGCCAGTTGCGAAAACCGCTGGCGATTGCCTCGGTGAAGCTCATGCCGACCAGTCCTTCTCAAGAATACCTGTGATTGTATCCCGTCTGGCCCCGGCGGCAAGTCGCCGGGGGCGCTTGACCCGGTCAACGAGGCCGGAAACACTGATCCCAGCATCATTACTTCCGAGGGGAGGACGTCCATGTCCCGCAACACGATTTTCGCTGCCCTGGCGGCTGCAACCGCCCTGGTCGCACCGGCCGCCGCCCAGCAGCATGCGCCGCCGGCGGAGGTGCTGGCGGTGCATGATCATGTGGCCGCGGTCTCGGCGGACCGTATCGCATCCGACATCGAGCGGCTGGCCAATTTCGGCACGCGGCACACCCTCTCGGAGACCGAATCGGACACGCGCGGCATCGGCGCGGCGCGGCGCTGGATATTCGACGAGTTCGAGCGCATCTCGGCGGAGTGCGGCGGCTGCCTGGAGGTGATCTACGTCTCCGACACCATCGAGGGCGAGCGGCGTATTCCCGAGCCGACCGAGGTGGTCTCGGTGCTGGCCATCCAGCGCGGCACGCTGGACCCGGAGCGGATGGTCATGATGTCCGGCGATATTGACAGCCGGGTCACCGACCCACTGGACGGAACCTCCGACAGTCCGGGCGCCAATGACAATGCCTCGGGTATGGCCGGGGTGATCGAGGCGGCGCGGGTGCTGAGCCAGCACGAGTTTGCCGGCACCATTGTCTATGCCGGCCTCAGCGGCGAGGAGCAGGGCCTGTTCGGCGGCCAGATCGTGGCGCAGCATGCACTGGACGAGGGTTGGCGCATCAAGGCGGTGCTCAACAATGACATGATCGGCAATATCGCCGGCATCAATGGCGTCACCGACAACACCACGGCGCGTGTCTTCTCCGAGGGCACGCGGGCAGTCGAGACGCCGGAAGAGGCGCGCGCGCGGCGCTTCACCGGCGGCGAGGTCGACAGTCCGTCGCGCAACCTGGCCCGCTTTGTCGACCGGACGGCCGACCAGTACATCCCCAATCTCGACGTCATGATGGTCTACCGTCTCGACCGCTTCGGCCGCGGCGGTCATCACCGCCCGTTCAATGCCGTCGGTATTCCCGGCGTGCGCATCATGGAGACCAACGAACATTACGACCGCCAGCACCAGGACCTGCGGACCGAGGACGGGCGGGTCTATGGCGACACGCTGGACGGGGTGGATTTCGCGCACGCGGCCAAGCTGACGGCGCTCAATGTCGCCGTGCTGGCGCAGCTGGCCGGCGCGCCGCCGTTTCCGGCCGATGTCGAGATCGAGGGCGCGGTGGAGCCGTCAACGACGCTGCGCTGGACGATGGCCACCGGCGAGGCGGCGCAGAACCTGGCCGGCTACCGCGTGCACTGGCGCCTGACCGACCAGCCGCAATGGCAGTGGTCGCGCTTTGTCGGGATGACGGACGAGTGGACGCTCGAGAATGTGGTGATCGACAATTACTATTTCGGGGTGTCGGCGGTGGCGACGGACGGCAGCGAGACGGTGGTGGTGTTTCCGGGGGCTGCGGGGCGGTTTTGAGGGGTAGTTTAGTGGGCGCTGCGCGCCGCCCCTCATCCCCCTACGGGGACTTGCTCCCCAGTCGGGGAGAAGGGGTGACGTGACCCGCGCCAGGCGCAGAGTGGGGCATTATCTCTTGTCGGCCAGCGGGCCTCAAGGGGATGTCCAAGTCAAGGGCGGCGCAGCCGCCGCTTCGCGGTTGCACCCTTGAGTTGGACATCCCCTTGAGGCGATCTCTCGGCAAGAGATGAATGGGCCGGTGCGGGCGCATGGCTGCCCCGGTTTTTTCCACAGCGATATTCGGGCGGATGCCCGAACTGACTGGGCTGCTTGGCGTCAGCTGACCAGGGCTTGGCAGCTGGCGGCGCTGGTATCCGGATCCGTGTCGACCAGTTCGAGATGATCGGCGTCGTGCAGGCGGAGCTGGGTCTGGAAATAGTATTCACCCGTGGGCTGGCCGCCGCGGAACCAGTCGATGCGGACCTGGCGGGCCGAGCCGTAGACGAGGATGCGGCGTCCGGGCAGGAAGGCCACCGGGTCGGCGCCGAGACGGCGTTGCAGTTCGGCGCGTACGGGCAGGGGCAGCTCGACATTGAGCGAGGCGCGGCTGCGGTAGTCGGCCGCCGAGTTGAGGTAGCCGGTCGCTCCCTCCGTGCCGCTGGCGCAGACGTGCATGACGATCCATTGCGGGGCCAGTGGTCGGTGAGGCTGGGCGATCGAGTGCTCGATCGCCTCGGCCGCCCGCATGGCCGGCGCAGGATCGGCCTGACTGGTTGCGGCAGCCGTGGCGGCCAGCAGGACAAGGGCAAGGAGGGTGCGCATTCAGGAGGACCGGCGGTCAGCCCTGCGGCCCCTCCGGCGGCACGCTGCGACCTGACGCCTGCGCCTTCAGCAAATCGCGGATCTCCGTCAGCAGCTGTTCCTGCTTGGGCGGCGTCGACGGTTCGGCGGGGGAGTTTTCCTTGTCTTCGGACATCTTCTTGAGGCCGCGGATGACCAGGAAGAGGGCGAAGGCCATGATCAGGAAGGAGATCACGGCGTTGATGAAGAGGCCGTAATTGATCGTCGCGGCGCCGGCTTCCTGGGCGGCGGCGAGGCTGTCGTATTCACCGTCTCCGAGGACGATGTAGAGCTCGGTGAAGTCGACGCCGGCGAGGGCAAGGCCGATGGGCGGCATGATGATGTCGTCGACCAGGGATTTGACGATGGTCGAGAAGGCGCCGCCGAGGATGAAGCCGATCGCGAGATCGACGACATTGCCGCGCATGGCGAAATCCTTGAAGTCCTTGAGCATGGTGGTGTCCCCCTGTGTGTCTTGCCCTGAATGAGCGCGCTTCCAATCAAACGCCTGAATAGGCCGGGAGTTCATGGGTTTCGGGTACCGCGGCGCAGCGCAGGGAAAACCATTCATTCCTTGCCTGCGATGGGGCCCGAAGGGGGTCGCCACGTCAAGGGCGCCGCAGGCGCCGCTTCGCGGTCGGGACCCTTGACGTGGCGACCCCCTTCGGGCGGGCTGGCTGGCATGGAAAGTATGGCGGGGTGGGCGCCGGGGGCGCCGGCTCCCTACTGGCAATGAGAGGGGCGCCACGGACAATAGCCGGGCGCCCTGTCTGCATGATTCGGAGCGTAAGGCTCAGTCCGCGTCGCGGGCCACGATGGTGTAGGTGACGGTGATGCCGGTGGCGGCGTTGACGCCGTCCCAGCTGTCGCCGAGTTCGGCATCTTCGCGCATGGGCACGCAGCCGGCCTCGCCGGTCGAGCGGACGACGCAGATCTCGCCGTCGACGACCTCCCAGGTGCCGGAAATGCCGATACTGGTGGTGTAGGTGCCGTCGGTCTCGAAATAGGTCGTGTAGCTGCCGGCCGGACCGGAGATTTCCAGCGCGTTCTCGGTCAGGACGTCGGTCGAGACCTGGGCCAGGATGAAGGCAGCCAGTGTGGTGATGATCATGATGGTGTCCCCCTTGTACGCAAGGAGCCTAGACGCGGCATGTCGGGGTGGCCAAGCGAAATCGGCGCATCAGCCGCCGCAATCGCCACCGAGGCTGGCGATCCAGTCACGGATCAGGGCGATGCCGGCCTCGTCGCGCACGGCACGGCCGAGCTCGGGCATCATGGCGCCGGGATCATTGGTCTCCATGCGGTAGAGCAGGATGGAGTGGTCGGGTTGGCCGGGGGCGATGGCGTAGCGGCGGCCTCCCGTGCCGCCACCGGCCGCGATGGGCAGCTTGCAGAAGCCCAGCTGGGCGCCGTGCGGCGTCTCCGGACCGAGGTGGAGGCCGGAGGTGTCGGCGGGGCCGACCGGATTGTGGCAATGGGCGCAATTGATGTCGAGATAGGCGCGGGCGCGCGCCTCGAGCGGCTCGGCCGGGTCGCGGTCGTTGGCGCTGGCAAGCGTGGCCTCCGGGCCGGGCCAGCGGTCGAGCCAGCCCGCCTCGACCAGGGCGGCGAGCTGGTTGCGGTCGCCATGCGGTTCGTGGCGGTTGAGGTGGCGCGCCGCCGGGCCGATCGGCTGGATGGCGCGCGTCGTGTTGTCGGTGGCGTGGCAGCCGGCGCACTGGTTGGCATTGGGCACGGCGTAGGCAAAATCGAGCGTGGCGTTGGCAGCGGTGGTGCCGGTAAGACGGAGCAGGGCGCCGGCGCGCTGCAGCGTGGCCTCGGTCTGGGCCTCGTTCCAGATATAGGGCAGGGCGTCCCAGCCGCTCTCCCGGTGGACCAGGACGCGGGTCTCGATCAGGCGGGCCCGGGTCAGGTCGAGGCCGTTATGGCTGGCGCCACTGCCGGCGTCCAGGTCGAGCACCAGATCGCCGCCGGCAGTCTCGGGATACCAGAAGGTCTTGGTGATGACCGTGCCGACCGGCAGGTCGAGGACCGCTCCCTCGCGCCAGCCGATCTGTTCGCCCGGCGGGATCCACAGCGTGCGCAGCTTGTGAGCGTAATCGGAGAAGAGGGCGGCGTTGAGATCGTAGGGCATGACGCCGTCGGCCGGGCGCAGGCGGTCGCCCTCGAGCCGCAGCATGCCCCAGTCACCCAGGCTCTGCGGCCGTCCCTCGGCGATGAAGGTCGGTGTGCCGGCGATGGGCGCGGGGGACGTGGTCCCGGAGTGCGGCGCGGCTGCGGGTGAGGCCGGTGCATCACAGGCGACCAGCAGCGTGGTCGCGATCAGGGCGAGACAGGCCGTTCGTGTCATCGCGCCGGATCGAGCTCGACAGCGGGCAGCGGGTCGAGGCTGCAGCGGTGCTGATCGGTGGTGATGGCCGGATCGGCATAGCCGTTCGGTCCGTCGGCATTGACCAGCTCGGCCTCGCCATTGTCGAGGCAGATGACCGGCGGATCGCCGGCCGAGCGTTGCGGATTGGCATAGCCGTCCCAGAGCACGTCCGGCAGGCGGCCGAGCGGGCCGGCGACCAGGAGTTTGAGCCCCTGAAGGTCGAGCCCGTCCGGGTTGTTGCCGCCACCGGAAAAGGCGTTGCCGTGGATGTGGATGCCTTCCGGATAGGGGTCGAAATCGTCCTGCGCGGCGTAGTCGGCATAGCCGGTCGAGTGCAGCGAGGAGATGATGATGTTGGCGGTCTTGTTGTCGGCAATCTCGTTGTTGAAGATCTCAACGTCATCGTTTGAATTGATGACAATCCCCGAACCGGCCGGGATCGAGGCGACCGGCGTGCCCTCATGGCCGAAATTGCGCGTGTTGTTGCCGGTCACGACATTGTTGTAGACGCGCGTGGTGTGCCCGGGCTGGGGCAGGTTGGGCATGTTGAAGACGAGAATGCCGCCGGTGTTCGCGGTGGCGATGTTGCCGTACACGTCGGCGCCAATCGTGTTCTCGATCTCGATGCCGGCGACATTGCGCTCGGCGCGGTTGTTGCGGACCACGACATTGCGCGACTGGCCGACATAGATGCCGGCATCGGCGGCGGCAATGGCGATGGAGTTCTCGATCAGGACATTGGTGGTCTGGACGGGGTAGATGCCGTAAGCGCCGTTTCCGGTGTCCGGGCCATTGGTCCACTCGACGCGGATGCCGCGGATGATGATGTTGGTGCCTTCATTGACCTTGAGCCCGTCGCCGATCGGGTCCTCGATGGCAAGGTCCTCGATGGTGAAATCCGAGGCGGTAACCAGCAGGCCCTCGGCGCCCTGGACCTGGCCGGCGAAGGACAGGATGGTCTCGTCGGCCCCGGCACCGCGCAGGGTGACGCCGTCCACGGTGAGGCTGAGCGAGCGGTCGAAGGCGTAGCGGCCGGCGGGAATCTCGATGACGTCACCCGGCCGGGCGTCGATGAGCTGTTCGATGAGAACGAGCTGGTAGTCGGTGTCGAAGGCCGGGGCGCTGGCGCGCTCGCCGCAAGCGGTGAGGGCGAGGGTGAGGGTCACGCCGAGCGCGGCGGTGCCGTGACGTCCCGTGAGCAGGTGATGCATTGTCCAGTCTCCCCGAATCCGTTCCGGCCGCGCGGCCGACGGCCAAAGTGAACAATGTTCAGACAGGTTTGGGAAGGGGCGGATCGGCGGATTGAAGCCAGGCGCCGTGCGCAGCTTCCACCCAGAGCCGCGCCGGCTTGCAGGAGATCAATGGCGACCCGGGCGCGTTGTTGCGTCCAGGTCGCCTCGAGCGAAGAAGGCAAAGCCCGTTCGCTTTCGACAGGCTGGCGGCGCGGTCCTTGCGGCCGGGTGCGCCTAGCCCGTCTGCTTGAAACGTTCGGCCGCCTCGCGGGCAGCGATGTCCTTGTGGCTCACCGGTTCGCCGCTTTCATTGGCGACGGTGACCGGGGCGAGCTCCTCGCCGGTGCGGGCGTCGATCAGTTCGATCGGGCGGTCATCCTCGCCATAGACCCATTTGTCGCCCCATTGCTGCATTGCCATGAGGATGGGGAAGAGGGCTTCACCGCGCTCGGTCAGGACGTATTCCTGGCGCTGGCCGCGCACGCCGACTTCCTCGCGTGTCATGATGCCGTTGTCGACCAGCTTTTTCAGACGGTCGGTCAGGATGTTCTTGGCGATGCCGGTGCTCTCATGGAAGTCGGAAAAGCGGCGCGCGCCCTTCATGGCGTCGCGTACCAGCAGGAGCGTCCACCAGTCGCCGACCTGGTTCAAGGTCTGCGCGATGGCACACGGCATTTCGTCAAATCGTTTCCGGCCCATAATGTACCCCAAGTTGTGCCCACCGCGCCCAAGCGATGGTGATCAATTCCAATGCATGACAAGCTACCGAAATGAGGTCATCGACCGGAGACCCGGATGGGTCAACGACCGTGAGTAGCTTGATGTCCCCGCAAAATCCTCGCGGGCAAAAGATACAGATTTTTGTTCTCTTGGCGAGGGTTTTAGTTGAAATGAAACGCGTTCGCAAACCGCCGAAACGCCTTGCTGCGGCAGGGTTGGGTTCAATAAGCAACTGATTAAGCGAATTTTTTATGAGTGATTATGAGCTCGATGCGGCACTGGTCATAGTCGATGACCAAACGCGGTTGATTCTCGCCGCGGTGCTGATGGGGATGATGTTTACCGTCGCCCTGTCGCTTCGATTGGCCGATTTCCGCCGGGTGGCGGCGCAGCCGGGCCGGGTGGTGGGCGGCTTGTCATTGCAGATTCTCGGCCTGCCATTGCTGACGCTTGCTCTGATCTGGTTGCTGCAGCCGCCGGCCAGCCTGGCCCTCGGCATGATCGTGGTGGCCGCCTGCCCGGGCGGCAATGTGTCCAATCTGATGACCCAGTTCAGCCGGGGCAATGCGGCCTATTCGGTATCGCTGACCACGGTGTCGAGCGTGTCGGCCGCCCTGGTGACACCGGTCTCCATCCTCGCCTTCGCCTCACTCTACCCGCCGACCTCCGAGCTGGTCGGGCAGCTCGACATCGGGGCGGCGCCCTTCCTGATCCAGACCGCGACCCTGCTCGGGCTGCCGCTGGTGGCGGGGATGGCGCTGGCGTCCTGGCGACCGGGTCTGGCGGCGCGGCTGCGCGCCGTGCTGGCGCCCCTGGCGATGCTGGGCATCGCCGCTCTGGTGGCCATTGGCATGGTGCAGAACTGGGGCCTGATCCTGGCCGCGGGCACGCTGGTGGCGCCGCTGGTCCTGCTGCACAATTCGTCGGCATTCGCGCTCGGTTATGCCGGTGGCTGGGCGTTGCGGCTGGACCGGGCGCGGCGCCGGGCGCTGACCTTTGAAGTCGGGATCCAGAATGCCGGGCTGGGCCTGCTCATCCTGCTGAACCAGTTCGACGGCATCGGCGGTGCGGCGGCCTTGGTCGGGCTGTGGAGTATCTGGCACCTGGTAGCCGGATCGCTGCTGACCGGCTTGTTCCGGCGACTCGATCACCGCACACTTGGCCGGCATGCGAGGACGAGGAGGGCGACAGGTGCATGATCTGGTGATCCGCGGCGGGATGATTATAGACGGGACCGGTGCACCGGCGCGCCGGGCCGACATCGCGGTCCGTGACGGGCGCATCGCGGCGATCGGCACGGATCTAGGCGACGCCCGGGAGACACTCGACGCGGCGGACTGCGTTGTCACACCGGGATTCATCGACATCCATACCCATTACGACGGCCAGGCGACCTGGGACGATATGCTGCGGCCGTCGGTGGACCATGGTGTGACCACCGCCGTCATGGGCAACTGCGGCGTCGGCTTTGCGCCGGTGCGGGCGCATGATCATGACCGGCTGATCAAGTTGATGGAGGGGGTGGAGGACATTCCCGGTACCGCGCTGCACGAGGGGCTGAGCTGGAACTGGGAAAGCTTTCCGGACTATCTCGACGCGCTCGAGGCGCAGGCGCGCACCATTGACGTGGCGGCCATGGTGCCGCACGACCCGCTGCGCGTTTTCGTGATGGGCGACCGCGCAGTGCATTCCGAGCCGGCCAATGACCACGATATTGCCGAAATGCGGCGGCTGACCCGCGAGGCGCTGGAGGCCGGGGCCGTGGGCTTCGCCACCGGGCGATCCGACGTGCACAAGACCGCGGATGGTGACTGGACGCCGTCCTCCGAGGCGACACGGGCGGAGCTGACAGGAATCGCCGGCGCGTTTGACGGGCTGGCGCATGGCGTGGTCCAGGCCGTGTCCGACTTCAACCTGGAGCGCGGCGAGCAGGATTTCGACGAGGAATGGTCGATCATTGCCGACATGGCCCGGGCTTCGGGCCGACCGTTCTCGTTTTCGCTGATGCAGCGCGATTTTGCCCCGGACCAGTGGCGCAAGCTGATCGGGTTGAGCGAGGGGCTGAAGGCGGAGGGCGTCGATGCCCGGCTTCAGGTGGCGCCGCGGGCGATCGGCGTGTTCCTGGGCTTCAACTGCACCTTCCATCCCTTCATGGGGTATCCCAGCTACAAGGCGATCGCCGACCTGCCGCTCGACGAGCGCGTGGCCCGCATGAAGGAGCCAGACTTCAAGGCCCGGATCCTGTCGGAGACCACGGACAAGCTTTCGGGGCCCGGCTCATCGGTGCCGCCGCTGGCGGACCTGTTGATGGAGCACATCGACATGGTGGCGGAGAAATTCTTCCAGCTCGGCGATCCGCCGGACTACGAGCAACCGCCCGAGCGGTCGCTGGCGGCGCGGGCCCGGGCGCGCGGCGTGCCGCTGATGGAAATGGTCTATGACACCATGCTCGAGCGCGACGGCCACGAGCTGATCTACCTGCCGCTCTACAATTACACCGAGCTCAACTACGACAATGTGCTGACCATGCTGCGCCATCCCCAGGCGCTGTACGGGCTGAGCGATGGCGGTGCGCATGTCGGCACGGTGTGTGACGCCTCCATGCCGACCTACATGCTGACCCACTGGACGCGCGACCGGCAGCGCGGGGAGCGCCTCGACCTGCCGACCGTGGTCAACATGCTGACTGGACGCCAGGCCGACTATATGGGCATGCGCGATCGCGGCTATCTGCGGGAAGGCCTGCGGGCCGACATCAACATCATCGACATGGACCGGCTGCAGTCGGAGCCGCCGCACATGCAGCGCGACCTGCCGGCCGGCGGCCAGCGCCTGCTGCAGGGCGCGCGCGGCTATGTGGCGACGCTGGTGAAGGGCGAGGTGGTGATGCGCGAAGGCCAGCTCACGGGGGCCCGGCCGGGGCGACTGTATCGCGGGGGCTCGGCGCAGGCGGCTGAATAGGACACCATGCTCCGCGGCGACTGGGCCGACGGGGATCGAATGCCGCGCCTGACCGTTGCAGGCACAGCGCTTCATTAAACCGGAAAGGCCGACATGCTGCTTCTGAGTGCCTATCTCGCCCTCGCCCTCGTGGTGTCCTTCTTCTGTTCGATTTCCGAGGCCGTACTGCTTTCGGTGCGGCCGGCCTACATCCAGTCCCTGCGCAAGAAGCAGGGGCGCGGGGCAGAAACGCTGACCAAGCTTCAGGCCAATCTGGACCGCCCGCTGGCGGCCATCCTGACCCTCAACACGATTGCCCACACGGTCGGCGCGGCCGGCGTGGGGGCCCAGGCTGCCGTGGTCTTCGGCAGCGAGTCGGTCGGCCTGACCTCGGCTATCCTGACCTTCCTGATCCTGGTGCTGTCGGAGATCATCCCGAAGACGCTGGGCGCCGTGCACTGGCAGGCGCTGGCGCCGGTGATGGCGCCGATCATCCATGGCCTGACGCGGCTCATGGGGCCCTTCGTCTGGTTTTCCGAGAAGCTGACGCGGCTGATCGCCCGGTCCGGCGAGAGCGCCTTCACCTTCAGCCGCGACGAAATGCGCGCGATGGCCGAGATCGGGGCCGAGGAAGGGGTGATCGACAACCAGGAAATGGTCGTGGTCACAAATCTGATGCGCCTGCACCGGCTGACCGTGCGCGACATCATGACCCCGGCGCCGGTGATGTTCACAGTGTCGGATCAGCTGACGGTGGCGGAGTTCTTCGAACAGTTCGCCGACAAGCCGTTTTCCCGCATCCCGCTGCGCGGCCGGACGATGCAGGACCTCAATGGCTATGTCTTGAAGTCGGACCTTCTCCTGGCCCAGGCGCGCGATGAGTTCGATCGCAAGATCAGTGATTTCCGCCGTGATGTGCAGGCGTTGCGCGATAACATGAGCGCGTCCGTCGTGTTCGACAACCTGACCCGCTCGCGGGGCCACCTGGCGCTGGTCATTGACGAATTCGGCACGGTGCAGGGCCTGGTCACCATGGAAGACGTGGTGGAGACCCTGCTGGGCCTGGAGATCATCGACGAGGGCGACACGGTCGAGGACATGCAGGCCCTGGCGCGCTCAAAGTGGAAGTCCCGGATGGAGGCGCTGGGCCTGCATCCGGATTCGGTGCAGCCCGAGCTGGAGACGGATGGCACCGAGCCGCAGCCGGCCGGCCGGACCGGGGCGCCTTCGTCCTAGGGATCGATCGAATAGCTGCGAAATATGGCGGCGCTGTCATGGACGCGACCGCCCTGGATAACGGCCGCAATCCGCCCGAGCGCCTGGATGTCTCGCGTCGGGTCGCCGTTGACGAGAAGGATGTCCGCCATCTTGCCCACTTCCAGCGTGCCGAAATCGGCCTCCATGCCCATGGCCTCCGCAGCGCCGAGCGTGGCTACGCGGATGACTTCGGCGGGTGCCAGGCCCGCCTCGACATGGGCGGCCATCTCTTCGCGCAGCAGGCCCCAGGCGTAGGGCTGGTCGGTACCGATCAGGATCGGCACGCCGGCCTCGTGCAGCTCGGCGGTCAGGTCGAACAGATTTGCGGCGATCTGCCGGGCTGCGGTTTGAGAAAAGGGATTGTGCGGGACCGGACAGCTCTGGCAGAGCGTGCGCCCGCGCATGACATGGGCGACCGGTTCGGGGACCCGGTCGATGGTGGCGGATAGAAAGCCCGGCGGTGATTCGAAGTCGGCGAACAACATCAGCGTCGTGTCGACCGTGACGCCGTGCTCGAGCAGCGCGTCGCGCAGTCGGATGCGGTCCGGATGCCCCCGCTGCAGCGAAGCGAGGTGGACAAAATAGCTGGTCCAGTCCTCGCCGGCCGCGATCAGGTCGGCGTTCGAGCGGTCCGGGTCGAGCAGGTAGTAGAGGTGCTGCAACTCGTCATAGCCGGCCTCCATGGCGGCCACTGGGGACATTTCGAAAGGCACGTGGCCGCTGAGGCGGAGGCCGTGGGCGCGCGTTTCCTCGACGAGGGCGGGTACCAGGGCGGGCGGAAAGTCATTGTAGGTCTTGATCTGGCGGAAACCGAGCCCGGCGTAATGGCGCACGGCGGCGCGCAGCCCGGTCTCGTCGGCGACCAGGGTGCCGACGCCGTCATCCTCGCCCCCGGCGCCGTCGATCAGTCCGGCGCCGATGATGCGCGGACCGATTACCTCGCCATCGGCGACAGCGTCGCGCAGGCGCACAAGGAGCCCGGTTTCCGGACTGAGATCACGGATGGTCGTGACCCCGGATGCGAGGAATAGCGGCAATTCCTCGGCTGGACGGCTGGCGCGGGGGATCGTCACATGGCCATGCATGTCCCAGAGACCCGGCATGGCGACCCGGCCGGCACCGTCGATGATTGTCGCGCCTTCGGGGGGCTCCAGGGTGGAGGCCGGCCCGATCTCGACAATCCGCTCGCCTTCGATCAGCAGGCTCATGCCGGCCTGCAGCGCGCCGGTCCGGGTGTCCAGCAGGCGGATGTTGCGGACCAGGAGCTGCGATGGAGCCGAAGGCGGCACGAGCGTGGCCGAGCGGTCGCGCAGGAAGGCCATGCTGTCCTCGGTCATCGCGGCTCGCAGGGCCGGGAAGTGCGCTTCCCAGCCGGACCGGATCATCCATTCGGCCGCGAATGTGTCCGAATTGCCGTCCAGCCAGACATGGGTCGGAGACAGGCGCAGCCCGTCAATGGCGAACAGCCGAACGGTGATGCCCCGGGGATCCTGACCGTCGGAGAGGGTGTGCGTTGCGACGAGACGCAGGCGCGCCTCGCCCCCGGGCAGCAGCGTGATGGGAGCGCCGTCATTGTGCAGGAGAGCCCGCACGAGAATTCCCGGGTCATGAGCGGGGTAGGCGGGGACATAATAGGTCGGCCCGTCGACTTCACGGTCCGCGCGGGCGAGCGGCGTGCCCCAGCTCACCCTTGACCCCGAGCGACGGTAGAATTCGCGCCAATCCAGGCCCGGCGCGAGGCTGCCCTCAATGTCGATGTCCAGCGGCAGTCCATCCTCGCCCAGCACTAAGCGTTCTTCGCGGGTCCAGGCGAAGCGCCCAGATCGCATTCGGTAAACCAGTGACCCGTCCGCGGCCTCGCAGGCGACCCGGTCGCCGCGGCGGGTGCCGGAGGTCAGTTCGGAGAAGCGGGCGGTTTCAACGGTGTCCGGCGGGCAGGACAGGGCATCATCCGCTGCCGCCATACCGGCCCCGATCGCAAGCCCCAGCCCGAGCGCAAGAATGTTCGGCCACATCGAAGAATTCCCCCTCAGTCCGCCACACTAAGCGATGAGGCCGGAGCAGGGGAAGGTTTCTGTGGGCAGGCGGCGCGTTTCGCCGTGCTGGCGGGGGCGGCGCTAGCGCACGTAGCTCGCGCCGTTGATGTCGATGCAGGCACCGGAGGCGCTCTGGCAGGCGCCGGAGGCGAGGAAGGCGCACATGGCGGCGATTTCCTCGGGCTCGGCGATGCGGCCGATGGGGATCTCGGAAGCGGCGGCGGCCTTGTTGGCGTCGCCTTCCGGTCCCATGCGGGTATTGATCCAGCCGGGCGCCAGCGCGTAGGCGTGGATGTTGCTGCGGCCCCATTGACGGGCAATGGTCTTGGTCAGGGCCAGCACGGCGCCCTTCGAGGCGGCATAGGCCATGTGCCGGGCATCCTCGCCGCGATAGCCGGCGCGGCTGGCGATATTGATGAAAGCACCGCCGCCCGAGGCGGTCATTTCGGGGATCGCGGCGCGGCAGATGTCGGCCATGGCCATGACATTGACCTGCAGGGTGAGGGCCCATTCGGACTCCCATTCCAGGTCCGGCATTTCGATCGGCGTAGCGTTGTGGATGCCGGCATTGTTGATGACAACGTCGATCCGGCCGGACGCCAGGTGCAGGGCTTTCTCGAACAGGTCGCGACCGGCACCGGGCCGGGACAGATCGGCCTCGATGGCACCGAGGGCGGCCGGACCGATCTCCCGCACCGCCTGGTCGGCAGCGGCCATATTGGCATTGCCGTGCAGGATAACATCGCATCCCTGTTCGGCGAACAGGCGCGCGGCGGCAAGGCCGACACCGTGACTGGAACCGGTGATCAGGGCGCGCTTGCCCGCGAGTGGCTTGGACATGAAGGGCCTATTTCATCTGCTTTTTGGCGACCGCTTCGTAGAACTTCCCGTAAGGCGGGGCAAGCCAGCGCGACGGGTGCCATTTGCCGGTCTTGAACACCGAGCGCTCGTGACTGAAGGTCGCGAAGCCGGCCTCGCCATGGTAGGCGCCCTGGCCGGATGCGCCGATGCCCCCGAAGGGCAGGTCGGGCACCGAGACATGCAGGACATTGGTATTGATGCCGACGCCGCCGGACAGGGTATTGTCGAGCACGCGCTCGATCTCGGCCTTGTCTGTCGAGTAGATGTAGAGGGCGAGCGGGTGGTCGCGCTCGGCGACAAAATCGCTGGCGGCACCCATCTCGGTATAGCCGAGAATGGGCAGGACCGGACCGAAGATCTCTTCCTTCATCAGGGCGCTGTCGAGTGGCGGGTCGACGACCACGGTCGGGGGCAGCTTGCGCGCCGCCTGGGCGGCCTGCCGGTCATGGTCGGGCTGCAGGATGGTGGCACCGGCATCGCGGGCTTCCTCGATCAGCCCCTTGAGACGATCATAGTGCTTGTCGGAGATGATCGCGCTGTAGGCGTCGTCGGTGGACGCATCGGGGAACTGCTTCTGGGCGACCCCGAGAATGGCTTCGGCCATGGGGTATTCCTGGCCCTTGGGCACCATCACGTAGTCCGGCGCGACGCAGGTCTGCCCGGCATTGAAGAACTTGCCCCAGGTGATGGATTCCGCAGCGGTTTCGAGCGGGTAGTCGGGTGCCACAATGGCCGGGGACTTGCCGCCGAGCTCAAGCGTCACCGGGACCAGATTGTCGGCCGCGGCGAGGGCCACCAGGCGGCCGACATGGGTCGACCCGGTGTAGAAGAGGTGATCGAACCTGAGCTTGGAAAAGGCCTCGCCGACGGCCGGGCCGCCGGTGATCACGCACACCTGGTCCTCCTCAAAGGCCTGGGCCAGGAGCCGCTTCATCAGCTCTGCCGTGGCCGGGGTCAGCTCGGACGGCTTGATCATGGCCCGGCAGCCGGCGGCGAGGGCGGCGATCAGGGGCGCCATGGCGAGCTGGAAGGGATAGTTCCACGGCGAGATGATGCCGGCCACGCCCTTCGGCTCGCGGCGCACATAGGCCTTGCCGGGCATCAGGGTGAGCGGCAGGCCGACGCGCCGGTCGCGGGCCCAGCGGCCCAGCATCTTGCGATTGTGGTCGGCGTCCTGGATGACGAAGGCAATCTCGCCGATGACGCTCTCCGGCTTGGCTCGGACACCGAAGTCCGAATTGATCGCGGCGGCGATTTCGTCCGCATTGTCGCGGGTCAGCGCGGCGATGCGCTCAAGGTCGCCACGACGCTTGTCGAGCGGACGTCGGGGTTCGGCCCGGAACGCGGCCTTCTGCGCCGCCAGCAGGTCCTTCATGCGCTCGATCTGCTTGGCTTCCACTTCGCTCATGGCGCTCTCCTATTGTCCGTTCGGTTATGCATCGGCGTGGTCTTCGGCGATCATCGCCGCGGCCCGGGTGGCGATCATGATGGTCGGGGCATTGGTATTGCCGCCGACCAGGCGCGGCATCGCCGAGGCGTCGATGACACGCAGTGCCTGGATGCCGTGGACCCGGCAGCGCTCGTCGGTGACCGCCATCTCGCCTGATCCCATCGCACAGGTCGAGGTGGGATGATACAGCGTCTCGGCCCGGGCGCGAACATCGTCGGCGAGCTGGGACCGGCTGGTGATGGCCTCGCCGGGATAGCGTTCGGCCTTGCGATCGTGGTCGAAGGCCGGGGCCTTGAGGATGTCGCGCACCTTGGCGAGGCCGTCGGTCATGACGTCCAGGTCGAATTCCTCGGCGAGGTAGTTGGGCTGGATGGCCGGGTGCTCGGCCGGGTCGGTGGATTTGAGCCGGATCTCGCCGCGCGAGCGCGGGTAAAGCTGGCACACATGCAGGGTCACGCCGTGTCCCCAGGCCTTTTCCAGCCCGTGCGGATTGGAGATGGCCGGGATGAAGACGAGCTGCAGGTCGGGCAGGTCCCCGGCATAGGCGGACTTGATGAAGGCGCCGCCCTGGACCGGGTTGACGGTGAACGGCCCGTCCCCGCGCAGGGCCCAGCGGCCGACCATGTACATGTGGCGCGGGATGGAACGCCAGGAATTGCCGATCGAGGAGGCCGAGCGGGTCCACATCTGGGCCGTCACATCGAGATGGTCCTGCAGGTTCTTGCCGACCCCGGCGAGGTCATGTTCGACGGAAACCCCGGCTTCGCGCAGCTCATCGCCCGGGCCGATGCCGGACAGCAGCAGGGTCTGGGGCGAATTGATGGCGCCACCGGAGAGGATGACCTCGCGGGTCGCTGTCAGCGTGAAGATCTCGCCGCCGATATCGACCTCGACGCCGGTGGCGCGCTTGTCCTCGATGATCACCCGGCGCACCAGCGCGCCGGTGCGCACGGCACAGTTCTCGCGCTCGAGGGCCGGGCGCAGGAAGGCGTCGGCGGCGGAACAGCGACGACCATTCTTCTGCGTCACCTGGTAGGGGCCGAAGCCTTCCTGCCTGGGGCCGTTGAAATCCGGATTGTGAGGGTATTGCAGTTCCTCGCCCGCCTTGAGGAAGTCTTTGGTGAGCGGATGCAGCGGCTCGATGTCGGAGACCCAGAGCGGGCCGTCCGTTCCGTGCAGCTCGCTGGGCCCGCGGGTCTGGTGCTCGACCTGCTTGAAGGCGGGCAGGGCAGATTGCCAGTTCCAGCCCGCAGCGCCGTAGGTCCGCTCCCACTCGTCATAGTTTTCGGGAGCGCCACGCATGTAGTGCATGGCGTTGATCGAGGACGATCCGCCCAGGGTCTTGCCCCGCGGCCACAACAGCTTGCGGTCATTGAGCTGGGCCTGCGGCTCGGTCCAGTAGCCCCAGTTGAACTGCTCGCCGGTGACCGCGAACTGCAGCAGCATCGGGGTGCGGATGATCGGCGAATCGTCCGAGCCGCCGGCTTCCAGCACGAGGACACGGGCGGACGGGTCGCGCGACAGCCTTTCCGCCACGGTGCAGCCGGCCGAGCCGGCGCCGCAGATGATGTAGTCCCACTCGGTCTGGTCGATCAGGGCATCGGTCATGACGGCTCTCCCTCGACCGGACCGCCATAATGGGCGGCCAGGGCACGCATGGCGGCAATGCTCTCCGGCAGGCGGGCATCCCAGCCTATATCGGCCGCGGTGCGGGCGATGACGATGTCGCGGCGGGTGTCGACCCAGATGTACTGACCGTAGACGCCGGCCATGAAGTATTCGCCGTCATACCCCTCCGGGACCCAGAAATGCAGGCCGTAGCCGCGGTGGTCATAGCGCCCGTCGGGGCCGGGCTCCTGGAAGTCGGCATTGGGGCGGGTGGCCATGTCGACCCAGCCTTCCGGCAGGATGCGCTCGCCGTTCCAGACCCCGTCCTGCAGGTAGAATTGCCCGAACCGGGCATAGTCCTCCAGGGTGGCGTTGAGGCAGCAATAGCCGATCGCCATGCCGTCATCGCCGCTCACATTCTGATTCCAGGAGGCGGCAGAGGTCATGCCCAGGGGCTGCCAGATCCTGGTTTCGACGATCTCGGCGAGGGGCTGGTTGTAGATGCCGCGCAGCACCGCGGAGAGGACGTGGGTGTTGGCGCTGACATAGTGAAGGTCGGTGCCGGGATCGCGGTCGCGCTCGACCTGGCCGACCAGGCGGTCGATGTCGCGGCCGAAGATGGCGGCGCCGAGGAAGAGGCGGCGGATGTCCGAACCGGGCGCCTCGTAATCCTCCACGAAGTCGACCCCGGCAGACATCATCAGCAGGTGGCGCAACGTGGTCGCGCCATAGGCCGTGCCACCGAGCTGGGGCGCGAACATTTCCGCGGTCTGGTCGAGGCTGGATATGCGGCCCTCCTCGAGGGCGATGGCGATCAGGGTGGCGACGAAGCTCTTGCCGACCGACCATGAGGTGTGACGCGTCGTGGCATCGGCGCCGAGCAGATACTGCTCGTGCACGACGACGCCGTCGCGCATGACGATGAGGCCGGCACTGTCAGATGCAGCCAGCCAGTCGCTGACCCGGCGGGTCTCGCCGTCATGCCGGTAGGTCGGGTCGGCGGGCGCCAGGTCGCGGGGCAGGGGGCGGGTTGATTCGGCGGGAAGAATCGCCCGCGAGGGGAAAACCTCGTCCATGTTCCGAAAGGTTTCCACGAGTCGGTCCGGCGCCGTCGCGGCCTGGATGGCGGCCGGGGAGTAGCTCGACCAAGGCCGGAAATACCAGCCTGCGGCGATCAGTGCCGCGATCCCCGCAAGGGTAACCAACCCTATGATAATACGCTTCATTTTGTAAGTTTCCCCGCCGCCATGAACACTGTTCACCGCACAGCCTATCAGAGAATCCGGGCGGGAAAAGAGGGGGAGCAAACCGATAATTCGATTTTGAAGGTGAGGTATACATGCATCAGGGCGCGGCAGATTTGCCGCTCCGGCAGATAAACCGGCTGACAGCCTGCCCCGGCAGTGCTCAAATGCGCTCACATACGCGGATCGGTTGGCATAATACCGCGTGAGGAGGGGAGAACATCCTATGAAACGTTTCACCAAGGCGGCGGCCATGGGCACGACCGCTCTTGTCGCAGGCCTGTTTGTCGCATCCAGCGCCATGGCCCAGGTCGACGTCATCACGGTCACTGCACAGAAGCGCGAACAGACGCTGCAGGAGACCCCGGTTTCGGTGGCTGCCGTGACCGGCGAGCAGATCGAGCAGTCGCAGATTCGTGACGCGGCTGACCTGCAGACGCTGATTCCGTCGCTCCGGGTCGCCGAGTTCGCGACCTCGACCAATACCGAGTTCAGCCTTCGTGGAATCGGTACGTCGAGCTTCAACGTCGGCCTCGAGCCGTCGGTCGGCATTTTCGTTGACGGCGTCTACCGCCCGCGCTCCGGCTCGGCGATCAATGACCTGGTCTCGATCCAGCGCGTTGAAGTGATCCGCGGTCCGCAATCGACCCTGTTCGGTCGCAACACGCCGGCCGGCGTGGTCTCGATCATCACCCAGGAGCCGGAATACGAGTTCGGCTATGTCGGTGAAGTGACGGTCGGCAATTACGGCCAGCGCCTGGCGCGCGGCTCGATCACGGGCCCGATGAGCGACAATCTGGCCTTCCGCCTGGATGCCGGCATCCACACCAATGACGGTTATGTTGATGCCGTCGACGGGCGCGAGATCAACAATCGTGACCGCCAGACCTATCGCGGCCAGCTGCTGTGGAATCCGGGGGACAACACGGAAGTCCGCATTATCGGCGATTACGGCATCATCGACGAGAATTGCTGTGCGGCCCCGTTCGCCTTTTATGATCCGGTGGATGCGGGCGCCATTGTCGGCCTTGGCGGAACGCTGGTTCCGGCGGCCCCGAATGGCGGCGACCGCATCGCCATTGACGGCGATCTCAATACCGAGCTGACGACGCACGGCATCTCGGCCCAGATCGACCATGACTTCGAGAATTTCACGGTCACCAGCATCACCGCCCTGCGCGGTTATGACGAAGACCAGATCTTCGACGCCGACTTCTCCGATCTCGACCTGGTCAGCCGGCGCCATATCCAGCAGGAGTATTCCAGCTTCACGCAGGAATTCCGTGTCACCTCGACCGGCGCCAATTTCGTCGACTGGATGTTCGGCGGCTTCTATTACGACAACCAGCTGGATTTCCAGAACTCGACGCCTTACGGCGCTGATGCCCGCACCTTCTTTGATGCGGCTTCGGCTCCGGCTGTCGCCAGCCTGGTCTCCGCATTCGGCCTGCCGGCCGGTACGGGCGGCGTGACCCTGTTCGAATTCCTGCTCAACATGAACAATGCCGCCAATGTCGGTGCGACCGGACTGCCGTCCGGGCAGGCCGCGTTGCCGGTGGTTCCGGCCGAGGGCTTCATCCACAGCAGCCATGGCCTGATTTCCGAGCAGTATGACTACGACACCAATGCGTGGTCGGCCTTTGCCCAGCTCGATTTCAACTTCACCGACCGCTTCACCATGACGCTGGGTGGCCGCTATTCGGACGAGGACAAGGAGATGCAGACGCAGATCAACCAGGTTGGTCCGATGTCGTCCTTCGATTTCGCCGATGTCGGCCAGGACCTGCGCCTGGTCACGCCGTCGACCTGTAATCCGCTGTTCTTCCCGGTCATCGGCGGTGACGCCTGCGCCTTCCTGGTGCCGGTCATCCTGCTGCAGCAGGGTGTGACGCAGTATCCGGACGGGTCCCCGGTCAATCCGAGCGCACCGCTGCCGGGCTATCTCGCCAACACGGCGTTCAACCCGCTGATCGCGTTCCGCGATTTCCAGAACTTCCCGCCGGTCAATGCGGGCAATTTCCCGACCGAGCGCAACGACACCAACTTCTCGGGCAACATCATCCTGTCCTATGACGTGTCGGACACGCTGAATGTCTATGGCTCTTACGCCACGGGCTTCAAGCCGGGCGGTTTCAACGTCTCGACCAATGCCGCCTTCACCGGCGTCTTCGAGTTTGAGGAAGAGACCTCGACGTCCTATGAGATCGGTGCCAAGGGCTCCCTGTTCGACAATACGATGGTCTTCGCCATCGCCTATTTCGACATGGAGATCGAGGACTTCCAGTCGAACAACTTCGTCGGCAACGGCTTCGCGCTGGAGAATGCCGGTTCGATCGAGATTTCCGGTATCGAGTTCGAGAGCACCTGGGCCCCGACCGACAATTTCGTCATGACCGGTGGCTTTACCTACCTGATCGACAGCAAGTACGGCGATTACGAGTTCGCTCCGTGTCCGGACCGCTTCGGCGGCGTCGGCGTCTGGAATGCCGGCGACCCGAACTTCGCGCTGTGCGAGATCGGCAATGAGCGCACCAATGATGCCGGTGTGACGGCGCTGTTCAACGACCTGTCCGGTCGTGATCGCGGCAATTCCGAACTGGTCGGCTCGATGACCGCCACCCTGACCACCGGGGCGACGGCCAACACCGAGATCGACTGGCGCGGTGAGGCGACCTACGTGTCGGAATTCAACCACACCACGTCGCAGGATCCGCGGCCGTTCGCGATGCAGGATGATTTCACCCTGTTCAACGCCTCGGTCACCTGGCGGGCCACCGACCACAGCTGGGCATTGCAGGCCTGGACCCGCAATGCCACGGACGAGGACTACACCAAGGGTGGCTTCCCGTCGGTCGGTTATCTGGGCACCAGCTACAACGCCTATCCGGGCGACCCGCAGACCTACGGCCTGACTTTCCGCGTTCGCGGCTAGTAAACGCTGTTCGTTTTCTGCTTAGATGGCGGGCGGAGGCTGAATGTCTCCGCCCGTTGTCGTTTGTGGATCGCAATCATGCTGACCAGTGTGCTGGTATTGTTCGGATCGGCGCTCGGCATCGCCGTCATGGTGGCGCTGAATGCCCGGCTCGGCCTGTCGCGGCCGGCGCGCCTGGCGGGGCTGGACGAGGCGCTGCGTCGATTGGACGATGACGCAGTCGGCTTCGAGCCCGGCGAGGCAGTGATCGGCAAGGAAGGGCGGGCGGCGCTGGTCGAGAATGGCGAGACCGGTGGGCTGGCCCTCCTGCTGGCGCATGGTTCGGACTTCGTGATCCGCTATATTGGGCCCGGTCAGGTGCGCGCGGTGCGCCGCGACGCGGAGGGCGAGTTGGAGATCCGGCTGAAGGATTTCAGCCTGCCACGCGTGCGGATCGATCTTGGCGACGCGGATGTGGCCGAGGCCTGGGCGGGCCGCCTGGACAAGTACAAGGACGCCGCATGATGGTGCCGAGCTTCATCGAGACCTTTGACCCGATACGCTGGGCCATCCCGTTTTTCGTGGTTCTGGTGCTGGCCGAGATGCTGTATGCGCGCCAGACCGGCCAGGCGCGGTTCGAGCCGCGCGACAGCGCCGCGAGCCTGATCATGGGGCTGGGCAATTCGGTGTCGGGGATCGCGTTCGCCGGCCTGCTGACAGCCTGGTTCGCCTTCGTCCACCAGTTCGCCCTGCTGGACATCGGCTTTGCCTGGTGGGTCTGGCTGATCGCCTTCGTGCTCGACGATTTCGTGTATTACTGGTCACACCGCTGGGCCCACACCGTGCGCTGGTTCTGGGCCGACCACGTGGTCCACCATTCGTCCCAGCACTACAATCTGACGACGGCGCTGCGCCAGCCCTGGCTCAACCCGCTGACCCTGAAATTCATGTGGCTGGGCTCGATCCTGATCCTGGTCGGCTTTCATCCCCTGATGATCGGCATCGTCGGGGCCCTCAACCTGATCTACCAGTTCTGGATCCACACCGAGGTCATCAAGAAGTGCCCGGCCTGGTTCGAGGCGGTGATGAATACGCCCTCGCACCACCGTGTCCATCACGCCACCAACCCGATCTATCTCGACCGCAATTATGCCGGCGTCTTCATCATCTGGGACAAGTTGTTCGGCACCTTTCAGCCGGAGCTTGCCGAGGAGAAATGCCGCTACGGCATCGTCAAGAATCTCGGCTCGCACAACCCGCTGACCATCTCCTTCCACGAATGGAAGGGCATCGCCGACGACATGCTGTCGGCCAAATCCCCGCGCGAGGCCGCGATGTATCTACTGGCCCCGCCCGGCTGGTCGCCGGACGGCTCGCGCGCGACGTCGAAACAGATCCTGGCCCGCTGGCAGGCGCGGCAGGGTGGCGCTGTGGCTCCGATCGATCAGGGTGTCCCGGAGGCTTCCGACGCCCCCTCCGGCGGCAAGGGCAGCCCGGCGGTCTGAGCGTTTTCACGGCGGAGGCGGGCGAGATCGGCCCAGCCGGGACGGGCCCAGATCGCGTGATAGCGGGGATGGCGGCGCAGGTTCTCGGGGAATTCGAGACGGCCCGCGTGCAGGTGGAAGGGCAGGAAGTCTGCGTCCCGCGTCGCGTCGACTGCCTCGAGTGCAACGAGCGCCTCGTCTACGCGGTCAAGCTTGGCCAGGGCGAATGCCGCGAGGCCCGGGAGCGCTGAGGCCAGACGGTTGGGTGTCCATTCGGCTTCGCGGTCGGTTGGCGTCGAAAATACCACGTTCCGAACGGCCGCAAAATCCTCGCGCGCGCCGGCCAGGTCGTCCGGAGCATGCACTGCGACCCAGTCCATGAGGGCCTGCTGCATGGCCATCGCCTCGGCTTCGCTGCCGGCATGAAAGGCGGCGAGAGTGAGCGGCACGAGCGTGTCGGGTTGGCCCAGATCGCAGCATTGCGCGAACAGGTCGCGAGCCTCCTGGTAGCGCCCGGCATAGCCGAGATGCAACGCGTAATTGTAGCGGATGATGGTGTTGGCCGGGTCGAGCAGCATGGCCCGCTGATAGGCCCGGTCCGCCGCCAGCATGTCGCCCACCGTGATCAGGGCGATGCCGCGACGGAAATGGGCAAAGGCGGCGTTGGGCGCCAGGGCCAGGGCGCGTTCCGAATGGGACAGCGCCGCCACAGGGTCGTAGGCATGCATGAGGCTGTGGACGGCATAGCCGGAGTGGGCGCGGGCATTGTCCGGATCGAGTTCCAGGGCGCGGGCGAGGGCGGCCTCGGTCAGGCGGGCAATGGTGGCTTTATCCATGCCGAGATGGTCCGGATAGGTGCTCGCCAGAACCACGCCCTTGGCGGCCCAGGCGTCGGCAAAGTCCGGGGCGAGTTCCGTGGCTAGTTCGAGGGCGCGCCAGGCGGCCTGGCGCGCCTCCGGGCCGGCCGTGCGGCTGTGCCAATGACTGAGGCCACGCAGGTATTGGTCGTAGGCGCGCGGGTCGACCGCCGTACCCTCGGCGCGGCCGGCGCCGCCGCCGACGCCGAAGCGGACCTGCAGGACGCGGGAAAGCTCGCGGACTATGTCGTCCTGAATGGCAAAGACGTCGGTGAGCTCGCGCTCGTAGGTTTCCGACCAAAGGTGGAAACCGTCCTCGGCGCGGATCAGCTGGGCGGTGATGCGCAGGCGGTCGCCGGCGCGGCGCACCGAGCCTTCCAGCACGTGTGCCACGCCGAGGGCCCGGCCGACTTCGGTCAGGTCGACCTCCTCACCGCGGAAGGCGAAGGCGGAGGTGCGGGCGGCGACTTTCAGGTCCGGGAATTGCGCCAGCGCGTTGAGCAATTCCTCGGCAATGCCGTCGGCGAAATATTGCTGGTCGCCGTCGGGGGAGTAGTCGGCGAAGGGCAGGACGGCGATCGAGGCATCGGTGATCATGGGCGTGGCCGTGGCTGTAGCGTCGGTTGTGTCAGCGGTGGCGACGGCCGGCTCGCTGCGCGCGGCGGGCCGGTCGGTCAGGTACTGGACCGAGACCAGGCCGACGACGGCGAGTAGCAGGGCGATCAGGACGAGATCGGTGATGGCGAAGGGGCGGGCCGGCGTCGCAGTCGGGTCGGGGCTGGTGCGGCGCAGCCCCTCCGGCCCCATCTCGAAGGCCCAGGCGGCGGCCAGGATCACCGGCAGGCCGGCCAGCAGTACCAGCAGAACCACGCCGTCGATCCAGTCCGGCAGTGCCGCGGCACTCTCGATTACGCCTGCCACCTGCAGCACCAGCCAGGCGCCCACCAGATAGCCGGCGGCGACCCGGAAGACGCTGCGGCGTCGCAATTCGCGGACCCAGTGCATCATGCGTCGACTCCCCTGCCGGAAATCGTAGCACAAGCGGTTGCAGGCGGGGAGTTTGCGCCCTGACCAGACTTAGCGTCCCGGATCAGGGCGTCGCGGAAGCTTCCGTCGCACCGTCCGGCGGCAGCGGCAGCCCGGCGGTCTGACCGTTCTCGCGGCGCAGGCGGGCGAGGTCGGCCCAGCCGGGCCGGGCCCAGACCTCGTTATAGCGGGGGTGGCGGCGCAGGCTGTCGGGGAATTCGAGGCGGCCCGGGTGGAGATGCGCCGCGAGGGTGTCCGTTTCTTGCGAGGCGGCCACCGCTGCAAACTTCTCCGCCGCTACGTCGACTTCACCCAGCTCGGCGAGGGCACCGACGGCGAAGTAATTGTTGATCTCTCTCAGGCTTTGCATGAAGGCGGAGCGTTCGGCCGGCGGAACCGCGCCCGTGAAGACGGGGTGGATGGCGCGCATGAACGCCACGGTGTCTGTGTCCATGCCCTCCGGCGCGGAGGCATCGATGAGAGCTTCAAAGGCGGCCTCCACCTCGGTCATGGGGCCGCCCTGCAAGCAGGCGAGGTAAAGGAGCCCGGCGATGCTGACCTCGGGCAGGTCGCAGCAGGCTTCCAGGACTTCCCGGGTCCGTTCGTACTGACCGGTGAAAGCGAGCCACGCCGCATAGTTGACCGGAATGATCGTGTTGATCGGATCGAGCAATATGGCGCGGTCAAAGGACCGCATCGCCGAGTCGATGTTTCCGGTGTGAAACAGGGCGGTGCCGCGGACATAGTGCGCGAAGGCGGCATTGGGGGCCAGGGCGAGCGCCCGTTCCGAATGCGCAAGCGCCGCCACCGGATCGATAATCAGATTGTCATAGACAAATACCAGGCCGGCGTGGGCTCGGGCATTGTCCGGGTCGAGCTCGAGGGCACGCTCGAGGGCGTCGAGGGCCCGCTCACCGGCCTCGGCCCGCGACAGACCGAAGGCCGAGGGCGGGCTGGCGCCGATGACCGCGCCCTGGGCCGCCCAGGCGTCGGCGAATTGGGGCGCCAGGCCCGTGGCCAGTTCAAAGGCGCGGTAGGCTGCCACGCGCCGTTCAGGCCCTGTGGTGCGGGCGTGCCAGTGACTGAGGCCGCGCAGATACTGGTCGTAGGCGCGCGGGTCGATCTCCGCCCCCTCGGCGCGGCCGGCGCCGCCGCCGACGCCGAAGCGGACCTGCAGGACACGGGAGAGTTCGCGCACGATGTCATCCTGGATGGCGAAGATGTCGGTGAGCTCGCGTTCATAGATCTCGGACCAGAGGTGGAAACCGTCCTCGGCGCGGATCAGCTGGGCGGTGATGCGCAGGCGGTCACCAGCGCGCCGCACCGAGCCTTCCAGGACGTGTGCGACGCCGAGGGCACGGCCGACTTCGGTGAGGTCAACCTCCTCGCCGCGGAAGGCGAAGGCGGAGGTGCGGGCGGCGACTTTCAGGTCCGGGAATTGCGCCAGCGCGTTGAGCAATTCCTCGGCAATGCCGTCGGCGAAATATTGCTGGTCGCCGTCGGGGGAGTAGTCGGCGAAGGGCAGTACGGCGATCGAGGCATCGGTGATCATGGGCGTGGCCGTGGCTGTAGCGTCGGTTGTGTCAGCGGTGGCGACGGCCGGCTCGCTGCGCGCGGCGGGCCGGTCGGTCAGGTACTGGACCGAGACCAGGCCGACGACGGCGAGTAGCAGGGCGATCAGGACGACATCGGTGATGGCGAAGGGGCGGGTCGGCTTGTCGGTGGCGGCGGGCGCGGTGCGGCGCAGTCCCTCCGGCCCCATCTCGAAGGCCCAGGCGGCGGCCAGGATGACCGGCAGGCCGGCCAGCAGGACCAGCAGTACCACGCCATCGGTCCAGCCCGGCAGCGCCGCCGCGCTCTCGATCACGCCCGCCACCTGCAGCACCAGCCAGGCGCCAACCAGATAACCGGCGGCCACCCGGAAGACGCTGCGGCGTCGCAATTCGCGGACCCAGTGCATCATCGCTCGACTCCCCTGGCGGTGAGCCTAGCACAGGCGGTTGCAGGCGGGGAGATTGCGCCTATTCGGCGGTCGCCGGTGGTACCGGCTCGTCGAGCGGCAGGCCGGCGAGATGACCGCGGGCCCGGCGTTCACGCTCCAGGGCGGCCAGCCAGGTGCTGTCCCAGATCTCGTGGTAGCGCGGATGACGGCGCAGGCTTTCGGGGAATTCGAGGCGGCCGGGGCTGAGGTGGAAATAGAGGAATTGCGGGCCGACGCTTTGCTGGTCGCTGCTTGCGAGTGTTTCGAACATGTCCAGCGCGGCGGCTTCATCGCCCATTCGGGCCAGGGCGTAGACGCTGACAAAGGCCCGGTCCGGCGTAGTGCCCGCCACTCGCTCTTGGAGGGCCTCCGAGGGCCCTTCCATCATCAATTCGTGGAACAATGCCAGGGGGAGCAGGTCCGCACCGAGCGCCTCGACCTCGGCGATCAGTTGCTGATAGGCCTCCTCGATGTTTGCTGTGGTTCCGAATGACAAGGCGCCAAGATAAACGACCCATCGGGCCACCCAGTTGTCGGTCGCGCAGCAGGCCTGCATGGCATCCCGGGCATCGCGATAGGGACCGTGAATGGCGAAGTGGAAACCGGACTGGTAGCGGATGACGGCGTTCTCCGGGTCGAGCAGGAGAGCCCGGCGATAGCTGTCAGTGGCCGCCTCGCGCTCGCCCACCGCCGAGAGCGCCTGGGCCCGGACGTAGTGGGCGTAGGCGGCATTGGGCGCCAGCTGCACCGCCTGGTCGGCATGTGGCAGGGCCTGACCGGGGTCGGGGTTGAGCAGCGTGTAGTAGTGCGTGAAGCCGGCGTGGCCCCGGGCATTGTCGGGGTTGAGCGCGAGGGCGCGCTGCAAGGCCGTCCGACCTCGCTCACTGGCCTCCGCTACCTCCAGCCCGAAGGCTGCTGGCGTAGTGGCTGCAAGCGTCGTCCCGAGGGCGGCCCAGGCATCGGCGAAGTCGGGGGCCAGGTCTGTAGCCAGGCTGAAGGCCTGATGCGCGTCCCGTCGGCGGGGGCCGTGATCCCGCCCGTGCCAGTAGGCGAGACCGCGCAGGTATTGGTCGTATGCCCGCGGGTCGATCTCACTCTGCTCGGCGCGGCCGGCGCCGCCGCCGACGCCGAAGCGGACCTGCAGGACGCGGGAGAGTTCGCGGACGATGTCGTCCTGGATGGCGAACACGTCGGTGAGTTCACGCTCGTAAGTCTCTGACCACAAATGGAAGCCGTCCTCGGCGCGGATCAGCTGGGCGGTGATGCGCAGCTGGTCGCCGGCGCGCCGGACCGAGCCTTCCAGCACGTGGGCGACGCCGAGGGCGTCGCCGACTGCGCGCAAATCGGTGTCGGCGTCGCGGAAGGCGAAGGCGGAGGTGCGGGCGGCCACCTTGAGGTCCGGGAATTGCGCCAGCGCGTTGAGGAGTTCCTCGGCGATGCCGTCGGCGAAGTATTGCTGGTCGCCTTGGGGAGACAGGTCGGCGAAGGGGAGGACGGCGATCGAGACTTGGCTGGTCGCGGGGAAGCTAGGGGCGGTCGTGTCGCCCGATGTGGCTAGGACCGGGGCGCGGGCGGGGGCGAGGCTCTGGTAGCCGATCAGGGCCGCGACCAGGGCCAGCATGGCGATCAGGGCGTAGTCGGCGGTGTGCAGGCCGCGCGGTGGGCGGGCGGTCCCGCCGGTCGGGGTGCGCCGCAAGCCCTCCGGGGTGAGCTCGAAGGCCCAGGTCGCGAACAGGACCAAGGGAAAGCCGGTGATCAGGGCCACCAGGGTGAAGCCGTCGACCCAGACCGGCAGGTTAGCGGCGGTCTCAACGACGCTGGCGACCTGCAGGATGACCCAGCCGACCACCAGATAGCCGCCTGCCATCCGGAACACGTTGCGGCGGCGCATTTCCACGAGCATGTCGAGCATGTCTCTCCCCTGTCGCGCGACAGCTTACCACAAGGGGTTGAGGGCAACGAGGGCGGACTTGGCCGGGCCGGTCCCATGACACGGCCCGATTTCCCCTTGCCAAGCGCGCGGATTTGACTCACAGTATGCAAAGTGAACGGCGTTCACTTTTGGGTAATATTTTGGCTGTGGCCAGGGAGATTTGGCGCATGGGTAGCCTTCGCGAGCTTTATCCGATGCCGGACATCGACAAGAACTGGTCGGTGCCGCAGGAATTCGATGCGACCTTCGACTTCGAGTATGGCGAGGGTCGCGGCACGCTGATGCACCTCTACCAGAAGGGCAAGGACATGCAGTGGGATGCGGTCAACCGCATCGACTGGGATCTCGAGCTGGATTTCGAGAACCCGATGCAGCTGCCCGATGAAGGCATCGCGCTGCACGGCTCGCCGATGTGGGAGAAGATGACGAAGAAGGAACGCATCGAGTTTCGCCGTCACGCCCAGGCCTGGAACATCTCGCAATTCATGCAGGGCGAGCAGGCGGCCCTGATCTGTGCCGCCAAGATTGTCGAATCGGTGCCCGATCTGGACGCCAAGTTCTACGCCGCCACCCAGGTCATGGACGAGGCCCGCCACGTCGAGGCCTACCAGAAGCTGATGAAGAAGTTCGGCGTCGCCTATCCGATGACCGAACCGCTGCGCCAGCTGGTCGACCAGGCGCTGCGCGACAGTCGCTGGGACTTCACCTACCTGGCCATGCAGGTGGTGATCGAGGGACTGGCTCTGGCGGCTTTCGGCACCATTCGCGACCTGGCGCAGAACCCGCTGGCCAAGATGGTCAATGCCTATGTGATGGAAGACGAGGCGCGCCATGTCGCCTTCGGTCGCCTGTCGCTGCGCGATTACTATCCCCAGCTCACCCAGGCGGAGCGCGACGAGCGCGAGGAATTCCTGGTCGAGGCCTGCTATCACATGCGTGACCGCTTCCAGGCGCGCGAGGTCTACGAGACCATGGGCCTGCCGGTCGAGGAGTGCATTGCCTGGGCCGAGCAATCGGAAATGAACAAGCTGTTCCGCACCCTGCTGTTCCAGCGCATCGTCCCGGTGGTCAAGGATATCGGCCTGTGGGGGCCGAAGATCCAGGCCGCCTATGCCGACATGGGCGTGCTGCACTACGCCGACCAGGACCTCGACGAGCTGGCCCGCCAGGATGAGGCCGTGGCCCGTGATCTCGACGCCCGCGGCAAGGACATCCGGACCGCCTACGTGCAGGCCGTGGCCGGCGCGGCGGAGTAACCGACCCGATCCCTCAGAGTGATCAGGCCCGGCCCTCGTGCCGGGCCTGTTTCTTTGCCCCTGCGGGCCCGGCGTCGCGCACGCCGGGTTCCAGCACCGCGTTGTACACGGCGCCGAAGCAGATGATGAAGCTGGACAGCCACATCCACATCATCAGCGCGACGACGGATCCGAGGGCGCCGAAGCTGGCGTTGTAGTCGGCGATATTGGCGGCGTAGAACGAGAAGGCGAGACTGGCGATGATCCACAGGCCGGCGGCCAGAACGGCGCCCGGAGTGATCCATTTTACCGCTGGCGGCCTGCGGTGCGGTGCCCAACGGTAAAGCGCGCCCAAGGCGAGGATGAACAGGGCAATCGCTGCCAGCCAGCGTCCGGCATGGATCAGCACCTCCACCCAGACGCCCAGGCGGATGGCCTCGAGCAGGGGCGGCAGGGCGGCGATCAGGGCCAGCGACAGGACCGCGTAGACAATACCGCCGACAGTGAAGGCGAGGGCGGTGAGATTGGCCTTGATGAAGCCACGCTGATCGGTCTGGGCGTAGGCGATATTCATCGCCGCGATCATTGCCCGGGCGCCCTTGGCGGCACTCCAGAAGGAAAAGGCCAGAGCCAGAATGGCGCCGAGGGTGAGGCTTGAGCTGCGGCTCTCGGCGACGGCGACAAGCTGGGCTTCGATCAGGTCGAACGCGGCAGCGGGCATGGCCTGCCGCAGCACGGCAAGCTGGTCTGCGAGGCTCTGCGGGTCAGCGAAGAGCCCCCAGATCATGACCAGCGCGCCCAGGGCGGGAAATACGGCCAGGAAGCCGAAAAAAGCGACGCCACCCGCAACGAAAGACAAATTGTCCCTTGCGGTCTGCTGGGCGGCCCGCCTGAGGGCGGCAAAGCTGTGCACCGTGAAGGCGGCGCTGAGAGCAGAGGTCATGAAGACGGGTTCGGTGACTGCCTGAAGGCAACGCGAGGCGGGCGGGGAGGTTCCGCCGGGTGCGCCTGGACCGGGCAGGTCTAGCCCTCGGCAAGACCGAAGGGCGAGGCGCGCAGCTGGTACAGGTCGGGTGCCAGGCGGCGGTTGAGGGGCGGATAGGCCCGCTGGGCGCAATCCTCGCGGTCGCACAGACGGCAAGCGATGCCGATTGGTGTAGCCGCGATGCCGGCGAGGCCGTCGGCATGCTTGATGCGGCCGGCATTGGACCAGTCACAGCCCAGCGCGATGGCCGTGCGCACGGGCGGCTGGCCCAGCGGCGCCGGAGCGCTCTGGCCGCGGGCCAGGGAGAGGAGTTGGGTGCCGTCGGTGAGCTCCAGCTTCTCGGCGACCAGGCGGTCGGGGCGGTGCAGGGCGTCGTAGAGCGACCATTTCGGGCAGCCGCCGCCGGAGCGCGCGAAGGGCATGATGCCGCCGCCGAAACGCTTCGTGACATTGCCGGCCGGATCGACCCGGATCATGAAGAAGGGCAGGCCGCGTGCGCCGGGCTTCTGCAGTGTGGTCAGGCGGTGGCAGACCTGTTCGAAGCTGGCCTCGAAGCGGCGTTGCAAGACATCGAGATCATAGCGCGAGGTTTCGGCCGCGGCTTGGAAGGGCTGATAGGGCATGAGCACGGCGCCGGCCAGGTAGTTGGCCAGGCCAATACGGTAGAGGCGGCGGGCATCCTCGCCGGGGAAGTCCGGTTCCTCGCTCAGGCGGTCAAGCAGGTCGCCGCATTCAAGGCCGGCCAGCGCAATGGCGATGTGAAAGCTGCGTGAACCGGGACTGACCAGTTCGGACAGGAGAAGTCGCCGGCCGTGGAAGTCGAGACGGCGCCGGGCCCCGGCCATGATGTCCTCGTCAAGCACGCGCACCGTGAAGCCGTGCTCGGCCTGCAGGTATTCGGCGAGGTCGGCTTCGCGGCTGCGCGGTTTCAGCTTGGCGCGCGACACCAGGGCCTCGGCCGCCTCTTCCAGTTCCGGGAAGTAGTTCTGGCGGGCATCGAGGGCGTCGCGAACTTTCTCCAGCACGCCACCCGTCGCACCCAGCGCGCCGCCCGGCCCGCTCATCCGGGTGGCCAGGTCCGCGGTAGTGGCATTGAGGTCGCGCCAGGCCTGGAACAGGCGGGTCAGGGCTTCCGCCGCCCGCGGCTGGGCGTCGGCCAGGTCGCGCAGTTCGGTGCGGTCGAGCTGCAGGCCGGCGAGGACCGGATCACTGGCCGCATCAGTGAGGTCGGCCAGGAGCTGCCGGTCATCTTCGGAGGCAAAGGCGCGCACATCGACGTCGAAGGCGTCGGCCAGGGCGAGCAGAACGCGGGCCGTTACCGGGCGCTGATTGCGTTCCAGCAGGTTGAGATAGCTGGGTGACAGGCCGAGCGCCTCGGCCGCTTCGCCCTGGGTCAGGCCGCGCTCCCGGCGCAGGCGGCGCAGGCGGGCGCCGGCAAAGATCTTCTCGGTCGGTTCAGCCATCGGTTGTCTCAAAATTTACAAATCTACAAACATACAATGTAGTGAGATTACACCGATGCCTCTTTCCAGGAAAGAGTGTATCGACGGCGATCATTCTCTTTGACAGCTTGGGGTCAACGCATCTTGCGAGTCTTGTCAAAGAGGATACAGCGTCATGACCACATTCACCGAACTCGTTCCCAACGCCGCCGAAGACCGGTTCAACGGCATCGAGCGCCCCTATGGCGCCGAAGACGTGGTCGCCCTGCGCGGTAGTGTCACCATCCAGCAGACGCTGGCCGAGCGCGGCGCCAACAAGCTGTGGGAGCTGCTCAAGACCGAGCCCTACATCAATGCCCTGGGCGCCATGTCGGGCAATCAGGCGATGCAGCAGGTAAGGGCCGGGCTGAAGGCGATCTACCTGTCCGGCTGGCAGGTCGCGGCGGACGCCAATACCGCCGGCACGATGTATCCCGACCAGTCGCTCTACCCGGCCAATGCGGCCCCGGAACTGGCGCGCAAGATCAATCGTGCCCTGCAACGGGCTGACCAGATCGAGGTCTCCGAGAGCGGCAAGGCGACGCGCGACTGGTTCGCGCCGATCGTCGCTGATGCAGAGGCCGGGTTTGGCGGATCGCTGAACTGCTACGAGATCATGAAGGCCTTCATCGAGGCCGGTGCCGCCGGCGTGCATTTCGAGGACCAGGTGGCAGCGGAGAAGAAATGCGGCCATCTGGGCGGCAAGGTGCTGATCCCGACCAGCCAGCACGAGCGTAACCTGGCGGCCGCGCGTCTGGCCGCCGACGTCATGGGCGTGTCGACCGTGACCATTGCCCGCACCGACGCGGAATCGGCGACGCTGATCAACTCCGACATTGACGAGCGCGACCATGAATTCATCGATTTCGACGCCGGCCGCACGGCCGAAGGCTTCTATCGCCTGAAGCAGGGGGTCGGGGTCGATCACTGCATCAAGCGCGGTCTGGCATACGCCAAAATCGCCGACCTACTCTGGTGGGAGACGTCCAAGCCGAATCTCGACGAGGCTCGCCGGTTCGCCGAGGCGATCCAGGCGAAATATCCCGGCAAGATGATGGCGTACAATTGCTCGCCCTCCTTCAACTGGGAAGCCAATCTGGACCGCGACACGATCGCCGCCTACCAGCGCGAACTCGGCGCCATGGGCTACAAGTTCCAGTTCGTCACCCTGGCCGGCTTCCACAGCCTCAATCACGGCATGTTCGAACTGGCCCGCGGCTACAAGGATCGCGGCATGGCGGCCTATTCCGAGCTGCAGCAGGCGGAATTTGCCTCCGAAGCCAATGGGTACACGGCGACACGGCACCAGCGTGAGGTCGGCACCGGCTATTTCGACAAGGTGAACCTGGCCCTGTCCGGCGGCAAGGCCTCGACCACGGCGATGGGCGAGTCGACGGAGACCGCCCAGTTCGCGGCCGAGTAACGCCACAGACGGGCGGCCCTCGCACGGGTCGCCCATTCTTGTCCGAAACAGGAGAGCCCCATGACCTACATTGCCCCCAGTGGTGTCGAAATCCTCGGCCATCTCGAGCCCGGATATCGCGACATACTCGACCATGACGCCCTGACCTTCCTCGCCGGGCTGCACCGGCGCTTCGAGAAACGCCGGCAGTCGCTGCTGCGTCACCGCACGGAGCGCCAGGCGGAACTGAATGAGGGCGCGCTACTGATGTTCCCGCACGAAACCGTGGACATCCGGTCGGGCGAATGGAAAGTGCGGCCGGCGCCGCAGGACCTGCAGGACCGCCGCGTCGAGATCACAGGTCCGGTTGACCGCAAGATGGTCATCAACGCGCTCAATTCCGGCGCCAACTGCTTCATGGCGGACTTCGAGGATGCGACCGCGCCGAGCTGGTCCAACGTGCTGGACGGTCAGGTCAATCTGCGTGACGCGAATGCCGGGGCGCTGTCCTATTCCGACCCGAAGTCAGGCAAGGACTATACGGTGGGCGACAATCCGGCGGTGCTGCTGGTGCGGCCGCGCGGCTGGCATCTCGACGAGCGCCACGTCCAGGTCAACGGGCACAGCCTGTCCGCCTCGCTGTTCGATTTCGGCCTGTATGCCTACCACAACCACGCTGCGCTGGCGGCCAAGGGCAGCGCACCGTATTTCTACCTGCCCAAGCTGGAAACCCGGCACGAGGCGCGGCTGTGGAGCCTGGTCCTCCAACATACCGAGGACGAGCTTGGCCTGGCGCGCGGCACCCTGCGCGTGACGGTGCTGATTGAAACCCTGCCGGCGGCGTTTGAACTGGACGAGATCCTGTACGAGCTGAAGGACCACATTGTCGGCCTAAATTGCGGCCGCTGGGACTATATCTTCAGCTATATCAAGCGCCTGCAGGCGCGGGCCGAGCATGTCCTGCCGGACCGCTCGCAGGTCACCATGGAAACCCCCTTCATGGCTGCCTATGCCCGGCGGGTGGTCAATGTCTGCCATCGCCGAGGCGCCCATGCGATGGGCGGCATGTCGGCCTTCATCCCGGTACGCGGTGACGCCGAGGCCAATGCGGCAGCGCTTGAGAAGGTGCGCCAGGACAAGCTGCGGGAAGTGAAGCTGGGCCACGACGGAACCTGGGTGGCGCACCCGGACCTGGTGCCGGTCGCGCGCGACGTGTTCGACGAGCACATGCCGGCCGCCAACCAGATCGACCGGCCGGCCGATCCGCACCAGCCGCCGGTGGCGGCGCGCGACCTGCTGGCAGTGCCGGAGGGCACCATCACGCGTGCCGGCGTTGCCGACAATATCGACGTGGCGATCCGCTATGTCGCTGCCTGGCTCGGCGGGCGGGGTGCCGTACCGATCCGCAATCTGATGGAGGATGCGGCCACGGCAGAGATCGCCCGTGCCCAGCTCTGGCAGTGGCGCCGGTTCGGATGCGAGACCGTGGAGGGCGATGCCATCGACGCGGCCAGTCTGGACAGCCAGATCCGCTCGGCGATGACCGAGATCCGGGTCGACCTGTCGGCCCGGCCGGACCTGCAGGAGCACGTGGAAACGGCCGGGCGCATCCTCGCCGGGCTGGTGCTGGACGACAGCTTCGCCGAATTCCTGACGGGGCCGGCCTACGAGGTCCTGACCTCGGACCTCAAGGCGCCGATGCGGTTGATGGAGTTCGAGGACTGATCGGCCCGATGCGCAGGGCCGGTTGTGCAGGAAATGTGCGCTCCGACCGGGGGCTTGGTGCCCCCGGTCGGGACCGCTAGCCGGTGACGGGTGTATAGGTACGCGGCGTGTAGCCGCAAAGATCGGCCAGCTTCCAGCCTTCTGACGTCTGCTCGAACCGGCAGGACAGGTAGTCGCGCATGTTGACGCCATAGGGCGGCGGGGCATCGGCGAGCGGGGTCTCGGCGGCCGGGCCGACGCGGTCGAAGCTGGCCTGCGGATAGACCAGAACATGGCGCACGGTTTCGGTGGCCGGCTGGGTCGGATCGTCGAGCACGCACAGCGGCGGGCGTGACAGAAGGCCGAGCATGGTGCCTCGGGTCTCGCCCTGACCCCCCCAGATATAGCTGCGCGTGGTCGGCTCGCGACTGGTGATGGCAGTGCGCATCGGGCCCGGTGCGACGGCCTGGGCGAGGGCGTTTTCGTTATGGCTGATGATGGCGGAAAAGGCCGCCATCTCGTGCGCCTGGGGAGCCCGGCAGGCAGGCACGGTTTCGGTTGCGCAACCGGTCAGGCCGAGGCCCAGGGCGATAAGGGCAGCAGTTTGATAACGCACGATCTTCTCCAATATCAGGTCGACATGTGGCGCGGCCGGCCGGGCTCTGCCAGATAGGGTTTCTCGGTCTCAATCGGCCATTCGGTTGGCCACCAGGTCATCCACCACACCCGGATCCGCGAGGGTCGAGGTATCCCCCAGATTGTCATAATCGTTTTCCGCGATCTTGCGCAGGATGCGACGCATGATCTTGCCCGAACGGGTCTTCGGCAGGGCCGGGGCAAACTGGATGCGGTCGGGCGAGGCCACCGGGCCGATCTCCTTGCGAACCCAGTCGCGCAGGGCCTGTCGGTCCTCGGTTTCAGGATCGCGTCCCCCCATCAGGGTCACGAAACAGTAGATGCCTTGGCCCTTGACGTCATGCGGGAAGCCGACGACGGCGGCCTCGGCCACGTCCGGGTGGGCGACCAGGGCGCTCTCGATCTCGGCCGTGCCGAGGCGGTGGCCGGAGACGTTGAGCACGTCATCGACACGGCCGGTGATCCACCAATAGCCGTCCGCGTCGCGACGGGCCCCGTCGCCACTGAAGTAATAGCCCGGATAGGCGGAGAAATAGGTCTCGACGAAGCGCTGGTGGTCGCCGAACACGGTGCGCATCTGGCCGGGCCAGGAGCGGGCGATGACCAGATTGCCCCGGGCCTCGCCGTCATCAGGCAGGCGCTGGCCTTCGCTGTCCATGAGAGCGGGTTCAACGCCGAAGAAGGGTTTGCTGGCCGAGCCGGGCTTGAGGGCGTGGGCACCGGGCATGGGGGTGATCATGAAACCGCCGGTCTCGGTCTGCCACCAGGTGTCGACGATGGGGCAGCGACCGTCGCCGACGACGTTGTAATACCAGTTCCAGGCTTCCGGATTGATCGGCTCGCCGACCGTGCCGAGAATGCGCAGTGACTTGCGCGAGTGCTTGCGCACCGGGGCGTCGCCCTCGCGCATCAGGGCGCGGATCGCGGTCGGGGCGGTGTAAAAGATGTTGACCTTGTGCTTGTCGACGACCTGCCAGAAGCGGTCCGGCCCGGGCGAGGTCGGCACGCCTTCGAACATCAGCGTGGTGGCGCCGTTGGCGAGGGGACCGTAGACGATGTAGCTGTGCCCAGTGACCCAGCCGACATCGGCGGTGCACCAGTAGATGTCGCCGCGGCGATAGTCGAAGACGTATTCATGCGTCATCGCCGCCCACAGGAGATAGCCGCCCGTGGTGTGCAGCACGCCTTTCGGTTTGCCGGTCGAGCCCGACGTGTAGAGGATGAAGAGCGGGTCCTCGGCCGACATTTCCTCCGGCTCGCAGGTGGCGGGCTGGGCGTCGACGAGCTCGTGATACCAGACGTCGCGCGCCTCGTCCCAGTCGACCTTGCCGCCGGTGCGGCGCACGACGAAAACGGTGTCGACGCCGCCGGCCTTGGCCACCGCCTTGTCGACATTGGCTTTCAACGGGATCGGCTTGCCGCCGCGCAGGCCCTCGTCGGCGGTGATCACGACATGGCTGTCGCAATCGGTGATGCGGTCGGCCAGGGCGTCGGGCGAGAAGCCGCCGAAGACCACCGAGTGCACGGCGCCGATGCGGGCACATGCCAGCATGGCGTAGGCCGCTTCCGGGACCATCGGCATGTACAGCGTGACGCGGTCGCCCTTGGTCACGCCACGCGCCTTCAGCGCATTTGCGAGGCGGCAGACATGGTCGTGCAGCTGGCGGTAGGTGATGCGGTCATCGACGTCCGGGTCGTCGCCTTCCCAGATGATGGCGGTGTCGTCGCCGTGGCGGTCGAGATGGCGGTCGATGCAATTGACCGAGGCGTTGAGCGTGCCGTCGGCGAACCAGCGGATGTGCACGTCGTCAGGCTGGAAAGAGCAGTCGCTGACTTCGCTGAACGGGCGCATCCAGTCGAGCCGCCCGGCTTCGCGGCGCCAGAAGGCATCCGGGTCGGCGAGCGAGTCGCGGTACATTGTCTCGTAGCGCCCGGCATCGATCAGGGCTGCTGCCTGCCAGTCCTCGGGCACGGGATGGATATCATTGCTGGTTTCGCTCATGGCACGCTCCGCGAAGGCCGGTCCCGGCACGTTAGCGCGGCTGCCTGCGGAGTAAAGCGGGAGCCGTCAGCCCGGGTGAGCCGGACCGGCTTCGGCGGATTGGGTGGTGGTCGGGTCTAGGGCTCGCATGGCGGCGTAATGGGACAGGAAGACCTCGCCGCTGAGCTCGTCGAACAGGCCGGCCCCGATCAGGCGGTCGGCCACCGGTCCCTTGACCTCCGACAGGTGCAGGCGGACATCGGCGTCGGCAAGGCGGCGGTTGATGGCGCGCAGGCTGCCCAGAGCACTGGCATCGACGAAATTGACGGCCGGGAACATCAGCACGATGTCGGTGGTGTCCGGGTTGTCGGCGACGGTGCGGGCCAGCAGGTCCTCGAGGAAACGGGCATTGGCAAAGTACAGCGCCTCGTCGATGCGCAGCGAGATGACGTGGGGCGAGACGATGACGTCATGCCGGTTCACATTGCGGAAGTGCTGGGTGCCCGGAACCTGGCCGACGCGGGCCCAGTGCGGGCTGATCGAGGCCTGCAGGACCAGGCCGACGGACACGGCGACGCCGATGGTCAGCCCGATCTCGACACCGAGGAACAGAACACCGAACAGGGTGAGGAATGCGGCCGCGCCATCGGCCTTCGAGTATTGCCAGGCATGCCAGGCAGCGCGGAAATCGGCCAGCTTCCAGATCGCTGCGAGGATGGTGGCCGCAAGGGTGGCCTTGGGCAGATGGTAGAAGGCCGGGGTGAACCAGGCGGCCACTGCAAGGATGACAATGGCGGTGAAAATGCCGGCAAAGGGAGTTTCGGCGCCCGCCTGTTCATTGACCACCGAACGGGCGAAGCCGCCGGTCACCGGGTAGCCTCCGGAAAGGGCCGCAGCGGCGTTCGAGGCGCCGAGGGCGACGAGTTCGCGATTGGGGTTGATGGTCTCGCGGCGCCGGGCCGCCAGGGACTGGCCCACCGAGACGCTTTCCACGAAACCGATCAGGGAAATCAGGGCAGCCGGCCCGATCAGGGCGCGCCAGGTCTCGAGAGGCACCAGCGGCACGGCGAAAGGCGGCAGTCCGGAGGGCAGGTCGCCGACAATGGCGAGGTCACTGCGGGCATTGAGTTGGAAATAGAAGGCGGCCAAGGCGGCAATGGCGACCAGGGCGGCGGGCGCGGCCCGCGAGATGCTGGTGGCGACAGTCCCGGGCACGCCGATACGGGTCAGTAGGGCGGGCAGGCTGGAACGCGCGGCGACCAGCGCCGCGAGGCTGGCCAGGCCGACGACTAGGGCGACCGGATTGATGCCGTCAAAGCCCGCGGCGAAGGAGACGGCCAGTTCGGGCAGGGTCGCGCCTTCCATCTCAACGCCCAGAAAGTGGCGCAGCTGGCTGGCAATGATGAGGACGGTCGAGGCGGTGATGAAGGCCTCGACTACAGGGCGACTGAGAAAGTTGGCAACACTGCCCAGGCGCAGCAGGCCGAAGCCGAGGAGGAAGACCGAGGAGAGCAGGGCCAAAGCGCCGGCTGCGGCGATCTGCTGGGCCGGGTTGTCGAGGCCTAGATTGCCAATGGCCGCAGCGGTCATCAGCGACACCACGGCGACGGGTCCAACCGCCAGCACCCGGCTGGAGCCGTACAGCGCGTAGGCGATCAGGGGCAGGATGGAGGCATACAGCCCGGCCTGCGGCGGCAGGCCGGCGAGCAACGCATAGGCCAGGCTCTGCGGGATCAGCAGGATGGCCGTGACCAGTCCGGCCAGCCCGTCGGCAGTGAGCTGACGGCGGCCATAGCCATCCAGCCAGGTCAGGGCAGGCAGCCAGGCGGCGAAACGGGCGCGCGGATCAGAGCTCATTGAGCGGGATCTTCAGATATCGCCGGCCATTGTCTTCCGGTTCGGGCAGTTCGCCGGCCCGCAAGTTCACCTGGACGGACGGCAGGATCAGCTTGGGCATGCCGAGCGTCGCGTCACGCGCCTTGCGCATGGCCACGAAATCGTCCTCGGCCGTGTCGGCGCGCACATGGATGTTTTTGGCCTTCTGTTCGGCCACCGTGGTTTCCCAGGCGAAGTAATTGCGGCCCGGGGCCTGGTAGTCGTGGCACATGAACAATCGGGTCTCGTCGGGCAGGGCGTAAATCTTCTGGATCGACCTGAACAGTTCGTGCGCGTCGCCGCCGGGGAAGTCGCAGCGCGCGGTGCCGAAATCAGGCATGAACAGGGTGTCGCCGACGAAGGCGGAGTCGCCGATATGGTAGACCATGCAGGCCGGTGTATGGCCCGGCGTCCAGATCGCTTCGGCCTCGATCGAGCCAATGGAGAAACGCTCGCCATCCTTGAACAGGTGTCCGAAGCGGCTGCTTATCCTGTCGAGGCCGGCGCCTTCGCCGAAGAGTTCGCCGAACACGTTTTCCAGCTGGGACACGTTTTCGCCAATGGCGATCGTGCCGCCGAGCTTTGACTGGACGTAAGGCGCGGCGGAGAGGTGGTCGGCGTGAACATGGGTCTCCAGCACCCATTCGACCTCGAATTCCTGCTCGCGCACGAAAGCAATGAGCTTGTCGGCGGAATCGGTGCTCGTGCGACCGGCGGCAGGATCATAGTCGAGCACCGAATCGATCACGGCCGCTTTCCTGGTCGCCGGGTCGGAGACGACATAGCTGACCGTGAAAGTGGCTTCGTCGAAGAAGGCTTTGATGTCGGGTTTGGCGGTCATTTCAGGTCTCTAATTCGCTTGGTCACGCAGACCATATAGGGAATGTGCGTAGTTGCGCAAGTTTGCATATTCATGGCTGCGATGCATCGGGATCGCAATAGGTCCTGTACAGGGTCTGCATGAGCTGGCGGATGCGGGCATCGGCCAGGCTGTAATAGATGGTCTGGCCGTCTCGCCGGGTCGTGACCAGTCCTTTGTTTCGCAGGATGGCCAGTTGTTGCGACATGGCCTGGGCGCGCAGGCCCGTGGTTTCGGCCAGCTCCCCGACAGAGTGCTCCCGGTCGATCAAGGCGCACAGGGCCAGAAGACGGCTGGGGTGGGCCAGCGTCTTCATCAGCTCGGCGACCTCGCCGGCGATCGGGATCATGTCATCGTGCAACATCGAGAAACTGCAAACTCCTGAACTTCTGTATCTACAAATTTCTGCAATTATGACTGCGACCCAGCGGCGTGTCCACTCTGATGGTCTGATTGTAGCGGACTTGGTGACCCGGGCATCGCGGTCACTGGCGAGCATTCCGGGGATTTCGGGCGACCAGATGGCTCCATGGAGGGGCGGCGGACGCTGTGAGATTGAGCCACGCACGCAGGAAAACCCGCCTTTCTGCGATTAATGCACATGTCTTCTTGTGTTAGTGCGCTAATACGTTATATCGGCGCTCAGGAGGCGTGACATGGACGCGAAACCGGACAAATCGACGATGGACGAAGACCTTGCCCTGCTGGGCGAGGCAATCCAGCTGGCCGATACGGGCGAGGAACTGAACCGGTTCCTGCGTGACCTGTTGACGCCGGGAGAAATCAAGACCCTGGCCGAGCGCTGGCGGGTCGCCCGCCTGCTCGACGAGGGCGGCAAGACCTATCGCGAGATCAGCGAGGCGACCGGGGCCAGCACGACCACGGTGACCCGGGTCGCTCGCTTCCTGTCGCAGGAACCCTGGCGCGGCTACCGCACCATTCTCGACCGAGTCAAAGGACAGAATTCATGACCCGTTTGCGTATCGCCGTTCAGAGCAAGGGCCGTCTGGCCGAAGGCGGCCTCGACCTGTTCAAGCGCTGTGGCCTGCGCTTCTCCTATGGTCGCGACAAGCTGCACCAGCGGGCAGAGAACATGCCGGTCGACCTGATGCGGGTGCGCGATGACGATATTCCCAATTTCGTCGCGTCCGGCGCCTGTGATTACGGTATCGTCGGCGAGAACGTGCTGCGCGAGGAGCAGCTGACAGGCACCCGTTCGCAAGGCCTCGAGATCGCCCTGCGCCTCGGGTTTGCCGGTTGCACGCTCAAGCTGGCAGCGCCGCGCGACAGCGATATCCGCAAGGTCGAGGACCTGGCTGGCCGGGCCATTGCCACCTCCTATCCGGCAATCACGCAGCGCTTCCTGGCCGACCGCGGCATCGAGGCGGAAATCGTGGAAATGCGGGGCTCGGTGGAAGTGGCGCCGCGGCTCGGCATTGCCGACGTGATCTGTGACCTGGTGTCTTCCGGTGCGACGCTGGAAGCCAACGGGCTGGTGGCCTTCGAGACGGTTCTCGAAAGCGAGGCGGTGCTGGTGCGCCGGCGTGAAAACCGGTCGCCGGAAGCTGACGCCATCGCCCAGGTTCTGATGCGCCGGGCCGATGGCGTGATGGCGTCGGCCCAGACCAAGTACATCATGCTCAACGCGCCGCGCGACCGGCTCGACGCCATTCGGGCGCTGCTGCCGGGAGCCGACGCGCCGACCATTGCCCAGGTCGCCGGCCGCGAGGACGTCGTCGCCTTGCATGCCGTCTGCCGCGAGCGTGTGTTCTGGGAAACCCTGGAAGCGCTGGAAGCGGAGGGCGCGCGCGCCATATTGGTTCTGCCAATCGAAAAAATGCTGGCCTGAGGACACGTCGATGCTCGAGATATTCAACTGGTCGCAGGCCGACGCAGAGGCGCGTCGGGCCATGTTGCTGCGTGCCGAGGCCGACCTCGGTTCGGCCGTCGACGCGGCGCGCTCGATTGTCGACGCCGTCGAGGCCCGGGGTGAGGCGGCGGTTCGCGCCTATGCGCTGCAGCTGGACGGCTATGCTCCGGAGAGTTTCCGGGTGCCGGCCGAGACCATCGAGGCGGCGCGAGCCGAGCTGGATGACGCGGATGCCGAAGCGATCAAGGCGGCAGCCGACGCCGTGCGCCGTTTTCACACGCCGCAGGGCTACTCCTCCTACAGCGTCGAGACCTGGCCGGGCGTGACGGCCCGGCGGCGGGCCAGTCCGGTCGACGTGGCGGCCCTCTATGTGCCGGCCGGCAGTGCTCCGCTCGTTTCGACCCTGGTCATGCTGGCGGTGCCCGCCCAGCTGGCCGGTGTGCCGCGGATCGTGGTTGTGGCGCCGCCGGAAGGCCCTCAGGGCGTCAATCGCGGGCTGCTGGCGGCGGCCAGCCTGCTGGGGATTGACGAGGTCTATGCCTTGGGCGGGGCCCAGGCCGTGGCCGCTCTGGCGACGGGCTGTGCCGGCCTGCCGAAGGCCGACAAGATCTTCGGCCCGGGCAATGCCTATGTAGCGGCGGCCAAGGCCTATGTGTCGACCCGGTCGGGCGGACCGGCGGCGGACCTGCCGGCGGGGCCCAGCGAGGTCATGGTGATCGCCGACAGCCAGGCCGATGCGGAATTCGTGGCCGCCGACCTGCTGTCGCAGGCCGAGCACGACCCGATGGCGCAGATCATCCTGGTCGCCCTGCGTGCGGACACGGTCGGCGCGGTCACGGCAGCGGTGGAGCGCCAGCTTGCCGACCTGCCGCGGGCCGAGATCGCGCGGACGGCGATGGCTAAGGCCAAGGCCGTGGTCTGCGAGAGCCTCGAGGAGGCAGCCGAGATTGCCAATGAATGGGCGCCGGAACACCTGATCATCCAGGTCGACGGGGCCGAGCGCCTGGCCGGTCTTGTGCGCAATGCAGGCTCGATCTTTGTCGGTCCGTGGACCCCGGAGGCGGCCGGCGACTATGCGGCCGGACCCAATCACACGCTGCCCACCGGCGGCGCGGCGCGCAGCTATGGCGGTGTCACCGTCGAGGCCTTCCAGAAGACCACGACCATCTTGACCGCCAGCGAGGCCGGCGCGGCGGCGATTGCCCCGACGGTTGAGCGCCTGGCGGCGCTGGAAGGGCTGGACGCCCATGCCCGGGCCATGCGGCTGCGGCGCGAAGCGGTCCGGGAGACGGACGAAAAAGCCTCGAAGCGGCGCGCGGCGAGCCGGCGGCGCAAGACGGCGGAAACCGATGTCGTGGTCACGGTCGACCTCGAGCGCACCGGGCCGAGCCGGATTGCCACTGGCATCGGCTATTTCGACCACATGCTCGAGCAGATCGCCCGGCACGGCGGTTTTTCGCTCGACGTCAGCGTCGAGGGCGACCTGCACATTGACGGCCACCACACCATCGAGGACGTCTGTCTGACCCTCGGCGAGGCCCTGCGCGAGGCTCTGGGTGACAAGCGCGGCATCGCCCGGTTCGGGTTCGAGCTGCCGATGGACGAGACACGGGCCGGGGTATGGATTGATCTGTCCGGGCGGCCATTTGCCCGCTTTGAAGGCGAGCTGCCGGCCGGTGATCTGGGCGAGTTCCCGATCGAGATGACCCCGCACGCCTTTCGCTCGCTGGCCGAGTCGATGGCCGCGGCCATTCATGTCCGGGTCGAGGGCGAGAATGCCCACCACATGGTGGAGAGCTGTTTCAAGGCCTTCGGTCGGGCGCTGCGCCAGGCCGTGCGCATCGAGGACGATGTCCTGCCGTCGACCAAGGGCGTGTTGGCATGAGTATCGGTCTGATTGATACCGGGTGCGCCAACCTGGCGTCGATGCGCTTTGCGCTGGAACGGGCCGGGCTGGGCTACACCGTCGGCCAGACGCCGGCGGCGCTGGTCAACAGTGAACGCCTGATCCTGCCCGGCGTCGGCGCAGCCGGGCCGGCCATGCAGCGGCTGGTCGAGCGTGGCTGGCTCAGGGCGCTGCAGCGCGAGCGACGGCCATTGCTCGGTATCTGCCTCGGCATGCAGATGCTGTTCGAGCGGTCCGAGGAGGGCAATGTGGGCTGTCTGGGCCTGTTGCCGGGTGATGTGGAAAGGCTGCCGCGCGGCGAAGGACTGGTGTGGCCGCACATGGGCTGGAATGCCCTGGAATTCGAAGCCGGCGAAGTGCCCTTGCTGGAGGGCCTCGATCCGGGGGCTTATGTCTATTTCGTGCACGGCTTCCAGGTGGCGCCGGGACCGGTCACGCGGGCGATTGCCAATTACGGCCAGCCGGTGTCGGCGCTGGTCGCCCAGGACAACATCATGGGGTGCCAGTTCCACCCCGAGCGCTCCGGCCCTGCCGGTGCCCGTATTCTCACCAATTTCGCGAGTCTGCCCCTGTGATCCTCTATCCTGCAATTGATATTCTCGACGGTCGCGTGGTGCGGCTGGACAAGGGCGAGTTCGACGCCGTCACGGAATATGGCGACGACCCGGTCGCGGCGGCGCGGCGGTTCCGCGAGGCCGGGGCTGACTGGGTGCATGTCGTTGACCTGTCGGGCGCGCGCGACGGCACGCGCCAGCTCGGCGGCAGCGTGGCTGCGATCGCTGACACCGGGCTAAAGCTGCAAACCGGCGGCGGGGTCAGGTCACGCCGCGACATCGAGCGCCTGCTGGACGCCGGTGCCAGTCGGGTGGTGATCGGGTCGCTGGCGGCGACGGCGCCGAACCAGGTCATCGAGTGGCTGGACGAATTAGGTGGCGACCGCCTGACCCTGGCCTTCGACGTTCGTCCTGCGGGAGATGGCTACCAGCCGGCCGTGAAAGGGTGGACGGAGGCCGTCGACACGACGCTCGATGAGGTGCTGGCCGCCTATGCCAGCCGCGGTCTGCGCCATGCACTGGTGACCGATATATCGCGCGACGGGCAGTTGTCCGGCCCCAATCTCGAGCTCTACGCCCGACTGGCGTGCGATTACCCCGATGTCGCCTGGCAGGCGTCCGGCGGTGTCGCCAGCCTTGACGATTTGATCGCCTCCGCGAAAAGCGGTGCGGCCGGGGCGATTTGCGGCAAGGCGCTGTATGAGGGCCGGTTCACCGTCGAGGAGGCGCTGGCATGCTTGCAAGACGCATAATTCCCTGCCTCGACGTGCGCGATGGCCGTGTCGTCAAGGGCGTGCGCTTTCGCGACCACGAGGATGTCGGCGACATCGTCGAACTGGCTACCCGCTATTCGGCCGAAGGGGCTGATGAACTGGTTTTCTATGACATCGCGGCAAGCACGCGCGGGCGGACAGTGGAGCCGGAATGGGTCAGCCGGGTGGCCCGGGCCATTGATATACCGTTCTGCGTGGCCGGCGGCATCCGCAGCGTCGATGATGCGCGGGCCCGGCTGTTCGCCGGGGCCGACAAGATCTCGGTCAACACGCCGGCCCTGCAGGCGCCGGAGCTCGTCGACGCACTGGCCAGCGAGTTTGGCAGCCAGTGCGTGGTGGTCGGTATCGACAGCCGCACCATCGACGGCGTGTGGCGGGTGCACCAGTTCACCGGGGACCCGGACAAGACCGAGGCGGTGCACCGCGCCACGCTGGACTGGATCCCCGAGGTGGTCGACCGCGGCGCCGGCGAGATCGTGCTCAACTGCATGGACCAGGACGGGGTGCGCGAGGGCTATGACATCGAGCAATTGCAGGCGGCCCGCGAGGTCTGCACGACACCGCTGATCGCGTCGGGCGGGGCGGGCCGCAAAGAGCACTTCAAAACGGTCTTCGAACAGGCCAAGGTCGATGGCGCGCTGGCTGCCAGCGTGTTCCACAAGTCGGTAATGACGCCGGCCGGTCTGAAGACCTGGCTGGCCAGCGAGAACATCAGGGTCCGCACATGATTGATGCCACCAGCCTCGACTGGGACAAGGGCGAGGGGCTGATCCCTGCCATTATCCAGGATGCCGCCACGCGGCAGGTCCTCATGCTCGGATACATGAACCGGGAGGCGCTGGCCGAAACCGAGCGGACCGGCAAGGTACACTTCTATTCGCGCAGCCGGCAGGCGCTGTGGAAGAAGGGCGAGACCTCCGGCAACACGATGAAGCTGGTCTCCATGGCCATGGATTGCGACCGCGACACGCTGCTCGTCGAGGTCAAGCCGAAAGGCCCGGTCTGCCATACCGGCACGGTCAGCTGTTTCGGCGATGACCCGGGGCCGGGACTGGGCTATCTGGGCTATCTGCGCAAGGTGATCCGCAAGCGGCGCAAGGAGAACTCAAAGACCTCCTATGTCGGCAGCCTGCTGGCCAAGGCGCCCAAGCGTCCGGCCCAGAAGGTCGGCGAGGAGGGTGTCGAAGTGGCGATGGCGGCGGTGTCGGAGAACAAGGCGGCGCTGACGGCCGAGTCGGCCGACCTCATCTTCCACCTGATGGTGCTGCTGGAATCCAAGGATCTGAGCCTGGATGACGTGATCGAGGTGCTGCGCAAGCGGCATGTCGTTCGGGCCAGCTCGTAGCATGCCGGCGCGCGCGCTTGCCAGCCTGTTGGCTCTTGCCGGCCCGGTCGCACCTGCCATGGCCGCGCAGGCGGTCGACGATGTCATCGTGGTGACCGGGGACCGGCAGGGCGAGAGCCGGGATGCGGCCATCCAGCCGATCAGTGTCATTGACGGTGCCACGATAGACCGGGTGGGGGCCCAGCACCCCTCCGAACTGCTTAACGGCGAGGCAGGTGTATTCATCAATCGTGGCAATGGCGCGGAACACCTCACCTCGATCCGCTCGCCTGTCCTGACCGGCGGTGACGGGGCCGGCTCCTTTCTCTACCTCGAGGACGGAGTGCCGCTGCGCGCGGCCGGCTTCGCCAATGTGAACGGGCTGTTCGAGGATGTCGGCGATCTGGCCGGCGGAGTGGAAGTGCTGCGCGGGCCCGGGCCGGCGCTCTACGGTTCCAATGCGCTGCACGGGCTGGTCAACACGCTGACCCCCGACCCGCAAACGGCGCCGGAGATGGTGGAGGTCGCGCTCGGCAGTCTGGGGCGGACTTCCGGGCGGGCGCGGCTGGTGCGGCGCGGCGAGGCGACATCTGCCCTCCTGGCCGCCAGCTTTCGCCATGAGGCCGGCTGGCGCGATGAGGCCGGGCTGGAGCACGGCCGCGTCCTGGTCAGGGCCGACGGTCAGGCCGGCGAGACGCGCTGGCGGTTGACCGGAGCGTTTGTCCAGCTGCACCAGGAAACCGCCGGCTATGTCGGCGGTGACGACGCCTATCGCGACCGCGAGGCGTCGAAACGCAATGCTGACCCGGAGGCGTTCCGCGATGCGGTCGCCCTGCGTCTGGCGCTGCGGCTGGACCGTCCATTGAGTGAGCACTGGTCGGTGACGGCGACGCCCTATGTGCGCGCCAACGAGATGGACTTCCTGATGCACTTCCTGCCCTCCGAGGCCCTCGAGGAGAGCGGGCATGCCTCGGTGGGGGTCCAGTCGGCGCTGGTGCGCGAGGATGGGCGGACGCGGCTGGCCCTGGGGCTGGATGTCGAGGAGAGCCGGGGTGAGTTGCGCGAGACGCAATCGCGGCCGACGATATTCTCCTTCGTGCAGGGCGAGCATTACGACTACACGGTCGAGGCCCAGAGCCTGGCCCTGTATGCCCAGGGCCGCTGGCAGGTCACGCCGGCGCTGGCCGTGCAGGCCGGTGTGAGGGGCGAGCGGACGGAGTATGATTACGACAACCACCTGCCGGACAACACGGTCGGGCGCTTCCTCAGGCGGGCCGACCGCAGCGATGACTTCGAGACGCTGACGCCGCATGCAGGTTTTACCCTGGCGGTGAGTGACCGGTCGCGGGTCTTTGGTCGGGTGGCGCGTGGCAGCCGTGCACCGCAGACGGCGGAGCTTTACCGGCTCCAGCCGGGCCAGGAAACGGCTCGCATCGAACCGGTCGTGCTGGACAGTGCCGAGCTGGGCTGGCGCTGGGCGCAAGCCGGAACGGGTCGGCTGGAGATCGTCGCCTTCGCCATGGAGAAGCGCAATGTCTTCTTCCGCGATGCCGACGGTTTCAATGTCACCGACGGGGCGACAGATCATGTCGGCATCGAAGTCGACGCGGAATGGGTTGTCACTCCCAAGCTCGTCGTCGAGGCGACCGGCAGCTGGGCCCGCCACACCTACGCCTTCGATCGTCCGGTGGGCCGCGCCGGCGAGAGTATTCGCTCCGGCGATGATGTCGACACGGCACCGCGCTGGCTGTGGCAGGCCGGGCTGGTCTGGTCGCCGATGCCGGACACGACCCTCGACGTCAGCTGGCAGCATGTCGGCGCCTATGCCATGGATGCCGCCAACAGCCGGGAGTATGACGGGCACGACCTGGTCTCAGTCGGCGCCAGCTGGGACATGCGGCCCGGCGCCACCTTGTTTGGCCGGGTGCGCAATCTGGCCGATGTCCGCTATGCTGAACGAGCCGATTTCGCGTTTGGCAATGCGCGCTATTTCCCGGGCGAGCCGCGCGGTTTGACTGTGGGTGTGCGTCTGGTGCGGTAACTCAAGTCGATGGGGAGGCGATCCATGTTGAAGCTTGTCATGGCCGGTTTGGCCGGTCTGGTCCTGGGCGGCGCGGGTGTGGCTCAGGATTACGTGCCGCCGCGTGGGGACGCCAATTGGGAGCGCCGCGACCCGGACGAGCTGGGGCTGGACCCGGTGGCGCTGCAGCAGGCCATCGATTTCGCCATTGCCAGCGAGACCCAGGTGCCGGAGGGGTGGGAGGGCATTGATGTCCGCGACCTCAGCCTGATGGTGCCTCTGCGCTGGGCCCACGAGCCGCATTCCAGCCCGCTGGGCGAACTGAGGCCGCGCGGTGCGCCGTCGGGCATCATCCTGCGCGACGGTTATATCGTCGCCGAATGGGGCGAGCCGGAGCGCGTCGATATGACGTTCTCGATCTCCAAGACCTTCCTGTCCCACGTGGTCGGACTGGCCGTCGATGACGGGCTGATCCCCGGCGTCGACACGCCGGTCTCGGCGTTGGTCGGGGACGAGCGTTTTCATACAGACCACAATCGTGACATCACCTGGGACCAGATGCTGCGCCAGACCTCCGGCTGGTGGGGCGACCTGTTCGGCAAGCCGGCCTGGGCGGATCGCCCGGCGCGGGACAATCCGGCCAGCGACCTGGTCGCCGGACCGCCCGAACCGGGTACCGCCTGGGAATACAATGATGTCCGGGTCAACGCCCTGGCGCTGGCGGCGCTGCATGTCTGGCAACGCCCTCTGCCGGAGGTACTGGCAGAGCGCATCATGGAGCCGATCGGCTCGGACGGGCGCTGGGAATGGCACGGCTACGAGAACTCATGGGTCGAGATCAATGGGGAGGACATGTGGTCGGTCTCCGGCGGCGGGCACTGGGGCGGCGGCATGATGCTCTCGGCCTATGACCAGGCGCGACTGGGTCTGCTGGGAGAACGCCGCGGGCGCTGGGGCGACAGGCAGGTGCTGTCCGACGACTGGTTCGAGGCGTCGCTCAGCCCGACCGACGTCATGCCGTCCTATGGCTACATGAATTTCTTCCTAAACACGCCGGGCGACGCCCGCGCGGCCATTGCGGTGGAGGCAGCGCCGGCTGACAGTTTTGCCTATCTCGGCGCGGGCGCGAACATGATCTACGTCGACCCCGAGCACCGCCTGGTGGCGGTGGTGCGCTGGATCGAGGCGAGCCAGCGCGGGGCCTTCATCGAGCATTTGATGCAGGCGCTGGAAGACTGATCGCGTTTCGCCGCCTGCTTCAGTGCCTGCCCGGCGCGAAACGTTCCGTCATTGAATGGCGCTCGCCGGGATGGGTGAGGCGGGCATAGGTGACCACGACATTGTCGTGGAAGGTGCGACGTTCGAGCACCAGGCAGGCCGCACCCGGCGCGATGTCAAGCGCTTCGGCGAGGGCTTCATCGGCATTGATGGCGGACACGGTGTGCTCCGCTTCCGTCCACGGCGCGGCCTTGAGCAGCCAGCTGCCGGGCGAGACGTCGTTGAAGTCGATGTGGGCGGCTTCGGGCAGCAGGTCGAGATTGATCCAGCGTTCTTCCAGTTCCAGCGGCAGACCGTCCGCGGTGTGCAGGCAGCGCAAGGCCTGCAGGCGTGCGCCACGCGGCAATTGCATGCGCCGGGCGATCTCGTCGTCGGCGGGCACGGTCTGCGAGGACTGACAATCATAGCCATACGCCTGGCCGGCCTTGGGAATGGCGTGTGACATGTCGACGATGCGCAGCAGGGCGGACGGGGGCTCCGGCTGGGCAACGAAACTGCCGGCCCGGCGGCGGCGCACAATGAGGCCCTCCTCGGTGAGTTCGCGCAGGGCCCGGTTGATGGTCATGCGCGAGGTGCCAAGGTGGGTGACCATGTCGGCTTCCGACGGGATGCGGGTGCCCGGTGGCCAGTCGCCGGAGCGGATCAGTTGGGCCACCGCCCGCTTGACCTGGTCGTAGACCGGCCCGTCGCCATCGAGGGTGAGTTCGCTTGGCCAGGCGCGCATCAGGCCATCTCCGACCGCAGGGCGTGCATTGCCGCGCGGTAGCGGGTCTCGATGGCGTCGCGGTCCGGGACCCGGCCCCCGTCAACGCGCAGGCGGCCGCCCACGAAAACGCGGCGGACCTGGCGGCTGTCGCCACAGAACAGCCAGCTGTCGAGCATGGTGTCGCCGCTGCGCCCTTCCAGGACCAGGTGCGACGTGTCGAGTTCGACCAGGTCTGCGCGCTGGCCGACGGCGATCCCGGCGGCCGGCTGGGCCAGCGCCCGGGCCCCGCCGGCCAGTGCCCCCTCGAACAGGTGACGGCCGGTATGGCCACCTGGCAGGGCCAGGACATTGCGCTGGCGGGCGCCGAGGCGGGCGCCGTATTCAAGCAGGCGCAGTTCTTCGGGCAGGTCGATGCGGATGTGACTGTCCGATCCGATCCCGAAACGACCGCCTTCGGCCAGGTATTCGGCAGCCGGGAACAGACCGTCGCCCAGATTGGCTTCGGTCAGCGGGCACAGGCCGGCGACGGCGCCGGAGCGGGCGAGGGCCGAACACTCCCCGGCATCGAGATGGGTGGCGTGTACCAGGCACCAGGCTTCGCCGATGTCGAAATGTTCCATCAGGAAGCGGACCGGGCGACGGCCATTGGCGTCGATGCAGGCCTCGACCTCGGCGGTCTGTTCGGCGACATGGATGTGGACCGGGTCGCGACTGTCCGGGTTTTCCACAAGCGGCAGAATGGCTGAAATGTCGTCGACTGAAGCGGCGCGCAGGGAGTGGGGGGCGATGCCGAGCCGGGCATGGTCCAGCTGCCCGATGTGACGGCGGGCCGCCTCATGCAGCGCGGCGTAGGTGTCGGGCGTGTTGAGGAAGCGGCGTTGCCGGGGACCCGGCTCGGCCTGGTTGAAACCCCCATGGCGGTAGAAGACGGGCAGCAGGGTCAGGGCGATGCCGGTATGCGCCGCCGCGGCGGCGACCCGGCCGGCCATCTCGGCCGGATCGGCAAAGGGCGTACCATCTCGGTCATGGTGCAGGTAGTGGAACTCGCCGACGCTGGTAAAACCGGATTCCAGCATCTCGGCATAGGCCAGGGCGGTGATGGCTTCGACCTGGTCGGGGTCGAGATGATCATTGAAGGCGTACATCGTCTCGCGCCAGGACCAGAAACTGTCCTGGCCGGAGCCGCGGCGTTCGCTCAGCCCGGCCATGCCGCGCTGGAAGCCATGCGAGTGCAGATTGGCCAGGCCGGGGATCACTGTACCAAGGCGGCGGGCCGCCGGCGGCGGCGTGTCGACCCGGTTAAGGCCGGCGATCTGTCCGGTCTCGTCGACGACGAGATGTTGCGAGGATGCCCAGCCGTCCGGCAGCAGGACATGGTCGATGTAAAACTCAGTCATTGCGGTGCGTCCCGGCTGGACAGACTCAATACCCGGCTTTTATGTATAGACAAATAAGCCATTGCAAAGGGTAAAGCCATGCGGATCGACCGCCTGCTCACGGACGCCCGGGTGGCCACGATGGTGCCGGGCGAGACCGCTTTTGGTGCCATGGAAGGCGTTGCCATCGGAATCTCCGGCGATCAGATCGCCTGGATCGGGCCGACCCGCGAGGCGCCCGATAACCCAGATGTGATCGAAAGCCTGGAAGGGCGCTGGGTCACCCCGGCACTGGTCGACTGCCACACACACCTGATTTTTGCCGGCGAGCGCTCGGACGAGTTCGAGCGTCGCCTCAAGGGTGAAAGCTATGCCGATATCGCCCGCTCCGGCGGCGGTATCCGGCGCACCGTTGAAGCGACCCGCAAGGCGGGGGCGGCGGAACTGGCAGCCGGTGCGCTGACGCGGCTCGACAGCCTGGCCGCCGAAGGCGTCGGCACGATCGAGATCAAGACCGGCTACGGGCTGTCCGTCGAGGCGGAGATGACCATGCTCAAGGCGGCGCGCAGCGTCGGCCTGGTGTCGGGCATGCGGGTTCATGTCAGCCTGCTGGCAGCGCATGCCGTGCCGCCGGAATACGAGGGGCGCAGCAGTGCCTACATCGACGAGGTGTGCATTCCGCTGGTGCGCGAGGCGGCCCGGACGGGCCTGGCCGACAGCGTCGACGCCTATTGCGAGGGCATCGGATTCACGCCGGAGGAAACCCGCCGCCTGTTCATTGCCGCCCGCAATGCCGGCTTGCCGGTCCGCCTGCATGCCGACCAGTTGTCGGACACGGGCGGGGCCAGGCTGGTGGCCGAATTCGAGGGCCTGTCGGCCGACCATATCGAGTATTCGACCGAGGACGGGCTGGCCGCCATGGCCAAGGCGGGCACGGTTGGCGTCCTGTTGCCGGGCGCGTTCTACACACTGCGCGAAACCCAGCTGCCGCCTGTGGACAAGATGCGGCAAGCGGGCGTCGACATGGCGATTGCGACGGATTGCAATCCGGGCACCTCGCCGCTGGTCTCGCTGCTGACCGCCGGCAATATGGCGGCCACCCTGTTCGGGCTGACCGTGGAGGAAGTGCTGGCGGGCATGACGCGCAATGCGGCGCGGGCGCTGGGCATGGCCGACACGATCGGCACGGTGGAGGTCGGCAAGCTCGCGGACCTGGCGATCTGGGACATCGAGCGACCCTCCGAACTTGTACAATGGATTGGCAAGCGGCCGCTGCATGGCCGCATCCTGGGTGGAGAATGGCTGTGAGCCGGATAATCATCGAACCGGGCCGCATGAAGCTGGCCGACTGGGCCGCCATCTATCGCGGGGCGGAACTGGAGATCGCCGACAGCGCCAGGGGCCAAGTCGACGCGGCCGCGCGTACGGTGGAAGACCTGATTGCCTCGGGCCGGGCCGTCTACGGGCTCAACACCGGATTCGGCAAGCTGGCGCAGACCCGTATCGCCGATGACGAGCTGGCGGTGCTGCAGACGCGGTTGGTGCTGTCCCATGCGGCCGGCATTGGCGAAGCCCTGCCGGCGCCGATCGTGCGCCTGGTCATGGCGCTCAAGCTGGCCAGTCTCGGACGAGGCGCGTCTGGCGTGCGCTGGTCAACCATCGAGGCCATGCAGGCCATGCTCGACAAGGACGTGCTGCCGGTTATCCCGGCCCAGGGTTCGGTCGGCGCGTCGGGCGATCTGGCCCCGCTGGCCCACATGAGCGCAGCACTGATCGGCGAGGGCGAGGCGACATGGCAGGGCGAGCGCATGCCGGCCCGCGAGGCCCTGGCCAAGGCCGGGCTCGAGCCGGTCGCGCTGGGACCGAAGGAGGGCCTGGCCCTGCTCAACGGCACCCAGACCTCGACGGCGCTGGCGCTGGCCGGCCTGTTCGAGATCGAGCGCGGTTTCCAGGCGGCTCTGGTCAGCGGCGCGCTCAGTGTCGACGCGGCCAAGGGCTCGGTGGCACCGTTCGATGCGCGCATCCACGCGCTGCGGGGCCAGCCGGGCCAGATCGACGTCGCGGCGGCACTGCGCGACCTGCTCGACGGGTCGGCCATCCTGGCCAGCCATGGCGGCTGCGAGAAGATCCAGGATCCCTACTGCCTGCGCTGCCAGCCCCAGGTCATGGGCGCGGTGCTCGACCTGCTGCGCCAGGCCGGCCAGGTGCTGGCCCGCGAAGCCAATGCGGTGACCGACAACCCGCTCATCTTCACCGATAGCGGCGAGGCCATTTCCGGCGGCAATTTCCACGCCGAGCCGGTCGCCTTCGCGGCCGACCAGATCGCCATGGCGGCGTGCGAGATCGGCTCGATCTCGGAGCGCCGCATCGCCCTGCTGACCGATCCTGCGGTGAGCGGCCTGCCGGCCTTCCTGACGCCCAATCCGGGCATCAATTCGGGCTTCATGATCGCCCATGTCACGGCGGCGGCGCTGGTTTCGGAGAACAAGCAGAAGGCCTATCCGGCCTCGGTCGACAGCATCCCCACCAGCGCCAACCAGGAAGACCATGTCTCGATGGCGACGCATGGCGCCTATCGCTTGCTCAAGATGGCCGACAACCTGCACGGCGTGGTCGGTATCGAGCTGTTGTGCGCGGCGCAGGGTGTTGATTTCCACGTCGGGCTGGAGAGCTCGCCCCGGCTCGAGGCGGTCCGCGCCTGCCTGCGACAGGACGTGCCGCCCTATGGCGATGACCGCTATTTCGCCACCGACATCGCCGCAGCCCAGACGCTTGTCGCGTCGGGCAAGCTGGCCGAGACTGGCGGGGTCTTGCCAGGGATCACTTCATGACCGTCTACGACCTCAAGTCCGGGACTTCGCCGCTGATCGTGTCGATGCCGCATTCTGGTACCGCCATCCCCGAGGCGTTGCAGGCCGACTGGGCCGAACGAACGACAGGCGAAGCGCGCGACCTGCCGGACACGGACTGGCACATACCCCGGCTGTACGACTTTCTGGACCGCCTGGACGCTTCCGTCCTCAAGGCGAATTATTCGCGATATGTCGTTGATCTCAATCGTGATCCGACCGGGCAGGCCTTGTATCCGGGGCGCGCCTCCACGGACATGGTGCCGACGACGCTGTTCGATGGCCGGCCCATCTACAAGCCTGGCGAAGAGCCCGACGATGACGAGGTCGAAGACCGGCGCACGCGCTATTGGGACCCGTATCACAAGGCGCTGACCGAGCTCATCGTCGAGACCCGCAAGGAGCACGGCTATGCGGTGTTGTGGGACGCCCACTCGATCGCCTCGCAAGTGCCGCGCCTGTTCGAGGGCACGCTGCCGGAGCTCAATCTGGGCACGTTCGGGGGCGAGAGCTGCGACCGCCTGATCGAGCGCTGGGCGGTCAAGGCGATGATGGATCACGAGGAGTTCTCCTCGATCGTCAATGGCCGTTTCAAGGGCGGCTGGATCACCCGCGCCTATGGCCGTCCGGGCCAGAATGTGCACGCCCTGCAGATGGAATTGTCGCAGGCCGTCTACATGAGCGAGACGCCGCCCTGGACGTTTGACGAGGCGCGTGCCGACATCCTGCGCGCGGCCTTGAAGGACACCCTGCAGGCCGTGCTCGACGCCGCCCGCATCCTCTATTCCGGTGAAGTGAAGTGAGTTCCGACATGTCCGAAAATCCCCGCCTCGACAATTCACGCGTGATCCGGGCCCGCCGCGGTAATGAGCTGGAAGCGACGCACTGGGCCGCCGAGGCCCCGCTGCGCATGCTGATGAACAATCTCGACCCGGACGTCGCTGAAAAGCCCGAGGAACTGGTCGTCTATGGCGGCATCGGCCGGGCAGCGCGTGACTGGGCCAGTTTCGACCGGATCGTGGCGACGCTGAAGCGCTTGAAGGAGGACGAGACGCTGCTGGTTCAATCCGGCAAGCCGGTCGGGGTGTTTCGCACGCACGCCGACGCGCCGCGCGTGCTGATCGCCAATTCCAACCTGGTGCCGAACTGGGCCAATTGGGAGCATTTCCGCGAACTCGATCGCAAGGGCCTGATGATGTACGGCCAGATGACGGCCGGCTCGTGGATCTACATCGGCTCGCAGGGCATCGTGCAGGGCACCTACGAGACCTTCATGGAGGCCGGGCGCCAGCATTATGGCGGCGACCTCACGGGCAAGTGGATCCTGACCGGCGGGCTGGGCGGCATGGGCGGGGCGCAGCCGCTGGCGGCGACCATGGCCGGGGCCTCGATGCTGGCCGTGGAATGCCAGCCGAGCCGGATCGAGATGCGCCTGAAGACCGGCTATCTCGATCGCCGCGCCGACACGCTCGACGAGGCGATGGCGATCATCAATGAAGCCTGCGCGAAGGGCGAGGCCGTGTCGGTCGGCCTGCTCGGCAATGCGGCGGAGGTCTTCCCGGAACTGGTCACGCGCGGCATCAAGCCGGACATGGTCACCGACCAGACCTCGGCCCACGACCCGGTCAATGGCTACCTGCCGGCCGGCTGGTCGCTCGACCAGTGGGAGAAGATGCGCGAGACCGACCCCGACGCCGTCGAGAAGGCCGCCAAACTGTCCATGGCGACCCAGGTCAAGGCCATGCTGGCTTTCTGGGAGCAGGGCATTCCGACGCTCGATTACGGCAATAATATCCGCCAGATGGCCCAGGACATGGGAGTCGAGAACGCTTTCGATTTCCCGGGCTTCGTGCCGGCCTATATCCGGCCGCTCTTCTGCCGCGGCATCGGCCCGTTCCGCTGGGCTGCACTGTCCGGCGACCCGGAGGATATCTACAAGACCGACGCACGTGTGAAGGAGCTGATCCCCGACAATGAGGGCCTGCACCGCTGGCTCGACATGGCGCGCGAGAAGATCCAGTTCCAGGGCCTGCCGGCGCGCATCTGCTGGGTCGGGCTGGGCGAGCGCCACAAGCTCGGCCTGGCCTTCAACGAGATGGTGCGCACCGGCGAGCTCAAGGCGCCTGTGGTGATCGGCCGCGATCACCTGGACTCCGGCTCGGTGGCCAGCCCCAACCGCGAGACCGAGGGCATGATGGACGGCTCCGACGCGGTGGCTGACTGGCCGCTCCTGAACGCGCTCCTGAACACCGCTTCGGGCGCCACCTGGGTGTCGCTGCACCATGGCGGCGGCGTCGGCATGGGCTATTCGCTGCACTCCGGCCAGGTGGTGATGGCCGACGGCACGCCGGAGGCGGCGCGGCGGGTCGAGCGCGTGCTGTGGAACGACCCGGCAACCGGCGTGATGCGCCATGCCGATGCGGGCTATGACATTGCGCGGGAGTGTGCGCGCGAGCAGGGGCTGGATCTGCCGTCGCTCGAGGGTTGATAGCGGAAGACTGGGAGGATCATTCCGAAATCCCCGGGCGTTCGAGATTCTGTCGCGCGATTTCTGACGCTTATGATTTTCGCGACGTGCGAGCGCCGGCAACACAGCCTTTCACCGTCATCCCACGGGGACCGCGGAGCGGGCATCCGGGGGACCTCAGCTAACCGGTCTGAAGGACGAGCGAGGCAGGTGCGGCGGGCTGGATAGCTGAGGTCCCCCGGATCCCTGCTGACGCAGGGACCGTGGGATGACGGTCTTGATCAGCTGCGAGTCCTCCAGGGCTCGAGGTCAATGCCGTCGACTTTGGCCACCGCCCAGAGACTGTCCCACAGGTCCTCCCAGTGCGGATTGGCGGCTTCGATCAGGTTCACTTTCCAACGTCGTGGCCATTTCTTGATGCGCTTCTCGCGGCGGATGGCAGGCACAATGAGGTCATGGGGTTCGTACCAAACCAGGCGGGTGCATTTGTACTTGCGTGTAAAGCCTGATGCTTCGCCGCGCTTGTGCTGCTGGACGCGCCATTCAAGCTGGGCGGTAACGCCGGTATAGATCGGGCCGTCATAGCCGCTCGACATCATGTAGACAGCGATCAGGGTCTCGCGATCAGGCATCGCGACTTATTGGCGATCTTCTTCGCGATTGGCAATCTTTAGTTGAAAGCAATTATGCTAGTTTTACGCAGATTGAACCATTGATCTCTTGTCGGCCGGCGGGCCACAGGGGGTTTTCCAAGTCAAGGACGGCGCAGCCGCTGCTTCGCGGTTCAACACTTGAGTTGGAAAACCCCCTGAGGCTTTATCTCGGCAAGTGATGAATGGGCAGGTGCGGGCGCGCTGGGTCCGCTTTTATATACCGCCCGACGTCCTCTCCATTCGTCTGCAAAGCGTTCGCCGCGACGGGATGACAGCCGCGGCGGAGCGAAATAGAAGGTGGGACCCAAATCCAGCCTTCAGGAGACTTCCATGTCCGACGCCTTTTTCGCCGACCTTCGCGAGGAGCTGAAGCAGATCGAGGCCGACGGGCTTTACAAGCGCGAGCGGGTGATCACCTCGGAGCAGTTTTCCGAGATCGACGTGACGGCGAATGGCGACGAGCGCCATGTGATCAATTTCTGTGCCAATAATTATCTCGGCCTGGCCAACCGGCCGGAACTGGTCGAGGCGGCCAAGGCGACGCTGGACAGTCACGGGTTCGGGGTCGCATCGGTGCGTTTCATCTGCGGCACGCAGGACATCCACAAGCAGCTGGAAGCCAAGGTCGCCCAGTTCACCGGTTGCGAGGATGCCATCCTCTATGCGGCGGCCTTCGATGCCAATGGCGGCGTGTTCGAGCCGCTGCTGGGACCGGAGGACGCCATCGTCTCGGATGCGCTGAACCATGCCTCCATCATCGACGGGGTGCGCCTGTGCAAGGCCAAGCGCTACCGCTACGCCAATTCCGACATGGCCGACCTGGAAGCCCAGCTCAAGCAGGCCCGGGCCGACGGGGCACGGCACATCCTGATTGTCACCGACGGCGTGTTCTCGATGGATGGCTATATCGCCGATCTGAAGTCGATCGTCGGGCTGGCCAAGCGCTATGACGCGCTGACCATGGTCGATGACTGCCATGCGCACGGCTTCATGGGCGCGCATGGCCGCGGCACGCCGGAGCATTGCGGCGTTCTGGGCGAGATCGACATCATCACCGGCACGCTTGGGAAGGCGCTGGGCGGGGCCATGGGCGGCTTCACCGCGGCGCGCCAGGAAATCATCGACATGCTGCGCCAGCGCTCGCGGCCCTACCTGTTCTCCAACTCGCTGGCCCCGAACATTGTCGGCGCCTCGCTCAAGGCGCTCGACATGGTGGCCGAGGGCGATGATCTGCGCACCCGCCTGTTCGACAATGCCAGACGCTTCCGCAAGGGCATGAGCGAGGCCGGGTTCGATCTGCTGCCCGGCGAGCACCCGATCATCCCGGTCATGCTGGGCGACGCCAAGCTGGCCCAGGACATGGCCACGAAACTGATGGATGAGGGCGTCTATGTGATCGGCTTCTTCTATCCCGTCGTGCCCAAGGGCAAGGCGCGCATCCGTACCCAGATGTCGGCGGCGCACACGCCGGAGATGATCGACCGCGCGGTGGCAGCCTTCACCAAGGTGGGCAGGGAGCTGGGGGTTATCTGACCGGCGCTGCAACATTACAGAAGAGAATGTTGCGCGCCGGGGCGAGGCAAAGTTTTCTCCGGGCTGGAATACGCCTTTCAGGATCGGGGGATCTCACATGTTCGTACGTACACTCGCTGCAGCCCTGCTGGCTGCCGGCGGTCTGGATGCCGCGCTGGGCCAGGATCTCCTGATCCGGGACGTGACCCTGATCTCGCCGGAGCGGGCCGGACCGGTGCTGGGACAGTCGGTGCTGGTGCGCGACGGGCGCATTGTGGCGATTGGTGATGCGGCGGGTGTCGTCGACGCCGGCAACGGGGTCGAGATTGTCGAGGGCGAGGGGCGGTTCCTGACGCCCGGCCTGATGGACAGTCACCACCATGTCTCCTTCGTGCCCGGCATGGGCGCGCTTGATGATGCGGTCGCGGCGGGCCAGCCCGAACTGGCCGGGCTCTACATGGCCCAGCAGCCCCGCAGCCTGCTTTATCACGGGGTGACGCAGGTCCTCGATCCGGCACCGCTGCAAACCCATGCCCGCTTCGAGGCGGCGGACCTGCGCCCGGACTATTTCCGCTGCGGTGAAATCCCCACGCCTGAAGGTTATCCCGGCAATCAGCGCCAGTCCGCCGATGGAGAGACGACCTATCGCTACAGGCTGGACGCGACGCCCGATGGCGCGCCGGAAGCGGTGGTCGCGCGGATCGCGGCCGAGGGCGGCCGGTGTGTGAAAGTCTATGTCGAGAACGGCTTTGGTGCGGCGTCGGACTGGCCGCTCTTCGATGACGACCTGCTGGGACAGATCCGCGATGCGGCGCATAGCCACGGCCTGCCGGTGCTGGCCCATGCCAATGCCGTGGACATGATGCAGATCGCCTTGCGCAATGAGCTGGATATCCTCGCCCACGGTATGTGGAACTGGCAGTGGCCGGACGGCGAGGCGCCGGTCGGCGAGACCCTGGACCGGGTGGTCGCAGACGGTACCGGCTACATGCCGACGCTCATGGTGATGGACGGGATCTCCAACCAGCTGCGCGCCGACACGCTGGCCGACCCGGCGCTCGAGGCCGTGGTGCCGGGCGAGCTGATGGCCTGGTACCGGGCAGGCGGCGCGGACTTCTTCGGCGACGAACTGGCGGCCGATTTCCCGCCCGACATGGCGCGCGAGGAGATGGCCGACATCATGCAGTTCGCGGTCGGCCGGGGCCAGCGCGCAGCCGCCTATCTGCATGCCGCGGGGCACCCGCTGCTGCTGGCCAGCGACTGTCCGGGCAGCCCGAGCGTGGCCAACCAGCCCGGCCTGTGCACCTATCGCGAGATGCGCCTCCTGGCCGAGGCGGGCGTGTCGCCGGAGGCCATCCTGGCGGCCGGGACGATCAATAATGCCAGCGCTTTCGGGCTCGACGCGGATTACGGCACGGTCGAGGTGGGCAAGATGGCCAATCTCCTTTTGCTAGAGGCCAACCCGCTGGACAGCGTCGAAGCCTGGGACCGGATCGAGGGCGTGGTCCTGCACGGCCGCCTGATCGAACGGGACCAATTGCGGGCGCACTAGCGGTGCCGTGCCGGACGGTGCGGCTTTCCTGATCCGTCGAGCCCTGTAGGCTGGCCAGTGAGGGTGCGGGTGATTCCCGTCCGGGCCTGATCGGGGAGGCAGCCATGGCCCAGTACGATACCGACGCCATCGTCATCGGGGCCGGGGCCGTCGGGCTGGCGTGTGCCTTTGCGCTGACGCGCAAGGGGCTGGAGACCGTGGTGCTGGAGGCCGAGGCGCAGATCGGCCAGGGCGTGTCGGCGCGCAATTCGGAAGTCATCCATGGCGGGCTCTACTACCCGTCCGGCTCGCTGAAATCGCGCCTGTGCGTGCTCGGCAAGCAGGCGCTCTATGCCTATCTCGAGGCGCACCACATTGAGCACAAGCGCTGCGGCAAGCTGGTGGTGGCGCAGGACGAGGCGGAGATCGCGCGTCTCAAGGCGATCGGGGCTCAGGGCTTTGCCAATGGCGTGCGTGACCTGCGCTGGCTGTCCGGCGAGGAGGCGCGGGCGATGGAGCCGGAGCTGACGGCCGAGGCCGCCATCTGGTCGCCCTCAAGCGGTGTGTTCGATACGCATGGCTTCATGCTGTCGCTGGCGGGTGACGTGACCAGCGGCGGCGGCGCCATTGCCATCAATACGCCGTTTGTCGGGGCGGTACCGATCAAGGACGGCGGTTTCGTGGTGCGCACGGGCGGCGAGGCAGCGACGGAAGTGACGACCCGCCACCTGGTGATCGCGGCCGGGCTCGGCGCGCAGGACGCGGCGGCCAGGGTGGAGACCTATCCGGCCGAGGCGATGCCGAAACTGCACTATGGCAAGGGGCATTACTTCACCATGACCGGCAAGGCGCCGTTCGAGCGCCTGGTCTACCCGATGCCGATCCCAGGGGCGCTGGGCACGCATTACCGGCGAGACCTGGGCGGGCAGGCGCGCTTCGGGCCGGACCTGGAATTCGTCGACAGGCCGGACTACGCCGTCGATGCGGCCCGGGCCGAGGCCTTCTATGCCGCCATCCGGCGCTTCTGGCCGGGCTTGCCGGACGAGGCGCTGGTGCCCGATTATGCCGGGGTACGGCCCAAGCTGCACGGGCCGGGCGAGCCACAATGCGATTTCCGCATCGACGGGCCGGACAAGCACGGTCTCAAGGGGCTGGTGGCACTGTTCGGGATCGAAAGCCCGGGCCTGACCAGCTCACTGGCCATCGGCGGGGAGGTGGCCAGATGCCTGGAGCTCTAGCGGAAGAAGAGCGCGAGTCGGATCACGGGCCGGTGGCCCAGCCGGCGCTCGACCCGGTGCCGCCGCTGCCGGTGGCGAGCTGGCCGGCCTGGCCGTTCAGGCTGTGCCTGCTGTTCGCGTTGGCCACCCTCGTGCTGGTCTATCTGATGAGCCTGCCGCCGCCGCCGCCCGGCGCCGGGGCTATGGTGGCCGGTTTCCAGAGCCCGATGCTGGCGCTGGAATTTGCCCGTGGCGCGGGGGATCTCCTGTTTCTCGAGGGCGAAGCCGGGGCGCCGCTGCGCGAGTGGCTGATGCGGGTGCAGCGGCTCGATGTCTATTTTCCGGTCGCCTATGCCGGCATGGCGATCTTGTTTTTCATCGGTCTCACCCTGAAGGGACGCCGACTGGCCCTGGTCGGCGCGCTGCTGGCACTCATGACCATCCCGGCGGACTGGCAGGAAAACCGGGCCATCGATGCCATCCTGGCCGAGTTGCACAACCCGGTGTGCACCGAGGAGACCCGCCCGGCGGACCCGGACGCGCATGTCTCCCTGTTCGAATGCCTGCCGGAGGGGGCACTGGACGGGGCCTCGCCGGAAATTACGGCGGCGGCCTTCGCGTTTGACAGTTTCGTGCCGCTGCATGTCGAGCTGCTCAAGCACGATACCTGGGTGAAGTGGGGGCTGATCGCGCTCTACGCCGCGGTGATGGCGGTGGTGATGTGGCTGGAGAAACGCCGCCTCCTGGCCCTGCCACCGGCGCTGGCGGCGCTGGCCATCGGAGCGACCTGGCTGAGCGGCGGGGCCGGCCAGGTGGCCGAAGTCATGGGATTGCTGCTCATTCCCTTCATGCTGACTTTCCCTGTTGCGGCAGTGATGTATCTTCGCGCCCGAACAGCCATCAAGCGAGAGGCGCAATGAAAGCCCTGGTCAAAGCCAAGCCGGAAGAAGGCCTGTGGATGGAGGACGTTCCGGAGCCGCAGATCGGCCCGGACGACGTGCTCATCAAGATCAAGAAAACCGCCATCTGCGGCACCGACATACACATCTACAACTGGGATGACTGGGCCGCCAAGAACGTGCCGACACCCATGGTGGTGGGGCATGAATACTCCGGCGAGGTGGTCGATGTCGGCTCCAATGTGAAACGGGTCAAGATCGGCCAGCGCGTGTCCGGCGAGGGGCATGTGGTGGGCGGATCCTCGCGGGCGGCGCGGGCCGGGCGCTTCCACCTCGATCCGGACACGCTGGGCGTCGGGGTCAACATCCCGGGTGCCTTTGCCGAGTATCTCAAACTGCCCGCCTTCAACGTGGTCAAGCTGCCCGACGAGGTCAGCGACGAGATGGGCGCCATCCTCGACCCGCTCGGCAATGCGGTGCACACGGCGCTGCAGTTCGACCTGGTGGGCGAGGACGTGCTGATCACCGGGGCCGGGCCGATCGGCATCATGGCGGCGGCGATCGCCCGCCATGTCGGCGCGCGCCACGTGGTGCTGACCGACATCAATACCCACCGCCTGCACCTGGCCAGCCAGGTTGTGCCCAAGATCCGCACGGTCGACGTCTCCAACACCGACCTCAAGGACGTCATCAAGCAGCTCGACATGACCGAGGGATTTGATGTCGGGATGGAGATGTCCGGGGCACCGCAGGCCTTCGGCGGCATGCTCGATGCCATGGTCATGGGCGGCAAGATCGCCATGCTCGGCCTGCCCGCCAAGCCGGTGCCGGTCGATTTCGGCTCCCTGGTGCTGAAGGCGATCACCCTCAAGGGCGTCTATGGCCGCGAGATGTTCGAGACCTGGTACAAGATGATCGCCATGCTGGAGAGCGGGCTCGACGTGTCGCGCGTCATCACCCACCGCTATGACGCCGAGGACTTCCAGAAGGGCTTCGACGCGATGCGGGCCGGCAAGTCCGGCAAGGTCGTACTGGACTGGGGCTGAACATGAGCGATGAACCGCGCGTGCCATTGCAGGGCTGGGTCGAGTATCCGCCCGAGGACATGGCGGCGCGGGTCCGGGCCTTCACCGAGAACCTCAAGCGCCGGCGCACGGTGCGCGATTATGCCGAACGGCCGGTGGCGCGCGAGATCGTCGAGCAGGCGATCATCGCGGCCGGCTCGGCCCCGTCCGGGGCCAATCACCAGCCCTGGCATTTCGTGGTCCTGACCGATGCCGACAAGCGCAGGGCGCTGCGCGAGGCGGCGGAGGCGGAGGAGCGGGCCTTCTATGCCGGCAAGGCGTCGCAGGAATGGCTGGAGGCGCTGGCGCCGCTGGGCACGGATGCCGACAAGCCGTTTCTGGAACACGCCCCCGTTCTGATCGCGGTGTTTGCCCAGAAGCGCGGCGGTGAGCGGATCGGTCAGGACAAGAAGAATTACTACATCCACGAGAGCGTCGGCATTGCCTGCGGCTTCCTGCTGGCGGCCCTGCACGAGGCCGGCCTGGTGACACTCACCCACACGCCCAACCCGATGCGCTTCCTCAACGAGGTGTGCGAACGGCCGATGAACGAGAAGCCGTACATGCTCATTGTCGGGGGCTATCCGGCGGAGGGCGCGACGGTGCCGGAACATGCGCTGGTGAAGAAGTCGCTGGGTGATATTTCGACTTGGTTGTGAGGGGGGACTCCCCCTGATTCACTTGCAAGTGTCATCCCTGCCGGATGCCCGCGCAGGCGGGCCGCAGGGCAGGGACCCATACGCGCGCTGTCACCGAGTGAGTTTCACCTGTTCGCCACCGGGATGATGGGTCCCGGGCCTTCGCCCCGCCTGCGCGGGGCATCCGCCCGGGATGACATGTGATTGATTGGTTTAGAGAACAAGGCGCTGACGACGCCCGCACCTCCCCATTCATCTCTTGCCGGGATTTCGCCTCAGAGTTTCAGCCGGGTCAAGCGCGCCGCAGGCGCCGCTTCGTGGTTGCACCCTTGATCCGGCTGAAACTCTGAGGCCCGCTGGCTGACAAGAGATCAATGGATGTATCCGCGCCTGGCGTGAATTCCTGACGGCCTGAACAGAAAAAGCCCGGCCGCTTGGGGCGGCCGGGCAGGGGCAGTCTGTCGTGTGCAGGGAGGGAAAGTTGTCCCGGCGGCCGGCCGTGTGAGGTCGACCGGGGCCGGGACGGCGGGCGCCCTCAGGCCCGAACGCGTCGGCGGATCGCAGTGAAGGACCAGATCAGGGCAATGAACCAGCCGATGATGGTCCAGCCGAACAGCAGATTGGTCAGGAAGATGGCAAAGCCATTGTCATGCCCGCGGATCAGCGCGATCAGGGCGGGAATGAAATAGACGATGAGGCTGGCGATTGCGCCTTCGACACCAAACACGGTTTATCTCCTTTTCTGCCGCCCGATTGCGACTTATCGAATTACGATAAATCTATGCCGGGTCGGGCCGGTCCGCAAGGGGAGGCAGGAGGGATTGGACGCGGCGGCGTCCCGCACGGCCAAGAAAGACCGGCCGCTCCCCGGGGAACGGCCGGTCATTCGATCAGTCTGCGGGTGGCGGATCAGGCGTCCACGGTCGGGAACTCGTAGTCCTTGTAGATCTCGCGCAGCTTGGTCTTGAGGATCTTGCCGGTGGCACCGATCGGCATGGCATCGATGAACTCGATGGCGTCGGGCAGCCACCATTTCGGCACCTCGTCGCGCAGATAGTCGAGGATCGACTGCTTGAGCGCCGCGTCGGCGGTCGCGCCTTCCATGGGCTGGATGACCATGAGCGGGCGCTCCTGCCATTTGGGATGCGGCATGCCGACGGCCGCGGCCATGGCGACCTGGGGGTGGCCCATGGCGGCATTCTCCAGGTCGATCGAGGAGATCCACTCGCCGCCGGTCTTGATGACGTCCTTGGAGCGGTCGGTGATGGTCATGAAACCGTCGCCGTCGAGATGGGCGACATCGCCGGTCTGGAACCAACCATCATCGGTGAAGCTCTCGGCCCCCGCCCCGCGGTAATAGGAGGAGGCGACCCAGGGGCCGCGCACCTGGACGTGGCCCGAGGACTTGCCGTCCCAGGGCAGTTCCTTGCCCTCGTCGTCGACGATGCGCATGCCCACTCCGAACACCAGGCGGCCCTGCTTGAGCTGGATCTTGATCTGCTCCTCGCGGTCCTCCCGCAAATGCTTCGGCAGGAGGGCGTTGACGGTTCCAAGGGGCGACATCTCGGTCATGCCCCAACCCTGTTGCATGGTGACGCCGTACTGGTCCTCATAGGCGCGCAGCAGGGCTTCCGGCAGGGCGGAGCCGCCAATCAGCACGCGGTCGACGCTGTCGATGCGCTTTCCTTCCTTCTGCAGGTATTGCAGCAGGCCGAGCCAGACTGTCGGGACGCCGGCGACGTAGTTGACCTGCTCGGTCTCGATCAGCTCGTGGATGCTGGCGCCATCCATCTGCGCACCCGGCATGATCAGCTTGGCACCGGTCATCGGGGCCGTATAGGGAATGCCCCAGGCATTGACGTGGAACATCGGCACGACCGGCAGAATGATGCCCCGGGCGCCGACGCCGATGACGTCGGCGGCAGCACAGGCCATGGCGTGCAGCACGTTGGAGCGGTGCGAATAGAGCACGCCCTTCGGGTCGCCCGTGGTGCCGGAGGTGTAGCACAGGCCGGCGGCGGCATTCTCGTCGAATACCGGCCAGTCGAAATCAGGCTTCTGGTCGGCGAGCAATTCCTCATAGGTCTTGCACTTGGTCTGGACCGCGTCGGCATGGCTCTTGTCGGTCATCAGCACCCAGTTCTTGACCGACTTGCAATGCTTCGAAATGCCGTCGATGAGCGGGGCGAAAGCCTTGTCGAAGAACACGGTCTTGGACTGGGCATGGTCAAGCATCCAGATGATCTGCTTGGGGTCGAGACGCGGATTGACCGTATGGATCACGGCACCGATGCCGGACACGCCGTAATAGAGCTCGAAATGGCGGTGCGAATTCCAGGCAATGGTGGCGACGCGGTCGCCCTCGCGCACCTTGAGCTTCTTGCGCAGGGCATTGGCCAGCTGCTTGGTGCGTTCGTGTGTCTTGGCGTAGCCCTGGCGGTGAATCTGGCCGGTCTCGGGCAGGCGCGTGACGATTTCCTGGTCGCCATGGCAATTGGCGGCATGGACCAGGATGTCCGAAATCATCAACGGGACGTCCATCATGTGAGCGCGCAAGGTCATTTCTCTCCCCTTTGAACAACCGGTATCGGGCAACACTGTTTCGACAATCAAACGGGCTTCGGCGTCGCAGCGCAATCCTTTTGCTGTTTCCGCCTGTTTTGCCTATGGGTTTTTTGAGCCATCGGGCCGGATTGAAGGGCCTGCGACAAAGGAAATGACAAAGATGTCGAAATTCGCCCCTGCCGCGCCCGCCTATGCCGACATCGTCGACGCCGCCGCCCGGCTGGCCGGAAAGGCGGTGCGCACGCCGCTTCTGCGCAGCGATGTGCTGGATGCGCGCACCGGCGGGCAGGTGTTCATCAAGGCGGAATGCCTGCAGCGCACCGGCTCATTCAAGTTCCGCGGTGCCTACAACCGCATCTCCCGGCTCGACGAAACGGAACGGGCGCGCGGCGTGATCGCCTATTCCTCCGGCAATCATGCCCAGGGCGTGGCGGCGGCGTCGAAGCTGGTCGGAACCACGGCCAAGATACTGATGCCGTCCGACGCGCCCCGGGCCAAGGTGGAAGGGGTCGAGTTCTGGGGTGGCGAAGTGGTGCCCTATGACCGTGGCAGCGAAAGCCGCGAGGAGATGGGCCAAAAGATTGCTGCCGAGGAGGGGCGTGTCCTGGTGCCCCCCTACGAGGACAGGTTCATTATCGCCGGGCAGGGCACGGCGGGGCTGGAAATCGTCGAGCAGATGGCCGAGATCGACACCACGCCGGATCTGGTCATTGGCTGCGTGGGCGGCGGCGGGCTGATTGCCGGGACCGGGCTGGCAGTGCTTCAACACCATCCCGACGCTCACATTTGGGCTGCCGAGCCGGCCGGGTTCGATGACCACAAGCGTTCGCTGGAAAGCGGACGGCGCGAGAGCAATGCACAGCTCACCGGGTCGATCTGCGACGCGATCATCACACCGACGCCAGGCGAGCTGACCTGGTCGCTCAACCGCCACCAGCTCGCCGGCGGCGCGGTGGTCACCGATGACGAGGCGCTGGATGCCATGGCCTTCGCCTGGCGCCACCTCAAACTGGTTGTCGAGCCGGGCGGTGCGGTGGCGCTGGCAGCGGTGCTGGCAGGCCGGGTGGATTGCCGTGACCGCACGGCCTGCGTGCTGCTCACCGGCGGCAATGTCGACCGGGCCTGCTTTGCGGAGGCACTGGAGCGGCTGTGAGCGCTTGGCGGGTGTGACCCCGCCTAGTTTGACGGCGGAATGACCGGGCCGCCGGCGCGCATGTCCTGCTCCAGCTCGATCTCCACCGGCGCGTTGTCATTGAGGCGCGAGCGGTAGACCTGCAGGTTTTCCAGCACGCGCTGGACGTAATTGCGGGTCTCCGAGTAGGGGATGCTTTCCACCCAGTCGATCGGGTCGACATCGGGGTCGCGCGGGTCACCGTAATTCTCGATCCACTGGCGGGCCCGGTGCGCACCGGCATTGTAGGCGGCGAGGGCGAGCACATAGGAGCCGTCGAACTCGTCGACCACTTCGGCCAGGTGGTGCGAGCCGAGGGTCAGGTTGTAGTCGAGATCGTCAGTCAGCCAGTTGAAACGGTAGGGCACGCCGACCTGGCGGGCCGTCTGGCGCGCCGTGGCGGGCATCATCTGCATCATGCCGCGGGCGCCGGCGCCGGACACGGCGTGCTGTCCGAACTCGGTCTCCTGGCGGATGACCGAGTGCACGAGGGCGCTCTCGGCCCGGCGGCCCGGCGTGTTCTGCGGCAGGGAAATGGTCGGATAGGCGCTTTCGGCGAGAATGATGCCGCGATTGCGGGCGGCCTTGGCGGCGCGCACGGCCTGGCGGATGTAGAGATAGTCACTGGCCAGCCGTGACAGCAGGACCGCCTCTTCCGGATCCTCCAGCTGGTCATCGAGCCGGTAGCTCATCAGGCGGAAGTAATATTCCTCGTTCTGTTCGGCGAGCAGGCGCATGGCTCGCACCAGCGGCCGCGCCTCGAAGCGCACACGGGTGGCTTCAGTGGGTTCCGGCTGGGGCGGCAGGGCGAGGATGGAATTGCCTTCGGGCAATTCGGTCAGGGCAAGCTGGCCGTAATAGGCGGTCGAGTACTCACCGGCGGCGGCATAGTACTGGGCCGCGGTGGTCGGGTCGCCCATGGCGTCGGCGGCGCGGGCCATCCAGTAGGCGCCGCGCGACCGCGACACCGGCGTGGTGACATTCTCGTACAGCCTGGTGAAGTGGCCGAGCGCGGTTTCCGGCTGATCGAGATGAACCAGGGCGAGCCATCCGGCGACGAATTCGGCATCGGCGAAATCGGCACCGGATGACATGCCATTGTCGCGGGCGAGCTGGTAGGCGGTGCCGTAATCGCCGTCGCGCACGAGGTTCAGGATCATCAGCTTGCGCTCGGTCCACATCAGCTCCAGCGCATCGGTATTGCCGTGCTGGCTGGGCAGTTCGAGCAGCAGGGGCAGGGTGGCGTCGGTCAGGCCGGAGCGACGGCGCCAGCGCGCCCGCTCGAAGACCAGTCCCGGGTCGGCCGAGCGGCTGGCCGGGACGCGGTTGACGGCGCTGTCGACACCGCTCTGGCGCCCGGCGAGGCGCAGGCGGGCATCGGCCAGGGCCCGGTTGGCACCGCTCAGGAGCGGCTCGATGCGGCGTGCCGCGGTGCGCTGGTTGGACCAGATGAGATAGTCGATGCGCGCCACGTGGTCCTCCTCGGTGAGGAAATCACGGTGGCGCTGATAGGTCTCGCTCTGGATCGACAGGGGCAAGAAGTCCTCGCGCCAGGCCTGGCGGATCAGTTCCCGGCCTTGCTGGCTCGACCCGGTGGCAATCAGGGCTTCGCCATAAGCGACGCGGCCGCGCCCGGTGGTTGGCGGATTTTCTTCGAACCAGGTGACAATGAAGGGAGCCGTCAGGCCGGATTCCCCGATGCGCTCCTCGGCCTCGGCCTGGATGTAGCTGTCGCGCGGCCAGTTGGCCAGCTCGCTCAGGGCAAGGTCGAGTTCAAGAAAGGAGGCGCGCTCGTCATTCAGGGCGATCAGCCACAGCAGGATGTTGCGGGCGGTGCTGTCGGTGAGCTCGTCGCGGATCTCGCGGACGCGGCGCCAGTCATTGTCGCTGACAGCATCAAGGCCGGTGCGGAAGCGCGTGAAATCGGCGTCGCTGAGGTGCTGCGAGAAATTCACCGGCTCGGGCCGCATGCGCGGTGTCGGGATGGTTTCACTGGCCTGGGCGAGGACGGGCGTGGCGCCGGCCACGAGGGCGACGGCACCAAGACGTAGAACGCGGAAACTCTGGGCGATCATGGTACGAGGCACACTTTCTGATCGGCTATGATGACTATCCTTCTGCCAAACCCGGGGCACTGTCCAGACTTGACATGAAGGCTTGGCCGGTCCGGTCGCCGTCGATATGGTCGCGCGCCTGTCACGCCGCTTACGGGAATGCATCATGTTCAAAGGGTCCATCACTGCGCTGGTCACGCCGTTCAAGAACGGTGCCGTTGATGAAGAGGCCGTGGCGGCGCTCGCGGAACGCCAGATCAATGCCGGGACGCACGGCCTGGTTCCGTGCGGTACCACCGGCGAGTCAGCGACGCTGAGCATTGACGAGCACATGCGCGTCGTCGAGATCGTCTGCGAGGTCGCCCGGGGACGGGTCCCGGTGATCGCCGGAACCGGCTCGAACAGCACCGCGGTGGCCATCGAGAACCAGAAGCGTGCCAAGGCGCTCGGCGTCGATGCCGGCCTCGTGGTTGCGCCATATTACAACAAGCCGAACGCTGAGGGCCTGTACCAGCACTTCAAGGCCATCCACGATGCGGTGGATCTGCCGATCATTCTTTACAATGTGCCGGGTCGCACTGTGGTCGACATGGACCCCGGTGTCGTGGCGCGCATCGCCCAGCTGAGCCGGGTCGTGGGCATCAAGGACGCCTCGGCCGACATGGCGCGGGTGACCATGACGCGGCGCCATGTGGGCAAGGAGTTCATCCAGCTGTCCGGCGACGACCCGACGGCACTGGGCTTCAATGTCACCGGCGGGGTCGGGGCCATCTCCGTGACCTCGAACGTGGCACCGGAATTGTGCGCAAAGTTCCAGGAGGCGATGCTGAACGGCCAGTGGGACGAGGCGCGCGCCATCAATGACAAGCTGGTACCTCTGCACCAGGCCCTGTTCACCTCGGCCAGTCCCGGGCCGACCAAGTATGCGATGTCGCTGCTGGGGGTCGCCGGAACCGAAATGCGGCTGCCGCTGACCCAGCCCAATGAAGTGTCCAAGACCAAGGTGCGTGACGCGCTGGTCATCGCAGGATTGCTGGACAAGGCATGAGCAAGCCCAAGACAGAAACCGGCGTCGTCGCCATCAACCGCCGGGCCCGCTTTGATTACGAGATCGAGGAGGAGTTCGAGGCCGGCCTGATGCTGACCGGGTCCGAGGTCAAGTCGCTGCGCGAGGGGCGGGCCAATATCGCGGAGAGCTATGTCAGCCCCGAGCGCGACGAGATATGGCTGATCAATGCTGACATCCCGCCCTACGCACCGGCCAACCGGTTCAATCACGAGCCCCGGCGGCCGCGGAAACTGCTTCTGAAACAGAAAGAGATCGACAAGCTGGCAGGCGCGGTGACACGCGACGGGCGGACCATCGTGGCGATGAAGCTGTTCTTCAACCGACGCGGCATTGCCAAGCTGATCATCGGTCTCGCCAAGGGCAAGAAGACGGTCGACAAGCGCGAAACCATCAAGCGGCGCGAGTGGGACAAGCAGAAATCCCGCCTGATGAAGAATTACGGCTGATCCGGTCGCGCCGGGCGCTTGCCAGGGCTAGTGCGGTTGCTTTTGCTTCCGGTTGGCCACGTTGAGGGCAGCCAGCAGGCGGCCCAGGTCGAGCGGCTTGGGCACATGGGCATCGGCCCCGGATGCCAGCAATTCCTCGACATGGTGGCTCAGCGTGTCGGCCGACAGGGCGATGATCGGCGTGCGGTCGAGGAATTCGCGTTGTTCGATGTCGCGAATGGTCCGGATCGCCTCCAGCCCGTCGAGCACCGGCATGTGCTTGTCCATCAGAACGAGGTCGGGCCTGCGCGAGCGCCAGGCCTCGACGGCGGCGAGCCCGTCCTCGACGATGATCAGCTCCTTGCAGCGCTTGTCGAGCAGGGCATGCAGGACGATCTGGTTGGTCACCACATCCTCCGCGGCAAGGATACGGATCTGGCTGATCTCCTCGAGCGATTGCCGACTTGACGTGGGAACCGGAATATCCGGCGGCGGCGCGGCGCTGGCCGGCATCTCCTCCTTGTTGGGAGCCGGGCCGACCCGCTTGATGGGCAGGTCAACCTTGAATACCGAGCCTTCACCGCGCTGGCTTTCCACGCTGATCTCGCCCCCCATGAGGTCGACCAGGGACTTGACGATGGACAGCCCGAGGCCGGACCCGCCAAATCGCCGCGTCGTCGAACTGTCTGCCTGGATGAACGGGTCGAACAGGGTTTCGAGTTTTTCCTTAGCGATGCCGATCCCGGTGTCCTCGACCTCGATCACCAGGCGGTCCAGCTCGTCGGAAACCCCATCAGCCTCCACGCAATGCGCGCGGACGATCACCTGCCCGGATGGGGTGAACTTGATCGCGTTCGACAGCAGATTCTGCATGATTTGCTGCAACCGCACCGGGTCGCCATGGAACATGCCCTTGCAATTGTCCGCGATGTCGATCAGCAGGCGCAGGGTCTTTTCCGAGGCGGCGTAGCGGTGCAGTGAAACCGAACCGCTGAGCCTGTCATGGAGCGAGAATTCCACCGTCTCCAGTTCCAGCTTGCCGGCTTCGATCTTTGACACATCGAGGATCGAGTTGAGGATGTCGGTCAGGTTGCGGCCGGAACTGTTGACCAGGTCCAGCATCTCTCTCTGGTCGGGGCTGAGCTCGGTTTGCTGCAGCGCCTGGGTCATGCCGAGCACCCCGTTAAGTGGCGTCCGGATCTCATGGCTCATATTGGCCAGGAAGGTGGACTTGGCGTGGCTGGCGCGTCGGGCTTCGCGGGATGCCTCTGCAAGGCGTCGGGCCTGGTAAATGTATTCCGCTGCAATGCCGATTACGGGGATGGCGTATTCCAGGACCTTGAGACCGTGAGCCACGTTGAAGTCGCTGTCGAACAGGCGCGTGGAGCCAAACGCCATGTGCAGTTCCAGCACCACGGCAGGGATCAGGGCCAGGAGCACGGAGCCGACGAAAAGGCTGGGGGTCCGCTGGTGCAGCCGCCACAGGAACAGCCCGGCGACGGCAAAGCCCAGCAGCGGAACGATGTCGTACGGGCGTGAGACGAGCTGATCAGGAAACTGGGTCTGCGGCAGGGAGCTGGACGTGGCCACCAGGGAGATGAGCAAGAGCGCGAGCAGACCGAAGGCAAGGCCGATACCGGCGAGGCGCCCGATGGAATGGCGCTCCGGGGTCAGGTTGAATCGATAGGCGAGGATCGCACCGGCCAGCAGGATGAAGGCATTGAAGCCGCGCGCCAGCGCCCAGGTGACGGGAATGAAATTCTCGCTGCCGGAGCGCGGCACGATGATCTCGAGCGCGGCCAGGGTATGGAAAGCGTCCATCAGGCCGGATGCAAACATCGCGAAGGCCAGGATGGGTGCGATCATGTCGCCACTGGTCCGGTAGTGGATCAGCGCCAACAGGACCGCGACCGACGCCAGGATGACCGTGCTCCACTCCAGGAGGGCATGCACGGTGGCACCGCGAAGGCTGGCCAAACCGGTGACGGGCTGGCTCGAACTGGCAAGGCCGAAATCGAAGCCGATGAGCTGCAGTGTTGCGGGCAGAAGCGAAAGGACCAGAACGGCCATGAGGGGCCGGGATCGAAGCAGCGAAGAAAACGAAGTGGTGTCAGACGAGGTCACGCCGGAGTCCTGATTGGTTGCGGGGCGAAGCTGCAAATCCGGTGATTCTGACTCCCAGAACACGTGTCATCGAGCCAGGCAGCCAGTCATAGCATATCGCGAGCAGCTGCCGTGAGAGCGGCTCGGACAGCCAAGAAATGGCATGTTAGGTCCGGCTTGTCCGTACGGCAAGCGTTTGATTTCAAAGCCTCATGCGGTTTCCAGAGAGAACCGTTCGCGCCACGCCTGGGGTGACAGGCCGTGCGCTCGCAGGAAGCTGCGGCGCATGCGCTCATCACTGCCAAAGCCGGCCTTGATGGCCACTTCGCGAACGCTGGCAGCGTCGTTTTCCAGCAGGGCCATCGCAGCCTTGAGGCGGGCTTCCTCAACCGCCCGGGCCGGAGTGCGACCGGTCTCCTCGGCGTAGAGGCGGGCAAAATTGCGCGGGCTCATGCCGCAGCGTGCCGCCAGGGCCTCGACGCGCAAATCGGCCGTGAGATTGTCGGCGAGCCAGAGGTGGAGGGCATCGAAACGCCCGCCGGCCAGCCGCGGTGCCGGACGGCCGGTCGGGGCAAACTGGCCCTGGTCGCCGGGACGGTTGGGGTAGACAAGGTGGCGGCGGGCCAGCTCGAGGGCGAGCGACCGGCCGTGGTCGGATTCCACCAGCGCCAGGGCGAGGTCGAGCGAGGCGCTGCCACCGGCGCAGGTCCAGACGCGCGGGCAACCGATTTCCACCAGCTCGCGGGTCAGCGCAAGCTCGGGATAGTCGCGCGAAAGCGCGTCGTGTTCGCTCCAGTGCGTGGTGCAGGGGCGGGCGTCGAGCAGGCCGGCTTCGGCGAGCAGGAAAGCGCCGCCGGCGCTTGCCACCATGCGCCCACAGCGCTCGCTGGCGCGTTGCAGACCGGCGACCAGGCGCGGGTCACGCCGGGCGGCGCGGGCACCGGGGCCGCCAGCAATCCATACCGTGTCCGGCTCGTCGAGGCCGATCCCGGCCAGGCGCTGGGTGGTCAGCACGACGCCGGTCGCGGTCTCGACCGGCCCGCCGTGCAGTGAGGCAAGGGGGGTGGTGTAGGCATTGTGGCCGAGCACCTGGTTGGCATCGGAGAACACCTGGAGCGGGCCGGCGATGTCGAGCAGGCTGGCATCGGTATAGGCAAGGAAGGCGACGCGGCGCTCTGACGGACCTGTTCTGGCGGGCTTTGCGTTCATCAATCGATTTCTGCCATTCCGGGAGGTGCGGCGGGGGCCGCTTCGGGACGCTCGCAAAAAGGTTAACGCGGCGCGTCGGGCCTGGCCAGTCGAAACTGGTCGCCCCCGGTTTTCCACAAATGGCAGGCGGTTATCGGGCGTCGAGGTGAGCCCGGATATCGGCGAAGACCTGGTCGAACATCGCTTCGGTCAGGCGTCCGGTATTCGTGTTGTAGCGTGAGCAATGATAGCTGTCATAGAGCCGAACGGGACCGTTCGGCCCGGCCAGGTCGGCTTGCGCTCCATGACCGAATGGTGCGTCCTTGAGGCGCACACCGAGGGCGCGCAGCGTGTTGTCGTGGGCGATCTTGCCGAGTGCCAGGATGGTGGTCAGGCGGGGCAGGGCGGCGATGCGCGACACCAGGTAGGGGCGGCAGGCATTGGCTTCCGCGCCGGTCGGCTTGTTCTCCGGCGGCACACAGCGCACCGCATTGGTGATCATCGCGTCGACCAGTTCCAGACCGTCATCGGCATGGCCGGCATAGGTGCCGCGGGTGAAGCGGAAACGCTCGAGCGTGGCGAACAGGAGATCGCCCGCCCAGTCACCGGTAAACGGGCGACCTGTCTGGTTGGCGCCGCGCAGTCCGGGCGCCAGGCCGACGATGAGCAGGCGCGCATCCTCCGGCCCGAAGGACAGGACCGGCGCGTTGTGCCAGTCCGGATACAGGTCCTCATTGCGGTCCCGGAAGGCGACGAGGCGCGGGCAGAGCGGGCAGTCGAGCGGCGGTTCGGCGGGCAGCACCCCAGACCCTGCCGTCACGAACCCCCTCCGTTGCGGCCCACAAGGGTTTCAAGGTCCGCCAGCTCGATGAAATTGTCGGCTTCCCGGCGCAGGTCATCGGAGATCATCGACGGGCTGGTCTTCAGCGAGGACACCACCGACACCCGGGCGCCCTTGGCACGCGCGGCGGCCAGGGCGCGGCGAAAGTCGCCATCCCCGGAGAACAGGATGATGTGATCGAGATAGCTGGCCGCCTCGATCAGGTCGACGGCGAGCTCGATATCCATGTCCCCCTTGATGCGACGGCGCCCGTTCTCGTCGGTGTACTCCTTGGCCGGCTTGGTGATCACCGAGAAGCCGTTGTAGTCGAGCCAGTCGACAAGCGGGCGCAGGGGGTTGTATTCCTCGTGCTCCAGCAGGGCGGTGTAGTAATTGGCCCGCACCAGCTTGCCGCGCTTGCGGAATTCCTCGAGAAGACGCTTGAAGTCGATGTCGAAATCCAGCGCCTTGGTGGTGGAAAACAGGTTTGCGCCATCGATGAAGAGGCCGATGCGTTCGTCCGGATAAAAGGCCAAGTGTGTCTATCCCCATGAATATGCGTGACATGAATCGATGAAGTCTGGCGGCATCTATATCGCGCTTGGTGCCAATCTGCCACTGGGCGATGCCACACCGCGGATGACCCTCGCGGCGGCACTGGAGGCCCTGGCCAGCGAGGGCGTGGAGCTGGTCGCGCGGTCGTCGGACTGGCACAGCCCGGCCTGGCCGGACCCCTCCGATCCGCCATATGTGAATGCCGTCGCCGAAGTGCGCACCAACCTGTCGGCGGATGAAGTGCTCGAGCGCCTGCTGGCAGTGGAGACCCGCTTCGGGCGCCAGCGCGAGGTTCGTTGGGCGTCGCGCACGCTGGACCTCGACCTGATCGATTACAGGGGGCAGGTGCGTACCGGCGATGAGCGCCTGATCCTGCCTCATCCGCGGGCCTCCGGGCGCGCTTTCGTGCTGTTGCCGCTGGCCGAGATCGCGCCGGACTGGACCGACCCGCTGACCGGGCAGCCGATCCAGGCGCTCGTCGAGGCCTTGCCGGCGACCGAAAAGGCGCCCATGTTACGACTGTAAACGGGTGTGATTGCCGCGCCGCACTGCCTTGCTTTTGCCAGACGGTGACGATAGGAAACGCGGTTCCAAATCCCCAGCGCTGGTTCAAGGAGATCGCGCGCATGGCTCGCGTCACCGTCGAAGATTGCATCGAACAGATTCCCAACCGTTTCCGGCTTGTCCTGCTGGCCGCGCATCGGGCCCGGAATATTTCCGCCGGCTCGTCGCTGACGATCGACCGGGACAATGACAAGAACCCGGTTGTGGCGCTGCGCGAAATCGCGGACCAGACGCTCGACCTGGACGGTCTCAAGGACAGCCTGGTCAACGGTCTGCAGCGCGTGCTGCCGAGCGAGGACGAGGAAGAGGCTGCGGAGTCCAAGCCGCGCGCCGAAGTCGAGGCTCTGCCGGCCCCGCAGGTGGAGCTGGACGAAGCTGAGATGCTCAAGGCCCTGCAGAACGACCGGGATGGCGCCCCAGACGGGCGTCTGTAGCCGCCCTTGACCCTCGGCGCGACGTCATCCGACCTGGCATCGCGGCCGCCCGCCATACCGAGTGCGGACGAGCTGGTCGCCCGGATTCGCCGATATTTCCCCAAGGTTGATGCGGACTTCGTCCGCCGCGCCTACGACTTTGCCGAAGAGGCTCACCGACCGCAGCGCCGGCAGTCGGGAGAGCCCTATTTCGCCCACGTCGCCGAAGTGGCGATGATCCTCGCCGATCTGCGCATGGATGTGGCGACGGTCTGTACGGGCCTGCTGCACGACACCGTCGAGGATACGCCGGCGACCCTGGAGGACCTGACCTCCCAGTTCGGCGAGGAAGTCGCCAACCTGGTCGACGGGGTGACCAAGCTGGGCCAGATGCAGTTGCGCTCGAAGCGCACCAAGCAGGCGGAAAACCTCCAGAAACTGGTCGTGGCGATCTCGTCGGACGTGCGCGTGCTGATCGTCAAGCTGTGCGACCGGCTGCACAATATGCGCACGTTGGATGCCATCCAGCGCATGGACAAGCGCGAGCGGATCGCCCGCGAGACGCTGGAAATCTACGCCCCGCTGGCCCGCCGCATCGGCATCAACCGGGTCTGTGTCGAGCTGGAAGACCTGGCCTTCGAGCATATCAATCCGGCGGCTCACGAATCGATCACCAAGCGCCTGAAGCTGCTGCGCATGCAGCATGCCGAGGAAGTGGCGGCGGTGTCCGGAGCGATCACCGACCATCTGGCCCGGGCCGGTATCGACGCGCGCATCTTCGGGCGCGAGAAACGGCCCTATTCGATCTGGCGCAAGCTGGAGAGCAAGGGCCTGACCTTCGAGGAAATCGCCGACATCTACGCCTTCCGCCTGATCGTCGACACGGTGGACGAGTGTTACCGCTCGCTCGGCGTCATCCACCAGGCCTGGCGTTGTGTGCCGGAACGCTTCCGCGATTTCATCTCGCTGCCCAAGCCGAACAATTACCGCTCCCTGCACACCACGGTGATCGGCCCGAACAATGTCCGCGTCGAGCTGCAGATCCGCACCGAGGAGATGGAGGCCATCGCGGAAAGCGGTGTGGCGGCCCACTGGCGCTACAAGAATTCCCGCTACACCTATGACCCGGATGCAGCCCAGGCGGCCGGCGGAGACCCCCTGGAGCGGCTGCGCCCCTTCGTGGAAATTCTCAACCAGGGCGGCGATCCGGAAGAATTCCTCGAGCACGCCAAGCTCGAGATGTTCGCCGACCAGGTCTACTGCTTCACCCCGCGTGGCGACCTGATTTCGCTGCCGGCCGGGGCGACCCCGCTGGATTTTGCCTATGCGGTGCACACCGAGCTGGGTCACACCACGGTGGCCGCCAAGATCAATGGCCGCGAACGCCCGCTGCGCACGCCGTTGCGCAATGGCGATGTGGTGCAGATCATCAAGGGCGGCGTGCGCCAGCCGCCGCAGGGCTGGGAGCACCTGGCCATTACCGGCCGCGCCCGCGCCGCCATCCGCCGCCTGATCCGCGAGAGCGAGCGCGAGGAATTCATCCGTATCGGCCGCATCATGGCGGAGCACGCTTTCCGCCGCGAAGGGCTGCCGCTGGTGGAAAAGGATCTGGGCGAGGCTTTGGCGCGGCTCGAAATCAAGGATGCCGAGGAGCTCTACGAGACGCTTGGACGCGGGCGCGTGTCGACCAGCAATCTGCTCAATGCCGTGTTCCCGGGGCGGCTGGACGAGCGCGAGCATGTCACCTCGCGCGAACTGATCGAGGACGAGAAGGCCCGGCTCTATGTGCACGGGCGCGGCCTGACCCAGGGCGTGACCCTGCATTTCGCCGATTGCTGTTCGCCGTTGCCGGGCGACCGTATCGTCGGCCTGCTCAAACCTGATCGCGGCATCGAGATCCACACCATTGACTGCGAGATCCTGGCCCAGTTCGAGGGCGGCTCGATGGACAATTGGCTGGACCTGGCCTGGACGGCCGAGGCCGGCGGCAATGCCGTGTCGATCGCCCGCATCCACGCGGTCATGCACAACGAGCCGGGCGCCCTGGCGGAGATTGCCAAGGTTGTCGGCGAGAACCGGGCCAATATCGCCAGCGTCAAGACGCGGCGCCGGACGCCGCAATTCTTCGACATGGAATTCGACGTCGAAGTGTTCGACACCCGCCACCTGGCCAATATCCTGGCCGCCATCCGGATGTGCCAGCCGGTCGTTTCGGCCGAGCGCATGCGGGCCGAAATCGAGGAGATCAAGGACCAATGACCCGCGACGAAGTGCTCGCCGAATTCCGTGCCGCTGGCGCCCTGCTCGAAGGCCATTTCATCCTGTCGTCCGGTCTGCGCAGCCCGGTTTTCCTGCAGAAGGCCAAGGTGTTCGCCGAACCGGAGCGCACCGAGCGCCTGTGCAAGGCGCTCGCGGACAAGGTCAAGGCCGAGCTCGACGAGCAGCCGACCGTGATCGTGTCGCCGGCCGTGGGCGGTATTGTGCCCGGCTATGAGACGGCGCGGCAGATGGGTCTGAAGGCCCTTTATGTCGAGCGCGAGGGCGGCAGCTTCACCCTGCGCCGCGGCTTTGAACTGTCCGAGCAGGATCGGGTTCTGGTGGTCGAGGACATCGTCACCACCGGCCTGTCATCGCGCGAATGCATCGAAGCGATCAATGCCACGGGCGCAACGGTGATCGCCGAGGCTTGCCTGGTTGACCGTTCGGGTGGCGAGGCCGATGTCGGGGTCAAGCTGATCAGCCTGACCCAATACAAGGTGCCGGCCTACGAGGCCGACAATCTGCCGCCGGAACTGCAGAACATCCCGCCGGTCAAGCCGGGCAGCCGGGGGCTGGCATGAGCATCCGTCTCGGCGTCAATATCGACCATGTCGCCACCATCAGAAATGCCCGCGGCGGCGAGCATCCCGATCCGGTGCGTGCCGCCCGCCAGGCGGCGGAAAGCGGCGCCGACGGTATCACGGCGCATCTGCGCGAGGACCGGCGCCACATCACCGACCGCGACATCGACCGGCTGATGGCCGAGATCGACCTGCCGCTCAATCTGGAAATGGCGGCGACGCCGGAAATGCTCGACATCGCCCTGCGCCACAAGCCGCACGCGGTCTGCCTGGTGCCGGAAAAGCGCGAGGAACGCACCACCGAGGGCGGGCTGGACGTGGCGGCCGGACACAATCACATCGCCCGCTATGTGCGCCAACTTGGCGAGGCGGGCTGCCGGGTGTCGCTGTTCATCGAGCCGGACCCGGTGCAGATCGCGGTCGCCGAAGCCATGGGCGCTGCGGTGGTCGAGCTGCACACGGGCGCCTATTGCGAGGCGCACGCCCGTGGCGACACGGCGGAGACCGAACGCCTGCTGCAGCGGCTCACCGAGGCGACCCAGATTGCCCATGGGCGCGGGCTGGAAGTGCACGCCGGGCACGGGCTGACCTATGACACGGTCAAGCCGGTGGCGGCGATCCGCGAAATCGCCGAGCTCAATATCGGCCATTTCCTGATCGGCGAGGCCATCTTCCGAGGCCTGCGCGAAGCGGTGAGCACGATGCGCGGCCTGATCGCCGAGGCGCGGGCGGAGGCGGGGCTTTGATCATCGGCCTGGGATCCGACCTGATGGATATCCGGCGTATCGAGCGCTCGCTCGAGCGTTTCGGCGACCGTTTCGTGCAGCGCTGCTTCACCGATATCGAGCAGGCCAAGTCGGAAGCCCGGCGCATGCGCGCGGCCAGCTACGCCAAGCGCTTTGCCGCCAAGGAGGCGGGCGCCAAGGCATTGGGCACCGGGATTGCGCGCGGCGTGTCGTGGAAGGAGATCGGCGTGGTCAACCTGCCCGGCGGCAAGCCGACGCTGGCATTCTCCGGCCGGGCCCTGGAGCGGCTACAGGCGCTGACTCCGGACGGCATGGACGCGGTGGCCCACATCACCATCACCGACGACCATCCCTACGCCCAGGCATTCGTCGTCATCGAGGCGCGCATCATCGGCCACCATCTGGAGGGCCTGGCGCATGCCTGACGTGATTGCCCAGCTGGAAGCGCGCATCGGCTACACGTTCAAGGACCGGTCGCTGATCGAGCGCGCCATGACGCATGCCAGCTTCGGGGACGGCAAGGCCGACGTGCGCAGCTATGAGCGCCTGGAGTTTCTCGGTGACCGCGTGCTCGGCCTGATGACGGCGGAAGCGCTGTTCAGGGTCTATGACAAGGCCAAGGAGGGCGGGCTGGCGCCGCGGCTCAACACGCTGGTGTGCAAGGAGACGTGCGCGGAAGTGGCCGAGGAAGTGAAGCTCGGCGAAGCGCTGCGGATGGGCAAGTCGGAAGACAAGGGCGGCGGCCGGCGCAAGAAATCGATCCTCGGGGATGCCTGCGAGGCCCTGATCGCGGCGCTCTACCTGGATGGCGGCCGCGATGCCGCGCAGGGCTTCTACGACACCTACTGGGAGAAACGCATCACCGCGCTTGATGCCAAGCCGAGCGATGCCAAGTCTGCGCTGCAGGAATGGGCGGCGAAAGCCGGTCACGCCTCGCCGCGCTACACCATGCGCGAGCGCTCCGGGCCGGACCACCGGCCGATCTTCACCGTGGAAGTGAGTGTCGCTCCGCTCGATCCGGCCGTCGGGGAGGGCGGCTCCAAACAGGCGGCCGAACGGGCCGCAGCCACAGCCCTCTTGCAACGCGAAGGACACGATGTCTGACACCGCCCCCCAACGCTGCGGCTTTGCCGCCATCATCGGATCGCCGAATGCCGGCAAGTCGACCCTGGTCAATGCCCTGGTCGGCGAGAAGGTGACCATCGTCACCCACAAGGTCCAGACCACGCGCTTTGCCGTGCGCGGCGTGGCCATGGCCGGCACCGCCCAGATCGTTCTCGTCGACACGCCCGGCGTGTTCGCACCCAAGAGCCGGCTCGACAAGTCGATGGTGGCGGCCGCCTGGTCCGGCGCGGCCGAGGCCGACACCATCGTGCACGTCATCGATGCGGGCGCCCGGGTGCGCCTCGCCGAAGGCAACCCCAAGTCCGGCGACAAGCGCATGGTGGAGGATGACGAGCGCGTCATCGAAGGCCTCAAGCGCTCCGAGCAGACCGCCATCCTGGCCCTGAACAAGATCGATCTGATCAAACGTGAGCAGCTTTTGGCGCTGTCCCAGGAGCTTTTTGAAACAGGGGTTTATTCGGAAATCTTCATGATTTCTGCGAAGACGGGGTCGGGCGTGGAAGCGCTGCGCTCGCGGCTCGCCGAAGCGATGCCGGAAGGTGTCTGGCACTATCCCGCCGACCAGGCCGCCGACCTGCCGGCGCGCATCCTGGCGGCCGAGATCACCCGCGAGAAAGTCTATCTGCGCCTGCACGAGGAATTGCCCTACGCCTCGATGGTCGAGACCGAGGTTTGGAAAAAGCTGCGCGACGGCTCGCTGCGCATCGAGCAGTCGATCATCGTCGAGCGGACCACCCAGAAGCCGATCGTGCTCGGCAAGGGCGGCAGCGCCGTCAAGGCGATCGGCGAAGCGGCGCGCAAGGAGATGGAAGAGGTGCTTGGCTGCAAGGTCCACCTCTTCCTCAACGTGAAGGTCGATCCGAAGTGGATGGCGCGGCGGAGTCACTACAAGGATGTCGGACTGGACTTTGATGTGTGATTTTCTGACCACGATGTCGCTCTAGTTCTGTCATCCCGCATGGATGCCCCGCGAATGCGGGGCGTAAGTGCGGGACCCATCATCCCGGTGTCTGACTTTGGTGCGCGCTGGAGTGGGACCGGACGTATAGGTCCCGGCCCTCCGCCCTGCCTGCGCAGGGCATGCGGCCGGGATGACACGGGTTTTCCTTCTTATCTCTGGCGTCATCCCACGGGGCCGCGGAGCGGCATCCGGGGGACCTCAGCTATCCCTTTTGACCTGAACAGCGAGACCGACGCCGCCAACGTGTTGGCCGAGGTCCCCCGGATCCCGGCTGTCGCCGGAACCATGGGATGACGACGGGATGCGTGCTAGCTCGGCCGCTTCAGTGTATGAGTGATCCGTCCGGATACCTTACCTCCCCGCTTTGCGGGGAGGGGGTGCCGGGCGCCATCCCGGCAAGGTCCTAGACTCCGGCCCCTCGCGGGCTGGCGCCCGCGACCCCTGGGATCTTGCTTCGGCAGCGTCTTCTCCGCGTTGCGGAGAAGACGCTGGGTCTGCCCTGTATCTTCCGGCCTAGGTGAAAACCGGTCGGTGCTCGTTATCTACATGGATTTACTGTCTTGTGAGTGAATGTTCACTTACGCCCAGCAGTAAAAAAGTATCCATTTAATTTTGGGGTGGCTTGGAAATTTGGGTGACACTACAACGCGATCATTCCACTCGGACCTGAGGATGCGGGAAAAAATGACACAATTGCTCTCATCCGAAACCAAACTTGAGGGAAGTTGGGTCTTCCGGAATGGGAAGCATGAGGAAGACGAAACCTGCCGACGAATTAAGTGGCTCATACGCGAGTGTCTCGAACAGGTCGAGGCAGGCAATTGGGAGGCCACCTATCGTGATCCAAAGGACGGGCGGTGTTGGCTACTCTGCTACCCAAAGGCGGAAATGCATGGTGGTGGCCCCCCGTGTCTCGAGGTCATTGAGCGACCACACTCAAAATAAGCATCGCCGAACAGGTTATTTACAATCGAATGTTGCCGCCGGGACGATTGGATGATGACGGTGTGTGGGGATCGCGCCACAGCGCGGGAAGAGCCATTGATCTCTTGTCAGCCAGCGGGCCTCAGACAGGGTTTCAGGTCAAAGGCGCGGTAGCGCCGCTT
>NZ_JBTLRI010000006.1:0-28499 GCF_054482675.1 Maricaulis sp. CAU 1757
CCCCGGCGGGGCTGCGGGCGGCGAGGAGCGGCACTATTGGAGGACCGTTCCAGACCAGCCCGCCTTGCCAACTCGGGTCCTTCGAGGCCCGGTCAAATCTCCGCATGCGGGACGGTGTCGACGTCCAGTTTTTAATTCGCAGGACGCCTGCACCGTCCCGCATCCTCATCCCGCCAGGCGGAAGCGCCGTGGCGCTATTGATCGTGGCCGGGCGGTTGTTAACCCGGGATTAGGCATGTTGGGCCGAGTCTGGCGGACGATTCGCCAGCTGTGCATTTGGAGACCGGATTGGTCAGCCCCGTCGAAATGTCGAGCCAGGACTTTGCCACGCGTGCCATTCGGCAGGCGGCGCGCGAGACCGGCGCCGACTTCAATTTCCTGATCGAGACCGCCGCCCGCGAGAGCAATTTCCAGCTCGACGCCCAGGCGCGCACGTCCTCGGCCGCCGGCATGTTCCAGTTCATCGAGCAGACCTGGCTGGGCGTGATGCAGCGCCGCGGCGCCGAGCATGGCTACGCCGATGCCGCGGCAGCGATCAGCCAGGATGGCCAGGGCCGTTATGTCGTGTCCGATCCCGAGCAGCGCCAGCGCATCCTCGACCTGCGCTTCGACGCCGTGGCGGCGTCGCGCATGGCCGGGGAGCTGGCCGCGGAAAACGCCGGCATCATAGAGGCCCGCATCGGCCGGCCGGTCGACAGCGGCGAGCTCTACGTGGCCCATTTCCTCGGCGCCGGCGGTGCCGCCAGCCTGATCGAGGCCGCAGAGCAGCAACCGCAAACGCGCGCTGATCAGCTGTTTCCGGCTGCCGCCCGGGCCAACCGGACCATTTTCTATGACGGTGGCAGAGCCCGCAATGCCGCTGAAGTCTTGGCCGAACTGACCGGGCGCCATGGCGACGGGGCGGGAGCTTCGTCGCGCCCGGCACGGGGCCTCGACGCTGCCGCGCCGATGACGGCGCCGGTTTTTGCCTCGGCCTCCGCCCCGGCAAGTGGCCCGGCCATGGCACCGGTGATCGGACGGGCGCAGGACAGTGATCCCGTCGCGGGTGCGGTCCGCCGCATCGCCGAACAGGGCTGGCGCGTGGCGCCGGCGCCGATCCGCAATGCCATGGCACCGGACCGCACGGCCATCGGCAATGGCGAGTTGTCGCCCGCCCTGGTGGAAATCCTCGCATCCCTCGAGGCGCCGCGCGCCGCCCGGGCACGCTCGTCGTGATCGGGCGCGGGGGAGCCAGCAGGCAGACCAAGACCGGAGCGGCCCAGGCCGACCCGGCCCGCTCGGAATGGAACACGGCATGAGTGTTGTCGCGCTGCGCAATCAGCTGACCGGCGAGGATATCCGTCGCCTGGTCAAGGGCAAGGATGACGAGGACCGGGCCCTTGCGGCGCGCAAGATCTGTCGCCGCATGGACAGCGTCGAGCTGACCCGCGCCGAGCGCGCAGCGGCCAATGACATCCTGCGCCTGATCGCCGGTGACGCTGTGGAGCTGGTCCGCCGGGCGCTCGCCGTGACCCTGCGACAGTCGCCCCACCTGCCGGCCGACATCGCGGCCCAGCTGATCCGTGATGTCGACAGCATTGCGGTCCCGCTGCTCGCCGAGTCGCCCGTATTGGGCGACGACCTGCTGATCGAGGTGCTGGCCGAGGAGAGCCCGGAGAAGCGCCTGGCGATCGCCGGACGGGCCTCGCTTGCCGGCCCGGTGGTCCAGGCCATCATGGACACAGGTGACAGCGCGGCCATTGGCGTGGCCGCTGCCAATGACGGGGCCGAGTTCGACGCGGACGCCTACCAGCGGGCGTTCAGCGAATTCTGCGACAATCCCGCCATCATGGACAGTTTCGTGGCCCGTTCCAGCTTGCCGCTGGCGGTCACGGAAAAGCTGATCGCGCACATCTCCGACACAGCTCTGGAGCGACTGGTGCGGACCCACGCCCTGCCGCCTCAACTGGCTGTGGAGCTTTCCGAAGGCGCGCGCGAGCGGGCCGTCATCGATCTTGTCGACCAGGCCGGCCTGGCGCACAATCCGCGGCATTTCGTGCAGCAGATGCGGATGAATGCACGGCTCACGCCGTCGCTGATCGTGCGTGCCCTGCTGCGCGGGCACATCACATTCGTCGAACATGCCTTTGCCGAACTGGCCGGGCTGACCCACGCCAAGACCTGGTTGCTGGTCCACGATGCCGGGCCGCTCGGCCTGCGCGCGGTCTATGACCGCACCGGCATGCCGTCCCGTCTCTATCCGGCCATCAGGGCTGTCTTCGACATCTTTCACGCGATGGAAATGCCGCATGACGGCGCCGGTCGCGAACGCTTCCGCCGCAGTCTTGCCGAGCGTGCGATCACCCGTTTCCAGGGGCTGCCGGAAGGCGACATCGACTATATCCTCTCGCGCTTCGACGAGGATGTTCCGGATCTGGCCAGGGCCGGCTGACCCCGGACATGAAACAGGCGCCCCGCCGGCGGAGCGCCTGTTTTATTGCGACCGTGATGCTTCGATCAGTCGTCTTTCCAGGGTTCCGCGAAGGCCTTGCTCTGGGTTTCCAGTTCGCTGGCCAACTCGGCCGCAACCGGGTCCTTTTCATCGCGGATATTCTGCGACAGGGCGGCACGGATCGCTCCAACATGGGCCAGGGCCAGGGCCTTGGAGGCCTTCTGACGCTTTTCCGGCATGTCGATCATCTTAGTCAGCGACGCCGCGAGGCGCGTGATGATAGGGAATTCATAGGTGGTCCCGAGGCCGCGCAGATCGTGAGCGCGAATGAACAGGTCCTCACCTTCCTCGCCCTTGAGGCCGGCGCTCAGGACCTTCTTGGCCGACTCTTCCAGCTTGACCACTTCCTCCTCAAGCCAGGCGCCGAAATCGGCGCGCATGTCCTTCATGGCCTCCTCGGCTTTCATGATCAGGTGGGCGTCGGCCTGGCTGATCGGGCCACCGATCTTGATCTGCAGCATGTTGGGCGCGGAGATCACCTCGACTTCATCGGATTTAGCCATCGGCAAGGTCCTCTTATACGGCGTCGGCGAACGGCATCGGCCGGTCGTCGCTGGCGGGGTTGGGCACGGAAGAAGCTTCGCCGCTGTCCTGCATGGCGTGGCGGATGACCCGGGCCAGCGAGGATGCGGTGAAAGGTTTGGCAAGAAAGGCGTCGACGCCCGCGCGGTGGGCTTCGGTTATGTGGGCGTCGTCGCTGTAGGCACTCAGCATGATGACCGGGATCGTTGCCCGGGCGGCCTGTCGCGGGCGCAGGGCCCGTACCAGGTCCAGGCCGTTGCGCGGCCGCATTTTCCAGTCGGTGATGACCAGGTCGACGCTGCGGCTGTCCAGGGTGTCCAGGGCGCGGGCAACGCTGTCGGCCTCGAGCACCTGACTGAATCCAAACGCCTGCAGCGATACGCGCAAGGCACCGCGCAAGGCGGCGCAGTCGTCGACAATCAGGACGCTGCGCTGGTCGCGTGAGGTGTCAGGGAATGGATTGGGCATCGGGGTCTGGGCATCCATGTTTCCGGTTCGTCTTGCACACTACCGACGGGTGCTTAACGGCCCCCTAAATGCGCTCAGTTTTGGAACTGTTCAACCAGGATGCGTTCAGACAGGTTGTGCCCCTGGTCAAACAGCAAGGTCAGCGTGACGTCGTTGGCTTCCACAATGTCGACCCGGGCCACTTCGCGGAATTCTTCGTTGTCGGCCACGCAGGACACCGGGCGCAGTTCAGGCTCGATAATGTCGAGACCGACCCGCGCCTTGCGGGGGAGGAGCGCGCCACGCCAGCGCCGGGGTCTGAAGGCGCTGATCGGCGTCAGGGCAAGGAGCCGGGAATCGAGCGGCAGGATCGGGCCATGGGCGGATAAATTATACGCGGTCGAACCGGCGGGTGTGGCGACCAGCACGCCATCCGCCTGCAGCTCGTCCATGCGGCTCTTGCCGTCGACCGTAATGCGGATCTTAGCGGTCTGGCGGGTCTCGCGCAGCAGTGAGACCTCGTTGATGGCGAGGGCGTCGAATTCGCGGGACTTGATGTCACGGCCGCGTACCCGCAGTGGATGGATGCGGGCCCGCTCGGCCTTGGCGATGCGCTCGTACAGGCCTTCGGCCTTGAACTCGTTCATCAGGAAGCCGACCGAACCGAAATTCATGCCATAGACGCGGGCCCCGGTGCGGATGGAGGCGTGCAGGGCGTCAAGCATCAGGCCGTCACCGCCCAGCGCGACGATGACTTCGGCCTCTTCCAGCGGCACGGCATCATAGAGGCCTTCCAGCTGCGTGCGGGCGGACTGGGCCTCGGGACGGGGACTGGCCAGGAAGGCGAGGCGGGGCTGAATGGCTAGGACCTGTGAAAAGCTTGTCGTGACAGGCTTTTATTCAACCTCGGGCGCCCATCTGGCGCAAGACCTTCACAGCCTTTTCCGGTCCGTACATGCGGAACACATTGGCCGCCGCGGACATGGCGTCGCCCTCGAGGGCCTGGTGCATGCGGCCCGAGCGGCGCAGGGCGCGGTGAATGATCGGGTAGGCCGTGCGTTCCAGCTGGGCCGCCTGGCAGGCCATGGCGGCGGCGCGTACACCGCCCATCGCCAGGGCCACGCGCCACTGGCCGACCTTGATGCCGCACAGATGAGCGATGGCATGATCAAACAGGACTTCATCGCCCCCGGACAGGGCGTCGAGAGCGTACTTGCCGCTGAGTTCCCCCGCCTCGTGGGCGGCCTGAACCTTGGCAGCGGCCTCCTTGTCGGCGCTTTCCGGCGCTGCGGACAGCGCGGCCTGCACGGTCAGTTTCTCCACCTCGCCCTTGTCGAGGGCAAAGCGGCGGTACAACTCCTCGCGCCAATTGTCCGGCATCATGATGCACAGCTGGGTGGCGAATTCGGTCGACAGATCGGGGCGGCGGGCGAGGGCCTCACGGAGTTTCGGGTGGGCGCGGGCCACACTGAGGCAGATCGACAGCGTATTCTCGCTGATCTCGGCCGTATCATTGCTGGCCAGGGCGCGAAGGATGTTCGCTTCGCGCGGCTTGGCGAGGACATCGGTAACGGCGAGGCAGATGTTCGGCCGACCGGCCAGCATCAAGCGGTGTTCCGGCGAGCCGCGTTCGGCCAGTTCGACCATGTGCTTGTCCAGCAAACGGTCACTGGACTTGATAATGACGCTTGCGATCTCGATGGGCTGAAACGCGAAATGCCTAATCGCTGTATGCGGTGCCCAGTCGCAATTGGCGAGCTTCTTGGCCATCGCGAGCTTGGTTTCCGCCTCACTGCGGTCCGAGAGCGTGATCAGGAGTTCAGAAGCGATCGGGTCAGCCGTAGGCGATAGGGGCTGCGCCGTGCACAGATCGGTCACGCCCAGTGCCATCTGGTGGCGCTGGTCCGGATCGCGCATCTTGGTCAGCAAGTGCAGGGCTTCAGCGGTGGAAACGGCCATGGGCTTCGAAATTGGATCGGTTATGTTGATCCTCTAGTTAGACCGAAACGCCTTGAAAACTTCTTAATTGTCGCAGCAGGACCGAAGAGCTTGAAATGGAAGACCTGAAGCCGCTTTCGCTGGACGCCGGATATTTTTCCAACCGCAAGCAAACCGAAAGCCTGGTCAGTGGTTTGACGCCCGAGGACATGCAGATCCAGAGCATGGAGGATGTCAGTCCGACCAAGTGGCACCTGGCGCACACAACCTGGTTCTGGGAAACGTTCCTGCTCAAGCCCCACTTGCCGGGGTATTCGGTCTTCAACGATGCGTTCTGCTTTCTGTTCAATTCCTATTACGAAGGCGTTGGGTCACGGCATCCGCGCGCCGAGCGCGGCCTGCTAAGCCGGCCGGGTGTGGATGAGATTCTCGCTTACCGGCGCCATGTCGATACCGCTATGGGCAAGCTGCTCAGCCGGGCCGAAGGCGCCGAGTGGGCGGACCTGGTATGGCTCGGGATCGCTCATGAACAGCAGCACCAGGAGCTGATCCTCACCGACATCAAGCACGTGCTCGGCTGCCATCCGCACGGACCGGCCGTTTTCAACGCGCCAGCCAATGACCCCGATGCATCATCTGGCGGGGCAAGGTGGCAGGAGTTCGAGGGCGGCCTGTACCAGTTCGGCGCGCATGCAGGAGACGGCTTTCATTTCGACAATGAGGGGCCCCGACACGAAGCCGTGCTGACGCCGTTTGCATTGGCGGACCGAGCCGTGACCAATGGCGAGTTTGCGGAGTTCATAGCCGATGGTGGTTACGCCACCGCGACACTCTGGCTTTCGGATGGATGGGCTCAGGTGAAGGAGAAGGCCTGGGAGGGGCCGCTCTACTGGCGCCGCACCGAAGCCGGACAATGGCTGGAATACACGCTGGCGGGCTTGCGAGCCCTCGAGCTGGACGCGCCGGTGACTCATGTCAGTTACTACGAGGCTGCGGCGTTCGCCGAGTGGGCCGGTGCGCGTCTGCCGGACGAGCGTGAATGGGAATTGGCAGCTATCAGCCGGGCTGGCCCGGATGGGCGTTTCGCCAAGGCGGGGGTCGCGCCCCAGCCTGGTCCGGCGCGCACTGGGCAGGGGTGCCGCCAGATGTTCGGCGATGTCTGGGAATGGACCCGGTCTGCATACTCGCCATACCCGCGCTTCCGGCCGGCCAGCGGGGCGGTTGGCGAGTACAATGGAAAATTCATGAGCGGACAGCAGGTCCTGCGTGGCGGGTCATGCGCGACGCCCTCCGGGCATGTGCGGGCCAGCTACCGGAATTTCTTCCCCCCGGGTGCGCGCTGGCAGTTTTCCGGCATACGACTGGCCCGCGATGTCTGAGTGATCAGGGTTTGACCACGCCAACGCAAAGGCCGATCCTGATGCCATACGGCGCATGACAGCGTGAGCGGGAGAAAGACATGGACGATCAAGCCAATGTTTCAGTCAAGGATCAGGTGTCCGAGGAAGAATGGAAGGCGCGCTGTGACCTGGCCGCGCTATACCGACTGGTACGGATGCATGGCTGGGATGACCTGTTTTTCACCCACATCTCCATGCGCGTACCGGGTCCCGAAGAGCATTTCCTGCTCAACCCGTTCGGTTTGCTGTACGAGGACGTAACGGCTTCGAACCTGGTCAAGATCGATCTGGACGGCAATGTCCTGCCTCCGTCGCGCTATGGGATCAATCCAGCCGGTTTCACCATTCATTCCGCCATTCACGAAGCTCGGCCGGACGTTCATGTCGCTTTGCATCTGCATTCTGATGCCGGCGTCGCGGTGGCGGCCCAGAAGGACGGGCTGCGCCCGATTTCCCAGCTCGCCATGAATGTTTTCAATGATGTGGCCTATCATGGTTATGAAGGCATTGCGCTCGACCACGAGGAGAAGGAGCGCTTGGTCGCTGATCTCGGCGACAAGAATCTGATGATCCTGCGCAACCACGGAACACTATCGGTTGGCGATCACCCGTTTAGCGCGTATATTCGTATCTATCTCCTGGAACGTGCATGTCGCATCCAGGTCATGGCGCAGGCTGGCGGAGAGCTGATCGAATGGGATCAGACGATGCAGGATCGCGTGTTCGAACAATCCGGCGAGATTTCGTCCAACGAATTCTTCAAGGAAATTGCCTGGGCTGCCCTGCTGGACAGAGTGCGCCGGGAAAGCCCGGGTTTCGAAGTCTAGCAGGTCTACATAGATGGCAGCTGAGGCTGGCTGCCGGTTTAGGACTTGGTTTCGCGAGCCTGCTGCCGCCCCCGGCACTGGCCGGTGCCTGGCCAAGGGAGCCAGGCAAGGGCCTGTTCATCCTGACCTCTCTGACCGACCGGGCCGATACAGGCTTCAATGCGTGCGGACAGGCTGTGCGCGACGGGTATTTCTACAAGGATGAGCTGTCGGCTTATGCCGAATACGGGCTCAATGAGCGCATCACCTTGGTGGGACGTTTTGCCTGGCAGACGGTGCGCCGGGGGACGTCGGCCGGTGAGGATGCGGCACAGGGATTCGCGGCCAGCGAGATCGGCTTGCGCCGGGTCATCTGGCAGGCTGAACGCCAAGTCTGGTCGGGGCAGGTTACAGCCCTCTTTCCCGGAGCCGGAGAGAACGTGTCAAACCGGCCTCTCGGGGTCGGCGGACACGCCGTCGATCTGCGAAGCCTGTGGGGGCGCAGTATCGGGCAAACCGGGTTCGTGGAAGTCCAGGCCGCGTGGCGTTGGCGCGAGGCGCCTGACCTCGATGAAGTGAGGCTCGACCTCACAGCTGGGTGGCGGCCGGCCAAGCGCTGGCAGGTGATCGCCCAGTCCTATTCGGTGTGGAGCCTGGAGCCCGGTCGTCCGGGAGCGCCAGAATTCCACCAACATCGCCTCGCCCTTTCTGTCGGCCGGCATTGGCGTGGCAAGGACTATTTCCTTGGCGTGTATGCGACGCCGGCCGGGCGCAACGCCATCATCGAGCGCGCCGTATTCTTCTCGGTCTGGCAAACATTTTAGCGACAGCGCACCGAATTCAGGGTGCGGTCTCGACGGCGAGATAGGCGATCAGGTCGCGGCGTGCCTCGGCGTCCCGAAGGCCGACAAAGCTCATCCGATTGCCCGGCACGGCCACACGCGGATTCTCGATCCAGGCGTCCATGGTCTCTGCCGTCCAAACCAGCCCGGCCTGTTCCAGCGCATCGGAATAAGCAAAGCCTTCTTGGGAAGCAGCCGGTGCGTCAATGATGCCATAGAGGTTGGGGCCGACCGAATGGCGAGCGCCTTCGGCAAGTGTGTGGCAGGCCTGACAGCGCCTGAACTGCCGCCGTCCGTTATCCAAGTCGGCGCTGGCATAGTCGCTGCCAAGCGCGACCAGGACGGGGTCGGGATCTCGCGCCGAGACCGGTTCGGGGGCCTCGCCTGCTGGCTCCACGGCGTCCGGCGTGGCGGCTGAAGTCTCGGTTGTCGGTGTCACCACCGGCGGTGTCGGGGTGTCAGGCTCGTTTGGGCCACAGGCGGCCAGTGTTATTGTTGCCAACGCGGCCAAGCAGGAAAAGCGGAACATCCGGTCACTCCAATCGGAGGGCTTTGGGCAAAAAAAGTGGCTCAGCGATAGCATTCCTGGCCGGGGCCCGGAAGCGCGTCGGGCTGTCGCACGCAACTGGATCGCCTGGCGGCACGGTACAAGCGGCAATTTTCCGCTTGTGTTGTCACTGGCATTTGTGGCTAACCGTTGCAGGCGGGTACCGTTCCTATTCGGACCGCCAGGAGGGGGATAAATGGCACGGCAAGTCTGCTCGGTGTCCATCTGCGGGGCCGGTCATTCCGGTTCGACGCTGCTTGGCATGCTGCTCGGCAGTCACTCCGAGGCCATGTATATCGGCGAAGGTGGCAAGGCCCGCAATCTCGGCGATGAACGCAAGCCGCTGCGCAAGCGGGTGTGCAAGATTTGCGGTCCCGATTGTCCTGTTTGGGCTGACTTCCGTTGGGATCGGAGTTCCTGCCTTTATGCCCAGCTCTCCCAGCATGTCGGCGTGCCGGTCCTGATTGATTCGACCAAGGACGAGGCCTGGATCGAAGCCCGCACCGACGAGGTGCGTGCTGATGGCGGTACCGCCTGTCTGTTACTGCTGAGCCGAGATGGTCGCGCGGTCGTCAATTCCCGCATTCGCAAATACCCCGACCGCGACCCTGCGCGGCAGATCTCCGACTGGGTCGACAAGATGGCCGCGAGCGAAGCGCTGTATGCGGCCTTTGCGGGGCCCAAGATGCGCGTGCGCTACGAGGAGTTGGTCGAGGACACGGAAGCGGTTGCGCGGGCCATATGTGACCTCGTCGGTATCAAGTTCGAGGCCGGCATGCTCGATTACGCGGCGACGCCCCACCACGTGCTGGGCGGCAATAGTGGCACCCAATTCCTGGCAGCGCGGAAACAGTTCGAAACGCCTGACGAAGCATTCGTCAGCCTCGGGCAGCGGACACGCGACTACTATGAAAACCATTCCGGCCGTATCGAGCTGGACCTGCGCTGGCGCAGTGAACTGAGCGCGCCGCATCGCGCGCTTTTCGAAACCATGGCGGCACAGGCCAACCAATCCTACAAGTGGGGAGAATAGCGAAACATGGCCAAAGTCGACCTCGTTTTCCGCCAGATCGATGAACGCACGCGTGACGTGGCGCTCGAACTGGCCAAGAAGCATATCCGGCCCGAGAACACCTTTATCATCGACAATGTCCGGCCGTTCACGGCGTGCGTCGATAAGATGCTGCGCATCGATCACGAGTGCGACTATGTCGTCTATGTCGATGCGGACTGCCTGATCCTCGAGGACATGCGCGAATTCATCGATCAGTGTGATGCACCTTATGTCGATGCCTATGTGTCTGATCGTTTCCGGGGCCGTCTGCATTGCGGCGTGCACATCACGCGCATCGACTTGGTGCGGTCAATGGCCGAAATCGACCCGCCCCTGGATGACATGAAGTACGTCCTGCGCCCGGAAAGCCGGCTGCGCAACCTCGCCATGAAGCCGATGGGTGCGAGCAAGCAGTTCCGCAATTTCGATATCCTCCATGATCACTTCCAGGCCTATCGCCACATCTTCATGAAGTACGCGCTGCGCGAACTTCGTAGCCGTACCAAGGTTCAGAAAAAACGGCTGCGCTCCTCGATGAAGACCTGGCGTACCAAAAGTGACGAGTTCTGCGACCTGACCATGGCCAAGCACGCAGTCGAATATGCCCGCCAGCATATCGCGCCGACGGCAACCCCGGACGAGGTCCATGCGTTCATCGAAGCGCTGCCAGAGCATGCGGAACAGGAAATTGCTGCGCTCGGCCTGACCGAGAAGGGGGCATTCACCATGGGCGAGCTAGAAAGCTGGCTCGATGCCCAGCCCGACCGGATTGCCTATGGCCAGAGTGCCGAGAAGCCAAAGATATTCGGCCTCGGCCTGTCACGCACGGGCACTCGCAGCCTGACCAGCGCCCTGCAGATCCTTGGTTTCGATTGCAGTCATTATCCGATTGACGAGGATACTTATATCGAGTTGTCCAACGCCCAGTATGACCTCACACTGCTGAGGTATCATGATGGGCTGACCGACATCACCACCGCGCCTTTCTTCCACCAGTTCGACAAGCATTATCCGGGCTCGAAATTCATCCTGACCGTGCGCGACAAGGAAGAGTGGCTCGCCTCGTGTTCGCGCCATTGGTACAACCGGCCGGCCTTCAAGGACTGCAATGATCCTGACGAAGAAGTGCACATCCGGATGCGGCAATTCCTGCGTTCCGCCGTGTATGGTTGCTACAATTATGACCGGGAACGCTTCTCCTGGGTCTATGACGAGCATGTGCGCCGGGTGATGGAGCACTTCAAGGACCGGCCGGACGACTTGCTGATCATCGACGTGTGCTCCGGCGAGGGCTTCGAGAAGCTCGCGCCATTCCTCGAGCGTCCGGTGCCGAGCGAGCCCTTCCCGCACAAGGGCGCAGTGATGTCACGCAATCTGATCGCCGAGCAGGACACGGCGCAGACGGCGCGTCCCTCGCGCGTGGCCTGACGCGGTGGGCGAGGGCGACACGCCCAGTCCGGATCCGGCGCCACCCGGCCTGGCGGCCTGTCTCGCCCACGCCCGGCGGGCCTTCGGCCTCGTGATCCGCACCAGCGCCGCCCTAGCGGTTCAGGTCATCGCGGTCACCCTGATCGTCGCCTTGCTGCCGGCGGCGGCGCTATATGTCTCCAAACTGGTTGTCGACAGTGTCGTCGCCGCGGTCGAGAGCGGCTTGGTCGAGGACCGCCAGACGGTATTTGCCTGGGTCGTTCTGGAAGGCGTCATTCTCGCTGTCCTGCTGGCCGCGCGCCGCCTGCTGGTGTTCTACAAGGCACGCCTGCACGCCGAGCTGGGCTTTCATGTCAACCAGCTGATCCTCGACAAGGCTCAATCGCTGAGCTTGGTCCAAGTCGAAGACCCGGCGGTGCAGCAACAATTTGTCCAAGCCCGTCAGTTTGCCACCAGTCGCCCGTTCGGATTGGTCAGTCGCGGTCTCGATGTACTCCAGAACGCGGTCACGCTGGCCTCTGTCGCCGGTCTGCTGATCACCGCGTCGCCCTGGTTGCTGGCCGTGGTGCTGGCCGGGGCGATCCCGTTATTCTTGGGCAATCTGCGCTTCTCCGGCACCGCCTACCGGTTTTACACCGGCCGAACGCCGCAAATGCGCGAGCGAAGCTATCTTGAAAGCCTGATAAGCGGCGAAAGCATGGCGCGCGAACGCCTGCACATGGGCTGGGGCGCGGCCATCGCGGAGCGCTATCGCGAGCTGTTCGGCTCGCTCTACGGTGAGGATCGTCAGCTGCAGGCCCGACAGGCCTGGATGGCAGCCGGTCTCGGCCTGATCGCCTCAGCGGTTTTCCTAGGTGGCAAGTTGTGGATCGTCTGGATGACGCTGCTCGGGACCTTGACCCTGGGCAGCATGCTGATGCTGGTCGGCCTGCTCAAGCAGGGCCAGGCCAATGTCACGGCGCTGCTGGCCGCCTTTAGCGGCGTCTACGAGGACCTGCTGTATCTGGACAATCTGTTCACCCTGACCGGCCTGCCTGATGACCGCGCGACCGGGACAGCCCAGGCCGGGTCGGCTCCCGGTGACGGGCTGCGTTTTGAGGCCGTGAACTTCACCTATCCGGGACGGCGTCATCCGGCCTTGCGCGATATCAGCCTGCATCTCGCCCCGGGTACTCGGCTGGGACTGGTTGGTGCCAACGGATCGGGCAAGACGACGCTGGTCAAGCTGGCGCTCGGCCTGTACCGGCCAGACAGCGGAAGGGTCACGTTGGACGGGCTGGATCTGGCCGACTGGGACCCGGCCTGCCTGGCACGCCGCTTCGGCGTGCTGTTTCAGCCCTTCACCAGCTACAAGATGACCGCGCGCGACAATATCGCCTTCGGAGCCGGGCTGTCCGACGCCGTGGGCACCGACCAGCTGATGCGGGCTGCTGATGCGGGTCTGGCGCGCGATCTGGTCGAGGAGCTACCGCAGGGTCTCGACACAAGGCTGTCCAAGCGTTTTCTCGATGGCTTGGAACTGTCCGGCGGCCAATGGCAGCGCCTGGCCATGGCGCGGGCGCACGTCAATGAGGCGGCAGACATACTCATTCTTGACGAGCCCACGGCCGCCCTTGACCCGGCAGCCGAAGCTGAATTCATGGCTCGCAAGGAAAGCGGTCGCAGCGTGATCCTGATCTCGCACCGCTTGGCCAATTTGCGCTCCGCCGACAGCATCGCGGTACTCGACAAGGGATGTCTGATCGAGCACGGCAGCCATGATGAGCTGATGGCAAAGGGCGGGCTCTACGCGCACATGTTTGCCACCCAGTCGGCCCCCTACGCGCCGTAGGATTGCGGCACTTTGCAGTCAAGCACAGGCTACCCAAAAGGTTGCAAGGCCTGACTGTCGACCTCGGTCTAGGGCTCGTCCCTCACCGTGGGGGCACGCGCGGTATCCGTCACGGCCCGCATCACGTAGGCGGCGTGGAAACTGGTCCAGGCGACAATGCCGACGAACTTGGCCGCATCCTCGATCAGGCTGAGGCGGGGGTCGGTTCCCGGTGCGATGACGTCAATGCCGACACTGGCGGCGAAGCCGGCGAGTGCGAGCCCGAAAAGCCCGTAGGGCTGACGCAGCAGATCCTGCCGGGCCGCCAGTACGTAGGCAGCCGCCAGCACCACATACGCAGCGAGGACCAGGTTCTGCGGCACGCCATGGCCCGGCGCCACGGCCTCGTGGATCATGAACATGTCGTCCAAGGTCAGCCAGCCGGTGAAGAGACCGGCGACCAGAAGAAAACCGGCCGGCCGCAACGGCCCAAGCTGGCTGAGCGCCAACGCGCCAATCAGGCAGATCGCGGCGGCGCCAGCCCAGATAAGCCCGCCCAATGTCGACATGGCGCCATAATAAACCTTGCAGCACGCCCCACTGGCTTCGGCAGCCACCAGCGCATCGGCGAACAGCAATTCCGGGTCCACCCAGGGCTGGGCGATGACCGCGGTCACCAGAACCACACTCGCCAGGACGGGGAGCCAGAAGAGGAAGCGGCCCTGGCCCTGAAGGTCCAGGAGCGGGTTACGCATCTGTCGGTTCCAGGGGCTGAGGAGCGGATGGCCGCCGATTGCCGGTCAGGGATCCGGGCAGGCGCTGCAGGAGCGGATTGAGGTGCGAAGCGATGGCGGGCAGCGGGTCGTCGAGGCTGAACAGGGCGTGCACTGCACCGATCGATCGGGGCACCGCCAGCGCGGCCCGGGCCGCCAGCTCGCCGTGACGGCCGGATCGGATCAGTGTCTTGAAAGTCTGGTTTTCGCCCTTCAGCCAGAACAGGCGGCGCCCAGCCTTGTAGGCCCACGGGTCCGGGAGTGGCGTGGTGATCTCGCCCGTCATGATGCCGGCATGGGTCTCGATGTAGGGCATGTCGGCCTGGGCAAGTTTGATATTGGCGTCGAGACGCGGATTGATTTCCAGGAAGCTGATATCGCCGCTGGTCTCGTCGACGAGGAATTGCGCCGAGCCGGCGCCGTGATAACCAAGCGCCTCTGCAAGTCGCGTGGCGTGGGTCTGCAAGGCCGGGTGCGGGCGCACGGTTTCAACCCAGGTGCCGTAACCGTCGCGGCCGCCGGTCGTGGTGGCCAGAACTTTCATCTCGATGGCTGAGTGCAAGCGCCCTTGGATGGCATTCCAGCACACATTGTGGCGACGGCCGGGATTGTAGCGCTGAACCATGAGCTGCTGGTGCCCCTCGGGGGGCCAGTGCGAGGCTATCCGGTCGAAATCCGCGAGGCTTTGGCAGATCACGGCCTTGCGGCCGTACAGGTCATGATTGGACTCGACGGCGCGGATCACCAGCGGCGCGCCGATGTCGCGTGCAGCGGCCTGCAGGTCCGCAAGATTGTCAACCGTCTGACGCGCCGCGACCGGCACGCCGCAGGTCTCCGCAAGCCGCGCGGCGCCAGCCTTGTTACAGACCTGGTCGACGATCGCCTGGGCGACATTGAAGCTGGTCAGTCCGGTCGGCAGGCTGGCCTGATTGCGGGCCAGCCAGCGGGTGCCGGTCTCGTCGACGGAAAAGATGGCGGTGATATCGGGATCAGCGGCGCAAACGGTTTCAAGTGCGGGAAGAACCCGTTCCGGAGCTGCCGCCAGGTCCGGCAAGGTGACGCTTCGCGACACAAATCGGGACAGGTTCATGTAGTCGCAATAGCCAGAAGTGCCCGCGACAACGGTATAGCCAAGCCCCTGAAATGACCGGGCCGCCGCTAAGCTGGCGCGGTTATGGTCGATTAGAAGAATGCTCGGCATGGCTGGCCTCCCGATAGTGCCGGAAAACCAAGCAAGAAACGGACCAACGGAGTGCGGTGCCGCGCTCCAGGTTCGTCGGGGCTATCAGGTGTCTGACATGCAGGCGCGATAGGCGCGGGCGCCGGCGCGGCGGGCGCGGCGGGATTCAGCCATCAATTCGACGGTCGGCTGTTCCGTCCGCTGTGGCCTCAGGGTCGAACCCGGCCCCTGGGCACAATCGTGCAGGCCAGGCTGGTTATCATCGCAAGTGGAGCGGTTGTGATGACTGGCCCGTGTCCGGTGCACCTCCATCATCATGCGCTGGGCCTCTCGCTCCATCGCCTGCATGCCCGTTTGGTGGCAGGCCGCCTCGGCTGGAGGCATCTGGTAACTCTGCAATGTCGGCTCGGCGTGCGTGAGCAGCAGGCTCACGGGAGCCGCGATGAAACCGGACATTATAACCATGACAATCTCCCATCGCTCGGTCAGAGGATAAGTGTGCAACGCGAGCATGGCAACCACAGGCAGCGCGCGTGGCGGCGGAGAGGACTGTGAAGGAAGCGATCCGGCAAGCCTTTCCCGTGCCGCTCGCCGCGCTAGCTTTCATCCCAACCCGGAGGCGCTGTAGCAGGGATGAGGTCATGACATTTGCCGCTTCACGCGAGGCAGCCCGCGCTCGTCTACAAGCTGTCCTGCCCGATCTAGGACGGGCATATGCGCGGGATCGAAATCATGATCTCGGTCCACGAGACCGCTCGAACGTGTCGATGCTGTCACCGTGGATCCGGCATGGTGTGCTGGCGGAGCGCGAGGTGGTCGAGACTGTGCTGCAATGCCATGACCGTGCGGCCGCGGAGAAATTCGTGCAGGAGGTGTTCTGGCGCAGTTACTTCAAGGGATGGCTGGAGCATCGACCGCAGGTCTGGGACGCATATCGGTGCAAGCTGGCCGAGGCATACCGGGACCTCCAGTTCGACGCCCAGTTGCGAGCGAGCCATGCCGCCGCGATCGGCGGGGAAACCGGTCTGGATGCGTTTGATTACTGGGTCCGGGAACTGGTCGAGACCGGCTATTTGCACAACCACGCGCGCATGTGGTTTGCCAGTATCTGGATATTCACCCTGAAACTGCCTTGGGTGCTCGGGGCCGATTTCTTCATGCGGCACCTGCTCGATGGGGACCCGGCCTCCAACACGTGCAGCTGGCGATGGGTCGCCGGACTGCACACCGCGGGTAAGCACTATCTTGCTCGGGCCGACAATATCGCCAAGTTTACCGGCGGCCGCTTCAATCTGTCCGGTCTGCTGCGCGAAGACGCGGCCCCGATCGCGGACACCGACGCCTACGAAGCGCAGCCGCTGACCTGGCCCGACACCCGGCTCCCTTCGGACCGATACGGACTTCTGCTGACCTCCGACAGCCATGAACCTCACCTGTCCCGGCAAACGGCGCCCTCAAGCATTCTGGCGGTCGCCACCGCCACATTGCGCTCGCCTAGGGCCGTCTCTGCGGCCGTTTGCCGATTTGAGTCCGACGCGCTGGAAGACCGGCTGGCTGGTTATGGCGCCGCAGCTCGACCACTTGAAAGCATTGGCGATAGCGCCGGTTTTCGAGCCGCGGTGACGCGCTGGGCCGAGGCCGAACGGATTGCCACTGTGGTGCTGCCTTTGACGACAGTCGGACCAGTTCGAGATTGTCTACCGCCACTGGCGGGGGAACTCGCGGCACGAAACATCGCGCTGGTCGGTGTGGCCCGGAACTGGGACCGTCAGGCCTGGCCGCATGCGGGCAAGGGGTATTTCAAGCTCAAGGCCAGGATTCCCGCCATTCTCGCGGCGCTGAACGGCACCGCGCAAGACGGATGACGCTTGGGGGACACATCGCATCGAGATCGGGACGATGGCGCGTGGGAGTAGCGCATTGCTAGCCTGCTGCACCAGAGGCGACTCCGGAATTCCCCAAGGTGTCTGAATTCAATGGTGCCGGCTGAGGGACTCGAACCCCCGACCCCCTGATTACAAATCAGGTGCTCTACCAGCTGAGCTAAGCCGGCCCGGTGCGATTTGCACGGGGCGCGCGTGGCGCCGGGTCCTGATACGCGGGGGCGAGGCGGGCGACAAGAGGGGAGTGCAACGGCATTTCAGGTCAGCGCGAACGAGAACGGCCGGGAGCCCGGGCTCCCGGCCGTCAGGTGGTCCAACCGGTTTGCCCTGTCGGCCTATTCGGCCGGAGCGGCGGCGGACTTGGCGCCGACGCCGTCGAGCAGCACCAGGGCTGCGGCCATGGCGATGAAGGCCACCAGGGTATGGGCGCCGTCGAGGACTAGCAGCATGAAGGGCTGGCTGGCATAGGCGATGTCGTAGGCCATCGTGGTGATGACAAAGCCGGCCCACAGGAAGACGGCCCACTTGATGGCCGGGCCCAGGGTCATGGCGTCCAGCGCGCGCAGGGCGATGCCGATGGCCAGGGCCGTGGCCAGGGTTATGACGAAACCGCCGATCATGCCGATGGCAGCACCGGCTTCCGCAGCCTGCAACTCGGCTTCGCTGAAGCCCCACAGGCCGACCCACAGATCAGTGAACAGCAGGCCGTAGAAGATGAAGCCGACGAAATAGGCCACGACGGACGCGACCAGCCAGGCGATGAGATTGACTCCGAAGATACGCGGCATTGGGTGTTTCCTCCCCTTGAAAGGACGGCTATGTGTGCGCGTCCTGCCCGCGAGCCCCTTGCGGCTCGCATCCCAGCGCGGGAAGTGTACACCGGATTCGACTCGTCGGCTGCGATAATCGACAACAGGAAAGCGGACCCAATGGCCAGAATTCTGATCACCAGCGCCCTGCCTTACATCAATGGTGTCAAGCATCTGGGCAATCTGGCCGGGTCCATGTTGCCGGCGGACGTGTACGCCCGTTTCCAGCGTCTGCGTGGTCATGATGTGCTGTATATCTGCGCCACCGACGAGCACGGCACGCCGGCGGAACTGGCAGCGGCGAGAGCCGACATGGATGTGAGGGCCTATTGCGATGAGCAGCACGCCATCCAGGCCGAGGCCGGGGCCGGATTCGCTCTGAGCTATGATTATTTCGGTCGAACGTCGAGCCGGCAGACCCGTGAGTTGACCCAGCATTTCGCCGAGGCGCTGGAGGCCAACGGCCTGATCGAGGAGCGGGTCGAGGAACAGGTCTTCTCCATCGATGATGACCGCTTCCTGCCGGACCGCTATGTCGAGGGTACGTGTCCGCACTGCGACTTCGAGCGCGCTCGCGGCGACCAGTGCGACAGTTGCGGGCGCCTGCTGGAACCGACCGACCTGAAGGAGCCGTACTCGAAAATCTCCGGGTCGAAGAACCTGGAAGTCCGCGAGACCAAGCACCTCCATCTGCTCCAGACCAAGATGGAGACGCGCATCCGCGACTGGGTGGATGCGGCGGATGGCTGGCCCTCCCTGGCCAAGTCAATCGCCTATAAATGGCTCGATGAAGGCCTGCGTGACCGCTCGATCACGCGTGACCTGAAATGGGGTGTCCCGGTAACCCAGAACGGTGCGCCGAGGCCCGGCTTCGAGACCAAGGTGTTCTACGTCTGGTTCGACGCTCCGATCGGCTATCTCGGTGCCACGGCCGAATGGGCCGAAACGGCTGCAACCGACTGGAAAAGCTGGTGGCGCACCGATGCGGGAGCCGACGACGTCACCTATGTCCAGTTCATGGGCAAGGACAATGTCGCCTTTCACACCGTGTCTTTCCCGGCCACGATCCTCGGCTCGGAGGAGCCCTGGAAGACGGTCGACAAGCTCAAGGCGTTCAACTGGCTGACCTGGTATGGTGGCAAGTTCTCGACCTCCGAGCAGCGCGGCGTGTTCATGGATCAGGCGCTGGAACTGCTGCCGGGCGATTACTGGCGCTGGTACCTGACCGCGAATGCCCCGGAAGGTTCGGACTCGGCGTTTACATGGGAGCATTTCCAGTCGCTGATCAACAAGGACCTGGCCGACGTGCTGGGCAATTATGTCAACCGAATCCTGCGCTTCAACAAGTCACGCTTTGACGGTGTTGTGCCCGCCGGCGGGGAATGGGGCGAGCACGAAGACTGGCTGGCTCACGAAATGACCCAGCGCCTCGACTCCGCCGCAGCCAATTTCGAGGGCATGGAATTCCGCAAGGCCGCGGCTGATGTGCGCGGCCTGTGGGCGCTGGGCAATGAATACCTGACACGGGCCGAGCCGTGGACCCATTTCAAGACCGACCCGGAAAAAGCCGCGATCGGCGTGCGCACTGCGCTCAACTTCATGATTGTCATGGCCTGTGCTGCGCAGCCGATCATCCCGACCGCCGCGGCGACCATTCTTGATGCGCTGGGGGTGAATACGGCCGACAGGGCTTGGCCTAACGGTGATGCCAAGGCTTTGCTGACCCAGCTGGATACCGGTCGCCCCGTGGAGCCGCCGGAAGTCCTGTTCAAGAAGATCGAGGACAGTGACGTTGCCGAATGGACTGAACGTTTTGGTGGGTCCTCCGACTGACAGTGGTTTTCGGTTTGACGTGAAAGTCGTGCCCCTGTCCTATGGCTGAAAAGGGGAGTGAACTCGATGTCTTACATGGCAGTCGGACTGGTGGTGGCGGGGCTTTTAATGGGCGAGGCCGCGTCAGAGGCGCGGGCCCAAGGGCAGGCCGATGCAGACTGGCGAGCGGCCGTCCCTGAAAACCTGCTTTTGATCGAGCTTCCCGCCGGCGAGGTGGTAATCGAACTGGCCGACTGGGCGGCGCCAGAGCATGCGGCCCGCATGCGGGATGCGGCACGAGCCGGATTTTATGACGGGTTGAGCTTTTACCGGGTGATCGAGGGATTCGTGGCCCAGGGCGGCCGCGGCGAAGACCCGGACCGGCAGACCTTGCCCGATTATCCTGCCCTGGTCGGGGAATTCACGGTTCCTGCCGATGCGGTCACGTTCACGCCGATGATCGATGCGGACCTGTACGCACCGGAGGTCGGACATGTGGCCGGCTTCCCGGCGGCGCGTGATGCCGTGCGGGGCGAGGTCTGGCCAATCCATTGTCCGGGCATCGTGGCCATGGCGCGCGACAATCAGCCGGACACGGGTGATGTCGAATTCTACATCGTGCTCGGTCACGGGCCGCGTCATCTTGATCGCATCATGTCGGTGTTCGGTCGGGTGATTGACGGCATGGAGCATGTGCAATCGCTGCACAGGGGCGACCCGGAGATCAATTCGGGGGTCATGGAGGTTCCCGGTCCGGCCAATGTCATGCAGCGGGTGCGGGTCGTCGCCGACCTGCCGGAAAACGAACGGCCAGTCTACGAGATCATGCGCAGCGACGGTGCGGCCTTCGAGGCCCGCAAGGCGGCGCGACGTCACCGGACGCACGAATTCTTCTTCGAGACACCGCCTGAAGTGATTGAGGCGTGCCACATGCCGGCGCCGGTGCGGCAGGTCCGTTAGGGGCACAGATCCCGCCGGGCGGCTATTGACCTTTCCCGGTGCGAGCAGTCGAATGCCGTTTGAGAGATATTCCACGGGGGGGGAAGTTACATGACCCGATTGAGCAATCGCCTTCTGGCCGGCCTCCTGGCCGGTTCGGCGCTGGCCCTCAGCCTGCCGGGCTTGGCCGCAGCGCAGAGTGGCAATGACGCCCTGCGCCAGGCCATCATCAGCGATTACGAGGCACATCTCGGGCCGCTTTACGAGCATTTCCACGCCAATCCCGAGCTGTCCCTGATGGAAGTCGATACGGCGGCCCGGCTTGCCGAGGAGCTGCGCGGATTGGGCTTCGAAGTTACCGAACAGGTCGGCGGTACCGGTGTCGTGGCGGTGATGGAAAACGGCGAGGGGCCGACGCTGATGTTGCGGGCCGACATGGACGGGCTGCCGGTCGAGGAACAAACCGGCCTGTCCTATGCCTCGACAGCCCGGGGCACCGATCGCCGCGGCGTCGAGAGCCCGGTCATGCATGCCTGTGCGCATGATACCCACATGACCGCCCTGGTCGGCGCGGCCCGGCAACTGGTCGAGCGGCGCGACGAATGGGGTGGTACGCTGGTGCTGATCGGTCAGCCGGCAGAGGAGCTGGGCGAGGGCGCTGGCGACATGCTGGATGATGGTCTGTTCGAGCGCTTCCCGCTGCCCGATTTCAACGTGTCGTTCCACACCTTCTCGGCCATCCCGGCGGGAATGATCACCTACGTGCCGGGCTTTGCCATGGCGAATGTCGATTCGGTTGATATCTACGTCCAGGGACGCGGCGGGCATGGCGCCTATCCGCACACCACCAAGGACCCGATCTTCTTGGCCGCACAGATCGTGGTGGCGCTGCAGGGCCTGGTATCGCGCGAGCTGTCTCCGCTTGAGCCGGGGGTCGTCACGGTCGGTGCCTTCAATGCCGGCACCAAGCACAACATCATCAGCGATGGGGCCCATCTGCAACTGACCGTGCGCTCCTACACCGACGAAGTGCGCCAGCAATTGCTCACCGGCATCGAGCGGGTGGCGCACAACCAGGCGGCCAGCTACGGGCTGCGCGAAGACGAGTATCCGCGTGTCGAAGTTGAGGAGACCTACACGCCCGCGCTTTACAATAATCCGGAACTGGCGGCGCGGGCCGTCGCCACGATGCGTGAGCGTTTCGGTGCCGACCGCGTGGTCGAGGTCGATCCGGTCATGGGCGGCGAGGATTTCTCCCGCTATCACCGGACCGAGCACAACGTCCCGACCTTCATGTTCTGGGTCGGTGGCACGACCCAGGAGCGCCTCGACAGTTTTGCCGAGCGGGGGGAAAGCCCGCCGTCCAATCACTCGCCCTTCTTTGCACCGGATGATCCGCAGACTTCGATCACCCAAGCCACCGAGGCGATGACGGCGGTGGCGCTCGACCTGCTGGCCGCCGAGTAGATGGGCGGCGGCGAGACCGGCCCGACACGGCGCGCCTTCTCCGGGGCCCCCTGGGAGGCACGGGTGGGCTATTGCCGCGCACTGCGACGCAGCGACCTGGTCTGGGTGACCGGCACGGTGGCTCTCGACGAGGCGGGCGAGCTGGTGGCGCCGGGCGATCCGGAAGGCCAGGCGCGGCGCTGTTTCGAGATCATAGGGGCGGCGCTCCAAGAGGTGGGAGCGCAATTGTCGGACGTGGTGCGAACCCGGGTCTACGTCACCGATATCGACCATTGGGAAGCCGTCGGGCGGGCTCATGCGGCGGTATTCCGAGACTGTCCGCCGGCGACCACGATGATCGAGGTGTCGCGCTTCATCGGCCCCGACTTCCTCGTCGAGATCGAGGCCGATGCCATGGTGAACGAAGAACCTGCGGGCGGGAGATGACGTGATGGGTTTACTGGTTTTAGCCCTGTTCGGCCAGGCCATTGCGCCCGCCGTGGCCGCCCAGAACCTGACCGCCGACGAGGCGGATTTGCTGGCGCTCAACGAGCGCATGATGCGGCAGATGATCATCGAGCGTTCGCCTGACCTGTTCGAGCGGCATGCGGCGGAGAATTTTCGTGTGCTAGCGCCCGGCGGGATGTTCGAGGACCGCGATGCGGTGGTCGCAGGCCTGTCTGGATGGGACGTGACGGACATCACGCTGAGCGGGCAGGAATTGGTGCGCGACGGGGACCTCGCGATCATCACGGCACGGCTCGACATTGACGGGACCATGCGGCCGGTCGGCCGCTGGGGTCCTCTCAAGGTGATGTCGGTCTGGCAGCGCAGGGACGGGACCTGGTCACTGGTCGCTCGCAGCTTGACACCGTGCCTGCCGCCGCTCATCGAGATCGGGCGCTGCTGACCTGACAGGCGTGTCACCGCACTCGGGCCTTGCCGCTGGGGTGGCGGCTGGCTAGCGTCGACGGTGGCCGCGTGGGGCCTGAGGGGGAGAGTGGCATGTCGTTGATTCCGGCTGACAATGAACTGGCGGTCCTGGCCGCCCTGTTTGCCATCGCGGCGGCCGGTTTCCTGTTGGAAAAGACGCGGATCGGGGCGCTGGTGACCGGTGCGGTCAGCGCCATCCTGCTTGCCATCCTGGCCTCGAATATCGGCATCATCCCGCAGAACTCTCCGGCCTACAGCTTTGTGTTCGCCTATTTTGTGCCGGTCCTGATCCCGCTTTTCCTGATGAAGGCGGACCTGCGCAAGATCTTCTTCGAGACCGGTCGCATGACCGGCGCTTTCCTGCTTGCCGTCCTTGGCACGGTGATCGGCGCGGTGGTGATGTTCTCGCTGGTCTCGCTGCCGGACTACGAGGCGGCACTGGTGGCCGAAGGCGCAACCCGTGAAGCCAGCGCGGTCGGGGTCTTCATTGCCACGTACATCGGCGGGTCGGTGAATTATGCGGCCCTCATCGAGGTGACCGGGCTGGGCGAGAATGATCCCAGCTTCGTGGCTTCGGCGACGGCAGTGGATAACCTGTTCTCCGGACTGTTCCTGGCCGTGCTGGCGATCATGCCGGGCTGGACTTGGTTGGCGAAGCGCTTCGTCAAGCGCGATCACAGCCAGGGCGAGGTCGAGGCGGCGCCGGAAGAAGCCGCTGGAGTGGCGCGGGTCACACCAGCCTCGCTGGCCTACTCGATCACCTTTGCGCTCGTCGTCGTGGTGCTCGGTGACTGGATCACAGGCCAGCTGGTCGCGTGGTTCGGCGAGGAGGCGAGTTACTGGCGCTATGCCGTGATCACGGTCCTGGCCGTGGTGCCAGCGACGGCCTTCCCCAAGACCATGGGGCGGCTGCATGGCGGCTACGAAATCGGCATTGCACTGAGCTTCGTCTTCTTCGCCGCCATCGCGGCGGGTGCAGACGTGGTCAGTCTGGTCCAGAACGCGCCGCTGCTGATCATCATAATCGGCGGACTGCTGGCCATTCACGGCCTCGTCGTGTTCGGTCTGGGGTCGATCCTGCGCTTCTCGCTGCCGGAGCTCATCACGGCCTCCAATGCCGCCATCCTCGGCGCTACCACGGCGCCGGCGCTGGCGGCAGCGAAGGGCTGGAAGGATCTGGTCACGCCGGGCGTGCTGGTCGGCGTGTTCGGCTATGCGATCGGTACGGTGATTGCCACGGCGGTGTTCCGGATGTGGCCCGGATAATTATTTTTCCGCAGTTCTGAAAACCGTTTTTGTTTGTCCTGGCAGGGCTGGCGGCGATTTCGGGGTGCTCTGTGTCCCCACCCCCCTTGGGTCATGTTACCTTTGCTTCACGTGATGGTCAGAACCCGGCAGGTCCGGGGAGGCTAGGAGTGCATCCAATCGGGACACGACGCGCATCCAGTCGGGTAGACAGCACCAAGGGGATTACACATGCAGACCAAACCGATCTTTCTCGCCGGCACATTTCTGGGCAGCCTCGGCGCCCTGGCCCTGGCCACCTCGGCAATCGCCCAGCAGGACCTCGCGGGCGGTGCCCGCAGCCTCACGGGTGATCGGGTTGAAGTATCGAATTTCATTGGACGAATCGAGATCCGCGAAGGGCGGGGGGACGCGGTCAGTGTCGAGATCGAGAACGCCGGCGGCCTGGTCGGTGACCCGACGGTGCGCTCGGCAAACGCCGTGGTCAGCATCGATGGCGGCCAGAGCATTCGAAATCTCAACTGCCGAACCCGCAATGACCGCATGGAGATCGGTCGTCGCGGCGAGCGGCGGCGCTCGATTGACGAGTATCCGCGCCTGATCATCACTGCGCCGACCAGTATCGCCTTCCATCTGGAGGACAGTGCCGGCATTGGCGAGGCGGGTGATCTCGGGGCGCTGGACCTGGAGATTTCCAGCTGCGGCGATTTCGAAGCCGGGCGCATTGCGACGACGGCGGGCGTGCGGATCAACGGGTCGGGAGATGTCGAGCTCAGTTCGATCGGGCAGGACGCGATCATCGACATCAACGGATCCGGGGATGTCCGCGTCGGCGGCATTGGCGGGTCGGCATCGATCGATATCGCCGGTTCCGGTGATGTCGAGCTGGCGGATATCGGCGGCAATGTCGATGTCGACATCAACGGCTCGGGCGATGTCCGCCTGGGCGATATTCGCGGCCTGGAAGTCAATGTCTCCGGCTCGGGCGATGTCGAGGCGGACCGGATGAATGGCGCTTTCGCGGCGCGCATTGCCGGCTCGGGTGACATCCGTGTCGGCGGCGGGCAGGCGCAGCCTTTCCAGGCTTCGATCAATGGCTCGGGTGACATCGATTTCAACGGCACCGCGACCGACGTCACGGTGCGCGAAAGCGGTGGCGGTGACATCCATATCCGCGAGGTGCGCGGCACCGTCGACTGGCGCCGCAATGGCCGCACCATCCGGATCGGCGGGGCCGACTAGGCCTCGTCCTGCAAGGGCGCTCCGCCGCTGGCGGGGCGCCATTTCGCCGCCTCGTAGAGTGCGATGGCGGCGGCATTGGAAACGTTGAGGCTTTCCACGTCCGCGCTAATCGGGATGCGCACGAGCTGGTCACAGGCGTCGGCCACACGCGGGCGCAGACCTTTCTCCTCCGAGCCCATGACCAGGACCAGGCCGGCGCCGTGGCCCTTGCCGTCCGGCCCCGCGAGCGCTTCGGCGAGACCGGTTTCGGCTTCGCCGGCGAGACCCAGCACGGTGCGACCGGCCTTGCGGAAGGCGAGCAGGGTATCGGCGATATTGACGACGCGGACATGGGCCACGCGTTCGGCCGCACCGACCGCGCTCTTGCACACCGTGCCGAACAGGGGCGGGGCCTTGCGGTCCTGGAGCACTACGGCGCGGACGCCAAAGGCGGCGGCCGAGCGCAGTACGGCGCCCACATTGTGCGGGTCGGTGATCTGGTCGAGCACCAGCACCGTGCCGTGGGTCGGATCGGTAATGGCGTTGACATGGTCGGGTTCGAGCGCGGCGGCGCGCGCGGCGAAGCCCTGGTGCACGGCGCCGGCCGGCAGGGCGTGGTCGATGACGCGGGGCTCGCAGATCTCGACGCCGCTGTCCTCGGGCAGGTCGCGGGCAGCATTGCGCGTGGCTTTCAGCTCGAGGATCCTGCGGCGCGGATTGGCGACCGCAGCGAGCACCGCGTGGCGCCCCCAGATCCAGCCTGAATCGTTAGCCGCAGAAGGCCCGGAGCGGCGAGTGTAATCGGTCCGTTTGGGAGTGTTGCGCATGAAGTTCTTCGTCACTATAGTCCGCGCTCCTGAACGGAACGGGCATGGATTTGGCCCCCGGCATAACACGCCGGACGCCAAGCTGAGACCGTTTCTTGCAGGCCCGGCGGCGGCCCGCTATGACGCCGCCCGAAGGCACCCTGTGGAGGGGTGGGAGAGTGGTTAAATCCACCAGACTGTAAATCTGGCCGCTATGCGTACGCTGGTTCGAATCCAGCCCCCTCCACCATTCCTTTAGTCTCACGGCTAGTTCGCTTCGCTCACGCCTCCGACGGGGCGGCCTGACCGGCCGACGCGCGGTCGCGCTTGCGAGACCTGACGGTCTCGAAGAGGGCGCGTCTCGTTTGGTTTTCAAGCTGCACGAAGGGCTGCATTCGGCCCACAGAAACGCTCGACGAACAAACTGGCATTCGCTAAACAGCACGTCCGGCGCGGGTATAGCACAATGGTAGTGCAGCAGCCTTCCAAGCTGAGGATGCGGGTTCGATTCCCGCTACCCGCTCCAGCCTTCGCCCTGCGGGCTTCGAGTGGCAAGCGACCCGCAGTGCGCACTTGGGGCGAAGAGGTGTCCGCCCTAGCCTTGGCGGAGGTGGACTGTTTCCAGTGATCTCGATCTATTTTGCGTTCGCAAGCGCAGAAGAAAAAGCCCGCACCAATTGGTGCGGGCTTTTCTGTGCCTGGCAGGGCGTTCGGCTATTTGCCGCCGGAGCGCGGTAGCAGGCGGGCCAGGCGGCCGGGTTGGGGCCGGGGCGTGCGCGAGGCCGCGATGTGTTGTGCCAGAGCGCGGCCGGCGATCAGGCCGGTGATGCCGGCGATGGCGCCGAGCATGAAGGAGCGGGGTTCGATCGGCTCGCTGATCTCGTCGGTGACACGGCGGGTGAGCCATTTCCAGTCGAGCATGAGCGGGTGGTCGAGGAACCAGGTCGGGCGCTCGATAACCACGTCGCGCAGGTAGGACAGCGGTACTTTCCAGACATAGGCGTCGTCGGCGGCCTCCTCGTCGCTGAGCTCGAGCGCGTGCGAATCGGCGTCGAAGCGCAGGCTGTATTCGCCCAGGGTTTCGTCCGGATGACGGTCATAGATCACGGCGGTGAAGGGGGCGCCGCCGAAGGCGACGCGTCCGAGGCGGGAAGCCTGGCGATAGATGCCATTGTCGGAATGGTCCTTCAGGGCCTTGTTGCACACCGACAGGTAGTCGGAGACCAGGGTCTCGAGATTCTTGCGGTAGCGCTTGGGAAGGATGAGCTCGAGCCCGTTCTCGGAAGCGGTGTCGCGGCTCGAGTTCTGGCGGGTCGTCGGCATGGGGCACTCCTCTCTGGATAGTCTCCCGTGCAACGTGCCAGACCGGCAAGGCGTTCCGCGCCCACCCTTGGCTTGGCCCAGAGCAGGTGGGCGATACCGTCCGGCGCTATTGGGGCTTGCCTTTCGCGGATGCGGGCGTTATCCCGCGCCGGTCGCCGGGTGCGACAAACATCCGGGTAATTCATTCACATCCACGTCGATAAGCCCGTCTACACGTGAGATCGGTTTCGCGATAGATCGGCGTTCAAGAGGTAAGACCATGGCGAAGGAAAAGTTTGAGCGCACAAAGCCGCACGCGAACATCGGCACGATTGGTCACGTTGACCACGGCAAGACGACGCTGACGGCGGCGATCACGATGGTGCTGGCGGAAGCTGGCGGCGGTACGGCGAAGGGTTACGACGAGATTGACTCGGCGCCGGAAGAGAAGGCGCGCGGGATCACGATCTCGACGGCGCACGTGGAATACGAGACGGCCAACCGTCACTACGCCCACGTCGACTGCCCGGGTCACGCCGACTACGTGAAGAACATGATCACCGGTGCGGCCCAGATGGACGGCGCCATCCTGGTTGTGAACGCGGCTGACGGCCCGATGCCGCAGACCCGCGAGCACATCCTTCTGGCTCGCCAGGTTGGTGTTCCGGCGCTGGTGGTGTTCCTCAACAAGGTCGACCAGGTCGACGACGAGGAGCTGCTGGAGCTGGTGGAGATGGAAGTTCGCGAACTGCTGTCTTCCTACGACTTCCCGGGCGACGACATTCCGATCGTGGCGGGTTCGGCCCTGGCCGCGGTGGAGAAGCGCGACGACAATATCGGCAAGGACAAGATCCTCGAGCTGATG
>NZ_JBTLRI010000007.1:0-24807 GCF_054482675.1 Maricaulis sp. CAU 1757
ACAATGTGGAAATGAATGTCGAGCTGATCGTGCCGATCGCCATGGAAGAGAAGCTGCGCTTCGCTATCCGTGAAGGTGGCCGCACCGTCGGCGCCGGCGTCGTCTCCAAGATCGTCGAGTAAACCCGACCGATCCGATGACAAGAAGAAGCGGCGTGCCCCACCGGGCGCGCCGCTTTTTTGTGTCCGCCGGACCGCATTGGCGGGTGGCAGGCCATTGTCTGGACTTGTTTCCGGACCGCCGTTACCACTCGCAGGCGAGGTGGGCAGCGGGACCAAAGTGACAGTCATGGAATTGCGTTTGAATCCGGCCCTGGAGCCGGACAAATGGGCGGACATCTACCGGCGCGACAAGCTGGTGCGCATCCCGGACGTGTTCGAGCCGGAACTGGCGACAGAGATCGAGCGCATCCTGCAGGGCGCCATCTCCTGGCGCATGGTGTTCCCCGAAGCCGACCCGGCGGCGCCCGGCGGCGAACGCGTGGTCCAGCTCACCCAGTCCGAGATCGCTGCCCTGGGGCGCCACGGGCTGGCCCAGCGCCTGCAGGCGGTGATGGAGCGGGCGCAGAAGAATTACGGCTATCTCTATCACGCCTATCCGATGATCCAGGCCTACACGTCGGGCTGGGACCAGGGTCACCCGGTGCACTACCTGACGGAATTCCTCAATTCGCCGGACTTCCTGGAGTTCGGCGGCCGGGTGATCGGCGTTGACGGGCTGACCAAGGCGGACGCCCAGGCGACACTCTACTCGCGGGGCAATTTCCTTACCCGGCATGTCGATGAAGGCCATGACCAGGAGCGGCGCGCAGCCTACACGCTCGGCTTCACGCGCGGCTGGCAACCCGATTGGGGGGGCTTGCTCATGCTGCTCGACGACGAGATGGACATCGAGCGCGCCTTTCTGCCGCGTTTCAACCAGTTGTCGATCTTCGACGGCCGCCGGGTGCACGCGGTCAGCGCCGTCTCGCCTTTTGCCGGGGCCGGTCGCTACCAGATCACCGGCTGGTTTCGGGATGACGCGATCCCGGGGCAGTCATGAGCGCCGATCCGCGCCTGGCCGAAGCCGCGCAGGCTCGCCTGGCGGATGATTTCGAGGCGGCGCGACAGCTCTGCCAAGCCGTGTTGGCCGAGCGCCCCGACGATGCCGAGGCGCTGAGCCTGCTGGGCGTGTGTGCCATTGAAAGCGGCGACATGGCGGCCGGGCGCGCCTGGCTCGACAAGGCCGAGGCGGTGGCACCGGACCACGCCTCGCTGCACCTCTACCGTTCGATCCAGCATGAAGCCGGGGGCGATGCCGAGCAGGCGCTGGCGGCGGCGCGGCGGGCCAGTGAAGCCGGACCGCACCGGTTCGATACCTGGGGGCGTTATGGCGACCTGGCTGGGCGCGCGGACGATTTTGCGACCTCCGCGGCGGCCTTTGCCGAGGCCCTGAAGGCCGAGCCGGAGCATCCGGCGCGCGCTGGCGTGGCCCTGAGACTTGCAGCGGCCCGCGTCGAGACGGGCGATCTGGCGGGCGCCGCAGAAGCCCTCGGGCTGGCGGAGGCGGCGGGGCTGGCCGGGCATATCGACGTGCTGCGCCTGCGCGCCGGGCTGGATCGCCAGGCCGGCGACTGGGAGGCGTTGCGGCGGCATGCGGAGGCGTGGCTCAAGCGGGCTCCCAACGACATGGAGGCGCGCTCGGCGGTCGCCCTGGCGCTCAGCCAGACGGGATATTATCGGCCGGCGGCGGACGTGTTCCGTCCGGTGCTCGAGGCCGACAGCGGCAATGCGGAGCATTGGGCCGCCTATGGCCGGCTGATGCTGGGCGCGCGCGACCTGGGCGCTGCGGAAGCGGCTTTCAGCAAGGCGATGGGGTTGGATGTCAATTGTGCCGAGGCAAGTTTCGGACTGGCGCGGATCCACACCTTCATGGGCCGGATCGAGGACGCGGCAGCGGCGTGTCGGCGTACGCTGGAAATCGATCCGGGGCATTTCGAGGCCTACGGGCAGCTGTGCGAGGTGTCCGGCGGCCAGTTGAGCGATGCCGAGCTGGCGCGCCTGGCGCAAGAGACGGAGAAGCCGGGACAGGCCGTGGACCGTCTGGCCATCGGCCTGTTCGCCCTCGGCGACGCCCACCACGGGCGCAAGCAGCGCGCGGAGGCCTTCGAGGCCTGGAGCCGGGCCAACCGGACCAAGATGCTGCAGCACACCGGCCAGCCGGTCTCGGCCTATGACCGGGCTCGCCAGGAAGGGCGCACCGACTGGTTGATGGAAGTCTTTGACGGGCCGGGACCTGAGCGCGCCGCACCGCGCCCGGGCCAGCCGGTTCCGGTCTTCATCGTTGGCATGCCGCGCTCCGGCACGACGCTGCTGGAAGCGGCGATGGCGGCGCACGAGGAGGCGGTGGCCGGCGGCGAATTGTCGGCCATGATCGTGATTTTCGAGGACTTCATGCGCTGGGCCGAGCAAACGGGCTGGCAGGGCGGCGAGATTCCCGAAGCCAAACTCGATGCCTGGCGCCAACGCTACCGTCAGCAATACCGCGACACGCCGATGGCCGGGGCGCGCTATGTCACCGACAAGCAGCCGTCCAACTTTCTTGCTGTCGGCCTGATCCGGCGATTATTTCCGGAAGCGCCGATCATCCACATCCGACGCAAGCCGTTGGAGACAGGCTTCTCGATCTTCCGGCGTAATTTCTCGCGCATGTGGCCGTTTGCCCATGATCTGGAGGACATTGCCCACTATTACGCCCAGCAGGCGCGGCTCGGGGACCATTGGGCCCGGGTCATGCCGGACACGGTGACACCGCTGCAGTACGAGGAGCTGGTGCAGGATTTCGAGGGCCGGCTGCGCTACGTCATGGCGCGCGCACGCATGTCTTGGAGCCGGCGCTGCCTGGAATTCTACAAGCCGGAAACGGACCGCGCGGTGATGACGTTCAGCGCCGTGCAGGTACGCAAGCCGCCATCGCCCAAGCATCTGGACTCGACGAGTGCCTATGCGGACCAGCTGGCGCCATTGGCCGAGGCGATCCGGCGCTATCCGGTCGATCCGGAAACCGGGGCCTGGCTGGGTAATGCATCGTCCGAACAGGACACCGAGGAGGCGGGCGGATTCTGGTCGCGGCTGGGACGTCGCCTGACCGGGCGGACCGGAGACGCGGTGTCATGAGCGCCGCCCTGCAGCAGGCGGCTGGGCTGCTTCAGCAAGGCCGGGCCGAGGCGGCAATCGGATTGCTCGATGACTGGCTGGCGACCCGCCCGGATGATCCGGAGGCGCTGCAATTACGGGGCATGGCGCGCGGGCGGCTGGGGCAGCATGCGGCGGCGCTGGCCGACATGGAAGCCGCCCTGAAGCGCCATGCTCAACCGCATGCCGTGCTCAACAATACCGGCAATCTGCATCGCCGGCACGGCGATCTCGGCGCGGCCCGGCAGGCCTATGAAGCGGCGCTGGAGCAGGCACCCGAATTTGTCGACGCGCGCTATAATCTGGGGCTTTGCCTCGGTCAGGCGGGTGAGGCCCATGCGGCGATGGGCTGTCACGAGCAGGTGCTGGCGGCTCAGCCCGGCCATGCCGGAGCCCTGACGGCGCTGGCTGTGCTGAAGCGATCGGCGGGCGATCATGCGGCCGCCCTGGAGCTTTTGGAGCGGGCCCTGAAGTCCGCGCCCGGCCAGGTCGCGGCCCGCCTGCATCGCACGGCATTGCTGCGCGAGCTGGGGCAGGCAGAAGCGGCGCTGGCGGATGCCGACGCGGCCTGCCGGCTGGCGCCGCGGCTTGCCGAGGCCCATGCCCAGCGCGCGCACACCCTGCGCACGCTCAATCGTACAACCGAGGCTCGCCAGGCCTATCAGGACGCCATAGGGCTGGCTCCGGCGCGGGCTGATCTGCACCGCGACCTCGCCGGGCTTGTCTGGGAGATGGGGCAGGGCGATGCGGCGCTGACGGTGCTCGATGCCGTTCTCGCACGCCAGCCTGATCCCGAACTCTGGCTGGTCCGGGCGCGGCATTTGCGGCGCACGGGCGAAGCGCCCGCAGCGGTGTTAGCGGTCGAGGCGGCATTGGCGATGGCGCCGCAGCATGCCGAGGCGCTGGCGCTGCGCGGCGAGTTGCGGGCTGGCAAAGAGGGGCTTGAAGACCTGCGCCGCGCGGTCGAGCTGACGCGGGGGGACGACTTTGCAGTGCGGCATGCCCTCGCAGAACGCCTGCTCGCGGCCGACCTCACCGGGGAGGCGCTGGATCTGCTGGAAGGCGAGGCGCCGCCGGAGCACCTGCAGAAGCACGTGGCCCTGCAGGCGACGGCCTGGCGGTGCGCGGGCGATGCCCGCTACGGCCGGGTCTACGATTATGACCGGCTCACCTGCAAGCGGTTCATCGACGTGCCGCCGGGCTTCGCCAGCCTTGACGCGTTCAATGCCGAGCTGGGTCAACGGATCGCCCGGCTGCACGCGACCGAGGCCCAGCCGGTCGAGCAGACCTTGTATGGCGGAACCCAGTCGCCGGGGCGCTTGTGGAACAGCGATGACCCGGTGATCCAGGCGCTCGCAAAGGCGCTGCTGGACACGGCGGGGCAATTCGTTGACGGATTGCCGCAAGACCCGGAACACCCCTTCCTGCGGCGGCGTACGGGCAAGCTCGAGCTGGCCGGTGCCTGGTCGGTGCGGCTGCGCTCGGGAGGCGGGCATGTCGACCACATTCACCCGGCCGGCTGGATCAGTGCCAGTTACTACGTCGAGGTGCCCGACAGCGTCCTGACAGGCGAGAAGGCCGGCTGGCTGCGCCTGGGCGCACCGGGTATTGCCGGCCTCGACCTGCCGGCGGAGCGGTACATCAAACCCGAAGCCGGAGCGGTGATCCTGTTTCCGTCCTACATGTGGCATGGCGTCGAGCCATTCGAGGCCGACACGGTTCGGGTCACGGCGCCATTTGACCTGCTGCCGGGCTGAGCGGTTCCAGCTGAGCGGATCAACTTGCGGGTTGGTGCCGCTTTGCAACCCTCCCGACAGGGGAAAAAGTGGCGCAAACACCTGTGATAGTGGTGAAGTGCGATAGGTCTGCAGCAAATCTGTCACACTGCGGCGCAAATGAGCCCGTTTGCGGGAGCAGGGGCGTGCGGGCTCATTGACCCTTCCTAATACGCATGGGTACTTTGCAAATAAGGCGGGGAATCGTGTGCTCCGCTGAGCGGGGGATCGGCCGCAACGCCTTCTGAGGGGGTGTGGCCTGTTTCCCATTACAAACTTACTCGGAGGGATTTAGAGTGAGACCGACTTCCATGAAGGCTTGCCTGATGGCGAGCACGCTCATTGGCGGTATGGCTGCAACTGCAGCGCCGGCAATGGCCCAAGACGACGACGTCGTCGTTGTTACCGGTTCGCGCATTCAGCGTACCGACACCGTTGCGCCGAGCCCGATCACCAATGTGTCGGCCGAGCAGCTCGCTGTCGTGAACACGGTCAACACCGAAGATTTCATCAACACCCTGCCGCAGGTCGTTCCGGCGTTTGACGCCACCTCGAACAACCCGGGTAACGGTACTGCCACCGTGTCGCTTCGCGGCCTGGGCACGACCCGTACGCTCGTCCTCGTCGACGGCATGCGCTTCGTCGGCGCCGGCCAGAACCAGGTGGTCGACCTCAACAACATCCCGTCCGCGCTTGTCGAGTCCGTCGACATCGTGACCGGTGGTGCTTCGGCCGTTTACGGTTCGGACGCTGTTGCCGGTGTTGTCAACTTCATCCTGAAGGACGACTTCGAAGGCGTTGAAGTCAACTTCTCGCAGGAAACCTCGCTGGGTGACCTGGACGGCGACATCACCAACGTCTCCATCACCATGGGTGGCAATTTCGACGATGGCCGCGGTAACGCTGTCGTGTCGATGGGCTACACCAACCGCCAGGCCGTGTTCCAGGGCGATCGCGACTTCTCGTCGCTGACCCTGTGGGATCCGGGCCCGGGCAATGCCGCTGACGGCTTCATCCTCGGTGGTTCGTCCAACATTCCGGGCACCCGCTTCCGCGGTGCCACGTCGTCGAACTTCGGCGCCTTCGGTGGTGCCATCGTTGCCGCCGACCCGAACTGCGCAAACAACATCTGCTCCGGTTTCTTCAACACCGGCAGCAACATCCAGCCGATGCGCTTCGGTTCGCCGAACGACACCTACAACTACGCTCCGGCCAACTACCTGCAGCTGCCGCAAGAGCGCTACAACTTCTCGGCCTTCGCGACCTATGACGTGAACGAGCACCTCGAGCTGTACGGCCGTGGCGTTTACGCCAACAACGTCGTTGACAGCCAGCTGGCCCCGACGCCGGCCGGTGTGACCCTGACGGTCAACCTCGACAACCCGACCCTGCCGAGCCTGCTTCGTGACCTGATGACGAACGACCCGGCCTCCAACAATGGCGACGGCACGGCGACGATCCGTACCTCCCGCCGTTACCAGGAGCTGGGCACCCGGAACTCGCTGCGTGACACGAGCTCCTTCCAGCTGGTCTTCGGCGCCCGTGGCGACCTGAACGAAAACTGGTCCTACGACGTGTTCTCGAACTACTCGCGTTCGTCGATCTCGCAGATCCAGTCGGGCAACCTGTCCGTCTCGGCCCTGCAGGCTGGCGTCCTGTGTGACGGTGGCCCGACGGCCATCGCCAGCGGTTGCTCGGTCCCGTACGTCGACATCTTCAACGGCCCGAACTCGATCTCGGCTGAAGGCGCGGAGTCCATCTCCCGCACCGGCGCCCAGATCGACAATGTCGAGCTGTTCCAGACGGTCGGTACGGTCATGGGTGAGCTGCCCTTCCTCCAGCTGCCGACGGCTGACTACGCCCCGGCCCTGGTCCTGGGTGTCGAATACCGTGAGACCGAGTTCGAATCGATCCCTGACTCCGTGCTCGGCCCGGATGTCCGTGGCTTCAACTCCTCGCTTCCGGTCGCAGGCGTCGTCGACGTCTACGAGATCTTCGGCGAGATCGAAGTTCCGCTCATCACCGGCAAGCAGATGATCGAAAGCCTGACCTTCAACGGTGCGTTCCGTGCTTCGGAGTACAACACCGTCGGTCAGACCGAGACCTTCGCTGTTGGCCTGGCCTGGCAGATCGACGAGCAGATCCGTCTGCGTGGTAACTTCAACCGCGCCGTGCGTGCTCCGAACGTCGGTGACCTGTTCTCGCCGTTCACCAACGGCTTCCCGGGTGCAGCTGACCCGTGCTCGGGCGGTTCCAACGGTGGCTTCGACAGCGGTGTGGACGTGAACTCCTGTATCGCTGGCGGTGTGCCGGCCGGTCAGGTGGGCGCTCCGTTCCAGGGCAATGCCCAGATGGAAGCCCTGTTCGGTGGTAACCCGGATCTCGACGCCGAGACGGCCGACACCTTCACCATCGGTGCGGTCATCGAGCCGAGCGCGATCGAAGGTCTGACGATCCAGCTGGACTACTACAACATCTCGATCGAAGACGCGATTTCGACGGTTCCGCTGCAGACCCTGCTGAACGAGTGTCACCGCTCGGGCATCCAGGCGTCCTGTGACGTGCTGTACGCCAACCAGTCGCGTAACCCGGCCACCGGTGAGATGGGTGCCAACGGCTTCCTGCCGAACCTGGCCTCGATCAACGTTGCCACGCTGGAAACCGAAGGTGTTGACCTGCGGATCGACTATGGCTTCGGCGCTGACGTCATCGGCCTGCCGGGCGACATCGCGATCACCTACTACGGTGGTTACGTGATGGCGTCTGACTTCACGACGTCGGCCGCTTCGCCGGTCATCGAGTGTGCCGGCCTGTACGGCCTGGACTGCGGCGAGCCTACGCCGGAGTACAAGCACTCCATGCAGACGTCCTGGTACACGGGTCCGTTCACGACCTCGCTGCGCTGGCGTCACATTGGTGCTCTCGATGCCGACCCGACGACCCTCGGATTTGTTTCCGACCTGTCGGACGACATCGAAGCCAAGAACTACTTCGACGTGACGTTCTCCTACGACATCAACGAGACTTTCGCTGCCACCATCGGTGTCACGAACGTCACGGATGTCGACGTCCCGACGATCGGTTCGACCGCTTCGGAGCAGGCCAACACCTGGCCGGCCACGTACGAAACGCTCGGCCGTCGCCTGTTCGTTGGCGGCACCATGCGCTTCTAATCGACAGCTACTGTCGAATGGGGAAAGGGCGGGCTTCGGTCCGCCCTTTTTCTTTGCAAGAATGTTTGGGGCAAAGTTTCTTTGGGGGTGAGGTGATGCAGGCCAAGCGATTGGGGCCAGGGGCCGGTGACAGGGTCGCCTGGGATGCCTACTGGCGCGGCGAGGGCGGCGATCATGCGGTGCGCGGAGAGGCGAGTTCGGCAGGCCTGACGGCCTTCTGGGACCGCGAGCTTGATTCGGTCCTGGCATCCCGCAACCACGTGCGGGCCCTCGACGCGGCATGCGGAGCGGGCGTGGTTGCTGAGCGGCTGATGGCGCGCGCCGCGGCGGCCGGGTGCCAGCTGGATCTGAAGATCGCGGACATATCGCCCGCAGCGGTGGCGGATAGCCGGCAGCGATTGGGCCTTGAAACGGTTGACGGCCTGGTCAGCGATGCCAAGGCGCTGCCCTTGCCTGATGGCGGCGTTGACGTGCTGGTGAGCCAGTTCGGGATCGAGTATGCAGGCCTCGCGGCCTTTGCCGAGGCCGCCCGCGTGTTGGCGCCGGGCGGGCAGATGCGGGTTCTGGCTCACCATGCCCACGGCGGCATCGCGGTGGAATGCAGTGCCAATCTGCGTTTGCTCGATGCCGTCGCTGCATCGCGCTTGCTTGCCCACTTCCGCCGTTATCTCGTACTGCTGGCGAAGCGGCAGGCCGGAAAATGCGCGCCGCAAGCCGTGACCAAGGTTGCGCGACATGTCGGTGAGGCGTCGGCGGGGCTGGCAAACAAGCTGAGCATGGCCGAGCCTGGCGCAGCCCGGGATCATGTCGAACGCCTGTTGTCTGACCTGCGCCGCGTGGAGCAGTCATGGCAGAATTACGCCGCAGCTGACCTCGAGCGCTGGCTTGACGGGCAGGAGCGCGACCTGGTGGCCTATCAGGCGCGCATGAGGTCCATGCTGCAAGCATCGATGAGCCAGGATGACCTTGAGGCATGCCGGCAGGAACTGGCGACCCATGGTGCCGTGATGGAGGCTGTGGAGGCCTTCCATCTGGAGGCTGACGGGCTGCCATCGGCGTGGATTATACGGGCCAGCAAGCAGGCTTAGGCGGCAGCCGACGGCTGGTTGCCAGGCCGCCCTGCGTTTTACCGGTTTTCATCCCGGCGCTTGCAGTGTAGACACCTGCGCTCCGGATGTAGCGGTGGTCCTGCCACCGTGCTATTTCGCGCGCGGCTTTAGGGGTGTAGCTCAGTTGGTAGAGCATCGGTCTCCAAAACCGAGGGTCGGGGGTTCGAGTCCCTCCGCCCCTGCCATGCCGCACGGACAGAATCAGGCATCGCCCGGGCGGTGCCATTGTAATTGGGGCCCGCTCGGGCCAGATGGACGTCAATGACGCGCAACGCGAAGAACAAGACAGCGACCCCGGCCAAGGCCGCGGCTCCCGCGCCGAAGAAGAAGAAGGCAGGGCCGCTGCAATATCTGGCACAGGTTCGCCAGGAGGCGCGCAAGGTCACGTGGACCGGTCGGCAGGAGTTGATCGTGTCGACGATCCTCGTGCTGATTCTCGCCACGCTTGCGATGTTGTTCTTCTGGGGGGTCGATAGCCTGTTGAACTGGGTGATCCGGTTCCTGCTGTCGCTCGGCGCTTAAGAGGAGGCTGTATGTCTGCCAAGTGGTATATCGTGCATGCCTATTCGAACTTCGAGAAGAAGGTCGCTGAGGCAATCCGCACCGAAGCCAGGATCCAGGGGCTGGAAGACAGCTTCGAGGAAATCCTGGTGCCGACCGAGGAAGTCGTGGAGGTCCGCAAGGGCCGCAAGATCAACGCCGAGCGCAAGTATTTCCCGGGTTACGTCCTGGTCAAAATGGTCATGACGGACCAAGCCTATCACCTTGTGACCTCGACCCCGAAAGTCACCGGTTTCCTCGGTTCCGGCAAGAAGCCGTTGCCGGTGACCGAGAATGAAGTGAAGCGGATCCTGGGCCAGATGGAAGAGGATGCGGACCGTCCGCGCCCGACCGTCTCCTACGAGATCGGCGAGACCGTCAATGTCATCGACGGTCACTTCGCTAGCTTCAATGGCGTCGTCGAGGAAGTCGACGACGAGAATGGCCGCCTCAAGGTGGCGATCAACATTTTCGGCCGGGCTACCCCGGTCGAGCTCGAATACGCCCAGGTCGAAAAGACGGCCTGAGTGTAGCAGTGCGGGAGGCGACGGCAGCAAGTCCATGCCGAGCCGGACCGCAAACCCCTGAGGTCGCGATGGGCGCGTCCTCGTAACGGAGTGGGAACATGGCGAAGAAAATTGCCGGTTACATCAAGCTGCAAGTGCCTGCCGGCGCAGCTAACCCGTCCCCGCCGATCGGCCCGGCCCTGGGTCAGCGCGGCGTGAACATCATGGAATTCTGCAAGGCCTTCAATGCGAAGACCCAGGAGATGGAAAAAGGGATGCCGATCCCGACGACCATCACCGTCTTCTCGGACAAGTCCTTCACCTTTGAAACCGCGACGCCGCCGGCCAGCTTCTACCTGAAGAAGGCCGCCAAGCTGTCCAAGGGCTCCACGGCCCCGGGTCAGACGGTCGCCGGCAAGGTCTCGCTGGCCCAGTGCCGCGAGATCGCCGAAGCGAAGTTCAAGGACCTGAACGCGAACGATCTGGACCAGGCGACCAAAATCATCGCCGGTTCCGCCCGTTCCATGGGTCTCGAGGTCACGGAGTAGGATCATGGCGAATATCGGAAAACGTCTTGCTGCTGCTCGCGAGACCATCGACCGCGAAAAGCTTCACACGATCGAGGATGCCGTTGCGAAGGTGAAAGCCAATGCCAAGGCGAAGTTCGACGAGACCGTCGAAATCTCGATCAATCTCGGTGTCGACCCGCGGCACGCCGACCAGATGGTGCGTGGCGTCTGCGCCCTGCCGAACGGCACGGGCCGCTCGGTGCGCGTCGCCGTCTTTGCCAAGGGCCCGAAGGCTGAAGAGGCCAAGAAGGCCGGTGCCGACGTGGTCGGTGCCGAAGACCTGATGGAGCAGATCCAGGGCGGCAACATCAATTTCGACAAGGTCATCGCGACCCCGGACATGATGCCGATCGTCGGCCGTCTCGGTAAGATCCTCGGCCCGCGCGGCATGATGCCGAACCCGAAGGTGGGTACGGTGACCATGGACGTGACCAAGGCTGTCGAGAACTCCAAGGGCGGTGCCGTTGAATTCCGCGTCGAGAAGGCCGGAATCGTGCACGCCGGCGTCGGCAAGGCGAGCTTCACCGAGAAGCAGCTGAGCGAGAACGTCCATGCGCTGCTGGACGCCATCGTCAAGGCCAAGCCGTCGGGCGCCAAGGGTACCTTTGTGCGCCGCATTTCGCTCAGCTCCACGATGGGGCCGGGCGTGAAGGTCGACACGTCGGAAGCTGTTTCGGCGTAAAAGACTTGAGTTTCGGCCCGGCTGCCGTTATGGCGCCGGGCTGATCCGGTCCTTCATCGCGTGTTTTGCGATGGCTGACCGGCCTGTCCGAGACCACAGGGGGTGAAGCCTTCGGGCTTCGCCTTAATCCATTCCGGGCCCTGTGTTAGACAGAGCGAGATCGATTTGACCCTCTGGTGGTCGGTCGGTTCGAGCCCTGGGACAGGTGCGTCACGGTCGATTGCTTCCACCTGGAGGCGTGACATCGCGGCGTTTTCACCGAGCCACCCGCGGTGGGTGGTTCAAACAGGGAGTCCGCAATGGATCGCAATCAAAAAGAAGCGACCGTAGAAGAGCTGAACGGCGTCTTCTCGGAAGCCGGATCCGTGGTGATGGCCCAGTATTCGGGCATGACCGTTGCGGAAATGACGGACCTGCGTGCCAAGCTCCGCGAGCTTGGTGGCACGTTCAAGGTGGTGCGTAACCGCCTCGCCAAAATCGCTCTGCAAGGCAAGCCGGGTGAGGGTGCTGCTGACTACTTCAAGGGTCCAGTAGCCATCGCTTACTCGGAAGACTTTGTGGCGGCGCCGAAGGTGCTGGTCGAGTACGCCAAGTCGAATGACAAGCTCGTCATTCTCGGCGGCTTCATGGAAGAGGACGTGTTCGATGCCAGCGGTATCGACGCCCTGTCCAAGATGCCGTCGCGTGAAGAGCTCATCGCGACGATCTCTGCCCGTCTCCTCGGTCAGGGTTCGCAGGTCGCCCAGCGTCTCATGGCGCCGGGTCAGGGCCTGGCCGGTGCGATCGACGTCATCCGCGAAAAAGCCGACGCATAACGTCATTCTCCGCACAACGAACTGACACAACGACTATCGACAAGGAATTGAACAAATGGCTGATGTAGCTAAACTCTGCGACGAACTTCTCGCGCTCACCATCCTTGAAGCCAAGGAACTGAACGATCTTCTGGAAGAAAAAGGCATCAAGGCCGCAGCTGCTGTTGCAGTCGCTGGCCCGGCTGGCGGCGACGCCGGCGGTGCTGCTGCTGAAGAAAAGGACGAATTCGACGTCGTCCTGGTTTCGGCTGGCGAAAAGAAGATCAACGTCATCAAGGAAGTCCGTGCCATCACCGGTCTTGGCCTGAAAGAAGCCAAGGACCTGGTCGAAGGTGCACCGAAGGCGGTCAAAGAAGCCGCTCCCAAGGCCGAAGCTGAAGAGCTCAAGGCCAAGCTGGAAGCCGCTGGCGCTTCGGTCGAGCTGAAATAATCACGCTTCGGCGTGATATCAGACGGTGCTGCGGGCGCGCGGGGTGATCCTGCGCGTCCGTTAGCCCGTCTTCTGAGTTTCGCGGCTTCGCCCCTGCCGTTCCGGGCGTAGCAGCAGATCCGGTCAGGACCTTGGTCCCGGCCACATGGAACGGCGGCGCGGGGGCCTGCCCCGCATCAAATGCGCAGAGGCGTCTGCGAAGGGAGCCGACATGGGTCTGTCGTTCACCGGCAAAAAGCGGATTCGCAAGTCTTTCGGACGTATTCCGGAAACGGTTGCGATGCCGAATCTCATCGAAGTTCAGAAGAGCTCCTACGAGCATTTCCTGATGAAGGAAGTGCCGTCCAGCGAGCGGGGCGACACCGGAATGCAAGCCGTCTTCAAGTCGGTTTTCCCGGTCAAGGATTTCGCCGAGCGGGCTGTGCTCGATTTCGTGTCCTACGAATTCGAGCCGCCGAAGTTCGACGTTGAGGAATGCCAGCAGCGCGACATGACGTATGCCGCGCCGCTCAAGGTGAAAATGCGACTGATCGTGTTTGATGTCGACGAGGAGACCGGTGCCCGGTCCGTCAAGGACATCAAGGAGCAGGACGTCTATATGGGCGACATCCCGCTGATGACCGACAAGGGTACCTTTGTCGTCAACGGCACGGAGCGCGTCATCGTTTCGCAGATGCACCGTTCGCCGGGCGTCTTCTTCGACCATGACAGGGGCAAGACGCACGCCTCGGGCAAATACCTGTTTGCCGCCCGCATCATTCCCTATCGCGGTTCCTGGCTGGACTTCGAGTTCGACGCCAAGGACGTGGTTCATATGCGCCTCGACCGTCGCCGCAAGCTGCCCGCGACGACGCTGCTGTATGCGCTCGGCCTGGACAAGGAGGAGATCCTCTCCACCTTCTACAACACGGTCGAATACAAGGGCACAAAGAAGGGTTGGACGGTCCCCTACGTCAAGGAACGCTGGCGCGGCGTGAAGCCCGTGCGCGACCTGGTCGATGCCAAGACGGGCGATATCATCGCCCCGGCCGGCAAGAAGATCTCCGCCCGTGCCGCCAACAAGTTCGCCGAGGACGGCATCACCGCCCTCCTGGTGTCCGATGAGCACCTGCTCAGCGGCTACCTGGCCGAGGACATGGTCAATGTCGAAACCGGCGAGATCTTTGCCGAGGCCGGCGACGAGCTGACCGAGGAGATCCTCGAGACGCTGAAGGAAACCGGCGTCAAGAAGCTCAATCTTCTCGACATCGATCCGGCTGTCGGCATCGGTCCCTACATCCGCGCCACCCTCGCTGCGGACAAGAATGACAGCCGTGAGCAGGCGCTGGTGGACATCTACCGCGTCATGCGCCCGGGTGAGCCGCCGACGCCGGAAACCGCGGAAGCGATGTTCCAGGGCCTGTTCTTCGATCCCGAGCGCTACGACCTGTCGGCCGTTGGCCGGGTCAAGATGAACATGCGCCTCGACCTCGATGCCGAGGACGATGTGCGCACGCTGCGCAAGGAAGACATCCTGGCCGTCCTCAAGACCCTGGTCGACCTGCGCGACGGTCGCGGTGAGATCGACGACATCGACAATCTCGGCAATCGCCGGGTGCGTTCGGTCGGCGAACTGATGGAAAACCAGTACCGCATCGGTCTGCTGCGCATGGAGCGCGCCATCAAGGAGCGCATGAGCTCGGTCGATATCGAGACCGTGATGCCGCACGACCTGGTCAACGCCAAGCCGGCGGCCGCCGCGGTTCGCGAATTCTTCGGCTCCTCGCAGCTGTCGCAGTTCATGGACCAGACCAACCCGCTCTCGGAAGTCACCCACAAGCGTCGCCTGTCGGCGCTTGGCCCGGGCGGCCTGACCCGCGAGCGCGCCGGCTTCGAAGTGCGCGACGTGCACCCGACCCACTACGGCCGGATCTGCCCGATCGAAACGCCGGAAGGCCCGAATATCGGTCTGATCAACTCGCTTTCGACCTATGCCCGCGTCAACAAGTACGGCTTCATTGAGAGCCCGTACCGCAAGGTCGTGGACGGCAAGCTGACCGAGGAGGTGGAATACCTCTCGGCCATGCAGGAGAGCCGCTACGCGATTGCCCAGGCCAATGCCCACGTCAACGAGGACGGCACGCTCGACAACGAGTTCGTCAACTGCCGCATCGGCGGTGAAGTGACGCTGGTGCCGCGTGAGGACGTGGAATACATCGACGTGTCGCCGAAGCAGGTGGTTTCGGTTGCCGCGGCGCTGATTCCGTTCCTGGAAAACGACGACGCCAACCGCGCCCTCATGGGCTCGAACATGCAACGCCAGGCCGTGCCGCTCGTGAAGGCGGAAGCGCCGCTCGTCGGCACCGGCATGGAAGGTGTCGTGGCCCGTGATTCCGGCGCTGCCATCACGGCCCGCCGGGCCGGTGTGATCGAGCAGGTCGATGCGACCCGTATCGTCATCCGGGCGACGGAGAATCTCGATGCCGCCAAGTCGGGCGTCGACATCTACCGCCTGTCCAAGTTCCAGCGGTCCAACCAGTCGACCTGTATCAACCAGCGCCCGATCGTGCGCGTGGGTGACGAGGTCAAGGGTGGCGACATCATTGCCGACGGCCCCTCGACGGACCTCGGTGAACTGGCCCTCGGCCGGAACGTCGTCGTCGCCTTCATGCCGTGGAACGGCTACAACTTCGAGGACTCCATCCTGATCTCCGAGCGGATCGTCCGGGACGACGTGTTCACCTCGATCCACCTGGAAGAATTCGAGATCGCGGCCCGCGACACCAAGCTGGGCCCTGAGGAAATCACGCGCGACATTCCCAATGTCGGCGAAGAGGCCCTGCGCAATCTCGACGAGGCCGGCATCGTGGCCGTTGGCGCTGAAGTCGCCGCCGGTGACATCCTGGTCGGCAAGGTGACGCCGAAGGGCGAAAGCCCGATGACGCCGGAGGAGAAACTCCTGCGCGCCATCTTCGGTGAAAAGGCATCGGATGTCCGTGACACCTCGCTGCGCATGCCGTCCGGTGCTACCGGCACGGTTGTCGAAGTCCGCGTCTTCAATCGTCACGGTGTCGACAAGGATGAGCGGGCGATTTCCATCGAACGCGAGGAGATCGAACGCCTCGGCATGGACCGTGATGACGAGCTCGCCATTCTCGAGCGCAACATCTACCAGCGCCTGCACGACCTGCTGGTCGGCAAGAAGGCTGTCTCCGGTCCGCGCGGCTTCCCCAAGGGTGCCGTGACCGAAGAACTGCTCGATGAGACTCCGCGCTCGCAGTGGTGGCGCATCGGTCTGGACGACGAGAAGGCGATGGCCGAAGTCGAAGCGCTGCAAAAGCAGTACGACGACAGCAAGGCGCGTCTCGACCGTCGTTTCGAGGACAAGGTCGACAAGCTCCAGCGCGGTGACGAAATGCCGCCGGGCGTGATGAAGATGGTCAAGGTGTTCGTGGCTGTGAAGCGCAAGCTCCAGCCGGGCGACAAGATGGCCGGCCGTCACGGCAACAAGGGTGTCATCTCCAAGATCAACCCGATCGAGGACATGCCGTTCCTGGAAAACGGGGAGGCGGTCGACATCGTCCTCAACCCGCTCGGCGTGCCGTCGCGCATGAATGTCGGACAGATCCTGGAGACCCACCTCGGTTGGGCCTGCCGCGGTCTCGGCAAGCAGATCGGCGAGGCTTATGAGGCCTACAAGCGCGACGGCTCCGTCGACGCACTGAAGAAAGAGCTCGTCCGCGTCTATGGCGATGGCGAGCTGCCGGAAACCGATGCGGACATCGCCGAGCTGGGTCGTAACCTGGCCAATGGCGTGCCGATCGCGACCCCGGTCTTTGACGGTGCCCGCGAGCCGGATGTGGCCGAGATGCTTGAGCTGGCGGGCTTCGACCCGTCCGGTCAGGTGACGCTGTATGACGGTCAGACCGGTGAGCCGTTCCGGCGCAAGGTCACGGTCGGCGTCAAGCATCTGCTCAAGCTGCACCACCTGGTCGACGACAAGATCCACGCCCGTTCCATCGGCCCGTACAGCCTCGTGACCCAGCAGCCGCTGGGCGGCAAGGCGCAGTTCGGTGGCCAGCGTTTCGGCGAAATGGAAGTGTGGGCCCTGGAAGCCTACGGCGCGGCCTACTCGCTGCAGGAAATGCTGACGGTGAAGTCGGATGACGTGGCCGGCCGGACCAAGGTCTACGAGGCCATTGTCCGCGGTGACGACACCTTCGAGGCCGGCATTCCGGAGAGCTTCAACGTGCTCGTGAAGGAAATGCGCTCGCTCGGCCTCAACGTCGAACTGAAGAACGGCTAAGGCTGCAGTTTATTTTGCGGGACGGATCGCCCCTCCGTCCCGCCTACCCCTTTTGGGAGACGGCACATGAACCATGATGTCATGAACATCTTCAATCCGGCCGCGGAAGGCCCGTCCTTCGACCGGATCCGGATTGCACTGGCCAGCCCGGAGAAAATCCTCTCCTGGTCCTTCGGTGAGGTGAAGAAGCCCGAGACGATCAACTACCGGACCTTCAAGCCGGAGCGTGATGGTCTCTTCTGCGCCCGCATCTTCGGTCCGGTGAAGGACTATGAGTGCCTGTGCGGCAAGTACAAGCGCATCAAGTACAAGGGCATCGTCTGCGAGAAGTGCGGCGTTGAAGTGACCCTGGCCCGCGTCCGCCGCGAGCGCATGGGCCATATCGAGCTGGCCGCTCCGGTCGCCCACATCTGGTTCCTGAAATCCCTGCCGTCGCGGATCGCCATGATCCTCGACATGGCGCTGAAGGACGTCGAGCGGGTTCTCTACTTCGAGAACTACGTCGTCATCGAGCCGGGCCTGACACCGCTCCAGCCGTTCCAGCTGCTCTCCGAAGAAGAGTATATGGAAGCGCAGGACGAGTATGGCGAAGACGCCTTCACCGCCGGCATCGGTGCCGAGGCCGTGCGTGAAATCCTGATCAATATGGACCTCGAGACCGAGTGCCAGAAAGTTCGGGACGACATGAAGGAGACCGGGTCCGAGCTCAAGCTCAAGAAGTACGCCAAACGTCTCAAACTGATGGAAAACTTCATCGCCTCGGGCAACCGCCCGGAGTGGATGATCATGACCGTCATCCCGGTCATTCCGCCGGAACTGCGTCCGCTGGTGCCGCTGGATGGCGGCCGCTTCGCGACCTCGGACCTGAATGACCTGTATCGCCGCGTCATCAACCGCAACAACCGCCTCAAGCGTCTCATCGAGCTGCGCGCGCCGGACATCATCATCCGCAACGAAAAGCGGATGCTGCAGGAATCCGTCGACGCCCTGTTCGACAATGGCCGCCGCGGCCGCGTCATCACCGGTGCCAACAAGCGCCCGCTGAAGTCGCTCTCCGACATGCTCAAGGGCAAGCAGGGCCGCTTCCGCCAGAACCTGCTCGGCAAGCGCGTCGACTATTCCGGCCGTTCGGTCATCGTGGTTGGTCCGGACCTCAAGCTGCACGAGTGCGGTCTGCCCAAGAAGATGGCGCTCGAGCTGTTCAAGCCGTTCATCTATGCGCGTCTCGACGCCAAGGGCCTGTCCGGCACGGTCAAGCAGTCCAAGAAGCTGGTCGAGAAAGAGCGTCCGGAGGTCTGGGACGTGCTCGACGAGGTGATCCGCGAACACCCGGTCATGCTGAACCGGGCGCCGACCCTGCACCGTCTCGGCATCCAGGCGTTCGAACCGAAGCTGATCGAAGGCAAGGCCATCCAGCTGCACCCGCTGGTCTGTGCCGCCTTCAACGCCGACTTCGACGGTGACCAGATGGCCGTCCACGTGCCGCTCTCGCTGGAAGCCCAGCTGGAAGCGCGCACGCTGATGATGTCGACCAACAACATCCTGTCGCCGGCCAATGGCAAGCCGATCATCGTGCCGTCTCAGGATATCGTGCTGGGCCTCTACTACCTGTCGATCGAAAACGACAAGGAGCCGGGCGAGGGCATGTCCTTCGGCAGCCGTGCGGAGCTCGAAGCGGCGCTGGAAGGCGGCTTCGTGTCGCTGCATGCCAAGATCAAGGCGCGCTGGGAAGGCATCGATGCCGACGGCAACGAGATCACCAAGGTGATCGACACCACGCCGGGTCGCAAGATGATCATCGACCTGCTTCCCAAGCACGCCAAAATGCAGCCGGAAATGGTCAACGAGCTTCTGACCAAGAAAGCCATTGGCGGCCTGATCGATCAGGTCTACCGCCACTGCGGCCAGAAGGCGACGGTGATCTTCTGTGACCAGATCATGGGCCTCGGCTTCAAGGAAGCGGCCAAGGCCGGTATTTCCTTCGGCAAGGACGACATGCTGATCCCGGACGCCAAGGCGGACCTGGTCGGCGAAACCCGCACCCTGGTTGCCGATTACGAGCAGCAGTATGTGGATGGCCTGATCACCAAGGGCGAGAAGTACAACAAGGTCGTCGACGCCTGGGCCAAGTGTACCGACAATGTCGCCGACGCGATGATGGACGAGATCTCCAAGAGCAAGGTCAATGATGACGGCCGCACCGCGGAGATCAACTCGGTCTACATGATGGCCCACTCGGGTGCTCGTGGTTCGAAGAACCAGATGAAGCAGCTGGCCGGCATGCGCGGCCTGATGGCCAAACCGTCCGGCGAGATCATCGAGACGCCGATCATCTCGAACTTCAAGGAGGGCCTGACCGTCCTTGAATACTTCAACTCCACGCACGGTGCCCGTAAGGGTCTGGCCGACACCGCCCTGAAAACGGCGAACTCGGGTTACCTGACCCGCCGTCTCGTCGACGTGGCGCAGGACTGCATCATCACCGAGCATGATTGCGGCACTTCGCAGGGCTTCGAGATCGATGCGGTCGTCGATGGTGGTGACATCATCGTCTCGCTCGAGCAGCGCCTGCTGGGTCGCACCACGGCGGCTGAGGTCAAGCACCCCAAGACCGGCGAAGTAATCTGTGCCGCCGACACCTATGTCGACGAGGATCTGGCCGTGGCCATCGACCAGGCCGGCGTTCAGAGCGTGTTCGCGCGCTCGCCGCTGACCTGCGAGACGCGGGTCGGTGTGTGTGCGACCTGTTACGGTCGCGACCTGGCACGCGGCACGCGGGTCAATATCGGTGAAGCCGTGGGCGTGATTGCCGCCCAGTCGATCGGCGAGCCGGGCACCCAGCTGACCATGCGGACCTTCCACATCGGTGGTACCGCCCAGGTCTCCGAGCAGTCCTTCGTCGAGGCGACGCATGAGGGCAAGATCGTCTTCAAGAACCCGTCGACGGTGACCAATGCCGATGGCGACCTGATCGTCATGAGCCGCAACATGCAGGTGACGGTGGTCAACGGTGAGGGCAAGGAGCTGGAGTCCTACAAGCTGGGCTACGGCACCAAGCTGCGCGTCAAGGACAATTCCAAGGTCGAGCGCGGTCAGCGCCTGGCCGAATGGGATCCGTATACCGCTCCGATCGTGTCGGAAGTCGGCGGTACGGTGAAGTTCGTCGACATCACCGACGGTGTCTCGGTCAAGGAAGAGACCGACGAAGCCACGGGCATCGCATCGAAGGTGGTCATCGACTGGCGTGGCGGTGCGAAAACCAATGCCATCCAGCCGACCATTGTCATTGCCGACGACCAGGGCGAGCCGATCAAGCTGCCCAACGGCACGACGGCAAGCTACATGCTGGCGGTCGGGGCCATTCTCTCGGTCTCCAACGGCGATACCGTCCGTCCGGGCGACATCGTCGCGCGTATCCCGACCGAGGGCGCCAAGACGCGCGATATCACCGGTGGTCTGCCGCGTGTTGCCGAGCTGTTCGAGGCGCGCCGTCCGAAGGACCACGCGGTCATCGCGGAAATCACCGGCAAGGTGGAGTTCGGCCGTGACTACAAGAACAAGCGTCGTATCGCGATTGTTCCGGACGACGAGGAGATGGAAAAGGTCGAATACCTGGTGCCCAAGGGCAAGCACCTGACGGTCCAGGAAGGCGATTACATCCAGAAGGGCGAATACCTGCTCGACGGTCACCCGGCGCCGCATGACATCCTCGCCATTCTCGGCGTCCCGGCGCTGGCCAACTACCTGATCAACGAGATTCAGGAGGTCTACCGACTGCAGGGCGTGCCGATCAACGACAAGCACATCGAAGTGATTGTCCGGCAGATGCTGCAGAAGGTCGAAGTCAAGGATCCGGGTGACAGCAGCTACCTGGCCGCTGAACAGGTCGACAAGATCGAGTTCATCGAGACCAACGAGGCCCTGGAGAAGGCCAAGAAGCGTCCGGCCACCGGCGACCCGGTCCTGCTGGGTATCACCAAGGCCTCGCTGCAGACGCGCTCCTTCATCTCCGCGGCCTCCTTCCAGGAAACCACCCGCGTGCTCACCGAAGCTGCCGTACAGGGCAAGGAGGACACGCTGGAGGGGCTGAAGGAGAACGTCATTGTCGGTCGCCTGATTCCCGCCGGTACCGGCTCGATGATGCGCGAGTACCAGCAACTGGCCGACGATCTGGACGCCGAGTTGCTGGCCGAACGCCAGACTGCCGTCGAAGAGGAAGGCCTGCCGGCTGAAATCGCCGAGGCAGCTGCCGAGGAAATGGCCGAAGACACCGGGTCGAACTAGGCGTCAGAACGCTCGATCCGCCTGTAATGGCAGGGAAAAGGCCGTCGGGACACCGGCGGCCTTTTTCTATGGATGCAGGGCAGCTGGATGTGGCTCAGAAAAACTCTGCTGGGACGCTTGACGGAACCGAGTCGCATGCGTAGTTTCCGCGCTCGTTTGAAGGACGGGCCGTAACCACTTGGTTAGACGTCGTCCACGGTAACGCAAAAAAGCCCGGACACCGCCGTGCGAACTTCGGTTCGAGCGTCGGCGTCGTTATTTGCGTCCACCGGCACCTTGGTGTTGGGGGGCGTGGTTGTTGAGATCAGGAACGGATAAGAGCGGGATGCCGACAATCAACCAGCTCATTCGCAAGCCGCGAAAAGACAAGCCGAAGCGCAACAAAGTGCCGGCTCTTCAGGCTTGCCCGCAGCGCCGTGGCGTTTGCACGAGAGTCTATACCACGACCCCGAAGAAGCCGAACTCGGCGCTCCGGAAGGTTGCCAAAGTGCGACTGACCAATGGGCACGAAGTTGTGAGCTACATTCCGGGTGAGGGTCACAATCTGCAGGAGCACTCTGTAGTCCTTATCCGCGGTGGCCGCGTGAAGGACCTTCCGGGTGTCCGCTATCACATTCTTCGCGGCGTTCTGGATACCCAGGGCGTCAAGGACCGTAAGCAACGCCGTTCGAAGTACGGCGCCAAGCGTCCTAAGTAAGGGAGACGTCCATGTCGCGTCGTCACCGCGCAGAGAAACGCGAAATTCATCCGGACCCGAAGTTCGGAGATCGCGATCTCACGAAATTCATGAACTACATCATGCTCGACGGCAAAAAGTCCGTCGCCGAGCGGATCGTCTATGGCGCTCTCGACATTGTCGAAGAGAAGATGAAGCGCGAGCCTATCCGCGTCTTCCACGATGCCCTGGATAATGTTGCCCCTGAAGTTGAGGTGCGCTCCCGCCGTGTTGGTGGTGCCACCTATCAGGTGCCGGTCGAAGTCCGTCAGGAACGCAAGAAAGCTCTTGCCATTCGCTGGCTGACCGGCGCGGCCCGGGGTCGCAACGAGAACACGATGCGCGAGCGTCTCGCTGCTGAAATGATGGATGCTGCCTCCAACCGTGGCACGGCCGTCAAGAAGCGTGAAGACACCCACCGGATGGCGGAAGCCAACCGGGCCTTCTCGCACTACCGCTGGTAGCCCACTCACCGGCACCGCCCGTACCAAGGACCCAGACAATGGCCCGCGACTACAAAATCGAGGACTACCGCAACTTCGGCATCATGGCTCACATTGATGCCGGCAAGACGACGACGACCGAGCGGATCCTCTATTACACCGGCAAGTCCCACAAGATTGGTGAAGTGCACGATGGTGCCGCCACCATGGACTGGATGGAGCAGGAGCAGGAGCGTGGCATCACGATCACCTCGGCTGCGACGACCTGTTTCTGGAACGAGAAGCGCCTGAACATCATCGACACCCCCGGGCACGTCGACTTCACGATTGAAGTCGAGCGTTCGCTGCGTGTGCTCGACGGTGCCGTGTGCTGCCTGGATGCCAATGCCGGTGTCGAGCCGCAGACCGAGACTGTCTGGCGTCAGGCCGACCGGTACAAGGTTCCGCGCATGGTGTTCGTCAACAAGATGGACAAGCTGGGTGCCGATTTCTACAACTGCGTGAGAATGATCGAAGAGCGCCTCGGCTCGACGCCGCTTTGCGTTCAGCTGCCGATCGGTTCGGAAACCGAATTCGAAGGCGTGATCGACCTCCTCACCATGAAAGAGCTGGTCTGGCAGGGCGAGAACCTGGGGGCGACCTGGGAAGTGCGCGAGATCCGCGCCGAGCTTGCCGACAAGGCTGCCGAGTACCGCGAGAAGCTGGTCGAGACTGCCGTGGAGCAGGACGAGGCCGTGATGGAAGCGTACCTGGAAGGCGAAGAGCCGTCCGAGGATGTTCTCAAGAAGCTGATCCGCAAGGGCTGCATCAACCTGTCCTTCAACCCGATCCTGTGTGGCACGGCGTTCAAGAACAAGGGTGTCCAGCCTCTGCTTGACGCCGTCGTCGATTTCCTGCCGAACCCGACCGAGGTTCCGGCCATCAAGGGCATCGACTTCAAGACCGAGAAAGAAGTCGTTCGCAAGGCGAGCGACGACGAGCCGACCTCGCTGCTGGCGTTCAAGATCATGAACGACCCGTTCGTCGGTTCGCTGACCTTCGCGCGCATGTATTCCGGTCACCTCGAGACGGGCATCTCCCTGCTCAACACGGTGAAGGAAAAGAAAGAGCGTATCGGCCGCATGCTGCTGATGCATTCCAACAGCCGTGAAGACATCAAGGAATGCTACGCCGGTGACATCGTCGCCATCGCGGGCCTCAAGGACACCACGACCGGTGACACGCTGTGTGACCCGGCGCATCCGGTGATCCTCGAGCGCATGGAATTCCCGGATCCGGTCATCGAGCTCGCCATCGAGCCGAAGTCCAAGGGTGACCAGGAGAAGCTGGGCGTGGCCCTGCAGCGCCTGGCCGCCGAGGATCCGTCCTTCCGCATGAAGACGGACGAGGAATCCGGTCAGACGATCATTGCCGGCATGGGCGAGCTGCACCTCGACATCCTGGTCGATCGCATGAAGCGCGAGTTCAAGGTCGAAGCGAATATCGGCGCGCCGCAGGTGGCGTACCGGGAATCGCTCGGCAAGGCCGGCCTCATCGATTACACCCACAAGAAGCAGTCGGGCGGTTCCGGCCAGTTCGCGCGGGTCAAGATCGAATTTGCTCCGGGCGAGCCGGGTTCGGGCTTCGTGTTCGAATCCAAGATCGTCGGCGGCAACGTGCCGCGCGAATACGTGCCGGGCGTCGAGAAGGGCCTCAAGTCGGTCATGGATGGCGGCCTGATTGCCGGCTTCCCGGTGATCGACGTCCACGCGACCCTGGTCGACGGTGCGTACCACGACGTGGACTCCAGTGTCCTGGCCTTCGAGATCGCGGCCCGTGCCGCCTTCCGTGAAGCCAAGGCGCATTGTGCACCGAAGCTGCTCGAGCCGATCATGAAGGTCGAAGTGGTGACGCCGGACGAGTATACCGGTTCGGTCATCGGCGACCTGAACTCCCGCCGCGGCCAGATCGCCGGGCAGGAAATGCGCGGCAACGCCACCGTCGTGAACGCGATGGTGCCGCTGGCGAACATGTTCGGCTACGTCAACAACCTGCGTTCGGCCACTCAGGGTCGGGCCCAGTTCACCATGCAATTCGACCACTATGAGGCTGTGCCCAAAGCGGTTGAGCAAGAAGTCATTGCCAAGTCCGCCTAAGGCGAACCTCGGGCAAGTTAGAACAAGAACGCGAATTCGGAGCGAGATCGATGGCGAAGGAAAAGTTTGAGCGCACAAAGCCGCACGCGAACATCGGCACGATTGGTCACGTTGACCACGGCAAGACGACGCTGACGGCGGCGATCACGATGGTGCTGGCGGAAGCTGGCGGC
>NZ_JBTLRI010000008.1:0-2500 GCF_054482675.1 Maricaulis sp. CAU 1757
AGGTGACGCAGCTAACGCATTAAGCTCTCCGCCTGGGGAGTACGGCCGCAAGGTTAAAACTCAAAGAAATTGACGGGGGCCCGCACAAGCGGTGGAGCATGTGGTTTAATTCGAAGCAACGCGCAGAACCTTACCTACCCTTGACATACCAATCGCGGATCGCAGAGATGCTTTCCTTCAGTTCGGCTGGATTGGATACAGGTGCTGCATGGCTGTCGTCAGCTCGTGTCGTGAGATGTTGGGTTAAGTCCCGCAACGAGCGCAACCCTCGCCGTTAGTTGCCAGCAGGTTTGGCTGGGCACTCTAACGGGACCGCCGGTGTCAAGCCGGAGGAAGGTGGGGATGACGTCAAGTCCTCATGGCCCTTACGGGTAGGGCTACACACGTGCTACAATGGCAGTGACAGAGAGCTAATCTCAAAAAACTGTCTCAGTTCGGATTGTCTTCTGCAACTCGAAGGCATGAAGTTGGAATCGCTAGTAATCGCGGATCAGCATGCCGCGGTGAATACGTTCCCGGGCCTTGTACACACCGCCCGTCACACCATGGGAGTTGGTATTACCCGACGACGCCGCGCTAACCTTCGGGAGGCAGGCGGCCACGGTAGGATCAGCGACTGGGGTGAAGTCGTAACAAGGTAGCCGTAGGGGAACCTGCGGCTGGATCACCTCCTTTCTAAGGATGACCGTCAATCGGCGCCGGGCTCTGCCCGTCCGCCGTTCTCGGTCTCTTGGAACTCAAGTCGGGACAGGCATGGCTTTCACGCCAGGTCTGATCACCGGCAAAACAGGCAGTCACCGCCGTCTTCGTTTCTCTTTCCAGTCAGACCTCGTCATCGGACGGGGTCGCCGCGTTTTCGCGCCGGTAATGCACGAAACAGTGTGGAACACGATGAATTTCGGGCCTGTAGCTCAGGTGGTTAGAGCGCACGCCTGATAAGCGTGAGGTCGGTAGTTCGAGTCTACCCAGGCCCACCATCGACCATCTGTTTGCATTCCGAGCTGCGTTGAGAGTGGCGGATCGCATTTTCTAAGGGGCTGTAGCTCAGTTGGGAGAGCGGTAGCTTTGCAAGCTTCAGGTCGTCGGTTCGATCCCGTCCAGCTCCACCAGAAAACACGCGGTTTGACAGAAAGCACAGGTTTCGTGCCCTGCCTGGCAGGTGCACGGATATTTGACATTGTTGTGGAGGGTGTCGCCGATTGAGGTGGCACTGAAGAGACATCCTGACCGAGGTTCATGCCGGGTCTTGTCACGATCGCGAAAGCTTGCACGGCTTTCGAAAGAGTGGCGAGGCGTTCACCGTGCATGAGCATCAATTTCAAGATCAAGCGTCAAAAGGGCGTTTAGTGGATGCCTTGGCATGTAGAGGCGATGAAGGACGTGGCACGCTGCGAAAAGTCTCGGGGAGCTGCGAGCAGGCTTTGATCCGAGAATATCCGAATGGGGAAACCCACCGCTTAGGCGGTATCGCACACTGAATACATAGGTGTGCGAGGCAAACCCGGGGAACTGAAACATCTAAGTACCCGGAGGAAAGGACATCAATTGAGACTCCGCTAGTAGTGGCGAGCGAACGCGGACCAGGCCAGTGCTCTTATCAATCGAACCGGAACCGTCTGGAAAGTCGGGCCGCAGTGGGTGACAGCCCCGTACGGGTAGGAACGATAAGAGACTCGAGTAGGGCGGGACACGTGAAATCCTGTCTGAACATGGGGGGACCATCCTCCAAGCCTAAGTACTCCTACATGACCGATAGTGAACCAGTACCGTGAGGGAAAGGTGAAAAGCACCCCGACGAGGGGAGTGAAACAGACCCTGAAACTGGACGCCTACAAGCAGTCGGAGGGCGCAAGCCTGACGGCGTACCTTTTGTATAATGGGTCAGCGACTTCGTCTCTCGAGCAAGCTTAAGCCGATAGGTGTAGGCGTAGCGAAAGCGAGTCTGAATAGGGCGACTGAGTTCGAGGGATGAGACCCGAAGCCGGGTGATCTATCCATGAGCAGGTTGAAGGTGCGGTAACACGCACTGGAGGACCGAACCCACGTCTGTTGAAAAAGACGGGGATGACTTGTGGATAGGGGTGAAAGGCCAATCAAACCCGGAAATAGCTGGTTCTCCGCGAAATCTATTTAGGTAGAGCGTCTCGTGAATACCCATGGGGGTAGAGCACTGGATGGGCTAGGGGGTCCCAACGACTTACCAAACCTAACCAAACTCCGAATACCATGGAGTAATGCGAGGCAGACACACTGCGGGTGCTAAGGTCCGTAGTGGAGAGGGAAACAGCCCTGACCGCCAGCTAAGGTCCCTAAGTTATCACTAAGTGGGAAACGATGTGGGAGTGCTTAGACAACCAGGAGGTTGGCTTAGAAGCAGCCATCCTTTAAAGAAAGCGTAACAGCTCACTGGTCAAGCGCTCCTGCGCGGAAAATGTAACGGGGCTTAAGTGATACACCGAAGCTGCGGATTCAATCTTATGATTGAGTGGTAGCGGAGCGT
>NZ_JBTLRI010000009.1:0-1141 GCF_054482675.1 Maricaulis sp. CAU 1757
TTTCTGCAGCGCCGAAGCAGCCGATGAAAATTCCGGAAGACCGTCGCCTTCCCCCTCGAAACCCAGACCCCGTCACCGGCGCCCCTCTCCAAGGGAGGGCGGGGTTTAAGCCGCCCAGTTCGCCAAGTCAATCACCTTTTCCGCGGTCTTCGCAGTGCCCGTCAGACGGGCGGCTGGATCAATGCGGAGGCGGTGTTGCCCCGGCCTCTCCGACGTGCCCGCTGTGCTGGGCGCCCCGTCGAGGAAGGCGGCTTTTAAACGAGCCCTGCGGAGAGTCAACGCGGCGACTGCACCGCGATGCAGGCCATGGCACCCGACTGGCTTGCGGGCGCCGCCACCCAACCACTTGTCCACAGGCCCGAGCCCTGCCGTGACACGGCGCCGGCCCTGCTTGAGCCAGACCGCAGACTAACTGCACATCGTGGTCGCCATTAGACCCACCACCCCGAGCGCCCCGGCCATTGCGGCCGCGTCTCGCGGGCGTGTCTGGAAAGAGAGATGGGGTCGAAACCGGCACATGCGAGTCGCCCTCCCCCCGCAGCGCTTCAACCGCGACGCCTCGCCGGCACACGGACCCCGCCTCCAGGCCCGGGTGCGAAGCCGACCAGCCGAGCCAGCACATCGACCGGCTCCAGGACAGGCATGCCCATGGCCGCTCTTCCGCGTGCGTCGTGTTGATCATCCGGGCCCACCGTCCGCTGCATGAATGCCAGGGCCTCGCACACGCGGTCCGGACAGCCGGCCGCATTGCGGCTGCTTTTGCGCGGCAGGGTGGGAACACCTTCAAGGCACGGACTTTGCCCGCGAGTCCACACAAGCAAAAACCCCCGACCAGGCGGCCGGGGGTTTTGCTTTGGGTGCGGGGGTAGGATTTGAACCTACGACCTTCAGGTTATGAGCCTGACGAGCTACCGGACTGCTCCACCCCGCATCAGGGCGCCCACCCGAAGGCGGACCGGTCTTCTAGCACTCCGGCTCCCCGGGTCAACCGGTCTCCGGAGACAAAAACACCCCGCGAAGCGGGGCATATTTTGCATTTTGATTATTGTGGAGGGATCTTGTTGTCTCTGGCGTGCAGACCGGGCGACGACCTACTCTCCCACGTCTTAAGACGCAGTACCATCGGCGCTAGGGGTCTTGA